>CAWJRE010000029.1:0-233842 GCA_963845075.1 uncultured Alphaproteobacteria bacterium | reverse complement strand
CCCCCGAAAAGAACATATTGCGAACCGAGAACAAATAGTGTACATTGCCTCGATCCTCGCAACGGGGAGCACATCGGGGGCCGTCCGGCGTTTCCGTTGTGAGCCTGTCGAATCCCGGCCATAAGGAGCCACCGAACAATGAGTGCAGCGCTTCGTCTCGTCGAAGGATCGTCCATGGACAAATCGAAAGCTCTTGATGCCGCGCTCTCCCAGATCGAGCGCAGCTTCGGCAAGGGCTCGATCATGCGGCTCGGCAAGAATATGGCGGCGATGGATGTGGACACAGTGTCCACCGGCTCGCTGGGGCTCGACATCGCGCTCGGCATCGGCGGGCTGCCGCGCGGCCGCGTCGTCGAAATCTACGGTCCGGAATCCTCCGGCAAGACTACGCTGGCTTTGCATTGCCTCGCCGAGGCGCAGAAAAAGGGCGGCATTTGCGCCTTCATCGACGCCGAGCACGCGCTCGATCCGATCTATGCCCGCAAGCTCGGCGTCAATGTCGACGACCTTCTGATCTCGCAGCCCGATGCCGGCGAGCAGGCGCTGGAAATCGCCGATACGCTCGTGCGCTCCGGCGCCGTCGACATTCTGGTCATCGATTCGGTCGCCGCGCTCGTGCCGCGCGCCGAGCTTGAAGGCGAGATGGGCGACAGCCAGCCCGGCTTGCAGGCCCGCCTGATGAGCCAGGCGCTGCGCAAGCTCACCGCCTCGATCAACCGCTCCAATACCATGGTGATCTTCATCAATCAGATCCGCATGAAGATCGGCGTGATGTACGGCTCGCCGGAGACCACCACCGGCGGTCATGCGCTGAAATTCTACGCCTCGGTGCGCCTCGACATCCGCCGCATCGGCGCGATCAAGGAACGCGACGAAGTCGTCGGCAATCAGACCCGCGTCAAGGTGGTCAAGAACAAGCTCGCGCCGCCCTTCAAGCAGGTCGAATTCGACATCATGTATGGCGAAGGCGTCTCCAAGAACGGCGAGTTGATCGATCTCGGCGTCAAGGCCGGCGTGGTGGAAAAATCCGGCGCCTGGTTCTCCTACGACAGCCAGCGGATCGGCCAGGGCCGCGAGAACGCCAAGACCTTCCTCAAGAACAATCCGGACATCGCCGGGAAAATCGAAACCGCCATCCGCCAGAATGCCGGGCTCATCGCCGAAAAAATCCTCGCCGGTGAAGAAGAAGGCGATGGCGACGACGACGATGCCGCGGAAGGGTGAGGGTTTGGCTCGAGCATGATCCGGAAAAGCATGCCCTCGGGCTTTTGACCCGACCGGTGGGTACCGGTTTTCCGATCGGATCATGCTCCATCAAAGCGCATGATCCGGAAAAGTGGGTACCGGTTTTCCGATCAGATCATGCTCCATCAAAAAGCTAGAGCGACAATCGATTCAATCCGAAGCAATTGTCGCTCTAAACACGGAAGTCAGTAGCGTCGGCGCGTATCCCGGACGCGGTGCGGTGCGCAAGCACCCACTGCCGGTCCGGGATTGTCGTATGCGGGCAACGTGTTTTTTGGGCAGAGCAGTCTTACGACCGCCGTTCCGCCGTCCACGAGCCCGCGCAGGTCGTCGTCCGCCACGTGCCGGCGCCGGTTTTGGCGGCGAGCCGGCCGAAGCCCGAGGCGCGCGTGTCGCCGTGGCTCAGGATCACCGTCACGAGGCCGTCGCCTCCGACGCGGCCGGCGACGTCAACCGCAATGTCGCCGCCATTGACCAGAATGCCGTTGGCGATGCGCATCGGATAGCGATAGCTCGCGATGCAGTCGCCTTTGGTCGTCACGATGGAGACGCTCCACAAGCCGTCGTAACGCGGCATCGCAAAACCTGCCGTCGTCGCAAAGGTGAGCGCACCGGCAAGGAGCGCGGCGGCGCCCACACCGATCCAGTTCCGAACGCTATACATTGAGCCCCCGAGTTTTTTATTCGCGCCGGCGAGCGGCGCTGTTTCGCTGCGGCAGACCCAAACCCGGTGCCGTCCGCGGGGTAAGTGCTTACCGGAGAAAAGTTCAAATCTCGTTGATGTGCGGGGTAAAAATTCTATTCACTCGCGATTGGCTCAAAGCGCGAAGCTCGTCGCCAACGCCGCGCACGCTGCAGCCTCACCCAAGCTCGTCAGGCGGATGCTGCTCGTCGTAGCCGTGACGGCTCGAATAGAAGAGAAGCGCCATCAGCCCGCAGCCGACCACAAGCGACAGCACGACGCCCAGGATCATGGCGGCGTAGCCGACGGGCGGCATCGGCGGGCCGGACACCGCGGTCCAGGCGCTGGCGGCAAACCACAGCGCTCCGATCATGATAGCGATCAGCACCGCCACCACCACGATCGTCCCGACATTGATCTTCTGGTTCGCCATGACTGTTAACTCGCCATGACTGTTACTACTGTTAAATAGGCTCGCCCGCGCGCGCCTGCCACCGCGATGCCTGCGTTTGCGTCACGAGGCGGCAAATCGCCGCCACCTTATCTGTCCTTGCGCCGGAACACGTAATCGGCGGAGTAGCCGACGCTGCGCAGGCTGCCCGCGCGGTCGCATGAGCCGTGCAGAACGCCGCCGGCGGTGTTGATTTGCTGGATAATGTCGGCGCCGCCAAGCGCGCCGGTTCCGCGGCGCTCGACCACTTCAAGCTTGAGCCAGGGAATATCGTTTGCCGTCGCGCCCGGCGCGTTGCCGATGACCTTGGCCTGCACGCTGCTGCCGTCGACATGCTCCCATGTCGGCCCGGCATAGTGGCGTCCGACCGTGCGGCCGTCGAGCATCAGCGAGGCGATCGGCTCGCGGAAAGTCCAAGTGAGCTTGCCGTCGCTGCCGGTCTTGCACTCATAGATCTGCGCCCCTTCGGCATGGAGGGTGACGAGCGGCGCCGCGTCGAGTGCAGCGATGGCGTCGGGCAATTGCGCCCGCGCCACGCCCAGCCGACAATGCGCCCGCGGCCAGCGCGAGCGCGGCAGTCAGCAGAGGGACAGTACCGGCGTTGCCGCTTGCCATCGCTTTAGCCCATCGCCTTCTTCAAATTCTCGCCCACCTTGTCGAGGAAGCCGGTGGTGGTGAGCCACTTCTGGTCGGGGCCGACCAGGAGCGCCAGGTCTTTGGTCATGAAGCCTGCCTCGACCGTATCCACCGTGACCTTTTCAAGCGTAGAGGCGAATTTCGCGAGCGCGGCATTGTTGTCGAGCTTGGCGCGGTGCGCGAGCCCGCGCGTCCAGGCGAAAATCGACGCGACCGAATTGGTCGAGGTCTCGCGGCCCTTCTGATGCTCGCGGTAATGCCGCGTCACCGTGCCGTGGGCGGCTTCCGCTTCCACGATCTTGCCGTCCGGCGTGGTCAGCACCGAGGTCATCAGACCGAGCGAGCCATAGCCCTGCGCCACCGTGTCGGATTGCACGTCGCCGTCATAGTTCTTGCAGGCCCAGACATAGCCGCCCGACCATTTGAGCGCCGCCGCCACCATGTCGTCGATCAGCCGGTGTTCGTAGGTCAGCCCCTTCTTCTCGAACGCCGCCTTGAACTCCTTGTCGAAGATTTCCTGGAAAATATCCTTGAAGCGGCCGTCATAGACTTTGACGATCGTGTTCTTGGTCGAGAGGTAGAGCGGATAGCCGCGGTTGAGCGCAAAGTTCATCGACGCGCGGGCGAAGTCGCGGATCGATTGGTCGAGATTGTACATCGCCATGGCGACGCCTGCGCCGGGGAACTGGAACACTTCGCGCTTGATCTCGGCGCCGTCGTCGCCGACGAAGGTCAGATAAAGCTTGCCCTTGCCGGGCACTTTGAAGTCGGTGGCGCGGTATTGGTCGCCGTAGGCGTGGCGGCCGATGATGATCGGCTTGGTCCAGCCCGGCACCAGCCGCGGCACGTTCTTGCAGATGATCGGCTCGCGGAAAATCACTCCGCCGAGGATGTTGCGGATGGTGCCGTTGGGCGAGCGATACATCTCATGCAGGTTGAATTCCTTCACCCGCGCTTCATCGGGCGTGATGGTCGCGCACTTCACCGCGACGCCCACCTTCTTGGTCGCTTCCGCGGCGTCGATGGTGATCTGGTCGCGCGTCTCGTCGCGTTTCTGAATGCCGAGATCGAAATAGAGCAGATTGATATCGAGATAGGGATGGATCAGCTTGTCCTTGATGTATTGCCAGATGATCCGGGTCATCTCGTCGCCGTCCATTTCGACGACCGGATTGACCACTTTGATTTTCGCCATGGAGAGAGGGACCCTTGCAGCGCGGAATGGATGGGAAATGCGATAGGAACGGTGCGCGGCCGGTGGGTGCGCCCACTGCGCCGGCGGCGTCGCTATAGCATCCGCGCTGCGGCGGAGAAAGGCGTTGCCGTCATTTCGGGGCGGGCCGAAGGCCGAGCCTCGTTTGCGCCAAGGCGTGCGCAATGATGCCGCAACCCTTTCCGTTCGCTGCCTTTTCGTGGTTATGGATGCCGGGCCGCCGCGGCGGCGGCTTGCCCAATAACGGAGCAGTCGAAGCATTCCATGCCGGGCGCCGGGACCGATAAGACGAAGCAATGGGAGGAGCGGCCCGGACCGGTCATCGTTCTGGTCGAGCCGCAGCTCGGCGAGAATATCGGCGCTGCCGCGCGCGCCATGGCGAATTTCGGCCTGTCGCGGCTTCGGTTGGTGGCGCCGCGGCAGCGCTGGCCGAACGACAAGGCGCGCATGATGGCGGCCGGCGCCGACCGCATTCTCGATGGCGCCGTGCTGTTCGACAGCCTGGAACAGGCGATCGCCGATTGCACTTTCGTCGTTGCGGCAACCGCTCGCGCGCACGACCAGGCCAAGCCCGTGGTCAGCGCGCCCGAGGCGGCAGCCCTGATGGCCCCGCAGGTTGCCGCCGGCGAAACCGTCGCCGTCGTGTTCGGCCGTGAGCGCAATGGGCTCGAGAATGACGAGATCGCGCTTGCCGACCGCATCCTCACGCTACCGGTCAATCCCGCCTTCGCGTCGCTCAATCTGGCGCAGGCCGTGGTGATCGTCGCTTACGAATGGTCCAAGCTCGCAAGCGGCGGGCAGTTGCCGTTCGTCATGCCGGAAAAATCCGCGCCGGCGCCGAAGGAGCAGCTCCACGCCTTCTTCGCATCGCTCGAGCGCGAGTTGGAGAAGGTCGAGTTCTTCCGCCCGCCGGACAAGCGCGACACGATGCAGATCAATCTGCGCAACATCTTCACGCGCATGCAGCCGACGCAGCAGGATATTCAGACCTTGCACGGCGTGATCATGGCGATCGCCGAAGGCCGCAAGGGGCCCGCGCGCGGCGGCGTGCTCGACGGCGCGGAAGCCGAAATGCTGCGCGCGCTGCTCGCCGAGCATGGCGAAGGCCGTGTGCCGTCGGAGCGCGGCCCGGTGCGCGGCTTGGCGCGGCTTCTGCGCCGCAATCCGACCGAAGCCGAGCGCGCGCTCTGGCAGGCACTTGTGAACGACCGCCGCTTTGCCAACCGCGGCTTCAAGCGGCAGACGCCGGTCGGCCCGCATATCTGCGACTTTGTGTCCTTCCCGCTGCGCGTGGTGGTCGATCTTGTGCCGGCGCACGAGGAGGCCGCCGCCGCCAAAGTGCGCGCCGACAAGCACGCCTGGCTCGTCGAACGCGGCTACCGAATTGTCACGCTTGCGTCGGCGCTCGTCGAAACCGACCTCGCAGCGGCGCTCGGCCAAATCGACCAAAACATTGGGTGATTGCGCGCATTGCGCGAGATCAAACTTCCGCCCGATGCGGCGGTGTAAGAATTTTGCCCAAATAGGAAATTTTGACGATGCAATTGGTCAATACAGAAACGCGTTACGGCGCCCTCCCGCAGGTGCTGCACTGGGCCACGGTGATTTGCGTGGTGGCCGGCTGGCTGCTCGGGCAGTTCATCGACGATTTCCCGAAAGGGGTCGCACGCGATTCCGCGTTCGCCACCCATGTCGCGCTGGGAGAATTCGTTCTCGTATTGCTCGCCGTGCGCCTTCTTTGGCGTTTTACCAATCGCCCTCCGGCGGTGTTGCCGACCCGCTTCGGCCGGGCAGGGGAGATTGCCGCTACGCTCGGCCACTATGCGCTCTATGCGCTGCTCCTGGCGGTGCCGATCGTCGGCATTGTCGCGCAGCTCAAGCGCAGCAACGCGCTGCCGATCTTCGGCGTCTGGCACCTAGCGTCGCCGTGGCCGGCCGATCGCGCCGCCGCGCACCGCGTGATGGAAGTGCATGAGCTTCTCGCCAATGCGCTTCTGATCCTCGCCGGCATTCACGCCGCAGCGGCCTTGATCCATCACTATGTGTTTGGCGACCGCACGCTCGTGCGTATGCTGCCAGGCCGCGGCTGAACGTGAACATGCCCGGCGCGCCGCTTCGCGGACGCTCCTGCGCCGCGTTCGACAGCGCGTTAGCCCTTAAGCACCTTGAGTGCCGCCGCCGCGCCGGCGCGCAGCATCGCGATATCGCTCATCACCGCGAGGAAGCGCATGCCGCGCTTTTTGAGCGCTGCCGCCCGCTCGGCGGTGTGGCAAAACGCGCCCGGCACTTTGCCGGCCTGCTCACAGGCGGCAACGATGCGATCGAGCTCCCGCTCCACATCTTTCGATAGCGGGTCGAGGCTCTTGCCGTCCGACAGCGCGATCGACAAGTCCGACGGGCCGAGGAATAGCCCGTCGATGCCCGGTGTCTCGACGATCGCCTGCAGATTGGCGAGCGCCGTGCGGGTCTCGATCATGGCGAGCGCGATCACATTATCGTTGGCTTCGCGCAGATACACCGACTGATCGGTAAGCCCGGCAAGCGACGTCACGCGGTGCGGGCCCCAGCTCCGTTCTCCTATGGGCGGATATTTCGCCGCCGCGGCGAACGCGCGTGCATCGGCGGCGGTGTTGATCATCGGCGCGATGATGCCTTCGGCGCCGAAATCGAGCGCCCGCGACACGAGCGCGAAGTCGCCGACCGGCACGCGCACCATCGGCGCCGCGCCGCTCTGCCGCACAGCGGCGACGCCCGTGAGCAATCCGCTCACATCCCACAGCCCGTGCTGCGCTTCCAGCGTGACCGCGGCGAAGCCCTCGCGGCCGATCATTTCCGCGACGATCGGGTAGGGCAGGCTGCACCAACCGCTGAACACGGTTTCGCCCGCGCCCAACGCCCGCGCGAGATTGAAAGTGGGAATCGCCATCCGCTCGCCCGTGCTGAAGCGTTGCGCGACGCTTGAGCTTGCCTACTTGCCCGCTTTGATGTCGGCAACCGCCTTTTCCAGCAGCTCGGACATCACACGGCCGATCTGGTGGTCCGATTGCGCCACGCCCTTGGCGTCGAAATCCTTGCGGATCTTGCGCAGCACGTCGTGATCGCCGGCCTCTTCGAAATCGGCCATCACCACCGACTTGGCGTAACTTTCCGCTTCCGCGCCGCTCAATCCGAGCTTTTCCGCCGCCCACTGGCCGAGAAGCTTGTTGCGGCGCGCAGTCGCCTTGAATTGAAGCTCTTCGTCATGCGCGAATTGCTGCTCGAAGGCCTCTTCGCGCTTGTCGAAACTAGTCATGCCCTTCGCCCTGGTGCTGATTGGAACTGCCGGAAAAAAAGCTTGCGCCTTGCATATAGGGGGTGGCCCGTCAAGGCAACCGTGAACGGGACGAATATCGCCGTTGCGGGCAAGCCGTCGCGGGTCTATGTCAATTGTACTCCGCGCCGCGTTCAGCTAGCCTTTCCGTCGCGGAGGGGCGCGTTTGAGTTGCACGCCCCACTGCCGCCGCCGCGGACCGAGAACAGAACTGGAGCCACGGCATTTCCATGGATTTCACCAAGCCACGGTACACTCCGATGAGCCGCCGTCGCCGCATTTACGAGGGCAAGGCGAAGGTCCTCTATGAAGGGCCGGAGCCGGGAACCCTAATTCAGCACTTCAAGGATGACGCGACCGCCTTCAATGCCAAAAAGCATCAGGTGATCGAAGGTAAGGGGGTCCTTAACAACAGGATCTCGGAATACGTCTTTCAGCACCTCAACGACATCGGGGTGCCGACGCACTTCATCCGCCGCCTCAACATGCGCGAGCAGCTCATCCGCGAGGTGGAGATCATTCCGCTCGAGGTCGTGGTGCGCAACGTCGCTGCCGGCTCCTTGTCGCAGCGGCTCGGCATCGAGGAAGGCACGCAACTGCCGCGCTCGATCATCGAATTTTATTACAAAAACGATCAACTCAACGACCCGATGGTGTCGGAAGAGCACATCACCGCGTTCGGCTGGGCGACGCCGCAGGAGATCGACGACATCATGTCGCTCGCCATCCGCGTCAACGACTTCCTATCCGGACTTTTCCTCGGCGTCGGCATCCGCCTGGTCGATTTCAAGATGGAGACCGGCCGGCTGTGGGAAAACGACATGATGCGCATTGTCGTTGCCGACGAGATTTCTCCGGACTCCTGCCGGCTGTGGGACATCAAGTCGAACGAGAAGCTCGACAAGGACCGCTTCCGGCGCGACCTCGGCGGCTTGCTGGAAGCCTATACCGAAGTTGCTAAACGGCTCGGCATCATGAGCGAGGGCGAACGGCCGCAGGGGGCAGGGCCTGTTCTCGTGAAGAGCTGATTCTCAGGAGCGCGCTCCGTGGGCGTCCCGACGATCAAGACCGGTCCGATGACGGTGAAGGAATTTTACGCCTTCACCGACACTCGGCCGGACGATGAGAAGTGGGAGCTGATCGACGGGGAGCCGATCTTGAATGCTTCGCCAAGTCCGGTTCATCAATGGATAGTCAGAAATATTTTAATTGCGCTTGGAAACAGAGAGCGTGAACTCAAGGCGTCGTGGGCCATACTTCCCGGGCTTGGAATCCGCGTCTCGCGCACTAACCGCCCTGAGCCGGACCTACTCATCATGCCGCGCGCGGCATTTTCTGCTGATCCCGCGCAGCGCGACACGGGCGAGATGATCGCAGCCTTCGAGATCCTCTCGCCGTCGATGGCGGATCGCGATCTGCGCTGGAAGCGGACCGCCTATACGAGCCTGCCGTCGCTCACACACTATATCGTTGTCGCGCAGGACGCAGTGGATGTCGTCGTATTCGCGCGAGATACCGGATTCGCAGAACGGCGCTACCGCTCGCTCTCCGACACGATCGAATTGCCGGCGCTTGGCATCTTGCTGCCGGTGTCGGAAATCTACCGCGACACCGGGCTGGAATAACCGGGTTCGTTCGTCACATTCCTCTCTGTTCAAGGGCCGTCGCCTCGTTAGCAGCATCGCCATGAAAGCCCGCGTCACTGTCACACTGAAATCCGGCATCCTCGATCCGCAAGGCAAAGCCATTGAAGGCGCGCTGCGCTCGCTCGGCGTCGGCGGCATTGCCAGCGTGCGCCAGGGCAAGGTATTCGACATCGAGATCGAGGGCGCCGACCGCGCGGGTGCGGAGGTGGCGCTCAAGAACGCGGCAGAGAAGCTCCTCGCCAACACCGTGATCGAGAACTATCGGGTTGAGGTTCTGCCCTAGCGCGATCTGTGATAGAAGGCCTCCGCCAACACCGGGCTCGGCAGCGCGAAGATGAAGACTTCCATTGTTGCGGCTTTCTGCGCCGTTGTCTTTGCCGTCCCGGTGTCCGCTCAGACGGGCGGCGACGATGCCTCAAAGCCGATCAAGCCGGGCGGCGTGCGGATCACCACCAAGGCGCCGGAGCCCGACAAGTGGGACGGACAGCGCTCCGCCAACGGCATGGTGCGCGTGTTCAAGTGCAAGCCGCTGGCCTGTCCCGACGCCGCAACCGTGACCATTACATTCTTGAAAAGTCCGACCCGGCATCCCGATCCGCAGGCGCTGGAAAAATTCGCGAAGGTCGAACTCCCCAAGAGCATGCGGGCGCTCGACGCGGCGCGCGAAATCCTCACCGATGGCGCCGAGAAGATCGAAACAATGAGCTCCAAGACCGCCACGCTCAAAGGCTATCCGGCGGTCGTGAGCGAAACCAAATTCTCCAAGGGCAAGACCGCGACCTATCTTGATTCCGCGATCGTGTTTGCCGGTCCGGTGATGATCCGCGTTTTTTCGACCTCGCAGAACCGGGACTGGGCGAAGAAGACGCTCGATCAGTTCGTCGAGGTCATGAATATCGAGGAAGGTCCGCCGTTGCCGCCGGGAACGGAGACGCCGCCGGGCGGCAAGCCTGGCGGGTCGCAAAATAATTCGATCTAGAGCATGATCCGGAAAAGTGGAAACCGGTTTTCCGGAAAGATCATGCTCAAACAAAAAGCTACAGCGGGATGCCGATCCAACGATAACTCGTCCCGCTCTACGGAAAGCGCGCGATGAAATCGGCCGTGCTCGTTTTTCCCGGCATCAATCGCGAGCGCGACATGGCGCGGGCGCTGCGGCTCGTCTCCGGCCGCGCGCCGGCGATGGTCTGGCATGCGGAGCCGGCGCTGCCGCCCGGCACCGATCTTGTCGTCATTCCGGGCGGCTTTTCCTACGGCGATTATCTGCGCTGCGGCGCGATCGCGGCGCGCGCGCCGATCATGGAGGCGGTGCGCGCCTTCGCCGCCAAGGGCGGGCTCGTCCTCGCGGTCTGCAACGGATTCCAGATCGCTTGTGAAGCAGGACTGTTGCCGGGCGTGCTGATGCGCAATGCGCAGCTGCGCTTCATCTGTCACGACGTTTATCTGCGCGTGGAGCGCTCCGACACGCCGTTCACCCGCGGCTACAATGCCGGTCAGGTGATCCGCGTCCCGGTCGCGCACGGCGAGGGCAATTACATCGCCGATGGCCAAACCATCGCGCGGCTTGAAGGCGAGGGCAGGGTGCTGTTCCGCTATGCTTCGCCCGACGGCATGGTCGATCCCGACTGGAATCACAATGGCGCCATGAACGCCATCGCCGGCATCGTCAACGAGCGCGGCAATGTGCTCGGCATGATGCCGCATCCGGAAAATCATGTAGAAGCTTCGATGGGGCGGACTGACGGGCGCGGCTTATTCGCGGGACTTGTGGATCATTTGAGCGACGCTGCCTGAGCGTCGCGGGCCCAAAGCATTTCCTGAGGTTTCCATGCCGTTCGGCATCGTCCTCCTTCTCATCAATGTCGGCCTGATCGTGCATGCGGCGAAGACCGGCCGCTTCTGGCCGTGGGGCTACATCATCCTGTTCATCCCCGGCTTCGGCGCGCTTGCTTATGTGCTGGTGGAGCTCGCGCCGGAATGGTTCGGCAGCGTCCAGGGCCAAAAGGCGCGCCGGCACGTGGTCAATACGCTCGATCCATCGAAGCGTTACCGCGCGCTCACCGAGCAGCTCGAAGTCGCCGACACCATCGCCAATCGCGCGGCGCTTGCCGAAGAGTGTCTTGAACTGGGGAAGTTCACCGAAGCGGAATATCACTACGAGCACATTCTCGCGCTGCCGATGGGTGACGACCCGATCTATGCGCTCGGCAGGGCGCGCGCTCAATTCGGCCGCAGCCACCCGCAGGAAGCCGTCGCCACGCTGGACGATTTGCGCAAACGCTGGCCGGATTACCAATCCGCCGAAGCTCATTTGCTCTACGCCCGCGCGCTGGAAGAAAGTGGCCGCACCGACGACGCGCTCTACGAGTATCAAGCGGTGGCGAACTATTACCCGGGCGCCGAAGCGCGTGTGCGTTACGGCCTGCTGCTCGACAAAGCCGGCCGGCAGAACGAGGCGAAGGCGGTCTTCACCGAGGTTCTGACCCAGCTCAAGCGCGCCCCGAAATATGTCCGTCGCGTCCAGGCGGAGTGGATCGCGCTCGCCGAAAAGGCGTTGCGCGGTTGAGCCCCACCGGATCGAAATTGAGGCTGGAACGCAGCCGCCGCTTACGTTACCTCGGCGGGCAGCGAGCCCAAGCAGAACCATGATACCGCAACGAACCCGCCATCACGCCTGAACTTGTCGCTGAGCACGGGCTCAAGCCCGACGAATACGCGCGCATCCTCAAGCTCATCGGCCGCGTGCCGACATTCACCGAGCTCGGCATCTTCTCGGCGATGTGGAACGAGCACTGCTCGTATAAATCCTCGAAAGTCCATCTGCGCACGCTCCCGACCAAGGCGCCGTGGGTGATCCAGGGGCCGGGCGAGAATGCCGGCGTCATCGACATCGGCGATGGGCTCGCGGTGGTGTTCAAGATGGAGAGCCACAACCACCCGAGCTATATCGAGCCGTATCAGGGCGCGGCGACCGGCGTCGGCGGCATTCTGCGCGATGTCTTCACCATGGGCGCGCGGCCGATCGCTTGCCTCAACGCGCTCTCCTTCGGCGATCCGGGCCATCCGAAGACCCGCCACCTCGTCTCCGGCGTGGTCGCCGGTATTGGCGGCTACGGCAATTCCTTCGGCGTGCCGACGGTCGGCGGCGAAGTGCGCTTTCACCGCCGCTATGACGGCAATTGCCTGGTCAATGCGATGGCGGTGGGGATCGCCGACGCCGACAAGATCTTCTACTCGGCGGCCTCCGGCGTCGGCATGCCGATCGTCTATCTCGGCTCGAAGACTGGCCGCGACGGCATCCACGGCGCCAGCATGGCCTCGGCCGAATTCGGCGCCGACGCCGAGGAGAAGCGCCCGACCGTGCAGGTCGGCGATCCGTTCTCGGAAAAGCTCCTGCTCGAAGCCTGTCTCGAAATCATGGCCAAGGGCTGCGTCATCGCCATTCAGGACATGGGCGCGGCTGGCCTGACCTGCTCTGCTGTGGAGATGGGCGCCAAAGGCGATCTCGGCGTGACGCTCGATCTCGACCGTGTGCCGTGCCGCGAAACCGGCATGAGCGCCTATGAGATGATGCTCTCGGAAAGCCAGGAGCGCATGCTCATGGTGCTCAAGCCCGAGAAAGAGCAGGAAGCCGAAGCGATCTTCCGCAAATGGGGGCTCGATTTTGCCGTCGTCGGTGAGACCACGCCGTCGAAGCGCTTTTTGATCCGCCATGGCGGCGACGTGATGGCCGATCTGCCGATCAAAGAACTCGGCGACGAAGCACCCGTTTACAATCGGCCTTTCGCCGAAAGCCCCAAGCTTCCCGTCATCGATCCAGCATCGGTCAAGCCGCCGATGAGCACGGCCGACGCGCTCGAAAAACTGATCGCCTCGCCGGACCTCTGCTCCAGGCGCTGGGTGTTCGAGCAATACGATCACATCATCGGCGGCAATACCGTGCAGCGGCCGGGCGGCGATGCCGCCGTGGTGCGCGTCAACGAGGGGCCGAAGGCGCTGGCGCTCACCGCCGACGTCACGCCGCGCTATTGCGAGGCCGATCCGTATGAAGGCGGCAAGCAGGCGGTGGCGGAGGCTTGGCGCAATATCTGCGCGGTCGGCGGCCGTCCGCTCGCGCTGACCGACAACCTCAATTTCGGCAATCCGGAGCGGCCCGAGATCATGGGGCAATTCGTCGGCTGCGTTCGCGGCATCGGCGAAGCGGCGCGTGCGCTCGATTTCCCGATCGTGTCCGGCAACGTCTCGCTCTACAACGAGACCAACGGCCGCGCCATTTTGCCGACCCCGACCATCGGCGGCGTCGGCCTGCTCGACAACTTCATCGGCTCGATGACGATCGCGTTCAAAGCGGAGGGCGAGTCGATCCTCCTGGTCGGCGACACGCGCGGCTGGCTCGGCCAGTCGCTCTATCTGCGCGAGATTTGCGGCCGCGAGGAGGGCGCTCCGCCGCCGGTCGATCTCGCCGCCGAACGGCGCCATGGCGAATTCGTGCGCGCCCTGATCCGCGATGGCCTCGTCACCGCGGTGCACGACATCTCCGACGGCGGTCTTCTCGTCGCGCTCGCCGAAATGGCGATGGTCTCGCACATCGGTGCGGTGCTCGAAGCGCCGCGCGGTGTTGCACCGCACGCTTTTTGGTTCGGCGAGGATCAAGCCCGCTACGTGCTGACAGGGAAAGATTTTGCCGCGGTGGCCGAACGAGCCAAAGCCGCCGCGGTGCCGCTGACGCAGATCGGCGCGACCGGCGGCCGGGTTCTGGCCGTCGCGGACGAGCGGCCGCTCGTTGTGAGCGAACTGCGGTCGCGCTTCGAGAACTGGCTGCCGGACTACATGGCTGCTCCCGCCTAAACGCGCGGCTACCGCCGTTTTGCCCCGCGCCCGGCGCAGCTAACATGCGCCAGACAAAGAAAGCGCCGCAGCGGGGAGGCAAGATCATGAAACGCAGCACCGACCGGATTCTCACTACCCATGCCGGCAGCCTGTCGCGGCCGGCAAACCTCATCGAGATGAACCGGGCGCGCGCGAGCGGCGAAAGCAAGGACGATGCGGCCTACGCAAAATGTCTCGCCGGTGCGGTCGCCGATGTGGTGCGCAAGCAGCGCGACGCCGGCATCGACATTGTCGACGACGGCGAGTTCGGCAAGCCGATGGCGGCGCACTACGACTATGGCGTCTGGTGGAATTACGCCTTCGCCCGCATGGCGGGATTCGTGTCGCCGGATTCCGTCCCCGAATCCAAGCAGAGAAAATCGAGCGTCGCCGATTTTGCGCTGACGACGTTCGCCAACCGCCGCGACTGGCAAAAATTCTCGGAGTTCTACCAGGACCCGGAATCGACCGGCACGTTGGTGGGCAGCGCCGCGCGCCGGCGTCCGCGCCGTCCGGTCTGCACCGGCCCGATCAAATATACCGGCCAGGCCGCGATCGCAGCCGACATCGACAATCTGAAAAAGGCGATGGCCGCCGCCGGCGCCGCGGAAGGCTTCATGTGCTCGATCGGGCCCGGCAGCTTCGCGCGCAGCGAGGACATGCATTACAACAATCCGGAGGAATTCGTCTTCGCCGCCGCCGACGCCATGCGCGAGGAATACAAGGCGATCGTCGATGCCGGCCTCGTGCTGCAGATCGACGACCCGAGCCTGCCGGACAATTGGGACATGATCAATCCGGAGCCGCCGCTCGCGGAATTCAAAAAGTTCGAGCGCGTGCGCATGGAGGCGCTCAATCATGCGCTGCGCGGACTGCCGGCCGATCGCATCCGCTTTCACATCTGTTGGGGAAGCTGGCACGGCCCGCACACGACCGACATTCCGCTCGCCGACATCGCCGACCTCGTGCTGAGCGTCAATGCCGGCGCCTATTCGGTCGAGGCGGGCAATCCGCGGCACGAGCATGAATGGCGCGTCTGGCAGAATGTTGCACTTCCGGACGGCAAGCTGCTCATTCCCGGCGTTGTGAGCCACGCGACCAACATCGTCGAGCATCCGCAGGTGGTCGCGGACCGGATCGTGCGTTACGCCAAAGTGGTCGGCCGCGAGAACGTCATCGCCGGTACCGATTGCGGCTTCGGCGGCAGAATCCATCCGCAGATCGCATGGGCGAAGCTCGAGGCGCTGGCGGCAGGCGCCAAGCTCGCGACCGCGGAGCTTTGGCGCTAGGGGATGGTCCCATCAAAGGGACGCAACCTCCGCTCATTCCCGTGCAAGCGGGAATCCGGAAGCTTACTGCAAACAGCTGGGTCCCCGCCTTTGCGGGGACGAGCGGAATGAGAGGAGCGGATCCAAGTCGGTCTGACCTGCTCCAATCGAAATACTGCTGCTATCGCGCCGCGCGCGCGAGCGCGCCGTAACACTCCGGCGACAGCCGCGCGTAATTCGCCGCCAAGCATTCGATGATGCGGCCGCCGCCGGGCGGCACATTTCCGCACAGCGTCCGCTGCTCGGCGCCGCAGAAAGAGAGCACTTCCAGCGCCTTGCGCGGCCGCATCGGCGGAATTGGCCCAAGCGGCGCGAGTGTCGGCGGCGGCGGCGCTGTGCCTGCTGTCGGAGGCGGTGCGTCGCCTTCACCCATGGCCATCACTGCGTTGCGGCAGGGCGGCGACAACGCGGCGGCGTTGGCTTGCAGGCAGCGCAAGGCAGCAGAGCTGCCCGCTTTCACGCCTGGGCAATGCACGCCGAAATCGGAGCGGCATGCAGCGCGCACGGCTGCAACCTGTGCCGATGGCGGCCTCTTGCTTGCGGTGGCCGCAGGCCCCGGCGGAGGAGGAGCAGCCGGCTCCGCCGCCGCGGCGGGCGGCTCGGCGGTTGCCGGAGGTGGAGGTGGCGCTGCGGCGGCTGGCGGAGGCGGCGGTGGTGCCGCAGCCGCTGGTGCAGGCTTCGCCGGCGCCGCGCTCTCTGTCGGCGGCGGTCCAACGGCGTCGAGCGCTGCCTTGCACGACGGCGATACTTTGGCGGCATTGCGCTTGAGACATTCGAGCGCGTCTTTAGTGCCCGGCTTCACGCCGGTGCATTGCGTCATGAAGTCGGAGCGGCAGGAGGCGCGGATCGCCGAAATTTGCTCGGACGTCGGCTGCTGGGCAGAGGCCGCCAGCGAAGTCCCAACCACGAGCCCGGTCGCGATCAACAGGCGCACAGCGCGCCAACACCCGAACTTCACGCAAGCCTCCCTTTTTGCCGGGCGGCACATTGCACATCGGGCGAGTGCCGTCCAGCATGCGGTGTATTGCCGTAGCGCGTCGGCTTTGCGACGCCGGATTAGTCTGTTAATCCACTCGTGCTGGGGAGTCGGCACATCATGGAGGCGCAGCCATGCCCATGGCCGCGAGCGATATCGAGCGCTTGATCCGGGCGAGCATTCCGGATGCGAGCGTGACGATCCGCGACCTGGCCGGCGACGGCGACCACTATGCCGCAACGGTCATCGCCGAGTCCTTCCGCGGCAAATCGCGCGTGCAGCAGCACAAGATCGTCTACGATGCGCTCAAAGGCGAAATGGGCGGCAAGCTGCACGCCTTGGCCCTGCAGACCGGCACGCCGGAACCCTAAGCCCATGCCCGCCCCGGGCGATTTGGACTATTTTTCGCGCTAACGGTGGAACGTTTTGCTCGTGCGGGTGCCGGCGGCTGGCAATTGATTTGCCAACGAAATTTTGACGCTCGGCCGCAATCAATGCATGGCTTTGCCGGCTTTTGCTGCCTATATTGGCCGTCAAAGGCTTTAACGACGAGTCGGCTGCGGCGCGGTCCGCACCGCCAACAGGGAAAACCGCGATGGCTATCGAGCAATTCATCGAAAATGAGGTGAAGTCCAACGACGTCGTCCTGTTCATGAAGGGAACGCCGCAGTTTCCGATGTGCGGCTTTTCGGGGCAGGTGGTGCAGATCCTCGATTATCTCGGCGTGCCCTATAAGGGCCTCAACGTGCTCGAGAACGACGACCTGCGCGGCGGCATCAAGACCTACTCGAATTGGCCGACCATTCCGCAGCTCTATGTCAAGGGCGAGTTCGTCGGCGGTTGCGACATCATCCGCGAGATGTTCCAGGCCGGCGAGCTGCACTCGCTGTTCAAGGACAACGGCATTCCGGTGAAGGAAAGCGCCCAAGTCTGACGATCTGGTTTGTCTGACCATCTGGTTTTTCGCTCGTTCCCTTTCACTCACTCGTCATGCGCGGGCTTGACCCGCGCATCCATGATGATCGAAGGCCGACTTGAAGATTTCCGGCTACTCTGTGCGCGCGCAACCGCTGCATGGATTGCCGGGTCGGCGCCCGGCAATGACGAGCTGAAGTTGCTTCCAGTCCGTCCGAGCGATGCGTTACTGCACGCGGCGGGCGATCAAAAAAACCAGCGCCAGCACGATCGCGATGCCGATCAGCGATTGCTCGGGAATGGCGCTCGCGAATTTCACGACGTTTTCCGCCACGCCTGAGACGAACACGCCGGAATTGGCGCCGAGGATCAAATAAATCAGAATGACGGACAGGACCGCCAGAAAGCCGAGTTCAACGAAAGCCCAAAGGTATTGTTTGGCTTTGTGCAAATAGTCGAGCATCACTGCCGGCCCAGCCTCGCACGCCTCAAGGCGTTGGGTGGGAGCGCGCTCGCCACCCAACGTCGTCTCGATCGATTGCTTTGCGAAAACCGCGTCGCTACGCCATCTTGCGCGACGAAAACAACCAAAGAATCACGCCGAGTGCGATCAGCCCAACGAGGCCCGCGTCTCCCAGGCTCTTCACCAGCGCCATGATGTTGCCGGTGACGTTGCCGAAGAACGGCAGATTCGAACCAACTAAAAGCGCCGCTACGATTGCTAACGCAAGCAGCATCAAGCCGATCTCGGTCAGACCGCCGATCCAGGCTTTCACTTTTCCCAATGCGTCCATGTACGTTCTCTCCAATTCGTCTGTTGAAGCACGAGCGTACGCAACAAATTTGCCTACAATTCGCGGCGCGGAGGGTAGCCGCGAGGTTTTTCCAATTCAAGTTTACGACCGACAAAGGAGTGCATAACTCCGGAAGGCGCGATCCTCTCAAACAAATGACGCGTTGCAACAAAAACAAACAAACCGCAAGAAACGTCCAACAAAAATGCGGCAAACAACACGATCAAAATCTGAAAGCACCGCAGCAAATTTGCTGCGCGATCCGCGCCCAACGATTGCTGTCCCGGGCGCTGGTGAGACAGCAAAACGACCGCCGTGTGCGAATCTCAGCGGTCTTGCGTAACTCACGAGCTACAACTCAAGGCTGAAGAGCGCGGGAAGTTTCACCCCTTGCAGACGCGCCGCGCTACGCGCGCGATGGAAAGTTGATTCAGGAGATCGCGCTCAACCAAAAAATAAGAGCGCAATCGTTCTAAGACGATCGCGCTCTTCTGACTTGTGAAACCTGATCTGAGAGAATATGCAGCGACGACCGTGCCGGGACGTCAGCGCGAATAGTATTCCACCACCAGATGCGGCTCCATCATCACCGGGTAGGGCACCTCGCCGATCCCCGGAATGCGAGACATCTTCGCCGTCATTTTGGAATGATCGACTTCGATGTAATCGGGCACGTCGCGCTCGGCGAGGGCGGTCGCTTCGACGACCAGCGCAAGCTGCTTCGACTTCTCCTTCACCTCAATGAGGTCGCCGACCTTGACGCGAAGGCTCGGGATCGTCACCCGGCGGCCGTTCACCTTGACATGGCCGTGGTTCACGAATTGCCGCGCGGCGAAGATCGTGGGCACGAACTTCGCCCGATACACGACGGCGTCGAGCCGGCGCTCGAGCAGGCCGATCATGTGGGCGCCGGTGTCACCCTTGAGCCGGCGGGCTTCCTCGTAGATGCCGCGGAAGTGCCGCTCCGACATGTTGGCGTAATAGCCCTTGAGCTTCTGCTTGGCGCGCAATTGCACGCCATAGTCCGAGAGCTTGCCTTTGCGGCGCTGGCCGTGCTGGCCGGGGCCGTACTCACGCTTATTGATGGGAGATTTCGGCCGGCCCCAGATATTCTGGCCGAGCCGGCGGTCGATCTTGTACTTCGCCTCATGGCGCTTGGTCATTCGCGTCCTCGTTGACTAGGTTCGGGCATGAGCCTCCCCGAAAAACCGGGTCGCCATTGAGCGGGGCAAGGCTCTTCGGGGCATCATGCCTGGTTGAGGATCGCGCCCTCCTCTGTCCCGGATTTCCCGGAACTGACAGGTCTGCCGCCGAAGCGCCGGCGCAAACCGCGGGTCGCGAAACACTGCGCGGGCCGTTTAGGGCCCGCGCCGCGCCGCGTATTTAGGGGGAAACCCGCCCAGTGTCAAACAAGCTTGCCTTCACGCCGTGCCGGTCGCCGCGGGCTCGCCGGAATGGATACCGAAGCCCGCAAGCGCGGCCGATGGAGCGCGCCCAGACGTGAAAATCGCCCGGGTCGTGCCGGCGTGCGTCTCGGCTGGCGCCGCGCCCAAGAGTGAGACTACGCGCCGGGCGATGGCCGGCGCCGGATCGATGAAGTTAACCGGCCAGGGGGCGAGCCGCCGCAGGCGCTCCAGGATCAGCGGGTAGTGGGTGCAGGCGAGCACCACAGTGTCGGTGCGGGCACTGTCCTCGCGAAAGCAGGGGCCGATCTCGGCCGCGACCGCGGCGTCTTCCGCTGGAGCGCCGGCAAGCTCCGCTTCCGCGAAAGCCGCGAGGTTCTTCGAGCCGACCAGCGTGACCTGACAATCGCCGGCATAGTCGCGGATCAGCGCGCGCGTATATTCGCGCGCGACCGTTGCCTCCGTACCGAGCACTGAGACGCGGCGGGTGACAGAGCCGGCGCAGGCCGGCTTGATCGCCGGCACGGTGCCGACGAACGGGACCGAATAGGTTTTGCGCAACGCCGGCAATGCAATGGTCGAGGCGGTATTACAGGCAATGACGATCAGCTCGGGCCGGTGCGCGGCGATTAGTTCGCCCATCAGGGTCACGATGCGGCCGACCAACTCGTGCTCTTCCTTGGCGCCATACGGGAAGGCCTCGTCGTCGGCGACATAGACAAAATCGGTGTCCGGCCGCGCGGCGGCGACCTCGCGATAGACCGTGAGCCCACCCAGGCCGGAATCGAAGATGAGGATCGTTTGCCGCGCCGCCATCACGCGACACATGCCACGAAGGGGCGAGACGCTGCAATTGGGCTTCGTGGAGCATGATCCGGAAAAAGCCTGCCCTCGGATTTGATCCGGGGGTGGATACCGGTTTTCCGAAAAGATCATGCTCCATCAAAGATCTAGAGCGCGACAATGATTCAACCTGAAGCCATCGCGCTCTAGAGGCCTTAACGTCCGGCTAAACCGCGCGTTCTCACCCGGCCAGAACATCGACGAGGCGCGGCCGTTCCGTCGCGGCGACCTCCGGCAACCGTTCTGGAGCCGCGACCTCCGGCAGCCGTTCCGGAGTAGCGACCTCCTGCGGCTGTTCGCGGAGCTTGGGTTTGTCGGCCCGCGGCGCCACAAGGCCGCTCACCACGGTGAACGACATCACCAGGATCGCCGCGAGGTTGCCGTCGTGGTAGGGGGCGAAGGCGACAGCGCCCATGAGATAGGCCCAGAAGGGCAGGGCGATCGTGGAAACCACCGCGTTGGTGACCCAGGCGTCGCCGTCCTGGCGGACATACCAGCAGAACAACGGCGTCAGCAGGCAGGCGACGATCAAGGCGACGGCGGCGATGACCGGCACCGGCACCCCGGCCATGGCGGCATGATCGCCGCCGGACTTCATCGCTTGCTCGAGGATCGCATTGATCACCATTGAGAAGGCGATGATTTCGGCCGGCACATATTTCACCATCCGTTCCAGGTAGCCGTCGCCGGGGTCGGCTTTGACCGTTGGCATCCCGGCCAAGGCGGACTGCGCGCCCCTAAACCCAGCGGCTTGCGAATCGAGATCCGGCACCTGCGGCTTGCGCACCAATCGGCCCATGTTTCGCTCTCGAAAGGATGGTTTCGCTGAGAAGTTGCATGACGCTACGTCACCGTGACTGAGTCGGGCAAACGCAGTGCGACAAGAACCAACAGGAATTGTCGGCCCTGTGGATGATTTAGCCGTCTGAAAATGTCGCGAAACGCAAAGCGTCAGGCGCGGCCGAACACGCGTGCGAAAATCGCATCGACCTGCGCCAGGTGAAAATCGAGGTCGAAATTGGCGGTCAATTCCTTTTCGCTCAGGTGCTTGCGCACGTCGGGGTCGGCCTTGAGCAGGGCTAAAAACTCGCCTTCGTCGCGCCAGGCTTTCATCGCGTTCCGTTGCACCAGGCGATAGGCATCTTCGCGGCTTACGCCTTTTTGCGTCAGCGCGAGCAGGACGCGCTGCGAGTGCACCAGCCCGCCCGCCCGGTCCAGGTTCTTCAGCATGTTGCCCGGATAGACGATCAGCTTGTCGATGATGCCGGCAAGGCGCATCAGCGCGAAATCGAGCGTCACCGTCGCGTCGGGCCCAATCATGCGCTCGACTGAGGAATGCGAGATATCGCGTTCGTGCCAGAGCGCCACATCTTCCATCGCCGGCGTCACATAAGCGCGCACCATGCGGGCCAGCCCGACGAGATTCTCCGACAGCACCGGGTTGCGTTTGTGCGGCATGGCGGAGGAGCCTTTCTGCCCCTCAGAGAAATACTCTTCCGCCTCCAGTACCTCGGTGCGCTGCAGGTGGCGGATTTCGGTTGCGAGCCGCTCGACCGAACTCGCCACCACACCAAGCGTGGCGAAATACATGGCATGCCGGTCGCGCGGGATCACCTGCGTGGAGATCGGCTCGACCGATAGCCCCATCGCCTTCGCCACATGCGCCTCCACGCGCGGATCGACTTGCGCGAAGGTGCCGACCGCGCCCGAGATCGCACAGGTCGCGACCTCGGCGCGCGCGGCCTTCAGGCGCGCTTTGGCGCGGTCGAACTCGGCATACGCGTAGGCGAGCTTGAGGCCGAAGGTCGTCGGCTCGGCATGGATGCCGTGCGAGCGCCCGATCGTCGGCGTGCGCTTGAACTCGCGCGCGCGGCGCTCGAGCGCGGCGTTGAGCTTCTCCACGTCGGCGATGAGCAGGTCGGCGGCGCGCACGAGCTGCACATTGAGACAGGTGTCGAGCACGTCGGACGAGGTCATGCCCTGGTGCACGAAGCGCGCTTCCGGCCCGACGATCTCGGCAAGATGGGTCAGAAAGGCGATGACGTCATGCTTGGTCTCGCGTTCGATCTCCTCGATGCGCGCGATGTCGAAGCTGGCATTCTTGCCCTTGGCCCAGATGGTCTTGGCGGCGTCCTTCGGGATGATCCCGAGCTCCGCCATGGCGTCGGCGGCATGCGCCTCGATCTCGAACCAGATGCGAAAGCGCGTCTCCGGCGACCAGATCGCCGCCATTTCCGGCCTGCTGTAGCGCGGTATCATTGTCACCTTGCCTCTAGGCCCGCGCTGTAGCAGATCGCGCCAAGCTGAACAATTGCACTGCGCTGTGCGATGCTGAACACCGACAGCGAATCACTAACGATCATTGGGGCCAGCCATGAAATTGCTTCAGATCGTTCCGCGTGAGGGCACGCGCCTTTACGGCGCAATCATCAAGAAGCAGGCCGAAATCCGCCGCAGCGGTCGCGGGACGTTTTCCCGGGCGAGGGCAAGAAAGCGCAAGGCCGCGAGATGGACGCACGTCCGCTACAAGGGCTCAGTCAATCTCGAACCCGGATTGTCGGAGGCGGTCGAGGTTGCGATCACGTCGCCGGAACGCGGCGACGAGGCGCGGTTGCTCTCGTCATTTCTCGGCTGGCTCGATCGCCATTTCGGCGAGCAGCTTTCGTCCATCAACATTCAGTATCAACACGCCACGCCAGCCCGTCGTCGTCGCTGACGCAGGCCTGCTCGAGCTCAGGCGGCGTTGAGCAATTCCTGCACTTTCGGCCAAGGGTCGGACTGCAAATTCTTGAACGGCGCCCAATCGGCTTCCGTCATGCGTGCGAAGATCGCAGTTTGGGTCGAGTCTCGGGCGCGCATGCGGTGCCACCAGTCGGCAATGCCTGAGTGCCGGTCCCAGAGTGCATTCAAACGGAGCAATTCCAGCCGCAGCAGATACGGGATCACCGCGCATTCTGCGAGCGAGTAGGAGTTTCCGGCCAGGTACGGCCCGCGAGCGAGCGCCTCTTCCATCCATGCGAAGAGTTTCTGGTGATGCGCCAGAGCCTCGCGGACGTAAGGTGAATCGAGCCCGTTGTTGACCACGTCACGCTTGTACTCCGCCCGCTTCGGGATGGGAGATTTGGAAAATTCGGCATCGCGCTCCTGCGGCGTCATCTTGAGGAAGCGTGGGCGGAAGGCCGTGCCGAACGTGAGGATCATGCACGAGTGGTGCAGATACTCATCGATCAGCTTGTTGAACATGTGCACCCGCGCCCGATCGGCCGGAGCCGCCGGCATCAGCGGCGGTTGCGGGAAGGCGTCTTCCAGGTAGTAAAGAATGACCGCCGACTCGGTGATTGGCTGTCCGTCGTGGACGAGTGTCGGCACCACGCCATTGGGATTGAGCTTGAGGTAGGCGGGGTCGAACTGGTCGCCCTGCAGCTTGAGCATGTGCTCCCTGGCCTGTAGACCTTTTTCTGTCAGAGCCAGACGAACCTTCTGGGCACACACCGAGTTGGTATTGTTGTAAAGCTCGAGCATCTGTTCCTCCCGCGGCTGCGGCCGCCCGGCGATACCTCCGTCGACTATGTTGTCAGCGTCCGCTCACGCCGCAAAGCGCGCGCGGTCGTGCGGCTTCTTGAAATCGACCGGCGTGCCTTTCGGGATGATCCCGGTCGGATTGACACGCGTGATCGAATAATAACCCATGACGTAGTAGCGTGGCTTCACGGTCTCGGCGACGCCGGGCAGCGCGTAAAGCTCGCGCACGTAGTTCAGCAAATTCGGAAAGTCGGCGATCCGGTTGCGGTTGCACTTGAACAGCGAGAAA
This sequence comes from uncultured Alphaproteobacteria bacterium, assembly GCA_963845075.1. GTDB lineage: Bacteria > Pseudomonadota > Alphaproteobacteria > Rhizobiales > Xanthobacteraceae > BOG-931. The sequence continues at coordinate 209,720 of CAWJRE010000029.1, read as the reverse complement.
TAAGCGACGTCGAAACGCACCAGCGTCGGAAACAGCCGCCAATCCGCTTCGGTGATCTGATTGCCGACCAGATAACGCTGGGCACCGAGCCGCGCCTCGATCTCGTCGAGCGTCGCGAACAGCGCGTCGTAGGCCTCGTCGTAAGCCGCCTGCGAGCGGGCGAAGCCGCAGCGATACACGCCGTTGTTCACGTTGGTGTAGACCTGCTCGTTGATGCGGTCGATCTCGGCGCGCAAATGCTTGGGATAGAAATCGGTCGGATCGGCGCCGAGCGCGCCGAATTCCGAATTGAGCATGCGGATGATTTCGGACAACTCGTTGTTGACGATCCGCTTGGTCTTTTTGTCCCACAGCGTCGGCACCGTCACCTTGCCGGTGTAATGCGGATTGCTCGCTGAATACGCCTGGTGCAAGTAGCGGAAGCCGTTGACACGGTCCGGCGTGCAATCGGGAAACGCCGGATTGTCCTCGAACGTCCAGCCTTGTTCGCGCAGGCCCGGGACAGCGATGGCGACGCTGATGAGGCCGGTAAGCTTCTTGAGTGCGAGAAAAATCTGCGTGCGGTGCGCCCACGGACAGGTATAGGCGACATAGAGGTGATAGCGCCCGGCCTCGGCCGGAAAGCCGGACGAACCGTCGGCCGTGATGCGGTCGCGGAATATGCTGTCCACGCGCTGGAAATTACCGGCTTTGCCGATCTCGTTGACCGGATCTTCGTCGCGCCATTGGCCGTCAACCAGCATGCCCATTACGCAGCCTCCCCGCGGACGAGCGCCGCCGCCTGGCGGATCGCCGCGATGTTTGCACGATACGATTCCGGCGTGCGGTCCTTGAATACCGCGGAGCCGGCGACAAGCGCATTGGCGCCGGCGCGTGCTACCTCGGCCGCGTTCTCGGGCGTGATGCCGCCGTCGATTTCGATATCGATCGGCCGCCCGTGGGCGAGGGTGCGCACCTTGCGGAGCTTCTCGACGGCGCTGCGAATGAATTTCTGGCCGCCGAAGCCCGGATTGACCGACATGATCAGGACGAGATCAATGAGATCGATCACCGGCTCGATGCTCTCGACCGGCGTTCCCGGGTTCATGGTGACACCGGCCTTCTTGCCGAGCGCGCGGATCGTCTGCAGCGAGCGGTGGATGTGGGGACCTGCCTCCACGTGCACGGTGATGATATCGGAGCCGGCCTTGGCGAATGCTTCCAGATAAGGATCGCAGGGCGCGATCATCAGATGCACGTCGAACACTTTCTTGGTGTAGCCGCGCAGCGCTTTCACCACGTCCGGGCCGATCGAGATGTTGGGCACGAAGTGGCCGTCCATCACGTCGACATGGATCCAATCGGCGCCGGCCGCATCGACTGCGCGTACTTCCTCGCCGAGCTTGGCAAAATCAGCGGCCAGGATTGACGGGGCGATGATGAGTGGGCGCTGCACCTGAATTCCTCGCAGGATATTGACTCCGCTCGTCCCCGCGGAAGCGGGGACCCAGGCTGGATTCCCGCTGGAGTTTACCCCCGACGTGATCGGGGGCGGGAATGAGCGAGAATTAGGCTTCACCTGTGAGCGTTCGCCTAACACGCTGGACAAGGGCGAGCAACGCGCCGCGCGCGACTTGCGTTGACGGAATTGAAACGCGACACAGGCTCAGGCGCCGCGCCGCAACGCCTCCTTGACCTTCTCCGGCGTGAACGGCACCGAACGAAGCCGCACGCCGGTCGCATCGAACACCGCGTTCGAGATCGCCGACCCGAGTTCCGACAGACACAGCCAGCGCCCGCAACGCCTCCTTGACCTTCTCCGGCGTGAACGGCACCGAACGAAGCCGCACGCCGGTCGCATCGAACACCGCGTTCGAGATCGCCGACGGCACCACCGCCGCCGACGGCTCGCCGGCGCCCCAAGGCTTTTCGGCCGGCCGGTCGATCAGGTCGATGAGGATGTCCGGCACTTCGGGGAAGGTCAGGATCGGGTAGCTGGCCCAATCGAGGCTGGTCACGGCCGAGCGGCTGAACGTCAGTTCCTCCTTCAAGGTCCGACTCACTGTCTGGATGATGTTGCCTTCGATCTGGCTCTGCACGCCGTCGGGATTGATGATCTGCCCGCAATCGTGCAGCACGAAGAACTTCCTGGCGCGGATCTCGCCGGTCGAGCGCTTGACCTCGACCTCGGCGACGACGGCGATATAGGTGCGCACGAGCTCATACTTGCAGTAGGACACGCCGCGGCCGGTCACGACGTCGCCGCTCTGCCCGCCGCGCGGGGAGGGTCGTTTCTCCCACTGCGCCAGCGCGGCCACCCGGTTGAGAATTTCGACCCCGCGCGTGTCGGCCGGATCGAGATATTTCAGCCGAAACGCGATCGGATCGGCGTCGGCCGCCGCTGCCAGTTCGTCCATGAAGCTTTCGTTCGCGAAGGTGTTCTGCATGCGGCCCGGCGTCCTGATCCAGGACGGCCGGAATGGCGTCGTCTCGAGCCGATGGCAGACGGCTTTGATGTTGGCGAACTTGTAGGGAATGTTCGAGTTCTGAAAGATGTTGCCGGGCGCGATGGTCTCGTCGGACGGCTTGCCGCTGAGCGTCGCTGCCACCAGCGGCACCACGAACGCGTTCGGCGTCTGCTGCGGGATGAAGAATTCCGAATCCCAGGCCGTCACGGCGCCGGACGCGTCCAGCGTCGCCCGCAAATCGACCAGCGTCGGCGGGCCCTTCGGATCCCAGCCATGCTCGTCGGCGCGCGACCACTGCACGCGTACCGGCAGGCCCACGGCTTTCGCCAGCAGCGCTGCATCGGCCGCGGCGTCTTCGTGTCCGTTGCGGCCGTAGCAGCCGGAGCCTTCAACATAGATGCAGCGCACATTCTCGGGCGGCAGATCGAACATCTTGGCGAGCTGCTTGCGCAGATTGTGTGTCGCCTGCGACGCCGACCAGGATGTGAGCTTACCATCCTTGAATTCGGCAATCGCGCAGGAGGGTCCGATCGAGCCGTGGGTGTGAATAGCGAATTCGTAGGTGGCGCTGATTTTCTTCACGCCATCCTTGGCCATGGCGTCGGCGGCGTTGCCGACGTTCGCGGTGACTTCGTCCTTGGCGACTTTGCTGGCGCGCACATGCTCGAAGAGCTTCGTCTGCTCGGGCAATCCGTCCCAGGCGGACCAGGTCGCCTTGATCTGCTGCGACGCCTTGATGGCGGCCCATTCGTTTTCGGCGACGATGCCGAGGAAGTTGCCTTCGCGCACAACGCGGACGACGCCGGGAATACCCTGAACTGACGCGTCATCGACGCTTTGCAATTGCGCGCCGATCGCCGGCGGCCGCAAGACGCGGCCGTGCAGCATTCCGGGCACGCGCACGTCTTGCATGTAAGTGAACTTGCCGGTGATCTTGTCCGGAATATCGAGGCGCGGGATCGACGTGCCGACGATCGTGAAAGTCTTCGGATCTTTGGTCGTCGGCGGCTTCTGATGGTCGAGCGTCAGCGAGAAAGTCTTGCCGCCGATCAGCTGGCCATAGCTGACGTGCCGATCGCCGGTGCGAATGATGCCATCGGCGACTTTCAGCTCGGCCACGTTGGCGCCGAGCTGTTTCGCCGCGAGATCAATGAGCGTGGTCTTCGCCAGGGCGCAGGCATTGCGGATCTGCACGCCGCCGATCTGGATGGCGAGGCTGCCGAATGTCGGTCCCTGGTCGGGCGTCAGCGCCGTGTCGCCCTGAACGATCGTGACTTTGCTCAGCGGCACATCGAGCTCTTCGGCGGCGATTTGGGTCAGCGCGGTGCGTACGCCGGTGCCGAGATCGACCTTGCCGGAGTAAATCGTCACCGCGCCCGCGGAATTGATGGCGACAAAGCTGTCGACCGCGGTCAGCGCCACGGGCTTCGGCGCGACGGCGTCTTCGGCCAATGCTTCGCGCGCCGCTCCACCAAATGAAAAGCTGACAACGAGCGCGCCGCCGCTCTTGAGAATATCGCGGCGCGAGGGAATGAACGGCTTGCCCATCATTGCCTCCCTTGCACGACGTCGGCGGCGCGCATCACCGCGCGTACGATGCGGGCATGCGTGCCGCATCGGCAAAGATTGGCGGCGAGCGCATTCTTGACGTCCGCCTCGCTCGGCTTCGGGCTCCCGGCGAGGAAGGCCGCCGCCTGCATGATCATGCCGTTGATGCAATAGCCGCACTGCGCCGCCTGTTCCTGGATGAAAGCGCGCTGCACCGGATGGAGGTTCTCCGGCGTGCCCAAGCCTTCCAGCGTGACGACCTTGCTGTTTTCGCCGATCGCGGAGAGCGGTAGCACGCATGACCGCACCGCCTGGCCGTCGAGATGCACGGTGCACGCTCCGCATTGCGCCAGACCGCATCCGAAGCGCGGCCCGTGCAAACCGAGATTGCCGCGCAGCAAATAAAGGAGCGGCATTTCCGGATCGTCGATCGTGGTCGTGACCCGTTCGCCGTTCACGTTCAGTGTCTTGGATATCGCCATCGCGCTTCCCTCCGGAAGTTGGCATGCATGGGCAGAAATTCTCGCCATGAAATCTCGGCGCAATCTGCCCGGTGGCCCCGCATGACGCTCGCCAGCGCCGATTGCCGAAGGCCGACGAATGAGCATACGCCGGGCGCCGCACCAGCCAAGACACGGTTCAGCGATGCTGTGTTGCGCAACGGGATTGTTGCGCAAATAGTTCCGCTTCCTTACTTAGCCTTCAGCCGCAACGGAGGTTCTCCTGGCGCGCAGTGACATTATCGTGCTTGGAGCCGGTATCGTCGGCACCTCGATCGCGCTTCATCTGGTCAAGCGCGGGCTTGCCGTGACGCTCATCGACCGCGGCGAGCCGGGGGAGGGCACGTCCTACGGCAACGCGGGCATTATCGAGGGCAATACGGTTTTCCCGGCTGCCTTTCCGGCAAGCTTCACCGAGCTTGCGCGGATCGCGCTGAAGCGTTCCACGCTGGCCAACTATCACCTCGGGTTCCTGCCCAAGGTCGCGCCGTGGCTTCTGGCGTTTCGCGCAGCCTCGCAGCCCGCGCGTCTCATCGAAACCGCGCAGATCATGCGGCCCTTCTTGGCACGCGCCGTCCCCGAGCACGATGCGCTCGCAGCCGAGTTGGGCGCCGAGCGCCATTTCAGCCGGCGCGGCTGGCTCAAGCTTTATCGGACGCGCAAGCTGTTCGAGGCCCAAAAGGTCGAACTCGACCTCGCCGCCCGCTTTGGCATCGCCAACGTCCCGCTCGACCGCGATGGCGCGCTTGCGCTCGAGCCGGCGCTCAATGGGGTGTTCCGCCATGCCGTGCACTGGACCGGCGCGGTGAGCGTGAACAGTCCGCTGGCGGTGACACGCGCTTACGCCGCGCGTTTCAACGCGCTCGGCGGTTTGACGCTGAGCGGGGACGCGCGCTCGCTGCATCGTTCCGACCGCTCCTGGCGGGTGGAGACAGACTCGGGCCCGGTCGATGCCGGCGATGTGGTGGTCGCGCTCGGGCCCTGGAGCCTCGATGTGCTGGCGCCGCTCGGCATCAGGCTGCCGCTTGCGGTCAAGCGCGGCTATCACCGCCACTACCGCCCGCAGGGCAATGCCGCCCTCAGCCGCCCGGTGCTCGATGCGCAATACGGCTATGTGCTGGCGCCGATGGAGCAGGGCATCCGGCTGACCACCGGGGTGGAGTTCGCCCCCCGCGATGCGCCGGCGACGCCCGCCCAGTTCGCGCGCCTGATGCCGGCGGCCAAGGCCTTGTTTCCACTCGGCGAGCCGGTCGAGCCGCAGCCCTGGCTGGGCGCGCGGCCGTGCTTTGCGGACTCCCGCCCGGTGATCGGGCGGTCACCGGGTCAGCGCGGGCTCTGGCTGGCGTTTGGACACGGCCACTGGGGGCTGACGCTCGGACCGGCGACCGGCCGGTTGATGGCCGAAATGATGACCGGGGCCACGCCGTTCTGCGACCCCAAGCCCTTCAGCGCCGAGCGGTTCGGAAAGTGAGCGTTGTTGCGTCATTCCGGGGCGCGACGAAGTCGCGAGCCCGGAATTCATAATCCTGAATCGGTGCCAGTGCTTCGCGGATTGTGACTATGGATTCCGGACTTGCCGCTCGCGCGGCAATCCGGAATGACGAACACTATTCTCCGATCGTGCGGATGACGCTGCTTTCGGGCCGCGTATTGTTCGACGACAGCTTGTCCTCGTGGGCGAGCATTTCGTCGTACTTCGGCACGGTCTTGAGCTCGCCCTTCGGCACCATGTGCACCACTTTGTAGCCGCCCGCCTTGAGCTGGCGGATCAGTTCCGGCATCGCCTCGGCGGTGTGGTGCTTGAAGTCGTGCATCAGGATGATGCCTTTGCCGTGCTTCTCGAGCTGGCTCATCACCGATTTGATCACGTCTTCGGGCTTGTGCAGCTTGAAGTCGCGCGAGTTGATGTCGGTGGAGAACACCCCGATGTTGCGCTCGGCCAGGTACGACATCAGCTGCGGCGGATGCTGGAGGGCCGGGAAGCGGAAGAACGGTGCGATCTTTCCGCCGCCGGCGGCCAAGTGCACCGCGCTATTGCCCATCTCGATTTCCGCCTTGGCCTGCTCGATATCCTTGGCGTACGGGTTGCGCGCCAGATCCTTATGCGACCACGTATGCGTGCCGACCGTCATGCCGGCTGCGATCACCTGCTTGGTAATCTCGGGATGCCAGGTCGCATGCTCGCCGATCTCGAAGAAAGTCGCCTTCAGGCATTCGTCGGTCAGCGCCTTGAGGACGGCGGGCGTGTTGCCCGGCCATGGACCGTCGTCGAAGGTCAGAACGACTTCCTTGTCACGCAGGAAGTCATATTGCTTGAAGTGCTCGAAGCCGAAGCCGGGACCGCCGGTCGTGTCGATTTCGACAATGCGGGTGAGCCCCATGCCGCCGGGCTTATCGCACGCCGGGATGGCGGTCGCCGAAGGCGCGGGCTTCGGCGGTGCCGAGGCGGCGCTCGGAGCGGCCGGCGTCGTCTGGGTCGCCTGCGCTACCCGCATCGGAGCGGCAGCAGCCGGAGCGCTGGCCACCGGAACACTGGCTGCCGAAGCACTGGCTGCCGGAGCACTGGCTGCCGGAGCGCTTGCCGCCGGAGGCGTTTCCGGGCCGGCTTGAGCCACTTGGCTGACGGGATTGACCGGGTGACGCCGCGCGGCAGCGGGCGCGGCTTGCGGCGCCGGAGCGGCCGCCGAATCGGAAGCGGTCGCCTGCGAGGGCGCCGTGGACATTTTTTGTGCCGAGACGACGCCGAAGGCCGCCAGGCCCAGGATCATCAAAGCTGCGACTATGCTGATTGCGAAGCGCATTATAACCCTCTAACGCATGGTGCCTGCACACACACATAACCTATGGTGCTCGCACGCACTGTGTCACAACGCACTAAACAGCACTTTAAGCAGCGCGGAACCTTGACAGATACTTGGCAGAGAGAAGGCCAAATCGGCAATCGAAGTCAACGGCGGTGGAGCTGCCACGCCGGAAAGATGGGGATTGTGCTTTCTTCGGCACGCCCGGCGTCACGCAAATACCGATAAATTGTCAGTTACCGCTTGAAGCGATCCGCCCAGGCCGGCAGAGCGCCCGGTAGCGGTAGAGCGGCTGCGGCAAAAACGCCGCGCGCAATTGCCCGCGCCACCACGTTGGCCGCGACGGTCCCCAGCTCGACCAATCCGATCAGGGGATCGGCCAGCGGCTTACGTCCGGTCGAGGCCGCAAAAACCACATCGCCGTCGAGCGGGGTGTGAACCGGGTAAATCGCCCGCGAAAGCCCGGATTGGGCCATTACCGCCAGCCGTTTCGCCTGCATCTTGTTCAAAATCGCGTCGGTCGCGACCACGACGAGCGTCGTGCTCTGGTTGGCCGAGCCCTTGGTGACGGGCTTAAGCGCTTGTTCGGAAAAGCTTGTCGGCCAGCCAAGCCCGCCAAATTCGCCGGCGCGCTCGAACGGCGCCGCCCAGAACCACGGCCCATCGCCGATTGTGACGCTTCCGACCGCATTCACCGCGGCAAGCGCGCCGACCACATGGCCCTCCGCGGTCACCGCCGAGGCCGAGCCTAGGCCGCCCTTGCAATTGACCGTGGTGGCGCCGGTGCCGGCGCCGACGCTGCCGAGCGCAAAATCGGCGCTCGCGGCTGCCGCGGCAGCGGCCGCATAGCCGAGCTCGCGATAGGGCGGGTAACGGCCCCAATCCTTATCGCCGCCGCTCAAAAGATCGAACAGGATCGCCGCCGGAACGATCGGCACCCGCGCCGTGCGCACCGCAAAGCCGCGCCCTTGTTCCCTCAGCCAAGCCTGCACGCCGGAAGCCGCATCAAGGCCGAAGGCGGAGCCGCCGGCGAGCGTGATGGCATCGATGCCTTCGACGGTCTGCGCCGGATCGAGCAGGGCGGTTTCGCGCGTGCCCGGTCCGCCGCCGCGCACGTCGATGGAAGCAGCTGCCGGCTCGTCGAAAATGATCGCGGTTGCGCCCGAGCCGAGCCGCAAATCCTCGGCATGGCCGACTTTTATTCCGGGCACGTCGGTAATGAGATTGCGCAAGTGGTGCTCCAGTCATTCCGGGGCGCAAACGAAGTCCGCGAGCCCGGCGCCATAACCATGAAACTCGCGAACATTACACGAGAGTTTCCGCTTCGACGCTGGAGGGTATGGATTCCGGGCTCCGCTCCGCCCCGGAATGACGAGGGCCATCACATCCTCGCGGGCGCGCCCTTGCGGCGCTTGCGCCCCCCAGGGCCGCCGGGCATTGAGGGCGCCAAAGAACTTGAGTGCGCCATGCAAGTCTCTATCGCCGCCGCCTTTGCCGCCGGCATGCTGAGCTTTCTCTCGCCCTGCGTGCTGCCGCTGGTGCCACCGTATCTCGTCTATATGACCGGCACCTCGTTGGAGCGGCTTGCCGATGCCGAGCCCGAGCCGCGGGTTCGCCGCGAAACCGTGGCGGCGGCGCTGTTGTTCGTACTCGGATTCTCCACAGTTTTCGTGACGCTGGGCGCCAGCGCCAGCGCCGTCGGTGCACTGTTGCGCGCCTATTCGGGCGAGCTCGCGATTGCGGCGGGCGTCCTCATCATCGTCATGGGCCTGCACTTTCTCGGGCTGACGCCGATCGCGCTATTGATGCGCGAAAAGCGCATGGAGATGGTCAAGCCGGTTGGCTTGTGGGGCGCTTATCTGATGGGGCTTGCCTTTGCGCTCGGCTGGACGCCGTGCATCGGCCCGATCCTTGCCGCGATCCTCGCGGTGGCCGCCTCCGAGGAGACCGTGGCTAAAGGCGCCGGCATGCTTGCCGTCTATTCACTCGGGCTCGGCATCCCGTTTATTGTCGCGGCCTTCGCCATCGAGCCGTTCGCTGCATTCCTCACGCGTTTTCGCGCGCATCTCGGCTTGGTCGAAAAAGCGATGGGCGGATTGCTGGTTCTCACCGGCGTTGCCTTCCTCACCGGCGCGGTCTCACAGGCAAGCTTCTGGCTGCTGGAGACGTTTCCGCTGCTGGGGAAGATTGGCTAAGCGCCCAGCATGCGTATCCCGGACGCGCTGCAACGCCACGCGTTGCAGCGCTGATCCGGGATCGTTCCAAACTCAGAGGTTGTTACGATCCCGGGTCTGCGGCGCATCACGATCGTGCTGCGCCGCGCCCGGGAAACACGCTCTCAGCTCCGCCCCGCCTCGCTGTAGATTTCGTCGTAATTGCCGTCTTTGTCCCAGCGATACACCGCCCAGCCACCCGAGGTGATATCGCCCTTCTTGTCATAGGAGATCGGGCCGAGCACCGTGTCCCACGTGCCGGCGCGCATGGCGGCGGCGACTTTCTGCGGATCGGTGGTGCCGGCCTTGGCGGCTGCCTGCGCCCACGCCTGAAAGGCCGCATAGGTGTAGAGCACGTAGCCTTCCGGATCGATGCCCTTGTCCTTGAACTTCTTCACGATCGCGGCGGCCGTCGGACGCTTGCGCGGATCGGGCGGGAAGGTGATCAGCACGCCTTCGCCCGCCGGCCCGGTGATGGACGCGAATTCGCGCGAGGCCAGCGCATCGCCCGCCATCAGGATGGTGTTCAATCCCTGATCGCGCATCTGGCGCACGATCAGGCCGGCTTCCTGGTGATAGCCGCCGTCATAGACGATATCGATATTGTTGCGCTTGAGCTTCGAAACGAGCGCGGTGAAGTCCTTGTCGCCCTGATTGTAGGATTCGTTGAGCTTCTCTTTCACGCCCGCGGCGTTGAGCGCCTTCTTCACCTCGTCGGCGAGGCCTTTGCCGTAGGTGGTCTTGTCGTTGATGATGGCGATGTTCTTGTCCTTGAAATTCTTCGCCAGATAGCCGGCGGCGAAGCCGCCCTGCTGGTCGTCGCGCCCGCAGGTGCGGAACGTGTTCCACATGCCGCGATCGGTGAACTGCGGATTGGTCGAGCCCGGCGTGATCTGCAGCACGCCGCCATCGAGATACGCGTCAGAGGCCGGGATCGAGGACGAGGAGCAATAATGGCCGACCGAAACAACCACGCCCATGCCGGAGAGTTTCTCCGCCACCGAGCGCGCTTGTTTCGGATCGCAGGCGTCGTCGCCGACCTCGAGCCGAAGCTTTTTGCCAAGCACGCCGCCTGAGGCATTGATGTCGGCGACCGCCTGTTCGGCGCCGTCGCGGAACTGGCGGCCGAAGGTTGCCTGTCCGCCTGTCATCGGGCCTGCGACCGCGACGGGGATGTCCTGCGCGAACGCGGGCGCGGTTCCAAGGATCGACAGCAGCGCGATAGCGGTAAGCGAAAGTTTGTTCATATGCGTCCTCTCATGCATGCGGGAGGATTGACGTAGCCGGACGATAACACTGCTAGCTCTGGTTTTCTCGCCTGATTTCGCGCCAGCCGAGCGGGCCGGAACGGGCATAGAGCCAGGGATATTGCTGCACCATCTGGTTGGCGCGCGTCGCCCGCCAGGCCAGCATACCGGCGATAACGAAGATCGCGGTATCGCAGGCATACGACGGCAGCGACAGAAGCTCGCCCTGGAATAAGGCGAAATGAAAGAAGCGCGCGGCGGCGCCAAGAAGTAGTGCGGCGATCACCACCTGCCACGGCGGCCGCCAGGCGCGCGCGATGGCGCGGCCGGACAATGCCGCCGCGCCGCCGCCGATCACGACCGTCAGCATCACGACCTGCAGAATGCTTTCGCCCGAATAGAGCCCGTCCATATGCCCTCAGCGGGTTCCGCCTTCGAGATACGCGGCGCGGATTTCCGGCCGTTGCAGCAAGGCGCGCCCTTCGCCTTGCAGGGTGATTTCGCCGTTGACCATCACATAGCCGCGGTGCGCGAGCTTGAGCGCATGGTAGGCGTTCTGTTCGACCAGAAACACGGTCAGCTTGTCGCGCTCGTTGAGCGCGCGAATGGCGGCGAAGATTTGCTGCACGAGGAGCGGCGCCAGGCCCAGCGACGGCTCGTCCAGAAGAATGAGCCGCGGCCGGCCCATCAGCGCGCGCCCAATCGCCAGCATCTGCTGCTCGCCACCCGACAATGTGCCGCCGCGCTGGGTGCGGCGGTCGGCGAGCCGCGGGAACAGCGCGAAAACGCGCTCGAGGTCGGCCACGAAATGAGCCTCGTCGGTCACCGTCGCGCCGATCTGCAAGTTTTCGAGCACCGTCATGCGCGGAAAAATCCGGCGGCCTTCGGGCGATTGCGCGATGCGGAGCTTGGCCACCTCGTGCGTCGGCAGCGTAGTGATATCGCGGCCGGCGAAGCTGATGCTGCCGTCGTGCGCGCGCGGATTGCCGAATACCGTCATCATCAGGGTCGACTTGCCGGCGCCGTTGGCGCCGATCAGCGCGACGATCTCGCCTTCATGCACATCGAGGTCGACGCCCTTGAGCGCGAGCACGTTGCCGTACGAGGCTTTGACGCCGCGCAGCGAGAGGAGGGGCGCCGTCACGGTCTTGCCTCGGCCTGCGCGAGCGCTTCGTCCTCGTCGGCTACGCCGAGATAGGCGGCGATCACCTTCGGATCGCTGCGCACGCCGGCCGGCGCGCCGTCGGCGATCTTGATGCCGTAATCCAGCACCACGATGTGGTCGGAGATTTCCATCACCACGCCCATGTCGTGCTCGATCAACAGAATCGAGGTGTCGTGCTCGTCGCGGATGGCGCGGAGCAGTCGATTGAGCTCGGCGCTTTCGTTATTGTTCAGCCCGGCAGCCGGCTCGTCGAGGCAGAGCAGCACCGGGTCGGTGCACATGGCGCGCGCGATTTCGACGCGGCGTTGCGCCCCATAGGGAAGGGCGCCGGCCGGATCGTCGGCGCGCCCCGCGAGCCCGACGCGGTCGAGCCAGTAGCGGGCTTTGTCGATGGCGCGCTCCTGCGCGCGCGCATAAGACGGCGCGCCGAACAGACCGAGCAAGGTGAAGCCCGAAGCCAGCATCAGCGTGTTGTGCTGTGCGACCAGAAGATTTTCCAGAAGCGTCATGCCGGCGAACAGCCGCACGTTTTGGAACGTGCGCGCCACGCGCGCCTCCTTGGCGATGCGAAAGCCCGGAAGGCGTTCGAGCAGATACGAGGCGCCGTCCGGGTGCGCGAGCCGCAGACGTCCGACCGTCGGCCGGTAAAAGCCGGTGATGCAGTTAAACAGCGTGGTCTTGCCGGCGCCGTTCGGCCCGATCAGCGCGGTAATTTCGCGCGCACGTGCGCTGAAGCTCAGATCATTGACGGCGACGAGGCCGCCGAAGCGCATGGTCAGATGCTCGACCGTGAGCAGCGGCGCCGCGGTCACGCCGGGCTCTCCGTGCGCGCCTCGGCCACGAGCTCTGGCGGGACGTCCTTGCGCCGGCGCAGGAAGACGGACGGCGTGCGGGCAGAAACCAGCCCGCGCGGCCGGTAGATCATCACCGCGACCATGGCGGCTCCAAAGACCAGCATCCGATACTGGTCGAATTCGCGCAGTAATTCGAAGGCGCCGAGCATCACCGTAGCGGCAACGGCGACGCCGAGCTGCGAGCCCATGCCGCCGAGCACGACGATGGCGAGAACGAAAGCCGATTCGCTGAAATTAAATGATTCAGGACTGATGAAGTTTTGACGGGTCGCGTAGAAAGCGCCGGCAAAACCGCCGAACATCGCGCCCATGGCGAACGCGGTGAGCTTGGTGGTCGTGGTGTTGATGCCGAGTGCGCGGCAGGCGATCTCGTCCTCGCGCAACGCTTCCCAGGCGCGACCGATTGGCAAGCGGCGCAATCGCAAGCTGACCCAATTCGTCAGCAGCGCCAAGACGAGTATGACGTAATAAAGATAGAGGTACTTTTGCGTGGGCGAGAATGGGATTCCGAACGTCGCAGCGAAGCCCTTGTCGCTCGAATTGAACGGCAAGCCAAAAAACGAAGGCCCGGGGATTCCGACAATGCCGTTAGGGCCGCCGGTGAGGTCCTGCCAGTTGAGCAGGATCAGCCGGATGATTTCGCCGAAACCGAGCGTGACGATGGCGAGATAGTCGCCGCGCAGGCGCAAGACCGGAAAGCCCAGCAGGATGCCGGCGAAAGCAGCGAGGATTCCGGCAACAGGCAGGCAGATCCAGAACGACAGCGCGAAATGGTGCGCCAGCAGCGCATAGGAATACGCGCCAACCGCGTAGAAGGCGACGTAACCGAGATCGAGGAGGCCGGCGAGACCAACCACGATGTTCAATCCCAATCCGAGCATCGTGTAGGTGACGATGAGGATGCCGAGATCGATCAAGTAACGATTGCCAACGGCGTAAAAAAAGATCGGAGCAATGAGCGCGAACGCAAGAAGCAGCGCCGGCACATAAGGGCCGATATGCGCCGCAATAGTCCTCCAGGTGGGAATCAAAAAGTCGAATGACGCTTTGATTCTCGCTCCAAAAAGCGCCCGCAAGAAAGCGCCGGCAAAGACGCCGCCGACGAGTACGCCAACGGTGCCAAAACGCGTTGTGATCACCAGCGCGCCGGTCGGTCCCTGATCTGTCTTGATGCCGACCATCAGCACGAACAGCCCGAACGCAATGGCGGCCGCGATGGCGGCTTGTTTCAGCGCGGCAGCAAGGACCGATGGCTTGAAGGGCTCGCTTTCGCGCGGCACGCGGTCCCCGCTTCTCTCACACCTTCTCGACTTCCGGCCGGCCTAAAATCCCGGTCGGCAGGAAAATGAGCACGATGATGAGGATGGAGAAAGCCGCAACGTCTTTGTACTCGATCGAAAAATAGGCCGACCACATGGTCTCGATCAGGCCGATCAGGATGCCGCCGAGCATGGCGCCGGGCAGCGAGCCGATGCCGCCAAGGACGGCGGCGGTAAACGCTTTGACGCCGGCCAGAAAGCCGATGAAGAAATCGATCACGCCGTAATAGAGGAGGAACATCAGGCCGGCGACGGCTGCGAGCGCGGCCCCGATGACGAAGGTGAGTGAGATGGTGCGGTCGACATCGATGCCGGAGAGCGCCGCCATTTTCAGGTCCTGCTCGCAGGCGCGCATGTTGCGGCCGAGCCGGGTGCGCGCGACGAGGTACGAAAAGCCCGCCATCACCATCAGCGTCGCGACCACGACGATGATCTGGATGTTGGAGAGCCGCACGGCAAAGTCGTTGCCTTCGAACAAGGTGTAGCCGCCGCGGATGAGCGGCGGCAGCGGCTTGACGCGCGCGCCCTGGGCGACCTGCACATAGTTTTGCAGCACGATCGACATGCCGATCGCGGAGATCAGCGGCGCGAGCCGGAACGACTGCCGCAGCGGCCGGTAGGCGATGCGCTCGACGGTCCAGCCATAAAGTGCAGTCAGCGCCATCGACACCAGCAGCACCAGCAGGAGCGCCAGCGGTACCGCGGTAACGCCAATGGCCACCAGGACCAGAAAGGCGATCAGGGCCAAAAACGCGCCGACCATGAAGATGTCGCCGTGCGCGAAATTGATCATGCCGATGATGCCGTAGACCATCGTATAGCCGATCGCGATCAGGCCGTAGATGGAACCGAGCGTGATGCCGTTAATGAGCTGCTGGACGAAATATTCCATGCGTCCGCGCCTTCCGAATCCCCGTGGAAGTCTTAACAGGCTGATCCCGCGCGGCAAAGCGGCGCCGTCTTGGTGCGGAGCGAGTGTCGGGGGAACCGTGGAACCGCTTTCTTGCCTATTGTTTGAGCCGCATTTTCTTGTGATTTTCCAATTCGTTGCCGAAAGTCCGAGCAACGCCGGTAGGAACCACGCCACGCCTCAAGGGTTATCGTCTTGTCGTACGGGGGGCTTCCGAAACTCATGGAGCACGTCGACATGGCGAACGAACAACAGGATCCGCGCAAGCAGCAGCAGCAGGGTAATCCGCAGCAGGGTGGGCAGGGCAAGCCCGGCCAGCAGCAGCAGGGCGGACAAGGAAAGCCCGGTGAGCAGCATCAGGGCGGCCAGCAGAAACCCGGACAGGGCGGACAGGGCGGACAAGGTGGCCAGCACGGCGGCATGAACCGCTAAATCCATTTCTTAACAGAGCGGCAGCCCGCCCGAGCGGCGGGCTGCCGCTTTCTTGTATAAAAATCCGTCTGCGCGCCGCCCGGCGGCTTCTTCTTGCGCGCGATCCGCTTATGCTTGGGGCATGGCCAACGCGCTGCCCCTGTTTCATCTCTACGGCGATCCGCCGGACGACCAGGCATTCGATTTCATTCACGTCGAGACGATTCCCTCGCGCTCCTCGGTGCACGATTGGACCATTCGCGCGCACCGGCATCGCAATCTGTTTCAGATTCTTCTGATCGAGCGCGGCGGCGGCGAGATGATCTACGAAGCCGCCAAGCTGCCCTTCGCTGCACCGGCCGCTATTCTGGTGCCTGCCGCCGTGGCGCACGGTTTCCGCTTCGAGCCGGGCTCCGAAGGCTGGGTCATGAGCTTCACCGAAGACGCAGCCTTCGCGCTCGCCGACCGCTCGGGCGAGGCGTTGTCACGACTGCGCGCGCTCGCCGCGCATCCGATCATCCCGATTGGCGGCGAGAGCGAGCGCATGCGGCTTTCGGCTTTGTGCGCGGAATTGTTCGAGGAAGGCAGCCTGGCGCGCGAAGGCTATCGCATGGCGATGCGCAGCCTCCTGGCGCTGATCGCGGTCACCGTGGCGCGGCTTGCAGCAAGCCGCGCGCGCACCGGCACCATCACCTTGCAGCCGGCCGACGCGACGGTCGCGCAGTTGCGCACGCTGGTCGACGAGTATTTCCGCCGCGAGCATCAGCTCGGCTTCTATGCCGAGAAGCTTGGCATGACCGTCGACCGGCTCAACGATCACGTCAAACGCGCAACCGGCGTCACCGCCGGCCATCTGATCCGCCAGCGCCTGCTCACCGAAGCCAAACGCCAGCTCGTCTTCACCACGCAACCGATCCAGGACATTGCCGAGGAATTGTCCTTTTCCGATCCCTCGCACTTCGCGCGTTTTTTCCGCAAGCAGGCCGGCACCACGCCGCACGAGTTTCGCGACCGGCGGGGGTGATCGTCAATCCGGGGCGCGCGCAGCGCGAGCCCGGAATCCATAACCACAAGTCACGCGGGTCGTACTCCGCGCCTTTCCTGAGATTTCAGCGAATATGGATTCCGGGCTCCTCGCTTACGCTCGGCCCCGGAATGACGCGGTGTTTATTTCCCCAGCAAAAACTCCAGCACCGTATCGCTGTAGATTTTCGGCTGCTCCATATTGGCGATGTGGGCCGTCTCGAGCACCGCAAGCTGCGCATTCGGCATGTGCTGGGCGATGAATTCGCCGGCTTCGAGCGGCGTGCCCAGATCGTACCGGCCGGCGATCACCAAAGTCGGCGTATTGATCTTGGCGAGCAGCGGCCGATGGTCCATGTCGCGGATCGCTTGGCCGCAGCCGATGTAGCCTTCCGTATCCGTCGCCAGGAACATGGCGCGGATGCGCTCCATCGCTTGCGGCGAGCCTTCGCGGAACGGTTTGGTGAACCACCGCTCCATGGTGCCGTCGACGACCGCGGCCAAGCCCTTTTCGCGCACCAGCTTGATGCGGGCGTCCCAAATCGTCTTGTCAGGAAAGTAGGCCGCCGTGTTGGAGAGGATGAGCTTGTCGATGCGCGAGGCCGCATTGGCGCCGAGCCACATGCCGACCATGCCGCCGATCGACAATCCGCACCAATGCATCTTTGCGATGCCGAGACCATCGAGAATGGCGAGCACGTCGCGCCCGAGCCGCTCCATGGAATAGGGGCTCTTCGGCACGTCCGATAGGCCGTGACCGCGGCGATCGTACCGTACCAGGCGGAAGTGGCGCGTGAACGCTGCGACTTGATCATCCCACATATGCAGATTGGTGCCGAGCGAGTTCGACAGCATCAGCACCGGGGCCTGCTCGGGCCCTTCGACCTCTACGTGAATACGGCAGCCGTCGGCGTTGATTTCCGGCATGAATGTTTCCTCCAGCGCGCTTTGTGTTGATCTTGATCCGTCAGCGCGCGCCGCGCAATCGCCGTGCGGTCCGGCCGACAATGGACTTTCCAGCGCGCGCGCAAGACGCTAGACCATGATCCAATCAAGTTGATCGGATCATGGTCTAGATTTTTGGTGGAGCATGATCTTTTCCGAAAACCGGTTTCCACTTTTCGGGATCATGCGCTAAGCGATAATCTTGAACTGATCGGCTCAGGAGTGCTGCACGATGGCCATGACGATGAACGGCGAGTACCAGCTTCCCGTCGCGCGGGAAACCGTATGGGAAAAGCTTAACGATGCCGAGACACTGAAGGCCTGCATTCCCGGCTGTGAGTCGCTCGACAAATTGTCGGATACCGAATTCCAGGCCGTGGCGGTGACCAAGATCGGCCCGGTAAAGGCGAAGTTCAAAGGCAAGGTCACGCTGTCCGATCTCGATCCGCCGAACGGCTACAAGATTTCCGGCCAGGGCGACGGCGGCGTTGCCGGCTTCGCTACCGGCGGCGCGACCGTCAAGCTTGAGCCGAAGGACGGCGGCACTTTGCTCATCTACACGGTCGAGGCGCAGATCGGCGGCAAGCTTGCCCAGCTTGGTCAACGCCTGGTCAACGGCGCCGCAAAGAAGCTTGCCGACGATTTTTTCCAAAAATTTGCTGCCACGGTCAGCGCCGCCGGCGCCTAGCAAACGAGCAAAAAACGCTGCCGTGCACGGCTTCGTGACGCTCCTTGCGGGCCCCTCGGTTGCAAATCCCTTGACCGAGGGGTAGGCCGCAGTTCAGACTAATTCTGGTTCCAAAGAAGAAAACCGGCAAAAATCGTCGCGTTTTCGCCTTTGGGAGGCGAGAAACGGCCGCGAGCCGTCCGCAATAGCAACGTTTTTTGGGGAATCCGAGGAGGCGCATATGGCAGCCGTTTCCCTCACTGTGAACGGCAAATCCGTCACCGCCGATGTCGATCCGCGCACGCTTCTGGTGCAGTTGCTGCGCGAGAATCTGCGGCTGACCGGCACGCATGTCGGCTGCGACACCTCGCAATGCGGCGCCTGCGTCGTCCATATCAACGGCAAGGCCGTGAAATCCTGCACCGTGCTGGCGTTGCAGCTCGATGGCGCCGATGTGCTCACCATCGAGGGGCTGGCGCCCGCCGACGGCCCGCTGCATCCGATGCAGGAGGCCTTCCGCGAGAATCACGGACTGCAGTGCGGCTATTGCACGCCGGGCATGATCATGACCGCCGTCGATATGGTGCGCCGCAAGGGCCACGAACTCGACGATCACACGATCCGCGAAGAGCTCGAGGGCAATCTGTGCCGCTGCACCGGCTACCACAACATCGTCAAAGCGATCGCCGCCGGTGCGCGCGCCATGAAGGGCGCCGGCGCTGCGAAGGCGGCCGAGTAGAGCGCCGCCGACGGAGGTTCGTCACGTAACTAAAACAAAAAATAGCCGGAGGAGACTGCCATGAGTGCGACCGGGATCGGCGCCGCAGTGCGCCGCAAGGAGGACCACCGCTTCATCACCGGCAAGGGCCACTACACGGACGACATCAACCGGCCCGGCCAGACTTACGCCTTCTTCGTCCGTTCCCCGCACGCCCACGCGACCATCAAATCGATCGACAGCAAGGCGGCGGCCGCCTCGCCAGGCGTGGTCGCGGTGCTGACCGGCGCGGAGCTCGCCGCCGACAAGATCGGCAATCTCATCTGCGGCTGGATGATTCATTCCAAAGACGGCTCGCCGATGAAAATGACGCCGCATCCGGCGCTCGCTCACGGCAAAGCCTGTCACGTCGGCGATCCGGTCGCGGTTGTCATCGCGGAAACGTTGGCGCAAGCGCGCGACGCCGCCGAAAAGCTCAAGATCGACTACGCCGTGCTGCCTGCGGTCGCCGACCTGGCCACGGCGCAAAAGCCGGGCACCACGCAAATCCACGAAGTCGCGCCGCACAACACCATCTATCAGTGGCACATCGGCGATCCGAAAGGCGCTGAAGCCGCATTCAAATCGGCCAAGCACATCACCAAGCTCGACATCGTCAACAATCGGCTGGTGGCGAACCCGATGGAGCCGCGCTCGGCACTCGCCGAATATGACGCCGGCAGCGATCAGCTGACATTGTGGAACACGTCGCAGAATCCGCACGTCGCGCGCCTCGTCATCGCTGCGTTTGTCGGCATGGCGCCCGAACACAAATTGCGGGTGATCGCGCCCGATGTCGGCGGCGGCTTCGGCTCGAAGATCTTTATCTATCCCGAAGAGGTCGTGGCGTTATGGGCCTCCCGGCGCGTGGGCCGGCCGGTGAAGTGGACCTCGGACCGTTCCGAGGCGTTTCTTGCCGACGCGCACGGCCGCGATCACATCACGCATGCCGAAATGGCCTTCGATGCCGACGGCAAGATCCTCGGCCTGCGCGCCAAGACGATCGCCAATATCGGCGCTTACATGTCGACCTTCTCGTCGGCGATCCCGACCTATATGTACGCCACGCTGCTATCGGGGCAGTACGCGATCCCGCAAATCTATTCCGAGGTTGATGCGGTTTACACCAACACCGTGCCGGTCGACGCCTATCGCGGGGCAGGGCGCCCGGAAGCGAGCTTCGTGGTCGAGCGGCTGATCGAGGTCGGCGCGCGCGAGCTCGGTCAGGATCCGGCGGATCTGCGGCGCAAGAACTTCGTGCGGGCGTTTCCGCATCAGACGCCGGTGATCATGGCGTATGACGCCGGCGACTATGACGCGTCGCTCAAGAAGGCGATGGAGCTTGCCGACTATAAAGGCATCGCCAAGCGCAAGCGTGAGGCGGCGCGGCGCGGCAAGCTGCGCGGCATCGGCATTTCCGCTTATATCGAAGCGTGCGGCATTGCGCCCTCGCAGGCGGTTGGCTCGCTCGGCGGCGGCGTCGGTTTGTGGGAATCGGCGGAAGTGCGGGTCAATCCAACCGGTTCGGTCGAAATCCTCACTGGATCTCACAGCCACGGCCAAGGGCACGAGACGACTTTCGCCCAGCTCGTATCGGACCGGCTCGGTCTGCCGATCGAGAACATCTCGATCGTGCATGGCGACACTGACAAGGTGCAATTCGGCATGGGCACTTATGGCTCCCGCTCGGGCCCGGTCGGCATGTCGGCGATCGTCAAGGCGCTGGATAAGATCGAGGCCAAGGCCAAGAAGGTAGCGGCCTTTGTGCTCGAGGCGTCGGAAGGCGACATCGAGTTCAAGGATGGAAAGTTCACTGTCGCCGGCACCGACAAATCCGCAGCTTGGGGCGACATCGCGCTCAACGCCTATATCGCGCACAAATTCACCGGTCAGCAATTGGAGCCGGGACTGAAAGAGAGCGCGTTCTACGATCCGACCAACTTTACCTTCCCCTCCGGCGTTCACATCTGCGAAGTCGAGGTCGATCCGGAAACCGGCAACACCGAGATCGTCGCCTGGACGGCGGTGGACGATTTCGGTGTCGTGATCAACCCGATGATCGTCGAGGGGCAGGTGCACGGCGGCATCGCGCAGGGCGTCGGCCAGGCGCTGTGCGAGGGCGCGGTCTACGACAAGGACGGCCAGCTCGTCACCGGCTCGTTCATGGATTACGCCATGCCGCGGGCAGATTACTTCCCGACCATCAAGGTCGACACGACCATGACCAAATGCCCGTCCAATCCGCTCGGCATCAAGGGCTGCGGCGAGGCGGGCGCGATCGCGGCGCCAACGGCCGTCATCAACGCCATCACCGACGCCATCGGCACGGAAGCGGTCGCCATGCCGGCGACGCCGCCGACCGTGTGGGCCGCGTTACAGAGATCGGGCCGGGCCGCGCCGCACGCGGCGTGAATCGGAAAGATATAACGCCTGAAGAGACAACGGCCTGAAGAGATAACGGAGAACTGCGATGTACAGCTTCACCTTCCATCGTCCGGAGACGCTGCGGCAGGCGGTCAACCTGCTCAGCAAGAACCCGGACGCCAAGCTCTTGGCCGGCGGCCATACGCTGTTGCCGACCATGAAGCTCCGCCTCGCCGGGCCGCCGGAACTGATCGACCTGTCGCGGGTCCAGGGGCTCGCCGGCATCGAGCTTGCCGGCCGCTCGATCACTATCGGCGCGATGACTCGTCATGTCGACGTGCACACCTCGCCGGTGGTGCAGGAGCATGCGCCGGTCATCGCGAAGCTCGCCGGCATGATCGGCGACCCGGCCGTACGCCACATGGGTACGATCGGCGGCTCGATCGCCAACAACGATCCGACCGCCGACTATCCGGCCGCCTGTCTCGGGCTCGGCGCCACCATCATCACCAACAAGCGCCGCATCAAGGCCGATGATTACTTCACCGGCATGTTCTCGACCGCGCTCGAACCCTCCGAGATCGTCACCAAAATCAGCTTCCCGCTGCCCAAGAAGGCGGCCTATCAGAAGTTCCGCAACCAGGCCTCGCGCTACGCGCTGGTCGGCGTCTTTGTCGGCAAGCGCGGCAGCGAGATCCGGGTCGCAGTCACCGGCGCCGGCGCAAACGGCGTGTTCCGCGTCCCGTCCTTCGAAGAGGCGCTGAAAAAGCGGTTTTCACCGAAATCGCTCGAAGGGCTGACGGTTTCGGCCGACGGCCTCAACAGCGACATCCACGGCAGCGCCGAATACCGCGCCCATCTGATCGGCGTGCTCGCCCGCCGCGCGGTCGCGGAGGCGGTTGGGAAGTAACGATCCAGCGGAGATCGACCGATCGTCATGTCCGGCCGCGGGCCCGGCCTGACGGCCGGACCGCGTGCGAGCTTGTCGCCGGGCACCCACGTCTTTACATGCAGGCATGCCGGGACCGAGGACGTGGATTGCCGGGACAAGCCCGGCAATGACGGGTTAGATTGAACTGATGAACAAAATAACGCCCAGGCCGCTCCCGGCCTCCATTGATGCCACCGTCGCGCTTTTGGCGGAAGCCGAGTATCTCACCGACCGCTCGCTTGGAACCGTGCTCTACCTCGCGCTCAAAATGGGCCGGCCGCTGTTCCTGGAAGGCGAGGCCGGCGTCGGCAAGACCGAGATCGCCAAGGTATTGTCGCAGACCCTGGGTCGCCGGCTCATCCGGCTGCAATGCTACGAGGGGCTCGACGTCGCGGCCGCGGTCTACGAATGGAACTATGCCGCGCAGATGATCGCGATCCGCGCCGCCGAGGCCGAAGGCGAGCACGATCGCGCGCGGATCGAAAGCGACGTGTTCTCCGAGCGCTTTCTGATCAAGCGGCCGCTGCTGCAAGCGCTCGAGCCCGACACCGCCGGCTCGCCCGTTCTCCTGATCGATGAGCTCGACCGCACCGACGAAGCCTTCGAGGCGTTTCTGCTCGAAGTCCTGAGCGACTTCCAGGTGACGATTCCGGAAATGGGGACGGTGAAGGCCGAGCATCCGCCGATCGTGATCATTACCTCCAACCGCACCCGCGAGGTGCACGACGCGCTCAAGCGCCGCTGCCTCTATCACTGGGTCGGCTATCCGAGCGCCGCGCGCGAATTGAACATTGTGCGCGCCAAGGTGCCGGGCATCGGCAAGAAGCTGTCCGAGCAGGTCGTGGCGTTCGTGCAGGCTTTGCGCAAGCAGGAATTGTTCAAGGCGCCGGGCGTCGCGGAATCGCTCGATTGGGCGAGCGCGCTCACCGAGCTCGACGTGGTGGCGCTCGATCCGGCCACCGTCTCCGATACGCTCGGGGTGCTGCTCAAATACCAGGACGACATCGCGCGGCTCGAAGGCTCGAAGGTCAAGGAGATGCTCGACGAAGTGAAGTCGGAGCTGCGCGCAGCGGAATAACAGATACTCCGCTCATTCCCGCGAAAGCGGGAATCCAGAACTGGGTCCCGCGCCGCAGTTTACCCCCGACTTGATCGGGGGCGGGGACGAGCGGGTGGAAATGGAAATGACCGAGCAACCAACCGGCCGGCTCGCCGAAAATATCGTCTACTTCGCCCGCGCGCTGCGCGCCGCCGGCATTCCGGTCGGCCCCGGCGCGGTGCTCGATGCGCTCGAGGCGGTGAAGGCCGCCGGCCTCGGCACGCGCGAGGATTTCTACTGGACGCTGCATGCGGTGTTTGTGAAGCGCCATGAGCACTCGATCATCTTCGATCAGGCGTTCCGCATCTTTTTCCGCCGCCGCGGCTATGTCGATCAGCTCATGGCGATGATGCTGCCGCAGGCGCCGAATGCGCCGCGCCCGCCGGAGGCCGGCGCCACCCGCGTGCATGACGCGCTGTTCTCCGGCATGGAAGACAAGCTCAAGAAAGAGCAGGAGATCGAGCTCGACACGCGCATGACCGTGTCCGAACGCGAGGTGCTGCAGAAGAAAGACTTCGCGCAGATGACCGCGGCCGAGATTGCCGCCGCCAAGGAGGCGATGAAAAGGCTCGTGCTGCCGCTCGCCGAGGTGCGCACCCGGCGGCTCGCGCCGCATCCGCACGGTCATGTGCTCGACATGCGCCGCACGCTGCGCGCCAGCATGAAGGGCGGCGGCGGGTTCATCGACCTGCGCTTCATCGGCCCGAAGACCAAGCCGCCGCCGATCGTGGCGCTGCTCGATATCTCGGGCTCGATGAGCCAATACAGCCGTGTCTTCCTGCATTTCCTGCACGCGCTCACCGACGCGCGCAAGCGCGTGAGCACCTTCCTGTTCGGCACGCGGCTCTCCAACGTGACGCGCGCCCTGCGCGAGCGCGATCCGGACGATGCGCTCGCCGCCTGCTCGGCCAGCGTGCCGGACTGGTCGGGCGGCACGCGCATCGCCTCGTCGCTGCATGCCTTCAATAAATTGTGGGCGCGGCGCGTGCTCGGTCAGGGCGCGATCGTGCTCCTGATCACCGACGGGCTTGACCGCGACGTCGATGACACGCTCGCCTTCGATATGGACCGGCTGCACCGCTCCTGCCGGCGGCTGGTCTGGCTCAATCCGCTGCTGCGCTTCGACGGCTTCGAGGCGCGCGCCCGCGGCATCAAGACCATGCTTCCGCACGTCGACGAATTCCGTCCGATCCACAATCTCGACTCGATCGCCGATCTGGTCGCCTCGCTGCAGGTGGGCGGTGGGCGGGCAGGGGACCCGAAAGCCTGGATGCAAAAGGTCGCCTGATTGCTTATATTCCGTGGGACATAGCGAACGGGCAGTCGCGAGAAAATATGCGAATAGGGAGTGGCGAATAGCGAATAAGGAAGGCGAACCGTGCAGCTTGCCCACCCAGCAGTTCGCCGCTCGCCATTTCGCCATTCGCCCACATGACGGAGGCACCATGCTTTCAACCGACAGCGATATCCTCAAGGCCGCTGAAGACTGGCGCAAGGAAGGCCGGGCAGTGGCGCTCGCCACCGTGGTCGAGACCTGGGGCTCGGCGCCGCGGCCGGTTGGCGCCAATCTGGTCATCGATCAGGACGGCAATTTTCTCGGCTCGGTTTCCGGCGGCTGCGTCGAAGGCGCCGTCGTCACCGAAGCGCTCGATGTGATCGACAGTGGCAAGCCCAAGATGCTGGAATTCGGCGTCGCTGACGAGACCGCCTGGAAGGTCGGCCTCTCCTGCGGCGGCAAGATCCGCGTGCTGGTGGAGAAGGTGGATTAGTGTCATTCCGGGGCGCCATCGAACTCGGGTGTTCCCGAGTTCGGCAGCTAAGATGCCAAGTCGGCTACAGCCGACTTGGTTGGTGGCGAGCCCGGAATCCATAACCACTGAGCCCAAGGCCGATACGATAGAGGTTATGGATTCCGGACAGCCTCGCTTCGCTCGGCTTCCGGAATGACGACAGAGAATCTCCCATGAAACTCTCCCTCCTCACCACTCTCAATGCCGAACGTGCCGCGCGGCGCGCCGCCATCGTCGTCACCGACGTGGAAAGCGGCGAGCAGCGGCTGGTCAAATCAGCCGACATCGCCAAGGATCCGCTGCGGGCCGTGCTGTCCGAGCATCTGCGCAGCGGCAAGAGCGGCATGGAAGAGACGCCGCAGGGGCGCGTCTTCCTCACGGTTTATGTGCCGGCCGCTCAGCTCGTCGTCATCGGCGCCGTCCACATCAGCCAGGCGCTGGCGCCGATCGCCAAGCTTCTCGGCTATGACGTCACCATCGTCGACCCGCGCACCGCTTTCGCCACGCCGGAGCGTTTTCCGGACGTGAAAGTGATCGCCGAATGGCCGGACAAGGCGCTGCCGCCGCTCAATGTCGACCGCTACACCGCTTTTGTCGCGCTCACCCACGATCCGAAGATCGACGACCCGGCCCTGCTGCACGCGCTCGCGCGCGATTGCTTCTATATCGGCGCGCTCGGCTCGCGAAAGACCCACGCGCGCCGCCTCGAGCGGCTCAAGCAGGAGGGCGTGAGCGACGCCGAGCCTCACGCGCATCCACGCGCCCATCGGCCTCGACATCGGCGCGGTCTCGCCGGCCGAGATCGCGGTCGCGATCATGGCGCAGATCACCGAACGGCTGCGCCAAGAGCCGGACCAACAGCCGGAAGCCGAGCGTCCGCTGGTCAAGGCAGCGTCATGAAATTCGGAGCGGTCGCGCCCAAGGAGGCCATCGGCGGCACGGCGGTGCACACCATCCGCCAGGGCGCGATGGTGCTCAAGAAGGGCACGCTGATCGGCCCGGTCGAGGCGGCCGCGCTCGAAGCGGCGGGCATCAAAGATATCGTGGTGGCGCGGCTCGAACCCGATGACGTCTCGGAAGACGTCGCCGCCGCCGGCATTGCCGAAGCGATTGCCGGCGACGGCGTGCATGTCGACCGCGCCTTTACCGGCCGCGCCAATTTGTTCGCACAGGGCGCAGGCGTGCTGGTCGTCGACAAAGAGGCGATCGATCGCCTCAACCGCGTCGATGAAGCGATCACGGTCGCGACGCTGTCGGCCTTTAAGCCGGTGGTCGCGGGCGAAATGATCGCCACCGTGAAGATCATTCCGTTCGCAGTCGCCGCGGCTGCGCGCGACAAGGCGCTGGCGGCGACGAAGGAGCCGGTGGTACGCGTCGCGCCCTACCGCGTGCGCAAGGTCGGCGTCGTCTCGACCGTGCTGCCCGGCCTCTCGTCCAAAGTGATCGACAAGACGCTCAAGATCACCGCCGAGCGGCTTGCGCCCGCCAATGCCGGCATCGTCGCCGAGCGCCGCGTCCCGCACGAGCAAAAGCCGCTGGCGGCCGCCATCCGCGACGTGCTCAAGCACGGCGCCGAGCTCGTCGTGGTGTTCGGCGCCTCCGCCATCGCCGACCGGCGCGACGTGATCCCGGCGGCGCTCGAGGCGATCGGCGGCCGCATCGAGCATTTCGGCATGCCGGTCGATCCCGGCAATCTTCTGCTCATCGGCAATGCGTCCGGGCATCCGGTGCTGGGCGCTCCGGGCTGCGCCCGCAGCCCGAAGGAAAACGGCTTCGACTGGGTGCTGATGCGGCTTCTCGCCGGCCTGCCGGTGCCGCGCGAAGACATCACCGGCATGGGCGTCGGCGGCCTCCTGATGGAGATCGTGACGCGGCCGCAGCCGCGCGAAGAACCTTTGCAGCCGGCGCGCAACGTCGCCGCCTTGGTGCTCGCCGCCGGCCGATCGAGCCGCATGGGCGGACCCAACAAGCTCCTGGCCGAAATCGGCGGACGGCCGCTCGTGCGTATCGTCACGGAGCAAGCGCTCGCCTCGCGCGCACGCCCGGTGATCGTCGTCACCGGCCATCAGCGCGAGCGGGTGGAGGCGGCGCTCGAAGGGCTGCCGGTCGAGTTCGTGCACAATCCGGCCTTCGCCGATGGGCTTGGCACCTCGCTCAAGACCGGTATCGCCGCCGTGCCGGCGCAATCCGATGGCGTGATCGTCTGTCTCAGCGACATGCCGCAAGTCGATGCCCGGATGATCGATCAACTGGTTGGTTCGCTCGCGCCGGACAAGGGCGCGCTGATCGTGGTGCCGACGATCGGCGGCCAGCGCGGCAATCCGGTGGTCTGGTCGCGCCGCTTCTTCACCGACCTGATGGCGGTCGAAGGCGATATCGGCGCGCGTCACCTCATCGCCCGCTACAGTGAAGCCGTCACCGAAGTGCCGCTCTCCGGCAAGGCCGCGCTCACCGATGTGGATACGCCTGAAGCACTCGCGGCGGTGCGGGCCGAGCTGGAGAAGACGTAACCTGTCATTCCCGGAGGGCCGCCGAGAGCGTTTCCCGGATCAGCGGTGCAGCACGAAGTGGTGCACCGCTGATCCGGGATCGTCGCAGATTGTGAGTTTGTTGCGATCCCGGTGTCTGCAGCGCACCACTTCGTGCTGCGCTGCGCCCGGGAAATGCAGCCTCCCTCAGCCGCGCGCCCCAAGCCGCCGCGCCAAGACGCGCGTTCCGGTCTTCATCGCGCCGCCCGGGCCGCCGAGCGTCAGCACAGCGTCGGCGGTGATCGTCTTCGCCGCAGGCCGAGCAGGTGACGTGCGGCTCGAAGCGCTGGCCGCAGGTTTTGTGCACGAACAGCATCGGGCTTCCTTCCTTCGGGCGCGCCCAGCGGTCGCCCCAGGCGGTCAATGCCAAAATCGCCGGCACGAGGTCGCGCCCGGCCTCGCTCAGCCGATATTCATAGCGCAGCGGGCGGCGCTGGTAGGCGTGCCGCTCGACGATGCCGCTCTTGCTCAGCGCGTTCAGACGCCGCGTCAACAGATTGCGGGAAATGCCGAGGTCTTCGACCAAATCGTCGAAGCGCACAACGCCGAGATAGAGGTCGCGGACGATCAGCGGCGACCACCAGTCGCCGATCAGATCGAGGCCGCGCGCCAGCGAACAGTGCATGCGGGCAAAGCTGGTTCGTTTCATGGGCCAAAGCATACTTAGTTGCATCATTGAACTCAATCCGGTAGGGTTCAATCATTGAACGGTGGTAAACGGAGCGGGGCCAAGGAGCAAAGCCATGTATCACGCCATCGTCCGCGGCCGCATCCGGTCGTTGTTCGCCGCCGTCAACAAAGGCAATGCCGAGCCGGTGCTGGCGGCGTTCGCGCCCGCTTTCGAGCATGCGTTTCTCGGCGAGCACGCGTTGGGCGGCGCGCGCCACACGCTCTCCGCCACCCGGCGCTGGTATGAGAGGCTCTACCGGCTCCTGCCGGACATTCATTTCGATCTTCGCCAGATCGAAGTCAGCGGCCCGCCCTGGAATACGACGGTCGTGGTCGATTGGGACGAGACCAATTCCGGCACCGACCATGTGCGCACCACCAATCGCGGCATCCACGTCGCGCATCTGCGCTGGGGCAGGGTGACCCGGCTGATCATCTGTCCCGATACGATCGGCCTGAAGGCGACGCTCGACCGGCTCAGCGCTGCCGGCAACCGCGAAGCTCTGGCGGCGCCGATTATCGATTGAGCGCAACCGCGTCATTCCGAGGCGCGCCGATTTTGCCCGCGCCCCGGCAGACGGCCGGCATTCACCGACTGGCAACCCTTCCGAGCTAGCGTTTTGTATCTTCCCGGGGGAGGGACATGATGATCGGGCTTTTGCGCACGGCCGGGCGCGTTCTCGCTGCGGCCTTCTTTCTGATCGCGGCGCTTGGCGCTGCGCACGCAGCCGGTGCCCTGGCAGTCGGCACCTGCGGCGCCTATGGCTATGGCTACGATTTCCGCAAAGTGGCCGATGCCCGCGCCGCGGCGGTTCGGAAATGCACCGGCAACGGCTGCAAGGTCGTCGGCACCATCCGGCGCGGCTGCGCGGCCATGGCGGTCGACGTCAAGCGTCCATGCGGCTCCTTCGGCTGGGCAATCGACTCCCATCTTGGCCGGGCGGAGAACCTGTCGCTGCGCCGCTGCTACGACTTCGGCGGCAAGGACTGCGTGGTGCGCGCCTTCGCGTGCGACGAGAAGGGCTGAGCCTGACCGAAGCCGCCGTCGCCGCAAGCGCCCGCGCCCACAGATCGCGCACCCCATCAGTTCGCGCTTATTCGCCTGACATTGCAAACCTCCGCCGAGGAAGCACGCCCGGGCGATCGAGGGGCTGCTCGCTCCGGCCGTCCGGTCGCCGCGGAGACCCGCTTGCGATTTCCACCTCGCTCCAGGTAGAAAATCGGCACGGTGGCGGTAACCCCGAATTTATCAAAGCCTCGGGAGAGGAAGAGATAACAGGCATGAAGAAGAGCGGGTCGCAGAAAAGCGAGTCTCCGTCTCAGCTGATAGACGCGAAAATCAAGGAGCTAGGCGACTGGCGGGGCAAGATGCTCAGCCGGCTCCGGACCCTCGTCAAGGAAGCCGATCCCGACGTCGTCGAGGAGTGGAAGTGGAGAGGGGTGCCGGTGTGGTCGCACGACGGATTGATCTGCACAGGCGAGACTTACAAGAACGTCGTGAAGATGACCTTCGCCAAAGGGGCGGCCCTGGAGGATCCTTCGAGCCTCTTCAACTCCAGTCTTGAAGGGAACACAAGGCGTGCCATCGACTTCCACGAGGGCGACAAGATAAACGAGAAGGCGTTGAAGGCTCTTATTCGCGCCGCCGTGACCCTGAACAAGTCCAAAGCCAAAAGCTAGCCGAGCTGGCGGGCATTGCCGAAAGCACGACCGCCTTCGCAAAACGCTTAGATGGTCGGCTTCATTCTTTCCAAATCCGTCATCTAAGAGTCAACCATAAGCGCATCACGCGCAGAATTCTCCTATGCCGGTGCGAATGATGTGTGATCCACTCGGCAACCAATCGCCGGGAGCACGCGGTCTTTTAGGACCTAGAGCATGATCCCGAAAAGCGGAAACCGGTTTTCGGTCAAGATCATGCTTAAACAAGCAATCCAGTTGTGTTGTAGGGGGCGCTGGCAATGCCGCCGGCTATCGTAGGTTCCGACAACCGCGCCGATGTTGAAGGAGCACTGGTTGTCAATTGCGCCACCGTTGTTAGCGGCTCGGTTCCGACCGACACGATTGTCCAGAAACATTGCTCTTTGCATGTTCGCGGAAACCTGATCGGAAGTCTGACGATCGAGGAAGGTGCGAACGTCCTTGTCGACGGTTCGATCGCAGGAAAAATCGTCAATCGCGGCGGCCGTCTCGTCGTCCACCACAAAGGGCTGACGGAAGGCGTTGTCATGGACGGGCCGTCGGCCGACGAAGCCGACGCCGTCCTGAAGATCAATTTGACCGCCATCGCATTCAATTGGGCAACGCTCGCCAAGAACACCGATGCCGATTGCGCGGCCGTCCTCGAGTGCAACGCTTACGGCTGCGGTATCGATCCGGTCGCGGATGCGTTGGCCAAATCGGGCTGCCGAACGTTCTTCGTCACCAATCTTGCCGAAGCAAGGCGCGTTCGCGCGGCGGCGCCGAAGTCCATCATCTACGTTTTTCACGGGCTGCACGCCGGCGCCGCGGCCTTGTTTACAAAGCTCAATGCGCAACCCGTCATCAACAGCGCAATCGAGCTCGCCGAGTGGGACGCTTTCGTCAGTGCGAGCGGATGGTCGGGCGGCTGCGCGCTGAACGTCGACACCGGCGAGAACAGGCTCGGACTGTCGATGGCGGAGGCGGCCCAGCTTTCGGCCCGGCTGGGCTTTTTGAATCACGGCATCACGCTCCTGATGAGCAGTTTCGCCAGGCCGAAAATGCTCGCGATCCGCAGAGCGAGCGTCAGGTTGCCTGGTTCGGTGAACTGCGCCGCCTTTATCGCGGCATTCCGGCGTCGCTGGCCGGCGCCTCAGCCATCCTGCTCAATCGCAAGTCTCACTTCGATCTGGTGCGCGCGGACTCTGCACTGTTCGGGATCAACCCCATTCCCGGTTCGGCTAATCCGATGCTTCCTGTTGTCGATTTGCACGCACGCATCGTGCATGTCCGCGATATGACGCCTGGGCAAAGCTTCATCGACGCAGAACCGAAGCGGCGTCGGCTGGCGATGGTTTCGGTCGGGCACGCCGACGGCTTTCCGCGATCGTGGCATCCCAACGCTACGCTGCACGCCATCGTTGACGGGCATCGCTGTCCGGTGACCGCGCCCTCGTCATTGGACCTGCTCGCGATCGACGTCACCGATTTGCCTGATGCCAGAGCCGCATGGAGCGGTGAAATGGCGACCTTGATCGGCTCCACCATCACCATCGACGAAGTCGCCGAGGCGACGCGATCGACCGGCCGGGAAGTGCTCACCGCTCTCGGGAGCCGCTTCCATCGCATCTACTACGCCACCTGAAGATCTTGAGCCAAAGCCAATGCAAAACAAGGAGCGCGCAATGTTCGGAAAATCCAAAGACGACAACGATCAACAGCCTTCCGCCGTACAGCAGGCGCAGCGGACGGTAGCAACAAAGCCGGCGGAGCAGGGATCCGCCGACCAGGTGTCCACCATCAGTCGCGGCATGACTGTCGTGGGCAAGATTTTCGGCGAGGGCACCCTGAACGTGTTCGGCCAGGTTGAGGGCGAGCTGCGGGCGCTCAACGTTTTGATCAACGAGGGCGCCCGCGTGGAGGGCGACGTCGTCGCGGAAGACTTGACCATCGGCGGACAGGTCAAGGGCGCGATCCATGCAAGCCGCGTCAAGCTGAACAGCACCGCCGTCGTCGAAGGCGATATTTTCCACCGCTCGCTGTCGATCGAGGAAAATGCGCGCTTCGAAGGATCGTCCAAGCGCGAGGACAATACTGTTGATCTGACGCGGAGCCCGGCGAAGCGCCCGGCCGCCCGGGATGAGCTGCAGACCAAGGTCGCGGCCATTGAAGGAAGCCGGAAACCCAACGGCGCGCCACCCCACGACGCGCACCCGGCATAGGGCTTCATAGCGGCAGCCAGCCACCGTCGTCCGCCTCGGCTCATTTTCGCAAAAGCCGAGTAGGGCACCGTACCCAAACCCCGCCGATCTGGAGCTGTCAGCGCCGGCCGCACCGTCCTTTTCGTCGCAGGTTCCAACGCGCGCTTGAATATGACTGACTGGTCAGTCATATTCAAAGCATGACCACCACCCGAAAAGAACCCCCCGAACCCGAGACCAACCCGGCCCGCGGCAGGGGAGCCATCGCAGCGTCCCGCCAGAGCGCCCGGCTCACCAAGGCAGCCGCCCGCCGCGAAGCCATCCTCGAAGCGGCGCTCGATGAATTTTCCGCCCGCGGCTTTGCCGCCGCGCGGCTCGAGGACGTCGCCAAACGCGCCGGCGTCGCCAAGGGCACGATCTATCTGTACTTCGCCGACAAGGAAGCGCTGTTCCAGGAACTGGTCCGATTCCAGATCGGTCCGGTAATGAGCGCGTTCGAGACGGTGCTCGCCAGCCCGCTGCCGCTGAAAAGTCTGATCGATCAGGCGATCGAGATTTTCACGCGCGAGGTCTTCGGCACGCGCCGCAAGCAGGTGATGCGGCTCATCATCAGCGAGGGGCCGCGCTTCCCGGCGCTGGCCGAATTCTACTATCGCGAGGTGCTGGGACCGATCCTGAAAGCGGTACGGGCGCGGCTGCAACGCGCACTCGAGCACGGCGAAATCGCCGACGATGCTCTCGTCCGCTTTCCGCAATTGCTCGGCGCCGCGACCGTCATGGCCGTGGTCTGGCAGGGATTGTTCGACCGTTTCGAGCCCCTCGATGCGCGCGCGATGATCCGCGCCTATTTCGATCGGCTTTTTGGCTGGGATGGGAGGCCGGGATGAGCGTGCCGCGGCTCGCAGGAATGGCCGTCCTTTGCGCAGTGGCGTTCGCGCCGGCTTCGTGCAGCAAACAATCGGCGAATGCCTATCAGGGCTGGGTCGAGGCCAATCTGATCTTCGTTGCGCCCGACGAGACCGGACGGGTGCGGACGCTCACGGTGCAGGAAGGCGACACGGTCAAGACCGGCGATCTCCTCTTCACCGTCGATGACGATCTGCAGCAGGCCGATCTCGCCCAAGTCAAAGCCTCGGTGAAGAACGCGCAGCAGACGTTCGACCGCGCCTCGATGCTGGTGAAGACCGGCGCCGGCACGCAAAAGGATTTCGACGCCGCCGAAATGATACTGCGCGATGCGCAGGCGCGGCTCAATTCGGTGCAGACCCGGCTGTCGCGGCGCAACGTGTTCAGCGCGGTCGGCGGCACCGTGCAGCAGATTTATTTCCGGCCCGGCGAGATGGTGCCCGCGGGCCGGCCGGTGCTTTCGCTCCTGCCGCCCGGCAACATCAAGGTCCGCTTCTACGTGCCGGAGGCGGTGCTGCCGACCGTCGCCTACGGCGACGAAATCAATGTCACGTGCGATGGTTGCGCGAGCGGGCTCACAGCGCGGGTGAGCTTCATCGCCAAGCAATCGGAGTTCACGCCGCCGGTTATCTACAGTCTCGAAGAGCGCGCCAAGCTCGTCTTTCTGATCGAGGCGTTGCCGGAAAAGCCCTCAGAGTTTCGCGTCGGCCAGCCGGTCGACGTGACGCTGACGCATCATCCGCCGGCGACGCTGCCGAAGGTCGCGGCGAAGCCTGAGGCGCTGCGATGAGCATGATGCCCACCCATGCCGCAGCCTCGCCGCCGGCCACGCCCGAGATCGTCATCGACGTGCACGGCCTGACCAAATCTTTCGGCGGCCGGCAGGTGGTGCGCGACCTCTCCATGCAGGTCAAACGCGGCACCATTTTCGGCTTCCTCGGGCCGAACGGCTCCGGCAAGACCACCACCATCCGCATGCTCTGCGGGCTGCTCACGCCCGATCAAGGCAGCGGCACCTGCCTCGGCTACGACATCCGCACCGAAGCCGCCAAGATCAAAAATCGCGTCGGCTACATGACGCAGCGTTTCAGCCTCTACGATGATCTTTCGGTGCGTGAAAATCTCGAGTTCGTCGCGCGCGTCTACGGCATTCCGCGCGCCGCCGCCGCGGCCAAAGCGATGATCGCGCGGCTCGGTCTGCAAGGCCGTGAGGAGCAGGTGGCCGGCAAGCTTTCGGGCGGCTGGAAACAGCGGCTTGCGCTCGGCGCCTGCACGCTTCCCAATCCGAAGCTTCTGCTGCTCGACGAGCCCACGGCCGGCGTCGATCCGAAAGCGCGGCGCGATTTCTGGAGCGAGATTCACGAGCTCGCCGCCGACGGCCTCACCGTGCTGGTCTCGACCCATTACATGGACGAGGCCGAGCGCTGCCACGAAATCGCGTACATCGCCTTCGGCGAAGTACTGGCCCGCGGCACCGTCGAAGACGTGATCCTCAACTCACAGCTCACGACCTTCACCGTCAGCAGCACCGAGAGTGAAACTCTCGCGCGGCTTTCGGCTGAGCTTTCCGGCAGTTCCGGCGTCGAAATGGTGGCGCCGTTCGGCAACAGCTTGCATGTCTCGGGCCGCGATGCCGAGGCGCTGGAAGCGGCCATCGCGCCTTATCGCGATCGCCCCGGTCTTGTTTGGCAGCGGGCGTCTCCATCGCTCGAAGACGTGTTCATCGATCTCATGGCGCGGGCCAGGGACAATTTCCAATGAGCGCGCTCGCTGTCATCGGAGCCGGCGGCTTCCTGCGCCGCGTCGGCGCGATGCTGCGCAAGGAATTGCTGCAGTTGCGGCGCGACCGCGTCACGCTCGCGACGATGATTTCGATACCGCTGTTGCAGCTCACATTGTTCGGCTACGCGATCAACACCACGCCGCGCAATCTGCCGACCGCGGTGCTGCTGCAGGAATCGAGCGATGTCGGACGCTCAATCCTCGCCGCGATCCAGAACACCAAATACTTCAAGGTCACGCGGCAATTGCGCGACGAGGCCGAGCTCGACGAAGCGCTCAAGTCCGGCCAGGTGCTGTTCGCCGTCGAGATCCCGGCAAACTTCGAGCGGGCGCTGCGCCGCGGCGATGATCCGGCATTGTTGGTCGCCGCCGACGCCACCGATCCGGTGGCGACCGGGCCCGCGATCGCGGCACTCTCGCAGATCGTCAACACGGCGCTCGCGAAGGATCGCGGCTTGCCCGACACCGGCCAGCCGCTGTTCGAGATCCGCGCGCACGAGCGCTATAACCCGGCCGCCTCGACGCCGCTCAACATCGTGCCGGGGCTTCTCGGCACTATCCTCACCTTGACCATGCTGATCTTCACCGCCTTGTCGGTGACGCGCGAGACCGAGCGCGGCACGATGGAGAGCCTGCTGGCGATGCCGATCACGCCGTTCGAGATCATGCTCGGCAAGATCGCGCCCTATGTGCTGGTCGGCTTCCTGCAGGCGGCGCTTATTCTGGCGGCCGGTGTCGCGATGTTTGGCGTGCCGATCATCGGCAGCCTTACGGTTCTCGCCGCGCTGACCACGCTGTTCATCGCCACCAATCTGGCCTGGGGCTACACCTTCTCGACACTCGCGCAGAACCAGCTTCAAGCGGTGCAGATGTCGATGATGTTCTTCCTGCCCAACATGCTGCTGTCGGGCTTCATCTTTCCGTTCCTCGGCATGCCGCGCTGGGCGCAATATATCGGCGAGTTTCTGCCGCTCACCCACTTCATCCGCATCGTGCGTGCAATTATGCTGAAAGGCGCGACGCTGTCGCAGCTCCAATTCGACACGCTGGCGCTCGCCGGTCTGATGGCGCTGGCAATGGCGATTGCCGTGACGCGCTTCCGCCGCACGCTCGATTGATCGCGACGCTCCAGGACTCCCAGGGCATTCGAACGCGCAAGCCCAAACGCTCGGCCGGCCCGGTTCAACAGCCGGGCGTCGCTATTGTTCGAAACGCAACTTTCGAGCGTGTGATCTCCGGCACAGGTAGTTCCGAACGCCGCTTGTCATGATGGCCTTGGACGATGGCAACGAAAAGTAGCGTCGTCAGCGTCTGCCGGGGCTGCGGATGCGACAATTCGGGGTCACTGATCAACATCGGCCATCAGGCATTCGGCATCGGGTGCTCGACATAAGGCGTTCGACGTCGGGTACTCGGCTTGGGCTCGACTTGGGCGGTGCTCGAAGCGGCAAGCATCAGCGAGGACGGGCTCGTTTGCGGGGCGACCACGTGGGTCGACCTGTGCGCGAGGGCAGAGGAAATGTGGGCGTGCGGAAACGTGAAACACGTCCATTGCAACTTCATCAGTGTAGTAGAGGGGAGGAATGTCGATGAAAAGCATAGAAGAAGTTGGCGCTTTCAGACGAACGCAGGCGCCATGCGCTAAAGCCCCGGCCAAGGTCCGGCATTCGCCGGCCGTGGCAATGGAGCTCAGAGTGCTCCGATTGGCGGCGGACGCCGCCGATATCCGCCGCGATCTCACCCCACAACAGGCAAAGTGCGAGCATTTGACGTCGGCTCTCGATGCCTGTGAGGCGCTGTTCGAGGCGTTGGGGTGGGGGGACGCGCAGGGGCAACTGGAAGAAGCCGGCAGCTCAGGTCACTGAGCGATTAAACGTATCGCATGTGGGCACGCGCTGCCCGCCAGAATGAGGGAGGGCCATAGGCCAACGGCCAGATCGGCAATACGGCAGGCGATCGGTTGGTACGACATCTGGCGCGGGCGGCGCCGGGCTGCTTTGCAAAATAGGGCATAGGTGCCCAAAGACGAGGCAGCTATAAGGACCGCTTCGCGCGAATCCGGGATCGACCAAATGACCGCCGACGTGACTGCCTCCGAGCCGTTTGCCGCAGTGGGCCCACTGCTCGGCCTGTCGCGGCGGCGCGTCTCCATCGGCTTTCTCAACTGGGCGCACGCCCTCGATCACTTTGTGATGCTGGTCTACCCGACCGTGGTGATCGAACTGCAGGCGGTCTACGGCCGCAGCTATTCCGAGCTTATTGGCCTCTCGACCGCCTCTTTCATCGCCTTCGGCCTGTTCTCGCTGCCGGCGGGCTGGCTTGCCGACCGCTGGAGCCGGCGCAACATGATGGTCGCCTTCTACATCGGCTGCGGCGTTTCGCTGATCGGTGCGGCGTTGGCGCCGTCGCTGGTCGGGCTCGCCGTCGCGCTGTTCGTGCTCGGCATTTTTGCCGCGATCTACCATCCGGTCGGCACCGCCATGGTGATCGAGAGCGCGACCCATCGCGGCCGCACCATGGCGTTCAACGGCGTCTGCGGCAATCTCGGTATTTCGCTCGCCGCCGGCATCACGGCAATCCTCACCGCCGCCGTGTCGTGGCGCGGCGCGTTTTTCGTGCCGGGCATTGTCTGTATCGCCACCGGCATCGCCTATGTGTGGCTTATTCCCGACGAGGCGCAGCACAAGTCCGCGCGCAATTCGACCGCCGATGTGCCGCTGTCGGCCGCGGTTGCCGCAACCATCTTCGGCCTTTTCATCGTGGTCGCGCTGGCGGCGGGACTGGTGTTCAACACGCTGTCGGTCGCGCTGCCGAAGATCGTCGACGAGCGCGTCAGTGGCATTTCGCTGGTCGAGATCGGCGGCCTGACCACGGCGGTGTTCATTTGCGGAGCGATCGCGCAGATGGCGGTCGGACGCCTGGTCGAGCGCTTTCGACTGCATATTCTCTTCGCCGTGCTGGCCGTCATGCAGTTCTCGGGCGTGGTGTGGACCGCCTATGCGAGCGGCGTGATGGTCCTGTTCGCGCTCGCTTTCACCATGGCGGCGATCTACGGCCAGATCACCGTCAATGATCTGATTATCGCGCGCTACACCGCCGATGCCTGGCGCGGCCGCGTCTTTGCCGTGCGCTACTTCCTCACCTTCATGATCTCGGGCGTCTCGGTGTCGATGATCGCGTTCCTGTACGGCCGCGGCGGCTTTCCGCTGGTGCTGGGCACGACCGCCTTTGTCGCGCTCGCCTTCCTGATCGCGGTTCTGGCGATTGCCTATATCGCGGCCAATGTGGAACGCGACCGCGTTCCACATGCCATGCCGGCGGAGTGAGCGGCGCCGGCCAGATCGTTAGGCCGGCGCTTTTCTCGTCGTCTCAAACGGAAAACAAGTCCGCCGCGCGTCCGCGTCCGCCCTCACGTGGATTGCGGATTGCGCGACGCCAGCGCCATGGCGATCAGCGCCGCGCCGCCGAACAGCATGTTGATGCCGACCAGAAGCCCGAGCGCCCAGACGGCCGTGCCGGGCAGGCCGGCGAAGATGATGGCGGCGAGGATCAGATCGATGATGCCGCTCAAGAGCATCCAGCCCCATTGGCCGGTGAGCTGATTGCGATGCTCGATCGCATACATGATCGAGACGATACCTTCGACAATGAAGAAGGCGATCAGCACCAGCGTCAGCGAGATCGTGCCGCTGATCGGCCATAACAGCAGCACCACGCCGGCGGCGATGGCAATGATCGCGGAAATGAGCGACCACCAGAAGCCCGGCGCGCTGCGCGCCCAGAACGTGGTGATCAGGCCGATAATGCCGCTGACAAGGAACAGCCAGCCGATGATGATGGTGAAGGCGAGGGTCGCAATCGGCGGCACCACGATGGCAATGATGCCGAGCAGGACCAGAATGATCCCCTCGGCGAGAAACAGTCCCCAATGCTCGTGGATCGAGCGGGCGACGGCGCGCCCCATTCGTTCGGCATCGTTTTGGCTTATCGACATGATCGGCTCCCTGAAATTGAGTTTGCCGCGCGTCTCGACCGGGCGGCACCCGGCGGCTTTACTCAACGGAAGAATGCACGAGCCTAGCTTTTGGATATGAAGTTCTTACCAGTACGCTTGTGAACTTCCTTACAAGTACGCCTGAGAACTTCGGAATCGGCCACGAGTCGCGGCTAGTCTTGCACAAATGGCGGGGGCTTGCATTCCCGCGCGGAACCCCCATTTAGGGCAAGGATGACGTCGAGCCTTCGGGCTCCGTCGTTGGACGGCCACGGTTACGACGGGTGACGCCGGATGTACGCGCACCTTTCGATCGTGGCCGTTGGCATTTTCGGCAGCGGCATTTTTTCGGACAAGTCGCCTAACCTATCGCCTCCTGCGCCCGCACCGCGCGAAGGATGGGTGTCATACAATTGTAATATTGGGTCGTCATGAGATTGAAATAATTTCGTCAGGTATGGGGTGGGGATATGGCGGAGACCGCTGACGTCGATTTCGGCATCTTGGCCGGCGCGGGCGCGCCGACGCGCAGCTACAAGGCAGGCGAGGTTATCTTCCGCCAGGGCGATCCCGCGGAAGAATTATTCATCGTCAAGAGCGGCAAGGTCGAAGTTCGCCTCGGCAACCGTCTGCTCGATACGCTGCCGGAACTCAGCATCTTCGGCGAGATGGCGTTGATCGACCGCAGTCCGCGCAGCGCCACGGTAGTTGCGGCAACCGACACGACCGTCGTGCCGGTCGGCGAGAAGCAGTTTCTGTTTCTGGTCAGTCGCACACCGCACTTTGCGCTGAACGTGATGCGCGTTCTGGCGCAGCGTTTGCGCGCGGCAAACACGGTAGTGTATTAGACTGCGCTAGATAACGTCGCGCTGAAGCGGCGAGGGGTTGGCCCGATGCGCATTGATCCGATGCGCATTCGCCTGATGCCCAATGGAGCAGCCTCATGCGCGCAGTCGCCAGACCGCCCTTGTCCATTGGCGCCGCGCGTCTGACCGCACCTCTCCGTGTATTTCTGACCGTCCTTATTCTGGTCGCTACGATAACGGCCGCCTTTGCCGGCCCGATCAGAAAGGGCGCCGTCACGCAGGTAAAGCCGAATTCGATCTGGTTCGACGAGTCTGCCCAGCTCACGCATTGGCAGGAGCTGAAAAAGAGCGGCAACGCGGCGGCGGTGACTTCCTA
Source organism: uncultured Alphaproteobacteria bacterium (assembly GCA_963845075.1). Lineage (GTDB taxonomy): Bacteria > Pseudomonadota > Alphaproteobacteria > Rhizobiales > Xanthobacteraceae > BOG-931. The sequence continues at coordinate 169,787 of CAWJRE010000029.1, read as the reverse complement.
CGAGCAACAAATGCTTAGTCAGCGCAACGCTTGGCAATTCCTCAAGCCGCTGAAGGTCAAAATCCTGCGCTATGAGCTCGCGACCAGCCAGGTCAATGTGGAAATGAAAACCGCCGGCCGGCTGCAAGGCACGACCTGGTGGCTCGACGCATCGGCGGTGGGGCGATAACCGCAACGCGGATCGGTTTTAGAAGCGCGATGCTCCAGAAGTGCAACGCTTATGTCGGGTAGCGCGCGATGCCGGCCAGGCGGTCGCGCAGGCTCGTGACCTTGCGCGCTTCTGCCGGTTGGGCCGGAACTTCCGTTTGCGGATGCTCGAACTGCGACCCGATCCAGGACCACAGCGCCTGAATTTCCTGCGCCGCCCGGCCTTCGCCGGCATATTCGGTCACGCCGAGGCCTTTCGCGACCGCATCCTGATAATCGATGCGCGCCGACAGCATGGGTTCGGCCAGGACTCCGAGCTGCGTCAAGTCTTTGGCGGCATCGCTCGCCCGCGCGCTACGCGGCGTCGGCGGACATTGATTGAGAACAAAAGCTGCCTTGCGTTTTGCCAAATAGATGGCGCGAAACGTGCCGGCCGTCGCCTCGACGTCCAAGTGGGTTGGGCGCGCCGGCAAGAGACAGATATCGGCGGTTTCCGCGACCACGCGCACGGCTTCGCTGTCGGCGCCGGGCGTATCGAAGACGGCAAGCGTGAAGCCCGAAATCGGCGATCCGCTGCAGAATCGCTTGCAGCCGCGGCAGCCGCGCGGCTTCAAACTGCTCGACCAGAATCTTATGCGGCGCGTTGGCGGATCCACGGCGCTGGCCCCAGCGCGCCAAGGATCCCTGCGGATCGAAGTCGAGCGCGATGACCCGCTCGCCCGCGCCCGCCGCCGCAACGGCGAGAGAGGCCGCGAGTGTGGTCTTCCCCGCTCCGCCTTTTTGCGTGACGAATGCAATCGTGCGCATCGCGAATCTCGCTACACACGACCGGACACTGTCACAGAATCAGCGCGGTGCAAAGTAACCACTCCGTCTGGATGCGGTCGGGAGAATCACTGAGCGGATTTTCTGCCAAGCGAATCGGTTTTGGTGCGGTGCACTGACAAGGTCTTTGAGCCCCTCCGCGGCCTCGGCTGCCGCGCTCTTTGGTCCGGTCCAGCGCCCAAAGAGCCGGGTAACGCTCCGTTAACCATTGTGCCGTCACGGTGTGCGGTAGCCGAATATTCATCGAACAGCCGACCATGGCAGTGGCCGAAAAGGGCAGGCGGAGCGGATGGGAGCGTCAGGCCACCGGCCTCGTCACGTCGCACGCCTCGCTTGGCACGAGCGCGAAGGCCGCCGTCGATCGGAGCGGGACCTTGCTCAACCGGCGCAAAGCTTTGCGGCTGGTTCCTGAAGCCGGGGCTGATTCGATTTCCCAAAGCATCGAGACCGGGCTGGCCCGCGAACTCGACCAAGCTTTCGCCGACATCGCTCGCCAGAAACGTCAGTCGCCCACGAACGCGAAGGCGCCGGGTCTGCGGCCGCCGCCGGCGGTCTTGGCTGATGCCATGAAGCCGGCCGAAAAGGCTTCCGAACGATTGCCGACCGAGGCCGGCGGCAAGGCTCTTCAAGGGCGGGCCGACCGCCTCGCCGCCGAGAATGGGCTCCTGGCGCAAAAGCTTGCCGAGAGGGATAGCGCGCTGGGCGACGCGCGCGCGCGCATCAAATCTCTCGAGGAGAGGCTTTCGTCGGCAGCGGAAGGCGCCGCCAAGCTCACCGAAAGTCAGCAGAGCGAACTGCGCGTGGCGCGCGACCGTGTGCAGAAAAAACTCGATACCGCGACCAGCGAGAACGCGCGGCTGTCGCGTGCCGCGACCGAAAAGGACCGCGTGCTCGCCGATGCGCGCACCAGGGTCGAATATCTGGAAGCGGCGCTTGCCGCGGCGGAAGCCGAGTGCGGCAGGCTCACAGCCGACGCCGCCAAAGCGCGCGACAAGCACCAGGCCGAAACGTCGCGCGCCATTACGGCCGAAAAGCTTTTGGCCGAGGCGCGGGAACGTCTGCTCGCCCGCATCATCGAGATCGATGCCGTGCGGCAACGTGTTGCGCAGGCGAACGCCGTCACCAACGCGGCCTACGACCGCCAGCGCCAGCTCGAAGATGCGCTTTGTTTGCAGCAAACTCAGTTCGAGGAACTGGAACGCTCGCAGTCGAAGCTCGCCGAGGCGACCAAAGTTTTGTTGCAGCGGTTCCGCGATCGCGAGCGCGCGTTTGTCGTCGCCGAGAAAAAGATCAAAGCGCTCGTGGAGCGAAACGCCTGGCTCGAGGCTGCGCGAGATCGTGCCGGCGGTCCAAACCAACGCGGCCGCGAAACGCCACAGTCAAGTCTCGAGGATGCCGCGGACGCGGCACTTGCGGATTGGGCCGAGCTGGCGCGCCTCCTTGGCGACTTTGTGGAACGCAAGACAGCGACCACGCCGGCGACGCGGCGAGCGCGCTCCGCTGCCTGATCCTGTCGGACCTGAAAGCACGTCGTCCGCCTTCCTACTCGTGGGTGTCGTCGTCCTCGACCTTGCCGCCGCTCGCCATGCATTTTTTGAAATAGGCCTGCTCGGCGAGGCCGCTTCCCTTCGCGCTCCCCGCACCCGGATTGCCGATGACGCGCGGAGGAAAAATCTTGGCGGTGAGCGCAGAGCATTTCTTTGCCACCTCGGCTGTCACGGCCCGGGCGGAGTGCGGCGGTGATGCAAGGGCGATGCAAATCAGGCCTGCGAACGCCAATGCAAATCTTGGTTTGGTAAGCACGATCTGCCTCCCGGTATGAGTATCGCAAATAGAGATGACGGCGCGCCGGCCAGTCCACGCCGAGCTGGCGAATGAGCCAAGCGCGAATTGGAGGAATGAATAATGAATGGCGAAACTGGAACATCGAATAGCGCCTCGCTCCATCCACTATTCGCTGCCCACCATTCGCCGTTCGCCTACTTCAATCGCTCGATCAACGCCATCGCCGCGGCCGGCGCACGGATTTTGCCTTCGTGAATGACATAGGCAAAGACGTCCCGCGGCGCCGCTGTCTTCGGTGCGCTGGCAGCGTCGATGTGCGGCAAGTCTTCGGGCGATTTTCCTTCCGCCCAAAGCCGCAAGCGCTTGGCCCAGGCGTCCAGCTCCTTGGGCGGATAGGCGGTCGGTATCGTGTCTTGGCCTTTTTGCAGCCGCGCGTAGATGAAATCGCCGGTCGCGTCGGCGAGTGACGGATAGCGCGCATGATCGGTGAACACGATCGGGATATGAAAGCTGCGCGCAAGCGCGACGAAGCCGGGTGCGCAAAAGCTCGGATGTCGGACTTCCACGACGTGCCGCAGCGCCGTGTTGCCGGCTTTCGCCGGCAGCAACTCCAGGAATTTTCCGAAATCGGCCGGATCGAATTTCTTGGTCGGAGCGAATTGCCAGAGCAGCGGTCCGAGCCGATCGCGAAGCTCGAGCACGCCGGTATCGAGAAAACGTTTGATCGAGTCGCCCGCTTCCGCGAGCACACGGCGGTTGGTGGCGAAGCGCGGTCCTTTGACCGAGAACACGAAGCCGTTCGGCACGGTCGCGGCCCATTTGCGGAAGCTTTCCGGCTTCTGCGAGCCGTAGAAGGTCGCGTTGATCTCGATCGAGGTGAGATGGCTCGCCGCGTATTCCAGTTCTTTCGCTTGCGGCAGGCCCTTCGGATAAAACACGCCGCGCCACGGCTCGAAATTCCAGCCGCCGATGCCGAGATAGATGCGGCCTAACTTGTGATCGACTTTTTTATGATCGACTTTTGCTGGCATGGTGGTGCTCAGTTGAATGCGGCGAGCCGTGCCTGGTTTGCAATCTCACGACGTTCACGTTTGTGAACTTTCACGTTTGTGAGCATTCGCCAAATCATAGCGATCCGGGAAGGTCTCGGCACGGGCGTTCTGGCCGGGGACCAATTTCGCGAAAGCGGCGGTGAGGGGATTTTCGGCCACATCTGGCGATAATCGGTGCGTAGCCGGCGGCCCGCGGCTGGCGCGCCCATTCGCCTGTGGTAATCCAGTAATACTGCCGCTTGGGGGTTGGCTGGTGGGTATCCGACGTGTTTTGCGCCTGCGCGCGGCGCTCAAAAGAACAAGCGCGCTTGGTATCCTATCGGCCTTGGCGTTGCCGCTGCCGGCAGCCGCCGCAGTCGATTTGGGGCGGCAGCGGCAGCACGAGCGCGACGACCGACTACAATACGGCGACCAACTGGTCGAACCCTCCAGGCGTTGCGCCGATCTCGGCGGGCACGTCGGCGGTGTTCGCCAATTCCGGGCCAGGCACGGTCAACGTCAGCGCCGCCGTCAGCCCGAACTCCTGGACCTTCGCGACCAACGCCCAGTCCTACACGATCACCGGCGCGAACGTGACCTTCAACACCGGCACCGGCCTGATCGACAATGCCAATGCCGGCCAGTCCATCAGCATCGACAATTCGCTCGGCGGTGCCGGTGGGATTCAGCTCAACGGCAATAGCACGCTGACATTGACGACCATCAACACTTATACCGGCGCGACGACGATCAATCCCGGCGCAACGCTGGCGCTGTCCGGCCTCGGAGGCATTCCCTTTTCAAGCGTCGTCACCGCCAATGGTACGTTCGATATTTCCGGTTCGGCAATTCCCTTCAAGGCGATCAGCACGTTGGCCGGCAGCGGCTTTGTCCAGCTCGGTAACAACGGCTTGGTGATCACCGCCGGCTCAACGGAATTTTCCGGCACAATTGCCGGCACCGGGTCCGGCGGCATCGAGATCGCGGGCGGCACGCAGACGCTCTCCGGCGTGAACACCTATGCGGGCGTCACTCAGATCGATCCCGGCGCGACGTTGGCACTCAAGGGCAACGGCTCGATCGCCAATACGCTCTATGTGGGTTTCCTCGGCGCCGGCACGCTCGACATTTCGCAAACCAAGAGCGGCGCCAGCGTCAGTGGCCTGTTTGATCCCGTCGGCTTCGGCAAGGTGTCGCTCGGCTCAAAGACCCTGACCTTCACCGGCAGTGCCGGGTTTTTCAACGGCGTCATCCAGGATGGCGGCATCGGCGGCGGCACCGGCGGCAATGTGACGATCGCCAACGGCGGTCTAGCGACCTTGGGCGGCGTCAACACCTATACGGGCCTCACCACGATCAATGCCGGCGGCGAACTCGACATGAGCGGCAATGGCAGCATCGCGGCCTCGAAGGCGGTCATCAACAACGGCATCTTCGACATATCCTGCCTGTGCAGTAGTAGCGGCTCGATCACCAGTCTTTCGGGCGCCAGCACCGGCATCGTCAATCTCGGCGCCAACACGCTCACCATCACCAATGGCAACGGGACCTACGCCGGCGCCATCCTCGACAGCGGCCTCGGCGGCGGTTTCGCCATCACCGGCGGCAAGGAAGTGTTGACCGGCGCGAGCAGTTATACTGGCGCCACGACGATCACCGGCGCCACGCTGGAAGTGGACGGCTCGATCAGCGGCACGTCCGGCGTCACGGTGAATTCCGGCGGCATGCTGTCGGGCACCGGTACGATCGATCCGCCGGCGGTCACCATCAATGACGGCGCCACCTTGGCGCCGGGCAACACGGCAAACCCGTTCGGCGCGCTGACGATCACTGGCACGCTTCTGTTCAATGCCGGAAGCTTCTACGCGATCAACGTCGCGCCGGGAGCCGGCAACAATTCCAAGACGGCGGTGGTCGGATCGGCCACGCTTGGCGGCAATGGCACCGTGGTCGTGACGCCGCAGCTCGGCCATTACAGCGGTGCCGTTTATCAGATCCTGACGACGACGACGGGCCTGACCGGAACGTTCGCCGGCTTGACCGTCAACGGCAATTTCGTCGGCAGCTTGAAGCTCGATTATGCGAGCAATCCGGGCGATGTCGATCTGAACATCTCCGGCGCGTCGCTGCTGACGACGCCCCCGGGAGCAAATCAGAACCAGCGGAATGTGATCGGCGGCATCAACAACGGCATCCTCAATAGTCCGGCCAATGCGGCGCTGCCCGCGCAGTTTCTCAGCCTCGGCAACCTTTCCGGTCCTTCGCTGCTCAACGCGCTGACGCAATTGGACGGTGAAGCCGGGACCGGCGCCGAACGTGCCGCGTTCCAATTGACGGACCAGTTCCTCACGCTCATGCTCGACCCGTTCGTCGACGGCCGGCAGGGCAGGTTGGGCTCGGGTGGCGGCGGCGCCATCGGCTTTGCCCCCGAGCAACGAGAGAATTTGCCGCCCGATATCGCGCTCGCCTACGCGGCAATCCTCAAAAAGGCGCCGCCGCCGACGTTCGACCAGCGCTGGACCGCCTGGGGCACAGCTTTCGGTGGCAGCAACAGAGCCAATGGCGATGCGGTTATCGGCTCGACCAACGTCACCGCGCAAACCTTCGGCTTTGCGGCAGGGATGGACTATCACGTCTCGCCGAACACCATCGCAGGCTTCGCGCTCGCCGGCGCCGGCACCAATTGGGGGCTCGCCAGCGCGCTCGGCACCGGAAGAAGCGACGCGGCGCAGGTCGGCGCTTACGCCATCACGTATCGGGGGCCGGCATACCTCGCCGGCGCGCTCGCCTTCACCAACCACTGGTTCACGACCAATCGCGCGGCGCTGGGCGCTCCGCTTTCAGCCAACTTCCTCGGCCAGAGCTATGGGGCGCGGCTGGAAGGCGGTTGGCGCTTCGGCGTGCTGCCGACGCTCGGCGTCACGCCGTATGGGGCCGTGCAGGTGCAGGACTTCCATACGCCGTCCTATAGCGAGAGCGACCCGACCGGCAGTGGATTTGCTCTCGCTTATAACGCCATGAACGCCACCGACGTTCGCACCGAGCTCGGCAGCCGTTTCGATGCGCCGACGCTCGTTGCCGGCATGCCGCTTGTTCTGCGCGGCCGTCTCGCCTGGGCGCACGACTTTGTCAGCAATCCGGCGCTGGGCGCCGTGTTCCAGGCGCTGCCGGGTTCAGGCTTCACGGTCAACGGCGCGCCGATCCCGCACGATTCCGCGCTCACGTCGGCCGGCGCCGAACTCTTCCTGACGCCGCGCTGGACGCTGCTGGCCAAGTTCGACGGCGAGTTCGCCAACGGCTCGCAGACTTACGCCGGCTCGGGTACGCTGCGTTATTCGTGGTGAAATAAGCAATATGTAGCCCGCATGAGCGGAGCGACATGCGGGTAGGGGTGAGAGGCCGGATCCCGGATGTCGCTTCGCTCATCCGGGCTACACCTGCGAAAATCTCGGTCTCTGCCAACCTGGAGCAGGAAGTGAAAAAGTCGAGCCTCGTCGCCGCCGTTGTGCTGCTCGCAATTGCCGCCGCGACATTCCAAACCGGCGCCGCAGGCAAACTGAAAATCGGTTTCGTCTATCTCGGGCCGATCGGCGATCTCGGCTGGACCTATCAGCATGAGATCGGCCGCAGAGCGGTCGCCGCCGCCTTCGGCGACAGGGTCGAAACGACCTATCTGGAAAACGTGCCCGAAGGTCCCGACGCCGAGCGTTCCATCGAACAGCTCGTGCGCACCGGCCATCAGCTCATCTTCGCCGCCTCGTTCGGCTACATGGATCCGGTCATCAAAGTTGCCGCGAAGTATCCGAACGTGCACTTCGAGCACGCCACCGGCTACAAGCGCGCGCCCAATGTCAGCACCTATGCCACGCGATCCTACGAAGGCAATTACATCCAGGGCGTCATCGCCGCGAAGATGTCGAAGACCGGCGTGCTCGGCTACGTCTCTTCGTTCCCGATCCCGGAAGTGATTTCCGGGCTCAATTCAACGATGCTCGGCGCCCAGACCGTCAATCCCAAAATCAAGATCAAGATCATCTGGGTGAACACCTGGTTCGATCCGCCGCGCGAGGCCGACGCCGCCAAGGCACTCGCCGATCAGGGCGCCGACGTGCTGATGGCGTATGCGGATTCGCCGGCGACGTTGCAGATCGCGGCGCAGCGCGGAATTCTGGCGTTCGGGCAGAGCTCGGACATGATCAACTTCGGGCCGAAGACGCAGCTCAGTTCGACCATCGACAATTGGGTGCCGTACTACACAAAGCGCACGCAGGACGAGCTCGACGGCACGTGGACATCGCAAGACACCTGGGGCGGCTTGGCTTCGCAGATGGTCTTGATGGCGCCGTATACGAATATGCCGGACGATGTGAAAAAGCTTGCGACGGAAACCGAAGCCGCGCTCAAGGCGGGCACCTTGCATCCTTTCACCTGCCCGATGCTCGATCAGCACGGCGGTTCCGTCGAATGCAAGGACGGCAACCATCTCAGCGACGCCCAGATCCGCAGCATGAACTTCTACGTCAAAGGCATCGACGACAGGCTGCCGGCCAAGTGAATTGCCGATTCCGGCCAAGCGAGTTCCTGCTCCTCGGTTGTCATCTAAATTTCGAAAAACCGACGCAATCCTGAACGGCCCTCGCACATCGTCTTGCTAAGTTATGCCGACGATGGCACCGGACGGTTGCCGATCGGCGCGAGCTTCGGCGCTGAAAGACGTGCTAAAAGCGGATTGAGGGGAGGGGCTCGAACGGATCGAACAGCGATCAGGATGACAGCCCGATGTCGAGCAAACGATTTGCAACAACCCGTTTGATCGCAATCGCCGCGACCGTTTCTATTTGCCTGTGCGCGTTCTTCTCTGCGCTGGCGCTTGGCGAAGATACCGAAGCCGGCGCACCGCCTACGCTCGCGCCTGGTCAAGCGCCGCCGCTGCCGAAAGCCGGACCGCTAGCGGAGCCGCGCTCGCAAGATCAGATCGGCTTTCCGATGGAGCTGACAAAGTCGGTCATTCCGCCCGGCAGCCCGCTCACGCCGTCCGTCGTGGCGCTCGGCGAAAAGCTCTTCTTCGACAGCCGGCTCTCGGGTGACGGCACCGTCGCCTGCGCAACTTGCCACGATCCCGCGCTTGCCTTCACCGACGGCCGCCCGGTCTCGATCGGCATCGCCGGACGCGCCGGTCAGCGCAACGCGCCAACCATTTTGAACGCGCTCTACAACAAGACTCAGTTTTGGGACGGCCGGGTCGACACGCTGGAAGAGCAAGCAGCGCTGCCGATCACCAATCCGTTCGAGATGGGCGCCGCCAGCGTTGCGCGACGCCGTCACCAACATCGCGAGCGACGCCGATTATCGGCGGCAATTTGCACAAGCCTTCGGACGCGACGTGAACGAAAGGGACCTGCTCACGGCCATCGCCACGTACGAGCGCACGCTGGCGTCCTTCGGCTCTCCGTTCGATCGTTTCATCGCCGGCGATCAGAACGCGATCAGCGATGCGGCCAAGCGCGGATGGGAATCGTTCAACACCAAGGCGCGCTGCAATCTGTGCCACGCTCTGACCGACAATCAGCGCGATGTGACGGTCTTTACCGACAACGACTTCCACAATATCGGCATCGGAATCATCCGCCATCGCGTGGTCCCGCTGGCGGTGCAGGCCGAGCGCGAGTTGGCGCAGGGACATTTGCAGGATATCGACCGCGCCGCGATCGAGAGCGAGACATCGGTGCTCGGCCGCTTTCTCATCACCAAGAAGGAAGCCGATATCGCGTCCTTCAAGACCCCCGATTTGCGCAACGTGCTGGTGACCGCGCCTTACTTTCATGACGGGTCGCAGCAAACCTTGTGGGATGCGGTCGATCACTACAACAAGGGCGACGGACTGGCGAACCCGTGGCTCGACGAGGACATCCAGCCGCTGGCGCTGACCGAGCCCGAGATCGACGACCTCGTGGCCTTGATGGCCTCGCTCACCAGCCCGCAATACAAGGAACTGGGGGAGAAGGAATATGCGCGCCAGCTTGCGCTATCCAAGACGAGCCGGCCGCAGCGGGATACCGCCCGGGCGTTCGGCCCCAAGCCTCTGCGTCCCAAACCGCCACCGCTCACGCCTACACAGGGCGAGGGCGGCAAATAGCGGTTCCCGGCGCAGAAACCTCGCCGGTCGCGGGTGCGCAGCGGATCGCGCCCGCTAACGTAGGCAATTCACCCTAGGGGACAGCCCAAACCGCACTTTGGGCGTCGGCCTGCGGCGAATTGCCATGATTCAGCCAAAGCTTTCGCGATAAGGTTGCGGCCCTTCAGGGAAGGGGATTCCATTGTTTACAGCACGCCGGTTCGCTGCTGCTGCAACGGCATCGTTGCTGACGGCAGGTGCACTTTTCGCCCTCCTTTGCTCGACCGCGGAATCGCGGGCCAAAGCCGGCTCCGGCGCCTGCGAGGAGGCCGACGTCGCCTTCCTGGCGTCGCCGGTTTCGCCGTGGAAGGGCGCGCCGTTGCGCGTCCTGTTCTCCGCCGAGAAGCCGTTCGAGGGCGAGCTATCGCTGATCGGTCCCGATGGCCGCGTGGCGTTCACCTCGCGCACGCGGCAGGGCGGCCCCCCTTATTCCTGGTTCGGCGAGGTCGCTACCCCGGCCGCCGGCACTTGGCAGGCGAAGCTTAGCGGCGAATGCGGCACCGTCACCCGCGAGATCGCGGTGCGCGCCGACACCCCGCCGAAGCCGCACAATGCGGGTGCGGGCGTATGGCCGGTGCGCGACGCCTGGAATCGCGAAACCGAGAATCTCTACTCCGCCTGGATCGAGAAGCTTTTCGACGCGCCGCTCGACGACACGCTGTCATGGCCTGCGCTGCATGTCGTGTTGCGCGACAAATCGCGCAATTTTCTGTTCAACCATCTGGGGCTCGGCGAAGACGAGATGAATATGGTCATCCGTCCCGACTGCGCCGACCTCCCGTACTTCCTGCGTGCCTACTATGCCTTCAAGATGGGATTGCCCTACGGCTTCTCGAAATGCTCGCGCGGCGGCGGCGGCAGGGGACCGCACTGCGTGGCGTGGACGAATATTCTGAATACGGCCAACCACACGCCGGTGCCGGCGGCCGCCGGCGGCCAAAATCCCGACGCGGTGGCGTCGATCAGCCAGAGTCCGGAGGCGGCCGCGCCGAAGCATTTGGGGCTCGCCGCATCCTTCGGCGCCTATCTGCGGCCACTCGCCGACGGCGTGCATTCCGGATCGGCCCGCACGGCACTAAACGACAACAACAGCGATTATTATCCTGTGCCGCTGACGCAGGAGACGCTGCGTCCGGGCGTCGTCTATGCCGACCCGTACGGCCACGTGCTGATGCTGGCAAAGCGCATCGCGCAGACCAAGGAGGCCGCCGGCGTTATCCTCGCCGTCGACGGCCAGCCTGACGGCACGGTCTCGCGCAAGCGTTTCTGGCGCGGCAATTTCTTGTTCGCGCAGGACCCGGCACTCGGCGGCCCGGGCTTCAAGCGCTTCCGCCCGATCGTGCGCGAAGCGAATGGCGGGTTGCGGCGGCTCTCCAACGAGGAGATCGCCAAGGATCCGCAATACGGCGATTTCTCCCTCGAACAAGCCAAGCTCGGGGTCGAAGACTTTTACGACCGCATGGACGACGTGATGTCGCCCGCGCCGCTCGATCCGATGCGGGCGATGATGGAGGCGATCGCCGCGCTCGACGAGCAGGTGAAAGCGCGCGTGACCTCGGTCGAAAACGGCCGCAAGTATCAGAATAGCGGCCGCGGCGACGTCGAGATGCCGGCCGGACCGTCGATCTTCGAGACTACCGGCGCCTGGGAGGATTTCGCCACGCCCTCGCGGGATCTGCGTTTGCTCATCGCGATCGACGTGGTGCGCGGCTTCCCGGACCGCGTTGCGCGTCTGCCCAACCGCTACGCGATGCCGAGCGGCCGCAGCGTTGCCGACGTGAAAGCCGAAATGGAGCGCGTGCTCGCCGCAGAGCTTGCCAACCGCAAGTTCTCCTACCTCCGCACCGACGGCTCCAGCTGGACGCTTGCGCTCCAGGACGTGGTCGCGCGGCAGGGGGCGCTGGAGATGGCCTACAATCTCAACGACTGCGTCGAGCTGCGCTGGGGCGCGCCCGACAGGAGCGACGAGGCATCGACCTGCAAACGGCACGCGTCTTCCGCGCAGCGCGGCAAGATGGCCGAATACCGCGCCTGGTTCCACGAACGGCGCCGCCCGCCGCGGGCTTAGAGCACGATTCAATCTGAAACGATTGCGCGCGGCCTAAGCGTGATGAACGACTGGCGCGCGCTGGCGGAGATCGTCGGTGCTCCTCTGCGGACGGCGAACGGAGAACGCGCGGGCCTCACGGCCTCCGCCGTTCCGCGCATCATCTGTGCGCGCGGATGTCGTGCGGCCGCCGCCGTGGCCGTCGCTGCCGATCGCCATGATGGCACCCCCCATCACCACGCTGCCGAAGGTGATGACAAGTCCGAACAGCAGCAGGCCGAGCGCCACTCCGGGCGAACGGTCGGAGAAGATGAGGTCGCGCAGTCCGTGAGGATTGAGCGCGAGCAGTCCGCCGAGCATCAGCACGGCCGTCGCCGTACCCAACGCGAGATTAATGGCGAGCAGGCGAAACAGTGGTTGGCCAAGAAGACGCATGGCAGTGGGTCTGTTTTTCATCGGTGTCTTAACCGCACTACGGCGGACTATAGCGGCCTTATCGTTCGCCTGCGACGGCCAGCGCCGACGTTTTGCACCAGAGCCGCGCCGGCGTGATCAAGTCTTGCCTCAAGTCGTCATATGTTTGACCGCCTTGGGCGTCTCGAAGAACAAGTCCACCAGCTTGTAGCGTTTGCCGGCGAGGCAAAAAATGTGTTCAGGCGTTTGCGTCGCCATTTCGGGCACGTGAATTCTGACAATCTTGTCGGCGCGGCTTGATCCGTATTCCCACGTGAAGCCAACGCCGAGCTCGTTGGCGACCGCTTCGAATACGCCGTCGCGGGTGTCGAGCACGATTTCCGGCTTGGGCTTCACGCCCGCGGCGCGAAAGGCACGGTCGACGACGCGCTGCGTCGATGATTGCTTGGTCCGGAAAACGAGACGATGCTTGGCGAGATCGGCGCAAGAAATTCTCTTGACGCGTGCGAGCGGATGGTTCGGATGCACGATCGCCACCACGCCTTGCCGCACGCACACCTCGCGATGAAAGCGGCTATCGCTCGGCACATCCGGCAACACGCCGACATCGACGCGCTGATCGACGACCGCATCGATGATCGAGGCCCAGTTGCCCATTTCGACGGCGATCTGGATGTTCGGGTAGAGCCGATGGAATGCTGAGATCAATGCCATGCCGGGCATGGCATTGCCGAGGCCAATGCGCAATTCGCCGCCTTTGAGCGCGTCGTTCTGACGAAGAACCGCGAGCGCTTGCGCCTCGATCCCATGCAGCTGCGTCGTGACGGCAACGAACTCCCGGCATAAGGCGGTCGGCATGAGTTTGCTGCCGCGCCGCTCAAACAGCGTGACGCCGAAGTGATTTTCCAGGCCGCGGACCTGCTGCGTGACGGCGGGTTGCGACATGCCGAGCCGTCGCGCAGCGCGCGAGAAGCTGCCCGCATCGAAGACGGCATTGACCGCACGGATCCGCGAGCTGGTCAGCGACATGACGGCTCTTCAATTGGTCGCACTTCGTCGTGTCGAAAAGCTTGGCCTAGTGTCAGTATAAGTTTTGATTATGACCTTAATGGCGGTGTCAAACAATCCATTTAATCCCAACGCCAGCGGCCGTGGGCCGCCGAATTACGAGATCCGTTGAACAGGGATGGATGGACATGCTGAAGGAAACCGATCGCATCTTGACGACGCACACCGGAAGTCTTCCGCGTCCGGTTCAAATTGAGAATCTGCTTGTAGCCATCGACCGGGACGCAACGGTTCGCAGCAATACCAAGGATCTGCCGCAGCTGCTTGACCAAGCCGTGCGCGACATCGTCGAGCGCCAACGCGCGGTGGGCATCGACATTGTCGGCGATGGCGAAACGAGCAAGTTCGGTTATTCGACCTATGTGCGGGAACGCCTGACCGGACTGGATGGACCGCCGGCACCGTTAGCGTTAGCCGACCTCGCGGACTTCCCGGACTTTGCAGGCACCATCAAGCTTGAAATCACGACGGCCTCCTGCGTCGGCCCGGTGACCTTCCGTGGCGCGGAAGCGGTCGAGACCGATATCCGGCGTCTTAAGCGTGCGCTCGCCGACACAGGCGTGGAGACCGCGTTCATGACCGCGGCATCGCCGGGGATTATTTCGCTGTTCCTCACCAACAATCACTATTCCAGCCAGGAAGCCTACCTCTACGCGTTGGCCGACGCGATGAAGGCCGAATACGACATGATCGCCAAGGCCGGCGTCATCCTGCAGCTTGATTGCCCGGACTTGGCATTGGGGCGGCACTTGAGCCACCTGCCGCTTTCCGTGAGCGACTTCCGCAAGAAAGTGGCTTTGCATGTCGAGGTGCTCAACCATGCGACGCGCGATATCGATCCCGAGCAGATGCGCATCCATTTGTGCTGGGGCAACTACGTCTCGCCGCATCACCACGATGTCCAATTGGCCGACATCATCGACCTCATCTATCGCGCCCGCCCGGCCGGCATCAGCCTTGAGGCGGCCAATCCGCGGCACGAGCACGAATGGTCCGTGTTCGAGCAGCACCGCCTGCCCGAGGGCAAGGTCCTCATCCCCGGTGTCATCGACACTTGCACGAACTACGTCGAGCACCCCGAGGTGGTCGCTCAGCGGCTCAAGCGATTTGCCGAGGTCGTCGGCGCGCGCAATCTGATCGCCGGGACCGACTGCGGCTTTGCCACCTTCGCCAACTTTCACACCATCGATTCCGGTATCTGCTGGCTGAAGCTCAAGTCGCTTGCCGACGGCGCGGCGATGGCGAGCGAGGCGCTGGCCAGTCGAGATCGCGTCTTAGCTTAATCCCAACCGAAACGAACGCATTCGGAGCAGGCGATATGGAACAGGTCATGACCAAACTCGACATGCGCGAATTCAAAACCGAAGAAACAACAGTCACGGCGCAAACACCAGTCACGGCGGTGCAAGCGCCGATCACGACGCCGGCCGCTCCTCCGCTTCCTGAGCCTTTGCGCGGCGATCCGGCGATGGTCGCGTTGCCGACTGTCATCGCAGGTGCCGTGGGCTTGTTCCTGACCACGATCGGCTTTGTTCCCGCATCCGCCGGTCTCGCAGCGATCCCAGTAATCCTTGCGGCGACGGTGCTCGGACTATTGATCAGCACCATCTGGGCGGCGATGCTGGGACAGAACGTCGTTGCCACGCTCTATGCGGTGTTTCTCGGCTTCTATGCCAGCTATGTCGCGCTCCAGCTCGGCATCGCCAACAACTGGTACAAGATCCCGACCGACCAGATCGGCAACACGGTCGCCGTTTATCTGATCTGTTGGCTGGTGGCGATCGTGATGCTCACGCTTGCGACCTTGCGTCTGCCGGCGGCCTTTACAATTCTCCTCGGCTTGGTCGACGTGGTGCTCGCCGTTCTGCTCGTTACAATCTACCAGCCGTCGGGCGTGCTGCAGATTGTAGCAGGTTTGCTTGTCTTCGCATTTGTGGCGGAGGGCATCTACCTCTACTTCCATGTGATGTCGCTGGCGTTCGGCGGAAAAGGGCTTCCGCTCGGCAAGCCGTTCATCGCGGCATAGGGCTGGCGCGGGTTTGCTTGCGGCATCTTTTCAACCGGGGAGCGGGTCGGTTCGATGAAGTTTGTTATCCTGACCGACACGCACCTCGTTCCTGCCGGTCGTCGTCTCTATGCGCTCGATCCCGCTGCACGGCTCGCGGCGGCGGTCGAGCTGATCAACCGCGACCACGACGACCTTACATTCGTGATCGTGACGGGCGATCTCGCCCATTGGGGCGAGCAGGGTGCTTATGAAGCGCTCAAAGACCGGCTGGCAGCTTTGCGAGTCCCGGTCGTGCTGATGATGGGCAATCACGATCGCCGCGAGGCGTTCCGCGCCGTCTTCCACGCAGGGGACGACGACGGCAATGGATTTGTGCAAGCGGTCCGGCATTTCGATCATGCGACCGTCGTTACACTCGATACGCTTGGCGAGGGCAGGGACGTCCATGCCGGGCGGCTGTGCCCGCAGCGCCTTTCCTTCCTCGAGCACGCGCTGTCGGATGCGCCACGCGACAAGCCGGTCCTTCTGTTCCAGCATCATCCGCCGCTCGAGCTCGGCCTGCCGCATATGGACGCCTTCAAGCTCCAGGACTCCGAAGCGGAATGGCAGGTCCTCCAGCGCACGCGCATGCCTGACTTCATGTTTTTCGGCCACATCCACCGTCCCGCCGCCGGTGTCTGGCGCGGCATCCCCTTTCATATTCAGCGTGCCACCAGTCATCAGGTCGCCTTCGATCTGGCGACATCCGCTTACATTCCGGGCACGCACGAATGGCCCGACTATTCTTTGGTCACCGTCACCGGCAGCGATATCGTCATCCTTCAGCGCTCGTTTCTGTATGAAGGCCCGACATTCTCCTTGGATGGCAGTGACGCCCAAGCGGCATCGTCCGTGGGCGAGCTGCAGCGCTGAAGAAGATGTGGCTCGACCGCTATCGCGGCCTGCTGTGCGACCTTGATGGTTGTCTCGTCGCCGGCGGCAGGCTCTTGCCCGGAGCGCGTGATCTCGTCGCCTATGCACGCGATCGATTGGTCATCGTCTCGAACAACTCGACCGACACGCCCGCGACGCTTGCCGCAAAGCTTGCGCGGCTGAATTTGCCGATCGCCCCGGAGCGGATCGTGCTTGCCGGCGCCACCGCGGTGGAGCATCTCGCCGCTACGGTGCGCCAGGCGCGGGTTGCGATCTATGGGGCGCCGGCCATTGTCCGTTATGCAAAATCGCTCGGCTTGGTGGTCGATCATGACCGGCCGCATGTCGTACTGCTGACGCGTGACCGCCACTTCTCCTACGCCCGTCTGCACAGGCTGGTCCGGCAGATCGAACGCGGCGCCGATTTTGTTGTCTCGAATGTGGATGTCTCGCACCCAGGCCCCGATGGGAGTCGGGTTTTGGAGACCGGCGTTCTGTTAGCTGCGGTCAAGGCTTGCTTGCCTGCCATCAAGTACAAGGCAATCGGCAAGCCTTCGCCGCTGCTCTATCAAGCCGCCATGGGTCGGATTTCCGCGAGCCAAGATGAGCTTCTTGCCATCGGCGACAATCCGGCGACCGATCAGGAAGGCGCGCGGCGCATGGCGTTGGCCTGTCTGTTGGTGGGAGGCGATCCTCGCGCGCACTTTCAAAACCTGGCCGAGTTGATGCAGAGCCGCCGGCCGCCACGAGGATCGGAATCCGTCCGCGGCCGCCGTTTGCGCCCGCGCGAATTTCATGGCGACCCCGGTCCCGGGTTGCTCCAGGACGCGAAATCGAACCTAAACGGCGGTGGTTAACAGGAACTCGGCGGAAACCGGCGTCACATCGCTGTCACCGGGTCGCGCCATAGTGGTATTGCGCCGGATGAAAACCGGCGCAATCGGCCACGGTGTGCCGGTGACGCCGGATGAACGCGCACTGTCCTCGTGGTCGTTCTTGACCAAGTCCTTTTCATCGGTGCCTTTCACACGTTTTTTTCGTAGTTCTGTCCCTAGCTGTTGTCCCACGCGATGAAGGCCCGGATTGTGCCGGGCCTTCATACGTTTTTGGCCCCGTTTTCGGCGTCGGTCGTGCCTTACGGCCCCTGGGAACTAAGCCTTGTTGGCTCGGCCCAAGCCGTCCTGCTATGTAGCCTCCCTGTTCGGTTGGGGCGCGGGGACAGCGCCGTTTCAGACTAAAGGGAAAGTCGATTGGTTGCGTTCGGCAGCGCCGCCGTGCCCGAGCGGCGGTACGAGACCACGGTCGCCATCGCGATCTTCGTGCTTGTGGGTGTGCGGCTCGCCTGCGCCGCCTTCACGCCGCTCTCGTTCGACGAGAGCCTCTACTGGATTTGGTCGAAGCACATTGCCGGCGGCTACTACGACCACCCGCCGATCAATCCCATTTTGATCCGGCTTGGCACCACGCTGTTCGGCAACACCGAGTTCGGCGTGCGCGTGTTCGGGGTGCTGCTCGCGCTGCCGGCAAGCTTCGCCGTCTGGCGCACGGGCGCGATCCTGTTTGAGGATGAACGCGTTGGCGCCACCGCCGCGCTCTATTTCAACCTGACGCTGGTGATGGCGGTCGGCTCGGTGCTGGCGACGCCGGACAATCCGGTGGTGATCGCGACGACGTTTCTTCTGCTCACGCTCGCGAAGCTGAACCAGACCGGCCGCGGCGCCTGGTGGCTTGCCATCGGGCTCGCCTTCGGCGTCGGCATGTTTTCCAAATACACCACGATCTTTTTTGCGCCGAGCATCCTGATCTGGCTGCTGCTGGTGCCCGAGCAGCGCAAATGGCTCGTGACGCCCTGGCCGTGGATTTCCGGCGTCATCGCGCTTGCCGTATTTTCACCGACGCTGATCTGGAATGCGCAGCACCATTGGGCTTCGGTGCTCTATCAGTACAATCGGCTCGTCGTGCACGAATGGTCGCTGCGCTATCTCGGCGAGTTTCTTGGCGCGCAGATCGGCATGGCGACGCCGTTCGTGTTCGTGCTCGGCGCCATGGGCCTTGTCGGTCTATTGCGCGGGCAGGGCGGTTCGTTCAGCGCGCGCGTTCTGATCAATGCCATGTTCTGGCCGATCCTTCTGTATTTCGTCTGGCACACTTTCCACGGCCGCGTCGAAGGCAATTGGCCCGAGCCGATCTTTGTGCCCTTCGTTATTGCGGCCGCCGTCGCCGTCGAGCGGATCAAATGGGAGGGCGTCTGGGCCACGGTCGAGACGATCTCGCAGCGGCTCGCCGTGCCGGTCGGGCTCGGCATCGCCGCGGTCATCTATGCGCAAGGCGTGTTCGGGATCGCTCCGCTCGGCATGGAGGATCCGACCGCGTCGAAATTGGGCGCCGGTTGGAGGGAGCTCGGCGCGCAGATGGACGAGGTGCGAAAGCGCATGGGCGCGCCAATCATCCTGACCTACGACTATGGCCTCGCGAGCTGGCTGTCCTTCTATCTGCCCTCGCATGCGCCGGTCGAGCAGATCAATCTGCGCATGCGCTACGTGAACGCGCCGGAGCCGGACCCGGCGCTGTTTGATGGCCCGATCATGTATACTTGCACCGTCGTCTGCGCCGATATTCCGACGCTGCAAAAGCGCTTCAGCAAAGTCGAGCTTTTCGACCATCTCACGCGCAGCCGCCACGGCGTGCGGCTGCAGGACTATGACATCTACCGGCTGTCCGGCCCGATCGGCCCGCCGCTTGATCCGCCTTAACAAGATCGCGCGTTAACCGGGTGTCTGCGCGGCGGATTTGCGCTTGAGGTCGGTCCCATTGACACTGCCGGTGCGGGATGTAACGCCAAGGCGACGGCTGGGTAGAGGAGGTGGTGCCGGTGGTTTTGGATGCGCGCGTCAGTCCGCGGCTCTCCATTGTCGCGCCCTGCTACAACGAAGAAGCGGGGCTCGAGGAGTTTTACCGCCGCATGACCGCGGCGGCGCAGGCGACCGCCGGCTCCGACTACGAATTCGTCCTCCTCAACGACGGCTCGAGCGATCGCACCTGGGCGATCATGGCCGACCTGGTGCGGCACGATCCGCATGTCGTCGCCGTCAATCTCGCGCGCCGCCACGGCCACCAGCTTGCGATTACCGCCGGCCTCTATACCTGCCGCGGCGAGCGCATCCTGATGATCGACGCCGATTTGCAGGACCCGCCGGAGCTGCTCACCGACATGTGGCGGCTGATGGACAGCGCCGAAGCCGACGTCGTCTATGGCGTGCGCCGTCAGCGCGAGGGCGAGACCATGCTCAAGCGCGGCACCGCGGCTTTGTTCTATCGGCTGATGCAGCGCATCGGCCACGCCGACCTGCCGGTCGATGCCGGCGATTTCCGGCTGATGACCCGCCGCGTGCTCGATATTCTCAACAGCATGCCGGAGCAGCATCGCTTCATCCGCGGCATGGTGAGCTGGATCGGCCTTCGTCAACTGCCGATCCAATACGATCGCGCCGCGCGCACCACCGGCACCAGCAACTATCCGCTCGCGCGGATGATCGGGCTTGCCTTCGACGCACTGACGTCGTTCTCAATCATGCCGCTGCGGCTTGCCTCCTATCTCGGGCTTGCGCTCGGCTTTTTGAGTTTGCTGATGGTCGGTTACACGCTCGGCAGCTGGGCGCTCGGCCAGGTGGTCGAAGGCTGGACCAGCTTGCTCACCGTGGTCCTGATCCTCGGCTCGACGCAGCTCATACTGTTCGGCTTGCTCGGCGAATATGTCGGCAGGCTTTATCTGGAAGCCAAGCGCCGGCCGCTGTTCGTCATCGATCAGGTGCTGACGCAAAACACGTCGCCGTCGGACAAATATCGCGCCCCGCGCCAGCACGCGACGGCGCCGGGCGAGGTGTAAGCGCCTCGACTGTTTGTCCCGCTTTCGCGGGAATGAGCGGACTTCCGTCTTGCGCCTTTCTGTTCGCCGACAGTGACGAAAGCAAGAGACCCGACATTTCTCCGGGCCTTCAACGAACGTTCACACCCTTGACTTGTTCGATGCCGCTAATACCATCGAATGTCGGTGCACCGCGTACGCGGATGGTCCTGACCGGGAGGAGACGCGCTATAGCGGGTCGCACGGGAGGGCGATGCCATGAAATCCAAATTTGTTTCGACGGTACCGGCGATCGCGCTGATCATGGCCGGAAGCTTGGGATTTGCCTGGGCCGACACCAGCGAAGTGAAGCTCCCAAGTCCGGTGATCGTTGCGAAAACCGGCAAGCACTGCAAAGACGATCCTCACTGCTTCAATCGATATCATTATTCAATCAAGCCCGCCGCCCATGTCGCGCCTGGGCAGCTTTTCGTTCTCGAGACGCGGGACGCGCTCGACTCCGACCTGACCTTCGATTCCAAGCCGCAAGATGTTGCGGCGGTGAATCTCAACCTGGTGCATCCGCTCACCGGGCCGGTCTTCGTCGATGGGGCGAAACGCGGCGACGCCATCGCCGTCACTATCGTCGACATCGCTCCCGATGATTTCGGCTACACCACCATCGTGCCGGGCTTCGGCTTCCTGCGCGACATATTCCGCGATCCCTTCATCATTCATTGGGAGCTGAACCGCCTCGAAGCGCGCTCCAAGGATCTGCCGGGCATCTCCGTCCCGATGAATGCGTTCATGGGTACGGTCGGCGTGTTGCCCGGCAAACCGGAAATCGACAAATGGCTTAAGCGCGAAAAGGCGCTGGCCGATGCGGGCGGCGCGGCACTCACCCCACAGCCGGTCGACGCGCTGCCGTCGGACCTGTGCGGCACCAGCGGCACCGCGAAGGATGAATGCGTGCGCACGGTTCCGCCGCGCGAGAACGGCGGCAATCTCGACACCAAGGAAACGGTGGTCGGCACCACCTTGCTGTTCCCGTGCTTCATCGACGGCTGCGGACTATTCGCCGGCGACGTCCACTACGCGCAGGGTGGCGGTGAGGTCTGCGGCACCGCCATCGAGATGGGCGCCAAGGTGACGATGCGCGCGGCCATCATGCCGGGCATGGCGTCGCTGATGTCGACCATGCACTTTGAAGGCGGCACCCAGCTCAAGCGCCTGGCGCCGGCGAGCTTCTACGCGGTCTCCGGTCTGCCGCTGAAGCCGGAAGGCGAACTGCCGGTATTTTCGACCTATCTGGGCGGCCAGAAGATCGCGCCGCTCGCCAATCTGTCCGAGGACGTGAGCCTGGCTGCGCGCAACGCCACGCTCAACATGATCGACTTTCTGGTCAAGGAGAAAGGCTTAAGCCGCGAGCAGGCCTATACGGTGGTAAGCGTGGCCGTCGATCTCAATATCGCGCAGTTGGTGGACGTGCCGAACCTGGGTGTCACGGCGATCCTCAACCGCGACATCTTCAAGCCGTAACCGAAAGACGCGCGGGCGCGGCGGCGATCTCCGCCGCGCTTGATGCTGCTGAGTATGAACCGGCGTGCGTTGTTAAGGTTGGGTGCGGGGGCGGCGGCCGGGGCGGCCTGTGTGTTCGCCGCGCGGCGGCCTGCGCTCGCCGACCTCAACCCCGACCGCATGTGGCCGGTCTACCGGCGCTTTCATCTCTTGATTGTCAGTCAACGCGACGACGAGCGGAACGGCGCGCTCACCACGGCCGTGGTCGATGTGCTGTCGCGCCATCTGCCCGCGTCTCGGCCCCAGCTCGTCAGCGCCGCGGATGCGCGGCGCATCGGCGTTCTCATCGCGACCAATCAGCAGGATGTGGCGATCATGCAGGCCGACAGCGCCGAGGCGCTCTTTCTTGCCAAGCCGCCGTTCGCCGACATTCACGATGCGCCGCTGCGCATCATCGTCTCGTTCGGCAACCACGTTTTCGTCTGCCGCCCGGATTTCATGGCCCGGCACGCTTACCTGCTGGCGCAGACACTCTCCGCCCACGGGGACACGCTTCCCACTGCCGCCACCGCGCCGAACGGCGTCGTGCCCGCGCATCGCGGCGCGCACGCTTTTTTCGCCGGCGAAGAGATGCCGAATGACTAAAGGCGGCCGCACGGCCAGCACCTTCCGCGGCACGGCATCGCTGAAATTTCCACGCCATGCCGCCAGGGCTTTGCTGTTCTTGCTCGCCCTTCTTTTGTTCGATCCGCGTGCACCGAGCGCTCACGAGGTGATCGACGCGGAGCAGGTGAGGGCCGCGCTCGCCGCCGTTGAGGCTGCAGACGTGCGCGCCAAGAACGCTGCCGGCTCAGCGACGGAAGGCGAGGCGAAGCTCGCGCTCGGCCTGGTGCAGGTCGAGACGACAGACATTCTCAACCGCGATCTTGCCGCGCACAGTGGACGGCTCAGCTTCAACGGTGACTCGTTGCAGAAGTCGCTCGCTCAGCGTAGCCTGTCGCCTCCCTTCGACGACACGATCGGCCGCTACCGGCTGCCGCGCGCCACGCTTGAGGAAGCGCTTCGGCTTTCGCCCACCGCACCCGACGCGCCGCGCGCCCGCTTCGCGCTTCTGAAAGCCGGCTTTTACGAGAGCTTCGTGTTCGATCCTTTCAAGCTCGTCGGCTTGAGCGCCGACGACCTCGATCGTCAGATCGCCGAAGCGCAAGCGTTGGCCGCGGCTCCGCTCAGCCCCGACGATGCCGAAGAGGCCGCGTTTATCTACGCCATCGATCTCGCGCGGGCAGCGCGGCTTCGCGCGCGAGCCCGAGGCGGCGCGCGCGTATGCCGCCAAAGCGCGCAAGGCGCTTGCGACATTTGCCGAGGCGTATCCCGAAAGCATGCGCGCGGCTTCGGCCGCCGTCATCCTCAAGGGCCTCGGCGGCGCCGAATGATCGGCCGCCGAATGACGCCGCGCGGATGGAGGAGGGCGATCCGCCGCGCGTTGGCCGGTGCGGGTGGGGCGCTCGCCGTTCTGGCCGCGTGCCAAGCATACGCTCACACGGCGGGCGTGAGCACCTCGCGCATCGTGGTCCACGGCCGCGCGGTCGAGCTTGAAATCAACGCCCTTGGCCGCGACTACGAAAAAGCGGCGAACGTTCGCATCGTCGAAGCGAATGGCGAGGTCAACCCGGTGGCGCTGGCGGTGATGGCGCCGGCCATCCTCAGCTACGTCGACGATCATGTTGCCGTGCTTGCCGGCGGGGAGCGATGCAGCCCGGGTCGCGCAACCGCAAAGCCCGCCGATACCCACGTCCTGATCACGATGGCCTGGACCTGTCCGCCCGACGGCGAACTCCACTATCGGGTGACGCTCTTTCAAGATGTCGATCCGGCCGCCCGGCATCTCGCCGTCATCGCAAGCGAGCACGGCGAGCGCGAG
Source organism: uncultured Alphaproteobacteria bacterium (assembly GCA_963845075.1). Taxonomy (GTDB): domain Bacteria; phylum Pseudomonadota; class Alphaproteobacteria; order Rhizobiales; family Xanthobacteraceae; genus BOG-931. The sequence goes on along the minus strand of CAWJRE010000029.1, from coordinate 146,092 downwards.
CTTGCGATCGACAAGAGTGCGTCGGAGATTGCGCTCTCCGGCGATGGCTCATCGGTGCTGCAAATCTTCGGCCGGTTTGTCGCGGCCGGCATCGAGCACATCTTCCTCGGCTACGACCACATCGCCTTTCTGCTCGCGGTCATCCTGTGGGGCCGGCGGCTGTGGCCGCTGATCAAGGTGGTGACCGCGTTCACCGTTGCGCACTCGCTGACGCTGTCACTTGCCGCGCTCGACGTCGTGCGCCTGCCGTCGTCGATCGTCGAGCCTTTGATCGCCGCAACCATCGTCTATGTGGCGGCCGAAAATTTCTTTGTGCATGACATCAGCAAAAGGTGGCGGGCGACCTTCGTGCTCGGCCTGGTGCACGGGTTCGGATTTGCCGGCGCGCTGCGTGAATACGGTTTGCCCGACCGCGCTCTGATCCCGGCGCTTGCGGCCTTCAATATCGGCGTCGAGATCGGGCAGGTTGCGATCGTATCCCTGATCTTTCCGCTGCTCCTTTTGTCCGATCGGATCGGCGTCGCCGCCGGCGGAAAACGCGAACGGCACGCCAGCCTGGTCTATGCCTGCTCCGCGGTGATCCTGGTGTTCGGGCTCTATTGGCTGATCGAACGCACCCTGCTTGCGTGAGGGGCGCCGTCGGGAGTTTGCCGCGCGCACGCGTTCCTTTTCCCGCTCATTCCCGCGAAAGCGGGAATCCAGCCCCTGGGTCCTCCGCCTTCGCGGGGACGAGCGGATGTGATCAGTCGTTGCAACGAAAAAGGGCGCGGCTTGCGCCGCGCCCTCGTTCCGATTGGACGATGGACTTCTGATTTAGAAATCCATTCCGCCGCCACCCGGCGGCATGGCCGGCATTTCCTTCTTCTTCGGCAGCTCGGCGACCATCGCCTCGGTGGTGATGAGGAGACCGGCGACCGAGGACGCGCCCTGCAACGCCTGGCGCACGACCTTGGTCGGATCGATGATGCCCTTCTTCACCATGTCGACGTATTCGCCGTTTTGCGCGTCGAAGCCGTAGCCATAGGTGCCGTGCTCGAGGATCTTGCCGACGATGACCGAGCCGTCCTCACCGGCATTGGTGGCGATCTGCCGGGCCGGAGACTGCAACGCCTTGCGCACGATCTCGACGCCGGTCTTCTGGTCGTCGTTGTGCGTGCGCACCTTCTTGAGCACTTCGGTGGCGCGCAACAGCGCAACGCCGCCGCCCGGCAGGATGCCTTCCTCGACCGCGGCGCGGGTCGCATGCATCGCGTCGTCGACGCGATCCTTGCGCTCCTTAACCTCGACCTCGGTGGCGCCGCCGACGCGGATCACCGCGACGCCGCCCGCGAGCTTGGCCAGCCGCTCTTGCAGCTTCTCGCGGTCATAGTCGGAGGTGGTCTCCTCGATCTGCGCCTTGATCTGGGTGATGCGGTCCTCGATGTCTTTCTTCTTGCCGGCGCCATTGACGATCGTGGTGTTTTCCTTGTCGATCATCACCTTCTTGGCCTTGCCGAGCATGGCGAGCGTGACGTTCTCGAGCTTGATGCCGAGATCTTCACTGATCGCCTGGCCGCCGGTCAGGACGGCGATGTCCTGCAGCATGGCCTTGCGGCGATCGCCGAAGCCCGGGGCCTTCACCGCCGCGACCTTGAGGCCGCCGCGCAGCTTGTTGACCACGAGGGTGGCGAGCGCTTCGCCTTCGACGTCTTCCGCCACGATCAGAAGCGGCTTGCCGGTCTGCACAACGGCTTCCAACAACGGCAGAGTTCATTCAGCGCCGACAGCTTCTTCTCGTTGATCAGGATGTAGGGATCTTCCATCTCAACGCGCATCTTGTCGGCGTTGGTGATGAAGTAGGGGGAGATGTAGCCGCGATCGAACTGCATGCCCTCGACCACGTCGAGCTCGGTTTCGAGGCTCTTGGCCTCTTCGACCGTGATCACGCCCTCGTTGCCGACCTTCTTCATGGCCTCGGCGAGGAAGCGGCCGATCTCCTGGTCGCCGTTCGCCGAGATGGTGCCCACCTGGGCGATCTCGTCGTTGGAGGTGACCTTCTTGGAGTTCTTCTTCAGCTCTTCGACGACGGTCTCGACCGCGAGATCGATGCCGCGCTTCAGATCCATCGGGTTCATGCCGGCGGCAACCGCCTTGGCGCCTTCCTTGACGATCGCGGCGGCGAGCACGGTCGCCGTCGTGGTGCCGTCACCGGCGATGTCGGAGGTCTTCGAGGCGACCTCGCGCACCATCTGCGCGCCCATATTCTCGAACTTGTCCTCGAGTTCGATCTCCTTGGCGACGGTGACGCCGTCCTTGGTGATGCGGGGAGCGCCGAACGACTTGTCGAGCACGACGTTGCGGCCCTTCGGGCCGAGCGTCACTTTCACGGCGTTGGCGAGAATGTCGACGCCGCGCAACATCTTGTCGCGCGCTTCGACTGCGAATTTGACTTCCTTGGCAGCCATAGTTGTTCTCCTGAAATCGTGCCTGCCCATTCGTCATCGCCGGGCTTGTCCCGGCGATCTCGACTTGGTTGCACACTAGTGCCCGATCTATCGGGATGGCCGGACCAGTCCGGCCACGACAAAGGGAGTGAGTTGTTACGCGGCTTTCTTCTTGGCCGCCGGCTCGTCGATGATTCCCATGATGTCGGACTCCTTCATGATGAGGAGCTCCTGACCGTCGATCTTCACCTCGGTGCCCGACCATTTGCCGAACAGCACGCGGTCGCCGACCTTCACGTCGATGGGGATCAGCTTGCCGGCCTCGTCGCGGCCGCCCGGCCCAACGGCGGTGACCTCGCCTTGTGAGGGCTTTTCCTTGGCGGTGTCCGGAATGATGATGCCGCCCGCTGACTTCTCTTCGGCATCGATGCGCTTGACGACAACGCGGTCGTGAAGCGGACGAAACTTCATGGTGTCCTCCTAAGATACTGACAATAATGATACTTTTGAGGTAGCGGTCCCCCTAGACCGTATTTCTCGGCTGACCGCTTGGCTGCGATTTGGGGCGCGATTTTTGACCCGCAAGAGGCGCCTGAAAATTTTTTAGCACTCATTAATCAGGACTGCCAGCGGCCATGGGCAACAATCTCGCCGTGGTTAATGGCGTCTTGTTCGCTGCCCGCAGCGAAATTTTACGCCGCCGGACGCGGGAAACATTCCCATGACGCTCGGTTGAAATCTGGCCCGCAGGGGCAGCTCGGCTGTTAGCAGGCACCAATGAATGCTGCTAGCGCCTTGAAAATGCACAGCTTATTCAATTTTGAGGCTTGCAATGGAGGAACGAGTCTCGAAACATTCCCACTGGATGGGACGGAGGGACTGAAACATGAGCTCACGAGAATTCTCAGCCAAGAATCTCTCGGCAAAAGAGGATCTCTCTGCAAATGACCTCTCGGCAAACAATCGCGCGTCGCGGGATTTCCGCCGCCAGCTCGAGGGATATGGGCTGACCACCGCCAACATTCTCTATCGCCGGCCGGATCATCGGTGGCTTCTGCAGACCTATATCTGGCAGGAGTACGATCTGTGCCCGGAATTTCCCGAGCTCAACAAATTCCTCAATTTCTGGCTGGAGAAGCTCGAAGGGCCGCTGCACTCAGTGACGGTGGCGCATGCGCGGCTGATCAAGCCCGCCGAGATCAAAGCGATCGACGGCGAATTCCGCCTGCACTGATTTCGCGTTTTTGTTTGGTTTGTTTGCTCGTGCCCCGAGTAACCGCGGGCGCGACTCACGTGTCGGCGGACAGGATCCAATCGTGCGAACGCATCGCGCGCGGACGTTGATGTGCCTGCACATCGGCTCGCCGAAGCTGCAATTGACTCGCCGAAGCCGCAAGGCCGCCACATTGCAGCCACGTTACGTTTCGGTGCCTGTTAACCATTGACATGCCATTTGGCCCGGCCGCGGCAATTAACTAAAAGCCGCCGCAATCGCGCGCAACTGTGGGGGATCGCGCAACTCTGGTCGGGGGAGCGCCTAACATACGCTGGTCTGTTTCGTGCGTGCTGCTGGGGCAGCATGTCGAAATTTGTTTGGCCTGCGTCTGAGACGGAAGCGGGGGAATGAGGATAACGAACGAGTGGCATACGCGTGATGAGATCGTCGAAGAAGCAAATTTCAGGGAGAGGGCGCGGCCGCAAGAGACGCTGAGAAACGTCGCGCTTGCCGGCATTGTTTTGGCCAGCGGCTGGACGGCGTGGACCTATCTGTCCGGCAGCACCGAAAATGCCGCGGCTAGTCTGGCGGAGCGGCCGGCGCTGGCCGTTGACGCCGGCGCGCATCACTCCGCGGTCGCGACCGCCTATGCGCGGCTGTCGAACGCATTGAAGAATCAAGCACGCCGCTCGGCGGCGGCGATCACCAGCGAGGTCGCGTTGTTTGATTCGCGCTTCTCGCTCGGCTATCCGCCCGGCACGTTTGCGCTGGCCGGGACGGTGACCAAGGGCGATCGCGAGCCGATGGTCACGGCTTCGCTGGCCGATACCGGCATTGCGGCGACGCCCGAGGCCGAGGCTCCGCCGAAGCCGCCTTCGATCCGCGAACGCGTCATGGCGAAAGCGGCCGCGGCAACCAAAGCTCTTCGTTCGCAGATCCGCGCCGCGTCGGTGCGCGAGAACGCACAGGCCTATGCCGCGGCAAATTCCGCTCAATCAGAGAACAGTACGCCGTCCATTTTCGAGAAGCTGTTCGGCAAGCCGAGGCCGGTCACGCTCGCTTACGCGGCGCCGGAAGACGGCACCGCCAGCGACGGCGTAAGTCTCGGGGCCGGACGCTACGACCGCTTCACCGCCGTCTATGACATATCGGCCCATACCGTGTACCTGCCGGACGGCACGCAACTGGAAGCGCATTCCGGCCTCGGCTCGCGGATCGACGATCCGCGCTACGTTCATGAGAGAATGCACGGTCCGACGCCGCCGACACTCTACGATCTGAAAATGCGCGAAGCTCCGTTCCACGGCGTGCAGGCGATCAGGCTCATTCCGGTCGACGAGGATGGCGCTTTGGGCCGCACCGGCCTGCTCGCGCATACTTACATGCTCGGCACCAGGGGCGATTCCAACGGCTGCGTGTCGTTCCGGGACTACAACGCGTTCCTGCGCGCCTATCAGAGCCAGAAGATCAAACGGCTCGCCGTGGTGACGCATCTGTAGCGAGGGCGCACTTTGTAGGATGGGTTGAGCTGTTGCGAAGCCCACCATCTGGCACGGGGAAGGCGCAGCGCGCTTTGTGCCGCGTCTCAATGCGACGATGGGTTTCGGCTCGCGCTTAACGCATCGTTCGCAATTCTCATCTACGTCCTCTTGTATTCCAGCAGGCGCGCCGTGCCTCTCGTTTTGCGTAGCGCCGTGTTCACGCCAAATGCCTCGGCAATCCTTGCTGGAACCAATGCCCGCTTAGAATTTGATAGGTTCGCCCCGCCGGAGGCGCGCAGCGACAAAAAACGCGCGGCAAAACGGCGCACAATCTCCCTCGGCCGATCGAGCTAATTGTTTCATTACAAAGTGGAAACGTGATCGAATTTCCTTGCTTCCGCCTCAAACATCCGTTTGAATTTCATCCGGTCGTTTGAAACGTTCCGCGGGCGTCCCAGATAGAGCTTGGAGCGCCACATAGAGTTGACGAGAAAGTCCCGAGAGTTGGCGAGAAGTCCCGAAAGGAAAATTCGAGGTTCCCATGTTGGCATTGCGAGATCTGATGCGGCCGGTCGGCGATCACAATGTGCTGCAGCCGGCATGCCCGATCTGCTCTCGACCGCTGCGCCTGACGCGCGTCACGCCGCGTGACGGCGATCTTGCCGAGTTGCGGACCTACGGCTGCACCGGATGCGGCGTATGGCTCACGGAAGCCGCTGACGACAGGCGCGAGGACGACAAGAGCCACTGACGATCCAAACAGAGTTTAGCCCGCGGCAATGTCCCGCCGCGGACAAAAGGCCCCAAGCGCTTAGGCCCCCCTCCAATCGCGCTTGGGGCTTTTCTTTTTCTGGCGGCATCGTGCGCGAAAAGTTCGTTGCGCGAGGATTCTTTCCCGGAAGGTTTTGCTTAGAGCATGATCCGGAAAAGCTTGCCCTCGGGCTTTGACCCGATGGGTGGAATCCGGTTTTCCGAAAAGCATGCCCTCGGGCTTGACCCGGGGGATCATGCTCAAACAAAAAGCCAGAGCGGGATGCCGATCGAACCACAACTCATCCCGCTCTAGTCGCTATGCCGGCTTCGGTTTGGGAAGGAAGATACAGTAGGGATAGCGATATTTCCCAACCGTATCGATGCAGACGTGACACTGCTCATCCAAAGAGTCTTTGATCATTTCCGGAGTGAAGATCACGCCGTTCCAGGACAGCCCGAGCCGGTCCGCTTTTATCGTCTCGCATGGAACAGGATGGCAGTGTTGGTCGTGACAACACGCCCACGGATACCACGAGTGAGCGAGGACGATTAATCCGCTGAGGACGATCTTCATCTGCGGCCCGATACGATGTTGTCGGCCAAATCAGAACAGTGCGGCTCGTTGCAGATCGTGGACGCGCCAAACGTGCGCGCCCATGCTAACACCAAGTCGGCGTTCCGCGATATGGGCCGTTCGGCGCTTTGCATTCTTCTTGGCGGAGAGCGAACAACAAAATGGCGAGTAGCGAATAGGGCCTGTGTTCTGCCTCATCCACCATTCGCTATTTCGCCATTCGCCTTCGCAGGCGTCGCGCGGACTATGCAGTGAGGGGACACATGCGCATCCGTTTTCACTTCGGCGCCGTCACGCTCGATGCCGAGCTTCTGGATACGCCGACCGCGCACGCGATCGCGGCGGCGCTGCCGCTTTCCGGTTCGGTTTTGACCTGGGGCGAAGAGGTTTATTTCGAAGTGCCGGTGCGGGCGAAGCGCGAGCCGAATGCGCGTGCCATCGTCACGCCTGGCGAGATCGCGTACTGGCCTGACGGGCACGCCATCGCCATCGGTTTCGGCCGCACGCCGATCTCGCAAGGCGACGAAACGCGGCTCGCTAGCCCGTGCAACATCTGGGCGAAGGCGCTCGGCGACGTGAAAACGCTCGCCGCCGTGCGCGCACGCAGCGAAGTCGAGGTGACGGCGCTGGACTAGCCATAAGGAATTGTCGGGATGCTTCCTCGCATCGCTCCTCGCAATGACGCGAGCTTTCCGATGCCTCGTTCTAGCCGCGCCCGACGAACGGCATCTTGTTGGCCATCACGGTCATGAACAGGACATTGGCGTCGAGCGGCAGGCTCGCCATGTAGGCGACCGCGCGTCCGACGTCGTCCACGTTCATCCGCGCTTCCGGCATGACGCGGCCGTCGGCCTGCGGCATGCCGGTTTCCATCTTTTCCGTAAGCGGCGTCGCCGCGTTGCCGATATCGACCTGGCCGCAGCAAATGTCGTAGGCCCGACAGTCGAGCGATGTCTGCTTGGTCAGGCCGGTGATGGCGTGCTTGGTCGCGGTGTAAGGCGCGGTGCCCGGCCGCGGCGTATGCGCGGAAATCGAGCCGTTGTTGATGATACGGCCGCCGCGCGGATCTTGCGCCTTCATGATCTTGATCGCTTCCTGCGTGCACAGGAAAACGCCGGTGAGGTTGGTGGCGACCACCGAAAGCCAGCGCTCCAGCGGAATCTCCTCGATCGGCATGCCGCGCGTGGAAACGCCGGCATTGTTGAACAGAAGATCGAGCCGGCCGTAAGCCTCTTTCACCTTGGCGAACAAAGCCGCGATCGAAGCGGGCTCGCGCACGTCGGTCGGCATGACGAGCGAGGCGCCGTCCAGCTCGCCCGCCACTTCGTGCAGCTTGTCGGCGCGCCGGCCGGCGAGCACGATGGTGAAGCCGTCGCGCGACAGCGCAACCGCCGCCGCTTTGCCGACACCGCTGCCGGCTCCCGTCACCACTGCGATCTTCTGCGCGGCCATTGGCGTCTCCCTCCTTATGCGTCATTCCGGAAGCCGCGTCAGCGGCTGTCCGGAATCCATAATCACGGATCGCGAGGTTTCGGAAGGGCCAAGAGCATAGCGGGCGGAGCGGCGGTTATGGATTCCGGGCTCGCGACTTCGTCGCGCCCCGGAATGACGACCACGGGGTCAGCTCGCCAGTGCGATTTCCTGGTCGGGATTGCCGACGCGATAATCGTCGGGGGAAGCGATGCGCGCGCTGATGTCGGCGGGCGGACCCGGCCGGCCGAAGCGATAGCCTTGCATGGAATGGACGCCGGCGGCGCGCAGGAACAGATGCTGTTCCGCATTCTCCACGCCTTCGGCAGTCACCCGCATGCCGAGACCGCGGCCGAGACTGACAACGGCGTGCACGATCGCGGCCGCGTCGGGCGCCGTCTCGATGCTGCGCACGAAGCTCGAATCGATCTTGAGCTTGTCGAACGGGAACCGCCGCAAATAAAGCAGGCTCGAATAGCCGGTGCCGAAGTCGTCGAGCGCAAAACGCACGCCGATCGCCTTGAGCCGCAGCATCGACAGTTCCGCAGTTTCCAGGTTGCCAAGGAGCGTGCTTTCCGTGAGCTCGAGCTCGAGCCGGCTGGCGTCGAAATCGGTTTCCTTGAGGATGCGCTCGACCACGTCGACGAAATCCGAACGGCGGAATTGCAGCGGCGAAACGTTGACCGCGACCATCAAGCCCGGCCAGTTGCGGCCGTCGAGGCAGGCGCGGCGCAGCATCCACTCGCCGAGCTCGACGATGAGGCCGGAATTTTCGGCGATCGGAATAAAGACCGACGGCGGAATGACGCCCGCGGTCGGATGCGTCCAGCGCGCCAGCGCCTCGACGCCGACCATGGTATCGCCGCTGGCATTGACGATCGGCTGATAGGCGGCGGCAAGGCCGTCGTTTCTGATCGCGTGCAAGAGATCGCTTTCCAGGAGCTTGCGCTGCGACAGATCGGCGTCCATGGCCGCGTCGTAGATGCAGGCGCGATTGCGACCCTCGTTTTTTGCGCGATAGAGCGCCATGTCGGCATAGCGCAGAATATCGCCGGCGTCGCGCGCGCGCCGGTCGATCACCGCGATGCCGATCGAGGCGCCGATATTGATGGCGTGGCCGCTGATCGAATAGGGCGCGCACACCGCCGAGATGATGCGCCCGGCGATCGCCTGCAGCGAATAGGAGTCGGATGCGCAGATGGTCAGGATGGCGAATTCGTCGCCGCCGAGGCGCGCGACGAGATCGTCGCCACGCATCACATGGCTCAGCCGCTGAGTGACCGCGAGAATGAGCTCGTCGCCGATATGGTGGCCGAGCGTATCGTTGACGTCCTTGAAGTGATCGAGGTCGATGAAGAACACGGCGGCGGAGGGCCCGCCGCGGCGCACTTCGCCGATCAGTCTTTCCAACCGTTCGCCGAAATAGATGCGGTTGGGCAGCCCGCAGACCGGATCGTGCAGGGCGAGATGGCGCAATTGCGTTTCGCCGGCGGCGATCGCCTGCGCGGTGCGGCGCGTGTGGCGCAAGATCAGGCCGCCGAGCAAGGCGAGACCGCCGATCGCCACCGCGATGAACGGCAGAACGCTTGCGGCCACCTGGCCGCCCGGCTTGCTCGGGTTCCAGGCGACGCGGGCGATTGGATTGCCTTGCGGGTCGGCGATGGCGGTCACATAGCCGTCGGCCGTTTGGCTCGCATCCTCGGCCGGGCGCAAGTCGGACAATTGCAGGTGGTCGCCGATCCCTTGCAGCAACGCGCTGTCGATGAACTTGACCGACAGCACAATCGGCGCGGTGGCATTGCCGGCGGCAAGCTCGGTCCCGGAGCCGATCGCCACCGCCATGACGATGGCCGGTTTGCCCATCACCTGCTCGATCCAGGCGGCGGAACGGCTCGGCTTGCCTGCGTCTTGTGCGCCGATCACCGGCAAGGCGCCGGCCGGTGCTGCATCGCTGCCGCCGCGCACGAAATTGCGGATCGCCACCAGCGCGCGCGGCAGCGGCATGCTTGCAATATCGCCGCCGGCACGGGAGCGGGCATATTCGACACGATCGGAGCCGTCGACGATCACGACCAAGTCGTGGTCGAAGAAGTTCTCGAGCCAACGGCCGATGTGCTCATCCACCCATTGCGGATCGTATTTCTCGCGCACTGCTTGCGTGGCCCGGTCGGTTGTCGCCACGCTTTCGACCTGACGCAACATACGTGCGCCGCGTTCGACGATCGCCTGCTGAATAAGTTGCTGCTCGCGCTTGAGCGCCATCTCGTCCGCGCGGCGCGCAGAGGTGAGGATCGCGATGACGAGACAAATCACCGCGACGACGACGATCGCGCCAATAGGAATGACCAGCTTCAGCCACGCAAAATCGAAGCGCGACCGCTTGCTGTCCCCGGCGTTGTCTGGTTGCGCCGAAAGGTTCACGCTTCCACCCTTGGCGTATCTTGCCGGTGTGACGATAAGGCGAAAAAGATTGCTATTCGCTTGCGTCTTATGAAGGCAAAGGGTTACCGCGCGCGCTTGAAATCGCTGCCGAAGTTAACGCGACGTAAACCGAAACTTTCAAATTTTCCGCAAGCGCGCGTGAAATGCCGCATTTCGCCGCGACGGCTCGGGTCGGCGGCGAATTATCGTCTGCTGCTGCTGTAAGGCGGCCGTGGAATGGCGATATGAGCTGCGCGCAAAGCTGCCGACCAGCGTTCGCGCAGGTCGCTGAAATACGGTTCGCCCGGCTCGATCCGATAGATCAGTTCTGCGTCGCAGGTGTCGCGCCGCACGACCAGAAGGTCGATCGGCATGCCGACGCTGAGATTGGAGCGCATGGTCGAGTTCGATCGAGATCAGCCCGACCTTGAGCGCGTCGTAAAGATCCATTCCGTAGCTGACCGCGCGGTCGAGCACCGGCTTGCCGTATTTGTGCTCGCCGATTTGCAGATAGGGCGTGTCGGTGGTGCATTCGATGAAGTTGCCGGCGGAGTAGATCATGAACAGCCGCATGCGCTCGCCGGCAATTTGTCCGCCGAACAGGAAAGAAACGTCGAACGTGACGTCGGACGCTTCGAGCGCCTTGCCTTCGGTGGCGTGGATCGTGCGGATCACGTGCCCGACGCGTTGCGCGGCCTGGAACATGGACGGCGCGTTCATCATCGTCTCGTGCTCGCCGGTTTCCGGATTGTCGTAGCCCTCGGTAAGGATGCTGACCACCGACTGGCTGATTGACAGATTGCCGGCCGAGGCCAGCGCCATGATGCGCTTGCCCGGGTCCTTGAACACGTGCAGCTTGCGAAAGGTCGCGATGTTGTCGACGCCGGCATTGGTTCGCGTATCGGCGAACATGACCAGTCCTTCGCGCACCAGAATTCCGCAGCAATAGGTCATCGACGGCGAGCTCCTCGCAGCGATCTTTATACCGGCGGCTCGGTTTGCGGCAATGGTGGGCGCGAACTCGTCAGGGGATTATTGGTCGACCCGGATGGCGACAGCCGCGCTTTCTTGGCCGACCCCGTAGCGGGTGCCGCGCACCGGCGCGGCGCCGAGCGCATCGAGCCCGACCGCGACGCGCACATGGGCTTCGGCCGGGCAGACGCAATTGACCGTATCGAAGCCGACCCAACCGAGCCGCGGCACATACGCTTCGGCCCACGCGTGCCCGCCGCCTCCCGGCTCGGCGCGCCCGCACAGGTAGCCGGCGACGTAGCGGGCCGGAATCTGCAGGCTGCGCGCGGCGCCGAGAAAGATGTGGGTGAGATCGCGGGCGCCGCCGCGCTTGTGCGTAAAGGCTTCGACGGCCGTCGCCGCCGGCGGTCGCGCCGGGTCGTCTTCGCAGATGATCTCTTCATGCAGGCGATTGAGCAGCGCGTGCAGTTCCGCAAGCGCATTGCCGCCGTTGGCGGCGCGCAGGTCGAGAGCAAAGTCGCGAATGGCGTCGTCGGCTTGCGTCAAAGCGGTATCGCGCAGGAACAGGCTCGGCGGAAACCGTTCGAGCGTGCCGCGGACGACGCCGTCGGTGTTTTGTGTTTCCACCGCGCCCTCGACATTGATGCTCAGCTCGGCGAACGGGCCATCGGCGGCAAAGACATGGGTGAGGTTGCCGAAGGCGTCGTCGTGCGCGTTGAGCCGCGTGTCGCCCGAAACGTCGATGCGCCAGTCGATGACATATTGCCCCTCGTGATTGCGCGGCGTGAGCCGCAGCACCTGGATGACGCCCGCCGCCGGCGGCTCGTAGCGATGAACAATGCTGTGGGCAATGCGCAGACGCATGTTCGACGATTTGTACTCAGCCGCTCGGATCAGGAGCTTTTGAAGCGGTTCCGGTGCGAAAAGATAGACGATCCGGTAGGCCGCTGTCCCGCGGCTTATGCGGTCGCACCGCCAATTCCGGCGTTCCGGCGGCTACATCAGATATTGCTGCGCGATCGCGGTGCCGAGCTGGTTGTTGTCCTCGACGAAGGCGTCGATGAATTCGTGCAGGCCGGTCTGGAATATCTCCTCGATGCGGCTGTTTTGCAGGCGGGCGCGCACGGCGCGGGCCTGCCGTTGCGCGCTGCCCTGGCGCCCATAGGCATGCGCGATGCGGTCGAGATTCTGTACGAGATTTTCGTAGCAGCTCGCCAGCGACCGTGGCATTTCGTCCTTGAGCATAAGCAGGTCGGCGACCAGCCACGGCTTGACGTTTTCGCGATAGACCCAGTGATAGGCCGTCAGCGCCGACACCGAGCGCAGGATCGAAGTCCACTGGAAATAGTCGAGCGGGCCGCCGACTTGTTCGATCGCCGGCAGCAAAAGGTGATACTTGACGTCAAGAATGCGCGCGGTGTTGTCGGCGCGCTCGATGAAAAGGCCGAGCCGGGAGAACCAATAAGCGTCGTTGCGCAGCATGGTCCGGTAGGCGGAGCCGTCGAAGCGGAGCGAAGCTTCCTGCACCCAGCGCAAGAAGCGCGCGAATTCTTCGCGCGAGCGCGGCCCGTTGCCCCACTTCTTCAGCTCGAGCCAGGCGCTGTTGATGGTGTCCCACATCTCGCTCGTGAGCGCGGTGCGCACTGCGCGCGCGTTCACCCGCGCGGTCTCTATGCAGTTGCGGATCGAGGAGGGGTTATCGGGCGAGAAGGCGAGGAATTCGGTGACGGTTTCTTCGTTCGCCTCGGAATAGGTGGCGAAGAAAGCAGCGCCGCAGCCCGCGGTCGCGACCGCCGATTCCCATTCGTTCGACGTGCCCACATAGGCGAGCGGCAGCGCGGTCATCCGGTAAGTCGTTTCGAGGATGCGGGCGAGATATTCGGCGCGCTCGACGTAGCGGGCGAGCCAGTAAAGATTGTCGGCGGTGCGCGACAGCATGTCTTAGCGTGCCCTCATCCGGCGAGTACCCAGGTATCTTTGGTGCCGCCGCCTTGGCTCGAATTGACCACGAGCGAGCCCTTCTTCAGCGCCACCCGCGTCAGCCCGCCCGGCACGATGCGGATGCGATCACGGCCGGTGAGTACGAAGGGGCGAAGATCGACGTGGCGCGGCGCGATGCCTTCCTCGACGCAGGTCGGGCAGGTCGACAGCGCCAGCGTCGGCTGGGCGATGAAATTCTTCGGGTCGGATTTGAGCTTGGTGCGGAAGGCGGCGATCGCGACCTTGTCGGCCTTCGGCCCGATCAGCATGCCGTAGCCGCCGGACCCATGCACCTCTTTGATCACCAATTCCTCGATGTGGTCGAGCACGTAACTCAGATGCTCGGCTTCGCGGCAGCGCCAGGTGGGGACGTTTTTCAGAAGCGGTTCTTCGCCGAGATAGAACTTCACGATGTCCGGCATGTAGCTGTAGACGGCTTTGTCGTCGGCGACGCCGGTTCCGACCGCGTTGGCAAGCGTTACGCTGCCGGCCTGATAAGCCGACATCAGGCCGGGCACGCCGAGCACGCTGTCGGGCCGGAACACCAGCGGATCGAGGAAGTCGTCGTCGATGCGGCGGTAGACGACATCGACGCGCTTCAAGCCTTCGGTGGTGCGCATATAGACCACGTCGCTTTTGACGACGAGATCGCGGCCTTCGACCAGTTCGACGCCGAGCTTGTCGGCGAGGAAGGAATGTTCGTAATAGGCCGAATTGAAGACGCCGGGCGTCAGCAGCACGACTGTCGGATCGGACGAGGCGGTCGGCGGCGCGATCGACTTCAGCGTCGCCAGCAGCTCGTCGGGATAATTCTCCACCGGCGCCACGCGGTAACGCGAGAACAATTCCGGGAAAAGCCGCAGCATGATCTCGCGGTTTTCCAGCATGTAGGAGACGCCCGAGGGCGTGCGCGCGTTGTCTTCGAGCACGTAGAAATCGTCGGCGTCGACGCGCACGATGTCGATGCCGGCGACATGCACATAGATGTCGTGCGGCACCTTCTGCCCGTTCATTTCCGGGCGGAAGACCGGGTTCTGGAAAACCAGATCCTCGGGCACGATGCCGGCCTTGAGCACTTCGCGCCGGTTATAGACGTCCTTGATATAAGCGTTGATCGCCTTGACCCGCTGCTCGAGCCCGCGTTGCAAAGTCTGCCACTCGGAGGCGGCGAGGATGCGCGGAATGACGTCGAAGGGGATCAGGCGCTCCTGCGCTTCGGCGTCGCCATAGACCGCAAACGTAATGCCGATGCGCCGAAAGAAGTGCTCGGCCTCGCGGCGGCGGAAATCGAGCACGTCCGGGGGGATTTCGCCCAGCCAATGCGACAACTCGGCGTAGGCCGGCCGCACCGCGCCTTCGCTGCCCCTCATCTCGTCGAACATAGCGGTCCCCGGCCCACCCGAGCGCATTCTCGAAATGCCTAACCGCATCAATGGCGGCACCATAAGTGTAGCAATCTTTGCGCCAAGTCGGAGCGGCAGGGATGAGATTTTATCCCCGCTGATCAGGGTGGGGTGCCCACGTTTTAGGCGATATGACGCTTTTTCGGCGACGGGACTTGTGGCGCTCGGAATTGCGGCATCGACGGAGCGGATCGCAGGGTTCGGCGGCGAGCAATGTAGCCCGGATTGAGTGAAACGAAATCCGAGGCCGCTCGCCGCCTAAAACCAAAGTCCAGGGATTGAGAGCTTTGTTCCAAAACGTGCTGCCGCGTCGCGACCACGCCTCGACCGAATCACGCAGGTCGGAGAATGGCGTCAAGCCAATCATGGCGAGTTCTTGCTCGATTTCTAAAACAAGATTGTAAGTGGCCGTCGCGAACTGCGCGATGGAATGATAATAAAGCGAGGTGTCCGACTCGCGCGACTGTCGATGAAGTGAGTGGGCGATCGCGGCAGTTCTGAAAGTGCGAACATCCTTAAATTTCGTGCCCTGCGCTTCGAGGTCGGCGATGATCCGCATTCGTCGTTCCTTAAGTTCTGCCGTTCTTTGCACGCCGATATCGGCCGACGCAAAATCTAAAAGCGAGTCAATTGAGGCGGTAATCCCGGTTGATCCCTTTTGATCAGCAAATTCATGCAAACGACACAGAATCAAGATCACGTCTCGGCTGAGAATTTTTCGTAGCAGGCGCCCGCTGTGCGCAATGTCATCGGCTTGCTTCAAACGCGGCAGAGTGATGACTGGCTCAAGCAGTCCGACGAGCGACATAAGGTCGGTCACGTCTTCGATTACGTGTTGCCTGATATGTTCGATAGTGATGACACAATCCATTTTTCCTCTCGATGCTCGACCAAACGAATGTCTCGATGGCAAAACTGCGGCGCTCGAAGAATCCGCTTCGGAGATCGAGCGGTGGAAAAAATAGCTTTCGGAGGTTTCTCGGGCAATGCGCTCGATTGAAGCGGCTCAGCATCCGGCGCAATCCGAGCACGATGTTCGCGGCGAAAAATAAATCCATAAATCTCGCGCGCATACACACAGACATCGGCAATTTGGTCCGCAATGATCCTCAGTTCCCGAAGTGGAACGTCGAAATGAAGTTCGCGCTTCGGATCGTTGGAGGCGCGTTTTACTAACCTTGTGGTGCTTTCATTTATCGCGAAATACGTAGAGTGCATCAGTATGTTGCGGTTGTCTGTACAAATATTGTAGCACAAAATGCGGTGTTGCAGCGCGTCGGCAACTAAAGGGTCTGTTTCGTTTTTGCGCACGAACGCTGTTATATATGAAAGTCGCTTGGCCGAATGCTGCAATGTAATCATTGGGCGCAAGCGTATATTCCTCCGAAGGCCATTTCTCATTGTCGGTCATGACAAAGCGGTCTGATCAGATAGAACAACTAAACGCCTTTTTTGGGGGCGCTGCTGCGAATGCCGCCAAAGCCGCAGGCGGAAATTAAGCTAGGCAAGCCTAAATCAAAGCGCGTTGAGCGTCCCGCCAAGAAGCGCGGGCGCGGCGCCTCCACCATTGATGTCCTCACCGCCGTTCCCGGATTTCGCTTTGGCTCAATCCCGGCTACTTGCTACTTGCTACCAAGGGGCCGAAAACAGCGGCCCTTACTAGGGAGCGCGACGATGGGGAAAGTAGCACGGATTGAGCGACTAAAGCTGCGAGCCACGTTCTACAACAATCTCGCAATTAGATTCGTTATTACAGGATATGCCGTTCCTTACTTTGCCTTTCTGCGTGGCCTTTTGGACAATTCGGCCTTCACTACTTGGGGTGGATTTATTTCGGTCCTTACAAGCAAAGAGCCTTGGTTACTTACGCTGCTAGGCAGTTGGGTTTTTATCCTGGCCTGGGTGCTACGGCGATTCGCCAACAGGACGATTGAAGAAATCGAGGACTAATAAGACCGCGGCTAAACCAAGTCACGATTGCCGCATCCTCACAAATCCTGAAAGCGCTTCTTTTCCGCGACCACCTTCTCCAGCAACGCCGCCGGCTTGAAATCCTCGCCCATGGTCGCCTCGAACTCCTTCATCTTGGCCAGCACCTTCTCGGGGCCGATCAGGTCGGCGTAGAACATCGGGCCGCCGCGATAGACCGGCCAGCCGTAGCCGTTGATCCAGACGATGTCGATGTCGGAAGCGCGTTGCGCCATGCCCTCGTCGAGGATCTTGGCGCCTTCATTGATCATCGGATAGATGCAGCGTTCGAGAATCTCCTGATCGGAAATGCTGCGCCGGTTGATGCCCTTCTTGGCGGCGAAATCGAGAATGATCTTTTCGACCACCGGCGAAGGCTTGGCATTGCGCGCCTCGTCATAGTCGTAGAAGCCAGCGCCGGTTTTCTGCCCGCGGCGGTCCATCTCGCAGAGGATTTCGCGGATGGTGGAGGATTTGCTCGTCTCCTTCGACCAGCCGATATCGAGGCCGGCGAGATCGCTCATCGCGAACGGGCCCATCGGCAAACCGAAATCGTAGATGACGCGATCGACGTCCCAGGGCATCGCGCCTTCGAGGATGAGCTTCTGCGCTTCGCGCTGGCGCTGCGCCAGCATGCGATTGCCGACAAAGCCGTAGCAGACGCCGACGAGCGCGGCGGTCTTGCCGATCTTGCGCGCAAGCTGCATGACGGTCGCGATCACGGGCTTTGCGGTCTTGGTGCCGCGCACGACTTCCAACAGCCGCATCACGTTGGCGGGCGAAAAGAAGTGCGTGCCGATCACATGATCCGGCCGGCTGGTGACGGACGCGATCTCGTCGACATTGAGATACGAGGTGTTGGAGGCGAGGATCGCGCCTTGCTTGGCGATCTTGTCGAGCTTGCGGAAGACCTCTTTCTTGATCTCCATGTTCTCGAACACGGCTTCGATGATGAGGTCGCAATCGGCGAGCGCGGCAAGATCAAGACTGGGGCTGAGCAGCCCCATGCGCGTTTCGACATCGGCCTGCGTCAGCCGGCCCTTCTTCGCCGTGTTCTCGTAGTTGCGGCGGATGGTGCCGAGCCCGCGATCGAGCGCCGCCTGCGCGGTCTCGACGATGGTCACCGGAATGCCGGCATTGAGGAAATTCATCGAAATGCCGCCGCCCATGGTGCCGGCGCCGATGACGCCGACCTTCTTGATCGGCAGCGTCGGCGTGTCGTCCGGTACGTCGGCGACTTTCCAGACCTTGCGCTCGGCGAAAAACACATAACGTTGCGCGCGCGATTGTTCCGACGGAACGAGATCGAGAAACGCCTGCCGCTCGATCTTCATGCCTTCATCGAACGGCAGATCGACCGCGGCCTGCACCGCGCGGATTGCGGACTTCCAGGCTTCGAAGCCGCGGAACTTGCGCGCATTCTCCTTGCGGATTTTGTCGAAGATTTCCGGCTTGCCGCGCGCGGCCTCGATCTTGTCGTTGAGGTCGCGGATGCGTCGCAGCGGCATGTGCGTGTCGATCACCTTGCGGGCAAACGCGATCGCGCCCTCGCGCAGCTTCCCTTCCTCGACCAGCGCATCCACCACATTCCATTCGAGCGCCTGTTTGGCACCGAAAGGCGTGCCGGAAAGAATAAGGTTGAGCGCATTTTCCACGCCGGCAAGGCGCGGCAGGCGCTGCGTGCCGCCGGCGCCGGGCATGAGCCCGAGCTTGATTTCGGGCAAGCCCACCTTCGCCGAGGGCACGGCCACGCGGTAATGGCACATCAGCGCGACTTCGAAGCCGCCGCCGAGCGCGGTCCCGTGCAAGGCGGCGATTACCGGCTTCGGACTGCCTTCCAGCGCGCCTTGGATTTCGGGAAGCGTCGCGCCCTGCGACGGCTTGCCGAACTCGGAAATATCCGCGCCCGCGATAAAGGTGCGGCCCGCGCAGATCAGGACGATCGCTTTGACGGCAGGATCCGCTGCCGCCTGCTGGGCGCCGTCGCGAAGGCCATTGCGCACGTCCGCCGACAGTGCGTTGACCGGCGGCGAATTGATCGTGAGCACGGCGATATCGCCTTCACGGGTCAGGTCGGTTACGGCATTGATGGCGGTCATCGCGCGGCTCCCCTTCAACTTGCCGGCTGGTCTTATGCTGAAATAAGCTGGCGCGCAAAATACGTCATGCGCAAGGGGGAGGGACGACCGTGTCGCTGTTCGACCTGAACGGGAAAGTGGCGCTGGTCACCGGTTCCTCGCGCGGGATCGGGCGGGCGATCGTCGAGCGGATGGCAGAGCAGGGGGCGCAAGTCGTCGTCTCGTCGCGCAATATCGAGCCTTGCCGCGAGGTGGCGGACGCGATCAACGCCAAATACGGCGCCGGCCGCGCCATCGCAATCGCGGCGAATATCTCCTCCAAGGAGCATTTGGCCCGCCTGGTCGACGAGACCATTCGCGCCTTCGGACAAATTCATGTGCTCGTGTGCAATGCGGCATCGAACCCGCACTACGGCCCGATGCACACCATCAGCGATGATCAGTTGCGCAAGATCCTCGACAACAACATCGTCTCCAACCACTGGCTGATCACCATGGTGACGCCGCAAATGATCGCCCGCAAAGACGGCTCGATCATCATCGTCTCGTCGATCGGAGGATTTCGCGGCAGCCCTGTGATCGGCACTTATTGCATCTCCAAGGCGGCGGATTTGCAGCTCGCGCGCAATCTTGCCGTCGAGCTCGGTCCGCATAACGTCCGCATCAACTGCATCGCGCCCGGCCTTATTCGCACCGACTTCGCGCGCGCGCTGTGGGAGAATCCGGAGAATTTGAAACGACGGAACGCGCAGACGCCGCTCGGCCGCATCGGCGAGCCTGACGAAATCGCCGGCGCGGCGATCCTTTTGGCATCGCAAGCCGGCAGCTACATAACCGGCCAGACCATTGTGATCGACGGCGGCGTCACCATTTCCTGACAGCCGTCGCGGTTGGCGATGAAAACGCGCTAGAGCAAGACGATGATCTATCAAAACCCCGCATCGTTGCGAGGAGCGACAGCGACGAAGCAATCCACATCCGCCCCCGCACCAAGTGCGGGGGAGGGGGACCGCCCGATAGGGCGGTGGAGGGGGCAGGCTTGCTCCGCGAAGGCCGAATACTTGCCCCTACCGGCGCGCTTTCGCGCGCCACCTCCCCCGCAAGCGGGGGAGGATAGCTGACTTAAGAAAAAGCCCAGCGCATGACCAACAAATTTCCTACCATGTCGCTCGCAGAAGCCCATGCGCTGCTGACGCGCCGCGGTTCGCCCTTCGAGATGGAGGAGCGCGACATTCGCGGCGTGCGCACGCGCGTTTGGAAGAATGCGCCGCCGACCATGCGCGATCTCTTTCGGCTGGCGCGATCGCACGGCAACAAGACCTTCGTAGTCTATCGCGATGAGCGGGTAAGCTACGACGAATTCGCGCGCGCCGCGCTTGCCATCGCCGAAGCGTTGCAGCGCGCGGGCGTGAAGAAAGGCGATCGCGTCGCCATCGCCATGCGCAATCTGCCGGAATGGCCGGCGGCTTTCTTTGGTTGTCTGCTCGCCGGCGGCATTGCGGTTCTGCTCAATGCCTGGTGGACCGGCCCGGAACTGCAATACGGCCTCAACGATTCCGGCGCCAAGGTCGCCATTGTCGATCATGAGCGGCTCGAGCGATTGTTCGAACACCTGCAGAATTGTCCGGCGCTGGAGCGGGTGTTCGTCAGCCGCGAGACCGAAGACGTCGCGCATCCGCAAGTCACCAAGCTTGAAACAATCATCGGAGAGGTGAGCGACTGGCATCTGCTGCCCGATCGGCCGTTGCCGGACGTGCCGCTCGATCCGGAGGATGACGCCACCATCCTTTACACGTCGGGCACGACAGGCAAGCCGAAAGGCGCCATCGGCACGCATCGTAATTCCACCACCGCGGTGCTTGTGCGTCCGTTCGGGCAGGCGCGCACATTCCTGCGGCGCGGCGAGCCGGTGCCGCCGCCCGATCCGAATGCGCCGCAGAAGTGCTCGCTGTTAGTCGTGCCGTTGTTTCACACGACGGGATGTCACGCGGCGATGGTCCCGTCGCTCGCTGCCGGCGTCAAACTGGTGTTCATGCACAAGTGGGACCCCGAGCTGGCGATGCAGTTGATCGAACGCGAGCGGATCAACAATGCCGGCGGCGTGCCGACCATCGCCTGGCAATTGCTCGAACATCCGGCGTTCGGACGGTACGATCTTTCCTCGCTGGAAAGTATTTCCTATGGCGGCGCGCCGGCGGCCGCCGGAACTCGTGGCGAGGCTGAAAGAGAAATTTCCCAGGGTCGTTCCCGGCACCGGCTGGGGCATGACCGAAGTGTCCGGCGGCTTCACCGGACATCAGGCCGAGGATTACGAGCTTCGCCCGGCGAGCTGCGGGCCCGCATTCCCGATCGGCGAGATGAAGATCGTGGATGCCAACGGCAACGTTCTTCCGACAGGCGGGGTCGGCGAGCTTTGGGTCAAAGGCCCAAGCGTGGTCAGAGGCTATTGGCAAAATCCGCAAGCCACCGCGGAGACCTTCATCGACGGCTGGCTGCGCACCGGCGACATCGCCCGCCTCGACGATGAGGGCTTTTGCACCATCCTCGATCGCGCCAAGGACATGCTGATCCGCGGCGGCGAAAACATCTATTGCGTCGAAGTGGAGAACGCGCTGTACGAACATCCCGGCGTGATCGATGCGGCCGTGGTCGGCATTCCACATCGCTCGCTGGGCGAAGAGCCGGTGGCGGTTGTCGTATTGAAAGACGGGGCAAACGTTACCGAGCCGGAGTTGCGCGCCTTTGTCGCTGAGCGTCTCGCTGCATTCAAGGTACCAGTGAAGATCGTATTCGCCCCGGACGCGCTCCCGCGCAACCCGACCGGCAAGTTGATGAAGCGCGAGCTGAAGCGGTTGTTCGTTGAACAAAAGGGCCAAGTGTGAACTTGACCGCTACTCACGAATCCGATGCGTAGTGTTTAGTTCAATGTCCGCTTTGCGCCCAAATCGTCCGAAGTGCTGTGTCGCCACGAAATGACGCGATGTGCCAAAAACGGCAATGTAGCTCCCCACCCCCGCAAATGCTCCCCGCCCCGCAAATAAAGCAACGCAGCGTTTTAGTAGTCTTATTGCTATCGAAAATTTAGGTATTGCTTCTTGCTACCAAAAGTAGTGGAGTTTAGCATTCTTTCCCGCCGCAAGTGTTCGCATTTTAGGGCGTGCCATGAGGTGGATTGTTATTCTTATAATCTTTTTCCTCGCATTGGCGGGCGTCGCTATCTTCGTCGTCAACTGGGCCGAGATCGCTCCTGAAATATTTGTCCCCTTCGTCCCCTCAGCGGTCTCCGTAACATTTACGCTTGTTCTCTTTATTGGATTCCTGGTTACGCTCGCGAAACTTTTTCGGCTGGCATGGGCGAGAATTCCAACCGCCGTGATCAATTCTACGCAGATGGACAAAGTCCTTGCTGCGCTTATCTCATTGGGGATATTTCCTGCGATTGCGAAATATGCGTGGGCAACATTTCAGGCCATTATGAGACTATTTCCAGAGCTCATGCGCATGCTTGCAAGTTTTGACCTGCAGACAGACTGTTCTGGTAGGTGGGGCACAGACAGTATCCACAGATGCGCATCGGGCTTGGCTAACGAGCTTGGTAGGACGACAAATCAATTCGCATCGAGAATAATGGATGCCCTCAATCTAGAAGGATTTCCCGCTCTAGGACTTCGTTTGGTTTCTCATAAGTACAGTAGTCCTTGTCCAGCTCATCGCGAGCTTGCGACAACGCCTAGTACTTGACGAGGTCGTCACGTGGTTGACTTCACGAATTGGTGGATCGGTTCAAGCATTGGCTCTATTCCGACAGTGACGTGGCAGCGTATCGTCTTCACGGCACTTGTCGTGGTGTCTTTCTACCTTGGGCTAACCGCGTTGCTCGCCATCCCCTTGCTTAATGAGAAAAGTCGCTCTCAGCATACTGTTGACGACGTCGCGAAGGCGCTTGAGGTATACCTAATCAATTGGTGACTTTCCTCCTCAGCTTCCGCAGGTATCTTTACCTGCCAGCCTTCCGCAGGACAGCAGCTCGACGCCCAATTCAAATCTTGCAGCCATGCAGATGAGCAATATCAAATCGGTATCCGATTTGGTCATGGCGCCCATGGTGGAAAACCTACAGAAAAAATGGATCATTGTTCGATCAAACGCTGAGGACATTCAACGGAGGGGAGCTCTGACCGCCAGGAATCTCTTTGCGGCTGCGCTGGATGGCAATTTTGGAAAGCAGCATACCGACCGCTATTATTACGACCTCCTAAAATGGTTCAGCGACACGATGGTGGTGGTTCAAACCACGCTTTTGCAATGTCACGACGGAGCCACCAAATTCATTGGAGACTCGTCGCAAGTGCTTGTAAAATTTAAATCTGCCTTAGATCAGCATGCTGACGACACCGCTGCCGCATTTCGGGAATACAACAACGATACGCGACGTCTTTATGACTTCCAGCGGGAGGTGCTCTACGAGAACTGCGCATGGTCTGATCTGCCACAAACCCCAGCTAACCCGACGATTGCATCCGGTCTTGGCGCGATCGGCAGGTGGACGAGTTGGCTTATAGACACGGAGCGCATGCCAGGGATCATGTCGGCCTCGTCGGGTTTAGCTTGCTCGGAGCAACGGTCTCGCGCGCTGTCCGCGTGCAGGATGACGATCGACCTAGGGCTGCATTCACTTTAGACGACCTCCTTACGGTCATCGCGGGTGGAACGACCGCTGCCGTGGTCGTTTTCCTGGCGGCGTATGGCGGGTTGGCGCTCCTAGGCAATTCCACGGGTGACCCAAACGCCTATCTCGTCTTCGCTACTTGTTTAATTGCCGCCGTTTACAGTGAAGACGTCTGGACTTGGGCGCGACGCAGGCTTCTCGACACCGAACTGCGCGCTCGTAACCGCGAAAGGCGTCGTCGGCGCTCAGTTCGTGCTTCAGAGGCTCGGACCGTTGGAGTGCCTAGAACCTATCTCAAAATTCCCGACTGCTGTCGATCCGCTATAAATGAGGAATGATTCGGCTGACGGACGAACAGTGGAAGCGCATTCGGAAGCATTTTCCGGAGGAGCATATTCCCGATGGGCGTGCTGGACGCAAGCCGATCCCGACCCGTCATGTGTTGGAAGCGGTACTGTGGATTCTCAACACAGGTGCGCAATGGCACATGCTGCCGCAAAGCTATCCGAACTACAAAACCGTGCATCGACGCTTTCAAACTTGGTGCTGCAACGAGATTTTGCGTCTGGTTTTGACGGACGTTGCCAACGAGCTTCGTGAAAACGGCGCGCTGGATGAAGAAGAATGCTTCATCGATGCGACGTTCGTTATGGCCAAAGGTGGCGGGTCGGAAATCGGACCAACGAAGCGCGGAAAAGGCATGAAAATCATGGCAATTGTGGATCGCCATGGGTTGCCGCTCTCGGTCAGCACGCACGCGGCGAACCATCACGAAGTCCGCTTGGTGCAGCTATGCTTCGACTTTTACATGATCGAAGCCAAGCCGGAGAATTTGATCGGCGATCGCGCCTATGACAGCGATCCGCTAGATGAGGAGCTGCGAAACGACGGCATTGAGATGATCGCGCCGCATCGTTCCAATCGCAGCAAGCCGCCCACACAAGATCGGCGACGGCTAAGCCGTTACACGCGGCGCTGGCTCGTCGAGCGCTTCTTCGCCTGGATACAATGGCAACGTCGCATCCTCGTCCGCTGGGAGTATCACGCTCAGAACTTCCTCGGCTTTGTACAGCTCGCCTGCCTCGTTGTCCTCTTCAGACGATTTTGAGATAGGTTCTAGTAAGTCAGCCGGTTGATGTGGCGGCCTTAGAAGGCTGAGCGGCCGATTGCTACATCCAAACTAGAAACTGCATTCCTTGTGAATTTTTGGAAGTCGAATACTGCAAGTCTCGTCCGGGTCACTAGCGGCCGAGGTGGCTGGTCTTCATGGTCAGTCGACTTCCACTTTGCCCCAAAAGCCGACATGGCCTTAGGTGCTTACGACCTTCCGGGCTCGTGCCGTGCAGAAAGCCGGTGCGCTACACCCGCGCGTTGGTGTATTTGCGCATCTCCAGCCGCGCGATGGCGCGGCAATGAACTTCGTCCGGACCGTCGGCCAGACGCAGCGTGCGGATATGCGCATACATGCGCGCCAAGCCCGCATCGCTCGTCACGCCCATGCCCCCATGTGCCTGGATGGCGTCGTCGATGACGCGCAGCGCAATGCGCGGCGCCGCCACTTTGATCATGGCGATCTCGAGTTGCGCTGCCTTGTTGCCGACCTTGTCCATCATGTCGGCGGCCTTCAGACAAAGAAGCCGCGTCATCTCGATGTCGATGCGCGCCTCCGCGATGCGCTGCTCCCACACCGAATGCTCGGCGAGCTTCTTGCCGAAGGCGACGCGCGACAAAAGCCGCTTGGTCATTTTCTCCAGCGCCACTTCGGCAGCGCCAAGCGTGCGCATGCAATGATGGATGCGGCCGGGCCCGAGGCGGCCTTGCGCGATCTCGAAGCCGCGGCCCTCGCCGAGCAAAAGGTTGCCGGCCGGTACACGCACATTCTCGAGTAGAACATCGGCGTGGCCGTGCGGTGCGTCGTCAAAGCCGAAGACCGGCAGCATGCGCAGCACCTTCACGCCGGGCGTGTCGAGCGGAATAAGAATCTGCGACTGCTGCTCGTGCCGAGCGCGGCTCGGGTCGGTCTTGCCCATGACGATGGCGATCTTGCAGCGCGGATCGCCGACGCCGGACGACCACCATTTGCGCCCGTTGATCACATAGTGATCTCCGTCGCGAACGATCGAGGTCTCGATATTGGTGGCGTCGGATGAAGCGACGCCCGGTTCGGTCATCAGAAAGGCCGAGCGGATTTCGCCGGCGAGCAGCGGCTTCAGCCACTTGGCTTTTTGCTCGGCCGAGCCGTAGCGATGCAGAACCTCCATGTTGCCGGTGTCGGGCGCCGAGCAATTGAACACTTCGGACGCCCAGGACACGCGGCCCATTTGCTCGGAGCAGAGCGCATAGTCGAGATTCGACAATCCGGCGCCGTGAAATTCGCCTTCGTCGTGTTCGGGAGAGGGCGGCAGAAACAGATTCCAGAGACCTTCGGCTTTCGCCTTGGCTTTCAGCTCTTCGAGGACCGGAATAACCTTCCAGCGATCGCCAGCCTCGTCTTGCCGGTCATAGGTCTCGACCGCCGGATAGACATGCGCATCCATGAAGGCCATGACGCGGTCGCGCCAATGTTTCTGCCGCTCGGACATCGTAAAGTTCATGACGTTCTCTCCCTGTAGTTTTGCGTGACATATCCGGCGGCAAATCGCAATTCGGAAAAAGCGCAGATGCCTTGGGTGCGGTTCGGCCGCGCCGGCGCTGCGCTTGAGCCGTTGCGAGCGGCGCGCTAGAGGTGGCTTGAGAAGTGAACACGGGCCCGAAGGTTTGCACATGAGCGGCGCGGCCGACGCAAAAGATCAGAGCGGGATCGTCACGGCCGGGCTTTTGGTCATCGGCGACGAAATCTTGTCGGGCCGGACCAAGGACAAGAATATCGGCTTCGTCGCTGACTATCTCACCGCCATCGGCATCGATCTCAAAGAGGTGAGGGTGGTTCCGGACGAAGAGCCGGAAATCGTCGCCGCGCTGAACGCGCTGCGGTCCCGCTACACCTACGTCTTCACCACCGGCGGGATCGGGCCGACCCACGACGACATCACCGCCGACGCCGTCGCCAAAGCATTCGGCGTCACTATCGATTATCACCCGCAGGCGGTCGAGATTCTGCGCGAGCGGCTTGCGCAGACCGGCGGCGTCATGAACGAGGCGCGCATGCGCATGACGCGCGTGCCGGCCGGCGGCGAATTGGTGCTCAACAAGATCTCGGCCGCTCCCGGTTTTCGCATCGGCAATGTCATCGTCATGGCCGGCATCCCGAGTGTCATGCAGGCGATGCTCGAATACGTGACGCCGCAACTGAAGACCGGAGCAAAGATGCTGTCGGAGAGCGTGCAGGCCGATTTGCGCGAAGGCGACATTGGCACCGAGCTCGGCGTCATCGCCAAAGCGCATCCCGATGTGATCATCGGCTCCTATCCCTTTATGGATGAGAAGCGCGGCGCCAACGCCCACGTGGTGATGCGCGCGCGCGATCCGCAAAAGCTCGCCGCCGTCAAAGCCGAGGTCGAGGCCATGTTGGCCCGCGTCCACGCCCAGCTCGCGACCGGATAGCAGAGCGCCCCCGCCGGCGGCGCCGACGCACAAGGTTCTCAATTGGTCGTGAGGCGACGCGGGGCGTGTACCGTCTCGTGCCCCGGCGGGTTGCGGACGTGACACGCGGTACTTACGTTCGACGCGCGTTTGGAGCGCTAGGGAAAGCTTGCGATGAGCGAAACCGAGGCCCTTTTCAGCGTCTTGCGGCAATCGTCCGACCCCGCTTGCGCTTCCGCGATTGAAGAGGCAGTACGCGACGCGTTGGACCGCGACCTCTGCCGGGTCAATCCGCTCTCCTTCGCGGCCAAGCGCGGCCTCGACGAGGAGCGCACGATCGCCGCCTTTTTGCACGCTTCGCGGCTGGGAATTTTTGAGCTGTCGTGGAACGTGCTTTGCCCCGGCTGCGGCGGCGTGCTCGAGGCGGGCACGACGCTCAAGACCATCAACCGCGAGGAATATGATTGCGGATTGTGCGCCGCCGGCTACAAGCCGACCCTCGACGAGATGGTCGAGGTCACGTTCACCGTGAGCCCGCGCGTCCGCCGCATCGCCGCGCATAGTCCCGACACCTTGTCGGAAGTCGAATATTACCGGCAAATTTTCTGGAGTTCCGGCGTCGACCTGCCGGAGACGCTGGGGGAGAGCCTTGCCGAGTTCACGGTCGATTCGATCGAGCTTGCGCCCGGCGAGAAGGCGGTCCTGTCCGTGCAACTGCCGAAGGATTTCGTCATCATCTTCGATCCGGTGACGCACGGCACGCAATTCATCGACGTCCAAGGCGAGCCGACGCACGAGCGGCAAACGCTCTCGATGGTGTTCAACAAGGTCAAGGCGCCGGCCGGCACCATGGAGATGCGGCCTGGGCCGCTGCGGGTGACGCTGGAAAATCGCACCGACCGCCGCGTGCTGCCGGCGCTGTGGATCGCCGGCGACCCGTTGCACCATCTGCTCGGCCGCCGCCGGCCGTTTTTGACGGCCAAGCGCCTTCTGACCAACCAGACGTTCCGCGACATCTACCGCACGGATACGCTCGACGTCGATCAGCGGCTCAAGATTACCAGCCTGACGTTCCTGTTCACCGATCTGAAGGGCTCGACGGCGCTGTATGAGCGGGTCGGGGACCTCGTGGCCTACGATCTCGTGCGCCAGCACTTTCATGTGCTCACTGAAATCGTGGCGGCGGAAGCGGGCGCCATCGTCAAAACGATTGGTGACGCCGTGATGGCGACCTTCCCGACGCCGGACCGGGCGTTGGCGGCGGCGCTGCACATGCGCGAGGCCATGTCGCGGATCAACGCCGAGCGCGGGAACGAGGACCTGCTGCTCAAGATCGGCATCCACGAAGGACCTTGCCTGGCGGTCATCCTCAACGACAGTCAGGACTATTTCGGCCAGACCGTGAATCTGGCGGCGCGCGTGCAGGGCCTTGCCTCGTCGCGCGCGATCTTCGTCACCCAATCGGTGGTGGAGGATAAGAACTCCATCAAAATCCTGGAAAACTCGGGGCTGCAGCCGATGATGCAGCGGGCGGCTTTGCGGGGCATCGCCGACGAGACCACGGTCTACGAGATTCCCTGATTGCCATCGGTGGTTTCGGTCTGATATCGGGCTTGTTGAGCGGAGCATGGTCCTGTGCCGGGATCGCGCTTTTGCCGACGATCCCGATGCAAGGACCTCCGATGAGCCAACCTTCGATGAAGACAGTCGAAGCAGGCGAGGCCGAAAAGCCGGCCCCGCGCGATCCGGCCAAGATCTTTCCGGTCTCCTGGGACCAATTTCACCGCGATTCTAGGGCGTTAGCCTGGCGATTGAGCGGCGTCGGCCCGTTCGAGGCGATCGTCTGCATTACCCGCGGCGGTCTCGTTCCGGCGGCGATCGTTGCGCGCGAGCTCGGCATCAAGCTGATCGAAACGATTTGCGTGTCGAGCTATTCCGGCACGAACCAGGGCGACCTGACCGTGCTGAAAAACGTCGCCGCAAACATCATCGCGCTGGGCGGCGGGCAGGGCGTGCGCGTGCTGTTGGTGGACGACCTGGTCGACACCGGCAAGACCGCCAAGGTGGTGCGCGAGATCGTGCCGCGCGCGCACCTCGCGACCGTCTATGCCAAGCCGATGGGGCGGCCGCTGGTCGATACTTTCATCACCGAGGTATCGCAGGACACCTGGATCTATTTCCCCTGGGATACCGGGCTCGCCTTCCAGCCGCCGATCAACGAGGCGGGCTTATAGCCGCTGTCGCGACGCCGGCTTTTGAGGAAGGCACAGCCGGTGATAAAAGTCCGGCCGCGGAGGTGCTATGCGCGGTCGCTCGGCGGTCGTGTTATAGAGGTCCGCCTCCGCCCGCGGACGTGGCGAAATGGTAGACGCAAGGGACTTAAAATCCCTCGGGAGGAAACTCCTGTGCCGGTTCGAGTCCGGCCGTCCGCACCAATATTGAGCCCATATATGCAGTGTCTGATCGCACCAAGTCGCTCAATGCAGTGCGTGCGGTCCTGCTAGAGCAAATTGAGGGATAACCGGGAGAGAGCGATGGGACTGCTGTCGGCGGTGACTGAGATCGTTCGGGATCTCTTGATCTTTGTCGTCGCGATGACGGCTTTGCTCATCGTGCTCATTGTCGTCGTTTCAAGGATGCCTGACGACAATCCGCTCAAGCGGATATTGACTGCGCTCAGCTACCGGGTAGGAGCCACGGCGGCAGCGGGCGCTGTTGCCATTCCCATCGAGCCTATTCCGGGCATCGACGCGCTTTACGACATTGCGGTTCCGGTTGCGCTGATCTGGTATTGGTACACGTTCTTCAGGGATGCCATTCGCTCGACGTCAAAGCCACCAGCACCGCAGCGACCTCGGAAGCAGATCACGCACGATTAGAGCGCGATGAAGCTGGTCGTATCGGCCTCCTCATTGCGAGGAGCGATCGCGACGGAGCAATCCAAAATCTGCCCCCGCACGAAGTGCGGGGAGGGGGACCGCCCGCAGGGCGGTCGAGGGCTTGCTCTGAGAAAGCCGATACTTGCCCCTACCGGCGCGCTTCCGCGCGCCACCTCCCCCGCGAGCGGGGGAGGAAAGAATAAGTCATCTAGCTCATCCAAGCCGCCGGCTGACCGGAACGGCGACGGGACGGCGCACGAGCCTGGGCGTCGGGCGTCCGGCGCGATAGCGCGGCAGCAGATGTTTCATCAATCCGAAGCCGGCGAGCAGGAGGCTCGTCCAGACTGCCGCGCTGAAATAAAGCGACATCCAGGCAATCTCGCCGTCCCAGCGCACGACGTCGTGGGTGACCACCCAGCGCGTTGCGACATCGTGCAGGCCGGCAAACAGCCCGAGGAATTCCCGGTGCGCGGCAAGGTCCGCGCGCCAGCGCACAAAATACATCGGCACATCGATCGTGCACATGAACGCGACATAGCCGGCGATGCCAAGCGCGGCCGCGGCAATCGCGCCTTTGACCACACCGCGATATCTGTGGAGCAAATCCAATAGCGCGATCGCGATCAGCACAAAGGCCGCCGTCCACAGCGAATTTTCCAGCACATTGCCGAGATAGTTGGTCGTGATTACCGCATACCACGAGCATGCCTCGGCGGCCGCGACGACCGGCACGAGGGCTTTAGCGATATTGCCCGCGCTGTCGGCATGCGCGACGCGAGCGAACACGCGGAGCACGATTGCCCATTGAATGATGAAACACATCTCCGCCACCGTGGCGACGGATCGCCCAACAAAGACGCTCGAGAGCCAGGTATCGAACAGGCAAATCCGCTGGACGTCCGCACGTGGCAAAATCGAGCGGAACGCACAGCCGATGACATAGGCCGCGCACAGCAGAAGGAGCGGCTCCACTGCGAGCGCTCCGGCACGTCGCGGCGAGCCAGTCCTGCGGTATTGAGAATGGAGATGAAGCAGCAGCGCCAGATTGCCGGCGCTCACCAGAATGAGAAAGCTCCACCAGATCGCCAGCGGATTGGACCAGGCCAGCCAGTCGAGCCGCATCATTGACCTGCATGCGTTATCGAACGTTTATCTGCATGTAATGATATCGTCACAAAACGGCAACGGCTATGGCGCCGTTGCCGCAGCACGCAGCTTTGGTTTTGCGGTTACTTGCCGATGAATTTGGCCGGGCGCTTTTCGAGAAAAGCCGTGACGCCTTCGCGAAAATCTTCGGAAGCTCCGGCCAGGCGCTGCATGCGGCATTCGAGATCGAGTTGCTGCTCGTATGAATTTTCCGGGCTTTCCCAATAGAGCCGGCGGATGAATCCAAGCGCTATGGTCGGGCCGTTCGCGAGTTCCTGGGCGAGGCGCAGCGCTTCGCCCATGAGCGCCTCGTCGTCGAAGACGCGATTGACGAGCCCCCAGGCCAGCGCCGTCTCCGCCGGCAGCCGTTCGCCCAGAAGCGACAGTTCGATGGCGCGCGCCCTCCCGATCAGGCGCGGCAGCAGCCAGGTCGAGCCGCAATCCGGCACCAGTCCGATGCGGCGGAAGGCCTGCAGGAAGTAGGCGGAGCGGGCGCAAAGGACGAGATCGCCCATCAGGGCGACGCTCATGCCGGCGCCGGCCGCCGGACCGTTCACGGCGGTCACGATCGGGCAGGGCAGATCGCGCAGCCGGCGGATGAAAGGATGAAACACCGTCTCCAGCGCTTGCCCGGCGCCGCGCGTTATGCCGTCTTTGCCGCGCCCCTGCAGGTTGGCGCCGGTCGAAAAGGCGCGTCCGGTGCCGGTCAACACCAGGCATCGCGCCGGCGTCTCCGCGGCGGCCAGGAAGTCGAGCGCGTCGGTCATGTCCTTGATCATGGGCGGCGACAACGCGTTCAAGACGTCAGGATCGTTCATGCGCAGGACGGCGACCGGCCCGTCGATTTCCAGGTTTGCGCGTTCAAACTGCATGCGTGCTTCCACCAATCAAGTTGGGTTCCGAATTGAGTCAGGCCCGGCCTCGCCACCCTTAGCCTTTCGGCGTCGCCGAGGGGCTGGCCTCCGAATATGCGGCGGCGAGGTTCCCTGAGAAACCTATCATAGAGGGTAAAGAAGCGTTTACGATCGCGGCCGTGCCGCTGGTTTTGAGCGTGTTTGAGGGCTCCAAAGCCGCTGCACGGGCCTTGGCCGTAGTTGGGCTCGCCGCGCCGCCTTATTTCCGTGCAACAAGCTGCCTAGTGGTTCGACGGGGAAGGCGCCGATCCAAGGCGCGCGTAGGTGTGATCCGTTGGATGGCTTGGCGACAAGGCAAGGCGGTGTTCGCGCACCGGTGGCCCGTTGTTACGGGCGCCGTGGGCCAGCCTGCATTGTTCCGGTTGGCCTTCTTGCCGCCGCGCTGTTGAGTGGCTGCTCGACAGGCGACGGAGTCAGTACGTTCATGATCGATCCGGCACACTACTCGGTCTATCACTGCGACGGACTGCAGGCGCGGCTCAAAGCTCTGCAGGCGCGTGAGCAGGAATTGTCCAACCTCATGCTGCGTGCAAGCGAAGGCGGCGGCGGCGCCCTGATCGGAAACCTGACGTACCGCGCAGACTACGAGAACGCCTTGGGCGAAGAGAAAGTGTTGCGGCGCACGGCGGCCGAGAAAAAATGCGATCTTCCGCCACCGCCGCAGCCCGCATCGTCCACGCCTGCTGCATACACCGCAGCGCCGGGCGCTCCGGCCGCTCCGGCCGCCGGACCGGTTTTTCAGAGCGACCAGGGCATCCGTTGACGTCGGCATTGCTGACGCGGCGCTTGTTAGTTTCTGTGACCTGACGCCCTCATCGCGGTCGTAACCTAACGAACGCGCGCCGGCATCGCTGTGGCAGCTTGAGCTTATCCGCTACCGATCGTCATCGCGATGATCACTCCCGCCACGGCGAGGACGACCAGCACCGCGGCACTGAAAATCGTGGCGCGCCCGCCCGCGAACACGGCGGCATAAATGGCTTTGAGAATATTGTTGGACGAGGCGGCGATCAGGATCGCGGCCGCGAGCGCGCCGTTCGACATTCCGGTCGTTCCGCCTTGCGCCAGATTGAGCACGAAGGGATCGATGTCGGTCACGCCGACGATGGCCGCCAATGTGTAGATGCCCGAGGTGCCGAATTCCGCTTTCGCCCAATTCGACACCAGCGACACCGCGACAAACAGAGCAGCAAACAGTGCCGCCGGACCAAGCTCGAGCGGATTTCCGCCGGTCGGTGGCAGCGCGGTTTCTTGCGTCTTTGCCTCAGTCCGCCGCTGCGCAAATCGATATTGCACAGCGCAGATCACAAGACCGGCTAACGACAGGCCGATCAGCGCCGGCGCCAGTTGCCACGCCAGCGTCAAGTTAAAGAATGCCACGATTGCGAGTATGCGCAGATACATGATCGCAGTGGCGAGCGTGATGCCCGCTTCCGCGGTGCTGCGCATAGCGCCGTTCGCACTTGCTTGCCGCGCCAACACCACCGTGGTCGCGGTCGACGAATAGAGCCCGCCCAAGGCCGCCATCCACAGACCGCGTGCGGCGGCGGCCCAATAGCGCTGAGCCAGATAGCTCGCGTAGGACAGGCTGCAGACGACGACCAGCGCCAGCCAGGCGTGGCGCGGTGTGATCGTCGTGAGTGTCGTCACCGGCTCGTTCGGCAGCAACGGCAGCACAATTCCTGTAAGGATCAGAAATTCGCCGGCGGTGATGACTTCGTCGACGTCGACGCGCCGCGCCAGCGCATGAAGTTTCTCGCGTCCGGTAAGCAGGAGAACGGCGATGACCGTGAAACCCACCGCAAACCACGGCGGCAGCGCCAGCGCGATCGGGCCCAGAAGATAAGCGTGGACATTGAGCGCCGGCACCACCAGCCCGACATTCGGCTCGCCTTCGTCGTCGCGTTCGCCGATATGCTGGCGATAGAAGACGGCGAGCCAAATGCCGAGCACGATCAGCCCGGCGGTGAAGGGGAGGAAATGGGTCGGGTCGAAGAGATAGAGCACGCCGCCGGCGGAGGCGAGGATCGGGAAGGTGCGGATGCCGCCCGGACGCCGGATGTTGCTATGGGCGAAGAAGTCCTCATAAGCGAAGCCGAGAAAGAGGCTCAAGCCGATCAGCAGTGCTGCGCCGCTCAGTGAAGGTGCTGAAATCATCGAAAAATCGGCCTCGATCCGATCAGATCCGATCATGGCAGCTTGATTGGACCTATCATAGATAGGCTGGTAGGGCGAAAAAGGCGCGGATGCCGCCGCTAGGCATCCCGCGATGGCCCAGGTGGGAAAGCGGGCAAGATGGGAGTAGGGCGATGAGCTGGTTACCCGACAAGGACCCGGTGCTGGGCGATCAACATTCCTGCGATGCGCTCGAGTTGGTCGTGGTTCCGCGCGTGCGCGATCTCGGCGACGGCTTTTCCGTGCGCCGGGCCCTGCCGCATGGCAGGCGCCAGATGGTCGGGCCCTTCATCTTCTTCGATCAAATGGGCCCGGTGCAGCTCGTGGCCGGGCGCGGCATGGATGTGCGCCCGCATCCGCATATCGGGCTCGCGACCGTCACTTATCTGTTCGAAGGCCGCGTCACCCATCGCGACAGCGAAGGCAACGACATGGACATCACGCCAGGCGCCATGAATCTCATGACCGCCGGGCGCGGCATCGCGCACTCCGAACGCACGCCCGCCAGCATGCGCACGACCGGCGGCGGTATGTACGGCATCCAGAGCTGGATCGCGCTGCCGCAAGACCACGAAGAGATGGCGCCCGGGTTCGAGCATTTCGATGCGGCGAGCTTGCCTGCCATCGAGGACGGCGGCCTGCGTGCGCGGGTGATTGCCGGCTCGTCGTTCGGGCAGAAATCTCCCGTCGGCATGGTGTCGGAGTGGTTTTACGCCGAGGTGATGCTCGATGCCGGCGTCAGCGCACCGCTCGACGCCGACCACGAGGAGCGGGCGATCTACGTGACCGAAGGCGAGATCGACGTCGCCGGCGACAAGTTCGAGGCTCCGCGGCTTTTGATCTTCCGTCCAGGCGACCGCATTACCGTGACGGCAACGCGGCCGTCACGGCTGATGTTTCTGGGCGGGGCTGCTCTCGAAGGCCCGCGCTATCTGTGGTGGAATTTCGTCTCCTCGCGCAAGGAGCGCATCGAGGAGGCGAAAGAGGAGTGGAAAACCGGAAAGTTCGCGCTGATTCCGGGCGACGAGAAAGAGTTTATTCCGCTGCCCGAAAACTAGCGGCCGCCTGAGCCGATCGCTTCTTTAGTGATACTTGCAGTTCGGGACCCCACTCGAACAATCGCACTTTGCCTTGGTCTTGGCGTGGCAACATTGGAACATGGCGCCGGGAAGCTTGCCGCACGCGCAGAGCAGCTCGCCCTTTGCACACATATGCGCCGGCCCGCCGGCGCCGGCCGCAAGGGCCGGTTGCAGGGCTGCAGCAGCTACAACGAACAGTGACGCCAACACGAACTTCTTCATTCGCCCCTCCGATATTACGAACCGCTTGTGCGGGGGTGTCTTTTCGAGAGCGGCCAAACTAAGGCGCTTTCTCTCATGATTTATGACAATCCGGCCCAGGCCGGCAATATCGCTCCTGAGGTTGCGAACGAAAGCGGAATCGTGATTCAGTTGAAGTTCGGTCCTCACTGATTCGAGCCCTGCCGCGTGCGGCTGCTCGAACGGGAAAGCCATTCGGGCCTGTGGCGGGGGCGCGCCTGGAAAACCTCAATCCGCAACAACGACGCGCTGTCGCGCACGGCGGCTCGATGCTGGCCGAGGCGGGGCCGCTTCTGATTATCGCCGGCGCCGGATCGGGCAAGACATCCACGCTTGCGCACCGGGTCGCTCATCTGATCGAGCGAGGCGCGGATCCGCGCCGCATCATGCTGCTGACATTCTCGCGGCGGGCGTCAGTTGAAATGACCCGCCGTGTCGGTCGCATCCTCGCCGGCATCGCGCAGGGGAGCGGGGGTGCAATCGCGGATTCCGCGACGTGGGACGTGATGACATGGGCCGGCACGTTCCACGCGATCGGGGCGCGGCTGTTACGCGAATATGCCGAAACAATCGGGCTTGCGCCCGCTTTCACGATCCATGATCGCGAGGACTCGGCGGACTTGATGAATCTCGTCCGGCACGATCTCGGCCTCTCGAAAACGGACAAGCGTTTTCCGACCAAGGGCACCTGCCTCGCCATCTATTCGCGCGCGGTCAATGGCGAGCAGCCGCTCGAGGAGGTTTTGAAATCTTTATTTTCCCTGGTGCGAGATGTGGCACGCAGAGCTGCAGGCCCTTTTCGCAAGTTATGTCGAGATCAAGCAGCAACAGCAGGTGCTCGATTACGACGACCTTCTGCTCTATTGGGCGCACATGATGCAGGAGGCCGCGATCGCCGAAGATATCGCGGCGCGCTTCGACCATGTGCTGGTCGACGAATATCAGGACACCAACAAGCTCCAGGCCTCGGTCCTGTTGGCGCTATGCCCGAACGGCAAGGGACTGACCGTCGTGGGCGACGACGCCCAATCGATCTATTCGTTTCGGGCAGCGACGGTGCGCAACATCCTCGATTTTCCCGGTCATTTCACGCCGCGCGCCGACATCGTGACGCTCGAGCAGAATTATCGCTCGACCCAGCCGATCCTGGCGGCGGCAAATGCCGTGATCGAATTGGCCGAAGAGCGTTTCACCAAGAACTTGTGGTCGGATCGGAAATCGGGCGAGCGGCCGTATCTGGTCGGCGTGCGCGACGAGGCCGATCAGGCGCGCTTCGTGGTGGAGAAAGTTCTCGAAAGCCGCGAGCAGGGGCTCGCACTGAAGGCGCAAGCGGTGCTGTTCCGCGCCTCGCATCATTCCGGGCCGCTGGAAGTGGAATTGACCCGCCGCAACATTCCGTTCGTGAAATTCGGCGGCCTGAAGTTTCTCGAGGCGGCGCATATCAAGGATCTGCTGTCCTTGCTGCGCTGGGCGGAGAATCCGCGCGACCGTGTCGCCGGTTTTCGCGTCGTGCAATTGTTGCCGGGCGCGGGGCCGGCGACCGCGACGAAAGTGCTCGATCGCGTTGGCCGAACGCGCCGACGCGGTGGCGGCGCTCGACGAGATCAAGCCGCCCGCGGCGGCGGCCGAGCATTGGCCGGATTTCGTCGAAGCGGTTCGGCTCATTCGCGGGCGAGCCGCCGGCTGGCCGGCCGAGCTCGATGTTGCCCGCCGCTGGTACGAGCCGCATCTGCAGCGCATTCACGACGATGCGATGTTGCGCCAGGCCGATCTCCTGCAGCTTGTGCAGATCGCCTCGACCTATCCGAGCCGCGAACGCTTCCTGACCGAACTCACGCTCGATCCGCCGGACGCCACCAGCGACCGCGCCGGTGCGCCGCTGCTCGACGAGGATTATCTGATCCTCTCGACCATCCATTCGGCGAAGGGGCAGGAATGGAAGTCGGTCCACATTCTCAATGTGGTCGACGGCTGTCTTCCGTCGGACCTTTCAACCGGAACGAAGGCCGAGCTCGAGGAGGAGCGGCGGCTCCTCTATGTCGCAATGACGCGCGCCAAGGATCATTTGCACCTGATCGTGCCGCAGCGCTTCTTTGTTCAGGGGCAGCGCGCCAACGGCGACCGCCACCTCTACGCCTCGCGCACGCGCTTCATTCCTGAAGCGTTGCTGGATAAATTCGAGCGCTGCGCGTGGCCGAAGCCCGCCGCGGCGTCTGCAGCGGCGAAGCCTGCGCGCGCGCCGATCGACATCGGCGCGCGCGTGCGGCGAAGCTGGGGTTGATGCCGCGCACACTTCACCTTTCCCCGCACGCGGGGAGAGGTCGAGGGAGCGAAGCGACCGAGGGTGAGGGGGCCTCTCCGCTATCCTGAGCGATGCAGGCCAAGCGGTGGTGTTGCAGATAATTCCTGACCTCGCGTGCCCGGCGGCGAGGCCCCCTCACCCCAACCCTCTCCCCGCACGCGGGGAGAGGGAGTCGGGCAGTTACAACCGCGCAAACCGCAAGCGGAGCGCATTGCCGATGACCGAGACCGAGCTGAAACTCATCGCAGCCGCCGCGACGATCGGACTGAGCAACAGGCCGAAAGCGGGATAGAGAACGCCCGCGGCGAGCGGAATGCCGAGCACATTGTAGACAAAGGCGAGCACGAGATTTTGCCGGATGTTGCGCATGGTGGCACGGCTGAGCGCCCGCGCGCGTGCGATGCCGGCGAGATCGCCTTTGACCAGCGTCACGCCCGCGCTCTGCATCGCGACATCCGTGCCGGTGCCCATCGCCACGCCGACATCGGCCTCCGCAAGTGCCGGCGCATCGTTGACGCCGTCGCCGGCCATCGCCACCGCGTGCCCTTCGCCACGCAAGCGCCGCACGATTGCGTTTTTCTGCTCGGGCAGGACCTCGGCCTCGATGTCGGATATGCCGAGCTTGCTCGCCACGGCCTGCGCGGTGGTGCGGTTGTCGCCGGTCAGCATCACGATGCGGACGCCGTCCGCCCGCAGGCTTGCGAGCGCCGCCGGCGTCGTCGCCTTGATCGGATCGGCAACGGCGATGATCCCGGCCGGCTGGCCGTTGACGGCGACGAACATCGCCGTCGCGCCGTCGCGCCGCGCTTCGTCGGCTTGGCGTTCAAGAGGGCCGGTCGCCACGCCGAGATCATGCAGAAGCTTGGCGTTGCCGACGGCGACCTTGCGGCCGCCGATCGTGCCGGTGACGCCCTTGCCGGTGATTGAAGTGAAATCAGCAACGGCTGTGATCTCAAGCCCGCGTTGCTTCGCCGACGCAACAATCGCCGCCGCGAGCGGGTGCTCGCTCGACCGTTCGAGACTGGCGCCAAGCGACAGCACGGTCGCGTCGTCGAAACCCGCGGCAGGCTGCACCGCCACTACGCGCGGCTTGCCCTCGGTGAGTGTCCCGGTCTTGTCGACCACGAGCGTGTCGATTTTCTCGAAGCGCTCGAGCGCCTCGGCATTCTTGATCAGAACGCCGGCTGTGGCGCCTTTGCCGACGCCGACCATGATCGACATCGGCGTAGCGAGACCAAGCGCGCAAGGGCAGGCGATGATGACAACCGAGACTGCCGCGACCAGCGCGTAGGCGAAGGCGGGCGGCGGCCCCCAGATCATCCAGGCAATGAATGCCACGGCTGCGGCCAAAATAACGGCGGGAACGAACCAGGCCGAGACGATGTCGGCGAGCCGCTGGATCGGCGCGCGGCTGCGCTGCGCGTCCGCCACCATTTGCACGATACGCGCGAGCATCGTATCCGCGCCGATCTTCTCGGCGCGCATGACGAGGCTGCCGGTCCCGTTGATGGTGCCGCCGATCACCTTGGCATCTTTTTCTTTCTCGACCGGCATGGATTCGCCCGTCACCATCGACTCGTCCACCGCGCTTCGGCCCTCGATGACGACGCCATCCACCGGGACGCTGTCGCCGGGGCGCACGCGCAGGCGGTCGCCGATATGGACTTGCTCCAGCGGGACTTCCTCGTCGCTGCCATCGTCGCCGATCCGCCGCGCGGTTTTGGGTGCGAGATTGAGCAGTGCGCGAATGGCGCCGCCGGTCTGCTCGCGCGCCCGCAATTCGAGCACTTGCCCGAGCAGGACGAGCACCGTGATGACCGCCGCCGCTTCGAAATAGACCGGGACGACACCCTCGGTCCGCAAGCTCTCCGGAAAGAGCCCCGGCGCGAACGTGGCGGCAAGGCTGTAGCCGTAAGCGGCCCCAACCCCGAGCGCGATCAGGCTGAACATGTTGAGCGAGCGATTGCGAACCGAGGCCCAGCCGCGCACGAAGAACGGCCATCCGGCCCATAGCACCACCGGCGTTGCGAGCAGAAACTGAACCCAGACCGATATTTGCGGCGAGATGTAGTGATGAAGGTTGAGGCCGGGAAAATGCGCGCCCATCTCCAGAATGACGAGCGGTACCGCCAATACCGCGCCGGTCCAAAAGCGGCGCGTCATGTCGATCAATTCTTGGTTCGGAGCCGCTTCGGCTGTGACGCTCACCGGCTCGAGCGCCATACCGCAGATCGGGCAGGAGCCCGGCCCAACCTGCCGGATTTGCGGGTGCATCGGGCAGGTATAGATCGTGCCCGGCGGCGGAGCCGGTGCCGCCGCGGCGGCGTCCTTGTGCAAATATTTTGCGGGATCGGCGATGAATTTGCCGCGGCAACCGGCCGAGCAGAAGTAATACTCGTGGCCCTCGTGCGTATGCCGATGCGGCGTCTTCGCCGGATCGACCGTCATCGCGCACACCGGATCGATAACGGTGCTTTCGCTGACCGCGCCAAGGGCGGTGTGTGAGCAGCAACCCGAATGGACCATGGCCGGACCTGTCTGTACCTCTTGAACGGGACCTCTTGAAACGGGTACCCCGTAGGGGTATATAGCGAGCATGCAAGCAAATGCCAAGGCGTCGGTGCTCAAGCGGTTCATGCGGATCGAAGGCCAGGTGCGCGGGCTCGCGCGCATGGTCGAGGACGACCGCTATTGCATCGATATCGTCACCCAGCTGTCGGCGGTGCGTGCCGCCCTGCGGCGCGCCGAAGAAGAGATCCTCGCCGATCATGTCGCCCATTGCGTCGAGCACGCCATTGCATCCGGCAACAAAGGCGAGCAGCGGCGAAAGGTCGGCGAACTGATCGACGTTCTCTCGCGCAGCGATCGATAGATTCAGCGAGCGTTCAGCCCAGGCTGGCGCGCGCCAGCGCCGCCCCCTGCGCCAGCGCTTCGAGCTTTCTCGCAGCAATGTCGCGACGCATCGGCGCCATGCCGCAATTGGTGCAGGCGATGATCTTTTCTTTCGGGACGAAAGCAGCGGCCTGCGTGATGACGGCGGCGACGTCCTCCGGTGTTTCGATCGTGTCGGTTGCGACGTCGATCACGCCGAGCAGCACGTCCTTGCCCTCGAGCAGCTTGAGCACGCTCATCGGGACGTGCGAGTGGATGCATTCGAGCGACACCTGGTCGATGCGGCTTTTGGCCAGTGCCGGGAAGAATTTCTCGTATTGCCGCCATTCGCCGCCGAGCGTCGCTTTCCATTCGACGTTGGCGGGAATGCCGTAGCCATAGCAGATGTGCACGGCAGTCGTTGCCGCGACACCATCGATGGCACGGTGCAATGCCTCGATGCCCCAGCCGGCGGCGGCGTCCATGTAGACGTTGAATGCGGGTTCGTCGAATTGGATGACGTCGACGCCATCGGCTGCGAGCCCACGCGCTTCCTCGTTGAGCAGGCCTGCGAACGCCATGGCCATCTTCACGCGATCGCCGTAATGCGCGTCGGCGATGGTGTCGACAATGGTCATCGGGCCGGGGAGGGTGAATTTCAGCTTTCGCGTCGTATGAGCGCGCGCCAACCGCGCTTCGCGCGCATGCACCCGCGAGCGCAGCCGCAATTCACCGACCACCGTCGGGCACATCGCCTTGTAGCGGTCATTGCGGATGCCAATCTC
This sequence comes from uncultured Alphaproteobacteria bacterium, assembly GCA_963845075.1. Classification (GTDB taxonomy): domain Bacteria; phylum Pseudomonadota; class Alphaproteobacteria; order Rhizobiales; family Xanthobacteraceae; genus BOG-931. Next base: position 104,771 of record CAWJRE010000029.1, on the reverse strand, counting down.
GACGCGACGTTCGAAATCGATGCCGTCGACCGCCTCGAGGAATCCGTGGACGAAATGCTGGCGCGCCTGCTCGCCGTCGCAGACGATGTCGATGCCGGCGTCTTCTTGCAGTTTGAGGGCGAGCAATGTGGCGTCGTCCTTGCCGGCGGCAAGTTCATCGCCCTCCAGGCGCCAAGGCGCCCAGAGTTTGTTCGGTACGGCGAGCCACGACGGTTTCGGCAGACTGCCGGCAATGGTGGTCGGAAAAAGCTGTGTGACGCGGCTTGTTGTCATGGCGGCCCCGGCGAGCGTTCGGCTTGACGGCAAACGAGCGCCGGCGATTATCGGAAACCCGGTTGGCAATTAGCAATCGTTTCATGATCATGACTGACACGACTTTGGTTCCGGCTCTCGAATTCATCTTCTCGGCCCATGTCACCGTCGACCCGGCGCTCGACCTCGGCGATGTGGGCAAGGGTGGGCGGCGCATCGTGCCGATCGCCGGCGGCAATTTTTCCGGGCCGCAGCTGCGCGGCCAGGTGCTGCCGGGCGGCGCCGATTGGCAGGTGCTGCGCAGCGACGGCACGGCCGAGCTCGAAGCCCGCTACACGCTTAGGACCGACGACGGTGTGTTGATCTATGTGCGCAATCACGGACTGCGTCACGGTCCGCCGGACGTCATCGCCGCGCTCGCGGCCGGGCGGCCGGTCGATCCGGCGCGCTACTATTTCCGCGGCGCGACGTTTTTTGAGACCAGCGATGCCCGCTATGCCTGGCTCACCAAGCACATCATTGTCTGCACCGGCGAACGCGAGCCTGCCGCGGTGAAGCTGAGATTTTTCAAGATGCTTTGAACGAGCGCTCGGCTATTTAGAGCGCGCGTACTCATAAAATCGCGAATGGTGACAGCGCCCTGATCAATGTCCGCTTTGGCCCACTTTGTGGATTCAAGGTCGGACATTTCCCCGGATCCGAAAATGCCAGAAGCGGACGTCGGCAACTCAAAGGGATAGAATGCATCGTCGCTCATGCTCGCGCTAGGATGTTCGCGGAAACGCGTCGGGGCTCGCCATGTCGATGTATCCAAGGCTGCTTGGAATTGCTGCCGTTGTATTCGGTTTCGGTCTGTCCGAGGCACCCGCCGCCGACGATGTCTGGAAAGGCTCTTGGAAATTCGAGATCGACAGACAGGATCAGCCGGCGCTGAGCTATTACGACACCAGCGGCAGGAGAATATTCGGCATCGCTTGCGGGGCGCATTTCGAGATGAACGCGGTCTATCCGGGCGCGGCGCCGAAAGAGGCAACCCCCGGCTCGATCACGATCGCCAACGGTAAGACGCAGATGGACTTCGCCGGCAACGTCTTCCACAACCCCGAAGTCGAAATGCCGACCGATCTGCCGTTTTTCAACCAGGCGGAGCTTGGCCATCCCGAGCTTGACAAGGACAAATGGGGCGCGCTGGAAAATCGCGTCTTCGATCTTCTGGACTCCGGGCGGCCGCTGACGATCTCGGCCGAGGGCAAAAGCTACGTGCTGCCGGCAGTCAAGGTGCCGCGCTGGCGGGCGCGCTTCCAGAAAATCTGCTGAAGCACCGCCGCAGTCAGGCCGTGCCCTGCTGCGCTTCTCCATCACCGGCCCCGGCCGTCAGCTTAATCTCCGCTCTTACCCAAAAGCGGACATCGCTGAGCGCGGTCAGAATGTCCGTTTGTGGCCGATTGTGTTTGAAAAACTCGCTGGTTGAAAGGGCGAGAGCTCGCTGATTCAGTCCTGTTGAAGCAGGAACTGAGTCGATGATGGGGCCACGGCAAGTCGAACAGGGTGCGCTGTTCTACAACTTCTCGATCGATGCGCATGTACCAGCAAATCATTTACTGAGGTCGATCGACCGCTTTGTTGATCTGTCAGAGCTGCGCCGCGACCTCGCACCGTTCTACAGCACGCTGGGACGACCATCGATCGATCCCGAGTTGATAATCCGGATGCTGATCGTCGGGTATTGCTTCGGTGTCCGCTCCGAGCGGCGCCTCTGCGAAGAGGTCCACCTCAATCTGGCGTACAGGTGGTTCTGCCGGCTCGGGCTCGACGGCGATGTGCCCGATCATTCCACCTTCTCGAAGAACCGGCATGGCCGTTTCCGTGAGAGCGATCTGCTGCGGCGCGTCTTTGACACGGTCCTGCAGCACTGCATCGGAGAGGGCCTGGTCGGCGGCGAAGGCTTCGCGGTTGATGCCAGCCTCATCAAGGCGGACGCCAACCGGCAAAAGGGCATCGAGGGCGAGAAAGGGCTGCCGCCGGAAGCCACCGGCCGGGCCGTTCAGGAGTATCTGGCTGTGCTCGACGACGCTGCGTTCGGAGCAGCGACCGAAGTCACGCCCAAGTTCATCTCGCCGGCCGATCCGGCGGCACGCTGGACCGGAGCTCATGGCGGACAGGCCTTCTTTGCTTACTCGACCAACTATCTGATCGACGTCGACAACGCGATCATTGTCGATGTCGAAGCCACCACCGCGATCCGCCAGGCTGAGGTCCTGGCGGCAAAGCGCATGATCGAACGATCAATGGAGCGCTTCGCTCTCTACCCCGCCATGCTTATGGGCGACAGCGCCTATGGCTCCGCCGAGATGCTCGGCTGGTTGGTGCATGAGCATGGCATCGAGCCACATGTGACGGTGTTCGACAAGTCCGCACGCCAGGACGGCACCTTCTCACGTGATGACTTCGCCTATGACCACACGCGCGACCTTTACTTCTGCCCCGGCGGCAAGAAGCTGACCACCACGGGCACTCTGGTGAATGACAATGCAACGATGCTCTACCGCGCCAGCAAACATGACTGCGCAGGATGCGACCTCAAGCTCAAGTGCTGTCCGAGTACTCCGGCGCGGAAGGTGCCGCGCTCCATCTACGAGGGCGCACGCGATATGGCGCGCCAGATCGCTAAATCTCGAGAGGGCCGGACCTCTCGGCGGCTGCGCAAAAAGGTTGAGATGTTGTTTGCCCATCTCAAACGCATTCTCAAGCTTGACCGGCTTCGACTACGAGGACCGAGTGGTGCCCGCGATGAGTTCCTCCTCGCAGCCACCGCCCAAAACCTTCGGAAGCTGGCGAAACTGATACCGATGCCGAACATCCAGCCAGCCTAAGAGAGCAAAGCAGTCGCTCCACCCACCGCGCCTACGATCGCGCTCGATCCGACTCGATTGCCGCCGGACTTGTTCAACAGAATCGGCCAAAAGGAGACATTTCGCACTGCAATGCAAACGCGGACCTTGGAGCGTCGGACCAACTGAAGGAGGTCACTGAAGTTCAATTTGGGCGATAGCCATTCTGTGCTTCGGGAAGCGAACCCGCGTTATCGAGGAGGGCGCTGATCGACCCAGCTTCCGGCGACACCCCGGGTGCAAACTCGATTTGGTGAAAATGTTAGGCTGTGACAAAAGCCTTTACGATCGCATCGTGTCGTCCGCCGGACGCCCGATGTCTGCGGGCCTTATGGCCAGCACGATATTGTAGCCGTTGCCGAACACGAACCTTTTCGACGTACGCCAGATGATCTTCTCAAGGTCCACCATCGTGCGCATTCTGAGCTTGAATTTCCACAGATACAGGTGCTGAAAGAAGTTCCAGGTGAGGCCCCAGGCCCAGAACGGCAGGTGGCAATACCGGATGGGGGCGAATCCGAGCCGGCGCAACTTAAAAACCAGGACGTTGGCGCCCAGAAAATTATAGCGCCAATTCTCGAAAAACGCTGTGACACTCCAAAAATCCATTTCGCGGCTGCAGAAATCTAGCGATCCCGGTGAGCGGATGAGCAGCCGGCCGCCGGGCTTGAGCATCCGCCAGCAGCGCGAGAGCCAGGCGTCCACGTCCTTGGAATAGCCGATCGATTCGAATGCGTAGATCGCATCAAAGCTCGCATCGGGTAAGCTGAGATCGTCGAAATCTGCAACGACGACGCGGAGCCGGCCGCCGAATTTCTGGAATTTGCCGCGACAGATCTCCCCCTGGATAGAAGAATTCGTTACGCAGGTGATGTCGACGCTCCGCCGGCGGCCAAAATACTCGGCGGCAGCGCCCGAGCCGCACCCTAGATCCAATAGCCGCATGCCGTCTTTGAGCTTGAGCAGCAGATAGTCAGACGCGTAGCGATGCGTGAATGGCAGGCGAGGAAAGACGCATGTGCTGTAATTGTCAGTCTCGCTGCGGTACGGCCCAAAAACGTCATCGTAGGTACGATGCTCGTCATCATGCTTGAGAAAATCTTCTTTCTTAGGCTGCCATTCGATCAGCTGGCGCCGTTCGAATTGGTTGAGTTCATGACCGATCCCAGCCGCGTCCTTGGGGTGCGACGCCAGCAGGAACAGAACATAGTGAAGTAGGAGGTAAGCGACGAAAACTCCACCGCTGACCAGCAGAACTAGCCACACAATCGCAAAACCTGGCGCTACCAGGCCTCCCCTCTTTGCCGGCAGGGCTTACGTGCAACCACTTTAAGGCAAGCTCCGTCCATTGCACAGGTTTTGGCACGAGCTTGCTCGAAATTAGCTACCAACTCTTCTTCGCGCATTGTTTCCGCCAAGAACCGCGTTCTTCGGATCTTCTTGGACGTAGCGCAGCATTGCATCCTCGACCTGTTCGAGCCTAGCCGGTCTCCGGCCGCGCGCCCATCCCGCAAAGGTAGACGGGCGCAAGCCGGAATAACTTTGCCCAGCTCGCTTTTAATTGTGGGCGAGATCACGACTTCGGTCTCGTGCCTTGCTCCCATCGGGGCTTACTCTCACTCGCGGTGGCCCCATGAGAATCGGTTGGAACAGCACAGCCGCCGAGAGCGTGCATGCAAGCGATAGCGCCAACAGCTTGCCCATACTGGATATACCGGGTTCGTCGGACAGCCACAGGCTGCCGAATGCCGTTGCCGTGGTCATGGCGCTGAAGATCACGGCACGGGTCAATGTTGATTCCAAGAAGTTGGTTTTGCCGCTTCGCCAGGCCATGATGTAGTAGATTTTGAAGGCGACACCGACACCAAGCAGGAGTGGCAGGGCGATAATGTTGGCGAAATTCAGCTGCAAGCCGATCAGGCCGCAGATTTCCAACGTCACTAGGCCCGCGACGATCAGCGGCACAAGTGTGAGCAGAACGTCTCCAATTCGACGTAGCGCGATCAATAAAATGATCGCGATTGACACCAACGCCAGAGCCGTCGCCTCGATGAAGGCATGCACGATGATGCGAGCTGCTTCCAGAAACATGACGGGAGTTCCGGTCGCGGCCGGCTCGATCGCAAGCACCGCGGACGCGAAATCGCGCAACACCGCGTCATTGTTGGAATCGCCTTTGGGAAGCACTTGAACTCGCGCCTTTCCGTCTGGGGCGACCCAGTCGCGGGCGAGCGAGGCCGGAAGAGTTGGCAAGGTGATGCGTTGTGGGTTGAGCATGAGGCGGAGTTGATCCAGGTCGTAACGTAAGGCGAACGCAAATGCGCTGCTTGCCTTCGCGCGCACCGATGGGTCGGCTGCGGCAAGCCGTTTGAGTAGAGTGGCGAGCCTGGCCGCCGCAATTGCCCCGGGATTTGTCTCCCCGCCTGAGGCCTGCAATAGCGCATCGGAGGCGGAGTTGAGCGCCTCTAAGATTTCCGCATCCGTCGGAGCGGGGCGCGGTTGCGCGGGCCCGAGCACCGGACTGAGTACGGCCATTGCATTGGCAATTTCCGCGAGCTTACGGTCCTGCGCATCAGGTATGAAGGTCTCGATGGTCCGTGTCTGCGAGACTTGCGGGAGCGCAGCTAGTCGCGCCGCGATGTCTTCTGCCTCGGGCAGTGACGGGGCCAATACATTGATCGCGTTTGCGCCTGTGTTGGGATCGCTTTTCAAATCGAGAAAAGTTGCAACTGCCTCAACGTTCGGATTCTGTAGATGCAGGGGATTAAAATCGAAGTGCACGCGAAGCAGCAAAGGGGACGCGGCCAGCACTATTGCAAGCGTCACAACCAGTATAGGGATGCGATGAGCCATCGTGAACCGGTCAATTGGAGCTAGCCGTTCAAAGCCCATCGGACGCGACTCGGCAGGAGGCTTGGAAAGCTGCAGCGCGGCTGGAAGTACAGTAATGGTCGTGAAGAAGGCGATCAGCATGCCTAGACCGGCAATCTCACCTAGTTCGGAGAGTCCTCGAAAGTCCGTGGGCAAGAACGAAAAGAAGGCACATGCAGTTGCAGCCGCGGCGAGCGCCAAAGGCATGCCCGCCTTCTTCGCTGCGCTGCGCAACGCGACCTGGAGATCGTTGTTGTTGTGACGTTCCGAGCGATATCGGACGCTGAATTGAAGGCCGAAGTCGACACCCAAGCCAATGAACAGAACGGCAAACGCAATTGAGATTAAATTCAGCTTTCCTGTCACAAGGAGCCCAACCGCAGCCGTTGCACAAAAGCCAACGACCAGCGCAAAGGTGACCGGCCAGACGATTCGCCAGGAGCGCAGCGCTAGAAAAAGGATTATCAGGACCGTCATCACCGTTCCCGCGATGGTCGCCGGCGCACTCTTACGTAGACTACCAAACTCCTCGTCGTTGATCGGGACCTGGCCACTCAGCCTCATGCTCGCATCGAAATCAGATGCGAGCTTTAAGTCCGCTGCGGTTTGCCGAATAGCGTCGGTCGCCGCGCGGCCTGGCTCCAGCGCAGAAAAATCCAGTTTGGGATCCACTGTTATGAAGCGGCGCAATTCCTCGGTACTCGCCGGGCGGTCCTGCACGAGGACGCGCCAGGAGAAGCTTGCAGGTTGTCCCGCCAAGACCCGTGACAACGTATCCGCGCCCAGAGTGAGCGGGCGAGCCAGATCGTTGAGCTCCATCCGTTTGCTTTGAATACCACCCGCCACGAGGGTCAACACACTAGCAATTCCACGTAGGCTGGGGTCCGAGGCGAGAACACGCAGCAGTGGAGCGGCGCGACCAAGCCCACCTGTGATGGCCACAACATCCTGCTCGTGAAGAAAAAGCAGCGCGTTGCGTTCAAAGAACGGACCTCCGCCCGGCTGTCCCACGGCCTGGACTACAGACGATTGTCCGGATAGCGATTGCGCCAGTTTGTCCGCGGCCTGGTCCGCCAGTTCCGGCGTCGGCGCGTCAAGCACAACCAGCGTCTGGTGCGCTGGAAATTCAGCTTGGGCTGGGAATTCAGCCTGATACGCTAGTTGGTTTTTGATCCACCAGGAATCCTTGGCCGCAATCAGCTCTGTCAGATCGGTTGTGATGGCGAAATACCGGGCGGCGTAGCCACAAGAAACCATAGCAACTATCAATGCCACCAGGAGCACGAGCCACTCATGGCGTGTGCAAAAAACTACCGTCCGCTCAATGGCCTTGGTCAGCATCACCGCGTTGCATGGGCTAATTGTTTAGTGCCGGCGTTTCTGGAGCGGATAGAGTTTGGTTTGTGCCGGCTGGTAAGTCCAGCATTTGCAGATGTATTCGTAAGGAGTGTGACGCTTCACGGTCTTCTGCCGCCGCGCGTAGATTGTTGATCAAGCTGGGCAGGCGGAATTGGCTTTTAGGGTCGTGGATGAATATCAGCGGAAGGGTACGGCAGCCGCGCCGTCTGCGGCAAGCCCCCCGGATATTCAGAAATCAATAGACCGAGTGCAGCCCCCTTTAGGCTAATGGGGGCGAGTAACCCTGTGGCGCAACGGCGCACTGCCCGGCGTTCATGCCTTCGGTGGACGCCGGCAACACTGCTTGCCGTTAGCGGCCGCCCTATCTCCGAAGCACACGGCTTTGCGAGAATGACAATCCATCATTTTTGCGAGAATGACTAAATGGCCCCTATCCACACCCACAATGAACTTTCCAAGGGGCTGAAGCGAAACAAGCGTCAGCTACCCTCTTGCGACGCAGCAAGCCTCGAAGGCTGACGTCTGAGGTGGGTCAAAATCGAAAGTCGCGGCTCGTCATGATGAGGTTCGCTTTACCGCCGAAACCGGACATCGGCTCGCGAATTTGTAAGTACACTCCCTAATGAGCTCGCTCGAGCCAGTCTTTCAGCGCGACCGCATTGTTGTGATCCTCGTCGCGTGCGGCGTAGAGGAGCGTCACCGGCTCGTGTTTGGCTCTCTCGCGCAACTCCGCGGCAGCCGTCTTTGCCGGCTCCTCTTTAAGTTCGCGCGCGTAGGCAGCAACGAATTGCTTCCATGTCTCCGCTTCGCCGTGAAATTGCTTGCGCAGCGCATCGCTTGGCGCGATCTCCTTGAGCCACGCGTCGATACGCGCTTTTTGCTTGCTCACTCCGCGCGGCCATAGCCGGTCGACCAGGACGCGAAAGCCGTCGTCCGCGGATGCGGGCTCATAAATTCGCTTGACCCGAAAACCGGGTGTCTTCGTTCTTTCCGTTGACCGGCGCGCGCTCACGAGCCGTTGGCCTGTTTGCCGGCCGCTCCGTTGCCGAAGACCATGAGCGTCGAGGTGCCGTGCGAAAGAATGCGACCGCTGGAGTCGAGCACGCGCGCTTCCGCCGAAATGATCTGGCGGCCGCGACCGACGACGCGTCCCTCGGCGCGCACGCGGCCGGTGTCGTGTTTGATCGGCCGGGTGAAATTGGCCTTGGTCTCGACCGTGGCGTAGCCGACGCCGGCCGGAAGCACGGTGTGGGCCGCGCATCCCGTCGCGCTGTCGATCAGCGTCAGCGCCCAGCCTCCATGCACGCCCCCCAGAGGATTAAGCAGATGGGGCCCGGTCTCACCCTCGAATACGCATTGGCCATCCCCGACCTCGACGAGCCGGAACCCAAGCGTCTGCGCGATCGGCGGCGCCGGTAGCTTGCCTTCAATCATGGCCTGCAGCATTTCCCGGCCGGTCATGGCTGAAACGTCTTCCGGTTTGGCAATGCCGTAGGTCAACGCGACGGCTGGCGACATGGACTATTTCCTTGCAAATACAAATGATGTAGGTACATACACCTGATGAGCAAGCGACCGCAAGCCCCAGCAAAGACTCTCGTGCGCGATGCGCAAGCGGCGATTTCCGGCTGCGCCGGCTACGCCAGCCGCCTTGCCGCACGCCGCATCACCAATTTCCTCGAGGAGCGCATCCAAGACGGCGGATTGCGCCTCGCCCAATTCGGCTTGATGGCGCAAATCGCAGCCGCTCCCGACGATACGCTCGGCGCGCTGGCGGAACGCACGGGGCTCGATCAATCGACGCTGTCGCGCAATCTGCGCGGCTTGGAAGCAGCCGGTTTCGTTGAAATCGCCATCGCGGAGGACGATCAGCGCCGGCGCGCGGTCTGGCTGACGGAAGAGGGCGCGCGCCGCCTCGAAGCCGCGATCCCGGTCTGGCGGCAAGCGCATGCGGCCCTGGCGGAGCGGCTCGAGCCTGAGCTCGCGCTTCGGCTCGGTGCCGCGTCGGAGCACCTGGTTCCTAAATAGACGATAGGAAAACCAGCGAACGCCGCGGCGCTTGCGGGACCAAACAAGGTCACCTTAGATAACGCCCCGCTCGCAACTTGATGGCGATGACATGTACCGGCCGGACCTGTTTCGTGTTGATGATGTGCCGCAGATGCACGCCTTGATGCGTGCGCGGCCGTTCGCAGCACTGATCTCAAACGGCGCGGCCGGCCTTTACGCCAGCCATTTGCCGACCGTCCTCAAGGATGTCGGCACCTACGGAACGATCGAGTTCCATCTCGCGCGAGCCAATCCGCATTGGAAAGAGCTTGCCGAAGCAAACGAAGCGCTGATGATCTTTCAGGGACCTGAAGGCTACATCACGCCGAACTGGTACCCTTCCAAGGCCCAGCACGGGAAAGTCGTTCCGACTTGGAACTTCGCCGTCGTTCACGCTTACGGACGTCCCGAAGCGATCGATGATGCCGCGTGGCTGCGGCAGCACGTTGCCGAATTGACCGCACAGCAGGAGCGGGACCAGCCCAAGCCCTGGGCGCCCTCCGACGCACCGGACACGTTCATCGGTGCGATGGTGCGCGGCATTGTCGGCTTCCGCTTCGTCATCACGCGGCTCGAAGGCAAGTGGAAGATGAATCAGAACCGCGAGACGGCGGACCGCGCCGGTGTGGTCAAAGGCCTCGGCCAGCGCGGCCGCGCCGACGACCTGGAAATGGCCGATTTCGTTGCGCGTTCGCTTGCGGGGGGAGCAGTGACCGCCAACCCGGGTTGAGGCCAGGGCGTGTTGTTGGCCGTATTGCGGAATACCGAGCACGTTGCGAAGCGCTGTATCGCCGTCGCATCTTCGGCAAAGCCGAACAACGGAGCCAACAGCGCGGCGCCCCGGCCGGCATTGCGCTGCTTCGTTAAATGCAGGCGAGCCCGGTGGTGAAGCACCGGGCCCGCTCACACGGGCAAGGACGACAATTCGGATTATCTCGCCCGATCTTCTAACGGCCAAACCGACATAACGACAGTATGACATCGAGGCGGTAACTCGCGTCGCAGCGAGAACAGAAAAAGCCCTACCTGCCGAAAAGCAGATAGGGCTTCGAGATCAACTGCGGCGACTGGCTGCATCAATAGAATTACAACCTATAATTGTTCTAGTGTGCGGCGCCTGCGTGACCCCGCATGCCAGCCATTTCACTGCCCCTTGCAAATCGGCGGTGGCCGTTGCGGCGGCGTTGGATGATCCTTGTTGTGTTGGGTGAGGAGCGGCTCGAGCATTTTTCTGGACCAAAACTTCGGAGAGCCGATCTCTTTCAAACAGGACGCGTTCCAATATGGTCCCGCGTGGGACAACGGCCGCCCGGCCTTCATGGCTTGCGTGACGGCGTCGATATCGGTTGATTCAGGGTAGATATACAGCGTCGTCGGATCGTCCTTCACCATAGCGATGATTTTCGCGGCGTCCGACGGCGACCAACTGGTGCAGCCGTTGCTGCGGCCCCCGGCGTAATCCTCCAACTGCCCGAACGGAACGTATCCGTCTTGATCCGCATACGAGCTGTGCGCATCTTTTCGAAGACAGACATTCCGCAGCAATTGCGCCGCATGTCCGCCGATCTCGCGCTGTCTGGCATTTGCCGCTTCGCCTTCGCCCTCAAACTGAACGAACGAGCGTATCAAAACCGCGTCTTGTTTCGCCGAAGCGCGGTAATACCCTTTGAAAGACGTTCTCGTCTCGGCGGTAACGTAGGCCCCACCGGCCGTCAGCAGCGAATCCATCGCATTGCCGAAGTTCTTCGCGCACCGCTTTCCGTTGGCGAAGTCCGCGATACCTTTCAAATTGCGGCCGCCGCCGTGACCCGCCGAGATCGCACGGAACGATCGGCCGGATTCGCAGATAACGTAAAACCGCGGCCCCAATTTGCCATCGGCTAAATCGTGGGGACGCGTTGCGTCCATGGCAAAATAGCAGGGATTTCTGACCACGCCGGCGCGCACTTTTTGGAGGTAGAGCGCGCGCGCCCTTTGCAACACCACTTGCGCAATTTGGCCTTGGCCGTCGCCGACGTTGGGCGAAAGCCAAGCCGGAATGTCCGGTGGTTGCTCCACGGCAAAAGAGCGGGACGACATCGATACGGCGATGACGACGAGGAAGAGGCTGGAGATCTTGACCATATTCAGAAGTACAGAGCTTGGCCGCGTCGATCCCTTCCTATCGACTCGTTTTGCAATTCTCGCGGCGCTGCCGGGGAGCCGATCACAAAGGGCCTCGACCGATCGGCGATGGACTTCTTCCTTGGCGTCCGCTTCGCCCCTGAAAGCGATATTACCGCGCTCCAATACGTTACTCGCCCTAACTCTTCTCCGCCGGGATCACGATCTGCGTTTGGATCACGAGCGCGGCAAGCCTCCCGTCATTGCGGGTGATCTTGGTCTGCCAGACCATCGTGGTGCGGCCGCGATGCAGCGCGGTGCACTCGGCGCGCGCCGTCTCGCCGACCGGAATCGCGGCGAAGAAATTGGTCTTGCTTTCGATCGTCGCCGTGCGCGCTCCCTTCGGCAGATTGGCCACCGTGGCGACGCCGCCGAGATTGTCGGCGAGCGCCATGATGGCGCCGCCATGCAGAATGTCGGGAACGGTCGCGAGCTCCTTGCGCGCGGTCAACTCGGCCTCCACGCGCTCCGGCGAAACGTGCGTAAGCTTGATGCCGAGAAACTGGGCGAAGGGGGCGTCAAAGCGCGATAGGTCGTTCATGGCGGTTTCTTTCGCGAATTAATAGACGACGACGCTGCGGATGCTCGTGCCGTCGTGCATCAGATCGAACGCCTTGTTGATGTCGTCAAGCGGCATCGTGTGAGTGATCATCGGATCGATCTCGATTTTTCCATCCATGTACCAGTCCACGATTTTAGGAACGTCGGTGCGGCCACGGGCGCCACCGAAGGCAGTGCCGCGCCAAACCCGGCCGGTGACGAGTTGAAACGGCCGCGTCGCAATCTCCTGGCCGGAGCCGGCTACGCCGATGATGATGCTCTGGCCCCAGCCGCGATGGCAGCTTTCCAGCGCGATGCGCATCAGGTTGACGCTACCCACGCATTCGAAGGTGTAGTCGGCCCCACCGATCTGGTCGGCGCCTTTCTTGGTCATGTTGACAAGATGGGCGACAAGGTCGCCGCCGACCTCCTTCGGATTGACGAAATGCGTCATGCCGAAGCGCTCGCCCCAGGCTTTCTTGTCCGGGTTGAGATCGACGCCGATGATCATGTCGGCGCCGGCAAGACGCAAGCCCTGGATGACGTTGAGCCCGATGCCGCCGAGCCCGAACACGACGCATTTGGCGCCGGGCTCGACCTTCGCCGTGTTGATCACAGCGCCGACGCCGGTGGTGACGCCGCAGCCGATATAGCAGACCTTGTCGAAGGGGGCGTCCTCGCGAATTTTCGCGACCGCGATCTCCGGCAGCACGGTGAAATTGCTGAAGGTCGAGCAGCCCATATAGTGGTGGATTTTTTCGTTGCCGATCGAGAAGCGCGACGTGCCGTCGGGCATCACGCCTTGGCCCTGCGTCGCGCGGATGGCGGTGCAAAGGTTGGTCTTGCGCGACAAACAAGACGGGCACTGCCGGCATTCGGGCGTGTAAAGCGGAATGACGTGATCGCCTTTTTTCACCGAGGTTACGCCGGGTCCCACATCGACGACGATGCCGGCGCCCTCATGGCCGAGGATCGCCGGGAAGAGACCTTCCGGGTCGGCGCCCGAGCGCGTGAACTCGTCGGTGTGGCAGATGCCGGTCGCCTTGATCTCGACCAGCACCTCGCCCGTGCGCGGGCCTTCCAGCTTCACGGTCGTCACTTCGAGCGGTTTGCCGGGGGCGAATGCAACGGCGGCGCGCGCGTCCATCATGTTCCTCGTTGGTCGCAATGTCTTCTCGGTGGGGGGCCAAGGTCTGCACGCGCGGGGCTCAAAAGCAAGAGCGCGCCGGGAGGCGGCTTCTTCCTGTATGATGCCCTCCGCTTGACACTGCGATGGTGCGCCCTTGCGCGCGATGGAGCGTTCAGCCATGCGGCAAATTTGGATCACGAAAGCCGGCCCGCCTGAGGTGTTGCAACTGAAGGAAGCGCCGGATCCAGAACCGAAAGCAGGAGAAGTCCGCATCCGGGTCGAGGCGAGCGGGATCAACTTCGCCGACATTTTGGGGCGGCTTGGGCTCTATCCCGACCTGCCGCCGATTCCGGTCGTGCCGGGCTACGAGGTCGGCGGACGCATCGACGCGCTCGGCGCCGGCGTCGATGCGCGTTGGGCGGGGCGCAACGTCTTCGCGTTGACGCGCTTCGGCGGCTATGCCGACGTCGTTTGCGTTCCCTTGGCTCAGGTGTTCGAGCGTCCCGAGGGCATGTCGGCAGGGGAAGGAGCCGCGATCCCGGTCAACTATTTCACCGCCTGGCAGCTCTGCGTCGTCATGGGCGGGCTCAAAAGCGGCGAGACTGTGCTCGTTCACTCGGTGGGTGGGGGCGTCGGCATTGCCGCAACCCAGATCGCCAAGCATATCGGCGCGACTGTCATCGGGACTGCGTCTGCCGCAAAGCATTCCGAAATGCGCGCGTTTGGCGTCGATCATCTGATCGATTACCGGACCGAGGATTTCGAAGCGCGCACCCGCGAGATCACCAAGGGCCGTGGCGTCGAGCTCATTCTCGATGCCGTCGGCGGCACATCCTGGAAGAAGGGCTATCGCATTCTTGCACCGACGGGCCGGCTCGGGATGTTCGGGATTTCCGCAGCCGCCAGCGGCAAGGAGCGCAACATTCTCGGGATGGTGAGCATGCTTGCGGGCACGCCGTGGCTGCAGTTCAATCCGCTGGCGCTCATGAATGCCAACAAGGGCGTGTTCGGCGTCAATCTCGGACACATGTGGGGCGAGGTCGAACGCTTGCGCGGCTGGGCAGCCGAGCTCCTCGATTTGTGGCGGCAAGGCGTCATCAAGCCGAAGATCGCGCAGGGCTTCCGCTTCGATGAAGCACCGCTTGCGCATCACTTTATTCAAGACCGCAAGAATATCGGCAAAGTGCTGCTGGTGCCGTAAGTCACCAGATCGGCCAGTTCGCCCAAAAACAAAGAGCGCGGCCCAGGCCGCGCTCTCGAAATTTCTCATGCAGCTGGAGGCGGGTCAGTGCGGCTGCGGCACGATGCGAATGTAGGGCTTCGGCTCTTTCCAGCCCTGCGGATAAAGCTTCTTGGCTTCTTCGTTGGTTACGCCGCCCGCAAGGATAACGTCCTCGCCTTGCTTCCAGTTGGCCGGCGTCGCGACCCGATGCTTGGCAGTCAACTGCAGCGAGTCCACGACCCGCAGCACTTCGTCGAAGTTGCGGCCGGTGGTCATCGGGTAGACCAGCACCAGCTTGACCTTCTTGTCCGGGCCGATGATGAACACGTTGCGCACCGTCTGATTGTCGGCCGGCGTGCGGCCGTCCGAGGTGCCAGCCGTGCTCGCCGGCAGCATGCCGTAGAGCTTGGACACATTCAGGTCCGTGTCGCCGATCATCGGGTAATTGGGCGCAAAGCCCACAACTTCCTTGATGTCCTGCGACCACTTGGTGTGATTGGAAACGGGGTCGACCGACAGCCCGATAATTTTCACGCCGCGCTTGTCGAACTCGGGCTTCAGCCGCGCCATGGTGCCGAGCTCGGTGGTGCAGACGGGCGTGAAATCCTTGGGATGCGAGAACAGCACGACCCAGTTGTTGCCGATCCAGTCGTGGAAACGGATCTTGCCCTCAGTCGTTTCCGCTTCGAAATCCGGGGCGGTGTCGCCGATTTGGAGCGCCATGAGAAACCTCCATCGTGGGTGCCCGATGCGGGAATATTGGGAAATAATGCGGCCAAGTACATAACGCTCGGCCCGCTTGATTACTAGGCTTTATGGCTAGGATTGAATGGTCGAATTCGCCCGGAATCTAGGAAGAATTGAATCGCCCGGCGGCCCGCGCAGGGAATAAACTTCCGCTGCATCTTCAACGCGCTGTCGGGTTGCGCACCACGGATCCGTCACGGCATGTCGGTCGCCGCACCAAAGCAAGTCGTGATTTCAATCACAGTGGATGCCTAGACTTTGCCGCATCCTCGCCCTCCGACAGCCCGCGTCTCAGTGCACGTTGCTTGCGGCTTGATTCGCATGCCGCTGAACCGGGATTTCTGGGGCTCGGCAGGTCGAGCCGGAGGCGGCGATGAAGTGTCCGATGGATCAGAACCCGGTCAGCGTGGAAACGATCGCCGCCACAATTGCGGGCTCGCCGATTGTGGTGCTGCCGCCAGTCACGCTCCTTCCGCCTGGCTTTGAGGAGGTCGATCTCGCCATCCTCAATTGGCTCGCGGGCGAGGCGCGGCGCATGCGCCGCAGCTTTGCGCTGATGCACTAAATCAAAATCCGACCGACTTCGGGTGCGCTATTCCGCCTCGTCCCCGCGAAGGCGGGGACCCAGCGCTTTGCTGCTGCCCCTGGATTCCCGCTGGAGTTTACCCCCGACTCCGATCGGGGGCGGGAATGAGCGGTGATAATGCCGTGAGCGATTGCTCAAGGGCGCAGATCAGCGCCTCTGCTCCGGCAGCGCCGTCGTCGTCAAACCGACTGTCCGGCCGGGAAATCCGCCCGCGTCGAAATAACGGGTCTCTCCCACAGCCTGCATGTTGATGACGGTGGCCAATCCGTTGGGCGCCGGGTCGGAGATCACGACGCGGCTCGTCACGTGCGGCAGCGCGCCGTTCGGTAACGTCTCCGACAGAACGCGGCCGACGAGCTTGCCTTTCTCGCTGACCTCGAGCCCGAGGATATGGGCGATGGTCCGGCCGACGTCCGCATTGCTCGCCGGCGCCGGATCGACAAATTGCGATTTGAAGTCCGGTCCTTGCATGGCCATGAAGTTCCAGGTGTCGGCGCGGCTGAACGAGCCGTGCATGCCTTGGCCCTCCTGCAGAATGGTATCGGCGACTTCGACCGTGCAGCGTACCGGCTCGCCGCACACCGTATCGAAGGAGCGGAAGCTGATCGCGATGGCGGGATGCGGCGTAATCGCCGCGCCTTCGAGCGCAACGTCGTCAAGCGAGAGCGTGCCGGGGAATTTCCCAAGCTTCGCATCGACAAAAATGCCGCTGACGTAATCCTCGGTGAGCAGCGTGTCGACGATCCGCTTGGCGAGATCGCGGTCGCCGTCCGGCAGATAGATCAAGTCGGAGCCGCCATTCGCCGCCACGACGATTTTGGGATTGGTTTTGTTTCCGCCGATCAGGCCGTTGCCGAACTTGCTGTGCTGACCCGGCGCAACAGGCGCATAGCCATCGTCGGGATCGATGAGCGGCAGGCCCAGCGCCTGAGCGAGGTCGAGCGCCACGAAGCCGAGCGGCAAGCGGCCTTCGGGCGTGTCGGAAAACTTCGTTTTCACGGTCGAGCTGGTTTGGCTCGCCTTCGAAATGGTGGAGAAGCCGTGGTCGGCCACGACGATGATGTCGGTGGAATCGAGAAGCCCGAGCTCGCTGAGCGCCGCGCGAAGGCGGGCGAGATTGTCGTCGGCATTGCGGATCGCAGCGAGCGACGTCGGGCCGTTGATGCCGGGAATAAGCGCGTTGAGGCTGTCGCCCTGATAATGCTGCGTTCCATCCGGATCGCGCGACCAGTAGACCAGCGCGAAAGGCTTGTCGCGCTCCTTGAAGAGCGGCAGGATCACCCGGGTCGTCACGTCCGCGAAATAGTCCTGCTGAGCGATATTCGCCGTCAGCGTGCCGGGCGTGTTCATCGTACCGAAATTTCGGTTGGCGCCGCGCGCAGGCGTAACCAGCGGAAGGCCCGCCGCTTTGAGGCGATCGCTCATTTCAGGCGATAGCGGGATGCCTTTGTCGCTGCCGGTCGCATCGTCGACCAGGATTGTGTGCGCGCCGGTCCGCTCGGTGTGATCGAAAATCAATGCCGGCCCGACCTTGCCGACGGATGCGGTGCTGTAGCCCTTGTCGCGGGCAAGCTTCAGGATGGTGGCCTCGTCGAGATAGTTGCCGGCGAAGTGCTCGTCGACATCGGCCAGGACCGGGTCGCTCTCCAGAAACGGCGTCGAGCTGTTGCGCGCATTCGCCACCTCGAAGCCGGCATAGATCGTGTTGGAAAAGTCTCCGGTATCGCCAAGCATGTGGCCGGTCGCCATCGCCGAGGCATTGGCGGTGGTGAATGTCGGGAACAGCGAATGACTGTTGCGCAGGCTGACCCCGTCGCGCGCGAGCGCGGCCATGGTCGGCGCGGTCGTGTCGTCGACCATGCGCGAACGCAAGCCATCAGCGACGAACAGCACGACATTGTGCGGCCGGCTGGCGGTTTGCGCCATCGCCTCGGATGCCGCGATCGCCGCGAGCAATGCCACGGCAGAGACAAGAGGAGATCGGCGCATATGCAACACTCCAATTTGATGGCTATCGGTAGGCACGAGCGGTTTTGGCCGGGCCGGGTGACCCGAATGTGACATTACTCCCTCTCCCGCTTGCGGGAGAGAAGTCAGTGACCAAATCCGATCGAGTTTACTTCCGAAAGCGTCTTTTCGCGGACATCTGCCTAATTACGTGCCTACATTCCGACGTGATATCTGAGTACAATCACGCTTGATAGATTTCTAGATTTTCGGCCGATCGATGGTTGGTTTCACTAAAGAGGCAATTGATCTGACTGAGGAGCGCTGGGAGGCCGTTCAAGATTACAACGCCTGCCTTGAGCGTTTGCTAATCCGACGCAAGAATGAGATCGCGATCCAAGATGCATTCGTAAAATCTAAGACCGGGTGGAAATGCGCCATACTTCAGCAGGCGCTCCTCTATCGCGTCTGTGCCCTAGCCGATGGTGCGGCAAACCAGTGGAACTCCGCGAACATTATCGCCTCTGTAACGCTCAGCCGTTCGCTCTTGGAGACTATTGTAGTTGCCAGCCATATTCGAGACGAGTTGCTGCGGTTGCAAGAGCCCATAAATCAAGACGCAGCCAACGCAATTGATGATCTTTGCAACAAGCATCTATTCGCAACCAGAAATCAAGATACGGTCGATGCCGGATACGGTCATTTGGCAACAAATATCATCACGTATGTAAATAAGTTCGATAAGAAAATTCCGTCGACCCGGGAAGCTTATGATTTTCTCTCAGAGTTCGCTCATCCGAACAGCAGTGGTCATCTCTTCACGTATGGGGAAATCAATCGCCAAACTGGCCACGTTACATTCCACGAAATCGGCTCCGAGAGTTCGCGGCATTCAAGGGCATGTGATTGCTTGCTTTATGCTGCTCAAATTCTTTGAACTCGTGGTGGAAACGTTTGACGAAACGATCCCGATCGTAAGCGAAGTCGACAAGGGACAAGGGCCTTGGGTGCCGGCTGCGGTTGCAGGACTACAAAGGCGATAAGTCTGGCAGATGTTCGCTTTCGGCCCTCCTGCGTTCGCAAAGGAGGACCCGTTGCCGACCGGGAATGCTGTCACCGCATAAGTGACATTCCTCTTGACATCCGTCCTCATACCAGTTACGTACTCCACACCTCGCTCATTGAGGGCGCCTTTCCGGAAGGGCAAGCCTGAAAGACGAAAGCGAGGGGCGGTGCCCGCGCGCGGATATGCCAATCCGCTCCCGGGCGGCTCTGGGTCCCCGGTCGACCGGCACAAAGACCGGTCTGCACGGAGCGTGCTTAACCGAAGACAAGAGGGCCGAGCGGGCAAAACACTTGCGAAGTCCGTCTTCGGGAAACCCGGTTCTGGGGCTGAGCCATCGGGGTGATAGCCGGTGGCGAGTGCCGCAAGCGTGAGCGCCGAAAGGCGGGCGCGCCCCCTCCCTGACCCTCCCCCGCAAGCGGGGGAGGGAGGAGTTGAGGGCGCGCAGCCGCGGAGCAGATGAGTGGCGCAAGTTGCGCACACTTGTTTGCGCAGACGCGGACATGGATGGCATGCGCCTTTCGGCGCTCCGCTTCCCTCTTTGTTTGCCGGAAGCGAATCTATTTTTGGCGTCGTCGCGGTTGGCAAAGCTCGGGCGCATGAATGCGTCGCGAGAACGATTTTGTTTATCCGCCCCCGCACGAAGTGCGGGGGAGGGGGCACAGGCGAACCTTGGCCGCCGAGCGGGCATGCGGCGCCGCGAATCGCGTCGGACTATGGCGGAGCATGCGTGAGGGGGCGTGCGGCTGTAGAGCTAGCCCTTCGAGGCAGACGCCCCTTCCACCACCCTGCTGCGCAGGGTGGTCCCCCTTCCCCGCTTCGCGGGGCAGGATGAAGTATAACCGGCCTTGATCTGGCTTATCCGATCGGACTGCCGCGATTTGACATTTTCGCGCTGACGCCGCAAAGCCAGTCCAGTCGGTTCGCGAGTATTCATTCCGCAAAATGTTCAAGCAAATCCTGATTGCCAACCGCGGCGAGATCGCCTGCCGGATCATCAAATCCGCGCGCCGCATGGGTATTGAAACCGTCGCGGTCTATTCCGACGCGGATCGCGACGCCTTGCATGTGGAAATGGCCGATACGGCCATTGCGATCGGCCCGCCGCCGGCGGCGCAGAGCTACCTGGTCATCGAGAAGATCGTCGCCGCGTGCAAGCAAAGCGGCGCCGAGGCGGTGCATCCCGGCTACGGCTTCCTCTCGGAGCGGGCCGCCTTCGCCGAGGCGCTCGCCAAGGCGGGGGTCGTTTTCATTGGGCCCAATCCGGCGGCCATCGCCGCCATGGGCGACAAGATCGAGTCGAAGAAGGCGGCCGCGCGCGCCAAGGTCTCGACAGTTCCGGGCCATCTGGGCGTGATCGCCGATCATGACGAGGCCATCGCGATTGCCGAACAGATCGGCTATCCGGTGATGATCAAGGCCTCAGCGGGCGGCGGCGGCAAGGGCATGCGCATCGCCCGCAGCAAGACCGAGGTGGCGGAGAACTTCGTGCGCGCCCGCTCGGAAGCGAAATCAAGCTTCGGCGACGATCGCGTTTTCATCGAGAAATTCATCACCGATCCGCGGCACGTCGAAATCCAGGTGCTCGGCGACAAGCACGGCAACGTCATTTACCTCGGCGAGCGCGAATGCTCGATCCAGCGGCGCAATCAAAAAGTCATCGAGGAAGCGCCGAGCCCGCTGCTCGACGCGGCGACGCGGGCGAAGATGGGCGAGCAGGCGGTCGCGCTCGCCAAAGCGGTCGGCTACGACAGCGCCGGCACGGTCGAGTTCGTCGCGGCGCAAGATCGCAGCTTTTATTTTCTGGAGATGAATACGCGGCTGCAGGTGGAGCATCCGGTGACGGAGCTCGTCACCGGCATCGATCTTGTCGAGCAGATGATCCGGGTCGCTGCCGGCGAGAAGCTCAAGTTCAAGCAAAGCGACATCAAGCTCAACGGCTGGGCGGTGGAAAGCCGCATCTATGCGGAAGATCCCTATCGCAATTTTGCGCCGTCGATCGGCCGCCTGGTGCGCTATCGTCCGCCCGCCGAAGGCGAGCACGACGGCATAACGGTGCGCAACGATACCGGCGTCGCCGAAGGCGGCGAGATTTCGCTCTATTACGATCCGATGATCGCCAAGCTCGTGACGCATGCGGACACCCGCACCAAGGCGATCGATGCGCAAGCCGATGCGCTTGACGCCTTCACGATCGAAGGCATCCGCCACAACATTCCGTTTCTCGCCGCGATCATGCAGCATCCGCGCTGGCGCTCCGGCAAGCTCTCGACCGCCTTCATCGCCGAGGAATTTCCGAAGGGCTTCGAGCGGATCGCGCCCACCGGCGCGGTGGCGCGCACCATCGCCGGCGTCGCGGCGGCGATCGATCACGCGATGGGGGAGCGCAAGCGCCGGATTTCCGGACAGCTCAACAGCGCGTTTACGCGCGAGCGAAGGCGGGCGATCTGGCTGGGCGGCGAAGAGCTGTTGGCCGACGTCGCCCATGACGGCGATGCCATCACCATCCAGTTCGAAGACGGCAACAGTCATCGTCTGTCGTCGCCCTGGATTCCCGGTTTGCCGGTATGGTCCGGCACGATCGACGGCGCTCCTATCGCCGTGCACGTGCGCATGATTCCGAACGGATTTGAGCTCGCCTATCGCGGCATCGAGGTGAAGGCTTTCGTCTACACGGAGCGCGAAGCGCGCTATGCGCGGCTGATGCCGGCCAAGAAGCTTTCCGACAGCGAAAAATCCGTGCGCTGCCCGATGCCCGGCTTGGTGGTTTCGGTGGCGGTGGCGGAAGGGCAGGAGATCAAATCGGGCGAGACGCTCGCGGTCGTCGAGGCGATGAAGATGGAGAACATTCTGCGCGCCGAGCGCGACGGCACGATCAAAAAGATCCGCGTCAAGCCGGGCGACAGCGTCGCGGTAGACGCGGTGATCATGGAGTTTGCGTAACTGCGGCGGGGGCTGGCAATGCTGTCGGCGCATGCAGGGTGACGTCGGCACATGCAAGGTCTTGGCTTACTCTTTTCGCCAGCAGGGCGGCTTGGGCCGCGGGCCTTCATCATCGCCGTCGTGCTCCTTTACCTCGCCGCGGCGGCCTCGCAGGCGCTGACCTTGCGCGACGTCATCAAGTTCGCCGGCCTGTGGCCGTTCCTGGCCGCGCAGATCGTGCTCGTCTGGATCTGGTACGCGCTGCACGCGAAACGGCTTCGCGATGCCGGCAAGCCGGTGGGGGTCGCGGTCGCAACTTGTCTCCTTTATGTGCTTTCGGTCGTGCTGCTCGTCATTATTGCGGGTGCCTTCTATGGAGCGCTGGCCGGGCAGGGCACCGATCCCAACGCGGCGAGCGCGCTCGGCTTGATCCTCTTTGTGTCGATCATCGCCATGCTGTCCGGCACGCCGCACGATAGTTTGGCCTGGTTGATCGTCGCGATCCTGTTGGTGATCGCCTACCTGCCGATCATTCTCGCCGTCGTGACGACCGTGTGGGCTGCAACGCGGCCGACGGCGGAAGGGTCCGCCGCGTGACGTTCCACTTTGCCTACGGCTCCAATATGAGCCGCGCCGTGATGCGCCGGCACGCGCCCGATGCCGAACCCATCGGTGTCGCCACGCTGGCAAATCATCGCTTTCTGATCACCACACATGGCCATGCCTCGGTCGCGCCGCTTGTGACCCGCACGGTCTACGGCGTGTTATGGCGGATCACGCCGCGAGACCGCGTCACACTTGCCGCCTGGGAGAATATCGCCGGCGGGCTTTATCGTGCGGCGATCCTGCCGGTGCGGCAGGCGGGGCAGCGGCGGCCCGCGTTGGTCTATCTCGCCCGCTCGCAAGTGGAGGCTCCGCCTCAGGCAGGCTACATGGATGTTGTGGTCGCGGCCGCGCTGGAGTGGCAATTGCCGCTGCCCTACATTGAGGAACTGCGAAGCTGGTCGCTGCGGCAGCCGCACAGGTTCAGGGCATTCAGATGGACGTGATCTTTGGGGTCGTGGTCCGCGGTCGCGTCCAGGGGGTCGGTTATCGCGCCTGGGCCGAGATCACGGCGCTCGAGCTTGGCGTCGAAGGCTGGATCCGTAACTGCCGCGACGGCTCGGTCGAGGCGGTTTTGGCCGGGCCGGAGGAAACCGTGCTCACCATGATCGAGCTGTGCCGCGATGGTCCGCGCGGCGCGCAGGTGACGGCGATCGATCAGCGTGAGGCCAATTCCGCAGATTTGGCGCTGCGCCGCCCGGGCGATCTATTTTCCGTGCTGGCGACCTCCTGAGCGTCAGTTGTTGCGCCGAACAGCGGCTCAAACCCGGCCCGCAGCGCGCGGTCGACGTCGGGCATGGACGCCGGCCGGCCGAGATCGGCAAGCGACGTGACGCCGAACTTCTGCTCAGCCACGCCGCACGGGACGATGCCGGAAAAGTGCGACAGGTTCGGCGCGACATTGAGTGAAAATCCGTGCAGCGTCACCCAGCGTTGAACGCGGATGCCGATAGCGGCGATCTTGTCCTCGGCGCCTTCGCCCTTGTCGGGGCGTGCCACCCATACGCCGACGCGATCCTCACGCCGCCCGCCACACACGCCGAAAGCTCCGAGCGAGCGGATGATCCATTCTTCGATGCTGGCAACAAAGCGGCGCACATCCGGCGCCCGGCGCTTGAGATCGAGCATGACATAACCCACGCGCTGGCCGGGACCGTGATAGGTGAACTGCCCGCCGCGGCCGGCGACATAAACGGGAAAGCGGGCCTCCAGGAGCTCCTGCGGCTTCGCCGATGTGCCGGACGTGTAAAGGGGAGGGTGCTCGAGCAGCCAAACAAGCTCGGCCGCCTCGCCGCGCGCAATGGCGGCGGCGCGCGTCGTCATGGCGGCGAGCGCCGCCTCGTAGTCGACGAGGCGGTCGCTTACGCACCACTCGACCGGCGCCGAGCCGGGTGGCGGGAGAAGCCCAATTTGAAGATCGTCGCGCGTGTTAACGACCCCGTATGAGGAAAACAAAGAAATTCAATCGCATATAGTATCTAACCTCAGAAAACGCATCATTGTTTTACTTTGTCGTTTTCACCGACCGTCCAGGCCTGCGCCGACACGGACTTGAATTGGAAGGCTTCGCACTGGTCGACGGCGTGTGTTTTGTAGCTCGCCTGGATAAATTGCGGAGCACCACGCAAGCTCCACCGCCGCGCCCGGCTGGCCGCCGCGAACGAGCAACGGCGCTATGGCCCTGCGCATGGAGGCTCTACAGCCTCCAACCGCAGCACCACAATGTCCAGCCGTTAGTGAAACACTGAACCAGGGCTTGCCGGCGACACCGGCACCTCGGGCGACTGAGTCACAGTGTACGGCGTAGACGGATTGTAGATCGGTGACGTCATCGGCGCGCTACCAATCAATGGCGCGCCAAATCGACCACCCACGTGGCCGCCTGCGAATCCGCCGTGTCCAGCGGCCAGAGCATCCGTTCCAACCATTCCAGCCAGCAAGGCGGCGGCAGCCAAAACAACAAGATTGCGTTTCATTTGAATATCTCCATGGCTGACCCCGCATCGCTCACATATGCGGATTGACTGCCGACACTAGTGCACCAGCCATGTGATAGTGCGCTTGACCTATGCGCACGCTTATCGTGACGGTGATCACACACTTGCGGAATCTGCCTTCAAGGAACCGGCTGGCGAACATAGCTCCGGAAGTGTTGAACCGCTGAAACCTTCTCTCGGGTAACTGCCATGTTACGCGAAGCTCTGATCCAACTTGGTCCCGCCGTCTACGTTGCCGGCACCGCAGCCGGAGTTCTCCATCTCGGCACGGTTGCGCTTTTGAGCCGCTCCGCTTTGATCGGTGGGAGGGTCTGATGCGATATTTGTCGATCTGCGTTGTTCTGGCAGCTTTGGTTGCCGCTCCTAATGCGCTGTCGGCGAAGGGCGGACATCCCCTGCATTTGTTTCCTGAACAAGCCGCCGGGGTGTCCCTGCCGGGCGATTTCTTGGGCGGCTGCGGCCACGGCCGCTACCACGACCGCATCGGTAACTGTTCGGGACCGGCGGATGTCAGAGACCAAGTACCGTGATGGTGTTGGTGTGGGCGATTAGTCATTAGCCGGGTGGTCACCGCCCGGTGGTCTACGATCCACTATCGCCTCTGCGACACCTTGTGACGCGCAACACTGCGCAGGGCGTTCGCTGCATGCACCGTTCCGCGCATGGTGGGCGAAATGATTCTAACGATTTGGATCGCTCTGGGATGCGCCTTATTGGGTTGCGGCGCAGTCTATATCTCGGCGAAAATCCCAACGCGGCAGCTGGGCGGGACATCTGACAGATGGCGGGATCGCGCACGCGCACGCGAGTAGTCGGCGATTGTCGAATAGTCTCGTGGATACGAGAAGTTTCGCGCCCGGCGCTGCCGGGCTTTTTGTTTTCCAGGCGGTCAGTGGGGCAAGGCGTCCTCGATAATCGATCGCACGATAAGGCCGGCAGGGCTTCCCTTCTGGCGCTCGTTAACGACCCCGTAACCATGCCGTGGTGAAACACTATCGTTTGGAATTTACACCAGTAAAGCCGCGAGGCCCCTTTGGCGACCCTCGACAATGTCTCGATCGACATCTCCGTCGTGCTTGGCCGAACCGCGATGCCGATCCATCAGGTCCTGCGGCTCGGCCGCGGCGCCATTATCGAACTCGACTCGTCCGAGGAGGACGAGGTCCGCATTCTGGCCAACAACATGCCGGTGGCGCGCGGCATGGTCATCGTCAGCGGCAATCGCATCGCGGTGGAAGTCAAAGAGCTGCTGCCCCGCTCGCCGGAAGTAGTCTAATCCGCCGCCGTGCGCATTCGGCCGTGCGGCGGGACCCGCGTGCCTTGGGCTTTGCTGCCGATCCTTCGAAGCACCGTATCGAGGATGCCAGGGCGGCGAGACAACACCCGGCCGGGTGGAATAGGCGCCAGCGGGCTTGTCCGGGCGCAGCCTAGCTGTTACATCCGCGCGGTCGCGCGTCGTTTCCGGCACGCGCCCACCCCACATGCGGTCGTGGCGGAATTGGTAGACGCACTAGCTTGAGGTGCTAGCGGGGCAACCCGTGGAGGTTCGAGTCCTCTCGACCGCACCATCCCACAAAATCCTTTAGCTACCGGGCGGTTCGCGCTGCGCGGGATACTGCCCGCATAGCGCGCCGAAAGGCCGGCTTGACAGTTTCCGGTAGTAACGTAGGGTCATAGCAATTTACGGAAAAAATCGGCCCGGATCGGCAGAAAAGCCAGACTGGGAGACAAAAAGGGGAGGAATACCGCGCGTTTCAGCGCATCGATCCCAATCGAACACTAGGGTTCCGCAGAGAGGCGAGACACGCATTGGCGTCGATCGCGGTTGCTGCGGGGCCTGATTTCCAGCTTGGCCGGCGCGCTCGCAACGATGGATGCGGGCGCGTGCTGGATGTGATGCGGCTGGCCACAAAACATTAGCCAAGGGAGGAGTTCGATGAGTTTGCTAGCAAAATACAAGGCGAGCGCGGCGACGCTCGTTGCGGCGACAGCAGCCGTTGCGGTTGCCGGATTGCTGTTCGCAAGCGCCGCGCATACCGAGGACCTCAAGTCCTACAACTCGAGCAAGAAAGACTTCTGGCTGCACCCGCCAGACGACTGGTTCATGGGCGACGAAACCAAGGAGCAGAAGGGCACGCATGTGCTCAACACGCTTCCGCCGCCGACCGGATTCTCCGACGAGGAGATCAACGCCACCCTGAAGAACATCAAGCTGCCGCCCGGCTTCAAGATCGAGCTGTGGGCGAGCGGCCTGCCGCAGGCGCGGCAGATGGCGTGGGGCAAGGACGGCACGTTGTTCGTCGGCTCGTTCTTGGCGACCAACGTCTATGCGGTGACCGATCAGGGCGGCAAGCGGACGGTCAAAACTGTTCTCAAAGGCATGAAGATGCCGACCGGTCTCGCTTACCGGGACGGTGCGCTCTACGTCGCCGACATCGACAAGATCTACAAGTACGACAATCCCGAAGCCAATCTCGACAACATGCCGCAGCCGCAGGTCGTCTATGACGACATGCCGCCTTACCCGCCGCATGGCTGGAAATACCTCGCATTCGACAAGGACGGCTGGCTCTATGTCCCGTTCGGACCGCCCTGCAACGAATGCCTGCCGCCCACGTCGACATCGCAGGTCAGGCGCGTCAATCCCGCGAACGGACTGGCGGAAATCGTCGCGCTTGGCGTGCGCAACAGCGTCGGCGGCGACGTCGACCCGCGCACCGGGGAATACTGGTTCAGCGAGAACGCGCGTGATTGGCTGGGCGATGACGTGCCGAGCGACAAGCTCAATCATATCACCAAGATCGGCGAACACTTCGGCTATCCGTATTGCCATCAAGGCGACATCGCGGACCCGAAATTCGCTATGGGACACAAATGCTCCGAGTTTTCGCCTCCGGCGCTCAAGCTCGGCGCACACGTGGCTCCGCTCGGCATGAAGTTCTATACCGGCGACCAATTCCCCGCTGACTATAAGAACAACATCATCCTCGCCGAGCATGGGTCCTGGAATTGTCATCAGTTCCAAGGCGCCCGTCTGATGCGGATCACGGTCGATCCCGACGGCAAGAACGTGAAGCAGACCGAATTCGCATCCGGCTGGATTGGAGCGGACGGCAAATATCGTGGCCGCCCGAACGACGTGCTGCAGGCGAAGGACGGTTCGCTGATGGTGGCCGATGACTTCACCGGCGCCATTTATCGGATCAGCTACGCGAAATAGTTGATCGTTCGATCGCTCTTGCTCCTGCTAGAGCGCGATGGCTTTAAGTTGAATCGTCATCGCGCTTTAGATCTTTGGCGGAGCATGATCTTTTCGGAAAACCGGTACCCACTTTTCCGGATCATGCTCTAGAGCGCTCGACACTTGAAACTTCGGTCCAAGCCGGCGCCTCCGGCTTGGACCTCTTGTTTTGGTGCCCGGCATGACAGGAACGCGCGTTGTTTCATGGGCTCTCGGTGTGGTGTTTGTGTTCGCGGCCAGCGGACACGTGTCGGCTGCAGATGTGTCCGCCGGCCGGGCGCTTGCCGAAGGCTGTGCCGCTTGTCACGGTGCCGGCGGCGTGTCGCAGATGGAGCTCACGCCGTCGCTGGCGGGTCAGCCCGACGAATTCGTGCAATGGCAGCTCGTCTATTTTCGTTCAGGTGTGCGCAAGAGCGACGTGATGGGTCCGATTGCGCAGGCGCTGAGCAATCAGGATATTCGCGACCTCGGCGCCTATTATGCTTCGCTGTCTCCGCCACAGCCCGCAACGGCACTCGACGCCTTGACACAAAAGGGCGAACAGATAGCGCTTCAGCATCGCTGCCGATCCTGCCACGGCGACGACTACAATGGCTTTCGCGCGGCCGCGCGCCTGTCTGGTCAGCGCGAGGATGTGATGGTCAAGGCGCTGCACGATTTCAAATCCGGCAAGCGCGTAGGCTCAGGCGTCGCCTCAATGGCGGACGTTACCTACGAATTGAACGACGCTGATATGGAGGCTCTCTCGCACTATATGGCAACGCGCCGGTGAGGACTGCTTTCTCGGAGCGTTGAGATTGAGCGCACCGCTTACCTCACCACGATCTCGCCGAAGCGCTCAACAATTACTGCTCCGGCGTAGGCAAGAACGACCTGATGTCGCGTCTCGCACCGACCCTAAAAGACGAGACGTTGGAAACTCTCAGCCCATTACTCGGCGGCTGAGGTCTCGGTTTCGTCGTCGCCGAAATAGTACGGCATCGCCGGCACCGGCAATTGGGCGTCGTCGGAGCCCGCGGCCACGCCGGCGGGTGGATCGGTCCATTGCGGCACGGTGTCAAGCGCGAGGTAGACGGCGGTCTCCGAGCCGTCGGCCAGTTTGACCGTGCGCCATGGACGATAGTCGGGGCTGAAAGCCTGCTCATCGGGCACCGGCAGTTCAGTGCGCTCGTCGGCAAGCGCACCGACAACAGGCCGCGGCCAATTTGGGTCGTCCGGGTCGCGTGAGGAATCGCTCGCCGCCTGAGGCGGATCCGCGCTCCTCGACGCATCAGCCACAAGCCCATCATAGTCGTTTCGTTCAGGCGGCGCTGAGGCATTGGCGTTTGCAACTTGATCCGTAGCCGGGCTTGCGCCGGGCGTCGGCGCAACTGCCTCGCTTTGCGCGGGCGGGGGCGGGTTTGCGACAGCGACCTGATTGCTGCTCGCAGGCGTGTCGGCCGCTTGCCGAGCCGTGTTTTCTGTCTCGTGGGTTGGTGCCTCGTTTGTAGCCGCGGCTTGATTGCCGGTGGGCGACACGCCGGGTGCCGGCTGACTTTCGTCCTTTCGCTCCGGCGGTGTCGGACGGTTCGACGCGGCGGCCGCAACCACGCCAGGCTGCGTTATCGCTGACGGCGCGCCGGCATTGGGCGAGCTCGAAGGCATTGGCTCGCGCGCCGCCGCAGCGCCCGCGATTTCCGCCTGTTCGCCGGTCCCGGGCACCACATGCACGACATGAAAGCCGGCCGCCTTCAATTTGTTCAGAAGCTCCGGCAGCGCCGCGACGGTCACGTGATGAATGTCATGAAGCAGCAAGATGCCCTTGCCGCGTGCCTCGAGCCTGCTCAGCGCCAGGCGAGTGATGTCGGCCGACCGGATTCGCCGATGCCAATCGTCGGCGACGGTGTCGGAGCTGAATACCACCAGCGAACGGTCGGCCAACTCCTTCTCGATCGCGTCGCTGCGCGCCAAGCCGGGAATCCGGAAGAATGGGGCGAGGTCTTTTTGATCCCACAGCGCTCCGCCGACATCGGCGATGCCGCGATCGATCTCGGCCCGAACCTTGTCGATCGGCATCTTTTGCATGCGACCGGGATGATGCTCAGTATGCGTCCCTATTGTGTGTCCTTCTTCGTGGATGCGTCGTACGACTGCGGGAAATTCGCGGGCCATTTCACCGACGAGAAAAAACGTGGCTTTGACGCATTGGGAGGCAAGGATATCGAGCACCGCGGTGGAGTGGGGCGGGATCGGTCCGTCGTCGAATGTGAGCACAACTTCCTTGTCGGCGAGCGGCAGGCTTTGCGGATACTGCATGACGCCGACATGGTGGATTTTGCTCGGGTCGACAACAAGAACGCGGCTCGTTCCCAGCGCGTCGGGATGGCCGGGGCAGTCCTCCGCCAGGGCCGGGGCGTGGAGGTAGACCGGCGCGACTAAACCTAAGGTCGCGCTCAGCACGGCGCTGAGGAGGAAATCAGCCGACTTTCGCGGGAAGCTTAGCATGTCCTGTTCCTGGCACTGCCGTGCCGCTGCAGACTAGGGGTTGCCCAATTTAAAGCAATGTTAACGATAGCTGGCACGTGTTTCGGGTTGTTGAAAACCGCCTACTCAGTGCACCGAGGTTTTTCCTTGGCGTTAATCAGCGCCGCATAAGTCTAGCTATCGGCATACTAGTAAAGGGCGTTGGAATATGGTGGTCGATGCAGCCCGACAATGGTGGGCGGCACATCGGCAGCGCCAACCCAGGCCGACCTCCCGGCCGAAAAGCACTCATAAAGCAACCGTTGCGCGACTAGCCCTGTTTCTGCCGCTGGTCGTCGTAGGCGCGATACTGCTGTGTGCGGCTACCGGCTTTACTGCCACGCGAATCAGCAAGGGCCACGTCGAGGCGGAGCAGCGCGCCGCGCTGCAACAGGCGCTTGACGAATTCCACACGCAGTTTGGCGACATCGACGCGCCCGACGACGTGCAATTGCGGGAGATCGCGCGCCGCAGCCGCCTCGCCGATCTCCGCTTCGACGCCAATCCGATCGGCGAAGCCGGGCGCACGGTGCAATCCTTGCATGATCCCCGCGGCCGCATCGTCGGGTGGTTTAGTTGGGCCGGCGATCGCGGCTTTATCGCTGCGATGGACCGGCTGTGGGGCTTGCTGGCATTGGTCGGCGCCGTCCTGGGTGTATGCGCGTTTATCGCCATGCACGCGGCCCGGCATGTGCTGCGTTCGCTCAATCGCAGCGCCGAGGACGTGCGCAAACTCACCACC
The DNA here is from genome assembly GCA_963845075.1 of uncultured Alphaproteobacteria bacterium. Lineage (GTDB taxonomy): Bacteria > Pseudomonadota > Alphaproteobacteria > Rhizobiales > Xanthobacteraceae > BOG-931. The sequence goes on along the minus strand of CAWJRE010000029.1, from coordinate 73,945 downwards.
CAGGACCCGTTGACCGGACTGCCCAACCAGCGCGTGATGCTCGAGCAACTCGGCGAGGCGTTGGCAAGACGGCGTTCCGGTGTGGTCGTGCTGGCGCTTGTCGATCTCGACGGCTTCCGCGAGGTCAACGACACGCTCGGACGGTCCGGCGGCGACGCACTGCTCACCAGCATCGCGGAGCACCTCAAGGCCGGCTTGCCGCCCGGCGCGATCTTGGGCCGCTTCGAGGAAGACCAATTCGCCGTCATCATCGCGAGTGATGATTCCGGCGTGGAAGATTTGCTGGTCGAGTCGCTACGCGCGTCGCTCCTGCGTCCGATCTTCATGGACCGGATGTGGCAGATCACCGCCAGCATCGGCATCGCACGGGCCCCGGACCATGGCGCGAGCGGCGAGGAGATCGTGCGCCGTGCCGGGCTTGCGCTACGCGCCGCCAAGAGAGCAGGCCGCGGCAACGCCCGTCGCTTCGAGCCGCAAATCGAGACCGACTATGCGGAGCGCCGCTTTCTGCTGCACGAGTTGCAGTCCGCGATCGCGTTGCAGGCGTTCGACATCGAGTATCAGCCGATCGTCGCGGCCGACGGCGGCGCCATGGTGGGCGTTGAGGCGCTCTTGCGTTGGACGCATCCGACCCGGGGGCCAATCACGCCATCGGTCTTTATTCCGCTCGCGGAGCAAAGCGGATTGATGTCGCAGCTTGGCGAGATCGTGCTGCGGCGGGCGCTGTCGGATGGTGCGCGCTGGCCGACGCTTTCCGTGGCGGTCAATCTCTCGCCTTTGCAGATCCGCGATCGCTGGCTGGTCGATCTGGTCGCCAACATCATGGCGGAGACCGGGATTGACGCGTCGCGGGTCGTGCTCGAGGTGACCGAGGGGGTGTTGATCGACAATCCGCAGGAAGCGCAGGCGCGTCTCGAAGCGTTGCGGGCGCTCGGCGTTAGGCTTGCGCTTGACGATTTCGGCACCGGCTATTCGAGCTTGAACTACCTGCAGAAGTTTCCGTTCGATCGGCTCAAGATCGACCGCTCTTTCGTGGCGTCGCTCGGCTCGTCGGGCAATACCGGCGCGATCATTCAATCGATCGTCACGCTCGGCCACACGCTGGGTATGAAAGTCTTGGCGGAAGGCGTGGAGAAAGACGAGCAACGGGTTCTGCTGCGCCTGGCCGGCTGCGACGAGATGCAAGGCTTTTTGTTCGCCAAGTCAAGGCCTGCCGCCGAAATCGATCAGGCTCTGGCGCGCCCGACACGCTTCGCGACCGCCTGAGCGTGGCTTCCTGAAGCGCTGACAGCGCTCCGGCCAATCGATATCGTGAGCTACCCCGACGGCCCCGAGGCCAAGCTCCGGGGCAGGCCGGGATCAGGCCAGGGATGGAGCGTGTGATGATCCGTAACACTCTGCCTGGACTGGATTATGCGCTCGGCAGCGACGTCGACATGCTGCGCGAGACGGTGGGCTCCTTTGCGCAGGCAAAGATTGCGCCGCGGGCCGACGACATCGACCGGTCCAATAAATTTCCCCGCGACTTGTGGCCGGAGCTCGGCGCGCTTGGCCTTCTCGGCATCACGGTGGAAGAGGAGTGGGGCGGCTCGGGTCTCGGCTATCTCGCCCATTGCGTCGCCATGGAAGAAATCTCGCGCGCTTCGGCTGCTGTCGGGCTGTCCTACGGTGCCCATTCCAATCTTTGCGTCAATCAGATCAGGCGCAATGGCAGTGCCGAGCAGAAGAAACGGTATCTGCCCAAGCTGATCTCCGGCGAGCATGTCGGCGCGCTGGCCATGTCGGAGCCGAATGCCGGCTCGGACGTGGTGTCGATGCGCACGCGCGCCGCCCGGCGCGGCGATCGTTATGTGCTCAACGGCTCGAAGATGTGGATCACCAACGGGCCGCTGGCGGAGACGATCGTCGTCTACGCCAAGACCGATTCCACTGCAGGCTCGCGCGGCATCACGGCGTTTATTGTCGAGAATGGCTTCAAGGGCTTTTCGACCGCGCCGAAGCTCGACAAGCTCGGCATGCGCGGCTCCGATACCGGCGAGCTCGTATTCACGGACTGCGAAGTGCCGGCCGAGAACGTGCTCGGGGCCGAAGGCAACGGCGTCAACGTTCTGATGTCCGGTCTCGATTACGAGCGCGCGGTCTTGGCGGCGGGCCCGATCGGCGTGATGCAGGCCTGCCTCGATCTGGTCATCCCGTACGTTCACCAGCGCTCGCAATTCGGCCAGCCGATCGGCCGCTTCCAGCTCATTCAGGCAAAGCTCGCCGACATGTATGTCGCGCTCAGCACGGCCAAGGCCTACGTCTATGCCGTGGCCAAGGCCTGCGATCGCGGCGAGACCACGCGCGAGGACGCCGCCGGCGCCATTCTATACGCAGCGGAGCGCGCCACCTGGATGGCGCTCGAGACCATCCAATGTCTGGGCGGCAACGGATACATCAACGACTATCCGGCCGGGCGGCTGTTGCGCGACGCCAAGCTGTACGAGATAGGCGCCGGCACGAGCGAGATCCGTCGCATGCTGATCGGCCGCGAGATTTTCGAAAAGACGCGCTGATCCGGCTCAGCCGAGCCGACGGTCGTATTCCAGCACGGCGTTGAGCAAGACTTGCGCGCCCGCCGCGCATTCCTCGAAACTCGTCGATTCCGCTTCGTTGTGCGAGATGCCGCCGGCGCATGGAACGAAGATCATCGTGGTCGGCGCGACGCGCGCCACATAGGCGGCGTCATGCCCTGCGCCGGAAATGATATCGCGCGACGAGTAGCCGGCCTTCTGCGTGCCGATGCGAACGCACTCGATCAGTTCGGGGGCGAATTTGACGGCGGGCGAATTCCAGATGCGTTCCTCTTTGTAGGCAAGCTTGAGCGGCGGCAGAAGCTCGGCAAGCGACGCCCGCAACTTGCTCTCCATGACGTCCAGGATCTTGTCCTCCGGGTGGCGGAAATCGATCGTAAAGAAAACTTCGCCCGGCACGACATTGCGGCTGTTCGGCTTGTTTTCGATCAGCCCGACCGCACCGACAGCATTCGGCGCATGCTCCAACGCGATCGCATCGATCCGCTCGATCATGCGTGCGGCGCCGAGCAGCGCATTCTTGCGAAGTCGCATGGGCGTCGCGCCGGTATGCGCCTCCTGGCCGGTCACGGTGACCTCATACCAGCGCATGCCTTGCACGCCTTGGACGATGCCGACCATGCGGTGCTCGTCTTCGAGGATCGGACCCTGCTCGATGTGCAGTTCGAACATGGCGCCGAACGTGCGCGCGCCGGCTTTCTCCGGGCCCTTGTAACCGATCCGCTGCAACTCATCGCCGAATGTCTTGCCCTCGCGGTCGGTGCGCGAATAGGCGTATTCCGGGCTGAACACGCCGGCGAAGACGCCGGATGCCAGCATCGCCGGCGCAAAGCGCGAACCTTCCTCGTTGGTCCAGTTGACGACTTCGATCGGCGCGTTGGTCTCGTAGCCGGTCTCGTGCAGGGTGCGCATGGCCTCGAGTGCGCCGAGCACGCCGAGAACACCGTCGAACTTGCCGCCGGTCGGCTGCGTGTCGAGATGCGAGCCCATCGCGATCGGCGCCAGCTTGTCATTCTTGCCCGGCCGCCGCGCAAACATGTTGCCGACTTCGTCGACCGTCACTGTGCAGCCGAGCGCCTCGCACCTCTGCCTGAACCACTCGCGCACTTGGCGGTCGAGGTCGGTCAGCGTCAGGCGGCAAATGCCGCCCTTGGGCGTGGCGCCAAACTTCGCCGTTTCCATCAGCGTGTCCCAAAGGCGTTGGGCGTCAATTTGCAGGTTTTGCATGGGCTACTCGCTTCAATGCGGTACGTGTGACAGCATTTTTGGCGTCTTGCGGGCTGTTCGTCAAAATCTGTTGATGCATGTGGGGGTGTTCTGGAGGAACCATCAATCGACTTGCCGCAGACGCGCTCCTAGAATTCAGGGCGAGGGAAGCATGCATGAGGGGCGGCCACGATCCAAGGAGTTTGACCATGGCATTTTCGTATTCGCGGCGCGATATTGTCGTCGCCGCATGTTCGGCGAGTTTGGTGATTTTGGCGCAGCCGGGAATTGCTGCGCCGATGTCATTCAAGGTGGACTTGAGCGGCGCGCAGCAGGTGCCGCCGGTGCAAACCGGCGCCACCGGCAAGGCTGATCTGACTTACGATCCGGCCACGCGGGTGCTGACATGGAATGTGTCCTATAGCGGTCTGTCCGGCCCTGCCACCATGGCGCATTTCCACGGACCCGCGATGCAGGGCAAGAACGCGCCGCCGTTGATCTGGCTGAGCGAGAAGGGTGCCGCCGTCAGCGACCCCATCAAAGGTCAAGCCACGCTCACGCCCGAACAGGCGCAGCAAATGACGGCGGGCGAGTGGTATATCAATGTTCACACCCAGGCCAACCCGGGCGGCGAGATCCGCGGTCAGGTGACGCCGCCCAAGGGCTAATAACAAGGGCTGACAAGAGTTGAGAGGAATTGTCGCATGATGGCGAGGCCGGCCGCGCAACGCTGGGCAGTTCTCATTTGTCTGCTGCCTCCTTTGCTCGGCGCTGCGAGCGCGGCCGGCCACGCCCAAAACCGCAAGCCGACGATGAAGGAGATCGCGGCAATCCGCGACTGCGCCAAGAAACACGAGACTGATTTGGACGAAGTCGAACGGAAATGCTTGTTCAACCTGGTCGGCACGCCATGCACGGAAAAACCCGAAAGCCAATCCAACGTCGGTACCGCCGATTGCTATCGCCTCGAAGGGGCAATCTGGGACGATCTCCTCAACGAGAACTATAAGGGCCTCGCCGCCGATCTCGATGATGAGCAAAAGGCAAAACTGCGCGAAATGCAGCGCGCCTGGATCGCGTACCGCGACAGCACGTGTGGCTTCTACTACACGAAGATCCAAGGCACGATGGCGGGGCCGATGACGGCGGCCTGCACCGCCCGGGAGACGGCGCGGCGAGCCGTGCTGCTCAAGTTTTTCAGCGGCTTGTAGTATTGATCGGCCGAATTGGGGCGTGGCCTATGCGCCAGCATCAACATTAGGCCAATGACCTTGCCTGTTCGCTGAATTCATGCCGAATCAGATATGCTCGTCCGGCCGGCAGAGCTGGAGCAAGCGCCATGCTTCGCGTGCGACTGAAAGCCGACGGACGGTTGGTCGAAATCCTGCCGGATGGCAGCGAGCGGGCGATTTCCTTTTCCGAAGAGCCGCCGCCTGCCCGCCGCGACAATTCCGAACGCTTTGAGGACGCGGTGTACGCGCGCAATGTGCGCGGGCGAACCGGATTGACGCAGGCCGCTTTCGCTGCGCAGATCGGCGTTCCGGTCGAGACGGTGCGCAACTGGGAGCAGGGCAAACGCTCGCCGCGCGGGCCGGCCCGCGCGCTTCTCAAAGTCATCGATGGGGCGCCCGAGGCCGCCTTCGCGGTGCTTGGCGGAAAGTCTCGCACGGCGCTTTGACGCAGCCGAGGCAGATAGTGAGTGCAGACATTCAAAACGTTCCGAGCGTCGAAGCCAATGGCGCGCGAATTCCCTTGCTGGGGCTTGGCACCTGGGATTTGCGCGGACGTGTTTGTGCGCGCGTGGTCGAACAGGCCTTGCGGCTCGGCTACAGGCACATCGACACCGCCGAAATGTACGACAATGAACGCGAGGTCGGCGAAGGGCTGCGCGCATCAGGCGTCAAGCGCAACGACGTCTTCATCACTACCAAGATATGGCCCTCGCATTTTGCTCCGCTCGAGCTCGAGCGGACTGCGCGCGAGTGTCTTGGTCGGTTGCGATTAGGCGAGGTCGATCTTCTCTTGCTTCACTGGCCCAATCCGCAGATTCCGCTTGCGGAAACGCTCGGCGCGCTTTGCAAGGTCAAGCGCGATGGCCTCGCGCGTCACATCGGCGTGTCGAACTTTACCGTGCCGCTGATGGATGAAGCCTTGCGGCTGAGCAGCGAGCCGTTGGTGTGCAATCAGTTCGAGTGCCATCCCTTTCTCGATCAGTCGAAGTTGATCGCCGCTTGCCGGCAGCACGGAATCGCGGTCGTCGCCTATAGCCCGATCGCCAAGGGCAGGGTGCGTGACGACGAGACGCTGTCCCGCATCGGCGCCGAACACAAAAAGACGGCCGCGCAGGTGTGTTTGCGCTTCCTGGTCCAGCAAAACATCGTCGTCATTCCGCGCACCAGCAAGGTCGAACGGCTGTCGGAGAACGCGGCAATCTTCGATTTCGCGCTCAGCGAGCCGGAAATGGCGAGCATTGCCGCTCTGGCGCGCCGCGACGGCCGGCTCGTCAATTCGGCCTTCTCAGCTCAGCAAAATTGGGATTGAGTTCGAGCATGATCCGGAAAAAGCCTGCCCCGGACTTGATCCGGGGTGGAAGTCGGTTTTCTGAAAAAAGATCGTGCTCAAACAAAAAAGCTAGAGCGGGATGACGATTTGAAGAAAAGTCATCCTGATCTAGAATTCGACGTCGAGCTCTTCCAGTTCGTCCGGCTCGACTTTAGCCGCGGCGATCCATTCCAGCATGAGCGGCATCGCCATGATCGTTCGGCAGTATTGCGTGGATACCGGATCGACGGCCACGTCGTAGGTGAGGAAGCGCGTGCACACCGGCGCGTACATGGCGTCGGCAACGCAGGGCGCTTCGCCGAACAAATAAGGCCCGCGGTAGGCTTCGATGCACTCGCGCCAGATGGCGGTGATGCGATCGATATCGCCATGCGCGCCTGCCCACGATTTGAATCCCGGGAAGCGCGCCTTGATGTTCATCGGCAGCGCCGATCGCAAATTGCTGAAGCCGGAATGCATCTCCCCGCAAATCGAGCGGCAATGGGCGCGCTGCGCGCGGTCGGAAGGCAACAGACCCGCCTCGGGATAAAGCTCATGCAGGTATTCGGCAATTGCCAGCGTGTCCCAGACCTTCAAGCCGTCATGGGTAAGCCGTGGCACCAGGAAGGACGGCGACAGCAGGAGAAGTTCTGCCCGCGTGGAAGGGTCGTCGGTGCCGATATGCTGCTCTTCAAAGTCGATGCCAGCCATTTTGCAGAGCAACCATCCGCGTAGCGACCACGAGCCGTAATTCTTGCTGGCGATGGTGAGGACGGCTTTGGACATGTTAGGCAGATCTCATAAATCGCTGCTTTTTCAAATGCTTATTTGCTGGAATTGAAGGCAATCCAGTCCCGTCGATTGCCCAATTCGACCTCCCGCAGCCATTGTGCAGGATGTTCACAATCTTGTCGCAGCGCAACAAGAAATGCACTAGCTTTTCCTTTTAGGGGGGCCGGGGTTTCTGTCGCCAGACGGACTGCGGCACCCGTGGGTAACGGATGCTGTACTTCGCCTACCAGACTCAATCGGACATGATGGCCCCGGTTCGGGCCTGGGCGTCCATGGCGCTTGCGGCCGGCGCGCAACCGCTGCTCGGCGACGATGTCCATCGCAATCTGAGCGCCGCTTACGAACTGATTTCGCGCGCGGGCCTCACGCACACCCGGCCGCCTTTCGGCATCTCCCACGTCAATGTCGGCAACCGCGAAGTCGAAGTGCGGGAAGAGCCTGCGGCGCGCACGCCCTTCGGCACGCTCTTGCATTTCAAGAAGGACGTCGCAGTGGCCCAGCCGCGCGTGCTCGTGGTGGCGCCGCTCTCCGGCCATTTCGCGACGCTGTTGCGCGCAACGGTGCGCACTTTGCTGCCCGAGCACGACGTGTTCATTACCGATTGGCATAATGCGCGCGACGTGCCGATTACCGCCGGCCGTTTCGGCATCGACGAATATGTCGAACACCTGATCAAATATCTCGAGGTCATGGGTCCTGGCTCGCATGTTCTTGCGGTCTGCCAGCCCTGCGTAGCCGTTCTTTGCGCGGTGGCGCTCATGGCGCAAGCCGCCAATCCGGCGCAGCCGCGAAGCATGACGCTGATGGCCGGGCCGATCGATTGCCGGGTCAACCCGACCAAGGTCAATGAGCTTGCCAACAAGCGAGACATCGCGTGGTTCGAGCGGATGCTGACCGCAACCGTTCCGATGCGCTATCCCGGCGCTTTCCGCCACGTCTATCCGGGCTTCGTGCAGCTCGCCGCTTTCATGACGATGAATATCGATCGGCATGTCAAAGCGCACAAAGAGCTCTACGACAATCTCGCCAATGGCGAGCTGCGAAAAGGCGGCGACCACGAAGGCATTCTACGACGAATATTTCGCCGTGCTCGATCTCACCGCCGAATTCTATCTGGAAACGGTGCGGCACATCTTCCAGGAATACGCGCTGCCGCTCGGCCGGCTTAAGTGGCGCGGTGAAACCATCGATCCGAGCGCGATCCGCCGCACCATGCTGCTGACCGTCGAGGGCGAGCGCGACGACATCTGCGCGGTCGGCCAGACCGTCGCGGCGCACGATCTCTGCAAGAAACTGCGCCCCTATCTGAAGCGCCACCACATGCAGGCCGGCGTCGGCCACTACGGCGTGTTCTCGGGCAAGCGCTGGGAAAACCAAGTCTATCCGATCGTCAAGAATGTCATTTTGTCGTGTGATTGAGCGCCGGAACCGACAGGACCGCTGACGCGTGACGCTGTCCCGTCTTTCGCTGATCCGGCCGTGCGCGGGAGACGGCTATTTGCGCCCCGCCGCTTGAAGGATCAGGTCTGTGATCTCCTGCGGACGCGAGATGAGCGACAGGTGACTGGCCCTGACCTCGATGGTCGTCGCTCCCATGCGTTTGGCCATGAAGCGCTCAAGATCGGGATTGATGGTGCGATCTTCCGTTGAGACCGCATAGAAGCTCGGCTTCGAACGCCACGCCGCGTGGTTGGTCTTGCCGGCAAGAAGCGCCTTGCGAAACGGCTCTTGCACCGCGTAGAGCACGCGCGCGCGGGCTTCGGGTAGGTCGCCGGCGAAATCGCGCAAGAAGGCCCGTTCGGTGAGCCTGCCTTCGTCGCCGTCAAAGACGATGCCGGCCGACGCGGGCGGCGTCGGGAATGTCTTGGCGAGCGCGGTGTAATCCTCTCCAGCGTCGGGAGCGCGCGCCGCGACGTAGACCAGGGCCGACACTTTCGGATCGACGCCCGCTTCCGTCACGATCATGCCCGCGAAGGAGTGTCCCACCAGCACGGTCGGCCCATCCTGCCGCGCCAGAACCCGCAGAGTTTCCGCCACCGCGTCCTCCAGCGTCGTCAGCGGGTTCTGCACGGCGGTGGCGTTCAGCCCGGCCGCCTGCAACCGTGCGATCACGTCGGACCAGCACGACCCGTCCGCGAACAGCCCGTGGACGAGGACGACGTTTCGAGCGGCGGGGCCGGTCTCGGTGCGCGCCCAGCGCGGCGTCAGCGCGGCCGCGGCCCCCGTGGCGATTGCCATCGCGAATGAACGACGATCCATCGGAGAACCCCTTCTACAGCCAATAGATATCGATGCGGCTTCCGATCACCGCGAAGCATTGAGAGCGGCAAGGCAACCGGAAAACTCTACTCAGCGCATCGCCGCGGCGATGTTGCCGCCGTCGACGGTAGTCACATCGGCCGTGGTCTTGAGCGCCAGCGCCTGATGCAAGAACGCTTGCGCAACGTCTTCGGCCGTGACTTCGCGGCCGAGCAGATTGCCGCTCATATAGTCTTTTTCGCTCAAGCCGCGCGCTTTCGCACGTGAGGCGATCATCTCTTCCGTCAGCAATCCTGACCTGATGCGGTCGGCGTTGACCGCGTTGGCGCGAATGCCCTCGGCGCCGTAATCAAGCGCGTATTGCCGCATGAGCGCGAGCAGCGCTGCTTTTGGAATGCCGTACGGGCCAAAATTCGGTCCAGGATTGACCGCCTGCTTTGAGGCATTGAAGAGAAGGCACCCGCCGGTCCCTTGCGCGCGCATGATCTTGATCGCGGCCTGCGCCACGCGCTGATGGCCGTAAAAATTCAGCTCGAAGCTCTTGCGCAAAATGTCTTCGTCGACGTCGCCGATGCGGCCTTGCCAGGCGGCGCCGGCATTCGACACGACGATATCGACGCCGCCAAAATGCGCCGCGATCTGGTCGAACGCCGCGCGAACCGAGCCGCCATCGGTCACGTCGCATGCGATCGCGAGCGGCGATCCGCCGATCGTCTTTGCCTGTTCGAGCGCGGCCGCGAGATTCAGGTCGAGCAGCGCAACTTCCGCTCCGGCGGTAGCGAACGCCTTAGCTGTGGCGCCGCCGATTGCGCCGGCGGCCCCGGTGACGGCAACGATTTGGCCGGCGAGCGGCGGCTCGTTGCGTGCTCCGAGCTTGGCTTGCTCGAGCGGCCAATATTCGCAGTCGAACATGTCGGCCTCGGAAATCGACTCGAAGCGGCCGATGCGCTCGGCATCGCCGACGACCGCCATCCATTCCTCGGCGATGTCGGCGGCGATGGCGGCGTCGCGTTTGGTGCGGCCCAGGCCAAACAGGCCCAGGCCTGGCACCAGCGCGACGCGGGGCAGGGGATCGAGTTCCTGCTTGGCACCTCCGGCATGCTTGTTGTGCCGCGCAAAATAGTCGCGGTAGCGACCGACGAACGCGCCCACAGCTTCGCGGGTCGCATGCGCGAAGCCGTCGAGCTTGCCGGCGTCCGCATGCGGCAAGACCAGCGGCCAGTTTTTGGTGCGGATGGTGTGGTCGGGCGTGACCACGCCGCCTTCGGCTAAGCAGGCCAAGTCTGACTGCAACGCGCTCAAAACCATCGGACCGCCGCGAAAGTCCAGCACGAGACGCCGCCAGGCGCCTTCGATTTTTTCATCCTTTTGGCTGCAGGCGCCACGGATGATTGGCGCGACCGCTGCGATCGGCTCGGGCTCTCGCCATAGTGTTACGAGAATGCGGGGCTCGCTGTTGCGCGCGATAAAACCTTCGGCGAGAGAGACCATCGCGATCATGCGCTCATAAGCTTCGTGCGCGCTCTCGCCGAAAGTGACGATCCCGTGTTTGCTGAGGATCAAGCCGTCGCTCGGCTGCGCCCGTTCGAAGATCTCGATCGCCTTTTTGGCGAGCCCGAAGCCCGGCATCAGATACGGCACGAAAGCCAGGCGGCCGCCAAATACGTCGGCGCACTTTTTCTCTCCGTCCGGCTGGTCGATGATGCTGAGCACGGCGCTGGCATGCGTGTGGTCGACGAATTTATGTGGCAAGAAAGCATGCAGCATCACTTCGACGGACGGATTGGGTGCGGCCGGATCGATCAGATTGGCGCGTTCAATCGCGAGGAGTTTTTCATCCGCGATCGCCTCGAGGGCGCGCAAATCCCGCAGTGGCGCCAGGCGAACCGCCGGCAAGCCTTCCGCTTCGATCGTGGCCATGTCGGCGCCCGAAGCCTTGATCCGCAGGACCTCGATTTCGTTGCCGAGCAGGTCGCGGGCACGCGTCTTCAAAGAAGTGTTGCCGCCGCCATGCAGCACCAGTTTAGGATCGGCACCGAGCAATCTTGTGCTGTAGATACGAAGCGCCAAATCGCGCGCGATGCCGGCCTCGGCGCCGCGCGCCACGATTTCCGCGGCTTCAGCTTCGACCCATCTGCTTTTCATGGGCGCGCGTTCCAAAAAAGAACTGCCCCGGATTTGGTCCGGGGCAGCCAAGCGCTTTGCGACAAGATCATGTTCGACCGCGCGACGGCGCGCCCGTTGTCAACCGCCGGCGAAGCGTCGTGACCACCAGCCGCTACGGCGTGGTCGATCAGCACTTTCGCTTTCGCCGACTTCGGTGACGACCGGCTGTGAGGCAGGAGAGGGCGCCTGGATCGGCGTCGGCTGAGGCGCTGCGTCGCTCGCGGCCGCGGTTGGCGCAGGCTCGCGGACCGTCGACCGCCGGCGCGGTGGTTCTTGCTGCGGGGGCGGTGGCGACGCTTGCGCAGCCGCCACATCTGCCGGCTCGGCTGGCGGCGGCGCTTCGCTGGGCGGCGCATCGAGATCGGTGACCGCCTGCGTCAGGTCCGCTTCGGTGGTCGGCGCGGCTGTCAATTCCTCGGCCGAGCCGAATGCATGCGGCTCGTCCTCGCGCTCCTGCATGTCGGGCTCGTATTGGGCCGGCGCGCCTTCGCGCTCCCGCCCCATGCGATTGCGACGGCCGCCGCGGCGGCCGCGACGGCGTCGCCGCCGGTCGCCATCGCGCTGCGCTTCGCCGCCCTGCGACGCGAAAAACTCGTCTGCCTCCGCCGCGCCTTCGTCGGGCGCCGTCTCCTCGGCACCCTCGGCGCCGAATTCCCCTTCGGTCTCGCCCGCCTCATCCAAACGACGTTCTTCCGGCGGATGTTCTTCGTGACCATCGTCCTGACGGTGCGGCTGCGCATGCGCCTCGCCGCCATTGCGGCCACGCCGCCGCCGACGGCGCCGCCGCCGCCCTCCAGCGCCTTCACCGTTTTGCTCGGTGGCGGCCTCTGCTGGCGCTTCGCTCTCGCCTTCCTCGTCTGATCCCGCCGCTTCCTCGAGTTCGTCTTCTTCTTCCAGCGGCGCGACGGTGGTTTCGGTCTGCTGGGCGAGCGCCTTGGCCGCTTCGAGCGTATGCACCTGTTCGCCGCGATCGATCGCGAACGCCTGCGGCGCGATCAGCGTCTCATCGGCATTGATCGTAATGGTGATCGCAAAGCGCTCTTCCAGCGCCCGTAAATGCGCGCGCTTTTGGTTGAGCACATACAACGCCACGTCGGGCCGCGTGCGCGCGATGAGATTGTGGGTAGCGCCGCGCATGAGCTGCTCTTCCAGCGCGCGCAACACCTGCAGCGCCAGCGAAGAAACGGCGCGGACATGACCGCTGCCGCCGCAATAGGGGCAGCGCTCGGTCGAACTTTCCAGCACGCTGGTGCGGATGCGCTGGCGCGACATCTCCAGCAGGCCGAAATGCGAGATGCGGCCGACCTGGATGCGCGCGCGATCCTGCTTCAAGCATTCTTTCAGCCGGCGCTCGACCGAGCGGTTGTTGCGCTTCTCGTCCATATCGATGAAGTCGATGACGATCAGCCCGGCGAGATCGCGCAACCGCAACTGCCGCGCAATTTCGTCGGACGCTTCGAGATTGGTTTTCAGCGCCGTGTCTTCGATATGATGCTCGCGTGTCGCACGGCCGGAATTGACGTCGATGGCGACCAGCGCTTCGGCCTGGTTGAGTACGATGTAGCCGCCCGAGCGCAGCTGCACGACCGGCGAGAACATGCCGTCGAGCTGGTTCTCGACGCCGTAGCGCGACAACAGCGGTTGCGTGTCGGAATAGAGCTTCACGTTCTTGGCATGGCTCGGCATGAGCATGCGCATGAACTCTTTGGCTTCCTGATACGCATCCGGTCCGGCGACGACGATCTCGTCGATTTCCTTGCTGTAGAGGTCGCGGATCGAGCGTTTGACCAGCGAGCCCTCTTCGTAGACGAGCTTCGGCGCGGTCGATTTGAGTGTCAGGTCGCGGACGGTTTCCCAGAGCCGCAGCAAATATTCGAAATCGCGCTTGATCTCGGTTTTGGTGCGGCTCGCGCCGGCCGTGCGCACGATGACGCCCATGCCTTCCGGTACTTCGAGCTCCTGGGCGATCTCCTTCAGCCGGGAGCGATCTTCGCCGCTGGTGATCTTGCGACTGATGCCGCCGCCACGCGCGGTGTTCGGCATCAGCACCGAATAGCGGCCGGCGAGCGAGAGGTATGTCGTCAACGCGGCGCCTTTGGTGCCGCGCTCCTCCTTGACGACTTGCACCAGCATCACTTGCCGGCGTTTGATGACCTCTTGGATTTTATATTGGCGGCGATAGCGCGGCGCTCGGTCGGGCACTTCTTCGAGTGCATCGGCGCCGCCGACCGATTCAACGATTTCTTCGGCCGCTTCGTCGTCGTCTCCATCGCCGTCGGCATGGTCGCCGTTCGGAGCGGTCTGCGGAGCCCCGATCACCTCCTCGGCCAGATCAGTCGCAAGCTCGGCCGCCGCCTCTCCGGCCTCGTGAACATCATCCTGGACGTGCGGCGCTTCCTCTACGGCCGGCAGGTCGCCGTTTGTATCGGCTTCGGGAGTTTCCGCCTCGAAGAGAGCAGGGGGCTCGGCCGCGTCCGGAGATTCGCTCGCGGGAGCGGCGACTTCCGACGGGATGGACAGAGCCTCTTCCGTGGGTGATTCGTGCGCTTCGGCTACGAAGGGCGCCCCGGGGAGCGTCGTCGGTCCCTCGGTGTCTTCGGCCTCGACCGCCGCCTCGTCTTCGATCCCGAGTTCCTGTGCCGAGACGTCGGCATGATCCTCGCCCGCGGCGGGCGACTCGCTGCCGGCCGGCTCAGCCGGCTCGCCGCCTTGGACGACGTCTTCGTCGCGTCGCGCGGAAGCGCGGTGGCGGCCACGATTGCGGCGCGAACGGCGATCGTCTTCGTCGTCGGCAGCGCGTTGGGCGCGGCCTTCTTCGTCGATCAACGCCTGCCGGTCGGCAACCGGGATCTGATAATAGTCAGGGTGAATTTCGCTGAACGCCAGGAAGCCGTGGCGATTGCCGCCGTAATCGACAAAGGCGGCCTGCAGCGACGGCTCGACGCGCGTCACCTTCGCCAGATAGATATTGCCTCGTAGCTGCTTGCGTTGCGCGGACTCGAAATCAAACTCTTCGACACGATTGCCGCGCAGGACGACCACCCGGGTTTCTTCCGGATGGGTCGCGTCGATGAGCATTTTGTTGGCCATTTGCAAATCTCATAAAGGCTGGCCTGCGGCGCACTCCGTGCCGTAACGGCGACGAATAGGGCGCGCTGCCAGTTTGTCTGTGGAGGTAACGGATGGAGTACTCCGAGGGCAGGCGAGGAACATCGCGTCGGCGGGCGCGCGTCGCATGAACGCTGCGGTGCCGATCCGATCGAACCTGTTGGGCCTCGAACATAGACTTCAAACCGTAGTGGACGGCGACGGTTGGGCCGCCGCGATACTGCTAAGCCGACGATATTCGGCGACGTGACCTCGGCGGCATACGCCGCCCGCACATGTCCCGCACCGTAGGCTCCGGTTGCCCTGCTCCTTTAAGGGCGTCGGCGGCCAGCTCTTCGTCCGCATCAGAAGCGCGCGAAAGCGCCGGAATGGATCGAAACCCGCGTTCGCCTGCGGTCTCTCTTTCCAGGGGAGACATCGCGGCGGACGTGCCGAGGCCCTGACGGGACACAACCGGAACATTCACCGTCAGCCACCCCTTCATAAAGCCGCGAGCACGGAATTGGCAAGCGGCCCGCGCTTTATGTCCCAAGGGCGCTTGAGAATAAGGCGAAAACTGCGCCGAAGTACGCCCCTGGGTTGCCGCTCTATGCCATATATAGGCGCGTAAGCTTCGATTAACCACGCCTGCCTATTGGAGTAAGACTGGCACAAAGGGTTGGAACCGATGGTTGTCCGGGCGGCGAACTGGGCGTTCCTCGGCATGCTCTGCGCCATGGGGGCTCAAGCGGCGGAATTGCCGGCTGCTGCTCCCCCGGCGTCCCCATCCGATTCGCTTCCGGTGGCGACCGACGCCCGGCTTGGCGGGGACGAAACGCAGACCCGTTTCGTCATGGACTTCAGCCGCAAGATCGATCTGCGGGCCTTCACGCTTGCCGATCCCTACCGGGTCGTCGTCGATATACCCCAGGTCGTCTTTCAACTGCCGCCGAAGAGCCGGTGAAAGCGGACGCGGCCTGATCAAGGCATTCCGCTTTGGGCTCGTGATGCAGGGCGGTTCGCGTCTGGTCTTCGACCTCGCCAAGCCCGCGAAGATCGAAAAAGCGTTCGTCGTTGATTCGACCGAGACTGCTCCGGCCCGGCTCGTCCTCGATCTGGCACCGACCGACCGCGAAAGCTTTTTACGGCGGACTGCTGCGGACAATCGCACCGCCCGCGCCGATTTGCCGCGCGTCGACGCTCCCTCAGCAAAAGAAGGGGATAAGCGTCCGCTCGTCGTGCTCGATCCAGGACACGGCGGCATCGACACCGGCACAAAGGGGCCGAGTGGCGAAGAAGAAAAAGATATCGTTCTGAACTTCGCGCAGCGCCTGCGCGAACGCCTCGAGAAATCCGGCAAGTATCGGGTGCTGTTGACCCGCACCGACGACACCTTCGTGGCGCTCGCCGACCGCGTGCGAATCGCGCGTGACGCTGGCGCGACTCTGTTCGTGTCGATCCATGCCGACTCGCTGCCGCACGGCGAAGGCGATGCGCAGGGAGCGAGCATTTACACGCTATCCGATACCGCAACCGATTCCGAGGCAGCGCGCCTCGCCGAGAAAGAAAACAGGGCCGACGTCATCGCCGGAGTGGATCTGAAGAGCGAACCGGACGATGTCGCCGGCATCCTCATCGATCTCGCTGAACGAGAGACGAAAAGCCTCTCCACACAATTCGCCCATAAACTCGCCGGCGAGATGAAGGCGGTAACGCGAATGCACAAAAAGCCGCTGAAGTCCGCGGGCTTTCGCGTTTTACGCGCGCCCGACGTGCCGTCGGTGCTGGTCGAACTCGGTTACGTCTCCAATCGGCAGGATCTGCAGTCGCTCTTGTCCGAGACTTGGCGGAACCGGACATCGGACTCGATGGCGCAGGTGATCGAAACCTTCCTGTCCTCGCCGATGGCGGGAGCCCATACCGGGTCAAACTAACGCCGTTACGGCCTCAGTTTGAACAAAAACGAGAGCGACGACAAAGCTGCCGAACGGGGTTTTCGCACGGTTTCTTGTGGGGTTCCTTGGCCCTTAAGGGCAAAAGTGACATAAGGGGCGTTCGCAGCCCATCGCGGCGCGGATCGATGGGGCGCGGGCGTGACTGGGCGGGGCGTTTAGCATGAAAATCTTGCTCCGGTTCCTCGGCTTTCTGTTCGCGGCGGGAACCATTCTGTTCATCGCCGGCATCGCGGCCGTCGCCGGCCTGATGTGGCATTTTTCCAAGGACCTGCCGGAATACACGCAACTGCAGAATTACGAACCGCCGGTGATGACGCGGGTGCACGCGTCCGATGGCTCGCTGCTTGCGGAATACGCCAACGAGCGCCGTCTTTATCTGCCGATCCAAGCAATTCCGAAGCTTGTGACCAATGCGTTCATCGCCGCCGAAGACAAGAATTTCTACCAACATCCCGGCGTCGACGTCACCGGCATCGGCCGCGCGGCGATGGTCTATATCCAGAATTACGGCGGCGGCCGGCGGCCGCAGGGCGCTTCGACCATCACCCAACAGGTGGCGAAGAATTTTCTTTTGACCAACGAATTGTCGATGACGCGCAAGATCAAGGAAGCGCTGCTCGCCTTGCGCATCGAGCGAGCGTATTCGAAGGACAAGATCCTCGAGCTTTATCTCAACCAGATCTATCTCGGGCTCGGCGCTTACGGCGTTGCCGCGGCTTCGCTGCTCTATTTCGACAAATCGGTGCACGAACTGACGGTCGCCGAGGCGGCTTATCTCGCCGCGTTGCCGAAGGGTCCGAACAACTACAATCCGTTCCGCCACCGCGACGAAGCAATTGCGCGGCGCAACTATGTCATCGACCGCATGATCGAAGACGGCTTCATCCAGGCAGCGGCCGGCGACAAGGCCAAGAAGGAGCCGCTGAACGTCGCGGTGCGCCCGACCGGCGCGCACACATTCGCGGCCGAATATTTCGCCGAAGAGGTCCGCCGCTACCTCTTCGAGAATTACGGAGAGAAGAAGCTCTACGAAGGCGGCCTCTCCGTGCGCACCACGCTCGATCCGAAGATGCAGGTGCTGGCGCGCAAGACCATGACCGACGGGCTGATCAATTTCGACGAGACGCAAGGTTACCGCGGCCCGATCGGCAAGATCGAGATCGAGGGCGACTGGGGCATCAAGCTTGCCGACCACAAATCGCTGTCCGACATCGATCCATGGCGGCTTGCGGTCGTGCTCGAGGTCAGCGACCAGTCGGCGCGTGTAGGGCTGCAGCCGGCGCGCGATCCCGGAGGAGCCGTCGTCAAAGCCCGCGAAGTCGGCATCGTGCCGCTGGACGGCGTGAAGTGGGCGAAGCCCGCGGGCGGGCCGGCCAAGCCGATCCAGCGCGTCAGCCAGGTGCTCTCGCCCGGCGATATCATCTACGTCGATCCCATGAAGGATCAGGGCCAGTTCCGGCTGCGCCAGTTGCCGGAAATTTCCGGCGCCATGGTCGTGATGGATCCGCGCACCGGGCGCGTGCTCGCGATGGTAGGCGGCTTTTCCTACGATCAAAGCCAGTTCAATCGCGCCACCCAGGCGCTGCGTCAGCCGGGCTCCTCGTTCAAGCCGCTGGTCTACGCAGCCGCGATCGACAATGGCTACACCCCCTCGACCGTCGTGCTCGATGCGCCCATCGAGGTCGATACCGGTCAGGGGGGCGGCGGCGTGTGGAAGCCGGAAAACTATGGCGGCAAGTTCTACGGACCCTCAACGCTGCGCTTCGGTCTTGAGCAGTCGCGCAACGTGATGACGGTGCGGCTCGCGCAAGACATCGGCATGCCGTTGATTGCCGAATATGCCAAGCGCTTCGGTGTCTATGACGATTTGCCGCCTTATCTCTCGTATGCGCTCGGCGCCGGCGAAACGACCGTCCTTCGCATGGTCACCGCCTATTCGATGCTCGACAATGGCGGGCGGCGGGTGAAGCCGACATTGATCGATCGCATCCAGGACCGTTACGGCCACACCATCTTCCGGCACGACCAGCGCGAATGCGTGGGGTGTGATGCCGATAAGTGGAACGGTCAGCCCGAGCCGACGCTGGTCGACCACCGCGAACAGGTGATCGATCCGATGACCGCCTACCAGATCACATCGATGATGGAAGGCGTCGTGCAGCGGGGCACGGCCACGGTGGTGCGCGAGGTCGGCAAGCCGATCGCGGGCAAGACCGGCACAACCAATGAGGAGAAGGATGTCTGGTTCATCGGCTTTTCGCCAGACATCGTCTGTGGCGTCTACTTGGGCTTCGACAAGCCCCGGCATATCGGGCGGCTCGCCACCGGCGGCCATCTGGCTGCTCCGGTGGTGAAGGATTTCCTCAAGGTGGTGCTGGCCGACAAACCGCCGATCCCCTTCCGCGTGCCGCCGGGTATCAAGCTCATTCGCGTTGACGCCAAGAGCGGCATGCGCGCGGGCCCAGGCGATCCGAAAGTCATCCTCGAAGCCTTCAAGCCTGGGACCGCACCGCCCGATAGCTACTCGGTCATCGGCACCGAGGCATCGAGCAGTGGCGGCGCCATGTCGGTTTCGCCCGATTCCGCCGCCGGCGCGGTCCACACTGGCACCGGTGGGCTGTACTGAGGCTTTTCATTGGGGCTCTTGAGGCTTTTCGCCGGACGCGTTGCATCCGGCGGCGTCAACCATTAAATCGCTCCCCATCATGCGCGCAGAAATCGAAGCCATCGTCGGTGACATCAAGCAGTCGGTCGGGCTGCTGAGGAGGCATCTTTGACGTCGACAAGGCGCGCGCGCGCCTTGCCGAGTTGAACCGGCAGGCCGAGGACCCCAATCTCTGGAACGATCCGCAGCGCGCGAGCCGGCTGATGCAGGAGCGCACGGCGCTTGAGGATCAGCTCACCGCCATTTCCCGCATCGAGCAGGAGCTCGACGATCAAGTGACCATGATCGAGCTCGGCGAGGCCGAGGGCGATCAAAGGGTCATTGCCGACGCGGAAGCATCGTTGCGCAAGCTCAAGGCCGATGTTGCCCGCCGCGAGCTCGAAGCGCTTCTGTCCGGCGAAGCGGATGCCAACGACTCCTACCTCGAGGTGCATGCCGGCGCCGGCGGCACCGAGAGCCAGGACTGGGCCAACATGCTGCTGCGCATGTATGTGCGCTGGGCGGAGCAGCACGGCTTCAAGGTCGACTATATCGAAGAGACCGACGGCGAAGAGGCCGGCATTAAATCGGCGACGATCGAGGTGAAGGGCCGCAATGCCTACGGCTGGCTGAAGACCGAAGACGGCGTGCATCGTCTGGTGCGCATTTCACCGTTCGATTCCAATGCGCGCCGGCACACCTCGTTCGCGAGCGTCACGGTCTATCCGGTGGTCGACGACCGCATCCAAATCGACATCAAAGAAGCCGACGTACGCACGGACACCATGCGCTCCGGCGGCGCCGGCGGTCAGCACGTCAACAAGACCGAATCCGCGGTCCGGCTCACGCACATCCCGACCAACATCGTCGTGGTTTGCCAGAACGACCGCTCGCAACACCGCAACCGCGCGCAGGCTTGGCAGATGTTGCGCGCCAAGCTCTATGAAGCCGAGCTCAAAAAGCGCGAGGAAAAAGCTGCCGCCGATCAGGCCGCCAAGACCGATATCGGCTGGGGCCATCAGATCCGTTCTTATGTGCTGCAGCCCTATCAGATGGTGAAGGATTTGCGCACTGGCGTATCGACCTCGAATACCGGCGGTGTGCTCGACGGCGACATCGACCAATTCATGGAAGCGGCGCTGGCGCAAAAGGCGTTCGGCGGCGAGCCGGCGGAAGTCGAGGACGTGGAGTAGGGCGTCGTGCGCTGCCACAGCCTGGCGGCGGCACAATTTGAGCGCAGGACGAAAATCCGAGGCGGTCAAGCCGCGGGGTCTTGCGCGCCGCGCACACCGGCCAGCTGGGGCTTATCGCCGGTTCAACTGTCATCTGGCCTCGCTATAGTGGGTGGTTACCTGAGGTCGATTGCTTGGGGGGAATGGGGCTCCAGCAGGCCGAGCAGAGTAAATGCGTCGCGTTTTTCGTACGAGCGCATCGCTCTTGGGTATTGCGTTGGGGTGTGCGGTCGCGCAGGGCGCGGCCGCGCAGTCGGTGGATATTCCACTCAATTATACGCTGAACACCATCCGCAACTTCGGCGGCTCAATCCCCGGCCCCGTTGTTATTTTGACGATCAATGTCGGCGTCAACGGAGGTGCGGCGCTACCTTACGCCTTCGATACGGGATCGGCGGTCTTCCTGACCCCAAACGGTGTGTTCAACACAGCGAACCGTGTGGCGTCAGCCGTCGACATCGATACCTACGGGAGCACACACACATTTTGGCGGCGATTTGTATCAGATACCGGCTTCGTCGCTGCAATTCTATGCCGCGCCGGGAGCGACGTCTGGTGGGGTTTTGCTGAGTGCGTCGGGCGTCTACAACGTCGGCTCGTATAAGACACTCAATGGCGGCAACCCGGGCATGAAGCCGTTTGGAACCGCGGTGGTTGGCGCTTTCGGTGCCGACCCTCAAGCCTTCACCATTACGCCTAATGGGGGAACGCCGATTGGTATGGGTGGCATTTTCGGTCAGACGCTCTTGCCCGACACCACGCCAGGCTATGTGGTCTCGGCGAACGGTCAGAGTCTCGCCGCCCTGAATTTGCAACTGGGTACGAGCATTCCGGGCGGTCCGGTCACCAACGCACCGCAGGCTATCCGGACCGTTCCCCAGTCTGTGACGAGCTGCAATCCTTGCGTGACGGTCGGTCTTACGCCGGCGCTTCTCGCGCAATTCTTACCCTTGAACACCGTCACTTCCACCCCGCTCGGAGTTCAATTTCCGAATTCCAATGTGGAGGCTTTCAACAAATTCGTGCCGTTCAATTTCACCCTGAGCTCCCCGCCCGGCAGTGCCACGCCGTTGCACGCGCAGTCCGTGTCTCTGGATTCGGGGTTCACGGACATCCACCTGTACACCAGCCCGACGAGCTACCCGAATAATTACCCGAACCCTGTGCTGACAATCGCCGCTCACAGCGGCGGAACACAGGAGGCGTTCAATGTGATCAATGAGAACGCGACTCCTCCTTCAACCGTGCCGTCCCCCTACGCTCTCGTGAACACGAACACGACCGCGTCCGAAACCAGCTTCCTGGGAATTGGGTTCTTCGTGCAGAATTCGGTGCTCTATAACCTTGCCGGCCAGCAGGTCGGGTATTCACCGAACTTCGTCACCGATGCGAACATCACCACGACGACCACCTCTCCGCTGGTGATCGGCGCGAGCTCGGTGCCGTTGGGGCTTGCCGGCGTCATCTCCGGTCCTGGTGGCGTCTCCATTACCAACGGCGGCTCAGCCTCCTTGAGCGGCACCAACACCTATACCGGTCCGACGTCGGTCTCGGGCGGCTACCTGGCGCTGCTCGGGCCGGGCAGCATCGCGACGTCAAGCGGCGTCAATGTATCCGCCGGCGGCGTGTTCGACATTTCCGGCACAAACAACGGAGCATCGGTCCGCTCGCTCGCCGGCGATCAGAGCGGCATGGTCTGGCTCGGGTCCCAGACGCTCACTATCACCGCGGCGCAGGATGTCTTTGCGGGAACGATCGCTGGCAGTGGCGGACTGACACTCACCGGCGGCGTCGAGGCGCTGACCGGAACGAACATCTATACGGGTCCCACCACCATCAATGGCGGTTTTCTGCTCGTGGACGGAATCATCACCGGATCGTCGAATGTGAGCGTCAACGCCACAGGCACGCTTGCCGGCACCGGCATCGTCGATCCGCTCACCGTGACGATCAATTCCGGCCGCACGCTCGCGCCGGGCACGCCGGGCGGCTTCGGCACGCTTACGATCGACGGTACGCTCCTTTTCAATGCCGGAAGCTTCTACGCGATCAACATCGCGCCGGGAGCTGGCAACAATTCGAAGACCGCGGTGGTCGGATCGGCGACGCTCGGCGGCAATGGCACCGTGGTGATGACACCGCAGCTTGGCCATTACGAAGGCGCAGTCTATCAGATCCTGACCACAACAACGGGCCTAAGCGGGACATTCGCTGGCTTGACCGTGAACGGCACTTTCGCCGGCAGCATGACTCTCGACTATGCGAGCAGCCCCGCCAGTGTGGATCTGAACGTCACCGGCGCGTCGCTGCTGACGACGCCCTCCGGAGCAAATCAGAACCAGCAGAATGTGATCCGCGGCATCAACAACGGCATCCTCAACAGTCCGGCCAATACGCCGTTGCCGTCGCAGTTCCTAGGCCTCGGCGGCCTTTCGGGTCCGTCGCTGCTGGCTGCGGCGACGCAATTGGACGGCGAAGCCAACACGGGCGCCGAACGCGCCGCGTTGCAATTGACCAACCAATTCCTCGCACTGATGCTCGATCCGTTCGTCTACGGCCGCGGCGGCGTCGGTTCGACGAGCGCCGCCATCGGTTTTGCGCCGGACGAGCGGTCAAATCTGCCGCCCGACATCGCGCTCGCCTACGCCTCGATTCTCACCAAGGCGCCGAAGCCGCCAACGTTCGAGCAGCGCTGGACCACCTGGGGGTCAGCCTTCGGCGGCAGCAACACGGCGAACGGCGATCCGGCGGCGGGCTCGAGCAACATCACGGCCAACACATACGGCTTCGCCTCCGGCATGGACTATCACGTGTCGCCCTACACGGTGGTCGGCTTTGCACTTGCGGGGGCGGGCACAAATTGGGGCCTCGCCAACACGCCGGGCAGTGGCCGTAGCGACGCCATGCAGATCGGAGGTTACGGGATCACCTGGTTTGGTACCGCGTATCTCGCCGGCGCGCTCTCGTTCACCAATCATTGGTTCACGTCCAGCCGCTCGGCGCTGGGCGATCAGCTTTCGGCGAATTTCGTCGGGCAGAGCTACGGTGCGCGGCTGGAAGGCGGCTACCGCTACCCCGTGCTGCCGACGTTTGCGGTGACGCCGTACGGCGCCGTTCAGTTCCAAGATTTCAACACCCCGGCCTATAGCGAGAGCGACGCGAGCGGTGGCGGCCTGGGGCTTTCCTACGCCGCAATGAACGCGACTGACGTGCGCAGCGAGCTTGGCGCGCGCTTCGACGACCTGACGGTTATCCGCGGTAAGCCCCTCATTCTGTTTGGCCGGCTCGCCTGGGCGCACGATTTCGTCAGCAATCCATCGCTGAGCGCGGCTTTTGAAGCGCTGCCCGGTGGAAGCTTCACCGTCAATGGCGCGCCGATCCCGCCCGACTCGGTGCTCACCACCGCCGGCACTCAGCTGTTCCTCACGCCGCAATGGACTTTGCTCGCCAAGTTCGATGGCGAATTCGCCAAAGGCTCTCAGACGTATGCCGGCACCGGTACGCTGCGCTACACGTGGTAGATCATTCGGCGTAGACGTAAGCGCCGCCTTTTTCCAAAGCGCGCTTGTAAGCATCCCGCGCGTGGGTGCGTTTGAGAAAGTCCATCAGGTTCGGCCGCGTCCCATCGAGACCGGCGCGCGCTCGCGCGGCCTCGAGGGGAAAACTCATCATGATATCGGCAGCGGAGAATGTCTCACCGAGGAACCATGGTCCCTTGCTCAATTCACCTTCCAAGAAGTCGAGATGAAGTTTCAGCTGAGTGTTGACGAACGGTCTGGCCGGCCGTCCCAAAAGCCCGAGCCTGTTGATCACGAGCTTGAGCAGCAGCGGTGGCATAAGCGAGCCTTCGGCATAGTGCAGCCAGTATTTGTAGCGCCAGTATGAATCCGAACCGCTTGGCGGCGCCAAATCCGGGCCATAGCGCTGCACCAGATACTCAACGATCAGTCCGGTCTCCGCGAATATGCGGCCATTGTCCTCGATGATCGGTGATTTTCCGAGCGGGTGCACGCGCCGCAATTCCTTTGGCGCCAGCATGGTCTTCTTGTCGCGCTCGTAAGGCACGACTTCGTAAGGCGTGTCGATCTCTTCGAGCAGCCACAAGACGCGCTGGCTGCGCGAATTGTTGAGATGATGAACACGGATCATCGTGGCAAATAGCCGAGTAGCGAGTTGCTAATGGTAAGCGGCAATCTGCAGAATAGCGAGACATCACCCGCTACAGCATGATCCGGAAAAGTGGAATCCGGTTTTCCGAAAAGATCATGCTTAAACAAGAAGCTAGAGCGGGATCCCGATCGAACCATAACTCATCCCGCTCTGGTCGCTGGTCACCAGTCGCTGCTCGCTCCCGCGAGCCTGGCGCCGGCATGCAAGAACTTTTGCGGATCGACCGCATCGCCGTCGATGCGGGTCTCGTAGTGCAGATGCGGCCCTGTCGAACGGCCGGTCGAGCCCATGCGGCCGATGATCTGACCGATGCGAATTTCGTCGCCGACTTTGACGTCGATCTGCGAGAGGTGGCCGTAGCGGGTCGACAGCCCGTTGCCGTGATCGATCTCGATCATTCTGCCGTAGCCGCCGCTCCAGCCGGCGCCGACGACCGTACCCGCTGCGGTCGCATGAATTGGGTCGCCGGTGTCGCCGCGGAAATCCAATCCGGTGTGCATCGCGGCGACGTGCAAGAACGGATCGACGCGCACGCCGAACGTGGAGCTGAGATCGATCTCGCCGTTCACCGGTTTGCGCAGCGGCACCCGCAGAAGCGTGCGCGTGAGGTGCTCGGCTTGCGTGCGTGCGATCTTCACCCGCGCCACGGCGCGCTCAAAGCTATTGCCTTCGCCCGGCAACTTGATCGGGACGAATGGGCCGCCGCTTCCGGCCGGCGCTGGTCCACCGAGTTTGAGGCCAAGATCGACAAGCACGCCGCGCAGTCGTCGCGCCTTGCCTTCGTAGCGCTCCTGCAGTTGCGCGAGCCCCAGAGCCTGCCGATGATCGAGCCGGTCGAGCGAGGCTTCGACGCCGGATAGCTTCGCGTTGATGCCAGCATCCTTGCCGGCGCGGCGCGCGACCGCCGCGCGGTCGGGCTCGAGCGCGGAGCGGCGGTCGCGCGCTTGCGGCGACATGGGCGAACCGGCAGTAGCTGCATTTCCTGCCGGCTTGATTGCACCGGTCACGACGGGATCGGCAATCCCGCCAAGTGCTGTTGCCCTCGACTCGAGCGTCGATTGACGGCGCATCAAATCATCGAGCTTTTGCTCGAACTGCTCCTGATCGAGCAGTTGACGGCTGGTCGTGCGATCGATGCGCGCGCGCAATTCAGCGATACGATCTTCGTAGGCGTTTTGCTGCTCAGCCTGGCGCACGATGAGACCTTTCAGGAGATCGTCGCGGAAAGCGAAGTAGGTGGCTGTTGCGATTGTCCAGCCCGCCATGATCACGACGGTTCCGACAAAAATCCAGAATGCGACCGGGCCTAGCCTGATCTGGCGCCCGGCGTGCGCGAAGATATAGCCGGCGACCGCCGCCGGTGATTGAACGCCGCCGGCTGGGCGTACAGCCACTTGTCCGGCGTGCTGTGCAGTCTGCCGCGGATGAACCGTTCTCCCGACCGACATTGACGCTCCCACTCACGGCCCATTTTTGGCCGGCAGGGAGCGGATTTGAGCCGTCTATGGTTAATTTTTAGGAAATTGTGATGGACATTTTGCCGATTTCGGTAAATGGCGCGGTAACTTACGTGGTTTGGAAGCATTACAAGGCCTTTGCGGCCGCCAGCACTTCTTCGGCGTGTCCCGCCACCGAGACCTTTGGCCAAACCTGAGCGATCCGTTGGTCGGGACCGATGAGGAAAGTCGCCCGTACGACGCCCATGAACTTCCGGCCGTACATGGATTTCTCCTGCCAAACTCCGTAGGCCTCGAGCATGCGGTGCGCTTCATCTGAAGCAAGCGAGATGCCCAGTTTGTATTTAGCTTTGAATTTGTCCTGCGCCGGCGACCGGGTCGGCGGAAACACCCAGGATGTCCGTGCCGGCTTTTCCGAATGCAGCTTTGAGCCGATTGAAGTCGATCGCCTCTTTGGTGCAACCGGGCGTATCGGCGCGAGGATAAAAATAGAGAACGAGTTTGCGCCCGGCAAAATCAGCAAGGGAGATCGTTCCACCGCCGTCGCGCGGGAGCGTGAATGCCGGCGCCTTGGCGCCGGGCCGAAGTTCGCTGGGCATAATGCCTTCCTTTCGACGCTTTCGCAGGGGCATCCTGGCTCGACGACGCGTATGGGTGAATTGGGGTAGACCACCGCGAGCCGAGAACGGTATCGCAGGCTGGTTTGATCGACGCAAAGCCAATAGAGTGAGGGCGCCGAAGCGGATTCGAATTAGCGCCGCAGAATGAATGACTTGCTGGTGTTGCTTGCGTTGCGGCTCTAAGGCGATCGGCTCTTCATATCGCGGTTGAATGTCGGCACGGAAGCGCGCCGTTCCAAGGCACCACGGACGAGGGGACGCCCGAGGGGCATGACGAACCAGGAAAGGCAGCGCGCAAGGCTTCCGCGGTGGCGATCCGTCGTCCCGCTTCGTCGCCCGGTCCGCCACGGTGCCATCGACCGATCCGGCCATGCGCATGTTGGCGGTCGGTTTCCTCGCGTTCGCTGGTTTTTTGCCCGCTATGGCCACGTTCTCCGCCGTGCGGCCATTGGAGCCGGTGCGGTCGCCGCCGTTGTGGCGGTCGCCTGCCTCGGCTTGTGGTGGAGGCTGTCCAGCGGGCCCATCCAGCTCGATGTCGTGACGCCGTGGCTTGCTTCCGCCATCGAAGAGAATTTCGGCAACGGCCGCCGCGTGGAAGTCGGCGGCACGCAAATCGAACGCACCGAGGATGGCGGCACGGCCGTGCGCATCCGCGACATCGTCGTGCGCGACGCCGACGGCACGGTCGTAGCGAGCGCGCCGAAAGCCGAGGTGCGCGTCTCCGGGCTTAGTCTGTTGCGCGGCCATATGCGTGCCGAGAGCCTCAATCTTGTTGGCGCGGAAATGGCCGTGCGGATCGAGCAGGACGGCGGCGTCACGATCTTTGCCGGCGCCGACAAACATCCGATCGCGACCGCGGCAGTACCGGCTACCGCCGCCGCCGCATTGTTGCGGTCCGCCCGCGAGAAGCAGGATGCTGCCGTGCAGGGGCGGTCTTCGACGGGGTCGCAAGCTACGCTTCCCCCAGGGGCATCTCCCGACGTGCGTTCGGCTTCCCCGCATCGTGCGCGCGACGTCTTTGCCGCGTTTCTGTCCTGGATCGATGGAATCGGCGAAACGGGCCTCGATGGCCATGACCTGAAAGAGCTTGGGCTCAAGAACGGAAACCTCACCGTCGACGACGCACGCACCGGCAAACACTGGACGTTTCGGGACATCAGCTTGAGCGCCACGCGCCTGCACGGCGGCGGCGTCGAAGTCAGCGTCGGCTCGTCCAACCCTGCGCGGCCATGGGTGCTCACGGCCGCCGCCACGCCGACCCGCCAAGGTTATCGCAAGGTTCAACTGGAGGCGCGCCGCGTTCCGGCGGGCGAGCTCTTGTTGGCCTCGCGGCTCGACGACGGAAATCTGCGCATCGACCTGCCGCTGTCGGCGACGATGAACGGCGAAATAGGCCCCGACGGCCTGCCGCAGAACTTCCTCGGTCACATCATTGCCGAGACCGGTTCGATCGGCGAGGCCAACGACGACGAAAGCCGCATCCCAATCGAGCACGCCGAGTTCAAGTTCAACTGGGATGCGGAGAACCGCATCCTGTCGATGCCGTTCCAGATCCTTTCCGGCGGCAACCGCATTACCCTGCTTGGCCAGATCGAGGCGCCGCAGGAGGCGGGCGGCACTTGGCTGTTCAAGATCGGCGGCGGCACCATCGTGCTCAATCCCGCAGGCGCAACGGGTGAGCCCCTGGTGCTCAACCGCATCGCCATCGGCGGCCGCTACGATGCGGCCAAGCAACGCTTTACGGTCGAAGAAGGGGATGTCGGCAATACGGGCGTGGGGATCGCCATGTCCGGTAGCCTTGATCTTGCCGGAGGCAATCCTCGGCTGGCGGCCGGCCTTGCCGGCACGCGCATGCCGGCCGACGCGATGAAGCGGCTTTGGCCGGTCTTCATCACGCCGAAAGTGCGCGACTGGTTCAACGAGCACCTTCTGAGCGGCACGGTCGAGCGCATTGTGATTGCTGTGAACTCGCCGATTGAAAATCTCAAAGACAGCGGGCCGCCGGTTCCCGACGACGGTCTTTCGATCGACGCTTCGGCCATCGGTTGCGTTGTCCGCCCGGTCAACGGCCTGCCGGCGCTCCGCGATGCCGATATGAACGTGCATATCGTCGGCCGAGACGCCGTTGTTTCGATCGGCAAAGCGACCGCCGATATGCCGTCCGGGCGCAAGCTCACTTTCACCAACGGCGTGTTCGAGGTGCCGGACACCTCGCCGCATGCGCCGCCGGCGCGCGTGCATTTCAAGATGGAGGGCCCGGTACAAGCCGCCGCCGAGCTGATGCGCATGGATCGGCTGCGCGATGTGTCCGACGCGCCGTTCGACCCCGCGGCTATGCGCGGCAATTTGAGCGCCCAGGTTTCGCTCGGCATGCCGCTCAAAGCCGATCTGCCGCCCGGATCGACCAATTATTCCGTCTCGGTCGAAACCACGAACTTTGCCGCCGACCGGATGATCATGGGACAAAAGGTCGAGTTGGCGATGCTGCGGGCGACCGCCAATCCGCAAGGCTTCCAGCTCAAGGGCGATGTCAAGATCGGCGGCGCGCCGATGAGCCTGGAATATCGCAAAGCGCGAAACGAGGCGGAGGCCGAAGTCCGTCTGCAAGGCATGCTCGACGAAGCGGCGCGCACCAATCTCGGCTTCGAGATGGGCGAGACGATTTCGGGCGCCATTCCGATTCGGCTCTCCGGCCGCGTCGCTACCGGGTCCGATCGCGAAGGCCGCTTCAATATCGAGGCGGACCTGACCTCGACGCAGATCGACGGACTGCTGCCAGGTTGGGCCAAGCCGTCGGGCAAGCCGGCGCGCGCCACGTTCGTGCTCACCACCAAGCCGCAATCCATCCGCGTCGAGGATTTGCTGATCGAAGGCGCCGGCGCCGGCGTCAAGGGCACGATTGATTTCGACGGCTCCGGCGAAGTGCAATCGGCGAGCTTCCCGTCCTACGGATTTTCCGACGGCGATCGCGCGAGCCTCAAGATCGAGCGCGGCGCCGAGGGCGCGCTGCGCGTGATCATGCGCGGCGAGGTTTATGACGGCCGCGGTTTCGTCAAGAGCACCGCCGGCGCCACGCCGCAGAATTCCAACGCCAAGCGCCGCGCCGTCGATGCCGACCTCGATATGAAGGTCGCCGCTGTCGTCGGCTTCAACGGCGAGGCGTTGCGCGGCGTCGAACTGAAAATGTCGCGCCGCGCCGGAGAAGTTCGCAGCTTCGGGCTCAATGCCAAGATCGGCCGTGATGCGACGCTGACCGGCGACTTGCGCGGCCGTTCGAGCGGACGCCAGGTGGTTTATCTCGAGAGCACCGACGCCGGCGCGTTCTTTCGCTTTACCGACGTCTACTCGCGCATGACCGGCGGACAATTGGCGATGACCATGGAAGCGCCCTCGACCGACAACCAGACCCAGCAGGGCGTCCTCAATGTCCGCAATTTCGCGGTGCATGACGAGGCGCAGCTCCAGCGCGCCGTGAACAACGGCACGCAGGCGCAACGCAACGCGATCGATTTTTCCGGCATGCGGGTGGAATTCACGCGCATGCCGGGCAAGGTCGCGCTGCGTGAAGGCGTCGTGCGCGGACCGCTGCTCGGCGGCACCATCGACGGCGTCGTCGATTACGGACGCGACGAAGTGCACATGCGCGGCACCTTGGTGCCGCTCTATGGACCGAACAATCTCCTCGGTCAGATACCGGTGGTCGGTCTGTTCATGGGCGGCGAAAAAGAAGGGCTGTTCGGTATCACCTATGAGGTCGTCGGCCGGCCGGGCAATCCGTTCCTGCGCATCAACCCGATTTCCGCGCTGACGCCCGGCATATTGCGCAAGGTGTTCGAATTTCCCGCCAATGGCGACGGCGGCAGCGTCGAGCCGCAGACACGCCAGCATTGACCACCACTTAAGCCAGGCTGTCTTCAAACCGGCTTCAGCAAAACGTGGCGCTTGCGGCCGAGCGAAAGTTTGACGACGCCTTCCGGTGTGACATCAGCTTCGCCGATGACGGCCTTGTCGCTGGTGACGCGAACGTCGTTGACCAGAATAGCGTTGTTGGCAATGGCACGCCGCACTTCGCCGTTGGACGCAGCGAGGCCCGCCTTGACGAAGGCCGCGAGCACGCCAAGCCCGCTTGAAACTTCGCCGCGCGGGACTTCCACCGTCGGCAAATTCGCGCCGAGCCCGCCCTCCTCGAAAGTGGTGCGCGCAGTGGCGGCGGCTTCCTCGGCGGCGGCGCGGCCATGCACCAGCGCGGTCGCTTCGGTGGCGAGCACCTTCTTGGCCTCGTTGATGTCCTGACCGCGCAATGCCGCAAGCCGCGCGATCTCGTCGAGCGGCAGCACGGTGAACAATTTCAGGAAGCGCTCGACATCGGCGTCTTCGGTGTTGCGCCAGTATTGCCAATAGTCGTAGGGGCTCACCAGATCGGCATTGAGCCACACCGCGCCGGCTGCGGTCTTGCCCATCTTGGCGCCCGAGGACGTCGTGATCAGCGGCGCCGTCAGAGCGAAGAGTTGCGCATTCTCTAGCCGGCGGCCGAGATCGATGCCGCTGACGATATTGCCCCATTGATCGGAGCCGCCCATCTGCAGCACGCAGCCGTAACGCCGGTAAAGCTCGACGAAATCGTAGGCCTGCAGGATCATGTAGTTGAATTCGAGAAACGACAGTTCCTGCTGGCGATCGAGCCGCAGCTTCACGGAATCAAACGACAGCATGCGATTGATCGAGAAATGGCGCCCGACATCACGCAGGAAATCGATGTAATTGAGCGTGTTGAGCCAATCGGCATTGTTGGCCATGACGGCGTTGCCGCCGGTATTCTCGAATTTCAGGAACTTGTCGAAGATCGCGCGAATACCTTTTAGATTTTCATTGATCATCTCGTCGGTGAGCAGACGCCGGCTCTCGTCCTTGCCGGAAGGATCGCCGACGCGCGTGGTGCCGCCGCCCATCAGCGCGATCGGGCGATGCCCGGTCTGCTGCAGCCAATAGAGCAGCATGATCGGCAGCAACGAGCCGATATGCAGCGACGGCGCGGTGCAATCGAAGCCGATATAAGCGGTGATCGCTTTTTCGCGCGCGAGCGCGTCCAGCGCATCAGGCTCGGAGACCTGATGGATAAAGCCCCGGGCGGCCAGGACATTCAGAAAATCGGATTTGTACGTGCTCATAGTCTGCTAACTTAAACTTCTTTCCGCGATTGCCGCTGATAGTGCGACCTCATTTCCGTCACCCTGCAGTGAGACACGGGCCGCTCGCGCTGGTGTGTACAGTTCCAGCGCCGCCGGTTCAACCGAAGAACTCAAAGCATGGGTAGAACGCAAACATTGCCGAAGCCATCGCAACGACCGGCGCTGTCGTCGCCGGTACTCGCGATGGGGCTGATGAGCGGAACCTCGCAAGACGGCGTGGATGTCGCCCTGATCGAAACCGACGGCGACATCATTACCCGTTTCGGCGGCACCGCCTATCGTTCGTACTCCACGCCGGAGCGAGCGTTGATCCGGAGCGCCACGGCGGTGGCGCTGAATATCACCGAGCGCACGGCCCGACCGGAGATCGTCGCCGCGGCAGAGGCGGCTGTGAATGACGCGCATGTCGAGGCGGTGGCAACGTTCTTGGCCGCCAATAGCGTTCGGCCGCGCGACGTCGCCGTGATCGGGTTCCACGGCCAAACCGTGCTGCATCGGCCCGAGCGCCGGCTGACAATTCAAATCGGCGACGGCCGCGTGCTCGCAGCCCGGCTCGGCATTCCAGTTGTCTATGACTTCCGCGCCGCCGACGTCGCCGCCGGCGGAGAAGGCGCGCCGTTCTCGCCGATGTATCATCGCGCGCTGGCGCGGCGGCTCGGGCTCGAGCCGCCGGTCGCGGTCCTCAATATCGGCGGCGTCGCCAACGTCACCTACATTGACGGCGACGATCTGATCGCTTGCGACACCGGACCGGGCAATGCACTGCTCGACGATTTCGTGCGGCTGCGGATCGCCAAGCCGCTCGACACTGACGGGCATATGGCGCAGGCGGGCAGGGTGGACCGGGAGGCGATCGCGCGATTGCTCAGGCATCCGTTCTTTGCCAAGCCGCCGCCGAAATCGCTCGACCGGAACGCGTTTCGCGGCTGGGTGGGCGCTGCATTCGACAGCGGCAGCGTGGAAGACGGGGCCGCTACCTTGACCGCACTCACCGCCGCAGCGGCTGCGCGCATCGTGCCGCTTTTGCCGCGGGTGCCGAAAACCTGGATCGTGTCGGGTGGCGGCGCACGCAATCCGACGCTGATGCGCATGCTCGCCGAGCGTCTCGCGCCGGCCCGCGTGCAGACCGCGGACGATGCCGGCTGGTCGATCGACGCGCTCGAGGCGCAGGCCTTCGCCTATCTCGCGGTGCGCAGCCTGCGCGGCCTGCCGATCAGTCTGCCGGCCACGACCGGCGTGCCGCGCCCGCTTTGCGGCGGCGTGTTGGCCGAGCCGTAGGGGCGGCCCGCTCACTTTTTGTTTCTTCGATCGCATCACTGCATCGCCCCCGGCCCGGGAACCGCGCCCGGCGGGCACTTGCCGAGAATGATCATGCCGAGCACGTCGTCCTTGCTCACATCGGCGACACGCGCGGTGCCGACTACGCGGCCGTTCTTCATCACGCAGATCCTGTCCGCGAGATCGAACACGTCGTGAATGTCGTGGCTGATCAGGAAAATGCCAAGCCCATCGGCTTTGAGTTTTTTGATCAGCGCCGCTACTTGCGCGGTTTCCTGCGGACCGAGCGCCGCCGTCGGCTCGTCCATGATCAGGATCTGCACGTTGAACAAAATCGCGCGCGCGATCGCGACCGATTGGCGCTGCCCGCCGGACAACGCCTTGACCGGATCCTTGAAGCGCTGAAAGTGCGGGTTGAGCCGGCCCATGACCTTGCGGGCTTCCGCCTCCATAGCGATGTCGTCGAGCGTGCCCCAGCGCGTGCGCAATTCGCGGCCGAGAAAAAGATTGGCGGCGGTATCGACATTGTCGGCGAGCGCGAGATTTTGATAGATCGTTTCGATGCCAAAGCCCTTGGCGTCGCGCGGATTGGCGATGGCCGCTTCGGCGCCGCGAATGAAGATCGCCCCGGAATTGCGCCGGTAGGCGCCGGAGAGAATCTTGATCAGCGTCGATTTGCCGGCGCCGTTGTGGCCAAGGAGCGCCACCACCTCGCCGTCGTGAAGATCGATCGAAGCGCGATCGACAGCGTGCACGCCGCCGAAGGCGAGCGAGATATCGCGCATTTCGACGAGCGGCGCGTCAGACGCGTTCATTGGCCACCTCGCGTCCGCTCATTCCCGCGCACGCGGGAATCCAGATGGCTTGCTCCGATGCAGTAGCAGTCACTGGATCCCCGCCTTCGCGGGGATGAGCGGATACGGCTTTCGTCTGACTTGATCGAGTCGTTGTCATCCCGCCCGCCGCCGGTAGAGCGTGTCGAGCCCGACGGCGATCACCAGAACCGCGCCGACCACGATGTTCTGCACCGGCGTATCGACGCCAAGCAGCACCATGCCCGACTGCAGCGACTGCATCAGGACGGCGCCAAGCATCGCGCCGGCGACGGTGCCGACGCCGCCTGCAAGCGACGTGCCGCCGATCACGGCGGCCGCGATCACCAGAAGCTCGGCAAGCGTGCCTTCCGAATTGGTCGCCGCGTTCAAGCGCGCGATCGAAATGGCGCCGGCGATGGCGGCGAGAAGCCCCATCAGGATGAAGATCTTCATGATCACCCAGCGGGTGTTGACGCCGGCAAGCTCCGCTGCTTCCGGGTTGCCGCCGATCGCATAGACGTAGCGGCCCAGGCGCGTGCGCGTGGCGAGGAACGTCATCACCACGCCGACGCCGATCGCGATCAACACCGGTACGGCGATGCCGTGCGCGATGAAGATCCCGCCTTCCGGCAGCGCGATGTGATTGAGTTCGGCATAACGCCGCACGCTGCCGGCTGGCCAAGGATAGGCATTGGCGATGGCGACCGCGGCGACGATCAGCGCGGAGGCGACGCCGCCGAGAAAAACGTCCGCCGTAATCGGCCGCAGCGGAAAGGCGAAGGTTTTGCGCCGGGCCCGGCCATGCGCAAGCAGGGCGATGACTGCGGCGCAACCGAGAAGCCCAACCACCCAGCTCCAGGTCGCACCGATCGCGCCTTCCGGCCCGCCGCCCATGAGCCGGAATTGCTGATCGAGCGGCGCGATCGTTTGCCCGCTCGTCACCCACCAGGCGCCGCCGCGCCAGACCAAGAGGCCGCCAAGGGTGACGATGAAGGACGGCACGCCGAGATAGGCGATGATATAGCCTTGCAGCGCGCCGATCAGGACGCCGACGACAAGTCCAACCGCGAGTGTGACAGTCCAGGTGGCGGGATTGTCGAAGCCGAGAAGCTTCGGCAGCAGATCGGCTTGAACGACCCCCATGATCATGCCGAGGAAGCCGAGCATCGAGCCGACCGACAGATCGATGTTGCGGGTGACGATGACCAGCACCATGCCGGCCGCCATGATCGCGACCGACGAAGACTGTACCGACAGATTCCAGAGATTGCGCGGTGTCAGAAACAAGCCGCCGGAGAGAACGTGCAAAGCGATCCAGATCGCGGCCAGCGCGCCGATCATGCCGAGCATGCGTGTGTCGAGCTCGGTGGCTTTGAGAAAGCGGGCGAGGGGAGAGCTGTAGGTCACGGGTGTGGGCTCGCGTCCTGCGCTAGCCAGAGCGTCAGGCAACTCGGCGCTCATGATCGCGCCTTCTCCCCTTGCGGGAGAAGGCAGCGCCCGTGTCCGAACTGGCACGTTTGGATGAGGGGGAGCGCCGCACCCCTCACCCCATCTTGTTGTTGCGACTCCGGGCCGCCCTCTCCCGCAAGGGGAGAGGGCACACTTCCTTTGCCTGCGATCGTAGCCACAGCCGACCAGTTCATTTTCCTGAAGGCCGCGGCGCGACCACTGAAGGAGTTCGCTCTCACTCGCAGACCTTCACGCTGCCGGGCTTCACGCCCTGGCAGACTTCCGCCTTTTTGATCCAGCCCGCCTCGATGACGACGCCGAGATTGTCCTTGGTGATCGGAACGGGCGTCAGCAGCAGTGCTTTCATCGCGACCTTCTTGGGGCCGGCGGAGAATGTCGTCACGCCGGGCACGTCGCTCATCTTCTTGCCGTCGGCGAGGAGGGCTGCGATCTCGGCTGCTTTCTTGCCGAGCTCGCGCGCGTCCTTCCAGACCGATACGGTCTGGGTGCCGAGCGCGATGCGGTTGAGCGCTGCGTGATCGCCGTCTTGCCCGGAGACCGGCACGCTGCCGGCGAGCCCTTGCGCCGCCAGCGCCGCGATGGCGCCGCCGGCGGTGCCGTCATTGGAGGCCACGATCGCATCGACCTTGTTGTTGGTCTTGGTCAGGATCTGCTCCATGTTCTTTTGCGCATTGGCCGGCAGCCAGCCGTCGGTATAGATCGCGCCGACATTCTTGACCGCGCCGGAATTGATGGCGTCCTTGAGCACTTCCATCTGGCCGCTGAACAGAAAGTCCGCGTTCGGATCGGTGGACGATCCCTTGATGAAGGCGTAGTTGCCGAGCGGCTTGACCGCGAACACGCCGCGCGCCTGCATGCGGCCGACTTCTTTGTTGTCGAAAGTAATGTAGAAGGCGTTGGGATTCTCGATCAGCCGGTCATAGCCGATGACCGGAATGCCTTCGTCGACCGCCTTCTGCACTGCGGGCGCGACCGCGGAAGAATCCTGCGCCAAGACGATCAGCGCGTTGGCGCCTTGCGCGATCAGGCTTTCGATGTCGGTCAATTGCTTCTGCGGCGAGGATTGCGCATCGGCGGAAATGTATTTGTCGCCGGCTGCCGCGATCGTGGCCTTCATCGCCGCCTCGTCGGTTTTCCAGCGCTCTTCCTGGAAGTTCGACCAGGAGACGCCGATCACCTTGCCCTTGGCGTGCGCGAGGCCAACGACGCAGAACGACAGTGCAGCGCCCGCCAGCATGGCGGCAGCGAACTTCCTCATTGTGACCCTCCCTGTGCCGGCCAGCGCTGACGCGCAGCGGGCGTTTCCGTCTTTTTCAAGCAGCAAAGTTACTGCGTTTCGCTTCGGTTTGCATATTAGCTCCCTCTCCCCGCACGCGGGGAGAGGGGTGGGGTGAGGGGGCTTGGCCGCTTGGCTCGGCATCTCCGAAGCGCCCTCACAGGGTCGCAAACAGCACAAGGGCGGCCACCTTGCTATACTTCGCCGCCCAACACGAAGAGTTGCAGACATGACCGGACTGGCCGCATTCCGACTTGCCACTTTTGTCGCTCTCGCGCTCGGCCTTGCTGCCTGCGGCGTGATCAGCACGCTGGTCGAAGGCTGGAAATACGCCAAGGCGGTCGAGGCCGATCTCGAAAGCGCGACCGGGGTCAAACCGTCCGTCGGGTTCAAATGGGAAAATGGGCGTCTGTTGACCGTCACCGTCGCTTATCCTCAGCTCTATGAAAAGAAGCCATTGGCTGCGCTCGCCGATATCGTGCGCCGCTCGGTCGAGACTCATTTCAAACAGAAGCCCGAGGACATCGAGCTGTCCTTTTCATTGGGGCGCTCCGGTTCCGGCACGGTAGCGGAGGTGGAAGGCAACACGGGGCTCATGGCGAGTAGCGAGTAGCGAGTGGCGTGCAGCGGAAACGACGGCATTTCCGTCATCCTGAGGCGTGCAAAAGGGCGCCTCGAAGCGTGGCATTTGCGTGCGGAACGGCGGGCCCGCCGCTGCGTGGCCGGAGGCGCCTAAAGTTCCCTCGGTAACCTTTCGTTAACCATATTGGCCCCAGGCTCGATCAGGCGGCGATCGGGAGATTTTGCCATGAACATCATCACCATGGCGTCGCGTAAGGGCGGTGCGGGCAAGAGCACGCTGACGGCGCATCTCGCCGCGCTCTGTCACCAGGCCGGCCACCGCACCGTCGTGATCGACGCCGATCCGCAGGGGTCGCTCACGCTGTGGCATTCGCTGCGGCCCGACAGGCAGCCCGATCTGCGCAGCGGCGCCCGCGGCATCGAGCGGGCGCTCGCACACGCCATGGTCGAAGGCTACGAGTGGGCCTTCATCGACACGGCGGCCAGCATGTGGGTGGTGGCGCAGGAAGCGATCCGCGCGGCCACCATGGTGCTTATTCCGGCGCGGCCGGGATTTTTCGATCTCAATGCGGTGCGAGAGACCGTTGCGGCCGCGCGCGAGCGCAACAAGCCTTATGCGGTCGTGCTCAATGCCACGCCGGTGAAGCGCGACGACAAGGAAGCGCCGGCGGTGGTGCAGTCGCGGGCCTTTTTCGACACGCTGGGCATTCCGGTGTGGGCTGGGCAGGTCAGTCAGCGCACGGGCTTCGTGCTTACGCTCGCGGCCGGCGCCAGCATCAGCGAGGTGGCGCCGGAATTGGTTGCGGGGACCGAGATAACCGGGCTGTGGTCGGCGGTCGAGCGCTCGGTCGCCGCGATCAATGCGGCGCATGCGGCTACCGGCACGGCACGGAACCAGGCGGCGTAACGCATACCGGCGCTCGAAAATGCGCAACGCGCTTTTCTGAAACATCACATTCCGCTTAAAGTTTTTTTGACGCCGATGATTTGCTTGGCGCAAGTGTGCCTTTGGTAGGGCGAGTTGTGGCGTTTGCTTTCATGTAAGCGCTTGCGAGTTTGTTTATGCGGTTGTGCGGTTGTGCGCGTGGCGTTGCTGACGCTTTTTGGTGGCGCATGATCTTTTCGGAAAACCGGCTTCCACTTTTCCGATCATGCTTTGACGCGCGCCGTCATGGCGCGACTTTCGCAACTGGGGGAGAAGAACAATGGCAAAACCCGTACTCGGGTTCGAGCAAGCTGTTTCACTTGTGGGACGCATGAAGGCCGCCGCCGAAGGCAATGGCCGATTTTCCGACATCGTCATGCCGAACGGACAGAAGCTGCGCGACTGCACGTTCGGCTATGTGGCCGAAATCGCCGAAGCGATGCAGACGATGGGTTACGTGATGCCGGAGGATTCGTTCCAGCGGGCGTAGGCAAGCACGGCCACGGGGCGGGTATCAGGCGCGCAAGCGCCGCGCCCGGTTACTTTCCTGCGCCGAGGGCGGATTTCAGCTCGGACAAGGCGCCGTTCCAGGACACTGTACCGACGATGGTCGGCTGGCAGCCGTTCGATCCGGCCGGCGATCCGGTGCCGGTGATCAGAAAGCAGCTTTGTCGCGACAGCGTCGTCCCATGGAAGCGCAGATCGAATGACAGCGCGTTGTAAGTGTAAGTCGCGCCGATATGACCGTAGATATAATCGGGCAGCTTGATCGGCGGGGTGTCGGCGGTGGTGCCGAAGCTTTGGCGGCCAAGTTCGGCGGACAAAGCGAGGCCGTGGCCGAAATCGTATTTGCCGTTGACGGCATCGTAGTTCTCCCAGGCGCCGGTGCGGTAGTAGTTCGGGCCGTAATAGACACTCAGGCCAAGCGTGAGCTTCGGCGTGACCGCGTAGGTCGGCGCGATGTACATCTCGCCGTAGGATAAATCTTGTGCGCTTCGTGGGTAGCTGTAATAGGCGAAGCCCGATTCCAGCGTCAGCTTTCCGAATGTCGGACGGAGCCCGATCGTGTTGGTTAGCTGAAAATGCGACAGCTCCGGAATTTGCACCGACGCGCCATTCACGCTGGCGAAAAAGATCGAATAGGTGGCCTCAAAAGTGCCGGCGGCGCTCGGGAAGTTGTTCGACAGCGTGTAGCCGCGGAAGATGTTGTTGCTCATCAGCGCCGCGGTGAACTTGGCGTCGAATGAGGGCGCGGCCTCGGTTTGTGTTTTCGCCGCCGGCGCCTTGGTGACGAGGGGCGAGGTGCCGGAACTGGTGTCGTCCGATTGCTGGGCTTGCGCGAGCGACGGCAGAAGGTGCGCCGCCGCCATTGCTAGCGCAGCCATTGTTGCCAGGCGCGGGCATTGTGTCGGCAATCGGGTTCGCTTTTCGCGAATCACGGATTGCGGGGATTTTAACTGATCCGCCGGGTCAACGCCGCGGCTTGGTCGCCGAAATCACGGTCGCCTGCAGTGGCAGCCGGCCGGTGCTGAACTCACGGCGATACTCGGCAACGACCGCCTCGACGATCTTTTCGGGGTCGATGCCGCCGCGCGACCGGATCTGGTCCGATAGCGGATTGCCGAAGATCAGCCCGCGCGCGAGCATCTCAGGCTTCGGCAAATCCTTCTCGAGCCGGACCACAGCGGCGGTGATGTCGGCAAAGCCGGCGGCGAGCAGCGATTCCTTGGCGGGCTCGAACAAATACGAGAACGGCACGCTCATGAATTGCGGCGGATCGGCCGGGAACAAACGGCTGGCGATTTCGTGGACGATCCTGCCGGCCGCGTTGTAGCGATGCGAGTCCCACATGTTGAACAGGTAGCGCCCGCCCGGCGTCAGCACCCGATAGACTTCACGATAGGACTGGTCCTTGTCGGGGAAGAACATCACGCCGAACTGGCAGACCACCGTATCGAAGCTGCCGTCCGCAAACGGAAGCGCCATGGCGTCGGCTTGCTGAAACTCCACCTGTTCGCCGGGGCGGAATTTCGTCCGCGCCACGTCCAGCATCGGCTCGTTGAGATCGGTCGCGGTGAGGCGGGTGCCGGCGGCCAAATGGTCGCGCAAGGCGCGCGTCACGATG
Organism: uncultured Alphaproteobacteria bacterium; assembly: GCA_963845075.1. Taxonomy (GTDB): domain Bacteria; phylum Pseudomonadota; class Alphaproteobacteria; order Rhizobiales; family Xanthobacteraceae; genus BOG-931. The sequence goes on along the minus strand of CAWJRE010000029.1, from coordinate 33,583 downwards.
CCGGTGCCGGCGGCGGTCTCCAACACCTTAGCGGGCTCGCCGGCGGCGGCGCGGCGCGCGATGTCGGCGGCATAGTCGGTGAAGATGATCGGGCCCAGGTTCCGATCGTAATGCTCGGGAATGCTACCGACGAAGGCAGACTGGTTGTCGCTCATGATCGCCTCCGACCGGTAGCGGCACAAGATGGGTTTCGCTGTCGCTCAACCCATCCTACAAATATTTTAAGCCGCCGTGGTCGCGCGGCCGCCTTTGGCGCCGAGCCGCTTGTCGAGATATTGGCTGACCGACGTCATCAGCGCCTCGACCTTGCCGTCGAAGAAGTGGTTGGCGCCGGGCACGACTTTTTGCTCGATGACGATGCCCTTCTGGGTCTTGAGCTTCTCGACCAGCGTCGTGACATCGCGGTGCGGCACCACGGCATCCTTGTCGCCATGGATGATCAGGCCGGACGACGGGCAGGGGGCGAGGAAGGAGAAGTCATAGAGATTGGCGGGCGGCGCAATCGAGATGAAGCCTTCGATCTCGGGCCGGCGCATCAGAAGCTGCATGCCGATCCAGGAGCCGAAGGAAAAGCCGGCGATCCAGCACGCGCGTGCCTCCGGGTTGACCGATTGCGCCCAATCGAGCGCCGAGGCGGCGTCCGAAAGCTCGCCAATGCCGTGGTCGAAACCGCCCTGGCTGCGGCCGACGCCGCGGAAGTTGAAGCGCAGCGCGGAAAAGCCGCGATGCACGAAGGAGTAATAAAGCTGATAGACGATCTGATGGTTCATCGTGCCGCCGAATTGCGGGTGCGGATGCAGCACGATGCCGATCGGCGCGTTTTTCTGACGCGCCGGATGATAGCGGCCCTCGATGCGACCGGCGGGGCCGGTGAAGATGACTTCGGGCATGGTTGCAGAACCTCGATTTACCCTGCAGGGAGCGTGATGGCTCGGGCGCTTGACGGCACCGGCAGGCGAACCTAACTGACGAAAACCATTTCTGATTTTTGAACTGGCTATTACATAAGAGCGCGAGCGGCGACTTCTAGCACAGGGCTGGGGTCAAAAAGCAAGCATTACGAGCATGCTTGCCGTAGTCTGGATGATCCGCTCGTCCCCGCGAAGGCGGGGACCCAAAAAAACGCACAAGTGCGGAGGTGATCCCTCTGGATTCCCGCTTCCGCGGGAATGAGCGGAATGGAAGCTTAGCATTTTGACCCAGGCGGACCGCGAGCGAGCTTATTTCGACTGGAATGCCACGGCGCCGCTGCGGGAGGCAGCGCGGCAGGCGTTGCAGGAGGCGCTGGCGGTATCCGGCAACCCGTCCTCGATTCATGCCGAAGGGCGCAACGCGCGCCGGCTGGTCGAAGACGCGCGCGAGCGGGTTGCCCAACTGGCCGGCGCGCACCGGGCGGACGTGATCTTCACCTCGAGCGGCACCGAGGCCAACGCGCTGGCGTTGACGCCCTTCATCGAGACGGCAAACGAGAAGCTGCCGCGCGACCGGCTGTTCATGTCGGCGATCGAGCATTCGTCGGTGCGCGCGGGCGGCAGGTTTCCGCGCGAGGCGATCGAGGATCTGCCGGTCGATGCCGATGGGCGGCTTGATCTTGCGGGGCTCGCGCAAGCGCTGACGCGCGCGTCGCGGCCGCTTGTTTCTATCATGCTCGCCAACAACGAGAGCGGCGTTATTCAGCCGATCGCCGAGGCTGCCGCGCTCGTGCATGCGGCGGGTGGGCTCCTGCACGTGGACGCGGTGCAGGCGGCGGGCCGCATCGCTTGCGATATCGGCGCGCTCGGCGCCGATCTCCTGACCCTCTCGGCCCACAAGATCGGCGGCCCGAAGGGCGTCGGCGCGCTCATCCGAGCGCGCGACGACATCCATTTCGCCGATCCGCTCATCCGCGGCGGCGGGCAGGAGCGCGGTCTGCGGGCGGGGACGGAAAATGTCGCCGGCATCGCAGCCTTCGGCGCGGCCGCCGCGGTGGCGCTGGCGCAGGGGGCCGATGAGGCTGCTGCGATGCTGGCCTCGCGGAACCGGCTCGAAGCTGGGCTGAAGGCGATAGCGCCGCAGGCGGTGATTTTCGGCGAGAGCGCGGCGCGGCTGCCGAATACGACCTTGTTCGCGCTTCCCGGCATGAAGGCGGAGACTGCCGTGATCGCCTTCGATCTCGAGGGGGTTGCGGTCTCGTCCGGGGCGGCTTGCTCGTCGGGCAAGGTGCAGCCCTCCCATGTGCTTGCAGCCATGGGCGTTTCGCCGGCGCTGACCCAGGCCGCGGTTCGCGTCAGCCTGGGCTGGGCGACCTCCGAGCGCGACATCGAGCGCTTTCTCGACGCTTGGAGAAAGCTCGGAACTGCATTATCTAAGGGGCAGGGCATAGCTGCCTAAATGGCTCTATGAACGACGGATTTCGCAGCCTTTTGAACGATTCAAACGGCTTAAGAGGTGAACCGAGACAAAGGCGCACCTGACCATACGGACACATCCAACCCGCGGTCCTTGAAACCGTGAGCGGAGGGACGAATGCCGGCAGTGCAAGAGACGGTGGACCAGGTCCGCCGGATCGACGTCGACCAGTATAAGTATGGATTCGAGACCCAGATCGAATCCGAGAAGGCGCCGAAAGGCCTTTCCGAAGACACTATCCGCTTCATCTCGGCGAAGAAGAACGAGCCGGAATGGATGCTCGCCTGGCGGCTCGATGCCTATCGCCGCTGGCTGACCATGCACGAGCCGAAATGGGCGAAGGTTGAATACGGCCCGATCGACTATCAGGACATCTATTATTATTCCGCACCGAAAAAGGCGCCGAAGTCGCTCGACGAGATCGACCCGGAAATTCTGCGCACCTACGAGAAGCTCGGCATTCCGTTGCGCGAGCGCGAGGCGCTGCTCGGCATCCAGAAGCCCGCAAACGAGGCGGGCGAGGAAGGTGAAAGGGGCGAGGGCGGCTACGGCCGGGTTGCGGTCGATGCGGTGTTCGATTCCGTTTCCGTCGCCACCACCTTCAAGGCCGAGCTGGCCAAGGCCGGCGTGCTGTTCATGCCGATCTCGGAAGCGGTGCACGAGCATCCCGAGCTGGTGAAGAAATATCTCGGCACGGTCGTGCCGGTCAGCGACAATTTCTTCGCCACGCTCAACTCGGCGGTGTTCTCCGACGGCTCGTTCGTCTATGTGCCGCCGGGCGTGCGCTGCCCGATGGAGCTGTCGACCTATTTCCGGATCAACGAGCGCAATACCGGCCAGTTCGAGCGCACGCTGATCATCGCCGACAAGGGCTCCTATGTGAGCTATCTCGAAGGCTGCACCGCGCCGATGCGCGACGAGAACCAGCTGCATGCCGCGGTGGTGGAACTCGTGGCGTTGGACGATGCCGAGATCAAATATTCGACGATCCAGAACTGGTATCCGGGCGACGCGGCCGGCCGCGGCGGTATCTTCAATTTCGTCACCAAGCGCGGCGACTGCCGCGGCAAGAACGCCAAGATCTCGTGGACGCAGGTGGAGACCGGCTCCGCCATCACGTGGAAATATCCGAGCTGCATCCTGCGCGGCGACAATTCGCGCGGCGAGTTCTACTCGATCGCCATTTCCAACGGCTATCAGCAGGTCGATTCCGGCACCAAGATGCTGCATCTCGGCAAGAACACGACGAGCCGCATCATCTCGAAGGGCATTGCCGCCGGGCACTCGAACAACACGTATCGCGGGCTCGTCACCGCACATCGCCGCGCCACCGGCGCGCGCAACTTCACCAACTGCGACTCGCTTTTGATCGGCCAGCACTGCGGCGCGCACACGGTGCCGTATATCGAGGCGAAGAATTCGAAGGCGGTGTTCGAGCACGAGGCGACGACCTCGAAGATTTCCGAGGAGATGCTGTTCTATTGCCGCCAGCGCGGGCTGTCGGCGGAGGAGGCGACCGCCTTGGTCGTTAACGGCTTCGTCAAGGACGTGCTGCAGCAATTGCCGATGGAGTTCGCCGTCGAGGCGCAGAAGCTGATCTCGGTCAGCTTGGAGGGATCAGTCGGTTAGGTTCGGGCCGCTCATCCTTCGAGGCTCGCTGCGCTCGCGCCTCAGGATGACGGATCACAGGCGTTTGTTCGTCATCCTGAGGTGGCCGCGCAGCGGCCCTCGAAGGATGATAGGCACAGAAGGTAGATCAATGCCGTTACTGGAAATCAAAAATCTGCATGTCGAGATCGACGGCAAGGAGATTCTCAAAGGTCTCGACCTCGCCGTGAATGCCGGCGAGGTGCACGCGATCATGGGGCCGAACGGCTCCGGCAAATCGACGCTCGCCTATGTGCTTGCCGGCAAGGCAGGCTACGAGCCGACGCAAGGCGAGGTGCTGTTCAACGGCAAGACCATGTTCGACATGGAGCCCGACGAGCGCGCCGCCGCCGGACTGTTCCTGGCCTTTCAATATCCGATCGAGATCCCCGGCGTCGCGACGATGACGTTCCTGCGCACCGCACTCAATGCGCAGCGCAAGAAGCGCGGCGAGGCCGAGCTTTCCACGCCGGATTTCCTCAAGCGCGTGCGCGAGGTGGCAAAGAAGCTCAACATCGATCAGGACATGCTGCGCCGCGGCGTCAATGTCGGCTTTTCCGGCGGCGAGAAGAAGCGCAACGAGATCTTGCAGATGGCGCTGCTCGAGCCGAAGCTCGCGGTGCTCGACGAAACCGATTCCGGCCTCGACATCGATGCGCTGCGCGTCGTGTCCGAAGGCGTGAACCGGCTGCGCGGTCCCGACCGTTCGTTTGTCGTCATCACGCACTACCAGCGGCTTCTCAACTATATCGTGCCCGACGTGGTGCATGTGCTGTCGAAGGGCCGCATCGTGCGCACCGGCGGCAAGGATCTGGCGCTCGAGCTCGAAGCACGCGGTTATGCCGAATATCAGGCCGAAGAGGTGGCGGCGTGAGCGCGATGTCCGCGCGCGGATCGTTCTTAGAGCGGGATGACTTTATCTTCGAGTCGTCATCCCTCTCTAACATTTTGTTTGAGCATGATCTTTTCGGAAAACCGGTTTCCACTTTTCCGGATCATGCTCTAGGGCGATGCTGCCATGGCTGAACTGAAAGTCATCAAAACCGCGGCGGAGACGGCGCTGGCGCAGACGTTTGCGCAGGCGCGGCCGCAGCTGCCCGGCGGCGAGGCGATCGCGAAGGAGCGGGCGGCCGCTTTCGACGTGTTCGCACGCGAAGGCTTGCCGCATCGCCGAGTCGAGGACTGGAAGTATACCGATCTGCGCGCGCTGATGCGCGACGCAAAGCCGCTCGCGACCCCGCCCGATGCGCAGGCCAAAGCGCGCGCCAAGCGCGCCGGTGCGTTGCTCGACGAGGGCGAGGCGCTGCGGATTGTTTTTGTCGATGGCGCGTTCGTGCCGGAATTGTCCGACACGGCAGCGCTGGAAGAGGGGCTGTCGGTCACTTCGCTCGCCGCCGCGCTCGCCGAGAACGACGACGAGCTGATGCGGCATCTCGGCAAGCTTGCGCCCACGAGCGACATTGCGGTCGCGCTCAACACCGCGCTGATGGGCGACGGCGCCGTGATCCGCGTGCGCGCCGGTGCCACCATCAAGCGGCCGCTGCATCTCGTCTTCGCCGCGTCGGAAAAGCCGGCGGCGAGTTTCACCCGTTCGCTGATGACGGTCGGCAAGGGCGCGCGCGTGATGCTGGTCGAAAGCTATGAGGGCCCGGCCGGCAGCGGCTATCAGGCCAACGCCGCGCTTGAAATGTTCGTCGGCGATGAGGCCCATGTCGATCACGTCAAGGTCATCGGCGAGGGCGCCGACGCGCTGCATATCTCGACGCTTGCGGCGGCGATCGGGGCGCGGGCGCGGTTCAACACGTTCACCTTCACCGCCGGCGGCGCGGTGATCCGTAACCAGCTCTTTCTCAAATTCGACGGCGAGGACACGGTGGCCAATATCAGCGGCGCGACGCTGCTGAAGGGGCGCCAGCATGCCGACACCACATTGGTCGCCACTCATATCGCGCGCGGTTGCAAAAGCCGCGAAGTCTTCAAGTCCGTGCTCGACGACGAGGCGCACGGCGTGTTCCAGGGCCGGATCATGGTGCGGCCGGGCGCGCAGCAGACCGACGCCAAGATGATGACGCGGGCGCTGCTCCTGTCCGATCAGGCCGAGGCCGACAACAAGCCGGAACTGGAAATCTTCGCCGACGATGTGCAATGCGGTCACGGCGCGACCGCGGGCGCGATCGACGAGGAGCTGAAATTCTATCTGATGGCGCGCGGCATTCCGGCCGCCGAGGCCGAGGCGCTTCTGATCCAGGCGTTCCTGGGCGAAGCGATCGAAGGCATCGAGCATGCCGGCATGCGCGAGACGCTGATCGAGCAGGTCGCCGCGTGGTTGCGAGGGCGTGGGCGCGGATAGGTATCGGGCCGCTCATCCTTCGAGGACCGCTTCGCGGCCGCCTCAGGATGACGGTTCGGAAACTTGGGAGTTGGTCCGTCATCCTGAGGTGCGCGCGCGAGCGCGCCTCGAAGGATGGACGGGCGCTGAGGTAGAAAAATGCATCCGGCAGTGAGTAACGGCGCCTACGACGTGAACCGCATCCGGGCGGATTTTCCGATCCTGGCGACGAAGGTTTACGGCAAGCCTCTGGTCTATCTCGATAACGCTGCGTCCGCGCAGAAGCCGCAAGCGGTGCTCGACCGGCTCAATCAGGTCTACACCTCGCAATACGCCAACGTGCATCGCGGGCTGCATTATCTCGCCAACGAGGCGACCGAAGGCTACGAGGGCGCGCGCGAGAAGGTGGCGACCTTTCTCAATGCCCGCCGCAAGGAAGAGATCATCTTCACCCGCAACGCCACCGAGGCGATCAATCTTGTCGCCTATACGTTCGGCCGCGAGCGCATCAAGGAAGGCGACGAGATCATTCTCTCGATCATGGAGCACCACTCCAACATCGTACCCTGGCATTTTCTGCGTGAGCGCCAGGGCGCGGTGATCAAATGGGCGCCGGTCGACGACGAGGGCCATTTCCTCATCGACGAGTTTGAAAAGCTGATCGGGCCGCGCACCAAGATGGTGGCGATCACCCACATGTCGAACATGCTGGGGACGCTGGTGCCGGTGAAAGAGGTGACGCGGATCGCGCATGCCCACGGCATTCCGGTGCTGGTGGACGGCGCACAGGGCGCGGTGCATGCCGACGTTGACGTGCAGGATATCGACTGCGACTTCTACACCTTGACCGGTCACAAGCTCTATGGCCCGACCGGTATCGGCGTGCTCTACGGCAAGTACCGTCATCTCGAAGCCATGCCGCCGTTTAACGGCGGCGGCGAGATGATCCGCGAGGTGACGCAGGATAATGTCACTTACGGCGATCCGCCCTACAAATTCGAGGCCGGCACGCCCTCGATCGTGCAAGCGATCGGGCTTGGCGCGGCGCTCGACTATGTGGGTTCCGTCGGCAAGGCGCGGATCCACGCGCACGAGGCGGGCCTCGTGCACTATGCACACGACCGGTTGCGTGAGATCAACTCGCTGCGCATTTTCGGCACGACCAAGAACAAGGGCGCCATCGTGTCGTTCGAAATGAAAGGTGCGCATCCACACGACGTGGCGACCATCATCGACCGCTCGGGCGTGGCGGTGCGTGCCGGCACGCATTGCGTCATGCCGCTTCTGGCGCGCTTCGGCGTCACGGCGAGCTGCCGCGCCTCCTTCGCCATGTATAATACGCGCGAGGAGATCGACTGCCTGGCGCAGGCGCTGATCAAAGCTCAGGATATTTTCGCATGATCGACGAGCCGAAAACCGAGAGCACGAGCGCCGGCGTGGCGGATGTGCTGGCGGAGGCGCCGCTGGCTGCCGGCGCCGCGCAACTGAAGATCGAGCACGGATCGGCCATCCCGGCGGACGAGCTGGCGCGTTTGAGCGACGAGATCGTCGGCGCGCTCAAGACCGTTTACGACCCCGAGATTCCCGCCGACATCTACGAACTCGGCCTGATCTACAAGGTCGATGTCGACGACGACCGTGTCGTCAAAGTCGAAATGACGCTAACCACGCCGAATTGTCCCTCGGCGGCGGAGTTGCCGGCGATGGTGGAAAATGCAGTGGCGAGCGTGCCGGGCGTACGCGAAGCAAAGGTCGACATCGTCTGGGATCCGCCGTGGGATCCAAGCCGCATGTCGGATGAGGCGCGCGCGGTGCTCAACATGTGGTGAGTTGCGCGCCGACTGCTGGGCCCTTACATAAGGTAGACGCGATAAGTGAGTGCGATCGTTAGGAGTTTTCGAGTTACACCAGTTCGCAACTAGCAACCGATGGCAGCGCCATGTTTGCTCGGTAGAGCGGACATGCGGAGGAACTTGAAGATGGCCAGCCCCCGGCCGAGACCTCAGGTGATGCGGCTCACTGATGCCGCAGCGGAACGAATCAAATCGGTCATGGCCAAGGCCGACCGGCCGATCGCTGCCGTGCGCGTTGGCGTCAAGAATGGCGGCTGCGCCGGCATGGCCTATACGATGGAATATGCCGAACAGGTAGGCCCGCTCGACGAAGTGGTCGAGGACAAGGGGGTCCGCATCCTGATCGATCCGAAGGCGGTGCTGTTCCTGCTCGGCACCGAGATGGACTACAAGGTCGACAAGCTGTCCGCGCAATTCGTGTTCAACAATCCGAATCAGACCTCTGCCTGCGGCTGCGGTGAGTCGGTGCAGCTCGAGCCCGCGCAGTTCGAGGCCGGTGGCGCCGAGGCGCACTAAGACGTCGTCCTCCGCTCACTCCGGCCCAAGCGGGAATCCACAAAATTTGTGAGCCTGCTGGGTCCCCGCGTTCGCGGGGACGAGCGACAAGCCTGCGTGCTGCTGCGCCACCTCCGGCTGGAGAACGTCGCCCAATTCTCATTGCGCTCACACCGAATGCGCCGACCGAAGGAACGGAACGATCGCGTCAGGGCTGTCGGATCTTGAATGTGACAAACGCAAAGTTGTGCTGCGGGTCACATCGCGCCCGGCAACGCGGTGAGAAATTGCGACGAGCATTTTTGCTCGTGCAGGAGGGAACCGATGACACTTGCTGCCAACCATCAGCATCGCGCGTTACTGGCTATCATGGCAGGCGGTGCGGCGATTGTGGGACTAGCAGTGCTCACCGCCGGGTCGCTCGCATCCACGACCCATGCAAGAACCGATGCCACTTCCACGTTGGGAACTTTCAACTGGTCCCTGGAATACGTGGAACCTGCAGCGTTTGTTATTGTGCCTTCACCGGTCATCGATACCCATCGGTAATTCTATTTTGGCGCAGGCGGACGGGAGCGCCGGATACCAGGCCGAATCGCCGGTTCGTTGAGCGCCGTTGGGCGATCTCACAAAGGGCGCAGGTTCTTTTCGACGTGTCGTCATGGCTTCCGGCCTTGCCCTCGCGCGGCAATCCGGAATGAGAAGGCGCTAAGCCACCCGCGCTGGTGCCGGCGGCGCGACTGTCCCCTTCGCCTCGAGATCGCATTCGGCGACCACCTGGTTGCGGCCGTTGTGCTTGGCGGCGTAGAGGCATTTGTCGGCGCGCTCGAGCAGGGATTGCGGCGTGTCGGTCGGCCGCAGCAGCGCCACGCCGATCGAGATAGTCACGCGGCCGAGGCGCTCGCCGCTCGACCGTTTCATCAGTTCCTTGTTCATCACCGCGCGCCGGATCTGATCGGCGACGCTGATCGCGGAGCGCAGCGCCGTCTTGGGGAGCGCGATGGCGAATTCCTCGCCGCCGTAGCGCGCGGCGATGTCCTCACCCCTGACGATTTGCTTCACCGAAACGGCAACGAGGCGCAGGACCTGATCGCCGGTGAGATGTCCGAACCGATCGTTGAAAGCCTTGAAGTGATCGACGTCGCACATCAACAAAGCGAGCGGCTCGTAGCCGGCCTTGGCTTCTGCGACCGTGCGGTCAAGCTCGGCATCGAAGAACTTCCGGTTGGCGAGCGTCGTCAGCGGATCGGTCAAACTCTCGGTCCGAACGGTCTCGAGATTCTGCTGCAGCTGCTCGATCTCTTCGCGCGAAGCGGATAGCCGCGCTTCGAGTTTTCTGTTGCTGGTCTCCATCTCCTTGGCGCCGGCGATCAGCCGTTCGATCACCGCGCGCAATGCGATGCCGTCGCCGCCGCCGTGCAGATTGCTGCTGGCGCCTTGCAGCTCTTCACTCGCGTCCGCGAGACTTGCCGAATAGCTCGTCGCCGAGCCCGCGGCGGCGTCGATCGTGGCGAGCACTTGCGTGATCTCGGCGGCCATGCGCGAACCGACGCTGTCGAGCCGATCCGTGACGCGACCAGGCGACAAGTGCGTATCGTAAATCCGCTCGATGTCGGATTCGTCGAGCGTGCCTTTTTGCGCCAGCGTATCGTTGATGGAGCGGTTGAGATCCGGACTGTAGCCCGTGGCGTACTGATACCAGATCTCGAAATTGCGCGGCGATGCGGGCAGGCGGAGCGCCCGAATTTGTTGAAGCGCGATCTCGGCGAAGGCGAGTGTACGTTCGTGCTCGTTGCTTGGCACGGCCATAGCTCTCTTCCAATTCAACCTAAAATATTGGGACACGCTTTCACAGCACGACGGGCCGTGAGGAATGCGCGGAACCTAAGAGCAAGCGATGAAAGAGCCGTAAACAAGCGAACGCGCGCAGCGCGCGCGACAATGCAGTTTCACAGCGTGGAGTATAGAGTTTTTAGTGGAGCATGATCTTGGCGGAAAACCGGTTTCCACTTTTCCGGATCATGCTCTAGGCTTTCTGCGGCACCGGGCGCAGCAGGAATGCCGGCAGATGCGAGGTGTCCGCTTCCTCGTTGCGCTGCTTGGCTGGTTGCGGCGGCCGCTGCGGAATGCGCGCGATCGAGGCGGAAGAGCGATGCGTCTGGCGGTGAGCGTCGTTGCGCGCGCGCCGCGGTTGCGGCGCAGCTTGCCGTTGCGCCGCGGCCGCCGGCTGCTCCGGTGCAGTCGCTGCCGGCGCGGGCAGGGCGCCGTCTTTCATGTAGGGAATAGCACCGCCGGTTAGCTTTTCGATCGCCGCCACCGCCTTGGCGTCGTTCGCGCCGGCGACAATCGTGATCGCGGTGCCGGTGCGTCCGGCGCGTCCGGTGCGGCCGATGCGATGCACATAGTCGTCAGGATGCACCGGAACATCGAAATTATAGACGTGGCTCACGTCGGGAATGTCGAGGCCGCGCGCTGCGACGTCGGAGGCGACCAGGAGCGTGACCTCGCCCTTGCGGAATTGCTCGAGCGCCGCCGTCCGCGCCGGCTGGTCCATGTCGCCATGCAGCGCCAGCACCGAAAATCCGTGCCGAAGCAGCGAACGATGCAGCGTCGCCACGTCGCGCTTGCGATTGCAGAAGATGATGGCGTTCTTCAAGCCTTCCGCGGCGCGGACCAGGCGGCGCAGCGTGTCGCGCTTGTCGTGGCCCTCGCGGCCGGACTTGACCAGAAACTGGGCCGTGGTGGCAAGCGTGGTGGCGGGCTTGGCGACTTCAACGCGCACCGGATTGTGCAGGAACTGCTCGGTGATGCGCCGGATTTCCGGCGGCATGGTCGCGGTGAAGAACAGCGTCTGGCGAGTGAAAGGAACGAGTTTGCAGATGCGCTCGATGTCGGGAATGAAGCCCATGTCGAGCATGCGGTCGGCTTCGTCGATGACCAGAAGCTCGACTCCGTTGAGCAGGAGCCGGCCGCGCTCGAAATGGTCGAGCAGGCGGCCCGGGGTCGCGATCAGAACATCGACGCCACGCTTGAGCTTGGTGTCCTGATCGTCAAACGAAACGCCGCCGATGATGAGGGCGACGTTGAGCTTACTGTTGGCGCCGTATTTGACGAAATTCTCTTCCACTTGCGCCGCGAGCTCGCGCGTCGGCTCCAGAATGAGCGTGCGCGGCATGCGCGCGCGGGCGCGGCCCTGTTCCAGCATGGTCAGCATCGGCAGCGTGAAGGCCGCCGTCTTGCCGGTGCCGGTCTGCGCGATGCCGAGCACGTCGCGCCGGGCGAGCACGTGCGGTATCGCTTGATCTTGGATCGGTGTGGGAGCTTTGTAACCAGCCGCCGCAACGGCGGTGAGAACTTTTTCGGACAAGCCGAGATGTGAGAAGGACATAAACCCTCAGAATCGGGCCGCGCCGGGCGTCAAAACCGGGCTTTCGAACCCATGGATAAAACGGGGAATGACGCGCTAAGGTCGAATCCGCCCGTGCCTCAGGTGACCGGAACATAGGTTCGAAGCCGCGAAAGTCAACCTTCTGCGCCGCTATTAAGCTTAAAAGGCCGCTTCATTTTCCGTCGTCGTCATGAAACAAAAGAACCGCCGTGCCCGCCAATTCCTCCAATAGCTTGCCGATCGTCCTGGTTCCCGGGCTCAATTGCTCGGCGCGGCTCTATGCCGAGCAAATTCCGGCGCTGTGGCGCTTTGGCCCGGTCATGGTGGCCGACCACACCCGCGACACCAGCATCGCCGCCATCGCCAGGCGGATTCTGGCTGCGGCACCGCCACTTTTCGCTCTCGCGGGGCTCTCGATGGGCGGCTATATCGCCTTTGAGATCATGCGGCAGGCGCCGCAGCGGGTTCTGAAACTGGCACTGATGGATACCGGGGCGCGTCCGGAAACCGCCGAGCAGACCGCGCGCCGCCAGGGCCCGATGGCGATGGCGCGTGCCGGAAAGTTGATCGAAGTCGCCGACGAGTTGTTTGTCTTTTTTGTGCATCCAAATCGTCACGGCGATGTCGCACTGCGCGACACCGTGCGAGCCATGGCGGAGGAGACCGGCGTCGAGGCGTTTCTGCGCCAGCAACAGGCCATCATGGGACGGCCGGACTCGCGGCCCAGGCTCGCCGCCATTCGATGTCCGACATTGATGCTGGTCGGTGAGCAGGATGAGGGAACGCCGCCGGAGCTCGCGCGGGAAATTGCCGCCGCCATTCCGGGCGCACGTCTCGTCATCGTGCCTGACAGCGGCCACTTGTCGACGATCGAGCAACCGCAGGCCGTCACCAAAGCCCTGGTCGAGTGGCTGCAGGCGTAACACATTCGCCAGCAAACATCGCCGACGCCGCAGCGGCGCCTGGCACTTCCGATATCGTCCTCTAATCGGACATGGTCCTGAAAAGGCAGGACCAGCGCGAATGACCCATATGCGACATTTGAAACAAACAAGATGTCGGTGTGACGCAGCACAAGAAGTCCGTGGCTATCTTAAATCCTTTTACTCGATCACTTCGTCGGCGATGGAGAGTACCTCTGGAGTATCCTCGATACCGAACGGCGTCGGGCTTCGCATGTTGAGATCGCAAGCGCGAGTCTGGAGAAGCAAGGCACGGCACGAGCCGTCAAAGAATATCTGATCAGTATTGCTGAAGTTCTTTGTGTATCTCGTCTACCCGCTTGTTCGCACGGTTGTACCTTCGCACAGCGTTCATCTGGTCCATCGAAAGCGTCGTTATTCTCTCGTTCAAATTTTTGATCATATTATTGATGTTGGTATATCGTGTTTGGAGATCGGCTTTTGCTTGGTTCAGTCGATCACGCCAAGCAGTCAAATTGTGTCCTTCCTGATTGACAGGGGCCCATTCGGCGTTGCACGCCGCAGCAACCGACGCGCTGTTGACTTTCTCTGGGCACCTTGCCTTGAGTTCTGCGCGGCGAGACTGATGTGTGTCGGCCTGCTGGTTGTAGTCCTTGACCTGGCTTTCATAGGTGGTCTTGTCTTTATCAACAGCCGCAATTTCGTCCTTCCAATGGTTATTCTCGGTCATTCGCTGATCTAATTCCTTCTTAGCGGCAAGGGCCGTATCCTTGGCTGAGGCGGCTTCATCCAGCGCCGCCTTCAATTCAGCCTGAAGTCCAGGGATCAAGGAACGATCTGGCTTTTTATTGGGCTCGCCTTGCACGGGCGATATCTGGGCGCCGTTTCCTTGTTCAGCAGGTTGTGTGTGGGCAGGTACGGCGAGCAGAAGAGCGAAAATTCCAAAAAGGCGGCGCTTCACAGGTTCCCCCCTTGACCACTAGAATCTGCAGATTTCGTTTTGCTCATAGCGGGACTCTGGCTTTCCCTTCGCCTTGAGCGTGAACGGTTTGGGGCGGTCATGATGCTGCAACAATGCCGAGCGCAACGACAAACTCGCGCCTTCCGACCTCGATTTTCATCAGTTCTGCCCCGCGGAATCTTGCCCGCTCCCGTTGGGGCGAAAGATAACACGCCGAGCCGGCAGGTCTGCAACCGCCGTTACGGAGGTTCGACCAGATAAAGTTTGCAGTGTTTTGCCGTGCAGGAGGCCGTTCACTACCGGGCGAATTACATGCGTACCCGCCGATCGCTTGGTCCGGGGACTCGCCTGGACCATGCGCTCAGGCTTGGGCAAGGATTATCGCCGCGTGAAATCCAACCTGCTCACGGCAGGAACATTGCGAACTGATCGCTCGTGACCCGCTGCAGATGCTCGCGGTAGAGCGCGCCGCGCGCGTCGCCCGCCGCGATCCGGCCGTAGGCCGCGTCGGGCACATTCTTGACCGGCAATAGCGCGATCGGCGCGGCAATCGGGGTGAGCATCGAGCCGCGCCCCGCCAGCAGCGTCGCGATGACGCCGTACATCTCGCCGGTGATCATCGGGCGCGACACGGTGATCAGCCGATGCTGGCCGTGACGGTTGGTGACGAGATAGATGTGACCCGACTGGTTCGGCACCGCGACTTCGCCATATTGCGAGAACTCGGCGTCCACCCGCTCCGCCTCACGAAACACCAGGCGTGAAGTCGGCTCGTCCCAGAGAATTTCGGTGCGATAGGCGTAGATCGCGCCTTTGTCGCCGAAGGACGGCCGGACCGTCACGTAAACGCCTTCAAGCCAAGCCGCGCCGCGCCGCGAATAGGCGCCAAGCCCGTCCGGCGCGACACCGTCCTTCAATGGCGCGTCGGCTTCGGGCGCGCTTCGCCGCAACGATACGCCGAGCGCCTCTTCGACGCGCACGGCCGTCGCCAGCGTCAGCGGGCGGCGCCCGCCCAGCACTTTCTCGAGCGTCGACAGGCTGAGCTTCGCCTTGTCGGCGAGTTGCTGTCGCGACATGCGCCGACGCGCGATTTCCTCACGAATGAGGGCTGCGATCTGGCGGCCCTGCTCGCCGGAAAACTCCTGCTCGGACGACAATGCTGTCCTCCCTCAATCCGGAAAACTGTAGCAGACGTAAAAAACCGCACAAATCCCCACCGGACCCCACCCGGCCGCCTTCCGGTCCGGCTCCCGCACCGGCCGCGACCAAACAAGGCCGAACATCACGCTCGCGCGGCGCCACTCCCATCCGACAAATGCGGAGCCATTGCGACGCACCTAAGGGAGCAAACCATGATGGTGGGTTACGGCATCGCTGCCTGGCCGTTTCTGGCGGCAAAATATGGACTGCATCAACGCTGGCGCGCCCTGACCGCGCTGATCGGCGTGGCGGCGCTCTTGGCCGCCGCTCTGTTAGCCTCAAGCGGCGCGCGCGCCGCGACGGCTCGTCCGGCCGAGCGATGCGCGATCAGGATCGCTGATCCTCAAAACCGAAGGCGAAGGTTATATCGACGCCGCGCGTCTCGGCATCGATGTCGATGTGACCGTATCGGGCCCGACGCTTCGCGCCCGCGTCACCCAGGTCTTCCGCAACACGACGAACGATTGGGTCGAAGCGATTTATGTCTATCCGCTGCCCGATGGCGGCGCGGTCGATACGCTCAAGATGGTGATCGGCGACCGTATCGTGGTCGGCGATATCAAGGAGCGGCAGCAGGCGCGCGTCATCTACGAGCAGGCGAAGCAGAACGGACAAAAGGCCGCGCTCACCGAACAGGAGCGGCCGAACATCTTCACCAACGCGGTCGCCAATATCGGGCCCGGCGAAACCGTGCTGGTGCAAATCGAATATCAGGAGCCGGTGCACCAGTCGGGCGACCAATTCTCGCTGCGCATCCCCATGGTGGTCGGGCCGCGTTACAACCCGGCGCCGGTGGTGCAGGCCGTCGACTTGCGCACCGGCGAGAATGGCTGGGGCACTGCCACCAGCGATCCTGTTCCGGACCGCAATCGCATTTCGCCGCCGGTCCTCGACCCGAGGGATCACGCGCCGACCAATCCCACAACGATCAGCATCCGGCTGCAGTCGGGATTTCCGATCGGCGAAGTGAAGAGCCATTTCCATAACGTCAAGATCGACAATCCGGACAGCTCGACGCGGGTGATCACACTCGCCGACGGTGCCGTTCCGGCCGATCGCGACTTCGAGCTGACCTGGATCGCGGCGGCGGAGAAGACGCCGACCGTCGGCCTGTTTCGCGAGCAGGTCGCGGGCAGCGACTACCTTTTGGCCTATGTGACGCCGCCGGTGGTGAACGACGCGGAGCAAAAGCCGCTGCCGCGCGAGGTGGTCTTTGTTATCGACAATTCCGGCTCGATGGGCGGCACCTCGATCGCCCAAGCCAAGGCCGGCCTGCTCTACGCGCTTTCCCGATTGCAGCCGAACGACCGGTTCAACGTGATCCGGTTCGATAACACCATGGACGTGCTGTTTCCGGACGTGGTCTCCGCCGACAACGACCATCTGGCGCGAGCCGACGCCTTCGTCACCGCGTTGCAGGCGGCGGGCGGCACCGAGATGATCCCGCCGATGCGCGCCGCGCTCACCGATCATCACGCCGACGGCAACACTGTGCGGCAGGTAGTGTTCCTGACCGACGGCTGCATCGGCAACGAACAACAATTGTTCGATACGATCACGTCGATGCGCGGACGCTCGCGCGTATTCATGGTGGGGATAGGCTCCGCGCCCAACTCCTATCTGATGACCCGTGCCGCCGAACTCGGCCGCGGCACCTTCACCCATATCGGCTCGGTCGAGCAAGTCGAGAGCCGGATGCGCGAACTGTTCGGCAAGCTCGAAAGCCCGGCGGTGACGCAACTGTCGGTGACGTTCTCCGACACCAAAGCGGACATGACGCCGGACATGCTGCCCGACCTTTATCGCGGCGAGCCGCTGGTTCTCGCCGCCAAGCTCGGCAAGCTCGCCGGCACGATGGACATCAAGGGCCGTATCGGCGATCGGCCCTGGAGCGTCACGCTGCCGCTCGCCAACGCGGCGGAGGGCAGGGGCCTGTCGAAGCTGTGGGCGCGGCGCGAGATCGCCGACGCGGAAGTCGCGCAAAGCATGCGCACGCTGACGATGGATGAAGCCAACAAGGCGATCCTCGCGCTCGCGCTCGAGCATCAATTGGTGACGCGGCTGACGAGCCTGGTTGCCGTCGACCAGACGCCGAGCCGTCCGGCAGGCGAACCGCTCAGGGTCAGCGAGCTGCCGCTCAATCTGCCGGCCGGTTGGGACTTCGAGAAGGTGTTCGGCGAGGGACCGAAGCCCGTTCCCGCGGCTCCCGCGATCGAGCGGCGGGCGGACGAACGTGACGGCCGCGTTCGGGTCGCCGTGCGCGCCTCGCTGAGCGTGGGCTGGGCCGGCAATCAATCAACTCCGGGCGTTGTGCTGCCCGCGACCGGCACCGATGCCGAATGGAATATGGCGGTGGGCGCCGGCGCGGTGCTGATCGCGCTTGCGTTGATCCTTCTCGAGCGGCGCCGCCGAAGCGTGTTCGGCTGATCTGGTTAGGGCAAGGCCATATTCCCCCCGTCCCCCCGAGGCCTTGCCCATGGCGCGCGGCTTTCCCCGAGGCCGCGCGCCTTCCTTCTCCCGAGGCGCCTGATGAGCCGATTATTCGTTGCCCTTGTTCTCGCGACCGCCGGAGCGATCCTGTTCGGCCAAGGCATTTACATTCATGCCAAGGCGATGCTCGCGCAGGTGTTGCTGGAACGCGCCTTTACCGAAACCATCACCACCGGCCGCGCGGTCAAGCCGTGGCCTTGGGCCGATACCTGGCCCGAGGCACGGATCACGGTGAAGCGGATCGGCGCGAGCGCGATCGCGCTCGCCGGCAGCAGCGGCCAGGCGCTGGCCTTTGGTCCCGGCCATGTGGAGCGCACCGCCGATGCCGGCGAACGCGGGGTCGCCATCTATTCGGCGCATCGCGACACCCATTTCCGGTTTCTGAAAGATGTTGCCATCGGCGACGAGATCGACATCACGCGGCACGATGGAAAAACCTTCCGCTACCGCGCCGACGGCTCCTCAATCGTGCGCTACGATCAATCGGGCATCGATCCGTTCACAGCCGGCTACGAGCTCGTTCTCACGACGTGCTGGCCGTTCGACGCGATCGCGCACGGCCCGATGCGCTACGCGCTGCATGCGACGATGATTTCGCCCTCGATGCCGGCGGGACCATCCTCGCCGCTGTGATCGCGACGCGGCGCCGGCGGCTTGCCGTGTGATGACATTCGGCTGGTCAGACAGGTCGCTATCGAACAGGTTCGTCGTGACGATAGCAGGCGTAATACTCCTGTCCGCAAATGTTGATACGAGGTGAAGACCGGTTGTTGAAAGAAGATCATGTTGGAGTGAAACGACCCGATTGAAGCTTGGTCCAACAGCGGCCCGTCTGGACTAAGCGCTCAAGTGCGGGCAATGATCGCGGGAAAGACATCCCGCCGGCTCAAGGAGACACATTCATGCGACCAGTTGCGGACGCGATCGGCGCACTCGTCATCGGACTTCTCGCCGGCGGCACGTCCGCTTCGGCGACGTCCATCGATCTCTCGACCTGGACCTGCGCCAAATTCCAGGCCGCCGACAAAAACGACATCGGCGTGATCCTGGCCTGGATGGACGGTTACTACCGGGGCGAAGACGATCCGCCGGTGATCGACACGGAGAAGTTCGTCGCCAATGCCAAGAAGCTCGGCGAATTTTGCGCGGCGCATCCGGATACCGGCATCATTACCGCGGCCGACGAGTTGTTTGCGAAGTAGGGCGGGGCGCCGCCAGGCCGTGTGCGCGTAGGTTAGGGCACGCGTCATGCGACGCACTGACGCCGAGCGTCAGTGTCGGCGCGCGATTGCGCAGCGCCGAGCAAGCTCTCGACCTCGTCGGCGGCATTGGCCGCACCATCGACGCCTGCGAGCGCCTTCGCGCGTTCGCGGGCGCTTTGCTTGAATGACGGCGTCGACAAGATCTGTTGCGCTGCCGCGCGGATCGCTTCGACGCCGGCATCGCCAGGTAGCGCAAGGCCGGCGCCGAATTCCTGCATCGCCGCGGCCACGAAAGGCTGATCGCCGGCAAGCCCCGGAATGAGGATCATCGGCACGCCGTGGCGGAGCGCGCGCATCGCGGTGCCATGTCCGCCATGGGTGACGACGAGCGCCGCGCGTTTCATGATCGGATCGTGCGCCGCATAGTCGAGCACGACGGCGTTGTTCGGCACGGCAAGCTCGCTCGGCGCCACGATGCCGGCGGTGGTCGCGACGACATGAACCTGAAAGTCGGCGAGCGCATCGAGCGTGCGCTGCATCTTGTCGGCATTGCGCTGCTCGAACATGGTGCTGAAGCTGACCATGACCAGCGGCGTCGGATCGACGCTCGGCCACGGCAGCGGCCGCGGCACAGCGAATTTTTCGTCTTCCAGCACCGGGCCGGCATGGCGGACCATCTCCCAGCCGGCGAGCGGTGCGGCGTCGAACGCGGCGAGGCTCGTCGAGATGATGCGCTCGCGCGGCTGCCAGAGCGCGTCGAGCGGCGGCAGGCCGGGAAATCCCGCCTGCTGCCGCATGCCGTCGAAGTTGCCGATCACCTTGCGCCACATATCGAGCTGGCGAAAAACGAAGGTGTGGACCAGCACCGCCGACGGCCGCCCGAACTCGCCGGCGTGCGCAAGCGCGGCCGGGAACATCGCGTCGATGAGGATGAGGTCGGGCGCCTCGGCGGCGACGATGCTCTGGACTTCTTCCTCGACCGCGGGCGAAGTGAGATAGCAGGCGGGGCGGGTGAGCGGCAGCCCTTGCGGGTAACGGTCGACTTGCGCGTAGGCTTGCGTGATCTCGATGGCGCGGAAGCCCGCGGTCTTCACGCGCGGCACCATTTCTGGCCGGCCGGCGAAGGCAAGCTCGTGCCCGCGCTCGGTCAAGACGCGGGCGATGCCGAGGCTAGGCGGCAGGTTTCCGCCGCCCGACCAGTTCAGCCACAGAATCCGTGCCATCGGCCGTCTCCTTTTCGAGCACGCTGGTGATCATTTTGCGAACCGTCGCTTCGGCGGCCGCGCGGCTCAGCGCCATGTCGCGGCGAAGAAGCTTCCAGACGTAAACGTCGGTCAGGATGATGAGGATAGTGAGAAGCTCTTTGCGCGCGGCGCCGTGCAGACGCTCGAGTTGCGGCGCAAAGACCGTCTTCACGCCATCGCGATGATTGTCTCGACCCTGATCAAGGGTCGGCTTCAGCCCGGGGTGGCGGCGCTCGTCATTGAGCCACTGCATGACGAGATCGCCGACGCCTTCGTAAATGTCGAAAAACGCGGTAACAGCCGCTTTGACGTCGCCGGGCGGCGAGGGTTTCAGAAACACGCCGCCGGCCGCCATGTCTGCAAGGGCTGCGTAGACCAATTCGTCCTTGCTCGGATAGGCGCGCAGGATCGTGCGCACCGCAACGCCGGCGCGCTCGGCGACCTCTTCCAGCGTGAAATCCTCGACCGGCCGCTCGCGATAAAGCGCGATGGCGGCGAGCCGGATGCCGGCCTTGGTCGCGTCGGCCTTAGCCGCGCGGGATGTCATGGCGTAACGGCGCTTCTTCAATTTCATGTCAGTACAGATGACACGAATTTATATTCGTGTCAATGATGGTGACATTAAATAGTAGAGCGTCATTCCGGGGCGCGGGCAGTTACCCGCGAGCCCGGAATCCGTAACCCCAGGTCAGCGAATCCGGAATGACGGCTGCGCCATTGACCCGGTGGCGGCTTTGTTCAGGACCGTTGCTGCAACACCAGCAGCGAACGCAGGCTGACGCCGCTCACATCGGCTTTTGATATTTCAGCACGAAATTGTCGACCGGCATGGCCGGCTTGTAGCTCGGGAAGTCGTGGGTATCGTCGGGGTTGCGCCAGAAATTGCCTTCGGCGACGAGGCGGAAGCCGGCCGCTTCGACTTCCTGGCGCAACGTGCTTTCCTCGATGCGATGCAAAGTCTTGCCGACCGAGATTCCCTGTCCGGGCAACGCCGTGTGATCGGCGATCACCAAAAAGCCGCCGGGCTTGAGTGCGGCGAACAGCTTGCGATTCATCTCGCCGCGGTCGACATTCATGTAGGTCGTGTCGTGATAGAAGAACAGGAACGTGATCAGATCGAAATCGTGGACGTCAGGCGGCACCGGGTCGTCGAAGGGCCGGATGTCGGCGACGACCTCTTTCATTGCCGGAGTCTTTAGCCGCGCTTCGAACGCGGTTTTGGGTCTATCGGGCAGATCGGCAGGATTTTGGCCATAGACAACGCCACCCGGCGCGACGGCGCGCGCCAGCAATTCGGTGCTGTAGCCGCCGCCGGCGCCCATATCGAGCACCTTCATGCCGGGGCGCACGTCGGCGAAAGTCAGAAGCAGTATCGGATCGCGGCGCTTGTCGGCCTGCCGGTCATTGTCGCTGCGGTCCGGTGCCGCAACGAGCGCGGCATAATCCGGCGCCGGTTGCGCCCGGGCGTCCACGCCGACGCCTAGCAGAGCAAAAACGCCGAATGCCAAGGCTCGGCGCGCACATGCTGCAAACATCATCGACTCCCGGTGAGATCCACTGACAACGAGAGAGCGTTAGCGCATCACCCGTTCCGCGCTGACAAAACCGGGCAGCATTCTCGCACGACACCCGTTTTGCGGCCACCGCGCCTGCCGCCATTCACGACAATGTCAGCCTTCGGGTTGGCATGCGGACGTCGGCGGAAGAGGTTGCGCGTCGTGCATTGGAACTTTACCGGCGTGCCGCCCGTCACAGATGGATCTGCGGGACTGGACTATATCAAAGCACAGAAGCGGACCTTGCCGCGCAACGGAGCGAACCATGATAGCGCTTGGCATTGGGGTTACGCCTTTGGGTCGCTTGCCGCACTGGAGCAAGCTGGCGGTGCTGTTCGCGGAGTGGTGGCGTCGCGCTCAGTCTCGGTATGACCTCGAGCGGCTCAGTGAACGCGACCTGGCGGACATGAGGCTGACGCGCCTCGACGCTCTCGACGAGATGCAAAAACCGTTCTGGGAAGCATAGCCGCCGGCGGATGCGAGAGGGTCGGCCGCGAGCGCTTGCGAATTCAAAGATCCTTTTCGGCCAATTCGCGGAATGCGTCGGGGACCGAACGGGAAGCTTCCAGCGCGACCGAGCCGTAGCCTACTGCCTCCCATCCGAAACGATCGCGGATGGCGTCGACGGCACGGTCAGCCAGCCAGCGCGCCACACCTCGTTTGGAGCCGGGCCGGCGCCTGTCATCGTCAAGCGTAAGCGGCAGTTCGAGTTGCAGGTCGACGCGCTTTTCGAGCTGCGACACCGAGATCGCAAGCAATGAGATCATCTTCTCATCGGGGTGATGCGCGAGCGCCTTGCGCACCAATTCTTCGGCGATTTCGGCAAGCGTCACCGTCGACGCGATCGGCGCATCGAGCGTTGTGGAGCGGGTGATCGAGCGAAGGTCGGCGAAGCGGACGCGGACCGTCACCGTCCGGCCAGGCCGGGATTTGGCGCGCAGCCGGCTCGCAACCCGGTCGGCGAGATGGCGCATTGTCGGGACGATGACCCGCTCCGCCGCAGGCTTTCGGCCGAGCGCCGACTGTGCGCCGGCTGATCGCGCGCGCCGCTGCGTCCTGATTTGGCGCGGATCGCGATTCCACGCCAGCGCGGTGAGCTTCTCCGACGCCGCAGGTCCGAGCAGCGGCTCGAGCGACCATCCGGGCGTGTTGGCGAGCTGCCCGATGGTGCGCACGCCGATCGCCGCCAACCGTTCCTTGGTGACGGGGCCGACGCCCCACATCAGCTCGACGGGCAGGTCGTGCAGGAAGTCCAACTCGGTACCGGGATCGACAATCACCAGGCCGTCGGGCTTGGCGACTTGCGAGGCGATTTTCGCCAGGTGCTTGGTGCGCGCTACGCCGATCGAGATCGGCAGGCCAAGCTCGCTCCGCACCCGGCGCCGGATCGTGCCCGCAATTTCGGCGGGGGAGCCGAACAGGTGCGTGCACCCGGCAACATCGGCGAAGGCTTCGTCGATGGAGATGCGCTCGACCAGCGGCGTGAAATCGTTGAGCACCGCGATGACCGCGTCGCCGAGCCGCTGGTAGTCGCCAAAATGGCCACCGACAAAGATGAGTTGCGGACAGAGCTCGCGCGCCCGGAAGCCCGACATGCCGCTTGCGACCCCGAACGCTTTGGCTTCGTAGGAAGCGGCCAGCACCACCCCGCCGCCGACGGCGACGGGCTTGCCGCGCAGCGACGGGTCGAGCAGTTGCTCGACCGAGGCATAGAAGGCGTCGAGGTCCGCGTGGAGGATGGTGGCGGTCGTTTCCATCCCGCTCAACCCGGCGAATTTCGAAAAGGTCAGGCGCTAGCGGCTTTTAGAAGCTTTCGGCCAATAAGAACATAAAGAGAACAAATGGCTGCTTTTGTCAAGCCGAATGCGTACGCGCCCTAAACGTCCAAGAGATCATCGGCGGCGAATTCGGCGCGTTCCTGAATGAATTCGAAGCGCAGTTCGGGCTTGTTGCCCATTAGCCGCTCGACCGATCTGTCGGTGTTCTTGCGCTCATCCTCGACCACCTTCACCTGCAGGAGCGTGCGCTTCTTCGGGTCCATGGTGGTTTCTTTGAGCTGCGCTGCCATCATCTCGCCCAAGCCCTTGAAGCGGCTGATCTCGACCTTGGCGTTGGCGTGAAATTCCTTTTTCAGAATTTCGTCGCGGTGCTTTTCGTTGCGCGCGTAGAAGATCTTGCCGCCATGGCTGAGCCGATAGAGCGGGGGCACGGCGAGATAGAGGTGTCCCTTGTCGATGAGAAGCGGCATTTGCCGGTAGAAGAAGGTGATCAACAGCGAAGCGATATGCGCGCCGTCGACATCGGCGTCGGTCATGATGATGACCCGGCCGTAGCGCAAATCCTCGTCGCGATAGTGGGTGCCGGTGCCGCAGCCGAGCGCCTGCACAAGATCGGCAAGCTGCTGGTTCTGCGCCAGCTTGTCCTTGCCGGCGGAGGCGACGTTAAGGATCTTGCCGCGCAGCGGCAGTATCGCCTGCACGGAGCGGTCGCGCGCCTGCTTGGCGGAGCCGCCGGCGGAATCACCTTCGACCACGAACAACTCGGCGCCGTCGGCTGCGGTGTTGGTGCAGTCGGCAAGTTTGCCGGGAAGCCGCAGTTTACGCACTGCGCTCTTGCGCGCGATGTCTTTTTCCTGGCGGCGGCGGACGCGCTCCTCGGCGCGCTCCACCACGAAGTCGAGGAGCTTATTGGCCTGCAGCGGATTGCCGGCAAGCCAGTGATCGAACGGATCCTTGATCGCCTGCTCGACGATCTTTTGCGCTTCCGCTGTGGCGAGCCGGTCCTTGGTCTGGCCCTGAAATTCCGGCTCGCGGATGAAAACCGACAGCATGGCGCCGGCGCCGGTCATCACGTCGTCAGAGGTGATGGAGGCGGCGCGCTTGCCCTGGCCGACGCGCTCGGCGTGATCCTTCAGTCCGCGCGTGAGCGCGGTGCGCAAGCCGGATTCGTGTGTGCCGCCATCGGGCGTCGGGATGGTGTTGCAGTATGAGTTGAGAAAGCCGTCGGCGTCGGCCGTCCAGGCCACCGCCCATTGCGCGCCGCCGTGTGCGCCGGTCTTGCCGGCGCTGCCGGTGAAGACGTCCGGGTGGACGAGGGTAGTGCCGGCGAGCGTCTCCGACAGATAATCCTTCAGGCCGTCGGCGAAATGGAAGGTCGCCTCTTCGGGCACGCCTTCGACGCCGCGCAGCAATTCCTTGTCGCACGACCAGCGAATTTCCACGCCGCCGAACAGATACGCCTTCGAGCGCGTCATCTTGAACACGCGCTCGGGACGGAAATGCGCCTTGGCGCCGAAGATCTCCGGATCGGGCCGGAAGCGCACCTTGGTGCCGCGGCGGTTGGGCGCCTTGCCGGCGTCCTGCAGTTTGCCCTTCGGCTTGCCGCGCTCGAACGCCATCCGGTAGAGCTTCTGGCCGCGCGCGACTTCCACCTCCATACGCTCGGACAGCGCATTCGCGACCGACACGCCAACGCCGTGCAAGCCGCCCGAGGTCTCATAGACCTCGGAGTTGAATTTGCCGCCGGCGTGCAGCGTGCACATGATCACTTCCAGCGCCGACTTGTTCTTGAATTTCGGATGCGGGTCGACCGGAATGCCGCGGCCATTATCCGTGACGGTGACAAAGCCGTCGGCGGCGAGCTCGACCTCGATCCAATCGGCATGGCCGGCGAGCGCCTCGTCCATCGCATTGTCGATCACCTCGGCGAAGAGGTGATGCAGCGCCTTCTCATCGGTGCCGCCGATATACATGCCCGGCCGGCGGCGGACCGGCTCGAGCCCTTCCAGCACCTCGATGTGCTTGGCGGTGTAGCCGGACTCGCCCGCAGACCCGCGCGCGGAGGCGGCGCCGCTACGCGAGGCGCGCCGCGCCGCCGAGCGCGGTTCGCCCAGATTCGCGAACAGGTCGGGTGCGTTGGACTTCTTGGCCGATTTCGCGGCCGACTTTGCTGCTTTTCCCACTGTCTTTCCCGTGCGGATTGTCCGTGCGGCGGCTCGATTTTGATTTGGCGCATGTCCTGGTCGGAAAACCGGTTTCCACTTTTCCTGGACATGCGCCGGGCGATGCGTCGCGACGAATCAACAATGACTATGCCATGGACGAGGCGGCTGCGTGAGAACAAACGCCGAACGATGCGTTACATGGATCGGTTACATGGGGCATTAGCAAGGGCTTACAACAGGGTCGGCGATGCGACATGCCGGCGACGACGGGGCCGAGGAGGAGGCGATACCGGGGCGGACTGAGACCCGCCGCGTGTCGTTTGCGCGCAATATTGACGGCCCACAATATTGACGGGTCGTGATGTGCCTTCTATATCGCCGCGCATGATGCTTCGCGTTTTGACCAATTCTGTCACTCGGCGCCGCCGTACCAACGCGGAAAAACCGCGGTAATTGCCCGAAGACATCCCCATAAATTCAATGACTTAGCGATTTGCCGCCCCGGCAGTGTCAATCTAGTGGCAACACCGCCGCCCCTGGCGTGGCCCGTGGTGCGTGTTTGCGGCGCCGGCAATCCGACAGCGGCCAGGCCTGTCAACGCATGGGCGGGTGCGGGCCGGCGGGCGCGAATTGAGGCCGAGGCATCATGCCCGACTCGACCGCACCGCCTTCGCCGATTGATGCTCTCAGTCGGCGGGTTGATCGTCGAGGATGGCGTTGGTGAGCTGGTCGAAATTCCGGTTTGGACTTCGAAGGAAGGCTGTCGCTTCATCTTAGGCCTCCGATCGGCCCTATTGATCAATGTCTATCGGGCGCGTTGTGAAACCGGCTGACGTTGACCCCGATCAAAGGGTTCAAAAATTTCGACAGTAATCAGCTGGCCGACGTTTGATTGAGATCAAACCAATCAGGCGTTTCTGCGGTCAGACGCAAGCACCCCGACAATCTCATCCGCGGTCAGCGTACCATGGCGCAACAGCGCAGCAGCAATCGTTGCGATCTCGCGGCGCGATGTCGTGACTAGACGACGGGCAGCAAGGCGCAGGCGGCCAACTTCTTTCTGATTGATACCAGCAAGCAGTCGATCATCCGGGTCAACGTCGACCTCTGCAACATCGCTCGCAAACTGAAGGTGATGCGGCCGTGGGAGCGGCTAACGCCAGAGTGGAAATCAGTGGAGGCCCGGCCGCCGTGCCACGGGCAAGCTGCTGACGCGTGATGAGGCGCGGCGCATCGCCGCCAACATCGCCAAGCTGCCGGAGCTATTAAAGCGTGATTGATTAAGCCGTCTTGCTGGAGCCGGGCGATTTTTCTTGTTATCGTCGTCGTATTTTTTAAGTTTGGCTTCTTCGTCGTGAAGCAACTGCTCAATCGAACGCCGCTGCGAAGGGTCGGTATTGACGTCCAGCAATGCCCGGTAGTGTTCGATGTTTTGCCGAATGACAAAACGCTTCATGACCCGCTCCAAGGGCGCGACTGCCTGCATTGGCCCTTGAGCTAGATCAATGCGGCTTTCAATAGCTTAGATGATGTTTTTGACATGGAAAAGACCGTTTCGATCTTGGATTGGAGGCCGATTGCCACAGCTCCGGCTGATGCCGATCTGGAGCTAAGTGTGTACGACAACAGTGAATATCATGCGTTGGTGTTTCCCTGCCGACGTGATGGGTCGGGCTGGCGCGATGTGCGCGCTGATCGGCCCTTGCCGCTTCAGCCGACCCATTGGCGACGGTGGGATCGTAGGTAGCAATCGCCATGTGCCGATATCGAGTGATCTTTTTCAAGGTTTTGCTCGGCATCGACGGTCATCCAGACAAGTGCCTCCAGCAAAGCATTGTGATCCGTCGCGCAAGGAGCGCCGAACGTGCCGTAGAGGCTGCAAAACGTCGGTACGAGCGCCGCTGCCGCGTCGCTGACTGGAGGCTTCACCCAGACGGCTTCGAAATGGAAATCGATCTACTCAACAGGACTTACTGAATCTCAGTAAGAAAAAGCGCGGCGCATCGCCGCTAACAAACGGGTGCGTAAAGCAGTGCTCTGCGAGCGAGGAGTCACGAAAATGGCAAAGGTCCCTCCGTACCATACTGATTTCGACGAGCACCCTGCGGAGCATAGGAAGGTGTACCACGACCACGACGATTGTCCGGACGGAGCACTAATCCTTTCGCACCATCGTAAATCCGGTTCCGGAGGTAAGCCCGAGTGTAAGAAATGCGCGGAGATGAATTGTTCTCCCACGCCGCGATCATCGACCTAACCGACGATGCGAGTCGCGCTGACGTGGCCGCTGGTGTGTTGTGCCGCTATCATCGCTCCGTGCCTTCCGCTCGCCGCTTCCCGCCGCCGTGGTCCGTCGAGGCGCTCCGTGCTTCATCGTGCGTGACGCCAACAAGCAGGCGTTTTTCCGAATTGACTTGTTCTGGTGTACATTTCGTGGTTGGTGGCGTGCCGCAGACACTATTGAGCGCTTTCCAGCCGACGCAATTTCCGTCCGGACCCCTATAGCCGGGACCACCCCGGCACCCACATCGATCGCAAGCTTGCGCGTCACCGACCAACAGCGCAGCAATCGCCACGGCCAAGAAAAACGTTCGGATCATCCGAGGTCACTATAAGTTCGCAGACGCTTACTCTATCGAGACTATCGCTTCGGAGGCCTGCACCCTGCCGCCTCTGCCTCGGCCGCGGAACAGAAGTAGCGCTTTCCTTTAGCGCACTTACCCTGGTCGTCACAGTTCTGCATGACAACGCGGCAATAATCTCGGTCGTTGGGCTCGTGATAGATGCACTCACCTTTAGCGTTCATGTTACCTTTGATCGAACAGGCTGGATTTGGCGGCTTGCCGCACTTGTCTTCCGCATCTTTTCCATCTTCCCCGCCGCTCATCGGTTCGGCAGCGGAGTAAACTTCAGCGAAACGCGCCTCGAATTTCGCGGCAAGAACTGGGTCCCGCAAAATGATTAGATCGTTATCTTGTTGCTTCAACCCGCTCGGACTGAGGTTCGCAGATCCGGTGCGAAGTAGGGCACCATCAATGGCGTATGCCTTGAGATGCATTAGCGGGCGGCCTCGCTTCTTGACGCGCACGATGTCCGCCATCTCAGCCAGCTTGTCGTAGGCTTGACGCTGACTAGGATCTAGTAAAATACGAATGGTGACGCCGCGCGTGTGTGCCTCTTTCAACGCCGCGATGATCGCCCAATCGGTGAGCGTGAATGCGGCCATGTCCACCGACTTGGTCGCGGACCTGATTAGCTCGATATCGATGTGCTCAAGGTTCTCGACAGGGGCGTAGTGGATTTCCGGCTCGGCTGCTTGAGCAGTGCGAATGTCGGCGGCTTGCGCGGCGAAGCCGAGAAGCGCTAGCGCTAGCGCTAGGCTAGATGGAGAGATCCTCATTGGTGCTTGCGCCGGTCAGCGGTGGCATTGAAGATAAACCTGCACCCGTCACCTGCGCCCAACAATGAATACCTTCTTTGCCTAGCCACAAATGATTTAGATCAAATCAGCAATCGCCATGCCGCCCCGCCGCTTCCCACCGCCGTAATCCGTCGAGGAGACCGCGCTCCGTGCTTCATCGTCCGTGACGCCAACAAGCAGGCGCTGGCCTTCATCTATTGCGCGAGGATGAGCCCGGTGGCAGCCCGACGGCAAAATCTGCTGACCCGCGACGAGGCGCGGCGCTGTCTGGCCGAGGCGCTGCGGCGAAGGATACTGATCGAATTCTCGTCGACACGCCGCATCTCACCGGGAGGCACGTGAAATGGGATTGTTGGCGTCCTCAACGCACGCCTTTAGGAGTTAGGCTCAAAGGCACTCAGCGCATCGGCTGGCAATTTCCTGTACTGCACCTCCGCGAGCGCCCATTTCCATCGGTGATTTTTTGGACCGAGGTCCGCGCAACCGAGCCTCACAACGGTACCTCACTTAGCGAGCGCCTTCTCGCGCTGGCCCCGGGCGATCTCACGAAAGTCGTAGGTCGGATAGAACTCAGTCCGGAAGACCTTCCATGCGTTCTGTTCCACCGACCTGTTCACCTCGCGCAGTCGTGCCGGTGGTACTCTGAGCGTGACAACGTGGCCCATGCCCATCGCAACGTACCATGATTTCACGACGATGCCCTCCGGTGGGAATTTTGCCCAAAATCCGGACTTATCCAGAATCTCGAATTCTCCAGATTTCTCGACTGGTCCTGCCGAAGGATTACGGTGAAAGCACATAGTCCGCCGGTGTCGTTGGTGTGGGTTGCTGGGCCGAGGCCGGCACCTGCAGCATCAATGTACATAATGCGATCAGGCTAATAAGACGGACCATTGTTTTCCCCCTGTTGGTACTACATCCAGGATTTCCTCAGATGAGTTCCTGACGCGGCGCCAGGTCGGGCAAGCGGTCGAAATTGACTCCCGCATATCTGGCCTCGATAGTTATGTTCCTGCCCTCGGCATAGCCCAATTCACTCAGCGTTTGCAGGAATGCGATAAGGTGGAAAAGACGCGGAATGGTTTGCGAGGAAGCCAAAGCGATGAAGCTTCGCCTGCTGCGCCTCGGCGGCGGAAAGCAGCCAGACAAGCCGAACGCGACCGAAAGTGCGGCGAGAAGCGTGTTTCGACTGACCGCCTCCCCCGAGGTTCAGGATCCAGCAAAACTAAAGTAGCACACGATAGTTGTTCGGGCACTAGCTCCCCGATGTCGCCGTTGGGCCATTAATGCGGCGCACCGCTTGAATTACGACCTGCTCACCCGTGACGAGGCGAGGCGCATCGCCGCCAATATCGCCAAGCTGCCCGACCTGCTAAAACGCTAGGGCAAAGCCTTGGGCGTTTCGCGCCCTCCATGAGCGGATCACTCCGCCCGGGATCGACCAAATGGATGACCGATTGCTTGCCGCCGAAATTCGGTAGGCGCAGGGCCGTACCCGGTCCGTTCCCGGTCTTGCCCTGCATCAGCATCCCCCTTCGGCGAAGCACCTTTTGATACCGGACGCGACATGCGCAGCTTCCATAGCCCGCTAGCGGTAATACCCTCCAAGTCCTCCTCGTAAATCGCGACGTCGTAGCCATAATCGGTGCTGACTTCCAACATGGCACGCATGGCCAGTCCTCCTTCTTGTTTTTGCGCACTCGAACGGCGGCCCCAGGCAACAGGGTCGCCCTCAAAGGTTAACCGCATGTTTACGACCGTTTAGGTTAAGGCTGGCCCTGCTGGATCGCGGCCAACATCGCCAAGCCGCCGAAATTGCTAATGAACGAAGCAATAATTTCGCGCTGATATTTTACAGGGTGACACGCGTCACTCGATGGCTCGATACGAGTGTTTAAACTCCAAAGGGTGTGCGGGCGTGGTTCAAGAAGGAGAATCGACATGCGCAAAATTCTAATCCTCATCGCCGTAACGCTCGGTGCTTTCGCATTTGCTGCGAGCGCCGCCGGGGCGAAACCTATCGGTATTGGCGGAAACGTCTCACTAACGAAGGATCAGGTCGCTACTGTGTGCGGGGAAGGCAAGAGTTATTGCGAGAAGTCGTGCGGCCTAAACGGGTGAGTACACCTGTGGGTTCGGCTGCGGGCCGAGTGGCTGCTCGGGCAGCTGTACGACTTGTCCGAGCCCAAGGACCGTCGGCGTGCGTACGATCCACGGTATTGTATTAGGAACTGTGAAGGCGGCACATTCACACGCGCGAATAAGTGCTCACACACGAAGATCACCGTGTGAGTGAAACTAGGGCCGCCGTGGCATACTTGCAGCCTCTGGCGGCCCGCTCCTGCCAGCAAATGGGCCGATACCCAGAAGTTGCTGGGGCTCATTTCTTTTGTGGTGCGACGAGGCAAAGCTATACTGGGCTGGGTTAACGGCAGGCGTGTCGGTCGGTACCGAACGCCGCTTCCCGTCACCCCGGACCGTCGAAGAAACGGCCGCGTGCTTCATCGCGTGCGCGACGCCAACGGGCAGACGCTGGCCTTCGTTTATTTGCGACGATCAGCCCGCCGCCGCACCGCCGCCAGCTCCTGACCCGCGACCAGGCCGACTTATCGCCGCCAATGTCGCCAAGCTGCCGAGCTGCTGCGGGTAGACCTGGATTTTTAGAGCACACGGCTGCTTGGCTGATGCTTAAATGTTCCCGTTGGGCGTATTGTTGACAACATCAAATTAAACCGCAGTGCCCCTGTGAATAGCGTGTAAAAAGCCGTGGTCGCCACAAACGAAGCTTGACGAAAATATTTACTGGAGGGGTTAGCCATGGGAGAGCTACCTAATGCCCACACAAAAGAGGGTTGTGCTATTCCCTTTGCGCCCGCTTCCACGAGTACGACCTCCGGAAACGCTGATAAGCTCGACCGAGCGGGCCATACAATTCTGCAACTCCTTAATAGGGCCGCCAGCGTCGCTGAGGAAAATAGCAGAAACGCGATCGAGATGGCGCAGGCGCTTTCGCATAAGCTGCGCGCGGCCGAGGGTCGGATTGCGGAAAGCGAGCAGGCGCAGGCCGCGGCTTTTCAGGAGCAAGCCGAGCGCGCGGAACAATGGTTGCACCGGGTCTACACAGAGATAGAGGACCGCTTTTTGCGTCAAGACCAAAACGCGCGTCGGGCCGCGCCGCAACGACGATAAAGCGACGTTGGTGTGAAAAAGCGTATAGCGAGTTTCTGTTGGGGGGCTGTATCAGAGATGTAACAGTGCTGGCCTTGTATCTGGCAATAGAGTTGATGTCGGACACAGCGGAGAGCTTGTGACCAGCGTCACAGTTGCGGCGGTGGCACGGTGTGCTGTGGACACTCGTTTCGCCTCACTGCGTCATCGAACAAGAAAGCTTTGTACTCTTGCGCCAGCTCTCGCAAAATGGGAGCAACTCCTGGCGCTGCAGCTTGACATGAGCCAAACGCCGCAGACGGGTAAGAATAAATTCGGGTGGCGTTTCCATGACTGACTACTGCTTGAGTTGGGAAGTTAGTCTATGGCCGCTTTTTGATACCGACCTGTGACGTAAAGCACTGCTCGGCTAATCGGTGCCACACCTTCCGCCTTTCGGGACCCGAAAGTCGCGTTCGCAATGATGGCGGATAGCAGGCGCGGGCCAGTTGAGGGTCGAGCTACTTTCATGGCGTGATGCGCGGTCGCCGGGATGCTGGTCATGGTGGCATCAACCGCCGCCGCGCCAGCGCCAGCGTCGCGTGCCTGACATCGTCGCTTCGAGCAAACGTACCGGGCGCCACTAAAATCCCCGTCGGCTTGCCATCGCC
Source organism: uncultured Alphaproteobacteria bacterium (assembly GCA_963845075.1). GTDB lineage: Bacteria > Pseudomonadota > Alphaproteobacteria > Rhizobiales > Xanthobacteraceae > BOG-931. The sequence goes on along the minus strand of CAWJRE010000029.1, from coordinate 725 downwards.
ATCGGTGCCGCCGTTGCGCTGGGTCTCTATTGGCTTTTATTGCGCAAACCTGTGCATCAGATAGAAGCCTATCGCACCCGCAACGAGCACGGTCAGAATATGGACCAGGGGTAAGACGTCCAGGGCAAGACGATTCAAAGATTTCGCTACGCCGAGCCCTTAAAGGACTCCCCTCTGCGCTGGCTCGTAAATGACTCTTGAGTGATTTCCCGGATTTCGCCAGCGGCGAATTCAGAAAACGAATTCTGAGCGACGGCCGAGTCATTGGCCATGCTGCAATCGACTAAAATGGTTGCAGTCGGATTAGGACTAGGCTGTTCAACAAGTGCGATCTAACCATTAGGATAATGCGCGCACAATGCTGCGAAGAGACGCCGCGCAACAGCGCGACGCTGTTCGATTGTAAGCGATCTCATCGCAAGTCCCCCGACTTGAGATTTGCACCTGGAGCACGAATTCCATGCGGCTGTCAAGAATTCGACACCTTCTCGCCCCATTTATTAACACGAACAGAACCGGAACAATGCCGCATCGTCCAGGGACGCCAACCGGCCGTCGCGGTTACGTGTGAATCCCGACGCCGCGCTCTAGTGGAGCGCGCGCACTGGCGTTTAAGAATTAGTTGGGAACTTAGGTGCCGCTGTTCGCAATCGAGGTGTTTACTCTATCAGGCCGAGTAGCGGAGCACGTCGCTTCCGAATTTCCAATGACCCCGCCGCGCCGGA
>CAWJRE010000028.1:0-144767 GCA_963845075.1 uncultured Alphaproteobacteria bacterium | reverse complement strand
GCCATAAAATTTATTCCCAACTGCAACCATTTGTTGAAAGTCACCTAAGACGCGTCGGCTGGAATCGCCACTATCCGGCGCAGAGGAAAGAAATGCCATTAAAGTCAAAGGTCCATGACGCTCGTCAGTGATCGCTAGATGCGTGACAAACGTGGGCAAGCCGCCGATCATCCCCTCGAACGTGTCGTAGAGTACGCCGACCATCCCGTTTGCTGCGACCGCGACTGCGGGCAATGCGGCCGGGGATTGACCGTCGTCCACGAATATCTCCGGACCGGCGACCAGAACGTCACAAGCTGCAAATTCGTTGCACTCTTGATAGGTCAATTTGCGGATCGCGATACGGTTGCCTTGGATAGTCTGATCGAAGACGCCATAGAGCACAAAGACCGCTCCATTGGCTGGATCGACAGCCACCTGATCGAGGCCGCCGAGCATTGCGTTGACTGTACCGAACTTTTTGGTCGAGAGACTCGGCCAGCATCAATCCTTCATTGCCAGATTCGAGAGCGGCCAGCATCGGATTGATGTCGTCGAATTGCTAGACATTGCCGAGGCGATCGGATTCGATCCGCGTGCAGCTTTGAGCCGTTTGAAATCCGTTAGGCATTAAGCCGGAAGTTTAACGCCACCACCGCCGCCGCGTGGCGCCTCCGCCCGTTCGCGGCGGCATATTTTGCCGCGGCTGACCGCCCCGGCGCGGCGTTCCGCCCGGCGTCCGCTGGTTTGGCCCCGACCGGTTCGGACCGCGTGTCCGCAACCGCTCGATAGTCATGCGGCGACCGATCGTGTGGGTAGCGCGCAGTCGCTGTAATACGCCGCGGTCGCGCGCTGCTTCGCCGGGCGGAATCTGAAACGGCACCGCGCGTATGCCGCCGCCCGGCTCGCGCGCAATGGTGAACGCGCTGGCGCTCTGCGTCAGTGTGCCCAGCCGGCCGCCCTGGCGGTTGAACACTTCGATCTGGCCGACATGGCCGTTGGCGTCCGCATAGAGCTTGATCCTGGGCTCGGCCGCACCGCCGGCTCCCGTCCCACCGCCAATCGGCACTTCGACCACGCCGGTCGTGCCGCGAATGCCGAGCGTGGCGCTTGGCGTGTTGATTTTCATGTCGCCGGTCTTGGCAACCAGGCTCGCAACAAACGCGGCCGTGCCGACCGCCACGTTGAAGGTCGCGGCATTGCTGGCGCCGCCCTTTTGATAGACGAATGCGTCCACCACGATGCGCGAATTGGCCGACAAGCTGAAGGTGGTCTGATCGTCGAAAGTGATGCCGAGTGCCGCATCGGGTCCCGTCACCAGCGTGTCATGCTCGAAGATTGGATCGTTGACGCGCAGGGCCGCGACCTTTCCCGGACTGCCGCGCGTGACCGTCGCGCTGCCTTGCAGCGTCGCCACCTGTCCGACTTCGCCGGTCGCCTGATCCGCGCCGGCGGACGCAGGGGGATTTTGCGCACGCGCGGCAAAAGGCCAAAGCATCGCCGCCGGCGATGTGCAGACTACACCCAACTTCTTGATGAAGTCGCGCCGATTCAACATTGGCCTCTGAGGGCATCCCGGCAGGAAACGCCGGGCAAGAATGAAGGAATGAAATCCCCGTAGCGAAGGCGGCGTGAAGAAGGCAGGAAGAAAGCGGCTATTTGTTGATCTGGCTGCGCCGGCGCTGCATTTATCAGACCCGAGAAGTGGAGCCTAGCATTCCGCAAGCAGTCGCGCGCTCATCAATAAGGGCCGTCGACTGCCGCGCCCGTACAGGGTCTCGACGGACCGGGGCGGGCGTGCCCCGAAAGAGCGGACCGCGGAAGTGGCTGGGCAGCCGTCGGCCGACGAAAATGATCCTGGCCGCGCCCCTCCGCTAACCAATTCCTAATCAGGGGCGGTTACGGATCATCCACCATCTGGAGGATCCGAAAATCATGGACGAGAGCTCGAAAGAGAGTTCGGGCAAGCGTCAATCGCAAGAACCCGAAGCCGCCAAGCTCACGAACGAAACACGTGGCAGCGAAATACCTGCTGGCCTTCCCGCCAGCGCCACGCCCGCCAATAAAACTGCCACATCTGGTGAACAGTCGCCGGAAGTGCGCGCGCCCGGCACCACCGGCGAGAGCACGTTCCCGGTCGTGTGGTCGCCGAAGCTTGACGGCGACGAGGTGAGCACGGATGAAATCCTGCACTCTGCCGCCGAGGAGGGCATGCACGCTTCCGGTGAGGCGCCGAAGGACGACGCGGCTGCATCTGCGAACGCCAGCACAGCGTCCATGTCGCGGTCGCTGCGCCTCGCCGTGATGGCGGCGTCGCTTGCCGCCGCCGCGGCGATTGGTTCGTTTATAGGCTCGCTTTCCGCGACCGGCGTTGACCGTCTTTGGACTGCGACAGGGATGAACGTGGCAAGCGCTCGCAGAGCTCCGGCTCCGGCGACCAAGACCGACTTGGCCGAGATCTCGGCGTTGAAAGCCAATCTTGATGCGGCGACGCGCGGGGCGAATGGCCAATTGGCCAAGCTCGCCGAGCGGCTCGACCGTCTAGAGCGTGGCCAAGCCGAACCTGCAGCGAAGCTCACCCGCATCGCCGAATCGCTCGAACGGTTGGAGAAGAAAACCGCGATGGCCGCATCCGTCGCCGCTTCTCCGGAGACGACCGGCACCATCCCGAGCGCCGCACCAGCGGCGAGCGAACCGAAGTCGTCCGAAAAAGTGCTGCGGGATTGGGTGGTGCGCGAGGCGCGCGGCGGTCGGGCGCTGGTCGAGAACCGCTCTGGCGGCTTGTTTGACGTAACGACCGGCAGCCTCCTTCCGGGTCTCGGGCACGTCGAGAGCGTCAAGCGTCAGGACGGTCAATGGGTCGTCAACACCGCGCACGGAGTGATTTACTCCGCGCCGTGAGTGTCGTGGCGATCGCCACTCCCCGAGGATACGGGCCACGCTGCTCGCGGCCGGGCGGCCAGGTTTTCGGAAACACCTAATTGGCGACATCGGCCGATTCGATGCCGAGTGTCCTGGATGACTTTGGCGGCGCGGTCGCCGTCATCGCTGTTGATCGCCTGTTCGAGAAGATTGACCATCGCACGCCTCACTCAACGTGTACGGTACTCGACACCCTCGATTTTGAGCACGATTTGCAGCGCGGTCGAGAGCTCGGCCGCGTCTTCCTTTCCCTCTGCCGCGCGCCGCAGCATCCCGGCAAGCTGCCGCCAGGTGAACTTCGTGCGGTACTCGGCCGGTAGGTGCTTTTCGACCAGCGCTCGCACATCGCCAAGCGTGGCAATCTCCGTCACTTTCGGAATGACGATCGGGCGCGGCAAGGGCCGCGACCAATTCGGGCAGGCAACGGGGTAGGCTCCTACGCACACGCTACAGAACTGCCGTCAAACGTAGTCATTCGGCCGCAGGAAATCGAGCTTTCGCCGCGGCTGTTGCACCGTGCTTGGCCGCCGGAAAAATCTCCCGAGGGGCTGTCGAAATCAGCCCAGCCTGTTCGACTATACCGATGCTCCAGGCACCTAATCCTGCGGCCGCTTGAGCAGTTCCGGCAGTTTGGCGATGTTCGCCGCAATTCGGCGCGCCTCGTCGCGGGCGAGGAGGCTGTCGACGGTCGATCGCTCGAAACCGACGCAAGCCATTGCTTGACCGTTAGTCGTCGCGGACGATGAAGCTAGCGTCAGCTTCGTCAACCGTCCGGGGCGGCGCGACCATTAAAGCCGGCAGTGTCTGGGCCATGACGATGCCGAGCAGAAAGCCGGCGTTCAAGAGCGTGGCTGCGAGCGCGACGAAGCCAAGGTCAATGTCGGCGCGTACGATCAGCACCGCCGCCACCATGATTGCCATCACTGTGGCCGGCAAAAAGAAGACGAGCCGGCTGGTAGCACCGAGTACGACGCCGGCCAAGCCGGCGCCGATCAGGATGGCGATCATCGGCTCTCCCTCCCCGTGTGGACAGCGGGGATTATCGAAAAAAACATTTGACAAAACCAAGGCGGCTTGCCCGCCAGCGTGCGGCCCAAGTCTGCCCCGCCGAAATGCGTTCACGGCCAAGTCTGGGCGATTGGCGACGGGTCTAAAGGGGGAACACCGCTCCGTTTGCCCAGACCCAGGTTGGTCGCCAGCGGACTAGGGCGATGAAGTAGTAGGCCGGTTGGCAACAATCGTTGCTCACACTGGCGGATGCGCTAAACCGGCGGGCCCGGTATGTTCGGTTATGAGCAATCCATACGGCACTACCCTGATCTGATTCGTGCGTTGACAGATCTGGGCGCCGAACAGGAGGTGTCCGAAAGCCAATTGCGGCGGCGCTGTATCTGATCTGCGAAACGACGCCCCCTCTACGCCACTAGCCCAGATACACTGAGCGAGCGCCAGACCCCAGCCGTCGGCCAAATGGATCACGTTGTGCCGCGTTTCCGCGTCGGTGGCGCTTTCGGCGAGCGCGCGTATTTCGGCGGCCCGATCGCGCCAGCGCTTTGGATTGTGAATGTCCTTAGGCGGCATTAGCGCCATGCGTGCATTACGAGATTTGGACTTCCCGGTTAGGCGTCCGTGGACTCGATTTCGCCGCGGCCCCGACGTGCGAAGTGAAAAACTCCGCCAGCAAATAACAGCCCTGCTGCTGCGCCAGCAAGAAGAACCATGTTCGATTCGCTCGCGGCTGCCGGTGTCCGCTCCGTGGTGCGCGCGGCAACGGCTGTTGGCCCCGACACCATTTGCGCGCTAGGTGGTGGCAGGCTGTAAGCAATGGTCGAAACGCTGGGGGGAAACAAATTTTTCGGCGATTGGTCAACCGAAGGCGGGGCGACTTGTGGGCCCCCCGGCGGCTCGGCTGTCACGCGAATATCGGTTTTGTCTTTTGGTGCAGAAGCTGTTTGTAGGTCGCTATAGCGTTGTTCGCCCCGCCGCACGGCGTCAGTGTCACTGGCGAGATCACGGTTTTTAACATGGGCAGCCCGACGCTGTTGAGTATGAGGGCCGCCGATAGCTCTAGAACTTAAGAACCAACACCGGTGATGATCTCGGTTGATCCGCGAGAGCCACCTACTGCCCGGAGGTGCCTGCCAGCCAGGCTCAAGCCTGCATTCTTCTACCGCTTGGACAATACCAGTACTCGCCGACAACGCTGCGGTCACAGGCAAAACTAATAAGAGGCCTGGCGCCAGCCATCGTCTCAGCACTTGTCCTCCCCGTACCCCACCTTCTCAGACCAAAAATCACCGGAGAATGAGGCCTTAACTTGGCGGGCAAAATGCGGGTTTTGCGCCGCGCTCGGCGTCTGGGGGGCCTTGTTCCATTGCCCGCTTTTCCGTCAAACCAACGCCCGCTGCTCGTCACTATCGCATTTGACAAATGTGTGGTGTCGGTAAAAGGGAGGGGAAACGTGATGGCATACCGATCTAATTCGCTACCGAAATCGCGTTCTGAAGCGCGCCTTCCGCAACAGCAATTTCAACCAAAGGCGCGCGATGTTCTTGTTAGTTGGGCGAGAGCGCGCGAATATTTGGATCGCGCTACCAGCTACTTGAAATTAGCACACGCGACGCCCGATCCCGACGTACGAGATCGGTTCATTGCAATAGAGCAGCACTATCGGGCGCTGGCAGTAGCTGAACAAAGCATTGCCGAGCAAACGGGGATCACGTGGCGATCGATACATCGCTCGCTTTAGCGAGCAAACAAAGGGGCGGCTGTATGCCAGCCGAGACCAGCGGGGCCACGATGATCCCACTTTAATGGAACCGATCGCCGCATAAGCGATGAGACCTGGCGCATCACCGCCGCTTATATAGGTCAGGCGAACAGATTGCCTTCGATGCTGCCTAGCGCCGGCTAATCGAGGTCACCTACACCTGCGAGTCTTGCGGCGCAAAAGCGGTTCGGACCACCAGGCTGAGGAAGACTAGAGCTCTGCTCGCGGCGCGACGTAAGCACGATTTGAAACAGAGCTGCGCGCGCCAGCTAGCGGGGCTTTTCCCTTTTTCGAGGTAGTGGCAGGCGCTGAGCTATCCCCTCGACTTCGCCTGATCGCAGCGAATGTCGCGGAATTCCCTTGGCCCTCGAATAAGTTGACGTTTCCGCCTTTCTCGCTCGTCCGCCGGTAGCGATTTGACGTTAAATGCCTCGATCTCGCGAGCCGCCAGCTTCAAAGCTGTCCGAGCGGCTTCCTTAGGTGGAGGCGGCCGATTGGTTAGGAGGCGTCTGTTCCGAAGGTGCTTAGCTAAGACCCTTTCAATCAATGAAGTGAGCGAGCGACGATCTTGGGCCGCAGCCTTTTCGGCGGCCTCTTTTAGATTAGGATCAATCCTGAAAGTGATCTGCGCTGTCTTTTTGTGGCGCATGATACGGACATCGCTCGCCTCGTAGAGTCAACGCTACGGTAGCTCAATTTGTTCACTCATTCCGAACCGGTTCGGTTCCGGGAAGCGTTACCCTTCCGCTTGTGTGTAAGCGATGCGAAACGAACCGCCGGCCGCAGCGCAAGGACTTGCCGATGGAAGCCCGATCAAAATAAAGAGAAGCGCCGGCGTGCGAGTCGGGGCTTTCGGCCAAGAAGTTGTTGGGGAGTGAGGGGTGCGTCGGGGGACAACTCCTCGTCCGTGGGATGAATGCGTCGGCACGCGAAAGGTTGCTGATCTACGGAAGGAACAAAACGACCAAGCAATGTTCCCGATCGGGAACCGCATGGGCAAAATGCCGGCGGATGAAGGACGGCACCAAGACGCAATCCCGCGACGCTACTGTTTGTTTTCGCCGCGCTCGTCCATTCGAAACCGCAACGCGTTCAGTTCCGGCGGCAATTCCCGTGGTACCTCGTACCTCACCTTTAGTTGATCGCCGGTGGTTGCTTGCATCGCGTGACGCGCATCCACTGCCCACGGCGTGTCGTCGGCTGATTTACGGTCCGAGCGTATAGTCATATTTAGCAACCGGCCCGAATATAGATGCGCTCGATCATCCGCTTAGCCGCGGTGACCTCGGCCTGGCGGATGGCGGTCGTGGCCTCGACATCGACGATGATCGCGTTGTCGAGATCGATCGAGATAATTTGTCGAGTAGGCGAAGAACGCCTGGCCACCATGGGCGCCGGTCCAGCGGGCAGCCGGATCGGCGGGCGAGATGAACTTCGGCGTGACGTCGGTTGCCGCGCCGAAGGCGGCATCATCGAGCACCGCCAGATACTCCTCGACCGCCCGGCTGCGCCGCCTCGGGCGGCAAGTCCCTCGTCGCCCTCGACGCCGCGTTGCCGGTTGGCGTCGGCCTTGATCAGGCTGGCGTCGACGGCGAAGCCCTCGCCGCCGACCAGCCTTCCTCCATGCAGCGGCGCAGCACGGTCTCGAACACCGCCGCAGCAGATCGCTCTCGCGGAAGCGGCCGTGCCGGTTCTTCGAGAAGGTCGAGTGGTCGGGAACTCGGCCGTCGAGCCCGAGCCGGCAGAACCAGCGATAGGCGAGGTTCAGATGCACCTCCTCGCAGAGCCGCCGCTCCGAGCGGATGCCGAAGCAGTAGCCGACGATCAGCATCCGGATCATCAGCTCGGGATCGACCGATGGACGCCCCGTCGAGCTGTAGAACGGCGCGAGTTCCCGCCGCACCTCCGACAGATCGACGAAGCGGTCGATCGACCTCAGGAGATGATCCGCCGGCACATGCGCATCGAGCGAGAAGTCGTAGAACAGCGCACCCGTTCGACTTGCCGCGGTCCCATCATCGACTCAGTCCCTGCCTCTAACAGGACTGAATCAGTGAATCTCACGCCCTCTCAACCAGCGAGTTTTTCAACACAATCGGCTCTTAGGAGGAATTCAAGAGAGGGCTGACACGACTCCGCTTAGCGCGGACTATCAGACCAGAACGACACTAGGAATGACCCAGCCGGATTACTTCCGATAACGAGCATTATCGGAAGTAACCAATGTCTCGTGCTTATTTCGGGTAAGCGCCCTGTCGGGCGGTCGTCACGAAGGGCCTTGGATGTCTTTAGTCGCTAACAGCAGCACCAGATGGGGCGGCCTCGGCCTTAACGTGCCTCGGCCTTAACGTCCGACACGGCGCGCTTAACCGAGGTTGGTCGCATCCTCAACCGGCGGGTATTTCGAGAACTTCATCTCCATATGCGCTTCCCGAACCCTTCGAAAGTTCGAAGCGCCCAAGTGGTCATATCGGGTTCATGGTCCGCATATAATGTTTGTAGCGCCCGAAGTTCTGCTCTCTCGCGAACAGTGAGCGGTGGCTCGCGGTTCACTGGATTCTCCCAAAGCCGCGCGTCGAGCTCTCGGAGACGCGCGCAAGCTGCGCATTCTGGAATTGTCGACCACGAAGCCACCCGCGCCGTCAACCAAGCCTCTTCAATATCTTCCTGTGTGCTCAATTTCAGGCCCGAGTGACGGACTCGCTGCAACTCTTTCAGTCGTTCCTCATCCCGCTTGCGCTCATTTTTACCGTATAAGGAAGGGCACGGGCATTGAAGGTCTTGTTCGATTTCTTTGATGCGGGCTGGAGGATGGCGGCCTCTCGTTCGTAGTGTTCGGGCTGGCTTATCTGCGTAGTGTACACGAAATCGTAGCGACGCTTGGCGTCTCTCAACTCCATTGCGAGGGCAGGATCGATGTTAAATCCCGGCGGGTCCTCACCTACGATTTTTCGAGGACCGTCAGCCGTCCGTCTTGGGATGAACGTAACGCGCCAACAGTGAAGCGATCCGGAGTCGAAGGTTAGACCGGCGTATCCGCATCGCGCATCACGGCAAAAGAATTCGAACGGTGTTCTGACTCGTGTCGGGCGGCGCGTTTGCGTGCATCACGTCTTTTGTGCACTTCATGGTATCCGTTTTCTCTTCGTTGCGCCCGGTTCCCTTTCGCTTTCCTCCGAAGCCGAACCTCCTTTGATGATTCTGATATTGATCGATTTCTGGCTCTTCCCGCTCCTATTGCCGCCACGGAGAGCTCTTCATATCTACGGCGGTCGCCTGGCGAGCGACCGATTCTTGCGGCTTTGAGTGAAAGTAAGGCAGGGCTTCCCGCGCGGCGGTAATACGAGCCTCTATGGGTAAGCGTTTGCTCCCTCATAACGTTCAACAAATAATCAAGGGGTGACAGGTTCGGATCGGCGGCTGCAGCGCTGAGGGCCGCATTGCGTAAAACGGTCTTTTTATTTGGCGTGCCTTTTTGGCGGCCACCGCGGCGCTCCCCGGGTCTGGATCCTCTGGGCATTGCTATTTTTGCAATTTGCGAGGTTGCTCGGGTTAATGACTATGTTTCGCATGAGTTTTGTGTCTCTCCCGCGCAACTTACGAGGCCCTGATTGCTTTTCCGTTACTAGTTTTTTGCTATTTCGGGCTCCGACGTCACGTTGATCAGGAGAGCGTGACGCTGCGACAAGGTGGAGGTGTTGGTGTCACGGTGTGCTGGTTGCGCCGTACGGTCTGGTGACGCGAATGGTGGTATTGAGCGATCAAAGTAGGCTCGAAACGCCACGATTTTCGCTGAGCTATATTTGCAACACCCGGCGCAAAGATTTGGCTCAGGCTGAAAAATCGAATAGATACAATAGGTTGCTGGCGCTTGCGGGCCGAGCGGGAATCGACCGCCCACATCCGCCAGTATATGATCGCTAGGGGCCGAGGCAGGGGATTCGCAAGGTGCGCGCGTTGCGCACCTGCTCTTGGGGTTTGGGCAGCGATCTGCTCGAACCCTGCGAGCGAATAGCCGAAGGCCCCCGAATGGGGTGGATTGCAGTGCTGGTCAGAAAGACTTGCACATTGATCGCGGTGGTCTGCGTGGCGGCTTGCTTTGCGCAAGCGGCTTCCGCGCTGGATTTGAACACCGTGACGCCGCCGCCGATGAAACTGCAGCAGAAGCCGGACTGGGCCGGCTTCTACTTCCGAAACAATTCGAGCGGATCCGATCCGTGGACGGTGCTCACGCCCTCCACCGGCTTTACAGCACCTACGACCGCCACGCCGCCGAGCAGCGAAAATTTCGGCTATAATTTCCAATCGGGCAATGTTGTCTTCGGTCTCGAAGGCTCATTTGCGGCCGCAAATTTCGACGGCAAATTCACCGCGCCCTATCTGCCCGCGACCTCGGCGGGCGGCTGGACACCAAACATGAATTGGCTCGGCACGGTCACAGGCCGGGTGGGTTATTCGGTCGGTCAGTGGCTGCCGTATGTGAAAGGCGGCTTCGCGGCCGCGGACGTCGGCTCGCCGCTTCAAGGCGCGGGCCAGATCGGCTCTTTCACGCAGAGTACGGCCACGACCGGTTGGACTGCCGGCGTCGGCTTCGAATATCAGTTTTCGTCCAAATGGTCGCTCGGCCTCGAATATCTCTACACCGACCTCGGCGCCGGTGCGCCAAGCGGCGCGCCGGGGTCGCTCGGCGGCTCTGCCATGTCCGGTTCGCCGGAGATGTATTCGACCGCGCTCAAGAGCCAGAGCCTGCTGGGCCGGCTCAATTATAAGGCCGGCTGGTAAGCTTCACATCGGAGCAGCCACGAAGGCAGCCGACGCCCTTCGTGTTGTTGCCGGCTTTACGTTGCAGAGTGAAGAAGCGAGCAGAGCGGCTCGCGGGCGCTATGAGTGGCCGGCCAGCGCTTGCGCCGGCGCGGCCTCGGGGCTCTTGCCCGCGCCTTCGCACGTCTCGACGAAGCGGACGATCTGACGAACAAGCTGGCCTTCGAGCAGCGGCGCATGCCCCTGGTCGGCGACTTCGATGATGTCCATGTCAGCGCGCCGCGCGCGCATCGCCGCCACCGTCTCAGCCGACAACAGATCCGAATTGGCGCCGCGGATCACCAGCATCGGCACCCCAGCCAGCGCGTCGAATTCGTGCCACAAGGGCGGCATTGGCCGGTCGATGTCGATACCCGCCAGCGCCCGCGCGATGCCGAGATCGTAGGCCGGCTTGAGGCCGCCATGCTTGAGGTGCCACGTCCGCTGTGCGGCGCCCAGCCATTGTTCGTTGGTGAGTTTGGGAAACTGCGCGCCCATCAGCTGGCGAAGCACCTCGGCGCCTTCCTCATAAGTGTGGGGGTGCGGCAGCTTGCCGAGGTAGCTCTTGATTCGCGCCATGCCCCTGCATTCATGTACGGGCCCGACATCGTGCAGAACGACGGCGGCAATCGATACCGGATGCGCCGCCCCGAGCAACATCGTCAGAACACCGCCGCGCGAGCTTCCCACGAAGACTGCAGGTCCGACGCCAAGCTCGAACAGCACGCTGACGATGTCGCCGAGCTCGGTCATGCAATTGTAGTTGGTATGATCGGCGTCGTGATCGGAATGGCCGCGGCCGCGGGAATCGATGGCGATCACATGCCGCTTCGGAGGACCTCCCGCCAGTGCCGGCGCCAGCTCGTCGAAATCGGCGGCTGAGCGCGCCAGGCCCGGGAGGCATACCACCGGCATACCGGGACAGGTGCGATCGCCGTATTCGCGCACATGGAGCCGCAGCCCGTCTTGCGCGGTTATGAAGAGGCTTTTGCCCCGATCGAAGGCGCCGTGTCCCGGATCCGGCACCAGATGAGGGTAGGGCTTATTCATTGCCTGTCCCTATCGCCCAGTTCCTCACACACTTGTGAGAGGGGTCACAAAAGGGACATTAAATGGCCCTTGGGCACAAGTGCAACGAGGAAAAGCCTCTTGACTGCCGAAAAAAGTGACGCGGATTGCTGAAAATTAAGACGAGTGCCGCGCGCACGATCAGCGTGAAAAGTCGACTCCAATGAGGAAAAGACCCTTCCCGCGCGTCAAGTTCCTTGCGGGAAGCCAATAATTGAAGGAGCCGCACTCAAAATTGGCGGACGGGCGGGAACCAAGAAGCGAAAAAACGTCGCCCCGCTTTAGCGTGCGTTAACCGCCGCGGCGCAGGTCGGCTTCGATCAAAAGCCGCGAGTCGTTGCTGAAACGGGCGCGATAGACCTGCATGTTTTCAATGATGCGCTGGACGTAGTTGCGCGTCTCGGAAATCGGGATGCGCTCGATCCAGTCGATCGGATCGACCTTTGGATTGCGCGGATCGCCGTATTGCTCGATCCACTCCTTGGCGCGACGCGGCCCCGCGTTATAGGCGACAAAGGCCAGAATATAAGAGCCGCGCCAGCTGGCGATGTCGTTGCCGAGTTCGGCCGTCCCGATTTGCGCGTTGTAGGCGACGTCAGCCATCAGCCGGTGCTGATCGAAAGAAACGTTGAAACGCTTGGCCGTGTCGCGGCCCGCTGCTGGCGTGACCTGCATCAGCCCGATGGCGTTGGCGCTGGAGACCACGCGGCTGTTGAACGCGCTCTCCTGCCGCACGATCGAATAGACGACGGAGCGCTCCACCTCCGGACCGATCTGCTGATAGTTCGGCACGCCGAAGTCCGGGAAGGCGTAGTGCTCGAGCGGCAGGCCATGGCTGAGAGCGGGCTTGCCGATCAGCAACGCCGTGCGGGCGTCGTTGTGGCGCGTGGCGATCTCGCCGAGCGCCGCCAGCGCGGTGAGGTCCGTGGATTTATCTCCCAGATCGGCCGCCATGTTGGCGACCATGTCGCGTTCGTCGAGCGCGTAGAGAATTTCGAAAACGCGCGCCACTTCGAGCCGGTAGTGATCGGCGCTCGGCTCGGGCGGCGCGCGCAGCGCGACGGTTTCGATGCCCAATCGCGCACGGGCGAGCTGGCCATAATAGGCGGTGGAGTAGCGCGCCGCCGTTTCGTAATACGCCCGCGCGTCGCGTTCGTGCCCGAGCGTTTCCGCAGCGCGGCCCTGCCAATAATACGAGCGCGCCAGCGTCATCGGGTTGGTGGCGCCCTCGGCAATGCGGGCGAAGTGGCCGAGCGCGACCGAAGGCTCGCGCAAGAACCGCAGTGCGATCCACCCGGCGGTGAAGTGTTGCTCGGAGCGGTAATTCTCGTTGATCGGCGTGGCCGCCGTATTGGCGACCGCGTAGGCGGATTTCAGGTCGCCGAGATCGAGAAGCTTGCGCGCGATCAGACGGCGCTCCACCCACCACTGATCGAGGTCGCCGAGCCGATCGGGATCGTGCGGCGCTGCCAGCATCCAGTGTGCCGCTTCGGCGATCTTATCGGACCGGCGCAGCCACTGGATGCGGCTGAAAATGTAGCCGGGATCCTGCCGGCCTTCGGCCGGAACCTCGTCCAGCAACGCCTTGGCCTTGCTGGATTTGTTGATCACCGCAGCGCGCGCTTTGGCGATGGCCGCCTCTACCGGCCCGAGACGGCGTGCGGCCCGCAAGCCGGCATCGTCGTCCTCGACATCGAAGCGCGCATCCATGCGCGCCTTGTCGTCGGCCGGCGTGATCAGGTCGCCAAACAACTCGCGCGCTTGCGCTTCGGTATCGGCGGAGAAGCTATCCTTGCGCCAAGCCTCGCGCAGCGCCGTCTGCGCGCCGGCGCGGTCGCCTTGAACCAAGAGGGCGCGCGCCAGCACGAACCGGCCCTTCGCTGTGCGCGGCGGCTCGCTTCTGAAAAACTCGATGACGGCGCGGCTGTCCGATTCCTTCTGCCAGAGCGCCGCTTCCGCCCGCCGTCGCAGCGACGTTATTCCCGGCCAGCTTGGATTGGTGGAAATGAAAGCCGCATAGCGCGGGAAATCTAAATCGGTGTCATCCCCGCGCAGAATGGCCCACTCCACAAGCTTGCGTCCGACCGGATCGGTGATCGTGCTTTCGATGTTGGTCGCCTCGTCCGGCCGGCCCTTATGCACAAGCTCGAGCGCTTGCTTGATGGCGGACAGGTCGAGCGGTGAGGTGGTAGAGCTCGTCGCCATGGCGAAGGTCGGCCCACGCCGTACCGGTGGAGGAGGCGGCGCCGCCACGGTCGAGGGGCGGAGCGGTATAGTCGACGGCGTGAATGGCGGCCCGATCCGCGGAACGTCCGCCCCTGCGTGGTCGATCACGCCTGACGGAGGAATCGACGAGGTTGCGGTGACCGGCCGCGCCGGAACCGCAAGCGGCATTGCGCCAGGCGCGCCCTTGCCAGCTTGCGTTTTGGTCGCCGTTTCGGATTTGTGCAAGGTGTCTGCCTTGCGTGGCGCGTCGGTGGACTTCTCCGCGCGCGTCGAAAGCTTGCCGGCGGAAGTTTGCGTCGCGGGCTTCGCCGGCTTTCCAGACTTGTCGGCCGCGTCTGCCTTATGCGTGTCGCGGGATTTATCAGACGAAGCTGCGGGCTTTGCCGATTTGTCGCCCTTGTGCTGGGGCTTTTCGGATTTGCGTTCCGGCTTCGCAGCCTTGTCCGGCTTTTGCGCTGACTGTATTGGCGCGGGTGCAGCCGTATCGGAGGCGGGCGCAGCCTGCGCCGTCGCGGCACAAAAGGCCGTCGCAGCCAGAGCAAAGTATGTGAGCCGAAAAGTCTTCACCGACACGGACCTTTCCGCCGCAGCGCGGCGTCTGCATCCTTCTTCGACTCGTAAGATTGAAGAAAAGCTAAGGCGCGTGCGCCCTGCAATCGACGATTTTCGCGGCAAAAACGGGGCATCAGGCCTTGCGCGCCGTGTCGATTCGAGCGGCATAGTGTAACGCTTGGGCGGGTCGCTTCCTATCGCGCCGTCTCTCGAAAAGTGCGAAAGGGCTTTTAAGCCCAGTCACAAGGCGATATTTATGCGGCTGGCAGCATCGAAGCCGCCTGCGCGGGCTGCGCCACCGGGACCGTTCATTCAAGGATTCGTCATCATGACCGCCAAGACGAGCTTTCGAGGCTCCTTCACCGCGCTGGTCACACCATTCAAGAACGGTTCCGTCGACGAGAAAGCGTTTCGGGAACTGGTCGATTGGCAGATCGCCGAGGGGACCAAGGGTCTCGTGCCTGTCGGTACCACCGGCGAAAGCCCCACTCTGTCGCATGAAGAACATCGCAGCGTCGTCGAATGGTGCGTGGACCAAGCGCGCGGCCGGGTTCCGGTGGTAGCGGGTGCCGGCTCCAACTCGACCAAAGAGGCGATCGATCTCGCGCAACACGCCGAAAAGGCCGGCGCCGATGCGGTGCTGGTGGTCACGCCTTATTACAACAAGCCGACGCAGGAAGGGCTTTACCAGCACTTCAAGGCGATCGACGAAGCCATCGGTATTCCGATCATCATCTACAACATTCCGCCGCGCTCGGTGATCGACATGTCGGTGGAGACCATGAAGCGGCTGTGGGAGCTGAAAAATATCGCCGGCGTGAAGGACGCCACCGCCAATGTCGTGCGGGTTTCGCAACAGCGCGCGGCCATGGGCCCGGATTTCAACCAGCTCTCCGGCGAAGACGCGACCGCGCTGGGCTTCATGGCGCATGGCGGGCACGGCTGCATCTCGGTGACGTCCAATGTGGCGCCGCGGCTCTGCGCGGAATTTCAGGTTTCTTGTCTCAAGGGTGATTATGCGAGCGCGCTGAAGGTACAGGATAAGCTGATGCCGCTGCACACCGCGCTGTTCATCGAGACCAATCCGGCGCCGGCCAAATACGCGCTCTCGCTCCTCGGCAAGTGTGCAGAAACCGTGCGGCTGCCGATGGTGACGGTCGCCGAGAAAACCCGTGCGGCCGTGCGCGAAGCCATGGTACATGCGGGTCTGATCAACTGACGCCGCAGGCCGTTATTGCGCCTCTTCCCGCATCAGCGGGAATCCTGTGTATTGATCTTAAGTCCCCGGCGGAATTCACCCCCGACATCCTCGGGCGCCGGGACGAGTGGGTTTCCCGCGACAGGGACAGGAGAAGCTCATGCTCGAAGAATTCAAGACCTTCGCCATGCGCGGCAATGTCGTCGATCTTGCCGTAGGCGTGATCATCGGCGCGGCTTTCGGAGCGATCGTCAGTTCACTGGTCGGCGACATCATCATGCCGCTGATCGGCGCCGCTACCGGCGGGCTCGATTTCTCCAACTATTTCATTCCGCTCTCCTCGAAGGTGACCGCGACGTCTTTGGCCGAGGCGAAAAAGCAGGGCGCGGTGTTCGCTTGGGGCAGCTTTCTCACCTTGGTCATCAACTTTTTGATCATTGCCTTCGTCCTATTCCTCGCCATCAAGGGAATTAATCGGCTCAAAGCGCCGGAGGCGCCCAAAGCGTCGCCCGGGCCATCGCCCGAGGTTCAGTTGCTGACCGAGATCCGCGACGCGTTGAAGGCCCGGTGAGGGCAGGGCGAGGGAATGGCCGAGAAGAGTGAGCGGAAGCTGCGAGTTGTCGCCGACAATCGCAAGGCGCGCTTCAACTATTTCATCGACGACACCATGGAGGCTGGTCTCGCGCTCACCGGCACGGAAGTGAAATCGCTGCGTTCCGGCAAGGCGACGATCGCCGAATCCTATGCCGATGCCCGCGGCGGCGAGATCTGGCTGATCAACTCCAACATTCCCGAATACCTGCAGGCGAACCGCTTCAACCATTCGCCGAAGCGGCCGCGCAAGCTGTTGCTGCATCGCCGCCAGATCAACAAATTGATCGGGGCGGTCGAGCGCGAGGGCATGACGCTCGTTCCGCTCAAGCTCTATTTCAACGAAAAAGGCCGCGCCAAAGTCGAGCTCGCCTTGGCGCGCGGCAAGAAGCTCTTCGACAAGCGCGACACCGAGAAGAAGCGCTCATGGGAACGTGAGCGCGGCCGGCTGTTGCGCCAGAAGGGGTAAGGCGATGCCGCTGCCCGTGACGCTCGATCATTGCGTCATCCACGTCACCGACTGGGAGCGCTCGAATGCGTTCTACACCGGCGTCCTGGGGGCAGAGCTGATCGCGCGCCCGGTGGGTTTTGCTTACCGTTTCGGCGACCGGCAGCTCAACGTGCACGGGCCGGGCGTCGCGCCGGCCGAGGTGGCGCGGCTGCCGGTGGCTCCCGGCAACAGCGACCTCTGCTTCGAGTGGAACGGGCCGATCGCGGACGCGTTGCGGCACCTGGAAAGCTGTGGCGTTGCCGTCGAAGCAGGGCCCATGGAGCGTTTCGGCGCCAAGGGCGCGGGCACGAGCGTCTATTTCCGCGATCCTGACGGCTCGCTGATGGAATTCATTTCCTACGCGCGGCAATCCGAGCAACGCCGGCCGCGGGAAGCGCACGGCAAGCACGATCCGACAGTGCTGCCGTCCGATATCCCGGTGCCGCAAGATGACGGCGCCGCGCGGCATCTGCCCGGACGGGCGTTGCCCGATCTGGCGTTGCCGGCGACGCGCGGCGGCGCCTTCAATGTGTCGATCTTGGGCGGCCGCACCGTGCTCTACATTTACCCGCGTACCGGCGTCCCCGGCGTCGATTTACCGGCGGGCTGGGACGATATTCCCGGCGCGCGCGGCTGCACGCCGCAATCCTGCAGCTTCCGCGACCATTTTACCGAGCTCAAAGCGCTCGGCGTCGCGCATGTTTTCGGCCTGTCGACCCAGGACACGGACTATCAGCGCGAAGCCGCAGAGCGGCTGCATCTGCCGTTTCCGCTCCTCTCGGATGCCGAGCTGAAATTCACCCGCGCGCTCGATCTGCCGACCTTCACCGTGGCCGGTATGACCTTGCTCAAGCGCATGGTGCTGATCGTCGACGACGGCGTCATCGGGAAGGTCTTTTATCCGGTCTTCCCGCCCGACAAGAGCGCCGCCGACGTCGTAGCGTTTTTGCGGCAAAGCTCGCGATAGCCGCTCCAATCAGCCGACGATCAACGAAATATCGGGCTGGCCGCGAAGTAGCGGGCCATGAAATCGTTGAAGGCCTTCACCTTGGCGGAGAGCTGCCGCGCTGCCGGATAGACGGCGTAGATTGTTGCGCGCGGCAATTCATAGTCGGGCAAGACCTGGACGAGGCGGCCCGCGGCGATATCGTCGCGGAAAAAATCGATCGGCCCGTATGCAATGCCAAGCGCGCGCAATGCGGCCGAGCGAAGCACATGGCGGTGGCTCGTGACGATCGGGCCACTCACCTTCATCACGTGCTCACCGCCGGCGCCGGCCAAGTGCCACTCGTCGGGAGATGAAACGTAGCTGTAGCTGAGGCAATCGTGACCAGCAAGTTCGGCGGGCGAGCGGGGCACGCCGCGTGCGCGCAAATAATCCGGTGCGGCGCAGAGGATGCGGCGCGACGTGTTGAGCTTGCGGGCAACAAGGTTCGACGAGGTGCCGCGCGGCATGTCGACACTGATCGCAATGTCGTAGCCGGCTTCAATCGGGTCGGTGAGCCGATCGCTCATCGTGAAGTTGATCCGCAGCCGCGGGTATGCGGAGATGAAATCGGCAATCGCCGTTCCAATCTCGGCCAGGCCGAAATTGGTCGGTGCCACGACGCGCAGCTCGCCGCTTGGCGTATTGTGCAACTCGCCGGCCGAGCGCTCCGCTTCGTCAAACTCGGCTAGGATCCGCCGGCATTGTTCGTAGAAGGCCCGGCCGGCGGCCGTCACGCTGACGCGGCGCGTGGTGCGATTGAGAAGGCGAGCGCCCAATCGGTCTTCCAGTTGCAGGACATGCTTGCTTGCGGCGGCCCGCGACAGGCCAAGCCGCTCGGCGGCGCGCGTAAACCCGCCGGCTTCGACGACCGCCACGAAGACACGGGCATTCTCGAAGCGATCCATTCGGACCTCCGAGATTGTCAACGATTTGTGGACAATGTAGTTCGTGGCGGCGGAGTTATCAAACGGCGACGGACGGATAGCCTCTCCCGACCAAAGCGCCGAGGAGGACATTATGCCCAAATTCGTCGTTGCTCCGCATTTCCGCCTGCAGGAATGGGTGGCCGAGGAAAAAGGCTACTTCGCTGCCGAGGGCCTCGAATACGAATTTCGCGAGGCGCTGGATTCAAAGTCCGGCAGCGGCCACCAGCTCGGCGACAAAGTCGGCGCCTATCAAACGCTGGAAGCCGGGCGTTCCTGCAATGTCAGCGCTGCTTGCCACTGGACGATGAACGTTGCCGCCTCCAACGGTCACGGCAAACTCTACGCCGAGTGCTATTCCGTGTCGCCCTGCGGCATCTTCGTGCCGCCGGACTCGCCGGTGAAGACGCCGGCCGATCTTGCCGGCGTGCCGATCTCCGTCGGCTATCAGTCAGGCAGCCACTACGCGACCATCCAGGGGCTCGAGCAATATCTCAAGCCGGAGCAGATCGAGCTTTCGTTTCGCGACGGCCTTTTATTCAGCCGCATGGAAATGCTGATCGACGGGAAGGTGCCTGCGGTCTCGCTGTTCAGCGGGCCTTACTATTTTGTCGAACAGCTCGGCTTTCGCAAAATCATCGACACCACCTTCATGATGGCGTCGATCGTCAACGGGACGCCGGATCCCGAGGATGTGCGCAAATATTTCCGCGCCTTGCGCCGCGCCCAGCGCGACATCGATTTGCGGCCGGAGCTCTATACGCACTACTACAAGAAAGAATTTCCGCTGCGCTTCCACGATCAAATGGATACCCGGCGCTGGGGTCCGGGCGAGCGGCTGGTGTTCGAGCCGTACTCAAAAGAGACGTTCGAGGAGTTGTTTGCCTGGATCGAGCAGCATGGCATCTTCCCGCGCAGCGAAATGGGCAACGGCAAATACGAGACCGCGATCTTTGCCTAGAGCGGGATGAGTTGTGGTTCGATCGGCATCCCGCTCTAGCTTTTTGTTTGAGCATGATCTTTTCGGAAAACCGGATTCCACTTTTCCGGATCATGCTCTAGAGGATGGCCGCAGCAACGAGCGGCCCCGAACTAAGCGTCCGCCGGTTTCTCGGCCACGATTGCGTGCTCGCCGGCGTCGAGATGCGCGCGCACTTTCGCGAATACGTCGCGGAACATTTGCGGCGTGAGCACGCCGGTGTTCGTGTTGTAGCGTGAGCAATGATAGCTATCGAACAGAATGATCTCGCCCATTGCCCGCACGCCGCCATGGGCGAACGGATGATCGGCGAGCCGCGCGGAGCGGGCCCTCACCACGGTCTCGTGCGCGACGCGGCCGAGCGCGACGATGGCGCGAAGCTTCGGCATTTCCGCGATCGTCTGGCTGAGAAAGCCGCGACATGTGGTGATTTCTTGCGGCGTCGGCTTGTTCTCTGGCGGCACGCAGCGAACCGCATTGGTGATGCGGCAATCGGAGAGCGTGAAGCCGTCGTCCGGCCGCGCGTCGTAGGTGCCCTGCGCGAAGCCGAAACCCTTCAGCGTGGCGTAGAGAAGATCGCCGGCATAATCCCCCGTAAAGGGCCGTCCGGTGCGGTTGGCCCCGCGCAGTCCCGGCGCAAGCCCAACGATCAACAGACGAGCGTCAATCGGCCCGAACGAGGCCACCGGCGCGTTGAACCAATCCGGCTCTTTTTCGCGCCACGTGGTGCGAAAGGCGACGAGCCGCGGGCAGCGCGGGCAATCGCGGCCGGGCTTTCCACTTGGGCGTAGCATTCCCCAACCCCTTGAGCATGATCCGGAAAAAACCGAAACCGGTTTCCGAAAAGATCCTGCTCCGCCAAAAAATTAGAGCGCCAATCGATCCAATCTCAAGCAATTCGCGCTCTAACCGGCTTATTCTTCGTCGAATTCGTCCTCTTCGACCTCGACCTCGCTCCGCTGCGTGCCGGTGCTGCGCTGGAGGAATTGCGGCGTGTGGCGCGGCTCGCGCGCCTCCCGCGGTTCACGAGCGGGACGTTCGCCCGGATCGCGGCCGATCTTATTCTGCAGCTCGAGGATATCGACAAATTGATCGGCCTGCCGCCGCAATTCGTCGGCCACCATCGGTGGCTGCGTGGAAATGGTGGATACGACCACGACGCGGACGCCGCGGCGCTGCACCGCCTCGACCAGGCGGGTGAAGTCGCCGTCGCCGGAGAACAGCACCATCTGATCGATATGCGGCGCAATTTCCATGGCATCGACCGCAAGCTCGATGTCCATGTTGCCCTTGACCTTGCGCCGCCCGGTCTGGTCGACAAATTCCTTGGTCGCTTTGGTGACGACCGTATAGCCGTTGTAGTCGAGCCAATCGATCAGCGGCCGGATGGACGAATATTCCTGGTCCTCGATCACGGCGGTATAATAGAAAGCGCGCAACAAATAGCCGCGCGATTGGAACTCGCGCAGCAGCCTTTTGTAGTCGATATCGAAACCGAGCGATTTCGCCGTGGCGTATAGGTTGGCGCCGTCAATAAATAGCGCGATTTTCTCGATCTGAGCCGACATGTTTCTCTCGATGTGCGTCTGGTGATGAAACCGGATGAGCCGCAATAAAATCGACGTTTCCGGCGTTCTTCAAAACTTTGCCGCCACCTTCACCAAACTAATCGGGCACGGTGGCAAAAACACGGTAGTCTCGTACGTCTGCATGTGCACCAAATTGCACAGGCAGTGCAGGAACCATATGGCTTGACCTCACCCGAGCGATCACTGCGGCACGCCGTCGCGGTGACTAGGAAATGAAAAGCAAAAGCCACGGCCGAGTTCCCAAGTCTTGGCTA
The DNA here is from genome assembly GCA_963845075.1 of uncultured Alphaproteobacteria bacterium. Lineage (GTDB taxonomy): Bacteria > Pseudomonadota > Alphaproteobacteria > Rhizobiales > Xanthobacteraceae > BOG-931. The sequence goes on along the minus strand of CAWJRE010000028.1, from coordinate 123,438 downwards.
CAGTCTTGGCTACAGTCTTGGTTACACTCTTGGTTAGAAGTCTCGGTTAGCAGTTTCCGTCAGCAAAAGCGGGGGGAAGGGGGCAAAGTTAAGCGTTTTCACACCGCTGGCAGGGAAAACGGACTTGCACTTGCCCTTCAGGAGCGATACCTACGCCCCGGGCGGAAGTGTGAATCTTCGGCCCGGCAGCCCCCAAAAGCGGCGATCGAGGAGCAGCGACCATGGCGCGCGTTACCGTCGAAGATTGTATCGACAAGGTCGAAAACCGCTTCGACTTGGTATTGCTCGCCGGCCATCGCGCGCGCATGATTTCCTCGGGCAGTCAGATTGCGGTCGAGCGCGATAACGACAAGAACCCGGTCGTGGCGCTGCGCGAGATCGCCGATAAGATGGTGTCGCCGGAGGATCTGAAGGAAGAGCTCGTTCATTCGCTGCAGAAATACGTCGAGGTCGACGAGCCGGAGCCCGAAGGAGTTCCGCTCATTGGCGCGCCCGGCACCGGCGTCGATGCCGACGATACCGAGGTCATAACCGACCGCATGAGTGAGGAAGAGCTGCTCAAGGGGCTCGAAGGCCTCACGCCGCCGGAGAATCAGCCCGAGCCCGAAGCCGATATGGGCGACGAGGAAGAATAGGCGTCGGCTCTGACGCATCGCGTTTTTAGGTTTCCGTCCCGGCGTTCGGCCAAAGGCCTTGCGCCGGGATTTTGATTTGGGACTTCGATTTTTGGCTTGTTCCCTGCCCGTACGAAAGTGGCAGGCTCAGCCAAGCAGACCAGGGCTCCGCAAACGGCCGAACCGCTATCGCGCCGCCTCATACATTTCGGCGACGTAGTCCCAATTGACCAGGTTCTCGACGAAGGCCTTGAGATAGTCCGGGCGCCGGTTGCGGTAGTCGATGTAATAACTGTGCTCCCACACGTCGCAGCCGAAGATCGGCCGCGCGCCATGGACCAGGGGGCTTTCGCCGTTCGGCGTTTTCATCACTTCGATCTTGCCGAATTTGACCGCGAGCCAGCACCAGCCGGAGCCGAACTGCGTGACGCCGGCCTGGATGAAGTCCTCCTTCATCTTCGCCACCGATCCGAAATCGGCGATGATCTGCTTTTCCAGATTGCCGGGCATGTTGCCGCCGCCGCCCGGCTTCATCCATTTCCAGAAGTGAATGTGGTTGTAGTGCTGGCCGGCATTGTTGAACAGGCCGGGATTGCCGAAGTAGGAGCTCTTGACCACGTCTTCGAGCGGTCGGTTCTCGAACTCGGTACCCTTTGTCAGATTGTTGCCGTTGTTCACGTAGGCGAGGTGATGCTTGTCGTGATGGAATTCGAGCGTCTCGCGCGACATGTAGGGGGCGAGCGCGTCGTAGGAATAGGGCAGCTCGGGCAGCGAGAACGGCATCGATCTTCTCCTCGGTCGCGACGTTGGGAATCGGAAGAATTGGCCGCACGGCACGGCGCGCGACGAAATCACAAGTCCGGCAAGCCCTCAACCGCGAACGTCCGCGCTGCAACTATCAGTGGTGACGGTCGCGCGGTTGGCTTATCGCACCGGCGTCCTCGGTAATCCTTTTGGCTGGCTTCTCTTGCCAGAAAAAGTCCGATCGGAAACAATCGCGGCAAGACGACAGAACAGAACGGATTTCGACCTTGCGTCGTTGATCCGTCAGGGGGAGGGAAGGCCGATGAAGCCTCCCGTGTTTGAATACGAGCGGCCGCCGAATGTGCGCGCCGCGCTCGAGGCTTTGTCGAAGCACGGCGGCAAAGCGAAGCTGCTTGCCGGCGGCCATAGCCTTATTCCGCAGCTCAATCTGCGCGCCATCTCACCCGGCCGGCTGATCGACATCGGCCGGCTCACCGAGCTGCAGTACATCACCGAAGACTATGGCCAGCTCCGCATCGGCGCCTTGACCACCCACAACACGATCTTTCGGTCGGCGGCCGTCGCCAGCGGTTGCCCGATCATGATCGAGGCCTATCAGCACGTCGCCAATCATTCGATCCGCAACCGTGGAACGCTCGGCGGCAATCTTTGCCACAACGATCCGGCCTTCGAGCTGCCGCTGGTGATCGTGCTGCTCGGCGGAAGCATGCTCGCGCGCAGCGCGCGCTCCCAGCGTACGATCGCGGCGGACCGGTTTTTCAAGGCGCCGTTCGCGACCGACTTGGCGCCCGACGAGATGCTGGTCGAGATCCGCGTTCCTCGGCTGCCGGCCGGCCACGGCTATGCGTTCATGGAGATCAGCCAGCGTTTCGGCGATCGCGCGCTGATCGCCGCCGGCTGTCTTCTGACCATGCGCTACGGCAATTGCCGCGACGTGCGCATCGGCTTTCGCAACGCTGTCCACAACGTGTTCCGCATTGCGGCCGCCGAGGCCGCGCTCGAAGGCAAGCCGGCTTCGGCCGCCGCCGTCGACGCCGCGGCCGAGGCGGTCGCCAAGAACTTGCCTCCCGCCGCCGATCTGCACGCCGACGAAACGTATCGGCGCGATGTCGCCGCCACCCTGACCCGACGGATGTTACGCGCGGCGTGCGCGCGTACCGGCGCGAGCATTCCTGAGTGATCAAGCAATGACCGATGTGGAAGTGAGCGTGACGGTGAACGGCCGGGCGTTCCGGCGTCGGATCGAACCGCGGCTACTTCTGTCGGATTTCATCCGGCAAGAAATCGGTCTGACCGGCACGCATGTCGGATGCGAGAACGGCGTCTGCGGCGCCTGTACGGTTTTGCTGGACGGTTTGGCGACGCGCTCCTGCTGCACGCTCGCGGTGCAGGCCGACGGCCGCAGCGTCGAGACTGTCGAGTCGCTCGGCCGCGTGAACAATCTAAGCCCATTGCAGCGCGGGTTCTGGGAGAAGCACGGCCTGCAATGCGGTTATTGCACGCCGGGAATGTTGATGCTGATGACCGAGCTGTTGCGCGAAAATCCCAATCCCGACCGCGAAACCATCCGGCTCCGTCTCAACGACAATATCTGCCGCTGCACCGGGTATGAGGACATCGTCAGCTCGGTCGAGCGCGCGGTCGAGTTGATGCGCGCGGAAAAGGCGGTGCGCTGATGGCGGAAGCCGGCAAAATCCTTTCGCCGCCCGCCGGCCGCCAGAAGGAGCGGCCAGACCAAAAGCTCAACGTCATCGGCACGCGCATGCTGCGCAAGGAGGACCCGCGGTTCCTCGTCGGCCGCGGCCGCTTCGTCGACGACGTCGCGCTGCCGAACATGGCGCACGCGGCGGTGCTGCGCAGCCCCCATGCGCACGCCCGCATCAAGTCGATCGACAAGCGCGCGGCACTGGCGCTGCCGGGCGTCGCCGCCGTGATCACCGGTGAAGAGGCCGCGCAGGAAACCGGGCCGCTGCCATGTTTTGCCAACCCGCCGGTCGAGCAGCGCTGCATCGCGCTCGGCAAGGTGCGCCATGTCGGCGAGCCGGTGGTGCTGGTCGTCGCCGACAGCCGCTACATCGCCGAGGACGCTATCGCTCTGATCAAAGTCGAATACGAGCAGCTGCCTGCCGTCTCGGACATGATGGAGGCGATCAATTCGCGCGGCGATGCGGTGCTGCATCCAGAGCGCGGGCCCGACAATATCGCCGAGCATCGCCAATATTTGTTCGGGCCGGTCGAGGAGGAATTCGCCCGCGCCGCTCATGTGGTCAAACGCCACCTGCGCTGGGCGCGCTCCGGCGGCCAGCCGATCGAGACCTGCGGGGCCGTGGCGAGCTTCGACGACGCGTCGGAGAAGTTCACCATCTACGTCAACTCGTCGATGTACAATTACATCGGCTTTACCGTCGCCACCGCGCTCAAGGTCGCGAGCCATCAAGTCAACCTCGTGCCGGTCGATGCCGGCGGCAGCTTCGGCAGCAAATTGTTTCTGCACAAGGTTGCCGTGCTTGCGGGTTTGGGTGCGCGCGCCGCCGGCCGCCCGGTCAAATATATCGAGGACCGGATCGACAACATCACCGCTTGCGATAATCACGGCTCGGATCGCACCTACGACGTGGAGCTTGCGCTTGACGCCGACTATCGGATGACGGCGTTGCGCTACAAAGTCGTTGACGATTACGGCGCCTATTTCCAATACGGCCTTGGCACGCACGGCAACGGTTTTTCGCAAACCGTCGGCCCGTACAAGATCCGCGCGGTCGGCGCCGAGATCTATGCCGTCTTCACCAACAAATGCCAGCAAGGCGCCTGCCGGGGTTTCGGCTCCGAAGTGACGAACTTCATGATCGAGCGGATCGTCGACGCCGCCGTCGACGAGCTCAATCTCGATCCGATCCAATTCCGGCGCGACAATTTCATCCAGCCGGACGAGTTTCCCTATCAGATCCCGACCGGCAACCTCTACGACAGCGGCAACTATCCCGGCGCCCTCGACATGGCGCTGCAGATGCTCGACTACGGCGCCTGGCGCGACAAGCAGCAGCTTATGCGCACGCAAGGGCGCTATGTCGGCATCGGCGTCGCGAGCTGCCAGGAAAAGGGCGTGTTCAGCGCCACCGAGTTCTGGATGCTCAACCGCGCGCCCGGATTTGCGCTGACGAGCTCGCCGGAAAGCGCCTCGATCAAGATCGACGCGACCGGCAAGGCGGTGATCTCGCTGCATGCGCCGTGCTGGGGCAACAGCCCCGAGACGGTCGCCGCCATGGTGCTTGCCGAGCAGCTCGGCATGGATCCGGCCGATATCAGCGTGACCTATTCGGATACCGACCACGGGCTACCCGGCACCGGGCCCGGCGGCAGCCGCTACACGGTGATGATTGCAGGCGCCGTGACGGGAGCCGCCAAGATCATCAAGGAGAAGCTCAAGCGCGTGGCAAGCCACATGCTCGAGGCGGGGCCGCACGATCTTGAATTTCGCGACGGCAAGATCGGCGTGAAGGGCGCTTCCGGCTTGGAAGTAACAATCGCCGAGGTCGCCACTCAGGCGCATTTCTTCCGGCTGTCGCTGCCGGACGATCCGGATCTGACAAGCGGTCTCGACGCCAGCTACACGTACGACCATCCGCTCGCCACGCTACCCAAGAGCGACAGCGATTTCGGCATTTTCTATCCGATCATGGGCCATATGTGCCACATGCCGGTGGTCGAGGTGGATCCGAAGACCGGTCAGGTGAGCTTCCTGGATTATGTCGCGGTGCATGATTGCGGCACCATGGTCAATCCGATGACGGTCGACGGCCATGTGCGCGGCGGCACCGCGCAAGGCATCGGCACGGCTTTGCTCGAGCAATTCGAGTACGACAAGAACGGCCAGCTGCGGCAAATCTCGTTCCAGGATTATCTGATGCCGCGGGTGCTTAACCTGCCGCCGCAGGTGCGGATCGGCCATCTGGTGACGCCGTCGCCCTACACCGAATATGGCGTCAAGGGAGCGGGCGAGGGCGGCCGCATGGTGGCGCCGCCCGCGGTCGCCTGCGCGATCGAAGATGCGCTGCGCCCGCTCGGCGTGCGTATCGACAGCCTGCCGGTGACGCCGGCGCGGCTGCGCGCGCTGATCCGTGAAGCCGAGGCGCGGAAGGGCATACGGTAACGGAAAGTTTGCCGACCAGCGGCGATTCTGTAGCCGGTTTTTGCGAATGTCCGCGGCTTGTGGCGCGGGGGCTGCGCCATGATATCCTTATGACGGCGTAAGCACTTTTGCCGGGTTTTACCGGCGAAGTCTGAGGTTGTTGATGGCGCGCTCGCCGATCGATCTGCCGCGGATGCAGAACCAGCCTCGGGCTCGGGTCGCGGTGGCGCGCGCGCCGGTGGTCGTGCCCCAGGAGATCGAGCGAGCGCCGAAGTCCCGCAAGCCGCGGATGATGCGGCAATTCGAGCTGGTCGACCGCGTCAAGCAATACAATCCCGGCGCCAACGAAGACCTGCTCAACCGCGCCTATGTCTATGCCATGCGCGCCCATGGCGAGCAGAAGCGCGCGTCGGGCGATCCTTATTTCTCGCACCCGCTCCAGGTCGCCGCCATCCTCACCGACCTTAAGCTTGATGACGCGACCATCGCCGCGGCGCTCCTGCACGACACGATCGAGGATACCGACGCCACCCGTGCCGAGATCGACCGGCTTTTCGGCCATGAGATCGGCCATCTGGTCGAGGGGCTGACCAAGCTGAAAAAGCTCGACCTCGTCTCCAAGGAGGCGAAGCAGGCGGAGAATCTGCGCAAGCTTCTGCTCGCCATCGCCGACGATGTGCGGGTGCTGCTGATCAAGCTCGCCGACCGGCTGCACAATATGCGCACTCTCGAATACCGCCCGCCCGAGGCGCGGCGCATCACGGCTGAGGAAACGCTCGACATCTACGCGCCGCTCGCCGGCCGCATGGGCATGCAGGAGATGCGCGAGGAGCTCGAGGATCTGTCGTTCCGCGAGCTCAATCCCGACGCCTATAAGGTGATCACCGAGCGCCTCGAAACGCTGGCCGAGCGCAGCAAAACCTGGATCGCCGAGATCGAGCAGCAGCTCACCCGAAAGCTTGCCGACAGCGGTATCGCGGCTGAAGTAACCGGCAGGCGCAAGCGCGCCTATTCGATCTGGCGCAAGATGGAGCGTAAGGCTGTCGGCTTCGAACAGCTTTCCGATATTTTCGGTTTCCGCGTCGTCGTCAGCAGCGTGGTCGAATGCTATCAGGCGCTCGGTATCGTCCACACCACGTGGCCGGTCGTTCCCGGGCGGTTCAAGGATTACATTTCGACACCGAAGCAGAACGATTACCGCTCCATTCATTCCACGGTGATCGGCCCCGGCAAGCAGCGGGTCGAGCTGCAGATCCGCACCCGCGAGATGCACCAGATCGCCGAGTACGGCATCGCCGCGCACGCGCTCTACAAGGACGATGTGGGCTCGCCGACCGAGATGCTGTCGCGCGAGTTCGAATGCTTATGCCTGGCTCCGCCGCACCATTGAACTCCTCGCCGAAGGCTCCAACCCCGAGGAATTCCTTGAGCACACCAAGCTCGAGCTCTTCCACGACCAGGTGTTCTGCTTCACACCCAAGGGCAAGCTGATCGCGCTGCCGCGAGGGGCGACGCCCATCGACTTCGCCTATGCGGTGCATACCGACGTCGGCAACATGGCGGTGGGCGCCAAGATCAACGGCAAGATCGGCCCCTTGAGCTCACCGCTGCAGAATGGCGACGAGGTGCAGATCCTCACCTCGAAGGCGCAGACAGCGCCGCCCGCCGCCTGGGAATCCATCGTCGTGACCGGCAAGGCGCGTGCGGCGATCCGGCGGGCGACCCGCGCCGCGATCCGCGATCAGTATTCGGGGCTGGGCCGCCGCATCCTCGAGCGGCTGTGCCAACGCGCCAAGATCGGCTACTCGGACGAGCAGCTGGAAGGGGCGCTCCCGCGGCTCGCCCGCGCTTCGATCGAGGACGTGATGTCGGCGGTCGGCCGCGGCGAGATGAAGGCCGCCGACGTGGTGCGCGCCATGTATCCCGACTACAAGGACGAGCGCGTCACCGGCGCCGCGCCGCAGGGAGACAGCGGCTGGTTCGGGCTCAATCGCGCCAAGGCGGTGAAATTCAAGGTCCCGGAAACCGGCGAGAATCGCGCGGCTATCCCCATCCGCGGCATCAATACCGATCTGCCGGTGCGCTTTGCGCCCAATGGCGGGGCGGTGCCGGGCGACCGCATCGTCGGCATCATGACGGCGGGCGAAGGCATCACCATCTATCCGATCCAATCCCCGGCCTTGAAGGAATTCGAGGACCAGCCGGAACGCTGGCTCGATGTGCGCTGGGATGTCGACGAGAAAATGCCGCAGCGCTTTCCTGCCCGGCTGGCGGTGCAATCGGTGAACGAACCCGGTTCGCTCGCGCAGATCGCACAAGTGATCGCCGAGCATGACGGCAATATCGACAATATCCGCATGTCGCGACAGTCGCCGGACTTTACCGAGGTCACCATTGATCTCGAAGTCTATGACCTCAAGCATCTCACCTCGATCATCTCGCAATTGCGGGCTAAGAAAGTGATCGCCGCCGCCGAGCGGGTGAACGGATAAGTCGCTGCGAACACATTCATGCCCGCTCTTTCTCCCATCCGCCTCGGCGTCAATATCGACCATGTCGCGACCGTGCGTAATGCGCGGGGCGGCCGGCATCCCGATCCCGTGAAAGCGGCCGCGATCGCCGTCGCCGCCGGCGCCGACGGCATCACCGCGCATTTGCGCGAGGATCGCCGCCACATCATCGACGACGATATCCTTCGGCTGAAAGCCGGTCTGAAGAAACCGCTCAATCTGGAAATGGCCGCAACACGCGAGATGATCGAGATCGCCTGCACGGTTCGGCCGCACGCCGCTTGCCTCGTTCCCGAGCGGCGGCAGGAGCGCACGACCGAGGGCGGGCTCGATGTTGCCGGGCAGCGCAATGCGATGCGCGAGGCGGTGCAGCGGCTCGCCGCCGCCGACATTCGCGTTTCGCTGTTCATCGCGCCCGACCCGGAGCAGATCGATGCGGCGGCGGTCGTCGGCGCTCCGGTGATCGAGATTCACACCGGTGCCTGGTGTGACGCCTTGGCGGCGGGCGATGGTGCCGTCGCGGCCGGCGAATTCGCCCGCATCGCGCGCGGCGCAACACTCGCCGCGCAGGCCGGCCTCGAGGTGCATGCCGGTCACGGGCTCGATTTCCTCAGTGCGGAAGAGATCGCGACGTTGCCGCAAATCGTCGAGCTCAATATCGGGCATTTTCTGATCAGCGACGCGATCTTTGAGGGCCTGGATGCAAGCGTGCGCAAGATGCGCGCGGCCATGGAGCGCGGTCGCATGCGTAGCGAAAGCGCGGCATCATGATCATCGGCATCGGCTCGGATATCTGCGATGCGCGCCGCATCGCCAAGGTCATCGAACGCCATGGCGACCGTTTCCTCGATCGCGTCTTCACGGACACCGAACGCGCCAAGGCCGACAAACGGAGAAACCGGGCTGAGACCTACGCCAAGCGCTTTGCCGCCAAGGAAGCCTGCGCCAAGGCGCTCGGCACCGGGCTGCGTGCAGGCGTCTGGTGGCGGGACATGGGCGTGGTCAATTTGCCGTCCGGGCGGCCGACGCTCCAATTAACGGGTGGCGCCAAAAAACGGCTGGCGGCGCTGACGCCAGCCGGTTACGAGGCGCGCATCGACCTCACCATCACCGACGAGGGACCGACCGCCCATGCCTTTGTGGTGATCTCGGCCGTGCCCGTCTCGGCAGCCTGACCAGGGTGGCCTAGCCGGTGGCTATAAACTATCGGCCAAAGTCGTTGGGTAAGCCGCACAGCCCCTTCCGCCCGCCCCATGACAATTTCGTCATGTCGGTGGGGGCAGGGGTGGGGCCCTTCCGTTAAGCACATGACCTTCCTAGCTAAAGCCGACTGGACAAAGCCGCGGCGAAAGCCCGCGTGCAATTGCGTGGGGTTGGCCCAGCGGCTACAAGATCGCGGGGCGAAATTTCAGCCGAATGGAACCATAGGTCGATGAGCGTGCAAACCGGGACAAAACGGAAAGAAGGCGGATTTGCCGAGACCGTGCGGGTGATTATTCACGCCCTGATCATCGCGCTGGTCATCCGCACGTTCCTGTTTCAGCCGTTCAACATCCCATCCGGCTCGATGATTCCGACCCTCTTGGTCGGCGATTACCTGTTCGTCTCGAAATACTCCTACGGCTATACCCACTATTCGTTTCCTTTCTCGCCGCCGATCTTTACCGGCCGCATCCTCGGCCAGCCGGTCAACCGCGGCGACGTCGTCGTCTTCCGCCTGCCGAAGGACGACTCGACCGACTACATCAAACGGGTGATCGGGCTTCCGGGCGATCGCATCCAGATGATCGACGGCGTCCTCAACATCAACGGACAGCCGGTCAAGCGCGAGCGCATCCAAGACTTCACCAGCGACGAGGACGGTGCGCCACAGCAGATCAGGCGATATCGCGAGACGCTGCCGAACGGCGTGACCTATACGACGCTCGACCTCACCGAGAACGGCTTCTACGACAACACCCAGGTCTATACAGTGCCGCCTGACCATTATTTCATGATGGGCGACAATCGCGACAACTCGACCGACAGCCGCGTGCTCAGCGCCGTCGGCTACGTGCCCTACGAGAACATCATCGGTAAGGCGCAAATCATCTTCTTCTCGATCCGGGACGGCGCGCATGCCTGGGAGGTGTGGCGCTGGCCCTGGACGGTGCGTTGGAACCGTCTCTTTAACCTGGTGCGATGACAAGGCGCGAAAAAGCGAAATCGGTCGTTGCGTCGCAAGAGCCGCCTGCCGCCGAGGCCGCCGCCCAGCGGGCCGCCCGTGCGGCGACAAGGGATGGACAGAAAGAATCCCCGCGTCGCCGCCGCCGTGGCGACGGCTCGCTTGAGGAGCGCATCGGCTATCGCTTCAAGGATGCAGCTCTGCTCGACAGCGCGCTCTCGCATATTTCGTCGCTCAAGGGCAGTCGCAACCGCGCCGGCAGCTACCAGCGGCTGGAATTCCTCGGCGACCACGTGCTCGGCTTGGTAATTTCCGACATGCTGTTTCGCGCCTTCCCGAAAGCCGACGAGGGTGAACTGTCGCGCCGGTTGGCCGATCTGGTACGCAAGGAAACGTGCGCCGACATGGCGCGCGCGATCGATCTCGGCGCCGCCATTCGGCTCGGCTCGTCGGAGGCCAATGCCGGCGGCCGTAAGCGGCCGGCGATCTTGGCCGACGTGTGCGAAGCGCTGATCGGTGCTGTCTATCTGGACGGCGGCTTTCCCGCCGCGGAAGCGCTGGTCGGGCGACTGTGGGAGGAGCGTTTGCGCACCCCCGCGCAGCCGTTGCGCGATCCCAAAACCGTGCTGCAGGAATGGGCGCAGGCGCGCGGCCTGCCGACGCCGGCTTACCGCGAGGTTGAGCGCTCCGGTCCGGACCATGATCCGGAATTTCGCGTCGCTGTGCATCTGCCGAAGTTTGCTCCCGCCGAAGGTTTGGGCCGCTCCAAGCGCGCGGCCGAGCAGGCCGCCGCCGCCGCCATGATGGCGCGCGAAGGTGTCAAACCCGAACGCGCCAATGGCTGAAACGGCGGCGCAAGCCACGAGCTGCGGCTTCGTCGCGCTGATCGGCGCGCCGAATGCCGGCAAGTCGACGCTGCTCAATGCGCTGGTCGGCAGCAAGATTTCGATCGTCACGCCCAAAGTGCAGACGACGCGCGCGCTCATCCGCGGCATCGCGATGGAAGGCGCGGCGCAGCTTATTTTCGTCGATACGCCCGGCATTTTCACGCCGCGCCGCCGGCTCGACCGCGCCATGGTCGGCAGCGCCTGGGGCAGCACGCACGATGCGGATGTCGTCGCCTTCCTGATCGACTCGCAGAAAGGTGTGCAGGAGGACGAGGAAGCGATCCTGCGGGGGCTGACCGAGGTGCGCGCACCGAAAGTGCTGGTGCTGAACAAAGTCGACATCGTCGAGAAGCCGAAGCTGCTTGCGCTGGCGCAATCGCTCAACGAACGCGCGACCTTCGCCGCGATTTTCATGATCTCTGCGCGCACGGGCGACGGCGTCGGCGACCTCAAGGCCTTTTTCGCGGCGCATGTGCCGTCTGGGCCTTGGCTTTATCCGGAGGACCAGATCTCGGACGCACCGCTCCGCCAGCTCGCCGCCGAGATTACGCGCGAGAAACTTTATCTGCGGCTGCATCAGGAATTGCCCTACCGGTCGACGGTCGAGACCGAGGTCTGGAAGGAACTGAAAGACGGCGCCGTGCGCATCGAGCAGACGATCTATGTGGAGCGGGAAAGCCAGCGCAAGATCGTGCTCGGCAAGGGCGGCCAGACCATCAAGGCCATCGGCGCGGCGGCGCGTGCCGACATAGCGGTGGCCATCGAGCATCCGGTGCACCTTTTTCTGTTCGTCAAGGTGCGCGAAGGCTGGAGCGACGATCCCGAGCGGTACCGCGAAATGGGCCTGGAGTTTCCGCGGGAGTGATTGTCATTCCGGGGCGACAACCGAACTCGGGTGTTCCCGAGTTCAGCAGCCAAGATGACAAGTCGGCAACAACCGACTTGGCTGGCGTCGAGCCCGGAATCCATATTCGCTGACGGTGGTTATGGATTCCGGGTTCCTCGCGGAGCTTGTCATCGGGCCGGCCACTTCGGGCCGGACCCGTTGGCGAGGCCCGGGAATGACAGCGAGTCGTATATACATAACCCCTATGCAATGGATCGATGAAGGCATCGTGCTCGGCGTCAAACGCCACGGCGAGACCAGCGTCATTCTCGAATTGATGACGCAGGAGCGCGGGCGCCATCTCGGGCTCGTGCGCGGCGGCACAAGTTCCCGCCTGCGCGGGACATTGCAGCCGGGGAACTCGCTGCGCGCCACTTGGCGCGCGCGGCTCGACGATCACCTTGGGAACTATGCGGTTGAAGGTATCAATCTGCGAGCGGCGGGATTTCTCGCCTCCGCCCATGCCGTGCACGGCGTAACCCATCTTGCCGCCTTGTGCCGGCTTCTTGCCGAGCGAGAGCCGCACGCTAACCTTCATCACGCGCTCGAAACGATTCTCGACAAGCTCGATGACCCTGCCGCGGCGGCACCGATGATCGCGCAATTCGAGCTTATCTTTCTTGCCGAGCTCGGTTTCGGCCTCGATCTTTCGTCATGCGCGGCGACCGGCACCAAGGACGATCTGATCTATGTCTCACCGCGTTCCGGCCGGGCGGTCTCGCGTGCCGCCGGAGAGGCGTACCGCGACAAGCTGATGCGGCTTCCCGATTTCTTGCGCTTCGACAATGAGCCGCCGAGCGCCGCGGACGTGGCCGATGCCTTTGCGCTGACGGGCTTTTTCCTCGACCGCCACGCCTTCGGGCCGCGCGGGCTGGCGCTGCCGGACGCGCGCGCGCGCTTTGTTTCGGCCGTTCTTGTCCGCGCCGGCTAGCCGCGCTACGGGTCCTCCCCATGGCCAAGAAAGTGATTCCCCAGGAACCGACCGGCGGCGACGTGCAGGAGATCGCGCTGCGCGAGGCGCTCGAAGAGCGCTATTTCGCCTACGCGATTTCCACCATCATGGGTCGCGCGCTGCCGGACGCGCGCGACGGCCTCAAGCCGGTGCATCGCCGCATCCTCTACGGCATGCGGCTTCTTCGCCTCGATCCCGGCGCGACTTTCAAGAAATCGGCGAAGATCGTCGGCGACGTGATGGGTAACTTCCATCCGCATGGCGATCAGGCGATTTACGATGCCTTGGTGCGGCTCGCGCAGGATTTCGCTTCGCGCTATCCGCTGGTCGACGGCCAGGGCAATTTCGGCAACATCGACGGCGATAACGCCGCCGCCTACCGTTATACCGAAGCGCGGCTGACCGAAGCTGCGCGGCTTCTGCTCGACGGTATCGACGAAGACGCCGTCGACTTCCGGCCGAATTACGACGGCTTGTCGCAAGAGCCTGTCGTGCTGCCGGCGGCGTTCCCCAACCTCCTGGCGAACGGATCGCAAGGCATTGCGGTCGGCATGGCGACAGCGATCCCGCCGCACAATATCGCCGAATTGTGCGACGCTGCGCTTCACCTGATCGAGACGCCGAATGCGCGCAGCCGCACTTTGTTGAAATACGTGCCCGGTCCGGATTTCCCGACCGGCGGCCTGATCGTCGATCCGCCCGAAACGATTGCGGAAGCCTATACCACCGGGCGCGGCTCGTTCCGGCTGCGCGCGCGCTGGAAGACCGAAGACACCGGGCGCGGCACCTATCAGATCGTAGTCACCGAGATCCCTTGGCAAGTGCAGAAGATGCGTCTCGTCGAGCGCATCGCCGAACTGATCAACGAAAAGAAGCTGCCGCTCGTCGCCGACATGCGCGACGAATCCGCGGAAGACGTTCGGCTCGTGTTCGAGCCGCGCTCGCGCAGCGTCGATCCGGCGCTGATGATGGAGAGCCTGTTCAAGCTCACCGAGCTGGAAAGCCGCATACCGCTCAACATGAATGTGCTGGTGCGCGGCCGCATCCCGAAGGTCGTGGGGCTCGCCGAGGCGATCAACGAATGGCTCGCGCATCGCCGCGACGTGCTCGTTCGCCGCTCGCGCTACCGGCTCAGCCAGATCGAGCATCGGCTGGAAGTGCTCGGCGGTTATTTGATCGCGTATCTCAACCTCGACAAGGTCATCAAGATTATCCGCACGGAGGATGAGCCGAAGCCGGTCTTGATCAAGACGTTCAAGCTCACGGAGGTGCAGGCCGAGGCTATCCTCAACATGCGGCTGCGCAACCTGCGCCGGCTCGAGGAGATGGAAATCCGCCAGGAGGACAAAGACCTCCGCGCTGAGAAGAAATCGCTCGAGGATCTGTTGCGTTCGGAAAAGGCTCAATGGAAAACGATTGCCGGCCAGATCCGCGAGGTTCGCGAAAAATTCGGCCCCAAGACGCCGCTCGGCAAGCGCCGCACCGGCTTTGCCGAAGCGCCGGCGCATGACGAAGCCGCGATCGAAGAGGCTTTGGTCGAGCGCGAGCCGGTCACCATCGTGGTTTCCGAGAAGGGTTGGATTCGCGCGCTGCGCGGCCAGGTGGCGGACCTTTCCAATCTGGCGTTCAAGGCCGACGACGGGCTCAAGCTTGCATTCTTTGCCGAGACGACGTCGAAGCTTCTGGTGTTTGCGACCAACGGCCGCTGTTACACCATCGATGCGGCGAAGCTGCCGGGCGGGCGCGGACACGGCGAGCCGATCCGGCTGTTCATCGAGCTCGAGCAGGAGGCCGACGCGATTTCCGTGTTCCGCTACGAGGGCGGCCGCAAGTTCATCGTCGGGAGCAGGCAGGGCAGGGGCTTCATCGTCCCCGAGGACGAGTGCGTCGCCAATACCCGCAAAGGCAAGCAGGTGCTCAACGTCACGCCGCCCGACGAGGCGCGCGCGATCGCGCCGGCCGTGGGCGAACTGGTGGCGGCGATCGGCGACAATCGCAAGATGGTGGTTTTCCCGATCGATCAGGTCCCGGAGATGACGCGCGGGCGCGGGGTGCGGCTGCAGCGGCACAAGGACGGCGGCCTCTCCGACGTCAAGACCTTCGAGGCGGAGAAGGGCCTGACCTGGACCGATTCCGCCGGCCGCGTCTTCACGCTCTCGCTGAAGGAACTCGCCGACTGGCGCGGCAATCGCGGCGACGCCGGGCGCTTGGCGCCCAAGGGCTTTCCGAAGACGAATAAGTTCGGCAATGGCTCGGCCGGGAACGGCAAGAACGGCGACAAGAACGGCGAGGGCCGAGGCGAATAAGGCTCGGCCGGCGAGCCTTGTGGCGGCGCCACTTCAAATGCAGGGCCGGATGTAAGGCCGGTTCACCTCCCACAATTCGTCAAGCAGTTTGACGGCGGCCTCGGCCGAGTTCACCACCGGGTCTATCAAGAGTGCCTGCAAGGCGATCTCCTTGGAGCCGCGCATCGCGGCTTCGACCGCAAGCTGATGGACGCTCACAGCCGGTAGCAGCAATTTCGCGATCGCGTCAGGGAGCGGCCCGAGGGAGATTGGATGGATGCCGGCTGCGTCCGCCATCACCGGAACTTCGACCGCGCAGTCGGCCGGCAGGTTTGAGATAACGCCGCGATTGTAGACGATGCCGGATTCGAGAACGCGCTTTTTGTCGTGAATGATGCCGCCGATGGCGGCCGCCCCGCGCTCGCCGGATGGCGTCAGCCACCAGGACGGCGGTGGCGCGCCGGCCAGAACGCGCTCGCGCTCTTCGGCGAATTCCGTGCGCCAGCTCTCGTCGCCGGCGAAATCATAGCCCTTTTCGCCACCCTCCCAGCCGTAGGCCAGATATTCGCCGAGATGTTCGTCGCTGCAGGTCATCCAAAATCCGAACGCGCGGAACAATTGGCGGGTCAGCGGTGCAAAAGAAGAGTCGTAGTCTTTTTCCTTCTTGCGCAGCAGCGGGTAGAGGTCTTCGCCGGTCGAGCGATTGCGGATTTGCAGCAGGCACTGGAAGTGATTGATGCCGGCGCCCCACACCTCGACTTGCTCGCTCGGCAGCTCCATGACGCGCGCGACATCGCCTTGTCCCATGAAAATGCCATGGCAAAGGCCCAGGCTCCGAATCGGACTGTATTTGCCCAAGGCGAGGATGATGCGGCTTTCCGGATTGGCGAAATTGATGAACAGCGCCTGCGGGCAAAGCGCTTCCATCTCGCGCACCAGATCGAAAACGAGCGGCAGCGTGCGCAGCGTGAAGAACAACCCGCCCGGACCGCCATTCTCGCCAAGCGTATGCCGGATGCCGTATTTGCGCGGCACTGCGAAGTCGAGCTGCCATAGACGGTTGCGGTCGATCGCCATGGCGTTGACGACGAAGTCCGCGCCGTCGAGCGCGGCGCGCCGGTCGGTCGTTTGTTCCACGATCACGCCGGCGCCGGTTTTGTTGTTCAGCAGCTTGGCCAGCTCGGTCGTTTTCGACAGCGTCGCCGGATTACGGCCGACCAGAACGAGCGTCGAACCGCGCAACTCGCCGCTGCAAAAAACATCGCGCAGCATGCTCAAGCCGAACGACATACTGGTCGCGCCGAGGAAGGCGATTTTGGTATGATTGCTCATCGCGCTTGCCTTGCGGGCAAACTAGCGGGATCCCGGCGACAGGCCTTGATTTAGAACAATCGGTGGCGCACGCGACCTGTCGTCGGTTGCGCCGCGTCAAAGCGGACGGCGCTATTTCACGCGCGCCCAGCCGTCCGGCGTCAGCCGCTCTTGCGGCAGGAAGCGGCTCTTGTAATCCATTTTGCGTGAGCCGCGCACCCAATAGCCGAGATAGACGTACGCAAGCCCCATCCGACTTGCGCGTTCGATATGATCGAGCACCATGAACGTGCCGAGCGAACGTGACGCTTCGTCCGGCTCGAAGAACGAATAGACCATCGAGAGCCCGTCGCCGAGCACATCGGTGAGCGCGACGGCGATGAGATCGCCGGCTTGGCGCCCGGCTTCGTCGCCTTCGCGTCGCCGGTATTCGACCACGCGGGTTTCGATATGGCTGTCCTCGACCATCATCGCGTAGTCGAGCACGGTCATGTCGGCCATGCCGCCGTCGCGATGGCGCGAATCGAGATAGGCGCGGAAAATGGAATATTGCTCGGAAGTCGGCACCGCGATTTTCATTTCGCCGACGAGATCGCTGTTGCGGTTGACGATGCGCCGCATGCTGCGGCTCGCCTCGAACTCGTTGGCGACGACGCGCACCGACACGCAGGAGCGGCAACCCTCGCAGGCCGGCCGGTAAGCGATCGATTGGCTGCGGCGGAATCCCCCTTGCGTGAGGATGTTGTTGAGCTCGCTGGCGCGCTCGCCGACCAGATGCGTAAACACCTTGCGCTCTTCCTTGCCGGCCAGATAGGGGCACGGTGATGGCGCGGTCAGATAAAATTGCGGTGTGTCGCGGGAATGCTGGGTCAAGGCTCTAGTTCACCGAAGCTTGGGTCGTTGTCGCGTATTGGGTCACTGTTACGTTGGCTCATGTCCACGTCGCGCTCAATGTCCACGTTCCGCTCAATGTCCACATTGGCCTCAATGTCGCGTTCTGGCCGATCGGTCTCCTGCCGCGCGAGTCTCTGCGGCACCGGACTAGATTGCCCGAGAATGGCGACACCGCAAAGGCCAAAATCGAAACCGCCGGTGAGCTTGGCTACGCGCGTCGGCGCTACCGTCGACCCCGGAAGTGCGCGCACGGTAAATGGGCGTGCACCAACCTCGTGGCAAATCGAATCGATGCGACACGGTCTGCAAATCGTGGACAACGTCATATTTGCGAGGGCGGGCAAATTCGCGCTGACCTGAAGGCGTCAAAGCCCGCTTCAGTTGCCGAAGCCGGCGTCGCCCGCTCGGAGCGAAGCCGCGCGGCCGGCATTGTTGATCACGACCGTGCCGACCAATATATCGTGCAGCAGCCGCCGGCGCGCGTTGAAGAAACCGACCAGCAGAATGACCGGCGACAACACGCTGATGCTGATCCAATAGACCACCGCATGCACGGCGCCGAGCACGAAATAGCACGGCGCGCCGTACCAGGTGCGCAGTTCAAGATCCATGGTGCGCATGCCGATAGTCGCCGAGGCCGGGCTCCCGAGGGTCATTCCACAATAGAAAAGGGCCCAGATGATGGAGGCCGGCGACAGCAGCCAGAACAGCGCCCAGCCCAGCCCGAAAGTGATAAGGCCGAGAAAGAAAATGAAGATCGCCGCGATGACGAGCGGCAGCACAATGATGATCAGATCGACGATGAAGGCGACGACTCGCCGCGCCAACACGCCCTCGAACAATTCCGGGTTGGTCTGCGGATCGTAGGCGTGCGGCGGCAGCTCGGCATAGATACTGCCGCCGTCCTTTCGATGGGTAGCTCCGGCATTCGGCGAGGAATTGGCCATGCGCGCGCTGAAAGAACCTCCTGCGTGGTGTGAGATTGTAACCTTTGCGGAAATCGGGAAAAAGAGTGGGCCATGGTGATGCTTGCCGATATCGAGAGGGCCCGCCAGACGATTTCCGGGCAGGTCTTGCGCACGCCGCTTCTGCCGGCGCCGCCTTTGTCCGCGCTGACCGGTGCCGAAGTCTTCGTCAAATATGAGAATTTGCAGGTCACCAACTCGTTCAAGGAACGCGGCGCCTGCGTGAAGCTTGCGGCCCTTTCAGCCGACGAGCGCCGCCGCGGCGTGATCGCGATGTCAGCCGGCAATCACGCCCAGGCGGTGGCCTATCACGCCCGCCGGCTCGCTGTTCCGGCGACGATCGTTATGCCCGTGACGACGCCCTTCGTGAAGATCAAGGCGACCGAAAGACTCGGCGCGACCGTCATCCTCGATGGCGAGACGGTTGCTGAAGCGCAAACCCGCGCCGAGGCCATCGCATCGGCGCAGAATCTCGTCTGGGTCCACCCTTACGACGATCCGCTCATCATCGCGGGGCAGGGCACGATCGCGCTCGAAATGCTCGAAGACTGCGCGGAGCTCGACGTGCTGGTGGTTCCGATCGGCGGCGGCGGACTGGTTGCCGGTTGCGCCGTCGCGGCGCGGGCGCAAAAGCCTTCGATCGAGATCATCGGCGTTGAGGCCGCGCTTTATCCTTCGATGTGGAACGCCATCCACCAGGCCGACCGGCCTTGCGGCGGCGCTACGCTCGCCGAAGGCATCGCGGTGAAGAATGTCGGCAAGCTCACTTTGCCGGTTGTGCGCGATCTGGTCAGCGACATCGTCCTGGTCGACGAGGCGCAGATCGAGCGCGCGGTGAACGCCTTCCTCACCTTGCAGAAAGCGATGGCGGAAGGTGCGGGTGCCGCCGGCCTCGCCGCCATGCTGGCCGAGCCGCATCGATTTCGCGGACGTAAGGTCGGTCTCATTCTCTGCGGCGGCAACATCGATCCGCGCATCCTCGCTTCGATCATGGTGCGCGAATTGGAGCGTGCCGATCGCATCGTTTCATTCCGGCTGACGATTCCCGATCGCCCCGGAATTCTCGGCCAGATCGCGACCAAGCTCGGCGAGTTCGGCGCCAACATTCTCAGCGTCGATCATCACCGGCTCTTCCTCGACATTCCCGCCAAGGGCGCCAAGCTCGACGTCACGGTGGAGACGCGCGACGCTGCGCACGCCGAGGAGATCTTTCAGGCGTTTGCAGCCGCCGGCTATCAGCCGGTGCGCATGCCGAGCGGCACGGCGCGGGAGTGATCGCGGCCGCCACCGGGCTGACCGTTATTCAAAGCGGGCAGTTGCCGATGGAAAGAAAAACCCGCGCTGCGACAATGTCTGACTAGAAAAGCTTCCAATTACAGCCTTACGTTACAAATTTGTGACGATGGCATCTCATCAAAAGGGCGAAAGTGCCGGATTTTGTTGCGCATTTAGCACACGTCGCTGGAAACACGGATCCGAGCGCAGAAATGCGTTTTGCAACCTTTCGGCGCTCCCTACGGTCCCTGGCAAGAATTGGGGGGCGGCGGAGAACGGCCATGGAGCCGGACGAAAGGTTCGCTTTCGTTCGGCCGTCTGATCGCCGAATGCCGCAGGGCGTAAAGTATGAGTGCGAGAGTGCGAGTATCGGCGCTGCATCACTGTGGCGTCAGAGCGACGACACTGTTGCGTCGCGCTGGAGCGGTGCTGGCCGCAGCGGCGCTGACGGTAGTCGGTGCTATCATGCTGGCGCCCGACGACGCCCTGGCGGCGTGCTCGCCGGCCACCGGGTCGAACGTGACGGTGACCTGCAGCGGTGCGACCTTCAATCAGGGTCCCGGCATCAACACCGGCTATGGCGACAGCACGCAGAACGGCCTGACGGTCAACGTGCAATCCGGCGCCTCGGTGACCGGCACGTCCACCGGCATCGACGTCAACAACAACAACACCATCAACAATCTCGGCACCATCACGACGCAAGGCAGCGGCGGCGTCGGTGACGTATACGGCATCAATGGCAATGGGCCGTTGACCGTGAACAATTCCGGCAGCATCGGTCGGGCCGACGCTGTCAACAACATCTTCGACCTGGCCGGTATCAACGCTTTGGGGGGCCTGACGCTGACCAACCAGGCCGGCGGCGTCATCCAGGGCGGCCTTGGCATCCAGGGGGGCGGCACCGGCACGATCGTCAATTTCGGGCTGATCAGCGCGGTGGGCGGCGGCGGCGACGGCATCAATTACGTCGTGAACCCCAGCACCCTGACCGTGACTAACAATCTGGGCGGCACGATCACCGGCGATGCCTCGGGCATCAGGGCGAATGTCGCGACGATCTTCAATTCCGGCACGATCTCGTCGACGCCGGGCTTGGGCGGCACCGGGATACTGGTCAACAATTTGACCCTGACCAACTACGCCTCCGGCGTGATCAGTGGTGACGCCGGTGGCGTCTCTGGTAACCAAACGCCAACCCTGAACGTCACCAATTTCGGCACGATCACCGGCGGCGCCCAATCCGCCGGCACCGGCGCCATCGGAGGCAACACCGTCAACGTGACGAATTTCGGCACGTTGACGACTTTGGCGGGCAGCGGCGCAGCCGCGATCAACACGAACAGCGGCACCATCATCAACAATGCCGGCGGCGTGATCAGCGGCGACGGTGGTGGCATAGCCGCGTTCAACAACACGTCAGTCTTCAACGCCGGTACCATCAACGGGAACGGTGGTGCGGCGATTTTCTTCACCTCGGTCGGCGGTGGCGGCGGCGGCAACACCTTGACCCTCGGCCCCGGCTCCGTGATCAACGGCGCGGTCACTGGCAGCGGGGCGGACACGTTTCAGCTCGGCGGCGTCGGCACCGGCACGTTCGATCTCAGCACACTCGGCGCCCAGTACACCGGCTTTTCGATCTTCAACAAGATCGGCGCCAGTACCTGGATCGTGACCAACACTCAGTCGGTGACGACGCCGTGGACGATCTCTTCCGGCTTGCTGATCGTCAACGGCTCGCTCGCAAACGCAACCTCGGTCACGGTGTCCGGCGGCACTCTCGGCGGCACTGGTACCGTAAGCACGACGAACGTCAATGCCGGTGGCACACTTGCGCCCGGCAATCCCACCAATCCGACCGGCACGCTGAACATCGCTGGCAGTCTCACGTTCGCGTCGGCGTCGGCGTTCTATCTAGTGAATGTCGTGGGTGCGAGCGCGAGCAACTCCAATGTGACCGGGACCGCCACGCTCGCCGGCAATGTCCAGGTCGCCTCCACAAACCCTAAAGCCGGCACCTACGACATTTTGCACTCGGCAGGCCTGGGCGGCACGACGTTCGCAGGGGCTACCAGCCTGAACCCGAACTTCGCAGTCAGCCTTGGTTATACGGCGACCGACGTTTTCCTCACCGTCAAAGCGCAGCTCGGTGGCAATGGCCTTAATCCCAATCAGCAGGGCCTCTCCGGCGTGCTGAGCGGTGCTGTCAATGGCGGCACGACGCTGCCACCGGCGCTGAGTAATCTCTTCGGGTTGACCGGACCTGCGCTCACCAACGCGCTGAGCCAGCTCAACGGCGAAGCCGCGACCGGCGCCGAGCACAGCGCGTTTCAGTTGATGAACGAATTTCTCGTGCTCATGCTCGATCCGTTCGTCGACGGACGGTTCGGCGTTGCACCTGGTGGCGCTGGGGCAATCGGCTTTGCGCCCGATCAAGAGGCTGCGCTGCCGCCCGACATCGCGCTCGCCTATGCGTCGATCCTCAATAAGGCGCCGGCTAGGCCCAGCTTCGATCAACGCTGGACTGCATGGGGCGCCGCCTTTGGTGGCAGCAGCAACACCAGCGGCAATCCGACTGCGGGTACCAATAATCTCACGGCCAGCACCGCCGGCTATGCGGCGGGAATGGACCGCCACCTGAGCCCCGACACGGTGGTCGGCTTCGCACTGGCTGGGGGCGGCACCAACTGGGGGCTCGCCAACAGCCTCGGCACTGGTCGCAGTGACGCCTTTCAGGTTGGCGTCTACGGCGTCACCCGCGCAGGTCCCGCCTATCTGGGCGGCGCGCTCGCCTTCGCCAATCACTGGTTCACCACCAACCGCACCGCGGTCGGCGACCAGCTCACGGCGAATTTCGTCGGGCAGAGCTACGCCGCTCGGGTGGAGGGTGGCTACCGCTATGCGGTATTGCCTACACTGGGCGTAACGCCTTACGCGGCCGTCCAAGCGCAGGATTTCTCAACGCCGCGCTTCAGCGAAACCGATGTGACCGGGGGCGGCGCGGGGCTCTCCTTTGCGGCCCAGAACGCAACCGACGTACGCAGCGAACTCGGTGCGCGCTTGGATAATCCCACCGCCATCGGTCGCATGCCGCTGATCTTGCGCGCACGCTTGGCCTGGGCGCATGATTTCGTCAACAACCCCGCGCTCGCCGCGGCGTTTCAGGTGCTTCCGGGCTCGAATTTCATCGTCAACGGCGCACCGATTCCGCACGACTCGGCACTTACCTCCGCCGGTGCCGAGCTTTTCCTTGCTCCGAATTGGACGCTGCTTGCGAAATTCGACGGCGAATTTGCTCGCGGCGCGCAGACCTACGCTGGCAGTGGGACACTGCGCTACACGTGGTAGTCGGAAACGGCGGGAGAGCGGGCTCAGGCGCGCCCACCGAACAGCAAATAGCGGGGCGAAGCCCAACAGCAATCGGTGAACGAGCGCTTTCGTTTGTCTCTGCTCGCTTCGCGCTATGCGCCACCTTCAGTGAAACAAATTCTGAATGAACCCGATCGGGTTGCTGCCGGTTGTTTCCGTGGGCGCGCTCGCGCCCGCGCCCTCTGGCCGCCGCCGTGGCATCGGCACATTCGAGGGCGCATTGTCTGCGGTGCGCATCTCGGCCTCGCTTGGCCGGCGCCGCGGTAGCGGGATCGGGCCGGATAGCGGCTGCGAAGCGGAGAGCGATTCGCTTCCATCGTCTGCACCGGCGGCAGGTTGCGCCGAACCAGGCGTCCCGTCGGGCGCGGCGAGCGGAGAGGGCGGGAAGGCGCCCGCGGCGTCGCCTGTCCGCGGCGCGCCGGAAGCGCCGGCGTCGCCATCCGCGGATCGATCACCCAGCATCGATCCTTTCGGCGCAGCGCCGTCGCGGGCATCGGTCGCACTTGCGCGTGCCTCGACGATTGGTCCCGAACCGTCGGTCGCGCCTTGCGACGACTGGGCCGCGGCTTCCGAGCCGGAACGGGCGGAGGGTGCGTTGATGCTGGCGGTCGAGGCGAGCTGATGAAAGGTCGGCATGCGCGGCGGACCGACATAGGTCCGGACGAAAACGGTAATCGTCCACAAGATCACCGGTACCGCGATGATCACCGCCACCAGAATGATGATCCGGCGCAATAACGGCACATAGTGCCGGAAGTCGTCGTCCTCACGCATGACACAGCCGCCCTCGTCGTTGGTCCGAGGCGGGGGACGGAATTCAGATGCCGCCCTTCTTCAGTTTCTCCGCTATCCTGATCGCAAAATAGGTCAGCACGCCATCGGCACCCGCACGCTTGAACGCGATCAGGCTCTCGGTCATTGCTTTATCGCCGTCCAGCCATCCGTTCCCCGCTGCGGCCATGATCATGGCATATTCCCCGGACACTTGATAGGCGTAGGTAGGCATTCCGAACGTTTCTTTGACGCGGTGCAATATATCCAGGTACGGCATGCCGGGCTTGACCATGACCATGTCCGCCCCTTCGGCAATGTCGAGCTCGACCTCGCGTAGCGCCTCGTCGCTGTTTGACGGGTCCATCTGATAGGTGCGCTTGTCGCCGACCAAGGTCGCGCTCGAACCGACAGCATCCCGGAAGGGTCCATAGAAAGCCGACGCGTATTTGGCCGCATAAGCCATGATCTGAACGTCGCCGAAGCCCGCGGCGTCGAGCGCCGCGCGGATCGCGCCGACGCGGCCGTCCATCATGTCGGACGGCGCGATGATGTCACAACCGGCCTCGGCCTGCACCAGCGCCTGCCGCACCAGCACCGCCACCGTTTCGTCGTTGAGGATCACGCCGTCGCGAACAAGGCCGTCATGGCCGTGGCTGGTGTAGGGGTCAAGCGCGACGTCGCACAGGATGCCGATCTCTGGCACTTCTTTTTTGATGGCGCGAACCGCCTGGCAAACCAGGTTCTCGGCGTTGAGCGCTTCGGAGCCGAAATCGTCGCGCTTGTCCGGCTCGGTATAGGGAAAGAGCGCGACACAGGGGATGGTCAACTTGGCTGCCCGCTCGGCCGCGCGCACGGCTTGATCGATCGACAGCCGTTCCACGTCGGGCATGGAGGCGACCGGCGCCCGCACGTTGTTCCCCTCAACGACAAAGATCGGCCAAATCAGATCGTCCGTGGTTACCACATGCTCGCGCACCATGCGCCGAACCCATTCGGAGCGGCGGTTCCGGCGCGGGCGGATCGCGAGATCGAGGCGGTGCTCGCTCGGTGCCTCACGCTCGGCGGGCCAAGGCCGGGTGCGCTCCAGCGGGCGGCCGAATTTGATCGCCATCGTTTCAACTCCATCAGGCGGCACGCCGTGTGGCTTTTCGTTCTTAGCCGTTACACCATCGTCTTGCCACTCTCAGCGCCTCTTGGCTGATCTGCAAGGGAGCGGGGCGGCATTGACTCGTGCCCGCGCCGAATGCCAAACGCCCAACAGTCATGAGCGATCAAGCCCAGAAAACGCCGACGCGGCCGAGCGATTTGCTCGAGCCAGTGCACGCGGGTAAAACCGTAAGTCCTTCAGGCTCATGGGCCGAATACCTCGTTCTTTTTCTGCGCATTATGGCGGCGGTGTCCTTGGTCAAGGGCCTCTACCACTGGGCGCAAGTCTGCGGGATCGGGGCGCCTGCGGACGGAGGCTTTGAGTTCGCATACGGTCGCCTGGCAGACGGCGACCGTGTTTTTTGCCGTGATCGATCTCGTCGCCGCGGTCGGCCTGTGGCTTGCCGCCGCCTGGGGCGCCGTCGTCTGGCTCACGGCCGTCGTGTCGATGGCGGTGGTCGAGGTGTTCTTCCCGCAAGTCTACGGTGGCAGCGTCTTTGTCGTGCTTGTGGAATCGACTCTGCTGGCGATTTATCTCTGGCTTGCGATCTTTGCCGCGCGCGGCCAATCGAAGTGAAGCGACAGCGCAGGCAGCATGCAGAAAATCTCCGCCTTTATTCTTGCCTACAACGAAGCCGAGAAGATCAAGGCCGCGGTCGAAACGGTGCTGTGGGCCGACGAGATTGTCGTCGTCGATTCCAACAGCACCGATGGCACGCCGGAGATCGCCGAAAGTCTCGGCGCGCGCGTGGTGCAGGTGCCGTTCAACGGCTTCGGCGATCTGCGCAATCGGGCGATCGAAGCTTGCCGTTACGCATGGATTTTCAGCCTCGATTCCGACGAGCGCTGCACGGAAGCGGTGCGCGACGAGATCCTGGCGCTGCTGGCCGGCTCGCCGCCGCACGATGTCTATTGCGTGCCGCGCCGCAACTACATGATGGGCCGCCGCATCCGCGGCTCAGGCTGGTATCCGAATTTCCGCCAGCCGCAGCTCTTTCGCAAAGGCGCCATGCGCTACACGCTCGAGCCGGTGCATGAAGGCTACGAAGTGCTGAGCGACAAGCCGCTCGGCACGCTGCGCAACGCCATCTTGCAATTTCCCTTCCGCAATCTGGAAGAAGTCATCCGCAAGATGGACCGCTATTCGTCGCTTGGAGCGTCGAAGCTCGCGCACAAACGCGTCTCGATGGGCAGCGCGTTTGGCCACGCTGCCTGGGCCTTTCTGAAACACTACTTTGCCAAGGCCGGCTTCATCGACGGCTGGGCCGGCTTTGTCATCGCGTTCGCCTATTTTGAGGTGACCTTTTACCGCTACGCCAAGCGCTATGAGGCGACGCAGAACTGGGGGCCGCCGCCGAGCGGGCCGGTCAGGCGTTCGTAAACGACGTGTTCTGCGCGGCGAGGGGCGCGGTGCCGCCTGCGTCGAGCACGTGCTCCATCCGCTCGATCACCGAGCGCGGTGAAACATCTTCCATGCAGACATGGCCATGGCGGCACCGGCTGAGCTGGCGCAGCAGGCAGGGCGAGCAGGGGACGCCGGCCTGCAAGACCGCGCCTGCACGCCCGTAAGGCCCGATCCAGACCGGATCGGTCGGGCCGAAAATGCTCACCACCGGCCGGTCGAGCGCCACCGCCAAATGCATCGGTCCGGAATTGTTGGTGATGCTGATGGTCGAGCGGCGGATAAGTGCCGCGAGCTCTGTCAGTGTGGTTTCGCCTGCGATATCGACCGCGCCGGGGGCGAGCCGTGCCACGTCCTCGCAAACGCCGCGCTCGCGGCGGCTGCCCATCAGCGCCACCGCAAATCCTTTGCGCAAGAAGTGCCGCGCCACTTCGGCAAACTTGCCGGTGCCCCAGTGCTTGGTTTCCCAGATCGTGCCCGGAGCCATGGCGAGGAGAGGCGCCCCGGCGATGCCGCGCTCGCGGAGCAAGGCATCGACGCTCGTGCTCGCCCCTTCGGGAATGGGAAAAGAAAAGTCCGGGGGCCGGGCTTCCAGGCCGAGCATCGGGCCGACGCTGAGATAACGGTCGACCGCATGGATATCGAGCGTCGGCACCGGAATGTGGTGCGTGTAGGCGAGCCAGCTCCCCTCGCGCGCTCCTTGCCAGGCATGCTTGCGCGCCTCGGCCGGAAAGCTTCGCGGCGAAGCATCCCAGACGCTTGCGCGCGGCCGGTCGAAACCGATCCGCACCGGCGCACCGCTCGCCAATACGAATATGGCGGTCCGGAACTGGCCGTGCATGTCGACGACGAGGTCGTAGGCGTTGGCGCGCAGCTTTGCCGCGAGCCGCCCGTAATTGACAAACGGCGTCAGCGTCCAAGGCTTCGACCAATCGTCGCGTGCGAATTCGATGACGTTGGAGATAGCCGGATTATGCCGCAACAATTCGGCGATCGCCGGCGTCACCAGCCAATCGATTTGCGCGGACGGGTAGCGCCGCCGCAAAGCGTTGAGCACGGGGATGGTATGCACAACATCGCCGACGGCCGACAATTTGATCAGCAGAATTTTGCGAAAGTCGCGGCTCTTCAAGTCGGCCGAAGGCAAGCTCAAACCATCACTCCTGTCGCGGCCGACGGACTCTTGCGAGCCCCGCGGCGCTAAGCGCGTCCCGGCCGCAGCGTTTGCAGCACACGCTTGAACGCCGCCGACGTATGATGCCGCAGCATCGCGATCTGCCGGTTGCCTTCGCTGGTGAGCCAGTTGAACTGGATCACCCGGCGTTCGCCGGCAAACGGCTCATGGCCGTGCCAGGAATTGTCGCTGCGCTTGAAAGCGAGCAGCGTGCCGGCAACCGGCGGCACTTCAGTGATGATATCGTTGAGATCGGTGGCGGAGCGAAGCAGCCGCAGCCGGCCGCCGGACTGTTCCCACGACTTGTTCATGTAAATCAGCACGGTGATGATCTTGCTGGTCGAATTGGTGTGGATCTTGCCGTCGCGTGCATCGCAGCGGCCGCGCACGGTGGTGACGGTCGGCCGGTCGGTAAGATCGATGCCGAACTTTTCCTCGAAAGCTTCGCGGAACGCGTCGCCTTCGAGTTCGTCGAGCAAGGTCTGGAATGCCGGTCCGAAGCTCACCTGATCGACGGGAAAGCTGCCTGACGTCGAAATCTTCGGATAGTCGGCATTGATCGCCGCGAGGCCGGCGGCATCGACAAACCCTGAGACGATCAGGTGCTCGAACGGCTCTTTGATGAGCGGAGTTGAGCGGAATGCGTCAAGCCTCAGATATCCCGACATTTTTTCGCTCTGTTCTTAGGTGTGCGGGCAAACTAGCACCGCCGGGCGGTAAGGTAAATCAACCTTCGCCCCTGAGCATGATCCGGAAAAGTGGAAGCCGGTTTTCCGAAAAGATCATGCTCCACTAATTGAGCGTTTGCGGCGGCAGGATTGCCCAGCCCACATGCACGACGCCTTCGCCGCGATGGTAGGGCAGGTCGAACGGTACGCCGATCTGCGCTCCGGGAGCGGCAGCCGCCAGATTTGCCGGGAGCACGTGCGGGTCGCCTTCGGTCCACACGACAGCGGCGCCGCGTTTGCGCAGATCGGCAAGATCGATCCAGGGCGCGTGGTCCGGCACGCCATCGACCAACACGCGCGGCTGCGGGCGCTCGCTAGCGTAGTGCGCGACATTGCCGCCGTCCCACATCGAGCCGATGATGTAAGCGGGCTTCTTGCCGGTCGCCTGTTCGAAGCGTTGCGTGATCGCCTCCGAAAGGCGATCGCCGGGAAAGAACGCGGCGCGATAGCGATGATCGTAGCGCGGCAGCACCAGATAGTCGGCGCAAAACGCGGCGGCCAAAATCACGAACACCACAGCCCATATTGCGCCGATGCGCATAAGCCGCGCGCGATCGAGTGCCGCCGGTGCGAAAAGAACGATCCAAAGTCCTATGAACAGCCACAGCGGAAAGCCCCACATCGCATTGGTGGCGCGCCCGGTGACGAGCGAGAAGACGAACAGCGTGAGCGCCGGCCCGAAGGCTAGCAGCGAGACGATGCGGCGATCGAAAGCGTCAGCGCGCGGGCCGGGTGCAGGCTTCGCCGGCGGCCAGAACAGCGGCGCCGCAATCAGCAGAGCCGGAAGAAGAAAGAAGGCCTGGCCGCCGACAAACTCCAGCGGATGGGTGAGGTGATCGAGCACACCGCTCGGCGCCGCCGCGCGCGCTTCCGCATACCCAAAGGGCTGCGAGCCGTGCTGCCACAGCCAATAAAGATTTGGGACGACCACAACGAGTGTGACGATGGCGGCAATCCAGGGTCCGGGTGCGGCCAATCGGCGTCGCGCGTCCGGATCGAACAGCAAGAACAGCGCAAGCGGTGCCGCCAGGATCACGACAAAATATTTGGCCCACCAGGCGAACCCGAGCGCAACGCCGAGCAAAATCCAGGAGCGTAGCTTGCCCTGCCGCAACCCGGCGTGAAAGGCGAAGCCGGCCAGCGCCCAGAGCGGCATCTCGATCACATTGTGATTGAACTTCACCGCACTGAGATTGAAATAATGCATGCCGTCGATGATCAGCAGCGCCGCGAGCGCGCCTGCGACGCCAACAAGCGGCCGCGCCGTCATCCACACGGCGATAAAGGCAACGATCACCGCGGCCTGCGAAAGCGCATAGAGCGAGGCGTCGTGACCCGTCAGCCGATAGGCGATTTCGCCCAGAAACCAGGGCAGCGGCGGCAGCTTATCGTAGCCGAGCTGCCACTCGCGGCCGTAGGTCATCGCCTCGATCACATCGAGCGGCAGGTTGTAGTAGAGAAGTGCGGGCAGGGCGGTCCATACAAGCGCGTGGACCGCGAGGAACGCGGCCAAGACCGTGCGCGGCCGATGTTCTACTAGCTCAGTCAACTCGGCCATACGCGTTGTACTCATCAGGCGTGCCGCTGTCCCCGCAACGTTGATGCACGACCTAGCGGCCAACTCAAGACTGATCCCTCCCCCCTTGTGGGGGAGGGTGGGGAGAGGGGGGCGAGAGGGGAAATCTCCAGTGGCGACGAGTACAAACGACGTGTTCCTCTACGCGGGCGCTCTCCTCCCGACCCCCACCCCTACCCCTCCCCACAAGGGGGAGGGGATCATGACGTGTTTGGCGCCCCCTGCTATTGAAAACAGAACGAATGATGCGATTTCCGGCGCGAAGCCGCAAAAACGGGGCAAGACATGAAGGATATCCTCGACAAGCTCGACGAGCGGCGCGACAGCGCGCGCGGCGGCGGCGGCACGCGCCGGATCGAAGCGCAGCACGCCCGCGGCAAGCTGACCGCGCGCGAGCGCATCGAGCTCCTCATGGACAAGAACTCTTTCGAGGAGTTCGACATGTTCGTCGAGCACCGCTCCAACGACTTCGGCATGGACAAGAGCAAGATCGCCGGCGACGGCGTGGTCACCGGCTGGGGCACCGTGAACGGGCGCAGCGTTTTCGTCTTCGCCAAGGATTTTACCGTGTTCGGCGGCTCGCTGTCAGAGACCCACGCGCAGAAGATCATCAAGATCCAGGATATGGCGATGCGCGCGCGCGCGCCGATCGTGGGACTGTTCGATGCCGGCGGCGCCCGCATCCAGGAGGGCGTGGCGGCGCTCGGCGGCTATGGCGAGGTGTTCAAGCGGAACGTTATCGCCTCCGGCGTCATCCCACAGATTTCCGTCATCATGGGCCCCTGCGCCGGGGGCGATGTTTATTCGCCTGCCATGACCGATTTCATCTTCATGGTGCGCGACACGAGCTACATGTTCGTCACCGGACCGGACGTGGTGAAGACCGTGACCAACGAGATCGTCACCGCCGAGGAATTGGGCGGCGCCTCCATCCACGCCACCCGCTCCTCGATCGCCGACGGCGCCTACGACAACGACCTGGAATGCCTGCTGCAGATGCGCCGGCTGCTCGATTTTCTCCCGGCCAACTACGCGGCCGGGGCACCGGAATGGCCGTCGTTCGACGAGATCGACCGCATCGAGCCGTCGCTCGACTCGCTCGTGCCCGACAATCCAAATAAGCCTTACGACATCAAGGAGCTGATCCTGAAAGTCGTGGACGAGGGCGACTTCTTCGAGCTGTCGGAAACCTTCGCGCGCAACATCGTCATCGGCTTGGGCCGAATCGGCGGCCGCACGGTCGGCTTCGTCGCCAACCAGCCGATGGTGCTCGCCGGCGTGCTCGACAGCGACGCCAGCCGCAAGGCCGCGCGCTTCGTGCGCTTCTGCGACGCTTTCAACATTCCGATCGTGACCTTTGTGGATGTGCCGGGCTTTCTGCCCGGCACCGCGCAGGAATATGGCGGGCTGATCAAGCACGGCGCCAAGCTTCTATTCGCCTATTCGCAGGCGACCGTGCCGCTTGTCACCGTGATCACCCGCAAGGCGTTCGGCGGCGCCTACGACGTCATGGCATCGAAGCATATCGGCGGCGACGTGAACTACGCCTGGCCGACGGCGCAGATCGCGGTGATGGGCGCCAAGGGCGCGGTCGAAATCATCTTCCGCGCCGACATCGGCGATGCCGACAAGATCGCCGCGCGCACGCGCGAATACGAAGAGCGCTTCCTCTCGCCCTTCATCGCCGCCGAGCGCGGCTATATCGACGACGTGATCATGCCGCACGCCACCCGCCCGCGCATCGCGCGCGCGCTCGCCATGCTGCGCGGCAAGACCGTGGAGATGCCGGGACGGAAGCACGACAATTTACCGGTGTGAGCATGCAACGTGCTGTGCGCAAACGGCTTGCTGCGTCGGTGGGAGCAGTTTGCCTCGTTTGCTTTTACGTGACAGCGCCGGCTTCAGCGCAAAGCGATGCCGTGCCGAGGAAAGTGTCGAAAAGCGGCAAAGCTGATCACGAGCTGCCGCTAAGCGGTTTTGTCCGCGTTGACGACAGTTGCGCGGGCATAGGGCCGCCGCGGATCAATCTCGATCGGCCGCCGGCGCACGGCGTCGTTTGTTCGCGACCGGCGGAGGTGGTTCTAAAAGTTCTAGTGAAGGACACTCCGGCACGTTGCCTTGGCCGCAAGGCGCTGGGGGTCCGTGTCTTTTATCGTCCGCATGATGGGTACACGGGTAAAGACGAGGCTCGTTTCACCGCTCAATTTCCCAAAAGCCAAATGACCTTGGACGTGGATGTAACGATCGTTCCGAATGGGCGGCCCGCCATAAAGACGGTCCCAGCAGATGCGGGCGTTCCGGCTGAACAGACTCCGCAAACGCCGGGTCCGCTGCCCGTCTGCGCCGCGCTGGTGTCTTGACGCCTGATACACCCGCTCAGCTAGTTGGCCGATTTTTTAGAATCATGATTCCCAAATCAGTTTTTCTGTAACTCATGGGCCGTCGGCATGTGGAGGGCCGACCATGAGGAGCACTATATCGAGTTGGGAGTTCGATCTTACACGTTGGTTGAAGCCGTTCCTGGACCGCTTAGGGCACAAGGCGCGGCGGCGGATATGCCCGCTTTATGTGGCAGGGTTGATTGGACCCAGCGATCGCAAGAGCGTTCAGCCGATCGCGGAGCGGCTTGCACCTGTCGACTATGACCAATAGCACCATTAGGTGGCTGCTGGCATCTGGGACGCGGCGCCGTTACAGAAGGAACTGCTCGTTCAAGCGGACAAGATTCTCGGCAGCTGTGATGCAGTGATGGTAATAGATCATACCACCATTAGCCGATTGAGCGGTAAGCATTCGTCGGTGTAGCTCCGCCCTATCGTCGGGTCGCTTCGTCACGAAGTGCCAACTGCAATACCCTGGTATCGCTGACGCTCGCCCGTGGCGAAGTGCCGGTGATCGTGGCGTAGCGTCTTTCACATCGTGAGTAGGTGTGACCAGGACCTATCACCACTGTGCTTGTGCCGTAATCGATTGTTAGATACCTCGAGACAACCAGAACGCCACTTGCCTGGCAGTTGAGATAAACTGGGGCGGCCAATGCCGCTTGGTAACTGATCGTCAGCGCGATGGGCACAAAGCCCAAACCGATTAATATCCTTCCCACTATTTCCCCCCTTGTGCCGATAGGACAAATATAGCTGTCGGTCGACGCAGCCAGTGGCCCTCGTAAACGATAATCGGTAATGCGGTCGATTACCACGTGCCGCTCGGCTTTCCGCTTGCTACGGCAACCGGAAATCTGTTTCCAAATTCTCTGCTTCCGGGCACGGCCACGCAGATCGGCAACGACTTGGCTTCGGAGGATGGCCACGCAAACCCCAACGCTCTGTATTTGTTGAGCAGCGGCGGAAACGACATCACCGCGGCGCCTTGCGCGCCGCTCAAACGGCAAAGCAAGATGTCGGCTCTGGCCGACCCTGTTGAAAAAAATCCGAGTATCGAGTCAACCTATTTTTTAAGCGCCCGAGGTGCGGTTTTCAGAAGTGGACGTGGTGATCCGCCTCTGACTTGACGAGAGGTCTCTAAATCCATTTTGCGGCGCAAATTAGCGTCAATCAAAGAAGCCACTGGAATTTTGCGAGATTTTCCGTGACTGGAGACTAGCGACTTTTTCAATAGTATCGGCTCAACTCGGACCTGTCGGGTATGTCTGTTGCATGGTCGTTTTGGGGGAAAGCGAACATTGAGTAGGCAGCGCGCCATCCCAATTTGTGAGTACACGGCCTACGCCCGCCGTTTTTGTATTTTGATCGCCGGGATTTACGGCCCGGGGAAGCCTCGGCCTTCGCGAGACTTTGGTAGGGTCTCAGCCGCCAGTCATTCGCAGCCCTGCCTACTAGCGGTTGCGGCGAAGCGGTCTATACTTCCATTGGGCACCTGAAGCATTGGAGCAAGACAATGGCTGGGAGCGTTGTGACCCGCGACTGGGAAGCTCTGGAAATGACCGACATGATCGGCCAGCACGGCCAGATCACGGTGACCGGCGAAGTCGAGCTGACCGAGACCGGGACCACCGCGGAGCTAAGAGAGCATGTGCCGTCCGGGCTTCATCCAAAGATCTTGCTGCTCGATCTCGTGATCCACCGGCAGGGCGGAATACAAGGCCACATCGCCTGGTTCGAGAAGCTGACCTTCAAGATGAGATCATCCGGCAACGCCTACGATGAAGTCGACATCCTGCACGGGGGCAATGTCGTTCAGCGGGTGAAGGTCGAGCATCCGCTGACTTTCGCTGCTCCACCCGCCAAAAAACCGCCCGCGAAGAAAGCGCCCGTCAAGGAAACGCCTTCGCAGAAGAAGCCGGCGAAAGCCGCCGCCGCGAAGAAAAAGACCGCTAAGAAAGCAGCCAAAAAGAGCGCCAAAAAGACCGCTAAAAAAGTTGCGAAGAAAAAATCCGCTAAGAAAAAGTCGGCGAAAAAGAAGTGAGACAGGCTCGTCGTTGCGAGGAGCCAACGGGTCCGGCCCGAAGTGGCCGAACCGATGGTAAACTCCGCAACGAAGCAATCCACTCTGTTCCACCGAGCTTGATTGCTTAGCTTTCGCTGGCAATGACTGTGAAAGCCGCGCATTTGGTTGCGCTTCCCATCCACCCGTCATGCGAATCTCGGAACCCCTGCACCTTCCGCATAGCCGCCGCCCGGCGCCTGCCCTCGACCCAGCCGCCTGCGCCCGCTAGTTAGGCCGGGACGTACCAGTTTGCTGCCGGGCCAAGAACAATGCCGCGAACGTTGGAGCAGGCCGCCGTCTTCGCGGCGCCGGCCGTATTTGTGCTGTTATGGTCGTCCGGCTTTATCGGCGCCAAATTCGGCCTGGCTTATGCCGAGCCGCTGACCTATCTCGCGCTCCGCATGCTCGGGGTGCTCGTTGTCCTCGGCATCGTGGTCGCGCTGACGCGGCCCAAATGGCCGAATGCCGCAGGTTTCCGCCACAGCATAACAACCGGGCTCATGGTGCACGGGCTTTATCTCGGCGGCGTGTTCGTCGCGATCGGCCATGGCCTGCCCGCAGGGCTTGCAGCGCTGTTCGTCAGCTTGCAGCCGCTTCTGACCTCCACCATCGCCCATCGCTGGCTCGGCGAGCGCGTCCGTGCGCGGCAATGGCTCGGCCTCGCGCTCGGGCTCGTCGGCGTCTATCTGGTGCTGCGCGACAAGGCCACGGCGGGCGAAGCGACGCCGCTCGCCTGGGCGGCCATCACCATCGGGCTTATCGGCATCACGGTCGGCACGCTTTATCAGAAGCGCTTCGGTGGCGGCATCGATTGGCGGCCGGCGCTCCTGATCCAATACACAGCGGCGGCCGCTCTGTTTGGCGCCGGCGCCTTCGCCTTCGAGACGCGCGTCGTGCATTGGACGCCGGACTTTGTGCTCGCACTGCTTTATCTCATTGTCGTGCTGTCGCTCGGTGCGGTGTGGCTTTACTATTTCATGATCCGCCACGCGGCGGCGACGCGCGTGGTCAGCCTGTTTTATCTGACGCCGCCGGTGACCGCGCTGATGGCGTTCGCGCTGTTTGGTGAGAAGCTCGCGCCGCTGGCGCTCGTCGGCATGGCGGTCTGCGTCGTCGGCGTATTTTTGGTGAATTGGCGGCCGGTGAGTGCGTAGGTACTTATGGTCTGCCGACCGGTGTCGCTATCAAAGTGACAATCTCTCGCGTAACGGCCAATACACCGCGCAACTTTCCGTTTGACGTTCACATGGATGACGTACTCACGAGACATAGGTTGCCTTTCGGCACGCAAGTAACCCCGCCTGGGGTCCAGCCTTCCCGGCATTCAGGAAATCGCTATCATTCCGACCAACCGGGGACCACAGGGGAATTCCATTAAGGGGGGAAAGCAATGCCATTCATGAACCATGTCTTGACCCGAGCGCCAGCGCAGTTTGCCTCGCAACTTGTGTCGCGGCTTGCGTCGCAACTCGGCCGATGCCCGCGTTGCATGCGATCATGCCTGGCCGTTGCGGTTACCATGTGGATGGTTTGGCTCGTCGCTTCGATCACCGTATCTCGACCGGAAATTCCCTTCGGTATCGCGATCCTTGCGTTCGCACTCACCGGATTGTGGATGGCTCATCTGTCGGCCTTCGGTTTCAGGATAGCCCTCACTCAAATGGGCGATCAGCCGCGAGCCGGTGCGGCATGTCAGGCTACGTCGCCGCGGCGCGAATTCGTTGCATCCCTGGCCAAATCGATGGCCCTCGCCGTCGTGACGACGGCGCTGCCTGTGCGCTCCTGGGCCCAGCAGCCTTGCGAAAAGTGCGAGCGCTTTTCCGGCAAACAACGCACGGACTGCTGCGACTGCGCGTTCTCAAAATGCCTGGCGGCCTGCAAAGGTCCTAACCCCCCGATCCGGGGGTCGCGGGCCGGGGACTGCGAAAGAGGGTGCGGATCTCTTTATTTTGCTTGTAAGTCTTAGGAAATTTCACTGAGCCTTCTGTTGCAGCATCGCTGGTGAAAAACCACCGCCGGACCTTTGCAGTACAGCATTTTGCGATCAAAATAACACAAATACCGTTTGTTGCAGCGCTCGTGCCGGCTCGCTAGGTTCCGCTCACATCGGGAGGCGACGATGCGCGTTTCGCGATACGCTTTGCTGACGTTGTTGTGGGCGGTGTCGCTCGGAGCGCCGGCGATTTGGTCGGCCGCCGCCAACGCACAAGAGACGTCCAAGCCGGAGGACACGCGGGCGCCCGGCGGCGCAGCGGCGGAGTCAAAATCGGCACCCGGCCGCGTTCCCAGGGACATCCTCGTCGTCAACCCCTGCAAGGCGGCGCATCCGCCGTCTTACTGCAATGTCAGAAACTGACGATCCGCCTCGGACTGACGATGCGCCTCGGCGCTCCGGCGGTGATGTCTTGGCCAGGGTCTTGTCCTATCTGGTTGCGATCACGACGATTCTCGGAATCCCGATAGGCCTGTACGGCTATTACGCGTCGCAGCAAGCCAACCGCGTGAACCGGACGTTCGATTTTTATAAGGATTTCCGCGGCGACGGCCTGCAAAAGGATTTCAGCTTGTTGGTCACGCGATGGAATGAAAAATCCGCGCAAGCGGACGGGTTTTTGAAGAGCGACGACTTTACGGGATTGAGCCAATTGGCCGCCTCGCTCTTGCAAACCGACGAAACGCAGACTGCGCTGTCGCGGCTGGTTCTGTTCTTTGACGAAGCCTATTCGTGTGTCGACAAGTCGTTGTGCGACAACAATGCCGCCTTCGCCTTGTTGCAGAATCCTGCCGACCAGATTTTTTCCATGTACGGATCGTATCTGGCGACCGTCCGGCAGCAACATCCGAACTACGCCGACGGCATCGTGAAGGTCCGCGCGCTCAGCAAGTCGTGGTCGTTGCTCTGAGAAGGTTTGCGAGGCGCGATCAAGCTCTCCGCGAAGAGCGGACCGGTCTGCTCAACTCCGCGGCGCCGGCAAAATAGTCGGAATTTTCAGAAGAGTTTTACGGATTCCACAGGGTTGCCGTGCGAATGTGCCGGCAGCTTGACACCATCCACAATGCGCAGAGCCGGCGCGGGAACATAAGCCATGATGAAAATGCGAGCGGCCTTGTTGCAAGGCGCGGTCATCCTCGCTGCCCTTAGTGCGTCGGCTGCCAGGGCCGATCTGGAGAATGAGAACCTGCTGGTCACGGCGCCGCCCGGATACAAGGTGGGCTTCAGCGACAAAAAACCCAACATGCTGATGACCGAATTCGTGCCGGCCAAGGAAACCGTCGAGAACTGGACCGAGATGGTGACGGTGCAGGTCTTCTTCGGGCTTAAAGCGACACCGCAGCAATTCATGGATGATATGGGCGAGCGCTGGCGCGCGGCGTGCCCGGAGGCCGAGGAAGCGCACACGGTCGCTGACGCGCCCGAAAACGGCTACCCGACGCTGGTGTGGCTGCTGAGTTGCCCGAAGAACCCTGGCACCGGCAAGCCGGAGATCACCTGGTTCAAGGCCGTTCAGGGCAACGACAGCTTCTACCTCGTACAAAAGGCGTTCAAATTCGAGCCGAGCAAAGAGCAGATCACGCGCTGGATGGGCTATCTCAGAAAGGTAAGCGTCTGCGACTCGCGCATCGCCGACCGCGCCTGTCCGAAAGCCGCGGACTGATTTTCGATTGCGCTCCGAGCACAATCTCCCGAAAACTAGCTGACATTGCGCATCGTCGCGCGCTGCGCGAGGGTGCGCTCGCCGCCGTCCAAGCCTTCGTGCATGGATGACGCGTCTGCTCCGTTCAACAAGGAAACGCCACGCATGGCCATGCAGCCGATCGAATATGCCGACGCCTCGCCGGAAGTCCGCGCCGTTTACGACGACATCAAGCAGGCGCGGCAGATCAAGGACGTCAACAACTTCTGGAAATATCTCGCGCACGATCCCGCCACGCTGAAACGCACGTGGCAGAGTCTGAAGGAAATCATGGCGCCGGGCGCGCTCGATGCCGTGACCAAGGAGATGATTTATCTCGCGGTCAGCGTGACCAATGGCTGCGGCTACTGCATCGCCAGCCATGGCGCGGCCGCGCGCAAGGCCGGGATGAGCGAGGCCATGTTCGGCGAGCTGATGGCGGTCGTCGGCATGGCGAACGAGACCAACCGGCTCGCCAATGGCTATCGTGTACCGGTCGACCCCGCCTTCGACAAATAGGAAGGCGCGTGCCAGCGCCGCGTGGCGGGCCGGTATTTCGGCGGTTGGATTTCGCGCCGCGGCGCGCCGCCCTTGAGGGGCACGAGCGCGATCGGGCGCGCATTTCTCGGATTGGCGAGCGCCGGCCGCACGGTTTGTGCCGTATCGTCTGAAGACGTCGTCATCCTTTTACCCCGTTTTCGTTGGTGCGCGGCGCTCCCGGTGTGGCCGCGCCGGAATTGCCGCCAGCGGCTGCGGATGTGCGCTTGAGGCGGCCGCTGGCGCCGATGCGGTCCGCTGCGTTTCGCCGCCATTGAGGCCGTAAAACACGATCCCGAGTACGACCGCGGAAGCGAGCGCAAAGAGCGTAATCGCGCCCGCTCCACGGAGTTCGCTTAGATCCGACGAAGTCATGTCGATCATCCCCGTGCTGGTGCCCTTGTCCAACAATTCCCGTTTGCCAAATCGGTTTCCTGGTTTTCCGGCTTGTCACAACAAAAAAGCGGCCCCCGTCGGGGGCCGCTCCAGTGCGTCGCAGTGCCTTATGGCCGATTGGGAGCTTGCGACGGCGGTGGGGTCAAGCCGGGCATCATAGAGGGCGCCGCCGGTGCCGTGGTCTGCGGAGGCGTGGTGTTGTTCGATGCGACGCGGCTTGGCTCGTGTCCAACGCCAAAGGCCAAGCCCAGGACGATCACGAGGAACACGGCCCCGGCAATCCACCCCCAGCTGGTGCCGGTACGGTCGGCCGGCTCATATCCTCTGTTCCCGTACATCGGGTCGTTCGGATCGCGGTAGTCGGACATGTGGACCTCCTTGCGGCTGTCCTTTGACAACCTGCCGCACCCTCGGGGGTTTCCGATCCGACATGGGCAAGGCGAATAGCGGCCTTGTCCTGACGGCATGGCCCACGGGCTACCAAAAACGCGGATGGCGCCACGTTTGGGCGCCACATGTTGAACGGAATAGCCAAGCCGCTATTGTGCCGGCCGCGGCGCTCGTAGCTCAGCTGGATAGAGCATCAGACTTCGAATCTGAGGGTCGGGAGTTCGAATCTCTCCGAGCGCGCCACCGTCAAATTCCCTCCGAGCGGCGGAATGGGTGCTCCGCCGCCCTTCGAGCCAAATCAGCGGTCTGCGCCGTTCAGCGGCCGATCAATTCGGGCCGTACCTGCCCGGTCGCTTCCGAAATCAGATGATCGTGCGCATGGCCGGTGGCCGGCATCTGCAGCACGGTGGCGCATTGACCGGGTGTCAGCCGCGTCAGCAGGACGACCTGTCCGCCGGGAAACTCGAGTGCGTCGTGATGCACGTTCGGGTCTTCCATGTTGATCTGGCGGAAGCGGGCGACCTTGTGCCCAACGCGCGCCTTGCCGAACAGACTGAACGCGCGGTCGTAGGTAACATTGTCTTCAAATGCCAGCTCGGTGCCGGGAAGCAGGCATACGGCCGTGTCGGGATCGCCGACGGCGGCAAATCCGCGAGTGATCGATCGGGCGAAATCGGTGCTGACGAGCTTGTCTCCAACCGCCGCAGGGCGGGAAGCGACAAGATGCAAGCTGTAGTCACACATGGAAGGGCACTCCTTTCCAGCAATTCCCCCCGTTCATGAGGGAGGCTGCAAGGGGAACCCTTCGGCGGATCAAATGTTCCGGCTGCGCCTTAGCCGGCGGGCGGCCGCCAATCGTAGATCCAATCGTAGTGCTGCAGCAGGCGCGGTCCGCCCATCGCCCGCATGACGCGATCGCGCAGGAAGCCCCAAGGTCCGGCAAGGTGATAGATCGTCCCGTTTCGCGCGGCCATCCGCTGCACCTTTCGTGTGCGCGCCCGGCGGATCGCCGCATAAGTTCGCAGGGCGCCGGTTGGATCGTCCGGAGTTCGCGCCAAGCATTGCGCCGCCACGGCCGCATCCTCGATCGCCATACCGGCGCCTTGCGCCAGAAAGGGGAACATGGGGTGTGCCGCGTCACCCAGCAGCGCTACCGGCCCCTTCGACCAGCGCCGGATCGGGCGGCGTTCATAGAGGGCCCATTTCAGCCAAGCCTCGGGCAGGCCGACGAGGGCGCGCGCCGACGGCGCCCACGCCTCGGCCGCAAGCCGCGGCACCAGCTCCGCACGGTTTGCGGGCTCGCTCCAGCCCGGCTGGTGCCAACGGTCGCTGGTGATGACGACGAGATTGATGACGCTGCCGGCCTTGACCGGATAGTGCACAAAGTGCGCGTCGCGCCCGAGCCACAGATGGACGAGCGGCTCGCGGAATTCGGGCGCAACCAGCCGCGCCGGCACCAGCCCTCGCCAGGCGACACGACCGGAAAAGCGCGGCGGCGCGCCGTGGCCAAGCCGCACGCGCGCCTGCGACCACAAACCGTCGGCGGCGATCAGCGCCATGCCGTGTTCGTCCATCGTCCCGGCGCTGCCATGCGTCAACACGCTGATACCGTTGCGATGGGTAGTGAAATCTTCCGCCCGCAATCCGAGTTTGATGGTGATGCCTTGTTGCCGGGAGGCAACCGCCGCCAACGCCTCCTGCAAATCGCCGCGGTGGATCGCCCAATAGGGTGCGCCATAACGTTCCTCGGCGCCGGTCAGCGGCATGCGCACGATCTCGTGCCCGCTGGCCGCGCTCAAGACGCGCAGCGCCGTCGGGACTGTCACCACTGGTCGCAAGCGGTCCGCGAGCCCAAGATCGATCAGAATGCGGGACGCGTTAGGTGAAAGCTGAATGCCGGCGCCGGTTTCCTCAAGGCGCGCAGCCTGCTCCAGCACCACAACCCGAAAGCCGTTGCGGGCAAGCGCCAGCGCCGCCGTCAAGCCGCCGATTCCGGCCCCCGCGACAATGACGGTGCGCGGGGACGTCAGGGCAAATCTCCTCGCGAACGCCTAGGCGGCGTCGTGCAACGCGCATTCCGCCGGGCGTGCCGCGTTGGAGGCGAGCGAGGGATCGTAGCGATAGAGTGTCGAGCAATAAGGGCAGACAAACTCATTGTCGCCGCCCATGTCGCAATAGACGTGCGGATGATCGAAGGGCGGCATCGCGCCGACGCACATGAATTCTTTGGCGCCGATCTCGATCACCGGAACGCCCAGGTCGTTGTGAAAATGCGGAACGATCGTCTCGGCCATGCCCATATCCGTGTTGACCGGGCGGCACCATAGCGGCCGGAAGGGAGGATTCCTAGCGGTCTCAATGGTCCTAAGTCTTTCCGGCGGGTGCGATTCGATTGTGGATGCGGTCTTCGGGTGCGGGAAATTCACTCTCAGACAATTCATTCTCAAAAAGCCGCAAATGCCTGCTATGTATTTAGGCATGCGGAAAGCGAACGTGGTCGTGCGAGCATTAGGTCAGATTGGCCGGCAATTGCGGCAGCCGGCCTTTGCGCTTTTTTGCGCGCTCGTGTTGGGCTGCGCAGCGATTCCCATAGGATGGAATGCCTTCGAGCGGGCGCAACAATTTGCTGCCGATGATCCGGTGAAGATCGCCGACCAGGCGCTCGACGATATATTTGGTCGCGCCGTCGCGGAACGCGAAATCGACGCGGCGCTCGCCGCCGGCGATATCGACTTGGCGCAAAGCTTTCTCGATCTTTCAGCCGAGCGCGGGCTCGCGCTCGATCCTGCACTCGCCGACAAGGTGAAAAAGGCGCAGACGGATGCGGCGTCGGCGACGCACACCGCCGGCCGCTTTGTGAAGGGACTTTGGAGCGGCGAGCCGACGGATCTGGCGAGCCTCGCCGGCACAGCCGTCGGTGATCTCTTCGTCTTCGGCGACATCCGTGATGCGGCGCGCGAGGGAACGCACTACCTGCTCGGCCAGCCGGCCGATCCCTGGATTCTTGGTCTTGCGGGCGTGGGCATCGCCGTCACCGCGGCCACCTACGCCTCGGTCGGTCTTGGTGCGCCAGAGCGGATCGGTCTGACGCTCGCCAAGGTCGCGCGGCGCACGGGCCGGCTTAATCCGGTTCTCGCCGTGCGGGTCGCGCGCGACGCGGTCAAGGTCGAGAAAGCCGGCGGTCTGGTCGATCTGGTCGGCGACGTCGGGCGGATCGAAACCAAGGCCGGCACGCAAGCCGCGCTCGACAGCCTCAAGGTCGCCGAGGAGCCGCGCGACGTGTCGCGCCTGGCGCGGCTGTCGGCCGCCAAAGGCGGCAAGACCCGCGCCATCATCAAGCTTCTTGGCCGCGGCGCCATCATGCTTGCAGTGAGCGCATTCGAGGTCGCCACCTGGATGCTATGGGCCGCGCTGATGCTTCTCGGCTTCGTCTCCTCGCTCAAAACGGCCACCGAGCGCATGACGCTCCGTTACCTGCGCTGGCGCAAGGCGCGCCGCGTGCGCGCTGAAATGCGCGCGCTTGCGCTAGTCTAGGCGTGGCGGCTGTCGACCGCCGCGTCGCGGCGGCATTTCTGCGCGGCGCGCGTCCCAGCGACGCTAGTCGCATGCGTTATCGCTTCGCCACTTCACGCCCGCGCGGGACAGCCGCCTACGATGCTGCCCTGACATGGACGGCTTTCAAAAGTCAGACCTATGCGCCGCGGGTGCCACAGAGAGACCGCGGACGTTATGTCGTTCGATGAGCCGCGCCACTAAGCCCGACGCCTTTGCTTGTTCAACAAAATCCCGCAAGAATGCGGCACCAGCCGGGTTTTTCCGCGAGGT
Organism: uncultured Alphaproteobacteria bacterium; assembly: GCA_963845075.1. Taxonomy (GTDB): domain Bacteria; phylum Pseudomonadota; class Alphaproteobacteria; order Rhizobiales; family Xanthobacteraceae; genus BOG-931. The sequence goes on along the minus strand of CAWJRE010000028.1, from coordinate 80,364 downwards.
GCCGATCGCCTGCTGAACCGACGTAAACCGTCCATCGAGGATGCGTGCGCCGGGTAATTTTTCCAGATCCGACAGAAGCCGCGGCCTGAGGCCCGCAAGCGCGCTTAAGTTGCCGCTTGCGAATTGCTCGTATGCGCTATCGAGCGTTTCTGATCGGATCAGTTCGGCGTGCTTGATATTTCGATCTAGCCAGAGACCGTAGGCGGTGCGAGCCGTCACCGCGATTCGAACGCCAACGGAGTCAACGTCCGCGATTGCTTTCAGGTGCGACCTAGAAGGCACCAAGTATGTCGCTTCGATTTGAGCGTAGGCGGCGGTGAACGCAATCGTTTCGGCGCGCTGCGGTTCGGCACCAATTAGTCCGATATCCCAAATGCCCTTATCCGCCATGTCCGCAAGTTCGCCTGGAGACTTGAACGGCACGTATTGCACCGGAACGCCCAGGCGCATTGCCACCTCTTGCGCAAGGTCGGGTGCCACGCCCGCAGGAGCCCCTGTCGAGTCTATTTTCGTCACCAGCAGAAAATTCGACAGGTTGATGCCGGCGCGCAGGACCCCTGTTGGCGCAAGATCGGAAATGATGTCAGGTGACAAGGAACGCTCCGTTGGTGAGGAGTGAAGACAATCGGGCGCGGCACGAGAGCTCAGGCAGAATTTGGAAGCGGCTGCCGCCCACCAGACTAGCTGCTTAACCGCAGGCGATAGTCCGCAAGACAATCGTCGTAACGTGTCAGGAAATAAGAGCCATCGGACATCCGATGGATGGGGTCGAATTCGCGCAGCGCGGGATAGGTCGGATAGGGACCGTCGAGAAATTCCGCCGGCAGATGTTTGAGATCGAAACTGGCGACACGCGCGGGCAGGGCAGGGCTTTTTGTGTCCAGCCCACAAATGCTCCATATTTGACGCCTGTCCCACGTCAGCGCGCTTTTCAGAAGCCGCCAGCGGCGGCGGCGATCACTGTTTGACCAGCGGACAAGCCGGATTGGGCGGCCCGAACGCCTGCTCGCCCGGAATATGCGTGAGGATCTGGTAATAGTCCCACGGATATTTCGAGTCTTCCGGCTTTTTCACCTGGACGAGGATGAGGTCGTGCACCATCAGCCCGTCCTCGCGCAGTCTGCCGTTGCGGGCGAAGAAATCGTTGATCGGGCTTTCGCGCATTTTCGCCGTGACCTTCAGCGGGTCGTCGGTGCCCGCGGCCTTCACGGCGTTTAGATAACTCATGACCGACGAATAAACGCCGGCCTGCCACATCGACGGCATCTGGTTCATCTTGGCGAAGTAGCGTTTCGACCAGGCGCGGGTTTCATCGTCCATGTCCCAATAGAATGACGTGGTGAGGACGAGTCCCTGGGCGGCTTTCAGCCCGAGCGCATGGATGTCGGTGATCAGCACCAAAAGGCCGGCCATCTGCTGGCCGCCTTGGAAAATGCCGAACTCGCCGCCGAGCTTGATCGCATTGATGTTATCGGGCGGGCCCGAGGCGATGCCGATGATTTTCGCTTTCGACGCCTGCGCCTGCAGAATGAATGAGGAGAGATCAGGCGTGGCGAAAGGATGCCGCACCGAGCCGACCACGCTGCCGCCGTTCTGGACGATCACAGCCGAGGCATCGCGCTCGAGTGCGTGCCCGAAGGCATAGTCGGCGGTGAGAAAGAACCAAGTCTTGCCGCCGCGCCTGGTAACTTCCTGCGCGGTGCCGACCGCAAGCGCCCGCGTGTCGAACACCCACTGCAAGGCGTATGGGTTGCAGAACTTACCGTGGAAATCGGCCGTGCCGGTCGAGTGAACGATCAGCAAGTGCTTGCGCTCGTTAGCGACGTTCTGCACCGCAAGGCCCACGGCCGACACCGGCACGTCGACAATCAGGTCGACTTGATCGCGGTCGTACCATTGCCGGGCGATGCCGGCGGCGATGTCGGGCTTGATCTGATGATCGGCGGAAATGATCTGGATCGGCTTGCCCAAAACCGTGCCGCCGAAATCGTCGACCGCCATCTGCGCGGCGGCGACCGAGCCGGGACCGTCCGCCGCCGATGACGGTCCGGACATATCGGTGAGCACGCCGATTTTCACCACATCGTCGGAAACCTGCGCCTGGGCAGGTTCAATTGCGGCTACCGACAATGCGGCAACAGCAACGAGCCAAAAGCGTTGCATACCTTCCTCCCTGGGCAGCGCTTTTTCGTGCGCCGATTTTTTCATTGCCGACCTTACGGTCAGTTCGCGCGGAAGCGGGGCCGCCGCTTCCGCGCTCATTCGCTTTAGTCAAGCGACCCCGCGTCTAGAGGTTCGCGTTCCACGGAACCGGCACGAAGGCGTAGCCAGACGAGGCCTTCACCACATGGCCGACCCCCGGGAAGCCGATATGCATGCCGGCGATCAGTCAACTCGATCGGTCGCCGCCATGTCCATCACCTTCTTACGTGTCGCGATCGCTTTCGGCGGTTCGAGATCGAAGGCAATTGACCGCTCCGGCTCGGGGAATTGCAGGGCGGTGCTGTGAACGATATCCGTCCAGATCAGCAATTGGCCATTGCCGTTGGTGACGCGCACCATCGTGTGGCCGACCGTGTGACCGGGTGCCGTCACGGCAGTCATGCCGGGCGCGATCTCGGCGCCGTCCTTGAAGGTCTGCACCCGCTTGCCATCGATGTAAGGCTTGAAGACGGCGCGGCCGCCCTCGAATAGGTCCTTGAAGAACGGCTTTCCTTCGGGGATTTTCACGTCGCCTTCGATCCACCAAGCGAATTCGTCGCCATTGACATGTTCACGGTCGCGTTCGGGATACGCGATCTGTTTGTCGGTCGTCAGCAAGCCGTTGCAATGATCCGGATGGATGTGAGTGACAACCACGGCATCGATGTCGGCCGGATTGACGCCCGCGGCCGCCAATACCTTCGGCAGTTTGCCCGGCCATCGGACCGATCGCACTCGAATAGCCGGTATCCACCAGGATGAGCTTGTCGCCGGTGTTGATCAGCCATTCATTGAAGGTAGTCGGCGCCATCTCCTTGTTGGCGACAAAGGCGTTTTCCAGCAATTTCGCGGCGCCTTCGGCGTCGCCCGAGAAATATTTGGTGGAAGTGCGGCCGAGCCATCGTTGAGGACCGTGACCTCAAACGCGCCGATCTTCAAACGATAGATGCCGGGCGCTTGCGCGCCGGCCGGCGCTTCTTTCGCGGCAGCCGGCAACACTGGCAGAAGTGCGGTGCCGGCGGTGGCAAGCCCGAAGGAACGTCGAGTGAATTCCATCTAAGCCTCCCCTTGAAAAAGGTATCACGCACGACCTAGCGGGTTTGTGAGAACCCTTTATGTCATGCGATGACGGCGTGCGCTAGAGCGGGATGAGTTGTGGTTCGATCGGCATCCCGCTCTAGCTTTTTTTGTAGCCTGGTCTTTTCGGAAAACCGATTCCACTTTTCCGGATCATGCTCTAGCTCTTTGAGAACGCTACGCAACCTGGAGGTTATGGTCAAGGCGAGGGGACTTGGCCTTAGGTCGAACGGCGCGCAGGCGGCACTTCCGTTACAATCCCAGTCGCCGCGCAGGATCGGTCGCCGCGGCTTTTCAGAATTGGATCTTGTCCGGCTTCTTGGCCCACAGCTCATACACGGCGCGGGCCTGTTCCCTGAGCTCGGGCTCCTGGACCATCGGGACGATCTGGCGTTGATCGAGCGGCCGGGCGAGCTCTTCGTAAAAAGGCTCGTCGCCGAGACCGATGGCGCGGGAATCCGCCATGGACAGGACGTAATAAGCGCGATCGATGCGCGCCCATAACATGCTCGACATGCACATGCAGCACGGAGCGCCATTGGTATAGAGCTCGCAGCCGCTCAGGTTGAACGCCTTGAGCTTGGCGCTGGCGCGCCGCACGGCCAGCAATTCGGCGTGCGCTGTCGGGTCGTTGCTCGACAACACTTCATTGTGCGCCTCGCCGACGATGATCCCGTCCTTGACGATCACGCAGCCGAACGGGCCGCCATGGCCGCCCTGCATGCCCTGTTGCGACAAATCGAGGACGCGCTGCATGAACTTGGTTTCGTACATTGCCTGCTCCTGCCGACGTGGCTAGTCGCCGAGATAAGCCCTTCTGATCTCTTCCGTGTCGCGCAAAGCCGAGGTGGCGCCGGAAAGAACCACTTTGCCGATTTCAAGAACGTAAGCGCGCTCGCAATAGGTCAAGGCCTTTCTGACATTCTGCTCGGCGAGCAGCACGGCCGTGCCATCTTGAATGATGACACGCACTGCGGCCAAAACCTCGTCGGCGAGCTTTGGCGAAAGGCCGAGGGAAGGTTCGTCGAGCAGGAGCAAACGCGGCCGTCCCATGAGCGCGCGGCCGATGGCGAGCATTTGTTGTTGACCGCCGGACAATTGCCACGCCAGTTGAGCGTGGCGTTCGGCGAGCTGCGGAAAGAGCGCGAAAGCCCGCTGCAGCCTTTGCTCGCGTTCGGTTTTGCCGGCGAAAACGGCGACCTCGAGATTTTCGCGCACGGTCATTCCGGGAAACACGCGGCGACCCTCGGGCGCATAGCCAAGCCCGAGGCGGGCGCGCCGTTCCGGGCTGACGCCAGCCATGTCTCTTGCCGAGAAATTGGAGGCGGCCGCTCCTTGGCCGCAGGAAGCCGACGATCGACTTGAACAGCGTCGACTTGCCGGCGCCGTTGGCGCCGACGAGCGCCACGGCTTCGCCGGCATTGATCGAAATCGACACGTCGCGGAGCGCGGACACCTGCCCGTAGGCGACGGACAAGCCGTCAATGTTCAACAGCGCGCTCATGAGGGAGCTGCCAGCGAGAGTTCGGCGACATCGGCTTCAAGCCCGAGATAGGCCTCGATCACGGCCGGCTCTCGCCGCACTGCTTCAGGCAATCCGGCGGCGATCACTTTGCCGCGATCAAGACAGATCAGGCGTTCTGCCAGCGCGGCGAGAAACACAAGATTGTGCTCGACGACCAGAACCGTGATGCCTTCGGCAGCGAAGGAGCGAATGCGCTTCGCCAAGTCTTTTTGCTCCTGCTCGTTAAGGCCGGCTGCCGGCTCGTCGAGGAGCAAGAGGCGCGGCCCAGTCGCGAGTGCGCGCGCCACCTCGACCCGCCGTCGCGTGCCGTAAGGAAGCTTGCCGCACGGCTCCATCGCAACATCGGCAATGCCCAGACGCTCCGCGGCCGCCAGCGCGATCCCGCGCGCGTCTTGCAGCCGGCGGTCGCGCCCGACCGTGCCGATCGCCTGCAACAATCCACCGCCATCGATGCCGGCGCGGGCTACCGCGATATTGTCGAGCGCGGAGAGATCGTCGACCAGATGGATATGCTGAAACGTGCGCGAAATCCCGAGCCGCGCGATTGCATAGGCCGGCGCCTTGGTAATGTCGCGGCCAAGAAACGTCACGCTTCCACGCTGGCAGGAGGCAAGGCCCGAGATCACGTTCAACAAAGTCGTCTTGCCGGAGCCGTTCGGGCCGATCAGGCCGATGATTTCGCCCTGCGTGCACGAAAGGCCGACGCCGTCGAGCGCTTTGACGCCGCCGAAGGCGAGCGCGATGCCGTCGACGGTGAGGATCGGCTCTGCGTTTGCCTGCGCGGCAACCGGTCTGCCGCTTTGGATCAGGGGCAGGCTCGAGCGCGGGGGGGCGATGCGGCTCTCACCGAACAGCAGAACACGTAAGCGCTCAAGCGCGCCGACCAGTCCATAGGGGGCCATGATCAAGACGGCCAGCGCAGCCGTTCCGTAGGCGATCATGTAGTAGTTTTCGAGCACGCGAAACCATTCGCGCAAATAGACGATCAGGGTTGCGCCGAGGATCGCGCCGGCGATGCGCGTGCGCCCGCCGATGACGGTCATGGTCAGGCAGGTGACCATCAGCGCGAGATCGAGATTTTCCGGCGATACCACATGGATCACATGCGCCATCAGCGCGCCGGCGGCGCCGCCATAGGCCGCGCTCAAGACGAAGGCGCCGAACCGCAACTTGGCGATGTTCAAGCCCAAAGATGACGCGGCTTCCAGATTCTCCCGCATCAGATGATAGGCTTGTCCGTGCAGGCCGCGCGTCACCTGGTAAGCAGTGAGACAGCCAATGGCGACTATCCCCCAGACGAACCACAGCACAGAGCGCCGATCGGCAATGCTCCAGCCCGGAAGCTCGATCGCCGGAATACCGGCGAGCCCGTTGGTACCGCCGGTCACGTCGCTCCATTGGATGGCGAGCAGCAGCACGACGAGCCCGATGCCGAGCGTCGCCAGCGAGAAATAGTGCTCCTCGAGCTTGAGAACCGGCACCGCGATGATGACGGCCAAGAGCGCAGGCCCGGCGATCGATAAAGGAAATGTCGCCAAAAACGGGAAGCCGAACCGCGTCGCCAGGATGCCGGTGATATAGCCGCCGATGCCGAAGAAGGTGGCCTGCGCCAGCGACACCGCGCCGGCATGGCCGAACACGAACTGAAAGCCGAGCACCAGAAGCGCATAGATGCCGCAGATCGTCAGCATGCGCAGGTCATAGGGGCTGGCAAAGAACAGCGCGTAAGCGATCAGCGCCGCCGCGCCTAAAACGAGCGGAAGCCGTATCCCATTGGAGAGCCAAGATGCCAAGCCCGCGGTCTCCCTGCCTCAGTCAGACCCGGCGCCGAACAAGCTCGCCGAAAATGCCTTGCGGGCGGAAGAAGAAAACGAGGAGGAGCGCCACGTACAATAGCCCGGTTGCGACCGCATACGAAACGTAAGCCGAAACGACGACCTGAAAGAGCGAGATCATCATGGCGCCGATCACGGCGCCGGCAATGCTGCCCCAACCGCCGATCACGACGGCGATGTAGGCGTAAACACTGAGCGGAATGCCGCCGGTCGGATAGACGAAAAACTGGTTGGCCAAGAGTACGCCGGCGATACCGGCGAGCGCCGTGCCGAAGCCGAAGGTGGCCGCGATCACGGCGTGCACGCGAATGCCGATCGCTTGCGCCATCTGCCGGTCCTGGGCGGTCGCGCGCAGCCGCCGCCCGATCTGGGTGTGCGCGAAGACGAGGTATTGCAAAGCGATCAGCGCGCCCGCCACCACGAGCGTGCCGAGCGCCTGAATGCTGATCTCGATCGGCCCGGCATGCAGGATGCCGCTCTGGATGAGCGGCGGCGCGGCGTGCGCCTGCGGCCCGAACAGCACGAGGAACACGTTCTGCAGCACGATGCCGATCAGCAGCGTCGAGATGAACACCGTGGAGGGCGGCCGGTTGATCAGCGGAAAGTACGCCACCAGCGACACCGCCACCCCGAGCACAAACATGATCGCCGCCACCAGCGGCAGCAGAACGATCATCGGCAGCGGCGCCATGGCGCCAAGGCCGACGGCGACGTAGCCGCCGGCCATGACGAGATCGCCGTGCGCAAAATTGACCGCCCCGGTGGCGTTGACGATGAAGACGAAACCCAGCGCGATCAACGCATAGGCGGCACCGAGCGCGACGCCGTTGATCGCGAGCTGCAGAAGAGTCATCGGCGCCGCACGTCCTTGGGCCGTCTTCGGCGATTATTTCAAGACGAGCTGGTCCCCCGCATATTGGGCGACGATTTTCGGAATCCGGCTGGTACCGTCCCAGCAGACGATTTCGGCGTCATGCGCCAGATCGCCGTGACCGTTCGATTTGTAGGTCATGGCGACGCCCTGGTAGCTCTCCTTTTGCAGCGCCGCGCGCAAATCTTCCGCGGTTTTCGCGCCCTTGGACATCAGCGTGAGTGCCATCATCACGCCGTCATATTGTCCGAGCGCAAGTCCGTCGGGCTCGATGCCGAAGCGCTTCAGATAGGCGTCGGCCCAGGCCTTGATCGCAGGCGTCGTCCGCGCCTCGGGCGCTGATGGCGTTTCTGCACAGACGCCCGCGAGCTCGGCGGGCTCGAACAGCGCCGTCGCGGTCGGCTCGACGATGGACGAGCTGTTGACGATCGGGATGTTCAGCCCGGTCGACTTGATCTGTTTGGTGATCAGCGTCATCGGGGTCGACACCGCATGGAGCACGATGACATCGGCGCCGGAGGCTTTGACCCGCGCCAGGAGCGGACTCATGTCCTTGGTGTCGGGCGCGATCGAATTGTCCTCGAACACAGGCTTGGTGCCGAGCTTGGCGAAGTCTTCCTGCAGCAGCGCGAAGCCGCCTTGGCCGTAGGCGGTGGTGTCGCTGATCAGCGCGATCTTGGTCTTCTTCATCACCTCGACGACATAGCGCGCGTGCGCGACCTTGATCTCGCGATCGTTGGGAAGAAAGCGGAAGATGTACGGATTGCCGCTCTCGGTGATCTTGGCGAGCCCGGAGATTGTCAGGAGCGGCACTTTATATTCGGCAGCGATCGGCATCATGGCGACCATTTCGGTGCCGAATATTGTCACCGCCGCGGCAGTCGCTTTCTGACTGCTCAGCGCTTTGTCGAGCGCGGTGGCGGCGCCGGTCGCCGACGTTCCGGTATCGAAGATCGGAAAATCGACTTTCAGTCCGCCGGGTGCTTGCTCGAGCGCCATCACGGCGCCGTTGCGCTGGCTGCCGCCTTCGACCGACAGAAAGCCGGTGATCGGCATCACGATCGGCATGTAGGCGTCAGCGGCGTGGGCAATTCCGCCGGCAATCCCAGCCAGGCCCAGTCCGATCACGAGCGGCGCGAGAGCGTTGCGCGGTGTCCGTGTTTGGAGGGCGGCGGAATTCGGCAGAGTCCATGTTGGGATTGGCATCGCTACCTCTTGGGGTTGCGCAGGGTCCCAGCATTCCTGCTAATAGAAAATATTTCTTGCAAGGAATGATCTTGTAAGGCCGGGGCGCCGTCAAGAAGAAACACGTCGGCGCGATTGGGAACCGTGACGAGCGGCGCGCTGTCTGCCATTTACGTACCCGAGCGGCGGACGATCACTCATCGTGCGGGCGCGCCAGGCGGTGCAGGTGATAGGGCTCGCAAGCAAGTCCATGGCAAAACTCGCCGACAAAGGGCTGCAACTGCTTGGCGAAGGCCCGCGTCGCGGCATTGGCCGCGAATAAGCGCTCCGCCGCTGCGGTGGCATCACGGCGCAGCTTCTTTTCATCGATGGTCGTCAGCCGCCCGTGATCGAGCACCAGGCGTCCGCCGATCAGGACGCTGTCGACGGCGGCGCCGTTCTCCGTGAACACGATCTGCGTCACGAGGTCGTGGCATGGCACGTAGTTGATGTGGCCGAGATCGAGGAAAACGATGTCGGCCTTATAGCCCGGTGCGATCTCGCCGATCGTGCCGTCGAAGCCCATCGCGCGCGCGCTGCCGATTGTCGCCATGCGCAGCACGTCATCGGGGCCGAGCCATGCTTCGAAATCGGGTGTTTGCACCCGCGAGATCAGGGCGGCGAGGCGCGCGGCCTCGAACATGTTGAGCTGATCGGAACTGTTGGCCGCATCGGTCGCGACCCCGACATTGATGCCGCGTTCTAGCATCGGCCGCAGATGTGCGAGCCCGGAGCCGAAGCGCATGTTGCTGACCGGCGCGTGCACGACGGAGGCGCCGTTATCAGACAGGCGGCTGAGATCGTCGCTATCAAGCCAGATCGCATGCGCGGCCGACAGGTGAGGTCCGAGCAGACCGAGCGCATCGAGATGCGCAGTCAGCGTCTTGCCGTATTTCCGTAATGCGAGCACCGCCTGCGCCTTGGTCTCGGCGAGATGCGTCTGCAGCGGCAGACCGTAAGCGCGGGCAAGATCGTTGCAACGGATGAGAAACGCGTCGCTGCAATGAAGCGGAATGGTCGGCGCGATGGCCGGCCGGATCCAATCGCGATCGAACGGCCAATCGGCGTAGATCTTTTCGACCGCATCGGCGGTGGCTTCGTACGGCGCAAGCTTAAAGGCGCGCACGTCGTCGCGCAGCGCCTCCGGCATGGCATCGATGAGGCCCGGATAGGCTTGGTAGAGCGTCTTGTCCGCCAGCATCGGGGCGATCACCGCCCGCAGGCCGGCGTCTCGATAGGCGCGGCCCAGCGCGCCGACACCTTCGAGGCTCGGGATCGGGAATTCGAAGAAGAGGTCGTAGCAGGCGGTGCAGCCTTTGCGGATCATCTCGACGGCCGCCACCAGGCCGTTGAGATATTTGTCTTCGATCGTCCGATTGCCGGCCATGCCGGGCATGGCGTTGAGGAAGAGTTCAAGCGGCCAGCGATCGCCGACGAGGCCCTTGGCCAGCGTGCCGTGGCCGTGGACATGGGCGTTGACCAGTCCCGGCATCAGCGCGCGGTCGGAGGCGTCGATGAGGGTGGCGCCATCGGGCGCGTCCAATCCGGATGGCCCGACCGACAGGATGGTGTCGCCCTTGATCAAAATGTCGGCCGGCTCAGCGAGCCGGCGGCGCGCATCCACCAGGCGGCCGTTGCGGATGATGGCAAATGCGCTTGTCATGAATCTTCTGAACCTGCCGATGATCCGCCGAAGGCTGGATGCCGCGCGAAAAAGACCACAACTCCATGTGCCCGAGAGCCTAACCGCCTTCGCGCTCACCCGCGGCCTTTGTGCAAAGCCGTGGGGATCGACTATATGCTGGCGCATGCCGCATTTCACGCATGGTGAGGTCGAGATCGCCTATCTCGACGAAGGGGAGGGCGAGCCGATCGTGCTCGTCCACGGTTTTGCTTCCAACAAGGAAGTGAACTGGGTCTATCCGGGCTGGGTGTCGACGCTGGCGCGCGCGGGCCGCCGCGTGATCGCGCTCGACAATCGTGGCCATGGCACGTCGACCAAATTCTACGATCCGGCCGCCTATCACAGTAGCCTGATGGCGGAGGACGTGCGCGCATTGCTCGATCATCTCGAAATATCGCGCGCTGATGTCATGGGTTATTCGCTGGGCAGCCGGATCACGACCATCCTCGCGGTCGCGCATCCGCAGCGGGTGCGTGCGGCGATCCTCGGCGGGATCGGGATTCATCTTGTCGATGGACCGGGGCTGTCCGCGCAGACGATCGCGGCGGCGCTCGAGGCGCCGACGCGTGCCGACGTGACCGATCCGCGCGGGCACACGTTTCGCGCCTTCGCCGAGCAGACGCGCTCGGACCTGGCTGCGCTCGCCGCCTGCATCCGCGGCTCGCGGCAGACGATCGCGCGCGACGAATTGGCAGGTGTCACCGTGCCGCTTCTGGTCGCCGCCGGCAGCAAGGACGACATTGCGGGCTCGCCTGAAGCGCTCGCGGCGCTGGTGCCAGGCGCCCAGGCACTCGTCATTCCCGGACGCGATCACATGCTCGCGGTCGGCGATCGGGTGTTCAAGACCGGCGTCGTGGAATTCCTGGCACAACGCCCATGACGTTAGCGGTGTCAGCCAACACGGTGTCAGCCAATGGCCTTATTATATTTCGGCCAGGGGCCGATTTTCGCGCGGCCATTGACGGAGCATTTGCCCACCCCCTGGTTTCTCTGCCCACCAGAACCCAATTGTGCTAGAAGGGCGCCGTCCTGGGGGACGGTTATTCCAGGATGTGCCGTTCCGGGAGGACAACCAAATGGCGCAACATCAGACGAGGCCGGTTCTCGACAAGGTCGATCCAGTCTGGGCGCGCATCCGCCGCGAAGCCGAGGATGTGGCTCGCAACGAACCGGAGCTGGCTACATTCATTTATTCGAGCATTCTGCATCTCGACACGCTCGAGGGAGCTATTGTCTACCGGCTGGCCGAACGGCTCGATCACGCCGCGCTCTCCGGCGAATTGATCAGACAAGCCTATGGGGACGCGCTGGAGGATTCGCCGTCGATCGGCGAAAGCTTCCGTGCCGACATCGCCGCTATTATCGATCGCGATCCGGCCACCCATCGGCTGATCGAACCGGTCCTCTATTACAAAGGCTTTCACGCCATCCAGACCCATCGCCTGATGCATTGGCTGTGGCACAAGGGCCGCAAGGATTTCGCGCTCTACCTGCAAAGCCGTTGCTCGGCGGTATTTCAGTGCGACATCCATCCTGCGGCGAAGATCGGCCGCGGGATCTTTCTTGACCACGCCACCGGCCTTGTCGTCGGCGAGACGGCGGTCATCGAGGACGACGTGTCGATGCTGCACGACGTCACGCTCGGCGGCACCGGCAAGCAATGGGAAGACCGTCACCCGAAGATCCGCTATGGCGTGATGATCGGTGCCGGCGCGAAAATCCTTGGCAATATCGAGATCGGGCATTGCGCGCGCATCGCGGCCGGCTCGGTCGTGCTCAAACCGGTGCCGAACAATGTCACCGTCGCTGGCGTGCCCGCCCGGGTGGTCGGCGTCGCCGGCTGTCCCGAGCCTGCCCGGCTCATGGATCAGATGCTCTACGGCGAGATTTGATCGGCGGCATCACTGCGTGCTATCGGGTCGCGCGCTAGACCGTGATCCAATTCAGTGAATCGGATCACGGTCTAGATTGCCTGTTTGAGCATGATCTTGACCGAAAACCGGTTTCCACCCCGGATCGAGTCCGGGGCAGGCCTTTTCGGGATCATGCTCTAGACGGTTGCAGCGGCAAGTAGCTTTTTCCGGAGACGCGATTCCCGTTCTTCGGGGTCATGCTCGAGGAGGCGCGCGGTGGACGTACAAGAAGTCAAAAAGCTCGACGCTTATCTCAAGAAGCTGTTCGGCAACGCGCGCATCCGGGTGGTGCCGCGCCCGAAGAAGGAGGACTCCGCCGAGGTCTATGTCGGCGACGAATTCGTCGGCGTGCTGTTCGTCGACGACGAGGACGAAGAGCGTTCTTACAATTTCCAGATGGCCATTCTGGGCAGCGACTTGGACTGAAGGCCTTGGACTAAGGCCTTGGACGAAAGGCTGCGGCTTTTCACTTGCTCTGCGCGTGAAGCTGCGCCATCAGGCGATCGAAGCCGGCAGCGGTGTTGCGCCAATGCTCCAGCCATTCACGTGAAAAGCGCAGCGTTATGACGGCCGCATCCAGTGAGCGCTCCTGGATGCAGGTGCCCGGCAAGCTGCGCACCGCCCGCGAGCAAAGCGCGAAAAATTGCTCCGGGACGTCGGCAAAATAAATGAGGTCTTCGCCTTCATAGGGCGTGCCCGCGCGAAACGGCACGATCGCCAATCCGTCCGGTCCGGCGGTTGCCTGCGCTTCGATGTAACGCGGATAGATTGTGCGCAACCGAATGAGCGGCGGCAGAACGGCGCCGAGGCCCGCGATGGTAACGAACAAGCGGTCGTTGGTGCGCGGTACGGGTGGAGCCTCACCATCCTCGGCGGCCGGCGTTTTGATGTCGGCGAGCGAATCCGGCGATGGCGGCGTCAGCGATGGCCAGAGAAAGACGAGGTCCATGCGCTCATGCGCACCCGGCTGACGCTGCACCTTGGCGCGCACCGCCGCCGGCGGCACGTTGAAGAGGACGCCGGCCACGATCACCGGGATGGCGGGAGCATCGAGCGACACCTGCGATTTCGGCCATGTCGGCCACAGCAGGTACGAAACGAAAGTCGCCACCGCCGCCAGGAGCGCTGCCGCGATCGCAAGCGCCGCGAGGAGGCTTCGCGACTTCCATCCCCTCAATCTGGAGCGAGCGATCGCTTGCGCCCTCATGCCCGTGCTTTGCCGTCACGCGAATCAAATCGAAGTATCGCACGGCAGATGAGGTCGCTTCCGTTAACCTTCTCTTAAGCATGCCGTGGCGGTCGGGCGCGCGCTCTGCAAGGTGTCTTCCCGCAAAGGGGAGGCGCTTCCCGATGGTCGAAGGTTGGCAGACCGTCATTTCCGCGGACGTGATCGAGTCTCTTTTCGCCGTGGCGTTCGGCTTTACCTTCGCGGGCTTGTGCGCGAGCGGTTGCCGCCTCGTGGCGCTGCATCTGCCGAATTTCCGCATGCTCGAAGCGGGGCCGATGGTCGGGCGCCTTGCGGCCGTTCCGCTTCTGATCTTCTCGGCGCCGTACCTGATCATGCGCAATACGCTTGCGCGGCGGCCCGCTTGCAGCGCCGCCGTGGCGAAGTGGTCATGGTCGCAACAGTGATTGCCGGTTTGTGGAGTTTGATGTCGGGAACCGTCGTTGTCATTGCGCTTCAAGCGCTGCTGAGTGTTTGACGGGCTGTCGCTGACGTCGAGCGCGCCCCGATCCGGCAATCCCTGCAGGACGTCGCTCGCCTCTTCGTACCCGCTGTCTTGCGGGAAGTGCCGTGGTTCGGCATGGATGCGCGGGCCAAAGCCCGCGCATGACGAAACGAGAAATCACATGATCTATGAACTTGACGGACAGAGGCCCGAATTACCACAAGAGGGCCGCTACTGGATCGCGCCGAGCGCGGCGGTGATCGGCAAGGTGCGGCTGAAGAACGATTCCAGCGTCTGGTTCAACGCGGTCATGCGCGGCGACAATGAATGGATCGAGCTCGGCGAACGTTCGCAGATCCAGGACAACGCCACGCTGCACACCGACATGGGTTTTCCGCTCACCATCGGACCGGATTGCGTCATCGGCCATAACGTCATCCTGCATGGCTGCACCATCGGCGAGCGCGCGCTCATCGGCATGGGCGCGATCGTGCTCAACGGCGCGCGCATCGGAGCAGGCAGCCTGGTCGGTGCCGGCGCGCTGGTCACCGAAGGAAAGGAATTCCCGGAACGATCGCTGATCGTCGGATCGCCGGCGCGCGTGATCCGCTCGCTGGATGACGCAGCCGTCGCCGCCATCGCGGCCGGCGCCGATATCTACGTCCGCAATTTCAAGCGCTTTGCCAAGGGCATGAAGCCGGTCGGCTAACCTCGCTCGCCGCCTTACTTCGCTTCGGCGGTTTCGGGCTCGCCAGGCTTGCCGGGCTGGCCGGCGATGCGCACCTTGTCGCCGCCGGCAATGCCGTCCGGCGGATTGATCACCACCCGGTCCTCGGCCTTGATACCGGAGCCGATTTCGACCTCGTTGCCAAGATCGTGCGCGATCGTGACGTCGCGTAGTTCGATGCGCCCGTCGCGGTCGACAACCGCGACATGCAGGCCGCTCTGATTGAAGATCAGCGCGCTCGCCGGCACATTGATCGTCACTTCGGGGCGCGGCAGATCGAACGTCACGTTGGTGAAGTCGCCGGTCATCAGCTCGTTGCGGCTGTTGTCGACGACAAGCTGCATGCGCGTCGTGTTGGAAGCGACGTCGACCGATTGCGCCGAGGCCTCGACCGTCGCCGGGAAAGTCCGGCCCGGATATTCCGGCACCGCGATCTTCGCCTTCGTGCCGACCGGAATGTTCGGGACGTAATTCTGCGGCACGTTGACATAGACGCGCAGTTTTCGCGTCTCCGACACGACGAACAGCGGCGGACCGCCACCTGCGCCGGCATTGATCAGCGCGCCGACGTCGGTAGTGCGTGCGGTGACAAGTCCGTCGAACGGCGCGACCAGGCGCTTATATTGTTCGAGCACGCGCAGGCGGTCGAGGTTGGCCTGCGCGGCGCGCACCAGGCCTTGTTTGTTGGACGCGTCCGCCGCGCGCTGATCGAGATCCTGCTGCGAGATGGCATAGCTCGTGATCAGACTCTGGCCGCGCTTGAGCGTTGCATCAGCCAGGATCGAGTTGGCTTTGGCGCTGGCGAGATTGGCTTCGGCCTGCATGATCTGCTGGTCGACATCAGGCGCATCGAGCTCGGCAAGGAGTTGGCCCGCTTTGACGGGCGTGCCGATATCGGCGTCCCACTTTTTCACATAGCCGGTCACGCGCGCATAGATCTGCGCCTGGATATAGGCTTCCAGGCGGCCAGGCAGCGAGAAAATCGTGGTCTTGCCGCGGGTATCGGGCGGCGCCACCGCGACCACTGGTATCGCCTGCGCTTCCGTCCATTCCTGCAGCTTGGCGTCGGCCACCTTGCGGGTGGTGATCCCGAAAACGACGATGACAACGCCGACGAGCAGCGCCGAGATGCCGGCGAGATAGAGGCCGCGCCGCGACAGAGCGGGGGCGGGCGGGTTTGCATCAGGCGACATGCGGTTCTCCGACCGCGCCTGCCGCCTTGCGGCCGCGGCGTTGATGAATGATGCTGAAAACGACCGGAACAAATATCAGAGTTGCGGCCGTTGCGAAACACAGTCCGCCGATGACGGCCCGGCCGAGCGGGGCGTTTTGCTCGCCGCCTTCACCCAGCCCGAGCGCCATGGGGAACATGCCGATGATCATGGCGAGCGCCGTCATCAGGACCGGGCGCAGGCGGACATAGCCGGCTTCGATCGCGGCGGCGGTCGCGTCCCCGTGCTCCTCGAGCCTTTCCTTGGCAAAGCTGATGACCAGCACGCTGTTGGCCGTCGCCACGCCCATGCACATGATCGCGCCCGTCAGCGCCGGCACCGAAAGCGTCGTCCCGGTCGCAAACAGGATCCAGACTATGCCGGCCAAAGCCGCCGGCAACGCAGTGATGATGACGAACGGGTCCGCCCAGGATTGGAAGTTGACGACGATGAGCAGATAAATGAGCACGATGGCGGCGGCGAGCCCGAAGAACAGCCCGCTGAATGAGCTGTTCATGGTCTTGACCTGACCGAGCATGACCACGTCGGCGGTCTTCGGCGCCTCGTTCGCGGTGTCATTGATGATCTGCTGCACGTCGGCCGCAACGCCGCCGAGATCGCGCCCCTGCGTTGTGGCGTAAATCTGAATCACCGGCTGGATGTTGTAGTGGGAGTAGATCGCCGGCACCGCCACGCGCTTGACGTCGGCGATGGCGCCGAGAATCTGCGGCTGTGCTCCAACCGCGGTGATCGGCAGATTTTTCAGCGCGTTGAGTGAATCCACCTGATATTGCGGCGTCTGCATCACGATCGAGTAGTTCACCCCGTTGTCCGGGTTGAGCCAGAAGGTCGGCTGCACTTGGCTCGACCCGGCAAGATCGACCACCAGGCTGTTGGTCACGTCGCGCTCCGTGATCCCGACATATTGCGCGCGGGTGCGATCGACATCGACGTTGAAACCGGGCTCGCTGAGCGACTGGTTGATGCGCGCGTCCACCAGGCCCGGAACGTGCCGCAGCCGGCGGAGCAGATTTTGCGCGTAGGCGAGGTTCTCCTCGAGCTTCGGCCCGCGGACCTGCACCTCGATCGGCGCCGGTGCGCCGAAATTCAAAATCTGACTGATGATGTCGGCCGGCAGGAACGAAAAGGTCACGCCGGGGAAACGCGCCGGCAGTACTTCGCGCAACGTGCGGACGTAGGATGCGGTCGGGCGGTGGTCCTCGCTCAGTCCGATCTGGATGTCGCCGTCCTGCGAACCGATCGTTCCGGTGTTGTTATACGTCATGTTGATGCTGCTGACCGACATGCCGATATTGTCGACCAGGCTTTCCAGTTCGTCCGGCGGTATGGTCTGGCGTATGACTTTTTCGATGTTGGCGAAAAGCCGCGCCGTCTCCTCGACGCGGGTGCCGACAGGCGCGCGCGCGTGCATGAGGATGCGGCCGCCGTCGACGGAGGGAAAGAAGTCGCGGCCGAGATAGGGCGCGAGCGCGAAGCTGCCGACGATGAAAGCCATGAACAGGATCGTGAACACGGTCCGGTGCCGGAGCGCCATCGTCAGCAGCTCGCGATAGGCAAGACGGCCGCGCTCAAAACGGGCCTCGAAGCCGCGCTGGAAACGCACGAGTGGATTGCGGGTGGGGGGCAACGCACTGTTGGGTCCGTGCCCGCCCACATGTGCCGCGTGCTTGCGCAACAGGTATTTGGCCATGGTCGGCACCAGTGTCCGCGACAGGATGAACGACCAGACCATGGCCGACATCACCGCTTCCGCCAGCGGCACGAACAAAAAGCGCGGCACGCCGGTCAGAAAGAACATCGGTACGAACACGATGCAGATGCAGAGCAGCGACACGAAGGCGGGCACGACGATCTGTTCGGCGCCGTCGAGAATCGCCTGTTCGACTTCCTTGCCCTGTTCGAGATGCCAGTTGATGTTTTCGATCGTCACGGTCGCTTCGTCGACGAGGATGCCGACCGCTAGCGCCAGGCCGCCGAGAGTCATGATGTTGAGGGTTTCGCCAAGGGCCCAGAGGGTAGCGATCGAGCCGAGCACGGACAGCGGAATCGACGTGGCGATGATCAGGGTCGAGCGGAAGCTGCCGAGGAACAACAGAATCATCAGGCTGGTCAGCGCCGCCGCGATCACGCCTTCCCGGATCACGCCGCCGATGGCGGCATTGATGAAAATCGATTGATCGCCGATCGCGGTCAGCACCAGATTGCTGGGCAGGGTTTTTTTCATCTCCTGCACTTTTTTCTTGACGCCTTCGATGATCGCGAGCGTCGAGACCGCGCCGTTCTTGAGCACGAACATCAGAACCGAGCGATTGCCGTCGACATGCACGATGTTCTGCTGTGGCGGGCTGCCGTCGCGCACGTGACCGATGTCGCGGATGTAGACCATGGCGCCGTTGACAGTTTTGATCGGCAGATCGCCGAGCGCCTGGATTGCGGAAGGGGCGTTGTTGAGATTGATCGAGTACTCGTAGCTGCCGATCTTCTGCGTGCCCACGGGCGTAACGAGGTTCTGCGCGGCAAGCGCGTTGGCGACGTCCTGGCCGGAGAGCCCATGCGCGCGCATCTGCTCCGGATCGATATCGATCTGAATCTGACGAAACTTGCCGCCGAACGGGTAGGGCATGGCCGCGCCGGGCACGGTCACGACCGGCACGCGCACAAAGTTCAGGCCAAGATCGAACAGGGTTTGCTCGGGCAGGCCCTTGCCCGACAAGGCGAGTTGGATGATCGGCACGGTCGACGCGTTGTAATTGAGAATCAGCGGCGGCACCGAGCCGGGCGGCATGTTCTTCAGCAGCGTTTGCGAGATCGCGGTGACCTGCGCATTCGCCGTGCGAACGTCGGCACTGGGCTGGAAGAACAATTTGACGATGCCGACGCCGGTGTAGGAGTTGGCCTCGATATGCTCGATGTCGTTGACGGTCGTGGTGAGCGCGCGCTCGAACTGCGTCACCATGCGGCCGGCCATTTCGGCCGGTGGCAGGCCGGTATACTGCCAAAGCGCCGCAATCACCGGGATGCGGATTTCCGGAAAGATGTCGACGGGCGTGCGCGAGGCGGCCAAAGGGCCGATGATGAGAAGCAACAGCGCAAGCACAATGAAAGTGTAAGGGCGCCGCAGGGCAATGCGGACCAGGGCCGTCATGAAGCTATGGCTCCCCAATCGGCACCACGGCCGATTGCCGTGGACGCCGCGACATATCACCCCCGCCAGCGGCAAATTTCCACTGTGCAGCGCAACATACTGGCCTTCCCAGCGCACACAACTCACAAATACGTTGAAGTCCTGCGCGTGGTTAGCATGGCAGGGAGGTCCGGCAGCGGCCTAAAGGTGAACGCCAAGCCGGGAGAGCGCCCAGATCGTGAGGGAATAGAGGCCCATGGTCAGAAGGCAAGAAAGGGCGAGAGCGGGCCAAAATCCCAGCCCGTGCCGGAGCATCGCCGGAACGACAAGGAACATCGGCAGCGACGGCAGGACGAACCAAAAGGTCGCTTGCGATTGAGCCGCGATGCGCTCGGTGTCGGCGGTATCCTGCCACAGCCAGATCATCGCCAGGATCGAAACAAGCGGCAGCGAAGCGATCAGCCCGCCCAAGCCGGGACTGCGCCTCGCCACCTCCGAGACGGCCATGACGATGATCCCGGATAGGGCCGCTTTGATAATCAGGTAGATCATCTCGGGCATGTTCCCGTCTGGACTAGCCCTGCACTCGATTGGCCGAATCATAGCGAGAAGTGAAGCGTCCGGAGGTCCGCGTTGATCTTTGGACGGCGGTTGCTTGGATTTATCTCGGCAATCCTTGCCGCAGGTCGTAAGCTTGACACGATCAGCCGCCGATACCTAGAGCGGGATAACTTCTTCCTCGAATCGCCATCCCTCTCTAGCGTTTTGTTTGAGCATGGTCTTTTCGGAAAACCGGCTTCCACTTTTCCGGATCATGCTCTAGTATTCAGGTAGGGGATAGCAGTCTCCCCTTCAGACGCTCGCCGTCCAAGTACTGCGCAACGCTCGATTCTTTGTCGAGGAGATTGCGCATGTCATGGTTAGTCGGTGGGCTCCTTCACGCTTCTCTCGTTCAACGACGCCGCGTTGAGTTGGCCGGTTGGTTTCGTGCCGCCGTGGTCGATGCGCGGGGCCGTCAACCATGACATCGCGGTTTCTCGCGGTTGCGCTCGGTATCGTCGTCGCCCTCATCGTCGGGGCCGGCGCTTTGTATCAGTGGCTCGTGCCGGGCCTGTCGAGCGCTCGCCCGGAGCCCGGGCCGGTCGAGACCGAGGTCGCAACCTGGCTTCTTCACCGGAGCGTTCCCGCGGAAGCAAAAGCGCGCACCAATCCGCTGGCGAACGATCCGGCCGAAATCGCCGCCGGCCATGACTTGTTCAGCCAGAAGTGTGAGTCGTGCCACGGCTACGACGGCGGTGGAAAGACCGAGATCGGTTCGGGCCAATATCCGCGTCCGCCGGCGCTGCAATCGATGGACGTGTCGTCGATGTCGGACGGCGAGATTTTTTATCACATTAGAAACGGCATCAGAAATACCGGCATGCCCGCCTGGCAACTGCCGGACCGGCAGATTTGGCAGCTCGTTGCCTACATTCGCCATCTGCCGCGCGTGGCGCCACCTGCCGCGGGGCAGACTGGCACGGCGGCGAGCATACCGCCGTCCGCGCACTATGCCGGCTCGGCTGCTTGCCAAAAATGCCACGAGGATATCTACGCGCGTTGGAGCAAATCGCGGATGGCGAATGTCGTGCGCGATCCGCGCAAGCATCCTGATGCGATCATCCCGGATCTGTCGAAACCTGATCCGCTCGTCAGCTTTTCTAAAGACGACGTCGCGTTCGTCTATGGCAGCCGCTGGAAGCAGCGCTACTTCACCAAGATCGGCGACGATTATTATCCGGAGCCGGCGCAGTGGGACGTCACGCACAAAAAGTGGCGGCGCTATTTCGTGCCGAACGATGCCGACTGGTGGGCGCCGCTTTACCCGGCGGACAACTTCAAGCGTCCGACTGGGCCGCTTTGCGACGGCTGCCATTCAGTGAACTACGATATCGCGACGAAAACAGTCAGCGAATGGAATGTCGGCTGCGAGCGGTGCCATGGCGCGGGAAGCGCGCATGTTGCCCATCCGACGCGAGACAACATCTTCAATCCCGCGCGCTTCAATTATGTGCGGGCCAACGATGTGTGCATCCAGTGTCATTCACAGGGCCGCCCGCTGACTAATCCGATCGAAGGCAAGTACTACGACTGGCCCGTCGGCTTCCACGTTGGATTGAACCTTGCGGATTTTTGGCAGCTTGAAGAGCACAAGCTCGGCGAAGCGAGCTTCACACATTTTGCCGACGGGACCGCGCACAAGAACCGCATGCAGGGCAACGATTTCGTTCAAAGCCTCATGTACGCGCGCGGCGTCACGTGTTTCGGTTGCCACGATCCTCACGGCACGGAAAATCAGGCGATGCTGCGCGAGCCTGGCAACGCGATGTGCCTGACCTGTCATGGCCCCAACACCCAGAATGGGCCGCATGCCGCCAGCATCGAGCAGCACACGCATCACGCCGCCGGCAGCACGGGCAGCGCTTGCGCTGCCTGTCACATGCCGGCAATCGCAGAGACTCTCGGCGACGTGAAAGTCCGCAGCCACACGTTTCGTTTCGTTTGGCCGGAGCAAACTGAAACGCTGAAGATTCCGAATGCGTGCAATCTCTGTCACACGGATAAGACGACCGCTTGGGCGAGCGCGGCGCTCCGGAGCTGGAACGATCGCTCGCCTTGGCGTTCGCAGTGAGGTAGGTTTCGATCAATCAGGAGCGCGTGAGATGCCAAAGCGTGGGGGCGCGAAGGTATCCGGGTGCAGGAGCGGACCGGTTGCGCCGCAGTCTGGCGCCTGCACAGCCCAGCATGTTGCAGTCGGGGTGATTGTGGGCATCGCTGTGCTCTTCGTGGCGTCGCCTGCGTCTGCCTACCGGCCGTTCGACGGAACGGACGCAGCAGTCGCCGACTTGGGGGAAGTCGAGATCGAATTTCAGCCCATCGGGGCGATACGCGCCGGGCCAACCAAGCCGGTGTCCGACGCCATTCTCAATTTCGGCTTTGCCGATAGGTGGGAGCTGGTCTTGCAGGGCACGGCACAGCCGCTGCCCGAAGGTGTTGGTCCGATCAGCGTCTCCAATGCCGCGTTCTTGAAATACGTGGTCCAGCCTGGCGTTCTTCAGGACAAGTCGGGCCCGAGCATTGCCACGGAGTTCGGTCCTCTGCTGCCCGCGGCCGGCGGTGGATCGGGCGTCGGATTTGGCCTGACCGGAATAGTGTCGCAGCGCTGGGACTGGGGAACGGTTCATTTGAATGTGGCGTCGAACGTCACGCCCGACCAGCATGGCGAGCTCTTTTTCGATGCCATCATCGAGGGACCGAACAAATGGAAAGTCCGGCCAGTTTTTGAAATCTATTCGGACAGCCTCGTCACCCAATCGCAAACGTTCTCGGGCCTGGTCGGGGCCATATGGCAGGTGAACGATAAGCTCTCCTTCGACGCTGCGGTTCGTTACGCGTCCGTCGACGGCCGTCCCGTCAGCGAGTTGCGGGTCGGCATGACCTTCGGATTCCCGCTCATTCTCAGCAAGCCAATGAGTGCTGAAATGCCATTCGCCGGAGCGCGCCGTCGCTAACGAAGGCGGCCACTCTCCCGGGGACGTTGCAGCAAATTAGCCGCGTTGATCTTTGTCGACGAACCGCCTTGAATCGGTCGAACAGCCGCTGGCGTCGCGTCGTCGTGGGTTTCCATGAATAGCGCCCACCAATAGGGCCGAAGATCGTCAAGTCGGCTTAAGCTTAAGGACGACTCATGCGTCTTCGCGCGAGGCCATTGTCTGTTGCCGTTCTTGGCGGCGGCTGTCTCGCCGCGGCATTGCTGCTGTGGGCGCCAGGCGCGTTCAACCTGCGCGACGACATTCGTGAAGTGATGTTCGATCGTGCGTTGCCGCTCTTGGCCTCGCCACCTGAAACATCGCCGGTCGTCGTCGTCGATATCGACCGTGAAAGTCTGGCGCGCTACGGCGCTTGGCCCTGGCGCCGCCAGGTCCTGGCGGATCTGGTGCGCAAGATCGCTGAAGCGAAGCCGCGCGTCATTGGCCTCGACATGCTGCTGTCGGAGCCGGACCGCTTCTCGCCGATCGGGCTTGTGCGCAATCTCGGCACCGAGGCCGATCGAAGCGGCATCGCCGATCTCGCACGCAAATTGCCGGATGGCGATGCGGCGCTCGCCGATGCGCTGAAGGCGGCGCCCGTGGTACTCGGTTTCGTGTTGGAGCCCGGCGCGGGCGAAGTCCCGCCTGGCGCGCCGATTCTGGCGCGCGGCCGCCTCCAGGTCCCCGACATTTGGCAGGCCGGCGGCGCGATCGGTCCCGTGCCGGCAGTCGCCAGCGCAGCGCACGGTCTCGGCGCCATTGTGCTTGCCGACGACGTGGACGGACACGTCCGCCGCGTGCCGCTTCTTGTCTTGGTCGGGGACCGGGCGCGTCCCGGCTTTGCCGCCGAGGTCTTGCGCGTCGGCTATGATGCCTCCTCCTTCATCGCTGATACTGTGCCCCAGCGGCTGCATATCGGGCCGTTGATCGTGCCGATCGATGCCGACGCGGCGCTGCGCATTCTGCCCCGGCCCGCGGACTCGTGGCGACAGCGCACCATCTCGGCAGCGAGAATCTTGGCCGAAGACGCGTCTCGCGCCCGGCTCGCCGGCCGTATCGTGCTCGTCGGCAGCGGTGCGCCGGAGGTCGGAGGATTGCGGGCGACGCCAGTCTCGGCCACGACGCCGACTGTGCAAATCCAGGCCGATGCAATCGAAACGCTCAGTGGGGGCGCTATCCCGCAGCGGCCGCCGTGGGTTTCGCTGCTGGAAATTCTCGGCGCTCTAGTTCTCGGTCTGGCGGCGCTCGCGCTCGCGATGCTGTGCCGGCCCGTCACCGCGACCGCTTTTGTGGTCTTGCTCTGCGTGTTGTGGGCCGCCGCAGCCGCCGGCGCTTTCCGCGGCGAGCATCTGTTGGTGGATATGGCCGGACCGCCGGTCATTGCGATCTTCGTTTTTGCGGCAACGGCGCTCGGCAGTTATGCGCGCAACGAGCGACGCGAACGCGCGCTGCGCCGGCGCTTCGAACAGCATTTGGCGCCCGATATCGTCAGGCGCCTGGTCGATGACCCTGACCGCCTCCGTCTCGACGGCGAAGCCCGTCAAGTCACCGCCATGTTCACGGACATCGAAGGCTTCACCGCGCTGACGGAGCGCTCCGATGCCCGCGACGTCCTGAAGGTGCTCGATGACTACCTGGCAATCGTCACCGACATCGTGATCGAGCACGGCGGGATGGTCGACAAGCTGATTGGCGACGGCATGTTCGCGCTGTTCAATGTTCCGCTCGATCTCGCCAACCATGTCGAGCGGGCGGTTGGGGCAGCGCAAGCGATCATCGCGGCGACGGAAAGCTATCGCAAGACGACGCTTGCGGCAGCGCTCGCGCTCGGCCGCACGCGCATCGGCATCGAGACCGGCACAGCCATTGTCGGCGATGTTGGCGGCGGCAACAAAATCGATTTCACCGCCTTCGGCAACGTGGTGAACACAGCGTCGCGCCTTGAAGGATTGAACAAGGATTTCAACACCTCGATTTGCATCGGCCCGTCGGCCGCAGCGGTACTAGGCGCCGAACGCGTTGAGCGGCTCGCCTCCGTTCAACTGCGCGGCACCAGCACAGAAATAGAGGTGTTCACCGTTGCGGGCTCGCGCCCCGGACAAGAGGCGCCGCCCGTGGGATCGAAATCGAGCGATCCAGTACGAAAAGCGGATGTCGTCTGAGCGCGGTGTGATCTGAGCGCCAGCGTGTTCCGAGCGGGAAGGGGATTGCGCTCAGTCGTGGTCACTAGTTCACCGAGCGCAACGCGGCCGTGATCCTCCCCGGCGACCATCGTCGCGGCTCGGTCGGTGCGTCGCCCGGTCGGGCTATGTTGGTGCCGAGGCCGGGACGCAGAATGACGGTGCGCCCGCCGCCGGTGACGGCCACCAGGCCGCGGGCGACGAACACGCCGAACACATCGTTGCTCGGTCCGGCGAAGAACATCGTCCCGCGCACCGCCATCAAGCCGAACGGCGAGCGCACCTGCAGGTTTTCGTCCTTGGTGCCGTTGTGGTCGATCAGCATGGGGCCCTGATCGAGATCGAAGGTGCCGCCGGCATCGACCACGAAATTGTCGATGCGGAATTTCGCCAGCGCTCCGAGCTTCACGAAGGTCGCCTTGCCGAGATGCATCGTCAGCGCCGAATTCACGGCAGTCTCGACCATATCGCCGATGAAGACTTGCGCCTTCGGCTGCAAGGCCCGTCGCGGTTTAGGCCCTTCGGCGAACGCATCGCCGCGCAGCGCTTCGATCGTGCCTGCCAGAGACTCTTCAGCGTCGAGCGAACCGCCGGCCAAAGTAAGGGCAGCGCCAATGAGAAGCACCTGACGTCTGCTGACCGAATGGAAAAGACGGTCGATCATTGCTTATGATCCGCAGTTTTCGGGAACCTGCGGTCTTTCCGGCGAGCCTGATTAGCCGTCAGACCACCTCCGAGGCGGGCCGCCGATCATCCCCGGAAGCATGATCCCGAAAAGTGGGAACCGGTTTTCCATGGGGATCATGCTCACAACGCAGAGTCTAAACCGTGATCTGGATCACGGTCTAGGCGACGTGGGCTTGCGCGGGCGCCACGTCTTTTTCGTGCCTCCGGATGAAATCGATCGCGTCGTTGGCCGACATGGCGCGGCTATAAAGATAGCCTTGCGCCTGCTGGCAGCCTTCCTGCTGCAGAGCGATCGCCTGCGCCGGCTTTTCCACGCCTTCGGCGGTCACCGTCAATCCCAGACCGCGGCCGAATCCAAGCAGTGCGCGCACCAAAGCATAGGCTTCAGGCTCGCGCTCCATGCTGTCGACGAAACTGCGGTCGATCTTGATCTTGTCGACCTTGAAGTTACGCAGATGATAAAGGCTGGAATATCCGGTGCCGAAGTCGTCGAGCGCGATGCGCACGCCGGCACCCCGCAAGGCCATGAGCGCATCCTGCGCGCCCGCGAGATCGCGCACCAGCGCCAACTCGGTGAGTTCGATCTCGAGACGGCGAGGGGAGAGGCCGGCCTCCGCGAGAATGGTCAGGATACGCAGCCCCAAGGTGCGCTCCTTGAGTTGCGACGGCGAAATGTTGAACGAAAGTGTCAGGCTGTCCGGCCATCCGGCGGCGTCGCGCGCGGCCTGACGCAGCAAATGATCGGTCAGTTCAGTCATCAAGCCGCAGCTTTCGGCGACCGGAATGAATCGCTCCGGCGAAACTTCGCCGAGCGTCGGATGCTGCCAGCGCGCCAGCGCCTCGAAGCCGACGGCGTGTTTGGTCTGCAGATCGACCAGCGGCTGATAATAAGGGCGTACATCGCCTTTGCTGATGGCGCCCGGTAGGTCGCGCTCGATCAGATCGCGCTCTTGGGTGCGCGCGTCCATGTCGGCGTCGAAGAAGCGCGAAGCCGATTTGGGCTTCTCGTCCTTGGCGCGATAAAGCGCGATGTCCGCCCGGCGCAGGATCTCGATTTCGCTTCGCCCATCCTGCGGGAAAAGCGCGATGCCAATGCTGACCCCGACATGATGCTTCAGAGGTCCGGTGGTGATCGGCTGGTCGAGCTCCTTGATCACGCGCAACGCGATATTGGTCGCGTCCTCCGAACCCGCCAGCGCGCGCGCCAGGATCGCGAATTCGTCGCCGCCGAACCGCGTTACCAGGTCCTCCTGGCGTGCTGCTCGGCGCAATCGCATGGCGATATTGATCAACACTTCGTCGCCGATGCCGTGGCCGTACAAATCGTTGACGCGCTTGAACGCGTTGAGATCGAGGAGCAAGACCGCATGCGCGCCATGACTATGCGGCGGCGCGGACAAGGCATCTTTCAGTTCCTGGTCGAAGCGGCGGCGGTTCGGCAGGCCGGTGAGCGCGTCCTGCATCGCAAGCTCATGCGCGCGCCGTTCTGCTTCGATGCGGCGCGCGACCTCACGCCTTTGCAGCAAGAGAAAGTGCCAGGACAACGCAAGCAGTCCGAGGCAAAGAAGGGTCGCCAGCGCCAGCGCTTCGTCCGCTTCGATGACGTACTCCTGCGTGGGCACGCCGGGCGGATTTGGAAAGATGTCGTATTCGTAGGCGATCAACGCGGCGACCACCATCACCGCCAACAGGAGAATGCCCTCCCAGATCGTCGTCCGGTAGCGCCGCAATGTGCGCGTCACGATGGCTATCGCATGAGATCGCATCGGACTTTAACTCCACGCAAAAAAGGTGCGGCCGGCCCCTGGGGAAGAGCAAAGAAAGTGCAAGAAAATCGGTAGTATTTCGTTAGGCAAAGCTGCACTCCCCGGATTTTCCCCAGGGGAGTTGCGCCGCTACTGGTACGCGCTGAATCTTTAAGAGACCTTATTTGGACTGGGGTGCCGATAGACCGCAGCCTATCGGTCCGACTCCACTCTTCACGCTTCGCTGGTGACCGCGTACGCGTTCGTCACGATGATACTAACGATGCCGACCGGTACGCCGGCGATGGCCGCGATCACGCGGGCGCTGGATTTTTCTTTCGGCGGTTTGAGGTTGCCTTTTTCCGTTCAGGCCTCTCGACGAGGTCTTGCTGGGGCGCATCCGTGCCTCTTTGACCGATGCGCTGAACAAGCTCGCTGAACGACATGTTCACTCCGCGCTTTGACTCAAGCTTCTTACGGCGGCGTTTCATCCGATCGGCACTCATGACCCAATTTGGGGGACGTCCACGGTCGCACGAAGGCGCCGCCTGTCAAACGAAAGGGGGTGCTGCGTTCGCCGGTAAATAGAGGCGGTGATGTTTCCGCGTCGTGGCTAAGGGATTAATTTTTGACAAGGTAACGCGCACCGACAGTTAGCCTGCGCTTTGTCCGTTCCGTTGCGAACGGACGTGAAGCATCTTCGAAATCCCAATAGACACGCGCTTTCTCAGCGCTGAAAAAGGTGCGGCCGGCTCCTGGGGAAGAGCCGGCCGCGCGAACCCGGTCTGGGGACGGGGAGGGGTGGGGACGTGACCGGGGTCGCAAACTCCTAGTTCGATACTTTCGCGATCAGCGCGAAGCTGCCGTCGCCGGCGTGCCGCGCGGTTCGCCAAGCGACACCCACACATTCGGGTCGGCCTGCGATTGGCGTTTGACGAAGCGGTAGCCGGTGTCCGACCAGAGCAGGATCTGGTCGGTCTGGTTGTCGAGAACGAATTCGCCGCGGTCGGTCTTGACCGTGAGAACGGCGTGGCCGTCGCCGCGCTTGTCGCGCACGACCGTGATCAGCAGCGCCTCGCGCGGCCAGCCCGCCTGGATCAGCATTTTGCGCTTCTGCAGCACGTAGTCCTCGCAATCGCCGTAGCCGTCGTCCGGATAGTTCCAGCGCTCGACCACGCCCCAATGCTCCATGTCGGTCATTGGTTTGACGTGCGTATTGACAAAAAGGTTCACGCGCTCGAGATCTTTCCAGGCTTGCACCGACAGCATCACGTCGCGTGGCGGCGTCGGTTTGGTCTTGCACTCCGGCTCGTATGCGACACAAAATTCAATCCAGCCGATCGGCGCCCTGGCGGCATCGCCGAGCGAAATGAACAGCGGCCGCTCTTCGGCGTTGCCGGCGGTCGAAGCCGCGAGCGCGGCGAGTGCAATCAAACTCGCGGCGGCGCTACGCGCAACGACGGTTATGGCACCCGACTTCATGTGACCCCTCTCCCGTATCGTTGAGGTCACATTTCCCACAAAGCTTTTGCGGTGCGGCTAAGTCGAGTATTTCAATTTGAAGCAAAATCAGATCAACAGCCGAGTAAAACCGGAGCAAATTTGCGCATTGATAGAGTAAAACTTTAGCTGCTTGATTTTTCCTAAAATTGTATCGATTGCGCGGTAAGCCCTGCGGCACAATGGTTTTCTATACTTGGCGACATTTTTGTTTGATCGAAAGACACCTAACTGTTTGGTCCCTATCGGTAAGCAGCCACCTTTGTGAAGCTTTCAAAGTCGCGGCCGCCATTTACCCGACAGTGACGCTCTTCGTGATCGGCGCGCGTAGCGCGCGCCGCCGCGGCATGATCGGCGCGCCGTTTTCGCCACATTCGCCTCCGCGGCGACGGCCAAGCCGCAACCGCGACCATGCCGCGCCGAAGCAACGAACTGAAAAAGGGAACGCGTGGCTCCCTCGTGAGCCCTAGCCCGAATCCGAACATTCCGTGCAAGCGCAAGGAACCGCGCTTGTCCGCCCACGCGATCTCAAGTTAAATCGCCGCAACAGCCAACGAATCCGGACGCCGGCGCGCGATCCGGCCGGGCTACGTCAGAGGGGAGGAATGACCCATGAAGGTCACCAGTTTCCATTTCATGCCGTATCGCGATCTGCCGGACGATTTCCCGAAGGGGCTCGATTCGGCATGGGTGGATGCGCCTTGGTGGGAATATGGCGATGCCAACAAGGTTAGCGATTTCTATAACTGGTCGATCGACGAATTGATGCTGGCGGCCCGGCTCGGCTTCGACGGCATCGGCACCAACGAGCACCATCAGAACCCCTATGGGTTCATGTGCAATCCAAATTTGTTCGGCGCCATCCTGGCCAAGATGACGCGCGACCAGGGCTTGGATGACGTCGCGCTGGTGCAACTCGGCGCCACGCTCGCCGCCACCTCTCCGCCCATCCGCATCGCCGAGGAATATGCGGTGCTCGATTGCATCAGCGGCGGCCGCCTGGTCGCGGGCGTGCCGCTCGGGCTCGGTTGCGACGCCAATATCAGCTACGGTGTCACGCCCATGGACCAGCGCGAGCGCTGGCGCGAGGCCATCGATCTGATGCTGAAGGCGTGGACCGCGAAGGAATTCTTTGCCTGGAATGGCAAATACTATCAGCTCCCGAAAGTGAATTTGTGGCCGCGGCCGGTGCAGGATCCGCATCCGCCGCTCCTGGTGCCCGGCGCCGCGAGTTCCTCGACCTGGGATTATTGCCACGACCGCGATCTGCCGTACGCCTATCTCAGCTATTTCGGCGGCAAATCCGCTTACAACGTCATGGACCGCTTCTGGGAGCGCGCCGCCGCCAAGGGCAAGGACGCAAATCCCTATCGCGCGTCGTTCCTGCAGCTTGTCGGCGTCGCGGAAACCGATGCCAAGGCGGAAGAGGAATACGCCAAGCACGTCGAATATTTCTATCACAAGCTCCTGCACCAGCCGACCTATCAGATCGCGCCGCCCGGCTATAGCGACTACAAGAGCCTCCTGAATGTGCTCAAGGGCGGGAAGAATTTTCTGCAATTCGCCGATCTGTCGATCGAGCTCAAGCCGCTCAAAGCCAAGGACATGATCGCCAACGAATTCGTCGTCATCGGCAGCCCGGCGACGGTGCGCGACAAGCTCGAAGCCATGGCGAGGCGTCTCAATGTCGGGCACCTCATGGTCGTGATGCAATTCGGATCGATGCCGTACCATGTCGCCTGCAAGAATATCGAACTGTTCGGGCGCGAGGTGCTGCCGCATCTGCAGAAGATCTGGGAAGACAAAGCCTTCGAGAATGCCTGGTGGCCGAAGAAACTGCGCAACCGCGCGGTCAAGAAGCGCGAGATGGCGACGGCCTAACGGCTGCCGTCCCACCATTTGCCGCGCGTTCGTTGCATGGTCGCGCGGCGTCTTTCAACCCACTAATTCGCTCGGATGTGAAACATGGCTGCTCCGGTCATCAAGACGATCCCGATCAAGCACTGCAACTTCGAGGCAAAAGTGAAGACCGCCGGCAACGGTCCGCCGCTGGTTTATCTGCATCCAGCCGGCGGCCCGCTCTGGGACGACTTCGTCGAAGGCCTCACCGAGCGCTACACGGTCTACGCGCCGCATCATCCGGGCACCGGCGAAACGGTCCGCGAGTTCGATCTATTCGGTCGAGAGCCTGTGGGATCTGGTGCTGATCTACGACGAAATTTTCGAGGCGCTCAATCTGCACTCAGTGCCGGTGGTCGGGACCTCATTCGGCGGCATGATGGCATGCGAGCTTGCCGCGCACCGGCCCGAGCGGATCAGCAAGATGGTGCTGCTCGATCCGATCGGCTTGTGGCGCGACGACGCGCCGATTGCTCCCTACATGGTGATGTCGCCCGGAAAGCTCGTGGCAACGCTGTACAAGGATCTGTCGTCGGAGCCGGTGAAGAAGGCCCTGCAAATGCCGGAAGATCCCGATGCGGCGGCGACCCTTATCGCCGACCTGGTCTGGGCGCTCGGCGCTACCGGCAAGTTCGTGTGGCCGATCCCCGATAAAGGGCTGAAAAAGCGCATGCACCGCATCAAGGCCAAGGCGCTGATCGTCTGGGGCGAAGACGACGCGCTGGTCTCGTCGATCTATGCCAAGGAGTTTGCGCAGCGGATCGCGAACTCGCAGGTCGAGATCATCAAGGATTGCGGGCACGTGCCGCAGGTCGAGCGGCTCGAGATCCTCAGGCCGCTGGTGGCGAATTTCCTGGCGGCGTGAGGCGATGCTGCTTACGCAGGGCCGACAGCGTCTTCAAGAAAGTCCGGATGCTGCAGCCGGGTGAACTCGATCGCGAAGCCGTCTTCGAGATGCCGCACGACGCGGCCCTGCACTTTGCCGAGCGTGACCAGCGCGCCGATTGGCGGCCGCTGGTCGCTCACAATGCCGGCGCCCGATTGCGACACGTCGATGATCCGGCAACTGACATTGATGCCGTTCGGCAGGATCAGACGGGTGATGGGATTGCGCGGGACGACACGACCGTGACGACGATCTTCCGGCAAGCCGAGGATGTGGCGGTTGGCGAGCCAAGTCAGTTGCGCTGCGAGCTTGTCGCGTTTGCGCGGCGTCGCCGAGATCGTCATCGCGAAACCGTTCTGAATGATCCGCGCGACGTGCCCTTCCAGCCGGCCCAGGTGATCGACATACGCGATCACGCGTTCGCCGGGCTGGCCGACCACCGGCGCGACCAACGCCATGCCGCCGGGGGACATATTCACCACCTGGCAAGGGAATTCGCGCCGGTCGGGCAGCATGTAGCGGCCCAGCAGGTCGACGCGGACGCGCTGGAACCGCCGACGCTCTTCACCGAGCGCCCGCAACCGGTCCTTTGGTAAAGGTAATGCCATGACGGCCTATAAAGCTTCCGGGCGGAAGCCTAGGCGGGCGGTCTTAACGGCGCGTTAGCCGCCCTCGCCGCCGAAACGCGCTATGCGGCGCTGGGGCCGTCGTCGCTTTGGGCTGAAATCGAGCGTCCGCCGCCATCATAGACCATGAAGCCGCGCCGGCGGCGCGGCGCCATGAAGCGTGGCATCAGCCGCTTTTCGAGCGCCGCGCCAATATGGCGCCGGCCGCCAATGGTCAGCGGCCCGATGGGGCCTGTTCCCAGCCATGACGGAATTTTAAGCGGCGCCAGCACGCCGATGGCGCGCGCGAAAATCGGCCGGCGAATGCTGAGCGGGAGCAGCAACAGTTCGAGCTCGACCGACTCGCCGTTTTCGTTCTGGCCGGTGGCGCCGGCGACCGTGCCGGTGCACTCGTCGGACAGGATCGACAGCAGACCTTCCATGGTGGGCCGACTGGTCGAAGCCCAGAGATCGAGGAACGACTCGCCTTTGATTTCACGGCCGAACAGGGCGCAGAGGCGCGTTCCGGCCAGCCGGATGGGATGGCCTGAGCCGCGGTCGAGCGCCAGGATGAACGCATCGGCCAGCACGCCGCGAATGGCGCCCGGCTCGATCTCCGTGCGTTCCGGCGCTGGGCGGGTCCCGCGCTTTTCCTGCCAATAGGCGTAAAGCTCGCGGCTCGCGGCGTGTTTCATAACAGTCGCTCCCGCACGCGCTTCCCCGCGCGACACCTCTGTCCCCGATTGGGACAGAAGCACCTAGGGTTCGGGCGTGCGCTGTGGAGCGAGCAGAGCGTATGCCGCGAGTTTAGTCGGACAGCGCCACGTCGCCGCAACGCTCCGTTAAGCCTAACAAAAGGTTGAGATTGGCGGTTGGGAGCCGGCCGCCTAGCTTGGCGCAATCTTTCGCGGCCGATGGCTCTTCGGCAGCATTCCGGACAGGGAGGCGAGGGGATGTGACGGACGTCTTCCGATCCGATGCGACGGACACTCCGGATCGGTGACGTTGTGTACGGAACCCCGCGCACGGGCAAAAGGGAGGACGGTGTCCTCCCTTTTGTCTTATTTGCGGCAGCATCGGAAAAAAGCGCGCTTGCCGTCGCCACGGTCGCAGCCTATGTCGGCGGGACGTCAGGTGCATCCCGGTGATTCAGCGTTCAGAGCCGATGTTCAATGTGCCGCCGGTCGTTCTGGCCACGGTGGCCGTGCTGGTGCTGGTGCATGCGCTGCGCATGCTCGTCCTGACCGAGGCCGAAGATGTGCGCTTTCTGTTGACCTTCGCCTTCATTCCCGCGCGCTACGACGTTGATCTCGTTGCCGGCGGTTCGTTTCCAGGCGGCTTCGGCGCCGATCTATGGACGTTCTTCACCTACGCGTTCTTGCACGCTGACTTGCTCCACATCGGCCTCAATGTGGCTTGGCTGCTGCCGTTCGGCACCGCATTGGCGCGCCGCTTCGGCGCGTGGCGCTATACGGCCTTCATGCTGGTGGTCGCAGCTGCGGGTGCGTTCGCCCATCTCATCACTCACCGCGGAGCGATGGTGCCGATGATCGGCGCGTCGGCGGCGATCTCCGGCGCGATGGCGGCGGCTTTGCGCTTCGTCTTTCAGCAAGGAGCGCCGCTTGGGCTGTGGCGCGCTGATGGCGATGCAACGGCCTATCGCATGCCGGCTTCGTCATTGATGGCGACGCTGCGCAATCCGCGTTTTCTGATTTTCCTCGGCGTGTGGATCGGGCTGAACGCGCTGTTCGGTTTCGGCTCGATCCCGATCGGCGAGGGGGCCGGTCAGGAAGTCGCGTGGCAGGCGCACATTGGCGGCTTCATCGCCGGACTGCTGCTGTTCAATGCGTTCGATCCGGTGACGCCGCAGCCGCGATTTGACCCGGGCCGCAGCCGCTGATGCTCGCAAGACGACGAAGAGTTCTTCGTCGAGAAACTAACTAAACTCCTCGCTTCTTTTTGATCGGCGGAACTGCGGCCCAAACCGCGACATGCACCATGTGGCTGCCGCATTTTTATGATTAGATATTGGCAGAGTCAGCGCTGGTCTTTGTGGGCGACCCACGCGAGACTCGATGCTGCACCGCAACGCGGCGCAGGCAGCCGAGGACGGATCCGAAATTTTGATCCGCCGGTTTTAGAAGCGCCCGACGGAACTCCGCGCCGACCGAAAACATAATTCTTGTGGCATTGCGCTCCGCCATTGCGGGCCGCAGCCGCAAAGGCAAGGGAGGTTAGGATGACTGTCAGCGTCATTCTCGCGCATAAGGGCCGCGACGTGGTCACCATCGATCCGGCGGAAAGCCTCGCTCAGGCGATCAAAACACTCGCCGAGAAGCGGATCGGCGCCGCGCTTGTTCTGGGCGCCGACCGCCGGATCGCCGGCATCCTTTCCGAGCGCGACATCGTGCGTGCGCTCGCCGAACGCGGCGCTGCCGCCCTCGACGAGCAGGTCAGCCGCACGATGACGCGCAAGGTCGAGACCTGCAATGAGAGCGAAACCGTCGCCAGCATCATGGAACGCATGACGGCCGGAAAGTTTCGCCACCTTCCGGTGGTCGATCAGGGCCGGCTCGTGGGACTCGTCTCGATCGGCGACATCGTCAAGCACCGCGTGCACGAGATGGAGCGCGATTCGGTCGCCATGCGCGACTACATTATGACCGCCTAGCGCCCCGACTGTTCGCACAGCGGCTGGCGGCGCGGCGCCAGGCAATCGCCGCTTCGCCCGCACCGCAAAAGAGCATGCGCCCCGGCCCTTCGGGCGCTAAGATGCTTCGCGTGCCGATCTTTCATGAAGATTCGAGCCGCGGAGGGGGTATGCGGAGCATTGCATTCATTTGGGCTGTCGCGGTGATCAGCGCGGCGCTCGCGCAGGGCGCCGGCGCGCAGGAGAAGATCCGGCTTGCCCAGAGTTCGACCGTCACCAACTGCATGATGAACTGCAACTCGCAAGTGGCAAACTGCCGAACCACTTGTGTCGTGGTGACGCCGCCAGCCGCTTCTACCGGCTCTACCAGCAGCGCTCCAACGCCCATTCCCAATGCACAGGCCACCACCCCGTGCTTGTTGAATTGCAGTTCGGTCCACCTCACCTGCCAGTCGAACTGTGCGCTGCAATCGCCGTCGCAATAATGCTTTTTTGCCGCGGGTCACTGCTCTAACCGAGCGCGGCGATCGTTTCCATGATCGGCTCGAGCGCTTTTTCGGTCGCAACCTTGCCGGCCGCAATCGCCTCTGTCGCGCGATGAAAATCGAGCCAGCCGATATGCCCGATATGCGGCGTGATGTGCACGTCCGGCGGATCGCCGGCGAGCCGCATACGGGTAAGACGATCCTGCATGATGTTGAAGGCTTCCACCATGACGGTGGAAAAGCCCGGCCGCCCGTCATCGGCAAACATCTCGCGCCGCAAGGCCCGCTCGGCGCCGAACATGCCGCGCAGCCCCATGAACGCCCGGCGCGGCGTTCCGGGCGGCGGCGCCGGCGGCTCATCGCTCGGATCGGAGCCGTGACTGGCAATCGTTGCCCCGCGGGCGAAGCGGTCGGCATCGAGATTGACTGCAATGACCACGCGGGCGCCGAAGGCGCGGGCCGCTGTCACCGGGACCGGATTGACCAGCGCCCCATCCATCAGCCAGCGTCCGCCAAGTTTCACCGGCGGAAAAATGCCGGGCAAGGCATACGATGCGCGCATCGCGAGCGACAGCGATCCTCGTGTGAGCCAAATCTCGTGGCCGGTGCCGACCTCGGTCGCAATCGCGGCGAAGCGCAGCGGCAAATCCTCAATGGCGGTTGAGCCCATGGCGTCGGCGAGCCGCCTGGCGAGCCGGCTGCCGCCAATGAGACCCGATCCGCCGATGCGGACGTCGAGATAGCTAAGGATGCGCCGCAGCGTCAGCGCGCGCGCCCAGCTCTCGAGTTCGTCCAGCTTGTCGTTGGCGTAACAGCCGCCGACCAGCGCGCCGATCGAGGTGCCGACAACAATGTCGGGCTTGATACCGTGCTCGAGGAGAGCGTGGATAACCCCGATATGCGCAAAGCCGCGCGCCGCTCCGCTGCCGAGAACAAGTCCCACCGAGGGGCGGACGGCCGCCCGCCTGACGAGCGGCTTGGTTCCAATATCTTCGATCGTCACCAGATCCTCAATTCCCGGCCCGAAAGGGTTCGCATAGCAGGATGATCGACCCCAAAACCAAACATAACAACTCGTTGGCCTCAGGGCACGATCTGGACAGATCTTCGCCCTTGGCTGAGGAACCGCTGGCCCTTTGAAAACATCATGCTCCGCCAGAAGTTAGCGTACCATTCCCATTTGGTTCGCCCGAGGCGATTGGCCTGCAGTTATGGTGAAAGAGTGATCCTACGGCGGTAATCGGCGACGGCGCGGCTTGAAATTGCCGCGATTGCGACCGACACAAAACGCATGGATGGGCGGGGTTTTGTCGGGGTTCGACACTGGGCCGCGGGAGCAGCCGCGTGGCTGTTCCTTTTGGCGGTTCCGATTCTGACCCAGCCGACCCAGGCGCTCGCCCAAACGCATAACCTTCTTCCGCCCGAACTCACCTCGCCGGTTCCAACCGCGCCGGGCACCGGGGGTGCTACGTCGCCCGGCTCTACGCTCGTGCCGCCGCCACCGCTCCCGCCTCCTTCACCGCCGCAGCCGGTGCCGATGATCCCGCCGGGCCAGGTGGCGCTCGCGCTTTCCGCCCGCTACGGCCGCGAGGCTCCTGCCATCAATGGCGGCGTCGTCTGGCGGGTCTATACCGCGAAGCCCGATGCCGCCGGCGCCTACCGGCTGGTCAAGGAGGATCGGGCGGTTTCGCCGACCTTCGTGCTGCCGCCGGGCAACTATGTCGTTCACGCGAGCTTGGGTCTTGCGAGCGCGGCCAAGGCCGTGCAATTGCGCGCCGAGACGGTGCGCGAAGTCTTCGAAATTCCCGCCGGCGCCATCCGGCTCGAAGGCCGCGTCGGCGATGTGCGCATCCCGAGCGGCCAGATATTGTTCGATGTTTTCAACGGCAGCCAATTCAACACCGCGGAGCGGCGGCCGATCGCGCACAATGTGATGACCGGCGATGTCGTGCTGCTTCCGGAGGGCACCTACTACATCGTCTCCAACTACGGCGACGGCAATTCCGTCGTGCGCTCGGACGTGCGTGTGCAGACCGCCAAATTGACCGACGTCGTGGTCAATCACCGCGCCGCCCTGATCACGCTCAAGCTGGTGAATGACTCGCAAGGCGAGGCGCTGGCCAACACGCAATGGACGGTGCTCACGCCCGGCGGCGACGTGATCAAAGAATTGATCGGCGCGTTCCCGCGCGTCGTGCTGGCGGAAGGCGATTATCACGTCATCGCGCGCAACGAGGGCAAGACCTACCAGCGCGATTTCAAGGTCATTCCCGGCGTCGACGGCGAAGTCGAAGTGCTGGCGCGCTGAGAGCGGCGTAGCGTCTTACGCCGCTTTCTTCAGCCGCTGCACATCGGGCGGCACGGCTTCCTGCGCGAGTGCGGCCAGTGCCGTATCGAGCGCCATCACCTGCTGGCCTTCCTTGCCCAGCCGGCGGATCGAGACCGTGCGCTCGGCGGCTTCTTTCTTGCCGACGACCAGCAGCACCGGCACTTTCGCCAGGGAATGCTCGCGCACCTTGTAGTTGATCTTCTCGTTGCGCAGGTCGCCCTCGACGCGCAGGTCTAAGCGCCGCGCAGTTGCGATCACCTCGCGCGCGTAATCGTCGGCGTCCGAGGTGATAGTGGCGACCACCGCCTGAAGCGGGGAGAGCCACAGCGGCAAGTGGCCCGCATAGTGCTCGATCATGATGCCGGTGAAGCGTTCGAGCGAACCGAACATCGCGCGGTGCAGCATCACCGGCGTCACCTTGTTGGAATGCTCGTCGATATAGAAGGCGCCGAGCCGGCCCGGCATATTGAGATCGACCTGCACGGTGCCGCATTGCCAATCGCGGCCGATCGCATCGCGCAGCACGTATTCGAGCTTCGGACCGTAGAAGGCGCCTTCGCCCTTGTTCAGGCTCCACGGCCGGCCGGATGCCTCCAGCGCCTGCAGCAGGGCGGCTTCGGCTTTGTCCCATACCGCATCGTCGCCGATGCGCTTGTCCGGCCGGTCGGAGAATTTGATGCGCACGTCGTCGAAGCCGAAATCCTGATAGATCGAGAGGATCAGGTCGTTGACCGCCAGCACCTCCTGGGCGATCTGCTCTTCGGTGATGAAGATATGCGCGTCGTCCTGGGTGAAAGCGCGCACCCGCATCAGCCCGTGCAGCGCGCCTGACGGTTCGAAGCGGTGCACCTTGCCGAATTCGGCGATCTTGAACGGCAGGTCACGATACGACTTCAGCCCGTTCTTGAAGATCTGGATATGGCCGGGGCAATTCATCGGTTTGATGACGAAAGTGCGCTCGTCTTCTTCGCGCGGCTGGACGAGGAACATGCCTTCGCGGAACGTCGCCATGTGGCCGGACGCTACCCACAGCGATGAATCGATAAGCTGCGGTGCATTGACCTCCGCATAGCCGGCGTCGGTTTGCCGGCGGCGGATGTAGTTCTCGAGCGTCTGGAACAGCGTCCAGCCTTTCGGGTGCCAGAACACCGAGCCGGGTGCTTCCTCCTGGAAGTGGAACAGATCCATCTCGCGGCCGAGCTTGCGGTGGTCGCGCTTCTCGGCTTCCTCGATCTGCTTGAGATAGGCGTCGAGCTCGTCCTGTTTGGCGAAGGCGGTCCCGTAGATGCGCGACAGCATCTCGCGATCGGAATCGCCGCGCCAGTAGGCTCCGGCGACCTTCATCAGCTTGAACGCATTGCCGACCTTGCCGGTCGAGGTCATGTGCGGCCCGCGGCAGAGATCGAACCAGTCGCCTTGCTTGTAGATCTTGATTTGCTGGTCTTCCGGGATGGCGTCGATCAATTCGACTTTGAACGCCTCGCCCTTGTCGCGAAAAACTTTCTTGGCCTCGTCGCGCGACCAGACTTCCTTGGTGAAGGGTTTGTCGCGCGCGATGATCTCGCGCATCTTTTTCTCGATCGCGTCGAAGTCTTCCGGCGTGAACGGCTGATTGCGGAAGAAATCGTAGTAGAAGCCGTTGTCGATCACCGGGCCGATGGTGACTTGCGTGCCGGGCCAGAGCGATTGCACGGCTTCGGCCAGCACGTGCGCGGCGTCGTGGCGAATGAGTTCCAGCGCGCGCGGATCCTCGCGGCCGATGAATTCGATCTTGGCGTCATGCTCGATCGGGTCGGTGAGATCGGCGAGCTTGCCGTCGAGCGCCATGGCGACCGTCCGCTTGGCGAGCGACGGCGAAATCCCCTTGGCGATGTCGAGGCCGGTGGTGTTGGGCGGATAGTCCCGACGCGCGCCGTCGGGGAAGGTCACTGAGACCATGTTTTTGCTCCTGCTGCTCACTCCTGCGAACGAGCGCAGGTAAGCGTGACGGTGCGTTATGTAACCTATGCCGCGGCCAAGGCAAGCCATGCGGCAGTGCACCATGACCTATGCGCCGCTTTACGGTGCCGGGCCGCACATTCGGGCCCTATGTGCGGGTTGCGGGAATGCCGGTCCGCATTCGTCCGCTTCAGCTTTTATTCGCCATGCGCCGCAGTCGCAGCTCGGCGCGATTTGAAACGATTTGGAACAGCTCCGATGACCGATAAACCTCACGCCGATCAGCCGCGCATGGAAACCTTCCGCATTCCCGGCACGAAAGTCGTGACCTCCCGCATCGGGCTTGGCACCTGGGCGATCGGTGGCTGGATGTGGGGCGGGACCGACGAAGCGGAGTCGATCCGGACCATTCATGCCGCCCTCGACCGCGGCATCACGCTGATCGATACGGCGCCGGTTTATGGTTTCGGCCGTTCCGAAGAGATCGTCGGCAAGGCATTGGCGGAAGGCGGCCGGCGCGCCGGCGTGGTGCTGGCCACCAAGGTTGCGCTCGATTGGAAGAACGAGCAGCCGTTCCGCAATGGCAGCCGCGCCCGCATCACGAAGGAGATCGACGATTCGCTTCGGCGGTTGCGCACTGATGTCATCGACCTCTATCAAATTCATTGGCCGGATCCGAATACCCCAATCGCGGAAACCGCGGGCGCGATGGCTGACCTGCTCAAGGCCGGGAAGATCCGGGCCATCGGCGTGAGCAACTTTTCACCTGCGCAAATGGACGCCTTCGCCGCTGTGGCGCCGCTGCACGCCGTGCAGCCGCCCTACAATCTGTTCGAACGGGGCATCGAGACGGATGTTCTTCCCTATGCCCGCGAGCATGGGCTTGCCATGTTGGCCTATGGAGCCTTGTGCCGCGGGCTCCTTTCCGGCCGCATGGGCGCGGATACGAAGTTTCCGGCGAGCGATCTGCGCGGCGCCGCCGATCCCAAATTCAAGCCGCCGCACTTTGCCGAGTATCTCGCGGCGGTGGCGGCGCTCGACCGCTTCGCACAGGAGCGTTTCGGCAAGCGGGTGATCCATTTGGCGCTGCGGTGGGTGCTCGATCGCGCGCCGAATGCGATCGCGCTGTGGGGCGCGCGCCATCCCGGCCAGCTCGATCCTGTCGGCGACGTTCTGGGCTGGAAGATCGATGCCGCCGCCATGAAGGAGATCGATCGGATCGTCGCGCAGCATGTGCGCACGCCGCTTGACCCGAGTTTCATGGCGCCGCCTGAGCAGGTCGCGGCCTGACTGCCTG
Source organism: uncultured Alphaproteobacteria bacterium (assembly GCA_963845075.1). Lineage (GTDB taxonomy): Bacteria > Pseudomonadota > Alphaproteobacteria > Rhizobiales > Xanthobacteraceae > BOG-931. The sequence continues at coordinate 39,510 of CAWJRE010000028.1, read as the reverse complement.
ACCGCGTCGGCAGTCAGCGAGAGGCGGCGTCGGCCGCCGCCGCCGCGTTGGTGCCCCGCCAGCGCGCGTAACGCCAGGGCAAATACCAGCGCGCGCTCGGCGAGAGGCGGTCGGGAACGAAATCGAGGCCCGAGGTCCCGAACGGCTGGCATCGCAGAAGCCGCGCCAAGGTCATCCAGCCGCCGGCCCAAAGTCCGTAGCGCTCGATGGCTTCCTCGGCATAGTGCGAGCAGGTCGGCAGGTGGCGGCATTCGTACCCGACGAACGGGGAAAGCGTGTAGCGGTAAAGCCTGATCAGCCCGCGCCCGGCCAGCCGCGGCGCACGGCGGGAGACGTCGAAAAGATCGTCGAGAACCGTCATTCTTTTGCTCGTCATCCGGAGCGGCAAAGACCTCCGGAATGACCGATCACTCGGCGGCCGCTTTCGCCCCGCGCTTGGCCTCGATCTGGCCGATGGCATCGACCACCGCGTCGAAAGTCAGAAGCGTGGACGCATGCCGCGCCTTGTAGTCACGCACCGGCTCGAGCACGGCGATGTCAGCCCATTTGCCTTCAGCGGGCGGCGCGCCGTTTTCCTTGAGCATCTTGCGCACGCCTTCGCGCAGCGCCCGCAATTCTTCGGCACTCGAGCCGACGATGTGGCTCGCCATGATCGAGGAGGATGCCTGGCCCAATGCGCAGGCTTTCACTTCGTGGGCGAAGTCGCTCACCTTGTCGCCGTCCATCTTGAGATCGATGGTGACGGTCGAGCCGCACAGCCGCGAATGCGCGGTCGCGCTCGCGTCCGGATCGGGAAGCCGCCCAATCCGCGGAATCGTGCCCGCAAGTTCGATGATGCGGCGGTTATAGACCTCGTTGAGCATGGCAAGATCTTGAATTCAGGCCCGGTCGTGTTGCCGGCTGAACGTTATATAGGTACTGGCAAGGTGCGGCCAGAGACCCCCGTCTTGCCGGCCAATGCAGTGATTGAAGCACCGCTATGTCCAACAACATATCATTCGCGCCACCCGGCACCGCCTCCGACCTGGAGGAGGGCTTGGCGCTGACGCCCAAATTCGACGCCGACGGCCTGGTGACTTGCGTCGCCACCGACGCGGGCTCGGGCGAAGTCCTGATGGTCGCGCACATGAACGCTGAGGCACTCGCCCGCACCATCGCGACGGGCGAGGCCTGGTACTTCAGCCGCTCGCGCCGCGCTCTCTGGAAAAAGGGCGAGACGTCCGGCCACACCCAGCGCGTCCTCGAAATGCGCGTCGACTGCGATCAGGATGCGGTCGTGATCAAGGTCGAACAGAGCGGCGGCGCCTGTCACACCGGACGCCGCTCATGTTTCTATCGCGCGGTGCCACTCGGCAAGGCCGGCGCGGTTGCGCTCGAGTTTCGCGAGGATCGCGTTTTCGATCCGACGAAGGTTTACAAGGACACCTAAGACGCGCTGTGGGGGAAAAGGCTGCGGTCGGCAGAAGCGCGACCAATACGCAAGACACCTGAAATGGTCCGAACGGCCACCGCAAGCCCCCCTCATGCTCAAAGCCCGCCTTACGCTTACGCTACACGTACCCTCACGCCGCCCGACACGACGTGCGAGACCTCTCCGTATTCAAGAGAGGTGCAGGTGCTTGATCGCGATGCGCGGGTCCCGCGCGCATCGCGGGAAAACGTCGGCAAGCAATGGGGCAGCCGTATGATCGCGCCTTGAAGATTCCATGGCGTGCCCGCCAATCCCGCGGACGCGGCGCGCCGGCATTGTGGAAGTTGTATTGCCCGCGCTGTTGGCGCGTCCTCTCTAGCTCTTCTTTGTTGCCGCGCGTTCCAGCACCCTCTTGGCCCGGAGCAAGTGTGGCTGGTCGGCCATGACGCCCGCGATCGCCAGTGTGCCGGCTCCCGGATTTGCGGCGAAGGCGTCGACGATGATTTTGGCTTGCGCGATCGCCTCCGCCGAGGGCGTGAACACCTCATTGATGATCGGGATCTGTGCCGGGTGGATCGCCATTCTGGCGCTGAAGCCGTCGCGGCGCGCCGCCTCGCAATCACGGCGGAAGCCGGCGTCGTCGCGAAAGTCGATATAGACCGTATCGATGGCCGGCACCCGGGCAGAAGCCGCGCCGGCGATGCAGAGCGTGCGCGCCAGCCGGTACGGATCGAGGTATCGGCCGTCGGCATCGCGGTTGGTTTCGGCGCCGAGCTCGGCGGACAGATCTTCGGCGCCCCAGGTCAGCGCGGAAAGCCGCGTACTCGAGCCGGCATAGGTGCCGGCGACAAAGAGCGACGCAGCGGTCTCGGTGGCGATCGGAATGATTTTGATATGGCCGTCAGGCAAGCCGTTTGCGGCCTCACGAACCGCGAGCTTGGCGTCGGCATGGACGACGGACGCGCCGCCTTCCGCTTTCGGCAGCATGATGGCGTCGGGCCGCCCCGGCGCGACTGCGTCGAGATCGGCGTCGGTTAAGCCGCTACCCAGGCTGTTCACCCGCACGACGAGGTAGGGCCGGGCCGGATCGGCGTTCGCTTCTTTGAGAAACGCCAGCGCGCTTTCCCGCGCGCGCATTTTGTTGTCCGGCGCGACCGAGTCCTCGAGGTCGATGATCAACGCGTCGGCGCCGCTCGTCATTCCCTTGGCAAATTTTTTCGGACTGTCGGCGGGCACGAAGAGCAGCGAACGCATGGTCGGTTTCCTGGCGGCTTACGGGGAGGGGAGATTCACGTCGCCCGCGGGCTTTCGTCAATGGCAATAAAGGGCCCGGCGACGTTATTCGACAAGCTATTGGCCAAGCTATTCCCCAAGACCGGGCGGCGTCACCCCGAGCACCGCGACAACGGCGAGGATGGCAGCGCCGGCGGCAATTTCGATCACGACGTTACGGCGCAATTGCCGGAGCGCACTGTGCGCCGGCTTCTCGCCTGCTTCGGCGGCGAGCGCGGGCGTAAGCCAAAGCCGATTGACCGTCGCGAGCGCGAGCATGCCGAGGAACAACGCGATCTTGACCAGCAGGAGATGGCCATAGTCGGTCGCGGTCAATGCCCGGGCGCTCCCCGCCAGATACCACGTATTGATTGCGCCGGTGAGGAGGAGCGCGCCGACTGCGACGATCCCGTAAGCGGAAAAGCGCAAGCTCGCCGAGCGCGCCACCGCGACCGACGAGGCTCGATCCGCGGCCGCAAGCAGCAAAGCGAGCGGCAGCAAGCCTCCGACCCATGCGGCCGCGGCGATCAGATGCACGAAATCGGCGGTCAGATGAATGCTGCCCGGGAGCCCCGCGCCGCCAATGCCGTGTCCGGCCCAAGCCAAGGTCCCGGCGAGGCCGGCAGCCACGAGCACGATGGCAAGTTTCAGGAAGCCTCCGCCGTCCTGTTTCTCTCGAAAGTCGGCAGCAAGCAGGCCCGCGAGCAGAGCGGTCAACAGAAGCCGCAACAGCCAGTCGCGGCCAAAATCGGTGTCCAGGAGAACGGCTTGGAGAACGCTCGCGTCGGACAATACGGTTTCGAGCGGCTGATCGCTGATCGACTGCGCCACCAGCACGAACCAGGCCGCACCCGACAATAGCGTCAGCACCAAGCCGATCCACGCAATCCATGCCAGGCGCCGGCCGATCGCGGCTCGCAACTCTGCATGAGCGGCAGGCCGAAGTGCGGGTTGCGCGATGAAGACGTTGAAGAACGCCGCACCGGAGGCGGTGAGCGTTGCGGCGAAATGGACGGCGCGCACAAAAATCAGCGGGTCGTCCACGCCTTACTCCTGTCGCTCTCGGGCGGCCCGATCACTGGCCGACACGGAAGGAGAAGCTTCCTTCCGTCTTGTGCGTATCGACCGAGAGCACGTGCCAATGCACTTTGTAGGTCCCGGGCGACAACGCTTTCAGACCAACGGTCATGGTGCTGCCGCTGACTTGCGCTTTGCCGGCATCGACACGCGCGCCCTTGCTGTCGGTCACTTGCACCGAGCTGAAGGCCGGTTCGAGACCTTGCGTGAACGAAAGCGTGACCTGGTGCGGCGCCGCGCCGACCGATCCGCCGACGGGTGGGCTTGCACTAGCGAGCATGGCGTGTGCGTGAGCGCCGCCATTGGCGGTGAGCGCAATCAGGACGGATGCGGCGAAGATATGCGTACGCATGGTGACGTTCCTCACGAGTTGGGTTTGTTCGATCCGGACGATATGCCGCCGATCAGCGGTTGCCCGTAGCTCTTGGGGAAGATGTCGTCGAGATAGAGATGCAATTGCCCGAGGAAGCCGACGCCGCTGCCGCTGTCGCGATTGACGGGAATCACCGCCTCAAGGCCCACCTGGAAATAGCTCCCGACCCAGATCACGCCCGGATTGATCGTGCCGGTGGTGACAAAGCTGTTGCCGAGATTGTTCGCGACCGGGGTTGCAAACTGGGCTTCGACGATCGGGATCAAATGATTGATGAGGTCCGGCAGCCCTAAGGTCTTTCACCTCGGATTTCAGGTAGGGCATGCTGTATTGCAGCGAGCCGCCATACACGAGCACTTGCGGGATAAAGGTGCCCTGGCCGACATCAAATGACGTGGTCGGGACCTGATATCCGACCTGGCCGGTTACGGCCAACGGCCGAGCCCAACCGATTGTGTCGGGAAGCTGTCCGAAGCCTTGGCCGAAATTAAAGGTTGGGGTCAGCACGCTATAGGACGTTGCCAGCCCTGCGCCGGTGTTGCCGGTGCCGCCCCATTCCACCCCCAGCCCCACGAGCATGGCAAACTCGTGCGAAGCGTCCTTCATGAGCTGATATTGGAAGGTGGTATCGAGATTGGCGAAGCCTGCCCGCGTCGGACTGCCGGGCTGGCGGATCTGCGACCAGGTATCGCCGATCGTAACTCCGAAATCCTCGGTAATCCGCTTGGAGATGTCGACAGATATGTCGACTTCGGTCCCCGCCGGGATATCGCCGGTCTTGAACCAGGCGACGGTCGGAAGCGACATCTCATCCGCGACGCAAGGATCGTCTGTCGCGAGCGTCGCAGGAAAGAACCGGGCGCCGACATAGCAGTGCGCGGATGCGTATGAGAACGACAGCAAAGTCATTAAAAGGCCGAACGCGAATGTGCGTGCGCACCTGGATAGGCGAAACATAGGGAATCTCCATTGCAGCGAATTGGCTTCTCGCGGCGTTCAGTCGCCGCGAGTCGTCACACGCTGAGCGGAGGACCTCTTGGACTTGCGATCGTGTAGCGGGTTAGCCGCGTTAAGCCGGACGTGTCGCCGAGCCACGCCACGACCACCATCGCGACATCGACACTGTGGAAGACGGCGGGCGCGGTGCCGATCACCGCATGATGCGCGCCGGCAAAGCAGAAGATGCAGTGCGTACAGCCGGACTGGTCGGGATTGCTGGCCGGCAGCGCCGGCTCGCCAGCCGCATCGTGGAGGCAGAGTTCGAAGGCCGGAGCGTTTTGACCGCCATCCGCCGGCAAGGAGAAGCCGGCGACCGCGATCAGCAGGCTTTGGATGGCGACCGCATGGGCGACGACGACGCTCAAGAGCGATCGCCAGAAACGCTCGCTTATGCCGTCAAATCCGCCCATCGTCAGCCCATCCCAGGCCCGATCATGAAAAGCGGCGGATCAAGAGTCAAATGCCTGGAAAATGACACGCCTGACGTCCGCCGCGTCCGCCGTCACTTCGGCCGCATGCGCATGAACGCCTGCCGGCGGCATTCGGCGACGAGCTTGTTGTCCTGGTTATAAGCGCGGTGGTGAAATTCGACGATGCCGGCGCCCGGCCGCGACTTTGATTCGCGTTTGCTGATGACTTCAGTGGCGGCGTGCAGCGTGTCGCCTTCGAACACCGGATGGGGAAATTTCACCTCCGACATGCCGAGATTGGCGATGGTCGTGCCTACCGTCAGGTCGCTGACCGACATGCCGATCATCAGACCGAGCGTGAACAGCGAGTTCATCAGCGGCTGGCCCCACTCGGTCTCCTGCTCGCAGAAGTGCCGGTCGATATGGAGCGGCTGCGGGTTGAGCGTCATGTTGGAGAACAGCATGTTGTCCATTTGGGTGACGGTGCGCGTGAAGCGGTGCTCGACGACCTCGCCGGGCGTGAAGTCCTCGAAATAAACCCCGCCGCGCTTGTGCCGTGTCGCCGATTCAACCGTCATCGCTACCTCCCTGATGGAACCGTTAAGGTGTCATTTACCACGATCGTTAATGCTTCCTAGACCCGAAGATGAGTCCGGTGGGAGCCGGACAGGGGGGTCTTCATGCTGGTGAATTCCAGCAATTCCGCCAGCTCGGCGGTGACCGGCGCCATTCAACAGGCGTCGCAGGCCACCGGTACGAGCTTCAATTACCTCTTGGCGACGGCGCAGGTCGAGTTGGGGCTCAACCCGCAGGCCGGTGCCTCGACGTCATCGGCGCGCGGGCTGTTCCAATTCATCGAAACAACCTGGCTCGCCACCATCAAGCAGGCGGGCGCGGCGCTCGGCTTCGGCCGTTATGCCGATGCGATCACCCAGACCGCTTCCGGCAATTACGAAGTGCGCGATCCCACGATGCGCAGCGAGATCCTCAAGCTCCGCAACGATCCGAACGCCAACGCGCTCATGGCCGGCGCCTTCACCCAGGGTAACGCTTCGGCCTTGAGCGAGCGGCTCGGCCGCGCCCCCAGCGAGGGCGAGCTCTACATTGCGCATTTTCTTGGGGTGGGCGGCGCGGCGCGGCTGATCGGGCTTGCCGGCAGCAATCCCAATGCCAGGGCCGCCGACTATTTTCCGAATGCGGCGCAGGCCAACCCTTCGATTTTCTACGATCGGTCGACCGGCGCGGCCCGAAGCCTCGCCCAGGTGCGCGACATCCTCACCGCCCGCTATGACGTGGCGCGCGGCCACCAGGACTATACGGCTGCGACCGCGCAGGCCGATCCTGCTGCCCCGGCCGACGCGGCGAGCGGCGCCACGACAAGTGCCGCCGCGGCAGCCCCGGACACCGCTGGTATCGCCAACGCTTTCGCAGCCGCCATTCCGACGCTGAAAGCGGACGACACGCAAGTCTTCCACGGTCTGTTCGCCGACGATCACCGCACTGCGCCGCTTGCTCCCGTCGTGAGTGCGCTTTGGGGCGCCCCCAAAGCGGCCGCGCCGAGCGGCGCGCCGGCGCGGAAATCCCTTTCCGGCGGCATGCTCGATCTCTTCAAAGACCTGCCGCCCACAAGCTCTTAGATCAGCCCATGGACTCCGCCTTGCAAAGACTTCAGGTGAACGACGTGTTGAATGAGCGATCTCTATCCTTGTTTGATCTCCTGACTCAGGCAGCGCGAGCGAACCCATGATCGTCCGCCATTTCCTCGATTGGGTGCGCACCGCGCCGGCCGGCAAACGGGCCGAGGCCACGGCTGCGCTCGCGCGCGCCTACCTTTATTCTGATCTTTCGCCTGACGACGCCGCAGCGGCCGAAGGCGCTATGCTGATATTGCTCGACGACCCGTCGCCGCTGGTACGCCGGGCGCTGGCCGACGTGCTGGCGGCGAGCCCGAGCGCGCCGCCAGCCGTGGTGCTGGCGCTCGCCGCCGACCAGCCGCAAATCGCCGCGCCCGTGCTGGCGCTTTCGCCGCTCTTTGTCGATGCCGATCTGGTCGACGCTGTCGCCACCGGAAATGAAGACGTCCAAATAGCCATCGCGAGCCGTTCGGGACTGCAGCGCCCGGCCGCGGCTGCCCTGGCCGAGGTCGGCACGGCCGAGGCTTGTCTGGTACTGGCGCAAAATAGCGATGCCGAGATTGCCGAGTTCTCGGTCGATCGCATTCTCGAACGTTTTGGCGAAAGACCCGCCATTCGCGAAGCGTTGCTGGCGCGAGACGATCTCGCGGCGGCGACCCGCCTCAAAATGGTCGCCCGCGTCTCCGCGACGCTGGTCGATTTTGTCGCCGCGCGTCGCTGGCTCGATGCCGATCACGCGAAGCGCATCGCTCGCGAGGCCTGCGAAAAGGCAACGGTGACGCTCGCGGCTGACACGCCGGCGACGCAAATGCGCGCGCTCATCCGCCACCTCCGCGCGGGCGGGCAGCTCACCGCCGGTCTTATTCTGCGGGCGCTCCTTTCCGGCAATATCACTCTCTTCGAAGAGGCGTTGGCCGAGCTGACCGACATGCCGGTCGAGCGCGTCTCGAATCTCTTGTACGACGCCGGCAATGCCGGCCTGCGCGCGCTTTTCGATCAGGCGAGCCTGCCGCCCTCGACCTATCCGGCCTTCAAGGAGGCGATCGAGGCGATGCGCGAGGGCGGCTTCATGATCGAGCCGGGCGGTGCCGCGCGGCTCAAACGGCGCATGATCGAGCGCGTCTTGACCCGCTGCGAGGGGGAAGACATCGGCGATCTGGCGCCGCTTCTGACGCTCTTGCGCCGCTTCGCTACCGAAGCCGCGCGCGAAGAGGCGCGGCTGTTCTGCGACGAACTCGTTGCCCAGGATTTTTCCGGCGACGAACAATCCGAGGCGGCTTAGGCGGTTCAAGTCGTCGGCGCGCCGCCAGCGCGGCCGCGACTACGCGCTGCCGAGGGCGCGCGCTAGGGCGCAAGCGTCGGCGCGAAGATGCTTTCCAGATAATCCGGCCGGTCGGCGTTTTCGCTGCGCAAGAATTCGTCCGTGACCTCGCGTAAGCGGCCGGTCAACGTGCCGGCGACGGACGCGAGATCGGCGCGTGCATATTCGCGCGCGATGGCCCGCACTGCGTCTACATGCTGCTCGACCAATGTCAGCGGAATGCGGGACATGTCGGGCGTATGCTCGAGCAGCCTGCACAAGCTATCGGCTGCGCCGACGACCGCGGGATAGCCGAACGTGGCGGCTTCTCCCTTGATATCGTGCGCGGCCCGAAACAATTCGGCATGGGTCTTTTCGGTGAAGCCTTGGCGCACCACTTCTTGTCGCGCCGTTTCGAGGCGCTCGCATTCGGATTGCATCCACTCCGCGAATTCGGTGGACAACAGCGCCAGCGCCGCCTCGGCACGCGCCACCGGATCGTCATCTTCCGCGGGCGCCTGCGCGATCGCCTTGTACAGCGGGTTCGCCGGCGTAATGACTTCGTGGTCGGCGAACGTCGCGACTGACGGCGAAGTGTCTTTGCGGGCGCTCATTCCTTTTTCGCTCCTGACCTTCAACCTAGGACCTTGTCGAGCAGGGGCTGCTGGCGAATGACGTCCGCCTTGCCGCCCTTGCGTCGTTCCGGTCCGATATAGTTGACGTTGGCGTTGCGCCGCCGATCGGGCCCGAAATAGGTCTTGGTCCTGATGAACGGGCGCGGATTGGCGATGAGGTTGAGAATGCGCTCGTAGAGCGCGGTCGCGGAGATCGGCTTGGCGAGGAATTCCGTGATGCCGGCATCGCGTGCACGCACGACGCGATGCTTTTCCGAATGGCCGGTCAGCATGATGATCGGCACGTAGGGATTGGCGTTGGCGCCCGGCTGGCGGATCATCTGCACCAATTCGAGGCCGTCGAAGATCGGCATCACCCAGTCGGTGATGACAATATCCGGACCGTATTGGGTGAACGCTTCCAGTCCCGCCGCGCCGTCTTCGGCCTCATACACCTCGCGCGTGCCGAAGCCGTGCAGCAGCGAGCGCATGATGCGCCGCATATGCGCGTTGTCGTCGATGACGAGGAAACGCAGCCGATTGAAATTGATGCGGACCATAATAACCCCCAAGCGGCGGGGACTGCGGCGGCCATCTGCGGCCGGAAGGTAAGGTTTTGCCGTTAAGGCCCGGTTAAGTATGAGGCGAGCCGCATCGGCGGGTTCAGTACCCGAATTGCTCGCGCAAGATCCGCTCATCCAGGCTGTGGCCGGGGTCGAACAGCATATGCATGGCGAGGTTATGGTCCATGCTGATCTCGACCGAGCGGACGGAGCGCACCTCGTTGTGATCGGCGACGGCGGCGACCGGGCGCTTGAGCGGCTCGCGCACCTCGACCGTGACGTGGGCCCGGTCGGGCAGGAGCGCGCCGCGCCAGCGGCGCGGCCGGAACGGACTGATCGGGGTGAGCGCAAGCAGTGGCGCGCCGATCGGAATGATCGGCCCTTGAACCGACAGATTGTACGCGGTCGAGCCGGCGGGCGTCGCCAACAGCACGCCGTCGGCGACAAGTTCGGCGAGCCGCTCCTTGCCGTCGACCATGATGCGCAGCCGCGCCGCCTGATAGCTCTGGCGGAACAGCGAGACCTCGTTGATGGCGCGGTGGCGATGCACGCGGCCGGCAGCATCGCGCGCGCGCATGAGCAGGGGGTGAATGACTGTGACCTCTGCCGCCGCCAGCCGCTCCACCAGATGCTCGTCGGAATATTCGTTCATGAGAAAGCCGACGGTGCCGCGGTGCATGCCGTAAATCGGCTTTCCCGAGTTCATGAAGCGTTGCAGGGTCGAAAGCATCAGCCCATCGCCGCCGAGTGCGACAACGACGTCGGCCGTCTCCGGCAGGGCGTCGCCGTAGCGGCGAACCAGCAGCCGGCGCGCCTTCTGCGCCGACGGGGTGTCGCTCGCGACAAAGGCGATATGCTTGAAACGAGCTGCGGTGCGGCGCGGCGGCATCGGATTTTAAGGCCTGCGGCGTAATAACATTAACAAATTGGCGGCGGCGCAGCGCCGCGGGAGGTCACCATGGAACGCGCGGTGTTCGTCTATACAACGTATCCATCGATTGTCGAGGCGGAGCAGGCCGGGCGGGCCCTGGTCGAGCGACGGCTGTGCGCCTGCGTTAACATCTATCCCGGCATGATTTCATACTATTGGTGGCAGGGCGCGATCGACCGCGGCGAAGAAGTCACGATGATCATCAAGACCCGCGCCAGCCTGGCGGAGAAGGTGAGAGCGGCGGTCAAGGAGATGCACTCCTATACGACCCCGGCCATTCTCGTTATTCCGCTTGAGAGCGTCGACCCGGACTATCACGCCTGGATCGAGGCCGAGACGGCGGAAGCCGACGTTTGACAAGATCCGCGTCGCCGCTCGGCGGCACGCGTCATTGGAGGGCGAGAGCGACGAAGCAATCCGGCCCCGAGTTGCCCGACCGGACGGCTTTGTCTCGCTCACAATGAGGAACTAATAGGTCTCGGTGCCGTCAATCACGTCTTTGAGCATCTTGTACGGTTCACACGTGGTGCCGCAGATCAGGCGCACTTTTTCCAGATCGTCCTTGGCCTTGAGCAGATTGCCTTGCTCGGCCTGCCACATGCCGTAGTACGACCAGGTCACAGCGTGATTGGGATCAGCGGCGAGCGAGCGTTCGTACCAGACCTTGGCGTCGTCGTAACGCCCGAGCTTGCGGCTCGCGTAGCCAATCAGGTTCGCCACGTCGGCATTATCGTCATGATCGAGAGCGCGTAGCGCCGTGATCGCCGCTTCGTACTCGCCTTTATCGTAGATAAGAGCATAAGCAGCTTTGTAGCCGGCGACGAAATCTTCAAGCGAACTGCTTCGGTTCTTCTTGACGTGTGATTTTTTCTGTTGTGCCGGCGGAGATTGCGTGGTCGTTTCCCCGCCACCCGAGGGAGCTCCCGCACCCGCCGCCACGGCAATGCCCGGCGCTATCACGAGCGCGGCCGCTATCGACAGAGCTGCGACCGATATGGCAGCGACCGATGTGACCGCGCGCGAACCAAGCAAACTCACTGGAGTAGGTGGCGTGTCGACGTTTCTCATGACACTTCTCCGCGAGGTTTCGTAGTTCTCTGCCGAGTTTTTCAAACTTCTCCGTGAGGCTTTGTGCGCGCCTCCTGCCGGCAGCATCGGCTCCGGCACCGGCAGCTAGTACGTTTCGGTACCCTCGATCACGTCCTTGAGCATCTTGTACGGCTTGCAATCCGTACCGCAGATCAGACGCACCTTTTCCAGGTCGTCCTTGGCCTTGAGCAGATTGCCCTGCTCGGCCTGCCACATGCCGTAGTAGGACCAGGTCACCGCATGGTTCGGATCGACCGCGAGCGCCCGCTCGTACCAGACCTTGGCGTCGTCATAGCGGCCGAGCTTGCGGCTGGCATAGCCAAGCAAAGTCGCCACGTCGGCGTTGTCGTCATAGCCGAGCGCATGCAGCGCGGCGATGCCGCCTTCGTAGTCGCTCTTGTCGTAGATCAGCTTGTAGGCCGCGTGATAGCCGTTCAGAAAATCTTCCGCCGAGCTGCTCTTGTCTTTCTTTTTCTTGGTCTGCGTATCTTTGTTCGACTTGTTCTGACTGGCGGGCGGGGTCGGGTTCTCTTCGCCGGCCGCTGCTGCGATTTCAGGCGCAACCAGAATGGCGGACAAGAGCAGCGCGGCGGACAATGCGAGCGTCGATTTCATGCGGCCTCTCCTGGATATCAGTGTGATCATCATACACGGGTGGGGCGCGTTGTCGTGCGGCGCCCGGCATTATCGAGCGAAAGTGATCATCGATAAAAAAGTCGTGGCGCGGGAATAAATCGCGAGGACCGGTTTTCAGAGGTTCGGCTGCCATTCGACCGGAACATGCTCGTAGCCATGCGCGGTCTTGATCAGGTGGCCGCAGGCCGGGAAGGGGAAGTGATAGCCGGTCACCAGCATGCGGTCCGCGGCGGCGCGATCGAACAGCTCCTTGCGGGTGGCGACGGCCGCCTCGCCGTCGATGTCGAAAGCCGCCTGCCAATCGGGATGGCGCGCGAACACGGCCGGGTGCTGCGCGGTGTCGCCAAGGACCAGGAGCGACTGATCGCCGGAATGGATCGCAAAGACCGTGTGGCCCGGGGTGTGACCGGGCGCCGCCAGCGTCGTGATGCCGGATGCCACTTCCGCGCCGGGCTCGAAGCGGGTGACGTGCGGCGCGATGTCGGAAAATATCCGCCGCTGGTTGCGGAAGGTGAGTTTGAGATCGGCCGGCGCGGCGTTCAAATTCGCGTCGTCCATCCAGTATTTCCATTCCGCCTCCGGCACCATGATCTCGGCGTTGGGGAAGACGAGGTCGTTGTCCTTGTCCTTGATGCCGTTGATGTGGTCCGGGTGGAAATGCGAGATGACGATGAGGTCGATCGCTGCTGGATCAATGCCGGCGGCGACGAGATTGGCGCGCAGCACGCCGGCGGAAGGGGCGATCTGTCCGCCGGTGCCGGTATCGATCAGGACGAGCTTCTGTCCGGTATTGACGATAAGGGTCGTGAACGGCGTCGCCAACTTGTCGGCCGGCATAAAGGCGGCAGCGAGCGCGTTTTCGACTTCCGCGAACGGGGCGTTGCGAATGAATTTTTCGGTGATCGGACGATACCAGATGCCGTCATAGAGCGCGGTCAGCTCAAACGTGCCGATCCGATAGCGATAAATGCCGGGCGTCTGTTCACCGGCTGGCGGCGAAGCCGCTTTGGCGGAAAGAAGTGGAAGGGCTGCCGCCGATACTGAGCCGGCAAGAACGGCGCGGCGCGTTACGTGCTGCATTGCCTTTTCTGGCTCGCTGTCATTTACGCCTTTGATGCGGACCAGCTCCAGCCGGGACATGCCCACGAAGCGTCGTCTGCCATTTACGCATATCATTCATGCGGCAAGCGGCCAAAGCAACTCGGCGTTATCGCAAAATTTTATGCATTTGGAATTGAGTGCGCGTGCACGCGGCCGATCGGGCAATGTGTCAATCAAAATACGCTTGGCATCGTCTGGTAGAAAAATCAGCGTGCCGTCGTAAGTTTTTCATCCAACTTGTGACATCGCTTTATCCGTGTCGTGACCATGAGCTTTCGCAAAGCTTTCACATCATGCCGGCTGTCACATTGCGGGCGAAGGCTCTGCGACCCTTTGGTGACGGGTATCCCCTTGGAACGCTCTGCGGTCGACGACGTTCAAGTTCCGTTGTCGGGTGACACGACGGCACCTTTGCGTTTGGCGAGGACGTCATCGGATGATCACAACGGCGGGGCCGCTTCCGCCGCTGTCGTACAGGTAAAGCGTTTGACGTGTAGCTGGAGTATGCTGCCGGGCCTGAGCGATTCTCCCATTGTGCCGCTTGCCTGACATTGCTGACTTGGGTGCACAGATAACGGATTGCTGACGTTTAACACGTGGGTTTATCGGCCAACACTTGGGATTTATCGGCGTGAACGCAAGAAATCGGTTCGCCGGCCTTTCGGTTCTCATCATCACCGCCTGCATGTTGGCCGGCTGCTCCGAAAGCATTTTCCAAGCGCAAGGGCCGATCGGCGCCGCCAACAGCCAAATCCTGCTCAATGCCCTTGGCATCATGCTGGTCATCGTCGTGCCGACGATTATCGCCGTGCTCGTTTTCGCCTGGTGGTTTCGCGCTTCCAACACGCGGGCGCGCTATCAGCCCGGCTTCGTCTATTCCGGCCGCATCGAGCTCATCGTCTGGGCGATCCCGCTTCTCGTCATTCTGTTTCTCGGCGGCGTGATCTGGATCGGCGCGCACGCGCTCGATCCCTTCAAGCCGATCGAAACCCAGGAAAAGCCGGTCGAGGTGCAGGTCGTCTCGCTCGATTGGAAATGGCTGTTCGTCTATCCCGAGCTTGGGGTCGCGAGCGTGAACGACCTTGTGGTGCCCGTCAAAGTGCCGGTGCATTTCTCGCTCACGTCGGCGAGCGTGATGAACATGTTCTTTGTGCCGCAGCTCGGCAGCATGGTCGCGACCATGAACGGCATGGTCACCCAGCTATGGCTGCAGGCCGACCAGACCGGCGAGCTTTACGGACAGTCGAGCCAATTCAGCGGCGACGGTTTTGCAGGCATGAACTTTATCGTGCACGCGGTCCCGCAGGACCGCTTTCAGCAATGGGTAGCCGCCACGCATCAAACGGGGCCCGCGCTCGACGCAGCCGGTTACCTCGCGCTGTTGCAGCCGAGCCAGAACGTGGCGCCGTTCACCTATCGATCGGTCGCGGCCAACCTGTTCGACGACATCGCCAATCAGAAATTCCCGCCGGGCCCAGGTCCGCAGGCGAATAGCGATGCCGGCGCGGTTCGCCCAACAGGAGGAGCTCACTAACGTGTTTGGCAAGCTCACCTGGGATGCCGTCCCCTGGAGTCAGCCGATCCCGCTTGTCGCCGGCGGGGTTGTGATCGTCGCCGTGCTTGCCGTCCTCCTGTGGGTCGTCGTCAGAGGCTATCTGCCGTATCTGTGGAACGAATGGATCACCAGCGTCGATCACAAGCGTATCGGCGTCATGTACCTGCTGCTCGCGCTGTTGATGCTGCTGCGCGGCTTTATCGATGCGCTCATGATGCGCTCGCAGCAGGCGGTCGCCTTTCACACCGCAGGCTATTTGCCGCCGGAGCATTTCGATCAAATCTTTTCGGCGCATGGCACCATCATGATTTTCTTTGCCGCCATGCCGCTGATGATCGGCCTGATGAATCTCGTTGTGCCGCTGCAGCTTGGCGTGCGCGATGTCGCTTTCCCGACATTGAACTCGACGAGTTTCTGGCTCACCGCGACCGGTGCGCTCTTGGTCAATCTCTCGCTCGTCGTTGGCGAGTTCGCGCGCACCGGATGGCTGCCTTATCCGCCGCTGTCGGAGACCACTTACCTGCCGGGGGTGGGGGTCGACTATTACCTGTGGGCCTTGCAGATTTCGGGTGTCGGCACGCTGATGACCGGCATCAATTTCGTCACCACCATCCTCAAAGTTCGCGCGCCCGGCATGACCTATATGCGCATGCCGATGTTTTGCTGGACGGCGCTGGCGGCCAATCTGTTGATCATCGCCGCCTTTCCGGTACTGACCGCAACGCTCGCGATGCTCATCCTCGACCGCTATCTCGGCTTTCATTTCTTCACCAATGAAGCCGGCGGCAACATGATGATGTTCATCAATCTGATCTGGGCCTGGGGCCATCCCGAAGTCTACATCCTCGTCTTGCCGGCTTTCGGCATTTTCTCGGAAGTGATTTCGACCTTCTCCGGCAAGCCGCTGTTCGGCTATCGATCGATGGTCGCCGCGACGCTGTTCATTTGCCTGGTGTCGTTCATGGTCTGGCTGCACCATTTCTTCACGATGGGGGCCGGCGGCGACGTCAATGCCGTGTTCGGCATCGCCACCAGCATCATTGCGGTCGGGACCGGCGTGAAGGTCTACAATTGGATGTTCACCATGTATGGCGGCCGCATCCGCTATGCGACACCGATGCTCTGGTCGGTGGGATTCATCGTCACCTTCATCATCGGCGGCATGACCGGCGTTCTGCTCGCGGTTCCGCCGGCGGATTTCCAGTTGCACAACAGTCTGTTCCTGGTGGCGCATTTCCACAATGTCATCATCGGCGGCGTGCTGTTCGCCGGCTTTGCCGGGATCACCTACTGGTTCCCCAAGGCATTCGGCTTCCGGCTGCATGAAGGGTGGGGGAAAGTCTCCTTCTGGTGCGCCCTGATCGGCTTTTACGTCACCTTCGTCCCGCTTTATGTCGCTGGCTTGCTGGGGATGACGCGGCGGTTACAGCACTATGAAGTCGCGGCCTGGCGACCGTGGGTGCTGATCGCCGGGCTCGGTGTCATCATTTTGTTGATCGGCGCGATCGCGCAGGTCATCCAGCTCGTGGTCAGCATTCGCCAGCGCGACGCCTTGCGCGACGAAACCGGCGATCCCTGGGACGGCCGCTCGCTCGAATGGGCGACCGCATCGCCCCCGCCCGCCTTCAATTTCGCAGTGCTGCCGAATGTCGGAGGGGAGGAGCCTTACTGGCAGATCAAGCGGCTGGCCATCGAGCGGCAGCAATTGGCGCCGGAACCGACCTACAAAGCGATCGAAGTACCCCGCAACAGCCCGGTCGGATTCATCACCGCCTTCTTCGCGACCATCACCGGCTTCGCGTTGATCTGGCACATCTGGTGGCTGGTCGCGGTCGGCGTGGCGGCGGCCTATGTGGTCTTCGTTTGGTTCGCCTGGCGGGATGTGACGCGAATACGAAATACCGGCGGAAGAAGTCGCGCGGATCGATCGCGCCCGCCGTGCCGCGCGCCAGCAATGGCTTGAGGCGAATGCGCCTGCCGGAGGTGCGGCATGAGCGCGACCGATGCGGTGGGACACGGCCACGCGCGGGACGTTGATCCCTATCTCCTTGGGCGTGGCGGCGGGCACGGTAGCGGCCATGTCGCAGCGACCGGCCGCGGCGCCGGCGGGCCGGCCTCGAAGACCGTGGTCGTCGCCTACGGTTTCTGGCTTTTCCTGCTCAGCGACATCGTGCTGTTCTCCTGCTTGTTTGCGGCGCATGCGGTGCTGCAAACGGCGATCGCCGACGGTCCCGCCGGGCACGAGCTTTTCAAACCGACCAACATCGCGATCGAAACCGCCTGCCTGCTGTTGTCGAGCTTCACCTGCGGCATGTCGGCGGTGGCGTGCGGGGTGCGCAACTTGCTTTGGACGCAGGTCGCGCTCCTGGTCACGGGATTCTTAGGTGTAGCCTTTCTGGTGCTGGAGGCGAAGGACTTCGCCGAGTTGGTGGAGCAGGGCTTCGGCCCACAGCGCAGCGCCTTCCTGTCGTCGTTCTTTGCCGTGGTCGGATGTCACGGCCTGCACGTCAGCGCCGGCCTGTTGTGGCTCGGCACGATGATGGCGCAGATCTTCGTCAAGGGTTTCCGCGCCGACATTTTACGCCGCATGCTCTGCTTCAACCTGTTCTGGCATGTGCTTGACATCATCTGGGTGGCGCTGTTCACGATCGTCTATCTGATAGGAGAGGGCCGATGAGCGACAATTTGGATACAGGCGACGTCGCCGCCGGCTTTGCCGAGCCGCACGAATACACGGTCTGGGAAGATATCCAGGGCTATCTGTTCGGGCTGGTGCTCGCCACGCTGCTCACGGCGGCTTCGTTTTACGCGGTCTACACCCATCTGATCTGGGCGCCGGCCATCCCGATCGCGCTGGTCGCGCTGGCGGTCGCGCAGATCGGCGTGCATCTGGTTTTCTTCCTGCATCTCACCACGGCGCCGGACAATACCAACAACGTGCTGGCGCTGGCCTTCGGTGTTCTGATCGTCGCGCTCATTATTGGAGGCTCGGTGTGGATCATGGGCCATCTCGACGAGCGCATGATGCCGTCGATGCATCAAATGATGCAGATGCAGCGGTGAGGGCGGGGCGCCCGACCACGCCGCGTTGATGGACTAAGATAGGCGCTCAGCCTGCTACACCGATCAATGGGAAAGTGCGGCGCTCAATGTTACTTCTTGCTATGAGGGTCCGCTTTGGCCTTCACTTGCGCGAGTTCATTGCTTAGTTTCTCGATTGTCGACCTGAGGGCGGCGATTTCCGCGCGCGCTGCGGCAAGATCGCGGTCGGCAGCGGCGATTTTTTCGTCGGTTTCGCGCGCCAGCTTGTTCAGTGCTTGCTGAAGAAATTCGGCATTGGCCTGCAGGCATCCGGTGCGCCGCTCCATCTGCTTCTCGGCCGTGCAGATTTCCAGCCCGCTTACGTCTTGAGCGGCCGCGGGCGACAGCAATGCGACGAACAGTGCTGCCGCGAGGACGCGCGCGGAGCTTGGCCGCGGCTGTAGAGGTCGAGGCTGTTTGCGTTTCATGCGCGACTACATGGTCCAGCGGATCGCTGCTGCAGCCTGGTTCCAGCCGAGCCCTGAACTGATCATGACCACGAGGTTGCCGCGCTTGATCTTGCCGAGTTCGATCGCATCGTCCAGTGCCATCGGGATGCAGGCAGAGCCGGTGTAACCCCATTTCTGCATGATGGTGTGGCATTTCTCGAGCGGCACATTGCACCGCTCGGCCGCTATCGCGATCGAAGACTTGCTGATCTGCGTGAAGATCAATTGGTCCACCTGATCTGCTGTGAAGCCACATTCGTCGCATAGGCGCTTGAATAAGCGTGGCCAATTGTCTTCGTTGACCGAGGCCGGGTAGTTCCCCGATTCCCGACGCATCTGGGTGCGGCCGCCCTTGACCGCATCGATGCTCGCCGGTTCGAAGGTCCCACCGGCCGCTATGCCCCAACCGAACGCATAGGTGCCGTCGGCCTGAAAGGCAGCGCCGATAAAGCCCTCCCGATCGCCCGCTTCCATCACGGCGGCGCCCGCTCCATCGCCCCACAGAGAAGCATGCCTGGATCGGTTGGGTCGGAGAGCCTGTGAATCATGTCGACACCGACCACGAGAACGGTCTTCATCGCTGCGTTGGTGGCGATCAGTCCGGCGGCGATGGCGACCTGCGCCGGAAAGGCGGCGCAGGCACAGTCCACATCGAAAGTGCCGGCATTCTTTGCGCCGAGTTTATGTTGCAGAACAACGGCCGTGTTCGGCGCGATGTAGTCCGGGGACGTGGTGCCGACAATAACCAAGTCGACATCTTCAGGTTTCCGCCCTGCGCGCTTGAGCGCCTCTTTGGCGGCGGCAAGGGCGAGGTCGGATGTCACCGAGTCCTTCGGGGCATAAAAGCGCTGATTGATACCCGTGCGGCCCGCGAGCTTGTTGATGACGTCAGGCCTTCCCAGCGCGGCGAAACGCGCCGTCAGTTCCGCGTTGGTCACGATGTGCTCGGGCAAATAGCGAGCGGTGGAGACAATTTGCGCAATGCGGGCCATCAGGGACCACTCCAAAAATGCACTCTGGGGATGTTCGTATTCTGTCTCAGTCGTGACGCACGCCTGGCGCGGCCGCGATGGGTCGACGCTGATCGGCCCTCCAGCGCAATCGAGCCTACGCTGAATTTCCGGGAACATCTGCCGCGCGCTGCGCGCCAACCCGAAGTCTGACACGCCGAGATTACGAAGTCGTACACGCCGAGATTACATCGACAGAACGGTTTGAGCGCGCTATGGCGGTGTCCGGTGCCAAGGGTAAGCGCGCTGGTTGCTTCGGTGGCCACCCGGTGGCATTTCTGTTACCGGTCTTTACCTAAGCCATTGATTTGCCGGGTTAGCTCAGCGGTAGAGCAGCGGTTTTGTAATCCCTTTCTAGGGTTTGTGGATTGTTAAGGAAAGTGCGAGAAACCCGCATTAAATCTGCACTTCCGGCACTTTATTCAGATGCGCACCGAACGCGCCAAACGCGCTTGAAAACGGGTACAGTGGCCCCGAAAGTGGCCCCCTCACGTCACGCTTGGTCCCGCCCGTTGCCCCGACCGCTCGCCA
This sequence comes from uncultured Alphaproteobacteria bacterium, assembly GCA_963845075.1. Classification (GTDB taxonomy): domain Bacteria; phylum Pseudomonadota; class Alphaproteobacteria; order Rhizobiales; family Xanthobacteraceae; genus BOG-931. The sequence goes on along the minus strand of CAWJRE010000028.1, from coordinate 19,474 downwards.
TCCCCGGCGTCATGAAGCTCGCCACGCTCGGCGACGTGCGCACGCTGATCGAGCGGCACTTGCCGGTGCATTTTCGCGACAAGCCGGCTTGGCGCCATGTGAGCGCCGAACTCGCCAAAGCGGCAGCCGGCGGCGACGCGGCGGACGTTGCGGTTGCCCTGCGGATGGCGTTGTCGGGCCAGTGACGCCGAACCCGACAATGCGATCGAATACAGTCGCGGTAAGGCGCGCGAATACCCGGAGGCATCGGTGAAGATAATAGTTTATGGCGCAGGCGTCATCGGGACGCTCTATGCAGCCAAACTCCAGGAAGGCGGCCATCGCGTTACTGTCGTTGCGCGCGGCCAGCGGCTTGCGGATATCCGCCGTTATGGTTTGGCGCTTGAAGACATCGTCAGGCATGGTCGATCGACGACGCAAGTCGACACGATCGAGCGCCTTGGCCCTGACGATCAATACGATATCGCACTGATTACGGTGAGGCGGGACCAAGTGGCAAGTGTTGTGCCGGAACTCACCGCAAACCATAGCATCCCAACATTGATTTTTATGCTGAACAATCCCACGGGCTCAAGCGACCTTGCTCGAGCCCTCGGCCGCGATCGGGTTCTGCTCGGTTTTCCCGGAGCGGGCGGCACGCGTGATGGCCACCTTGTGCGCTACGCAATGATCGCGCAACAGCCAACAACGTTGGGCGAATTGGACGGGCAACGAACCGTGCGTCTGCGCAAACTGGTTGAAACATTTCGGCAGGCCGGATTTCCGACGACGATGTCTCGCGACATGGATGGGTGGCTCAAGGCGCACGCCTTCTTCGTGACTGCCGTCAGCGGCGCGATCTATATGGCGGGAGGCGACTGTCACCGACTGTCCGAAGACAAAGCGACCGTGGCTCTGATGGCGAAGGGGGTGCGGGAGGGATACTCTGCGGTACGGGCGCTCGGGCATAGCGTGGCGCCCTTCGCTTTAAGGGTGCTCTTTAAATGGCTGCCGCCGGCGTTCGCCGTTTACTACTGGCGCCGCTTCTTCGCCTCCGAGATGGCCGACTACATTTTCGGCCGCCATGCTCGTGCCGCTTCACGGGAGATGCGCGAACTGGCTAACGACTGTCGCACCTTGCTGGGGAAGATCGGTGTCGAGGCTCTTGCACTCCGCCAGCTTTACAGTGCGATTGACGCCTATGTGCCGTAACGGCTGAGCTCCCGTTTCAAGCTCGCGCAATTGTTCCGGCCGGCTGTGATGCTGCGCGACCGTGCGCGCATTCTGGCGTGGAGCGATCAGGCAGACACGATGCTGGAATAGGGTGCTCGCCACCCGGCCATCGGCCCGTTTGATCGAGATCAAGGAGAGTCACGCCGTTCGCGGCTATTGAGCCGGTTCGTGTCCGTGGAGGGCATAGATGGACGGCAATGACCGAACTGCAATAGCTCCTAGGCACCTACTCAGCTCCGGTCTTTGCCGTTCAACTCCGGACGGTGATCGAGTTAGTGAGTGGCGGCGCAAGGCGGACGAATGCGAACGCGCCGCGGCGGGCGTTGCTGATCCGCAAGTGCAGGCAAGTTACCGCGATATGGCGTCCCGATGGCAGCAAATGGCAGATCGAGTAGAGGCCATACAAAAGATATTCGCTGACCTGCGAAAGTCGGGGTGAGTAGGGCGCGCTGGTGTCGCAAGCCGCCGTGAACGCTGCCGGCGTGACCTCGATACCCTCCGGGTCGAAAGCTTGTTCCGATAGAAACGGGCGGATCGGCATGGAACCCCCTATCATGGTTCCATACGGGTCCTAGGCCGGTCGGTCAGCCGGCATTGACGGCGCTCCGACACCGGGCAGCGTCATCGGGCCGTCACCGATCAGCGCAATGCTGATGCGCCCAGATGACAATTCTAGCAGCATTCGCCGCAATAACGGTGCTCGGCTTGCTGAGCTTGGCGCTTACACTGCCGTTCGAGTTTTGGCAGACTGACCTCCACCGCGAAAACCGCTGAGGCCCTTTCACAGTTCGGCAGCCAAAAAGAACTCGTTGCTATAAAGCAAATTGTTACCGTGGTGGAGGCTGCCATGCTCAGGACAGTCCTGTTTAAATGCCCCAACTGCCGTGCGGTTTATCAGGTCGTCAAAGCCGAGGCGGGACCGGAGACTAGTGACGGTCTGGTAGCATGCCGCATCTGCGGAGCGCCGCTTGCTGGCCGCGACGGACCATTCGTCCTCAAATATTTTCTTTTGCGGACCCCTGGGCAGCTCCGCAGCGCCTGACCGCCCGTCATGAGCCGCGCCTACCGGACGCGTCCCTTGCTCCGACCGCGACTATGCTGCGGGTGGGTTGACGTTGGAGGGCGTCGAATGTCGGCCGAAGTGACCGAAGGGAAATACCCGATCGAGCTATGCCGGCCCGGCGGCCCCGGCGCCGGCATCGAAGGTGCGATCGCTAGTGATGACGACTTGACCACGGCGCGCGCGCTCTACCGGCGAGCGGTCGAGAGTAATCCCGATCGCGTCGTCTTGTTGGCCGACCGCGCCCGTATTTTGGCGAGGTCTGATCGGCCGGAAACGATGCCGGGTTTGATCCACATCAACGCCGCCGGCCGCGCGCCTTGTCATAAATTTTAATTGTCTAACCTTGAGATGCTGGCGATGCTTGGTGCACGGGGGTCGCTCCCTGATGTGCGGTCAAGTAGCCCGTTCATTGTTAAGCGGAGGAGCCGGGGGTCGCTCCCTCGGCTCCATCTAAAGCCCCGGGCTTTCGACCATGCCGCTTTTCATCTACCGCTGCCCCACTACCGGATACCGTGTTCAAGGTTTTTCTGCCGAAGACACGTCAGAGGACCGCCACACTTATGAGCCGGTGACCTGTCCGGCATGCCATCAAGTCCACTACGTGAATCCGGTTACCGGTGCCGTCTTGGGAGCAACGGTCGAAACCGATGTTGACCACTGAAATGAAGACGGGGCGGCGGATCGCCGCGAACATCGCCAAGCTGCCGGACTTGCTGCGGCGCTAATGCGGCCGTCTATTTGCCAATACCATGCTGCAAAGAAACTGCTGCATCGAGATGGCCTTTGACCGTGGCCAGCAAGGATTGCGTTTCTTGCTCGGTGGCGCTCGCCATTGCGATGGTCTCGGCCAAGACGGTGGCACAGGCACTCAGGATGTCGTCCAGGGATCGTGGTTTCCGCCCGATCGCCACTCGAAGCTCATCGAGAAGTTCCCAATCGTCCATCATTTTTGTCACTCGATATGTCATCAAAAGGAAGTCGTGCTGTTACGGCAGAATGCCGTAGAAGAAGATTACACGTAGACGGTGGAAGGCGAGGAAGCAGCCCGACGTCGAAGACTTGCTGACGCCTCGATGTGGCGAAATACGCAGCGGGAGAACCGAAAAGATAACGCACGTAGAGCACGTATATTCTATTTAGGCGTCGCGTTGGTGGTCCTCGGTTTCATCGGTCAGCTTGTCGGCAGTTTGCCGTATGGGATCACCATTGTGGGATTTAAGAGTTGTTCGTGAGAGTGTTGTCGCAGCGATCGGCCGGGTAAGGTGTTCGGCGTGAGGGGCGGCGAGCACGGTTGGCGAACAAAGCAGGGCATCGGTGGCCCCGAAATCGGCCCCCAGTAGCAAAAGCCGGCCTTGACCAAATCGCCTAAGCCACCGTAACGAAAGGTGTTCGCCGGGTTAGCTCAGCGGTAGAGCAGCGGTTTTGTAAACCGTTGGTCGGGGGTTCAAGTCCCTCACCCGGCACCAATGAAATCAATAGCTTAGTCAAAGGGCCCTCGGCGGAAAAAGGCCCGTCGCCACCGACTTGCCACCGACTTCCTCCAGGGCGGTACGCAGCCACGCATCAACGCCAGCGGCAGCGTCAGATTGCAGCGTAGGGACGAATGCAGCGTAGACGGAAAGTGTGACGCTAACGCTGGCGTGGCCAGCGCGTTCGCTGACGACCTTGATGTGCACTCCGTCCATCAGCTGATGTGAGATATGGGTATGACGCAGCCCATGAAACGTAATTCGCCTCACGCCCACGGCCCGGATCAATCGGTCAAAGGCTTTCGTGAGCGTGTCTGGGTCCCAGGGGGACCCATCGGCATGAGAAAAGACAAGCTCCTCCCCGCCAATTCTGGCCTGCTTGGCACGATGGGCCGAGAGGGCCTCTACCGTCAGCGCGGGCAGGGTGATTGTCCTACGCGACCCCGTGGTCTTCGGCGACTTGAACACCGTCTTACCGGCGAGCCGCTCCAGGGATTGATTGACGGTCAGCTTCGCCTTAGCCAGATCAACGTCCGACCAACGCAGTCCGAGCAATTCGCCGCGTCGCATTCCAGTTGTGACCCCGACTAGGACGGGGAGATAGAGCGGCCCCGCCTCGCGCAGCACCGCCGCAACCTCCGGCTTGGAAAGGATCGCGATTTCCCGCCGTGGCGGCCTTGGTGGCTTCACCTGCTCGGCAGGGTTTTTGAACAGCACGCCAGTCGCCACCGCATGAGCGAGGGCTTGCGATAGCGTGCGATGGACGTGCAGGACTGTCTGCGCCGTCAGGCCCTGTCCCGCCTTGCGACCTTTCACATAACCGCTTCGTTGCAGCTCCGCCTCGAACGCTTCGATATGTACCGGGGTTAGCTTGCGCATCGGTATCTGGCCGATGGCTGGAGCGATCTGGCGCTGGACCAGTTGGCGATGGCGCACGGCGGTCTTGCGGGCAACCCTCCGCTCGATGTCCGCGCTGAGCCAGTGTTCGAGGTAGGCCGCCACCGACATCTTAGTGGGATCGACGTAAGTCCCCTCGGCCTTGCGGCTTAGGAGCCGATTTAGCTCCGCCTGCGCTTCTCGCTTTGTCCCCTTGAATGCCACGTAGCGCGATAGCCGCTTTCCGCTCGCTGGGTCGCGGCCGAGATCAAACTTCAGCTCCCAGCTTTGCGGCCCGCGTTGGCGGATGTGGCCTTGGCCTTGATCACGCATTTAACGGTCCTCTTTGGCTAGCCGATCGATCGCCGCCATAAACTCCGGGTCTTGGAGCAATCGTTCCACCCTCTTCTGATGGAGTTCCTGCTCGCGCTTTTCCCGCTCCTCCACTCCTGTGATGAAGCGCTGCCACTCCTCGCCGAAAGTCTGGCCGAGCCGCCAAAGTACCTCGCTATTAAGCGATCGATTGGCCTTCTCGGCTTCGGCGGCTAGCTGCTGTCGCAACGCCTCAGGCATCCGCACTTGCAGCGCAACGGTGTCAGTCGGCTTCCGCTTTCGTGCCATGTCGCACCTCTTGAAGAGACGACCCGGCATAACACGACACGATAGTCCCATCAATAGGTGAGCACGATCTTGTGAATGGGACTACTGATGCACCTATGAGATGATGCGACATCGAAAGGAGGTCCCGATGGAACCAAAGACCCTGACCGTCCCCGAAGCCGGACGCGTCTATTTCTCCCTCGGCCGCAACGCTTCTTACGAAGCCGCGCGGCGAGGCGAAATTCCAACCATCAAAGTCGGCAGATTGCTCCGGGTGCCAGTGGTGGCGATGGAGCGAAAGTTAGAGGAGAGCGGCAAGTGACACCGGACTGGACACTGGAACAGCTCAAACAGTGCAAAGACCTTACGAAGCTTGTGAGGAAAGTTGCCGCGTTGAAGGTCACGGGCATCGAAAACGAACGGACACGCCGCCTTGAACAAAAATACCTGAAGGAAGCTGAGCGCCTTGTTGAAGTTGAGCGATGAAGATCGAAACCCGGCCTAGCCGGGTCCCAGCGTCATGCGCTGGCTGATGAGATCAGGCTGTTTGACATCGTGAACATCAACCCTTGGGCGTGGTTATTGATCACAAGTGCGTGCGCAAATCCCTGCTGCTCTCTGCTTGAATTGTTTGGTGCCCGCTGATGTTCTCTCGTCCGCATGGGCTTGTTATTTGTTGTTTGCTCGGGGACGAAGCTTGTGGCGTCATCGTCTAGCGGGATCATCCGCTAAAATGAGGACACGATGACCGATCTAAAACCTGTCCCGTCGTCTGGCGAGCGGGCAACAACCCTTCCAGAAATCGCCCAACGCCTCAACGTCGACTACGCTGCGATAGCCGCCAATGGCATCGTGCTTAAGGCGATTGCCTTCGGAGAGCTGCTGACCAGAACCAAGGATAAGGAAGTAGGCTACGGACTTTGGGGTAGTTGGCTGGCCGCTAATTGTAAGTTCAATGAGCGGACCGCGCAGCGATACATGGACTTGGCGTTAAAGAAGGCCAAGCTTCCACTCTCAGATCCGACACGCATGTCGGATCTGACCCTCACCGAAGCTTTTCGGCTGGTCGGCGGTAAGGCGACGACAAGATCATCTGCAACCCCCGGCCGCGACTGCGACCGGGCGGCGAAAGCACTTCTCAAGAACCTGTGGAAGCTATCGCCGAAAGAAGCAGAGTACAAAGTCAACGAAACGATGAAGCAGTTGCAAGAGCTACTCACCAAAATGCAAACCGAGCCGGAGCGAAAAGCCGCTTAGGCTTTGGTTGCGATAGCGCAGCGATGGGGGCGGCTCTGGCAACGGGGCCGCCCTTTCGCTTGGGCATCGTCTCATTTGTCGTTACATGGTCCCCTGTGAGCAAATCGCGCAGTAAGTACTTGATCACACGGCAGTATTAGGTTGACTTTGCCGTGTAAAGGCGCATAATAGAGCTATCAATGTGTCACGAGTTGGAGGACCGAAATGAGATGCGATTTCTGCGCAAGGGACTTCAATCCGGCCAAGTGGAACCAACGGTTCTGCCGCCCTCAGTGCAAAGACGACTTTCACAATCGAGAGAAGCTCGAAGCTCGCCGTGAGGCCGAGCATGATCGGGTGCGGGCAGCGGAACGGGCGAGAGAAGATCGCCTCAACGGCACGGTCACGCTCGACTTGATGCCGATCCGCGAGGAGGAGCCGCCAATCCGGATCAAGCGCCGCAAAATACTGTCCGTCGAGGCGGGCCGTGACCAGCGCATCGAACCTACGTGATCAGAAAGAGCGGCGGGAGATCATGAAGGCCGAGCACCGCGAGCCAGTCGCCGAGCCACAGACTTTGTTCTCCCGCGCCAGGGCAGGCTTAGACGACACCGATGTTCCAGGCGGTCGCTATGCCGCCCAAGCGCATCACTCCGGCGAAGCTCAGTCAGTGTCTTACCCAAGCGGTGCGAGTTGGGTCAGCGATGCTGCGCTAGTGGGTCCAGAGGCGCCACTTGGTATCGCTATTGACGCGCAACAAGAGCCCTGTGGGACGCCGTTCGAGGTCGAGCAGTCGATCGATGCGCTAGCAGCTCCTCCGGCGATTGCAGCGTCGCCGGGTGAGACGTCCCCTACGGCGTCAGCGGGGGTGTCTCCTCCCTCTGCTCGGCTGCCGGGGGACGTGAAGAGGAGGAGGCTATGATCCGCCGCAAGCCCTTTCCAGTTGGCGCTAAGGCTCAGCCCTACCCTGGCTACGACGATCCCATTCACGATGCCGCTCACCGCGACCTGATGGCGACGAAGTACCTCCCCCGCCTTCGCCAGATCGCCGCCTTCTTCGATGAGGCGGATCGCTGGGGGTGGCGCTTGGAGATGGAAACCTTGCTCGGCATCCGCGAGGAGATGTGGACGCTGCTCGTGCTGACCTGGGCGGGACAATCCGAAGGGGGCGGCGAGCGGATGATCGAGGAGAACCTCCCAGCGCTAGCCACGATCCTCGACCTGCGGGAGAGAAACGCGGCCAGAGCGAAGGCGAAGCTCGAAGCGAGGAGGGCGAGATGATCGAACGCGATGACGTCGCCCGCTGGGGGCTGAGAACCGTTCACTGAGAGGATGGATGTGATGTCGCTCTACCGATTTTTAGCTGACCATTCCGTTGGCCCCTTTTACTTCCAAGCTGGCACCACCGCCTCGACGGCTGATGATGGTGTCGGCTTGCCGCCCGTAGGGTGGGTCCCTACGGGTGGGGTCGAACCTCTAGATAGTTCGGCAGCGGCGGCATTCTTCGCGGCCGGTCCACAATTCGGTTGGCCTATCCGGCAGCAGTGGACAGGGATCGGCGTTCCGCGACCGGTCACGAATTGGGTCCCCAATCCAAACCCAACCGCGCCCGGCAATCCCTATCGCGAGTTTGTCCTTGTCGGATTGGGTGCTGGCTTGCCGTTCAAGCAGCTGGGCGTTGACGGCGCTGCGATGGGCGCGGTGTATCCCTAGCTTTCTTAAAATGCCGATAGGAGTAGGTACGCTTAAGAACTTCACCTCTGAACAAATGAAGGAACGCGAAGGATGATGACCGAATACTCCTCTGGCTGCGTCTGGACCTGCGATGGCTGCCAGCTGGAAACCGAAGACTTTCCCCGCAGGGGGCCAGGGTCGGTGGTCGAAGCCGTTGCCGAACTCCGCCAGCGGGGTTGGTTGATTGGCCGGATCGCTGGCGAGTGGAGCCACTATTGCTCCTCGGCCAACTGTCGGAAGGCGAGGGCTGATCGAAGCGCAACGGCGACGGTGGCGGTACTCGATCGAGTACCGAACCTGAAGCAAGTGAAGTGACTGCAACCGGGCCAGAGGGCCAAAGGAGAAATTGAAAATGTCTAAGAACCGAATGACTGGCGGCGGTGCTGGCGGAGGGCCCGGTAGTCGGAGCCTCGCCAAGGTGACCACGTACATGACTGGCCGCCCATCCGAACGCACCTCACCTCGTGGGGTTTCACAATACGGATCGAGCATCGGCAACCACGCTACCGATAGCGGGAAGATGCTGACCAAGGGTGTTGAGCCTGTCGTGACCGGGGCTCTACCAAATCACGAACTGGGCAACGAATGCGCTGTGAACACGAAATGCGGCCCTGGCGGTTCTCGAACCGTGATGCCCGCTGGAGGTCAGGCGCAGCACGGCCCTGTGGCTGGAACGGTCCGTCCGCCTGGGAGAAGTTTTGACGATCGCAGCAAGTGAACCAATCAAACAACGGAGACTGACCAATGCCAGAAGTCAAATATCGCGGCCCCGGTCCCGAGACGCTGCTGATCGCATGCGGCCCAGCAATGAGCACAGCTCTGCCGATCACCACGCCTCTCATTGCACAGGTCCAACTCGGACAGTTACCACGATCCACCACTCAGGTTCGCAAACTGGCGGTGCGATGTCGCCGATTGATCCGATGGATGGGAGTGAGTGATGGCAATTCGAAGAGATTTTCAGGACGGAGAAAGGTTGTGGAGCAAGGGCGGCGTTAAGCCGAAGGCGCCGAAGCGCGAACCAATCGCTGGTCACTGGCTAACTGACGGAGAGGCCTTTGCGCCGCATCTTCCTCAAGAGCGACGAGCAACAACCCGCATCCCGGTGAAGGCTCAGCCTGTGACCAAGGGCCTCTTGCCTGATGCGAAGCGCGGCGGCGTGAGCCCGCTAGGCGGCGTGGCCCAGCCTGCGCCGAAACGTCCGGGGATGAAGTCGTGAGGGAGCTGAAAGGGTTGGTGGAAGGGCGACTTAAGGTGGGTAATGTTGATCCGTAGGTGGTCCGCGTTATCGCGACCAGGGCGTGACGGGCCGGGGACGGGCTATGGCTTTATCCCGATTTGTATTCCAATTACCGCCTTGTCTGTCGGAATGTTCCTTGGAACGTCATACGCGGCGATTCCGTTCTCATTGAGCAGTTTTTCTAATTTATTCGCAGCGGCCTTGGTCGCCTCTGGAGCGTCTACATCAACGAAAACGGCAATTCCCGCGGTGATGCTTTTCAAAAACGAATTAGGTGGCTGTGTGAATTTTTGCCATCCAGCGCCTTCTAGAGCATCGGATATTTGCGAACCGATATCGGTGACCTCTTTCACGAAATATGCATCGTACAAAAATTTCTGTCCAGAAAATTTCTCTAGTTCTCGCTTCATGTCTGCTATTTGGGCGTTAGAAAGCTTACGTGCAGCAAGTCGATTTTGTAATACGATAATTTCATCTCTCTGGATGTGGCTAATTCGCCCGTCGATTGCAAATATCATTGCGCCGCAAAACAATTCGACTGCCAGCGACTTTACCAATACATCCCAGCCATACGCCTGGACATCATCTGGGAACGATTTTCTTTCCCAATATACGCCCAGTAAAACACCCGCGGTGGCTACGACGTATGCAAGAATCAGAGCATCTTTCCATGAGCCGAGCACGTCAACATTCGAAAAATCAAAAATCTCCGTACTAAACATTCTGCTTCCCGTTGCGGGCGTTCTCAATGCTCTATCGTTGTTTGTTTATGTATCGCGTCGCCGTAAGCGCCGTTGAGAGGTTTGTAATGGCGACTCCAATTGCTCCTCTTTCGGTTCGATGGCCTGCTTTTTGTTAGCTGAGATACGCTGCAGCATCCGCCAATCACTGAGCCGAAGAATCAGAGTTTATGCGGTCATTTTATCTAAAGAGAGACAGAGCAACAGAATGGAACATGAAAACGGACGGAAAGAAAGGAATTGGTGGGCCTATCCCGATGAACAACTCGACGGGGTCCGCTCAGGTGGTAGGCTGAAATGGAGCAAATGCAAATGATGACAAGAGAAGAAATCCTAAAACTTCGGCCCGAGTTCGCTGAGCTGATCGCCCGTAGGCCGCCATTGCGGCCGAAGAAGCCCGCGCCGAATGCGGTGGTCCCGCTCGGTGAGAAGGTGGCTGAGGTGGCGAAAGCCAATCCGGCGGGGGTTGAAGTGCGGGTAACCGCCCGAAGCGGGGATGGCATCACGTATGTTGACCCGCCGAAGCGGCCGACGGAAATCATTCAGCCGCTTGAGGTTGACGACGCGGGTCGGGTTGCGCGCGCTCGGAGGATCGATTGCACGACTGGCGAAGCCTCGCTCGTGGAATATCACGGTGGTTACCGTCAGGCCCCTGGAGCGCAGCACGAGTACGATCCACTGGCGGGGCTTCGGAGGGCTGAGGATGAGTGAATTTGCTGTCGCGAAGCGAAGGGACTGGCTCTCAGAGCTGAGGCAGGCGGAGGGCGCTGCCGACATCGATGAGTTCACCGACCTGCTCACGATCGTGGCCGTAGAAGCGCCGGAGCTGAAGGAACCTGCAAGCGCGATTGCACGGGGCTTCGGTGAAGGGGACCCGGCCGAAGAGGCGCGCTGGCAGGAGTGGGCTAGGAGCTTTTTTATTTACCCGAATCCGCAACCTAAGGAGGAGTTGAAGGGAAAGACGCAACCTACGCCGAAGGCAGCATCGGCGTTGGTGGTTAAGCGCCGCAATATTCCAGGGACCCCCAGGGGGGAGTTGCTCGTCGCGAAATTTGGCCTAGAGAAGTTGTTCGAGGCGAAAGAGCCGAAGACCTACAAAACCCACGCTGAGCTAAAGGCAGAGATCGAAGCCGAGCAGGCGAAGCCCGCTGCTGGGCCGGAGGCCGTGCCTGAGCAGGAGGATCAGGAAGCCGAGACCCTGGACGACGATGCTTTCAAGATCGTGCCAGCGCTTCGTGAGGCGACGGAGATCATTCCTCCGGCAGCAGGCCGGGCACTGGATCAAGTCCTGTTGCTAAACCAGAAACATGCGGTGATCGGAAACTACGGCAGCAAGTGCGCAGTGCTGTCGTGGGAGCGGTGGAACGTTGATCCTGAGATGATGGTGCCGGTCTTTCAGACTTTTGCGGACTTTCGAAATCGGTACATGAACCGGTATGTGGAGAAGGAAACCGAAGATGGGACGAAGAGGGTCCCGGCTGGGCGTTATTGGCTGAGCAACCCCAAGCGCCTGAGCTATGAGGGCGTGTCGTTCGAGCCAGGCAAAACCGAGGTCCTGCGCGGCAACCGGCTCAACCTGTACCGGGGCTTCGCCGTGGAGCCGAGGAAGGGCAGCTGGAAGCGGCTGCGGAGCCACATCTACCGGGTGTTGGGTAACGGCGATCGTCGGGCAGGTCGCTACATCGTGAGGTGGCTGGCTTGGGCGGTGCAGAATCCTGGAAGCCGAGCGGAAGCGGTGTTGGTGCTGCAAGGTGACGAGGGCGCGGGCAAGGGAACGCTGGCGGCAGTGCTGTTGAAGATATTTGGCATCTATAGCTTGCCGATCTCCGATCCCAAACACCTTATCGGATCATTCAGCGGGCATTTGCAGCACTGCATTTTCCTGTTTCTCGATGAGGCCTTCTGGGCGGGCAATGTCGCGGCTGAGGGCCGACTGAAAAACCTGGTGACCGAAAAGACTATCACGATCGAGCCGAAGTACTTCCAGACCTTTCAGGTCCCCAACGTTCTGCACATTATGCTGGCATCAAATAACGATTGGGTTGTCCCCGCCGGACATGGCTCTCGGCGCTATGCGGTGTTCAAGGTCAGCAGCGGTAAGGTTCGCGACTTTGAGTACTTCAACGAGCTAAACGCGGAGATAGACAACGGTGGCGCGGAAGCGATGTTGTGGGACTTGCTCCGGCTCGATCTCAAGGGCTGGCATCCGAAACAGATTTATGAGACCGCTGCGCTGGTGGAGCAGAAGCAACACTCGCTGCGAGGACTGGATGCTTGGATCGAAGCAATGCTGCAAGAGGGCGTGTTACCCGTTCCTCTCTCCGAGGCATATCCCAATCGCTGCTTGTCGGAGCACCTATTGGCTGGTGCGAAAGCGCATGATCCTCACACCAACTGGATTTGGGTGCTTAACAAGCTGAAGCAAATCTTCCCCGGCATCGAAGACTTCAACATCCAGCTTGCTCGCGGCTGGGCATTCCCGCCGCTGGCCGGATGTCGCGCGGCGTGGGAAGCCCGCAACGGAGGTCGTTGGCATTGGCACCGGGAGGCGAAGCGGTGGGGCAACCGAGCGAGCTTGCTTGATCGGCCGATAGGTAGGTGACTTAGGGAGTGGACGTGAAATTAGACACCTTAGACAGATAAGGCGGCCCAAACACGCCTCAAGACTTTACATGTAAAATGCCTCCTGGCTCTTTGGAAAAGGGCGTCTAACCTGTCTAACCCGTCTAATCTGTCTAATTTAAATATCGAGTATAAGAGAGAAGAAGATGGGAATGCTGGACACAGTGATCGGTGATATTGCTGAAGTCGCACAAGAGGGTGACGAGCCACCGGTATTCGAGGGCAATGCCCATGAACTTCTGAAGGCGACCTATCAAGGCCGGTATCGACCAACGCCGGTGCAGCTAAGAGCAGCAATGGTCGCGCTGCCTTTCGAGAGCCCGAAGCTAACAGCAATGGCTGTCAGCTCGCTGAACGGCAACGACTTCGCCGCGACGCTCGAACGCGCCATCGCCCGATCGCAGGCGCCGCTGAAGCAGATAGAGCTGAAAGCTAATGAGACCGTCCCTGGCGTGGCCTGGACCGGCCGACCCGGAGTGCGAGATGATCGTTGATCACGAACTCGGGCTCACCATCCTCGGCCGGTGCGGCCTGCCGCCTGTTCGGCTGGTGGTGGAGAATACCCGCAGCTTCGAGTGGATTAGCTTGCCTCGAAGGGAGCCGCGCAGGGCGAGGGATCGCCAGCAAAGGTTAGCGCCTTGGCGATCGAGGCTGATCGACGCAAAGGACATTGACGAAGCGCCCGCCAAATAGCCGCTTGCTTTTCTCGGTAGCGCACGTCGAGGGAAGTGGGTTAGGCTTTAGTCCGGCTGGGGCAATGCAGGAGCGCCCCGATGTGTGACTACAGCCTTGAGAGCGTCCAATCGCGACCGGCTAAAGTCGGCGACCGGCTAACTACCCACCTATTTAGAACCTGCACTCGTGGGTTTTCTGCGCCGGAAAACAAGCATGTTGCAGTTTGCTTACTGCCCGGCACAGAGTTGTCCTTCGCGAACGAGGTTAAACGGATACGTTTGTGGCCGTGGAACAGCGGCACTATCAAGCACAAGACCGCGATCTTTCGCGAGATCAATCAAGGCATCCCCCGGGCGCACCATGACGCCCTGGAATTCCCTGACGGCCAAATCGTGCTTCTGACTTTGCTTCAGGAGGGACAGCAAGCCACCGTCCTTCAGCTGCCAGCGACGCTTGAGCGGGCTAAAGCGGCGCAGCCTGACAAGGCGAAGGTTTAGCGAAGGCAATCTGCTTAGCGACTGGGCGCCAATAAAAGAGAAGTCCCGACCACCCCAGTCGGGACTTAAAGTGGCTCACACTCGAAGAAGGGAAGTAACGTCGCCAGGATAGCGAAAGCAAATCTCAATGCCAGCGCGAATGGTCAGCCGCGCAAAGTTCGTCGGCTGCTATTGCATAAAGGCCACACCCGCCAGCCTGCTAATCGTCATGTGACTGACGTTGTAGGACTTTGCGATCGCGGTCAGCGTCTCACCCTGGGCCATCCTCGCCAATGCTCGGTTTTCTGATGCTTCGTAAGCTTCGGCTTTCTTCCAAGCCGAACACCGCGGGCCTTTGCTCGAACCCTTCCTTCATTGGTTCGGCTCAGGATCAGATGCCGCTCAAACTCCGCAAGCCCGCCCAGCACTGTCAGCATTAGTCGGCCGTGCGGGGTCGTGGTATCTGCCCAAGGATCGCCCAGCGACCTGAAGCCCGCGCCAGCCTTCGCGATCGCGTCGAGAGTGTTGAGCAGATCGCGCGTCGATCTGGCGAGGCGGTCTAGCTTGGTCACCAGCAGGGTATCCCCTGGCTCTAGCGAGGCCATGCATCGCGCTAGCGCAGCGCGGTCTGTCTTGACCCCTGATTGTTTCTCGGCGAACACCCGACTCGCGCCAGCCGCCGCTAGGGCTACTCTGTTGCGCATCGAGTGTTTGACCATCAGTGCTGACGCGAGCGTAGCCCTTGATCACTTCGCAGCTCCATTCTGTGCATGAGTTTCGTTCAACAGAAGCCCGCGATTGGCGGGCATTACTTTTTGGAACGAATGTTCTGAGTTTTGTTCACGCTCGGCGATCCTGGCCTTGACCTGCTCAATGAACCACGGCGCAATCATCGCATTGGCCATCATCGTCAGCTCAGCCCGGCTATAGGTCGATAGCTTCCTCTGCCCCTTGGCCTGAATGCCAGCCTTCACCGCTGCCAGCGCCAGCCTGTGGACTTCGCATCGAAGCTCGATCTGTCGCTGGCGCGCCGCCTGCTCGGCCTTCCGCAGCGCTGATGCCTCGGCTCTGGCCGCTTTCATGCGTTCGCGATAGGATTGGGTTAGCCATAACGATTTCCCTCCGGTTCTCGTTGTGGTGAGAGCCAGCACAATCCTTGGCGGGAGCTGTGCTGGCTCGCCTAATCTACCAAACACCAATACAGTTCGCGAGCATTTGTTTGCTCCGCTACGTTGTTTGTTTGCTCCGCCCCGATTGTTGTTTGTTTGCTCGGCGTTGCGCTGTCGGGCGGATGCGATGTGCAAGGAGGGCCAGCGATGGGGTGGGGCACCCCCAAAATCTGCTCACCTTCGGGCTCGCAGGGGTGCTTCGCAAATTACGTGGAAATTCCTCGCTGTCTCATCCTCTGTTGTAAAAGTGAAATGCGTCTCCGAGTAGTTTTTCCAAGCTTCGAGACGGCTAAGTTAGTTCACAAACTCGCGGAGACGACTTCATGAGCGCTAGGAGGAGGCTGGCATTGTGCGTCGTGGATGACGATCCAGACGAACTCGCTAGATTTAGGAAGTACCTGAAAGAGTACTTCGATATTGGAATTGGAAACTCAGTGGAGGACTTCTCAAAGAGACCTTGAACAAAGACACCAACGAAAGCCTGATTTATTCGTCCTTGATATGTATTTCCCGACGAAGGTTAACACCGACGCGGAAAGGGCTGCCCTTGATCAAAAATGGGAGGGTTATTGCGCAGCCGAGGAGAAATTGAAGACAGCCCTACAGCAATTGGGACAGAGCTTGAAGGGTGGCCATGCTCTCGCGAAGCAAGTGAGGTCGCTGGGCAAACGCTTTGTATTTATTACACGCAAGGGAAACCTCAACGACGGGATCGAAGCCTACGAACACATAGGGGCTCTATCGGTAATCAGAAAGCCGGATCCACCCTTGACTGTGGGAGAACCGAGATCAAAAAAGCAGACCAAAAAGGCGCGGGATCACGCGATGAAAGAACTGGCGAACAATATTAGAGATGAGATCAAATCCGCTGTCCAACGGGCAGTGCCCGCAATATCCAAAAAGGCATTCGTAGCTATGTGGTATGATAAGCAGGTAGTACCTGCTTACGAGCGCGGAATTGACCCCGCCATTCGCGCTGCTGGCTACAAACCGGTACTCATAAAGAATAAGGAGCATATCAACAAAATCGATGATGAGATAACTGCTGAAATTGATCGCTCAGCATTTTTGATTGCAGATTTCACAGGTCACCGCGGCGGTGTTTACTTTGAGGCGGGCTATGCGATGGGTAGGGGTGTACCGGTCATCTTCACGTGTAGAAAAGACCAAATGAAAAAGCTGCATTTTGATGTCAGACAATACAACTGCATAGACTGGAAAACGCCGAGCGAATTGAAAAGGCGGTTGCGCAAACGGATCGGCAAAGGG
Source organism: uncultured Alphaproteobacteria bacterium (assembly GCA_963845075.1). Taxonomy (GTDB): domain Bacteria; phylum Pseudomonadota; class Alphaproteobacteria; order Rhizobiales; family Xanthobacteraceae; genus BOG-931. Next base: position 3,093 of record CAWJRE010000028.1, on the reverse strand, counting down.
CTAGGGGGTCCATAAGCGGCTGTTTGGTCGACAAGTTTCAGGAGCGCGTTCAATCCACCCGCGATACTGCGTATCCGAAGTGTCCCACTTCGCAACGTGAACCGCTGATCTCGGATAACACGAATCGCATCCAGCGTGCCGGGGTGTCCGACGACCGGCCCCACGAAGAAACCGACGATCCGCTCAATGCCGACCGGCGCAACTTCTACAAGGTCGAGAGGTGGTGCAATTAGGCTTGCTTGGCCCGCGGACGACCTTGCTCGGGGCCGACTTGAGATACGCTTTTAACATGATCCTCAAGTAGTTTCTCGACGTAAGCACTAAGCGTCCGCCTATCTTCCTTAGCGAGCTTTTCAAGTTTGGCCTTTAGGGCAGGCCTAACCCTCAAATTCATGTGAGCATTGCGAGCCATTGTCCCTGGCCTATTAGGTCATCTGATGATACGATGTATTACAAGGGAAAGCGTTGTGTTGGGGAGGAAGTGGTGGCTATGGTTATCCTTAGCTGTGCGCTTTGCTTCTCATTAGGTGCATGTATCGGATTTGTGGCGGCAGGGATGTTCGCCAGTGCGTCTAACGGGGTCCAGCGTGATGCTTGAAGTCTTCCGGAAAGTTGCGTTCCGGTTCGGTGGTCGACCGAGGCACGACACCACAGTGGTGGATGGAGAAAGACGTCATAGGTCGGCCCTACGGGCCGACAGGATCAAAGCAACCTGCGATCTTGGAAGAATGCATGCGAGAAGTATGCGTGACCACTCGTTGGCACTAGAACTCGCAGCCACTGAACGAAAGAGTTACAAACTGTACAAACGGGACGCGATTGCGTTGGTACGTAGGGTAACGGACCCAGTCTCCCGCGACCATGCCATGGGCCATCTCATCGATCTTTGCATGGATGGTGGAGAGGAAGAGGAGGCACGTGCACTCTTCGATTTAGTTCAGTCCGACTTGGTAAGGCGGCAAATTGCGGCAAGGCACCCTGTCAGCGGAATGATCTCGCGCCTCGGTTAGGGGGAACGCCGACCGGCAGGTGGTCCGAGCAATAGAACCTAAGCCAGCTAGGCTCGTTCTTCGCAAATAAGCTTCGAACAAGTGAAAGGACGGTGCGATGCCAGCTATGCTACCGCCAACAGGGCCGATTGAAGTTTCCGATCCCAACAATGTCCCCGAGATATTCGTCAGTGGCCCCTTCAACATCATGAACGCTGGAGGCATAGTGCATTTCACTTTCACCACTGCGCGACCAAATCCCAATGATCTTATCAAAGGAAGTACTACGCCGGAGTTTCAGGCAACAGTAACTTGCCGCCTAGTGATGCCACTGGAAATGGCTCAGCAGTTGTCACGCACTCTCGCCGGCAGTGTTAGCAAGGCCGGCCAGCTAACCGTCACAATGCCGGAGATCGTCACCAGACCAAACTGATATGAAAGCCCGGCCTTGGGCGACCGGGGCCTAACGGACAGAAGGCGGGGTACGGTGGGTGCGGGGGAATTACAACTGGCGCACACAAAAAACAGCCCCAGCCAGACTGGGTTCTGACTGGGGCTAAAGGTCTTTCGCTGTTGAAATAGCCTAGGCTAATTGCTCAGCCAAAGCAATCAGCGACCAATGATCAAGTATCAGTAGTGCCAGCACAGGTGCCGAGCGACGACCAGTCCGAGCTTGTGCTGGGCGACGCCCAAGGTCGGCAGGCGGTAGTAGCGGTGGTGGCCCCACACAAACCAGACGAACGTTCCGTCCGGCGGCGCCCAAGCGGTGTTGTCATAAATGCGGCAGTATCCGCTTTTGAACTTCACGATGGCGTAGTCCGCATGCGCCGGAACGGTGGCCACGAGACCGAGCGCCAGCGCGCCAACTGCAAAGATAAGTCCCTTCATTACCCAACCCCTTTGTTGCGCTTTTTTTGCCCAAGAGAAACAGAGCAATTTTATGGGGTTTTCCACGGGAGCACCACGGAGCCCGGCACACCACGGCGAAATTTCTCTATAGAGAGACCTTTTAGCAACATGCCGTCTACTAGCCGACGTTGATCGGTTGCCTGAGCATCTGCTTCTAGCTCAGCTCAAGCGAAGGGCATGGGCGTACCCCTTTATCCTGAGGTACCCAAGCTGCATTAGAACGGCGCGCAGCGCTAACTGCTCGGATGCTGCCGAATAACCAGTATCCCATTCCTCAGCGTGAACCGCTGATCGCGGCCCAAGGAGCCGGCTCAAAAGGAAAGGGCCAGTTTTGCTGCCAGCAGTATGCCTGCGCCCATCAAGATAATGCTGAATGGGTCGTAGGCTGGCATTTTGAACATCGTTGGCTGCTTCTTCAAAAAGAACCCCAAGCGCGAGTGCGGGCGCGCCTGGGGCCTAGGGCGCGCGCTTGGGTACGCAGGACATACGCGCGACCCCCGGGCAGGGAAAGCATCCGAAAGCCAGTAACGCTATGGAGATTGGATATTAACGTTACAGCGGGCGGCATCAGCAGTTCCGCAGTTTCGCGCTGCGATACGTTTGCCGCGCAGGCAGCAGCGACTTCACTGCTATCAACAGGCGCTCAAAATATCCGTTGGAACGGTGATCGCCACATAAAAGAACCCCGGGCAGTCCACGCTCCCGGGGTTTCTGCAGGTTGTTGCCTCAGCTCGTAGGCTCTTTTGATCCCGGCGTCGGGGTGTCGGGGGAAGGATGCCGCCCGGACCAGACTTACCTAAGCGCGCGCGGACCCCGTACATCTGCGCTTTGCATCGAATACCCTTGAGGGTTCTTACCCAGTTCGGCTTATCCCGCGACTTCTGTGCGCCGTACTTCAGCGGAACGACCTATTGGGGTTGTACATCTCGCCGATGGCGCCCCTGTTTCCGCCAGAGTTCGCGACAGCGAGCAGCATAAGCGGGATACAGATCGCGAGGACGATGACGGTCATTAGTCCCTCGTCGTACCACCATCGTCGGAAGTGTCGTCTAAACATGCTCATTCATTGCAGCCTGCCCGTTGGCCTCGCTTGCTGCCAAGCAAGAATAAGCCTCTGGCGCCGATCACGCTCTGCGAGGTCTTCGTCATACTGCGAGTAGAGATTGAGCGCCGTTACCGCCTCGACATTCTCCGC
>CAWJRE010000027.1:0-43564 GCA_963845075.1 uncultured Alphaproteobacteria bacterium | reverse complement strand
GTCATCGTCCTTCTCCTATTGGCCGGCGTTCGAGCTTTGCTTAAAGGTCTCGGTATGTGATGCAGGAAAATCGTGACACCGACGCAGCAGCGACAAGCGCGACGGGAGCGAACGGCGGCGGCCTGCAGGGCCAGTGTGGAAGCGAGCGCGAGATCGCCTTCGCGCGCGTGCGCGGCTGCGCCGACAGCAAGCGATGCGCGCCAGAAACCTGCGGCTGAAGTACGCAACGCCCGAGCAGCTGGCCTACGCGGATTTGCTCGATTTTGGAATCAGGATTGGACGTAATCTCTTTCGTGGCTACGTTCATCCTTTACGTGTTTGGGATCGCGCCAGCAAAGATTCCATTGTCCGACTTACCCAGTTACTGGTCGATGGCGGCCAATCAATATTCGAAGCTAGTAGGGGTCGGGACGGGTTGGGACTGGCTGACTTTAATCGGTTATGGCGATTACATGAACTTCCTCGGCATCGCCTTTCTATGCGGTCTGACCATTGCGTGTTATCTGCGCGTCTTACCGTTCTCGCTGCGACGCAAGGATTTTGTGTCAGGTGCCATACTCGTGTTTGAAGTAATCTTGTTGTCGCTTGCTGCCTCGGGGCTTCTAGCCGCTGGCCATTAACGCTAAGCTTTGGGCTGACGCCGAGCAGCAAAGGAACGCGACGCGAATGACGAAACCGTTACCTCTGCAGCTCTCACCGCTAGCGCGCTTCGAAAGGATTCTCGTCGCGACGGATGGCTCCTCTTTCAGCGCGGACGCCGTTAGGGTAGCCATCGCCATGTGTGTCAAGAGCGGGGCACACCTCTATCCCTTCGGACATGGTGCTGACCAACCCGGAATACGAAGCGCTCGCGCCGGAGCTTGTCGAGAAGGCCTCCGAGGGACGTCAGGGTGCACCTCGAAATCTGTCACCGCCGAAGCGGGCCGCCAAGGCGTTGGCTCCACGATGTTGATGCGACTAGGCGATCGCCCGGATGCTGAGATCGCGGCGGCCGCGGAAAAAATCAACGCCGATCTCATCGTCATGGGTCAAATGGGACGCCGCGGCCTGGCGCGCATGATGGTGGGCGACGCAACCCTCAGGGTGATCGGCTCTGGGCCACATGCAGCGTGCTCTCGGTGCCGGTCGGGGCCGGCATGTGGGACAATCGTATTCTGCTCGGTACCGACGGCTCGCGCTTTGCTGATGCCGCTGCCGTTTCTACGGCAAAGATCGCCCACTGTTGCGCGGCGCCGATCACCGTCGTTTCCGCGCTTGTGCCCAGCCACAGCGAAGCGCGGCAGGAGGAAGGACGCAAAGCCGTCGAACGCACCACGGCACAACTCAAGCAGGAACTCAAGCAGTGCGGGCTCGACGTCGATGGGGTAGCGTTGGCTGGCGAGGCTGATGACGTGATCATCAAGCTGGCCGAGGAGAAACATGCCGATCTTATCGTGGTTGGCACGCACGGTCGCACGGGCTTTGGCAAAGTATTGCTCGGCAGCGTCTCGGAGCGCGTCATTGGCAAGGCCAAATGCGCTGTGCTGGTGGTCAAGACGTAGCAGCGCGTCCCGTTGACCGGCCAGCCATCTGCGAGAGCAAAGCTTGTCTAATCTGAACAGCGCATGCATTCAACGTTGTAACGGTCAATCCATTCCCGGGAGCGCAGAGATTGCCGGCTCGCCTGTGGCGAGGCCGGCCAGCGCGGTGCTGAAATCATCGGGGCGCAGCCGCGCGATCCAACCTTTGCCGTACGGGTCGACATTGATGAGATGCGGATCGGCCAACACTGCCTCATTGCGTTCGACCAGAAGCGCGCCGAACGGGACGGGGATACCGCCAACCCATTTCCCACTCTCGAGCGTCGCAACGTGGCGGCCGGCGCGAATCTGAGTACCCGGCTTCTTGATATGGGTAGCGAGTATGCGCCCTCCCATTGTCTGAGCTGGATCAGTCACGCCGATCGCGACCAGTCCATCGCCGGTGGGTCGCAGCCAAACGTAGTCGCCGTCATCGTCGAGAACTCTGGCAGGATGCAGCCTCGGTATTCTGCCATCGTTCCGCCTCGCAAAACGCTGCCGGCCTAGCCGCTGCCTAGCTGTCTTATAACCACCGCCGCCCGTTCACCGAGCCGCGCTTGCGCCGCCGGGTAGAGTTCAGCTTCTTCTTTCTCATCGTGACGCGCCAACAACGCCGTCATCGTGCGCGCGATGCGCTCAAATTCCTCGACATCATGCGCTCCAAGCGCATCATCCAACTCGTCGAAGAAAACCCGTAGATCGCGATGGCCTTTGCGCAGCGTCGCAGTCAACGCGGTCTCAGCGCCGCCTTCGACGACCGGAAACAGTTCTTGTTCTTCGACAGCCATATGCTGCTCGATGCCGCGGCGGAACACGGTAAACGCGGCCAGGGCGGCGTCCCATTGCCCCGCGCGGACACACGCCCCCGACGCATTAAGGGCCTCCTCCAATCGGCGGTGATCGTGGGCAAAGACCTTGCCAATGTCTTCCATTTAAAAAAATTTACACCATTTGGCTGCCGCCGGTTTGACCAAGATCAAGGGCGCCCGCAGCTTTTTGTGGCGGATTACCATCAACGGAATTATGCGATATGACGCTTCAATTGCTGGTGTCGAAGTGGTGCCCCACCTGTCCCGCCGCAGAACGGGTGTGGTCGGAAGCGGCGGCGCGCGAATAGCTCAAGCTGGAAGTACCGACGTCGGCGATCCGGTCGGCCGAAGTGTCGCCGTCGATCTCGAAATCCGCACCGTTCCAGCTATGGTGATAGACGGAAAGCTTCGGGCATTGGGTACGTGCACAATCAGCCAGGCCTCAACGCTGCTTCAGCAGGGAGCCAAAACCGGCTAGCGAAGGCGAGGATTGAACGCACACTGCTACTTTGAAGCCCGCGCGAGGGGATCATCTCGCAATCGGCGTTGCGCGGCAGTAGATGAGTTTGAAAGAGGTCGGGCTCTCCTGAAACACCCTGACGGCACGTTCGGTCTTCCGTAGACATTCTGCCAGTCGGGAGGCGCTCTGGGTTGCTCATCAAATTCGCTTATCTGTTTTATTTGAAATCGGGTCAGACCGTCCGGCATACCCTTTGGATTATCCAAGCCCTGACGCGTGGTGGTCAGAAAGCTGCGCAGGAAATCGACGGTGATACCAGCGCGTTACGCGATTGATTGAAATGAGGGCGCAGGCGGATTGAGTTTCGGCGCATAGGGCTGTTTAGGCGCGACGAGGTGACAATCCGTGCATAACATAAGTGCCAAGTGACGGCCCTTTTCTACGTAGTGGTGGTCTGGAGCTTGACCCGAGGCAGAGGAGCCGCGATCCCAAATACGAAGAAGACCAGCGACATCCGACGCATAACCAACCATAACCTCAACAAGTCTTGGTTTGAAATGGCAAATCGCGCAACCCCAATTCCAATGCCCGCCGACGCCATCTCCGTCGCTTTGAGCTTCCACTTCGCGGCGTCGATTTCTTCCCGAATGCCGGCGAGGTGATAGCGGACGACAAAACTCGTTTGGTGTGAATTCCGATGTGAAGTGGGTGGGCGGCGTTTCGTAGTTGGGCGGACGATAGTGAGCTTGATCAACTCTTTTTGCCCGGCAAAGCGTCCCACGTCGCGATCTCATAGGCGGCTTCCGGTAGTCCATGCAGCAAAAATGATTTTTCAGCGGCCGATCCCGTACGCGACAGCGGCCCTGCCCCTGCTAGCGCGAGCGCACCGCCGACGATCACGGCGTGGCGACTCATCAACCGGCTATAGGATCTCGCATGCAGCACAAGAGTATGGGTACTTGATCCGAACACGCGAGCCCCGGCGCATCGTCATCAGCTGGCGGCCGCCCTTACGCCCCGCTGTCGCAGCGCCATCTCGATCACCTGGCGAAAGTCGCCAGCACTTAAGCTGAGAAAGTCGGCCGGCGTGCGGGCGAAGAAGCTTTCGATTGCCTGTCCTGCGTCGGCTACATTCAAGCCGCGCAGCGATGCCTCGAGATCGAAAACAACTCGCGGCGGCGTGATGAAGAAGTCGCCAGTGATCAGCACTTCGCGTATGCGATCGCGGTGCACGCCTTCCAAGCGGATATCGGCTCGAACAGTGCCGCCGCGCGCCGGTCAGCGATGCACTGACCAGAGTCGTCCGACCGGTGGCGCGTCGAGCATTGTGACGTAGGCGTCGGTGCCGATTTCCTCGCGGAAGGCGCGCTCGGCGAATTCTTCCTCGTACGGCGTGATCGGTCCCCATTGCGGATCAATGCCGAGGCCTTCGGCAAAGCCTTCGACCAGGCCTGCGTAAATCGTCTCGAGGTCGGGTAGCGAGCCGCCCAGTACTTCACGCATGGTGATGATGCGCTGCGCCGCCGAATCAATCGCCCGCTTTGGCGAGCTTCTCCGCCGGCACGTTGAGGCAGGCGAGCATCTTCGCCGGATCGAAATCGATCAGTAGCGTGCCCTGATAAAAGATGAGATTGCCTTCGAAAAAGCCGCCGGTGCCGCTGATCTTGCGGCCTTCGACCTCGATATCGTTGCGCGGCCGATAGCGTGCGGGCACGCCGAGCTTTTGCAGACCGAGCGCAGCGGCCTCGCAGATGCGCCGCGTCACTTCGGCGAGATCGGTGATGCCCAGAGTTGCGCGATCAAACACAAGCTCCCAGCCGATCTGACCCTCATCGAAATAAAGCCCGCCGCCACCGGTGATCCGCCGTACCGTCTCGATGCCGTGCGCTTTGCAGTAATCGAGCTTGAGCTCGTGACTGAGGTATTGATGGATGCCGATCAGGGCACGAGGGGCGAAAACGCAGGAACCGGATCGTATCGGGAATCTTGCCCTTCGCCGCGCGCATCGATCAGGGCCTGATCGAAAGCAATGTTGGCGCGTCCGCCGCGCAGGCCGGTTTCGATGACGCGGAACGGCTTGCCCCTTGGTGTGTTCATGTCTCGTGTCCTCGGCCGCTTTTCTTCGCTTGCGAACCGCGACGCCGGAATCATCGCTCATGCCACTGTCAATCTGACGCCGCACCTTTCGAATATCGCTGCGGTTCAGCTTGAACGGATAAGAGGCGATATCGCGCGGCGGAGAATCGCCGTAGGGCCGATCGCACGCGGAAATGTCGTCGGCTTCCTTGCCCGGACAGCCGGAAGTGCGGAAAGCGGTGCCGGCATTGATTACCGCATCGATCTCATCTTGCGGCAAGCCGAAGTCCATGAGCGCGCCGGTCGCATCGAAGCGCATGCGCTCGAGACGATGATTGCGATAGTCGATGAGGTAGCGCGCGAGTTGGATGCGCCGCCATTGCGGCCGCGGCGCCGGCGGCAGATGGTCCATGAGCGAACCGCGCTCGGGGAAAAATGCGAACATATGGCTGTGGCCGCCGAGGTCGCGGATCTTCTGCACCTGGGTGAGCACGTCGTGATCGCTTTCGCCCATGCCGACGATCAGATGCGCGCCAAACCGCTCTGGTCCGAATATCTCGGCGGCGGCATGGAGAATTTCCCAATATTTGTCCCAGCTGTGCGGGGACTGCACGCCGGAGCCGCGGGTACGGTCGAATACCTCGCGGTTGCAGGCGTCCAGCGCGACAGTGAAGATGTCGGCGCCGATGTCTTTGAGTTCCTGCACGTCCTGCCGCGTCATGGTCGTCGGATTGGACAGAATAGATACCGGCACGTGCTTGATGCGCTCGACCCACTTTTTCAGCACGACTCCGCGTATCGGCGTCCGAGCGCGGATGCGTAATCATGCTGATGCACATGCGGTGGAAGCGTCCGCCGTCGCCGCCGGAAGCGACGATGTCGATCACCTGATCGTAGGGCACCGCCGGCCAGTTGACGCGGATGAAGTTGCGGTCGGCATAGTTGCGGTCGGCTTCACGATGACGGGCCAAGCCACAATAGGCGCAGTTGGCGCGGCAGCCTTCTGGATAGGTGAGAAGTAAATTCAGGCAGCGCGTGCAGCTGGTGCGATGCATATAGCCGCCCATGACGCCAAGCGTGATCGCCGCAGCGGTCGACATTTGCACGTATTCGGGCGAGCGCATGTTGGGCGTGAGGAAATTGTAATTGGGCCGATAGACGCCTTCGGGCTGCACGCCTTGCGTTTTCACCCGCGCGCCATTGCGCGCGTCGGCCGGCACCGCGCCCGGCGCGCGCGGCTGCATGGCTTGCAGCATCGTTGAAAGTGCGCCGCGACTCGCCGAGGAAATCCGGCACCGGACTTCGCGGCATTTCGAGACAGCTCATCGACGGCTCCTCTTATGGTGTGACTTCAAGCGGCCCAGTAGTGCGGCGACGCGATCCAGCCGTCGCTCAACGCGCGGGCGTCGGGCCGACCGCCATCCGCGTAGCGCGCCAGCACGGCGCGCCGCCGGCGCAGCGCGCGGTCAAGCGCAGCGTTAAAAATGTCGCCAAGCTCTTCCTCATACTCGTCAAGCGCGGACGTGCGACCGCCAACAAAATCGGCCGCTGCGCGCCCGGCGAGGGCGCCCGACTGCACTGCGGAGGCGATGCCCGCGCCAGTCACAGGGTTCGTCAGGCCGGCGGCGTCGCCGGCCAGCAGCACGGCGGTACGCTCCGAGGCGTCCGATCGAGCGCAGGCGGCCGCCGACCGGAATGGCGCCGCCGGTGAGGGCAAACGCCCTCGTCCCGATGCGGCGCTCGTCCGGCAAGCCTTGTGCAAAGCGCAGCGAGCAGCGGCTTGAGCGATTCGTCGCAATTCGACGGAGACGCCGAGGCCGACATTTGCGACCGCGCCCTTGGGAAACAGCCATGCGTAACCGCCACGATAGTCGGCGCTCAGAAAAATGTCGGTCGCTTCATGGGGCAAGTATCAAGCGGTACTGTGACTTGCCGGGTATCGACGAGATCGCGGTTGACCGCACCGATCGCCGCACCGACGCGCGAGTGCGGCCCGTCGGCGCCGATCAGGACACGCGGCAGCAAGCGGGCGCCGGCGGACGTCGTTACCGTCCCGTCGGCGTCGATCGACAACACCGTCTCGCCGTAACGGCAATCGGCGCCGTTCCAGCGCGGCTTCGTGCGCCAGCATGCGATCGAAGGCGCCGCGGTCGATCATGAGACCATGAAAATGCTCCGTGACTTCCGGCTGCCGCGCGGCAACGAAAGTCAGCATGCGGGTGACTTTCTGCTCGGTCACCGCGCGTACGTCGGGCACGTCTTGCTCGATCGATGCGCGGCACGAATTCGGCGCATTGCACGGGCGTCCCGGCAGTCTTGCGCCGCTCGAGCGCGACCACGTTGAGACCTGCAGCGGCCGCGATCGGCGGCGGCGCGGCTGCCCGCCGGGCCCAGCCCGACCACCAGAACGTCTGGCGCTTCGATCGATCATGCCTCCTCACGCGGCGCAGGCGTGCCGGCCGGCTCAAGCCGTTCAGCGCGATCGAACAGCAGGCGTGATCCTGCTCGATCGGACGGCCGATGGCGCGGGCGAGCGCGACAATCCCTTCGGCCGGATAAGCGATGCCGTCGAAGCCGGCCATGACCGCATAGGCATCGGTGATAAGCTTGTGGCGGCCCGGCGGACGGATGCAGCCGAGTTGCACCGGCGCGTGGCGAATGCGCGGTGCGCGCGGCGACGAAAACTTTGGCGACGTCGTCGGTCGAGACCGTCGCGAACGGCTTCTCCGCCGGCGCGTAGATCGGCGTGACCACGACCAGCACCAGCGCCGCCACCGGATAACGCGCCACGATGTCGAGCGCGGCTTCCTCGCCGAGAAGCCGCCCATAGTGGAGCCCGATCACGATATGCGGCACGACCTCCAACGAAGTTGCCGTCAACGCCGCAAGCGTGGCTTCGAAGTCGGCGACCGGGCGGTCGAGATGGTAGACGTCGCGTATGGTCTCTTGCGCCCCGATCACATCGGTCATCGCCACGTCAATGCCGGCGGCCTCCATCTGCTTGGCCCGGCGCTCGTCGAGCAGGGCCGAATGCGCCGCGATGCGTAAGTAGGGGAAATCGCGTTTAAGTCTTTCAATAGTCGAATAATAGCGCTCATAAGGGACTTCGTTGCGTCGGTTGGATCCGCCGGAAAGGAGAAAACCGCGCAAATCCTTGAGCAAAACCAGATCCCGCACCTTGCGATCGAGTTCCGCAGGACTGGTGGCGGCGATCATTGGCTCGAGGATCCTGGCCTGGCAATGGTCGCAATTGAGCGCACAGGCGCCGCCAGTAATCGAGAACGCCGGGAAGCTCGCCTTGCCGCAGCCTTTCAGCTCGTCATTGGCATAGGAGCGGAATGTGGGCGTAAAAAACCGCAACACGCCAAGCGGTTGCTCGCGCGCAGCAGCCTCGAGTGCATCGACCAGCCTCTCGTCGAACGGCAGCTCGTCGAACGGTTCGACTTCCTGCAATAGCTCGAACCAGGCCATCGCCTCCCCATTTACTTTCTGCGCCGGCTTATCATATTCATAAGCTCATATATGTTTTTCGAACGCGACGCTAGTGTCTAGTTGTCCTGTTGAAGATGGGACGGCCGCCAGCATGAAAACGCTTTGTGTGCTGCAGCACGTGGAGGCCGAATATCTCGGTCTGCTGGAGGATCATTTCGAAGGCCGCAATATCCGCTTCCGCTACTGTCGGCCGTTTACGCCGGGCGCTTCGATTCCGTCGAGCACAGAAGAGTTTCACGCTCTCATTCTGCTCGGCGCTGGGCCCAAAGGCATCGTCAGCGGCAATCTGATCCCAAGCCTCGGCGCGGAGTTGCGCTTGACGAAAGAGTTCCTCGATCGCAGGTTGCCGGTCATCGGCATCGGCGTCGGGGCTTGCATACTGAGCAGCGCCGCCGGCGGCGGGGCAGAAGAGGCGCCGCTGCGATTTGTGCTCGACAAGGCCCGGCGCACCGTCCCGGACGCGCTCAATGGGCATTTGCCGCAAATGTTTCCCGCCGCAGTCTACATGCGTGATCGGCCGGTTTTGCCGAGTGCAGCGAGGATCCTGGCGGTCGGAGCAGGCGAGGAACCGGTTGTTTTTCAAATTGGAGACAATTGCTTCGGCTTTGCGGGCCATCCCGGTATCGAAATCCGCCATGATCGAGGACCTGATCATGGAATTCGATGAGGTGCCCGAAAACACAGCGGAAACGCTCGCCGCGTTGCGCGCCGCGCAGGCCGATATCGCTGCCGCTTTGGGCGCAATAATGGTCGGCTTGGTCGAGATAACCCATTTGATGGAACCGAATCCTTAGTCTTCGGCGCCGTGTGCTTTTTTGGGCCAGCCTATAGCATTTATGCGAATTTTGGAATATGTTGGCGCTTGCCAGCGGATCCTGGCTGAGGTCGATGGCTGGCGACATTGACGCAGATCAATGTGAAGGGCCGCGCCTGGTGCTTGGCGTGCAGGGGAAGAATGTCGAGGCCGAAGAATGGCAAAAAAGCTCATCATCATCATGGTGAATACCGATCCGCGGAATGGCGAGGAGCTCGGCGCGCCGTTTTTTCAAGCGACCGTCGCTGCGGCGATGGATTACGAGGTGGAGGTGGTGTGCACAGCAACAGCCGGCCGGTTGATGAAGAAGGGCGTTGCTGAGAAGCTTTTTGTCAAGCCGGGCTCGCCGAAGTCGATTTACGATTTCATCAAAGACGCACACGACGCCGGCGTGAAATTCTATTGCTGCTCTCCCAATCTTGACCTTTTCGACATGACAGAAGGCGACCTAATCCCGGAATGCGAGGGTATCGTCGGTGGCGCCAAGGTTATCGAGGAGGTCATGGAGGACGACGACGCACGTGTCCTGACTTATTGAGGGTAATGCTCAGATGACAAGCAATGCGACAGTGGAGCGGACGTCTATAGGCGATCCTGTATCGGACAAGCCTGTCGTGCCCTATGAGAAGCTTGAAGAGGTGTTCGAGGATATCCGATCGCACATGCTCTATGATCATGAGCTGCACGGGTGTCTCAATTGCGGCATCTGCACTGCAACCTGCCCGTCGGCCCATTATTACGACTATTCACCACGCGAGATCGTTCAACTGCTGTGGACCGAGAATCTCGAAGGCATCTATGACGCGATGCAGGAAAAGATCTGGTCCTGCGCCCAATGCTATACCTGTGCGGCCCGTTGCCCCTTCCAGAATTCTCCCGGCGGCTTGGTCATGATCATGCGCGAGGTTGCGATCAAGCACGGCATGCAGTCGGCAAAGGATGTGTTACGGCCATTCTCACGCGTGTTGCTCAAGGTGATTTCCACTGGCAATCAGCTCGCCCCCAACATGATCACGCGCGATGCCTTCCCGGACTGGGGGCCGAACGTGACCAAGGTCGACGCGCCGCTCAACATTTTGCGCAAGGCGATCCCGGTGCCGACCATGCACACCATGGACACGGCGTGGGAAGTCAATTTGAAGACTTCGGTCGAGCTCTACACCATCTGGGAGGCGACCGGCGTGCTCGATCAGCTCGAGACCATCGACGAGAACCTGTTCGACGTTGTCAGCGACGTGATGGACGAGAAGCGCGACGAGTACAACGAGTGGCTCGAGGAGCAGAAAGAGGATCAGGACGCCGAATAATCAAAACAATGATAGCGGCGATGATCGATGCGGTGGATCGACGGAGGAATCGATGGACGATAAGCACAAGGACACTCTACCGGCCTATACGGGCTTTGGTGGCGAGTGGCGCCCTGCCAACCTGACGCCGAGCGAGGCGCGGGCCGCCACTGCGTGGGTCGAGGCCAAGATCGACCGCCGCTCGATGCTGACCAACAAGGATCGCGTCGCCGACATCCGCGATGCCATGTGGCAGCTTGAGAAGGACGGCGAAATCCTCGTCCATCGGATCGACGATCGGCACGAGCCGGTGCTGGCGCGTACCCTCTATGGCTGGGAGAAGCGCATCCCCACCACCAACTTGTGGCATCACAAGTCGTGCGGCCAATGCGGCAACATCCCCGGCTATCCGTCCAGCGTGATGTGGCTGATGAATAAGCTCGGCATCGCGCTATATCGACGAGACCGATCAGACCTCATGCACGGCCTGGAACTATCACGGGTCAGGCATCGGCAATGTCGTCAGCCTCGCCGCCGTGTTCCTGCGGAATTTCCATCAGGCCTACGTGTCGGCCAAGGCGCAGGGGCTGCCGGTCGGCACCTATTATCCGCTCGTGCATTGCGGCACCTCCTTCGGCAATTACAAGGAGATGCGCATCTTTCTCATGCACTCGGCCGAGCTGCGCGAGCAGGTGAAGAAGATCCTCGGCAAGCTCGGCCGTCTGGTTGACGGCAAGCTTTTGATCCCCGAGGAAGTGGTCCACTACTCGGAATGGCTGCACGTGATGCGCGACCGCATCAAGCAGCAACAGGTGATCGACGTCAGCAAAATCCGCGCCACCATCCATCCGGCCTGCCACGTCTACAAGATGGTGCCCGAGGACGTGATCTACGACGACACGGTGATGGACGGCAATCGCGTCGCCGTCTCCACCGGCCTGATGCAGACGCTGGGCGCGCAGGTGATCGACTATTCCACATGGTACGATTGCTGCGGCTTCGGCTTCCGCCACATCATCGGCGAGCGCGAGTTCACCCGCTCCTTCGCCATCGACCGCAAGATCAAGGTGGCGGTGGAGGAAGCGAAGGCCGACGTCATGGTCGGCCACGATACCGGCTGCATCACCACGCTCGACAAGAACCAGTGGATCGGCAAGGCGGTGGACAAAGTCTATGCGCTGCCGATCCTGGCCGATTGCCAATTTGCCGCGCTCGCGCTCGGCGCCCATCCCTACAAGTTGGCGCAACTGCACTGGCATGCCTCGCCGTTCGAGGGGCTGCTGGAGAAACTCGGCATCGACTGGCAGAAGGCCAAGCTCGAGTTCGAGCAGTACCTCGACGAGGTCAAGGCCGGCCGCATCGAAACCCTCTATGATCCCAAGCGCGCGATCACCTCGGGGCCGGGCTACGTCAAGCCCAAGGCCGTCGCCGCACTTCCGGGAGCCGCGCCATGAATCGCCCGGTCCTCATCGTGGGTGGTGGTCCGTCCGGGTTGTCGGCCGCCCATGCGCTGGCCGCGGCCGGCCAGCGCGTCGTGCTGGTCGATAAGGCCGACCAACTCGGCGGCGCGCCGATCCTGTCGGGCTACGCCAAGCTGGTGCCGAGCGGCGAGTGGGCCAAAGACGCGATCGGCGGCATGGTCAAGCGGATCGAGAGCAACAAGCTCGTCGATGTCAGGAAGAATACGACGGTCAAGACCTTCGTCGGCGGCCCCGGCGATTTCCACGCGACGCTGTCCGACGGGACGCAGGTCGAAGCGGGCGCCGCTATCCTTTGCACCGGCTTCACCCATTTCGACTCGATCAACAAGCCGGAATGGGGCTTCGGCACCTATCCCGACGTCGTCACCACCACGCAGGTCGAGCAGATGTTCTCCTCGGGCAAGGGCGTGCGCTGCCCGTCTGACGGGCGCGAGCCCGACCGGGTCGCCATTCTCCTCTGCGTCGGCTCGCGCGACCGCCAGATCGGCCGCGAATGGTGCTCGAAAATCTGCTGCACGGTCTCCTGCAACCTGGCGATGGAAATCCGCGAAGCGCTGCCGAAGTGCAGCGTCTACATCTACTACATGGATATCCGCACCTTCGGCCTGTACGAAGACCTCTACTACTGGGAGAGCCAGGAGAAGTACAAGGTCAAGTACATCAAAGCGCGCATCGCCGAAGTGACGTCGGACGGCAAACGTCTGATCGTCAAAGGCGAAGACACGCTGGTGAAGCGTCCGATCACCATTCCGTTCGATATGGTCGTGCACGCCATCGGCATGGACCCCAATGTCGACAACATGACGCTGTCCGCGGTGTTCGACGTGAAGCTGGAGAAGCACGGCCACATCCAGAAGGCGTCGACCTATTCCAACATGTCGGCGACCTCGCGGCCCGGCGTCTTCGTCGCCGGCGCGGCGACCGGACCTGAGACCATCGACGACTCCATCGCGCAAGGCCAATCCGCGGCGATGGCGGCGCTGACGCTTGTTCGCAGCGCCCTGCTGGAGGCGGCCGAGTGATGTGGGCGATCGGCAGCCATAAAGCCAAAGCGGCGCCCGTACCGGCGCGGCCGGTGCTCGATCTGTCCGGTCCTAAGCTGCGGCGGGCATTCGAGAACCTCGTGGAATCCGCCGAGGACACCGGCGGCGTCGAGCGTTATGTCGGCGCGCTGGCGCTCAAGGCCTCGCTGTTCGAGGAGGTGCTCGGCAAGGGCCAGGTTAGCGAGTTGACCGAGCCCGAATTCTACGATCTCGCCGCCTTCATCACGCCGGTGCGCCGACGCATCGGCGCTTGGCTCGGCCGCAACGGTTTTGCCGCCATGCGCGGCCGTTTGGTCACGCTGCTCCACGGCTGGGCCGATCTTGGTACCACCGATCAACGGCTCAACGCGTTTGTCGCAAGCTTTCCCGCCGACCGCGAGCACCGCTGGTCGCGCGATCTCGCCGCCGAGGTGCTGCATTTCACGGCGCCCGACCGCTATCCGCTGATGACGCGTTGGATGTGGGACGCCCGCGTCAACACCGGCGTGCTGCGCGAAATTTGGCACAGCGACAATAACGTCGACGCCGGCACCATCGCAGTCGGCGACGGCTTTGCCACCTTCGCGACGCTGCGCGAGGAATTGGAAGGGTTTCTTCAGGAGAACGGCGTGTTCCGTGACGTGGCGCTCTACACCGATCTGCTCTGCGCCCACATCTATGCCGCCTACATCAACGACAGGGGCGGCCAATATCTGCACGCGGATTTCTGCGGCGGCGCCAAGGCCGACGCGATGGCGCATACGCGCCGCCTCCTGGGACTTGACGCAGTCGATACCGAATCCGGCCGTACCCGCCTCAAGCTGATCGACGGCGAAGCCTATGTGCTCGGCGAGCCGCGCCAGCTGAGCTCGTGAAGGAGCGACCATGCCAATTCACGAAAAATCGTTGATCCGCCCCGAGAACCTTGTCACGCACGAGCACTTGGAGATTGAAGGCGTCGACGTCTCCGGGCACTGGAGCACGTTCATCAACTCGCGCGCCGTGACGGACTACAACGAGCAGATGGAGGAAGAGATCGCCGCGCTGCCGGGCGGCGAGTTCATCCACCGTTGCTGGCAATGCGGCTCGTGCACCAATTCCTGCACGGTGAACGCCATCAATCCGGACTTCAACCCGCGCTATTGGATCTATCTGATCCGCATGGGTTTCGAAGAAGAGCTGCTGCGCGACAAGGATATCATCTGGCAATGTGTCTCGTGCAACAAGTGCACCTATGCCTGTCCGCGCGACGTCAATCCGGAAGGGGTGATGAAGGCGACCGCCCATTGGCTCGAGCTTAAGGGCCACACCGAGAAAAAGCCGTCGATGACGTTCGACGAAATCTTCTCTGACCAGGTCTTCGCCACCGGCAAGATCGAAGACGGTCTGGTGCTACGCGAGTTCTTCGCCCGCACCAAGCAGTCGCTGTTCCAGGATTGGCTCATCGCGATGGTTCGTGGCCTGGCGATGCGGTTGCCGGTCGGCTTGTTGGTGAAGCTCGGCCTAGCCACGCTGTTTCGTCCGCGCACGCGCGGCTGGGGACGCGCAAGCGCAGCGATCGCCGAATACGTTGACGAGCGCAAGGCGGCCGATCGCCATGCGCTGGGTCTTGATGCGCAAGGAGCGGAATGATGAGCGGCAAGTACAAAAATGTCGCCTACTATCCGGGCTGCGCGCTGGAAGGGACCGGCCACGCCTACAACCGCTCCACCAAGGAGCTTGGCAAAGCGCTCGGTCTTGAGATCACCGAGCTCAAGAACTGGAACTGCTGCGGCGCCATGGAGGTCAAGAATATCGATCCCAAGCTGCAGACCTATCTGTCGGCGCGCAATCTCTCGATCGCGGAAGAGATGGGCTTCAACACCGTTATGGCGCCGTGCAACGGCTGCTATCACAATCTGAAAAAGGCCGAATACGACCTCGCCGCCGACGCGAGTTCGCGCGAAGTCAATAGGCGTCTGTCGCAAAAGGCCGGGCACAAGACCTATGAGAGCCGGCAAGGTCGAGACCATCCACGCGCTCGACTGGATCAAGCAAGCGATCGGCGAGGAGGGCCTGAAAGCGCGCGTGAAGAACTCGCTGAAGGGACTCAAGGTCGCCAATTACTACGGCTGCATGTACACGCGCCCGCGCCACATTTTCCCGGAGAAAGACCGGGGGCCGGGTTCGGAATCCACCGCCAAGCCGCACTTCATGGACGATCTCTTGGCGGCGGCCGGCGCCGAGAATGTCGAATATCCGCTCAAGACTGCCTGCTGCGGCGGCGCCCACACACTCTCGGACTGCGACACCTCGACCAAGCTGGTGCTCAATCTGTTGACAACCGCCGAGGTTTGCGGCGCGGATGTCATCGCCACCGAATGCCCGACCTGCCACACCGGGCTCGAGATGCACCAGGTCCGTGCCGAAAAAGTGCTCGGCCGCAAGACTTCGGTGAAGATCCTCTACTTCACTCAGCTTCTCGGCATGGCGCTCGGGCTCTCGGCACGCAAGGTCGGCGTGCATGAGAATTTTTCCGACTCTTCCGACTTGCTGCGCGCAAGGGGATTCGGCTGATGACGCAGGCGCCCGTCAAACGCTTTGACGATATTGCCGCACGTCTTGACGCCATTTCTTGCGTCGCCGGACGCCGCTCTCGCGGCCGCCGCGCCGAACGTAGCCGACGAGCTTTTGGCTATCGGCGAAACGATCCTGGAGATCTGGCTTTCGGCGCATGGCAAGACACCGACGGCCCGGACGGTCGAAGGGTTTCGTTTGCTGGCGCTTCATCGCCAGGGCGCGCAGGGCGATGCGAGTTTCAACGCTTGCCGCGAGACCTGCCGCGAGCTTATCTATCACCGCAATCTTGTTTGCCTCGATGCCGTTCACCCCGAGACAGCGCGGCGGCTGCGCCTCGCGGCGATGGTCGCAAGGCATCTGGCGCTGTTTATCGGCGGCAAGCTCGAAGTCGCGGGCCTCGGCGAATTTTGCTGCTCGTCGCGCCCGCTTCGCCAGCACGAGACAAACATCCAGCGTGGAATGGCCTGAACTCGGTAAGGAGAATGAGATGCCCACCGTTCGCGGTTGCCAGCTACCCGACGAGCTCCTCTACGACGTCGAGAACAATATCTGGTACCGGGAAAATCCCGACGGCACGGTCACGCTTGGCATGACGGCCGTAGCCGCCGCCATGGCCGGCCAACTCGTGGCGTTTACGGCCAAGAAGGCAGGGCGCGCGGTTCAAGGGGGAAAGTCATGCGCCACGGTCGAGTCCGGCAAATGGGTCGGTCCGGCAAAGATCGCCTTCGATGCGGATGTCGTTGAAGTCAATGAGGCGCTGACGGGAACACCCAAGCTCGCGAATGATGACCCGTACGGTGCAGGCTGGATGGTCAAGGTTCGGCCCAAAGACTGGGCGGCGGCCAAAGCAGCTCTCATCCCCGGCACCGCGGTTGCGGCCCCTTACGAAGCAAAAATGACCGCCGACAATTTTGCCGGCTGTGCTTAACGCATGGACTGGGTTCCGGTGACCGAAGCTGCAGAGGATAAACCAACCGTGATGAGCCGCGGTCTCGGCGCACTCGCCGCGGCGCGACTTTATTTTCCCGGCGTGCTGGTGAGTTTGATCATCGCCGTTGCAGCCACCTTCCTGTCCGAGCATTACGGCGGCCCGGTCATGCTGTTCGCACTGTTGCTCGGCATGGCCTTCTATTTTCTCTCGCAGGAAGGGCCGTGCGTCGCCGGTATCGAGTTTGCTTCAAAACGCGTACTGCGCGTCGCTGTCGGGTTGCTCGGTGCGCAGATTACGATCTCCGAGATCATGAAGCTTGGGCCCACGCCGGTGATCATGGTAATCGCCGCGGTGACGCTGACCATCCTGTTCGGCGTCGTCGGCGCGCGTGTTGCCGGCATCAGCCGGCCGTTCGGCATCCTGACGGCCGGGGCGGTGGCGATCTGCGGTGCGTCCGCGGCGCTGGCGATTTCCTCGGTCTTACCCAAGGGCGAAAACCACGAACGCGACACGGTTTTCACGGTCATTGGCGTGACCGCGCTCAGCACGATCGCGATGATCGTCTATCCGCTGATCATCGCTCTCTTTCATCTCGATCATGCGGCGATCGGTGTGTTCCTCGGCGGCACCATCCACGACGTCGCCCAGGTTGTTGGCGCCGGCTTCAGCGTTTCCGATGAGACCGGCAACGTTGCCACGTTCACCAAGCTTTTGCGCGTGGCGATGCTTTTGCCTGTCGTGGTGACGCTGTCGTTTGTCTATCACGCGCACAACACCACCAAAGCCGGGCGGCAATTGCCGGGCTTCCTCGTCGTTTTTGCAGTGCTGGTAGTGGTCAACAGTCTGGGCATCATCCCGGCGCCGGTGCTCGCCGCGCTCAAGGGTATTTCTCGCTGGTGCCTCGTCACCGCAATCGCGGCGCTTGGAATGAAAACGTCGCTCAAGGCGATGGCGGAAGTGGGCGGGCGGGCGATCGGGCTGATCGTCGCCGAGACCGTGTTCCTCGCGGTTCTCGTGCTCGCGATTGTGCTGTGGAAATTCTGAGACGGCAGGATGCCGCCGCGGCCGCGGGCCGCAAAGGGAGGCAATGAAATGAGCAAAGACAGCAATAGCAAAAGCATGTCGATGATTGTCACCAAGGGCACGCTGGATTGGGCCTATCCGCCTTTCATCCTCGCGACCACGGCCGCCGCCATGGGTATCGACGTGACGATGTTCTTCACCTTTTACGGCTTGGGACTGTTGAAGAAGAAGCTCAACCTGAAAGTCTCGCCGCTCGGCAACGCTGCGATGGAGATGCCGATGCTCGGAATGCACATCGGCATGCCGAACATGGTCGCCGCGATACCCGGCGTCGATGCGGCGGCGACCGCCATGATGAAAAACCTGATCAAGAGAAAAGGCGTGGCTTCGATCGAAGAGCTGCGCACGCTGGCCGTGGAAGCCGACGTCAAGATGATCGCCTGCCAAATGACCATGGATCTCTTCGAATACAAGCTCGAAGACATGATCGAGGGGCCGGTCCTGGGCGGGGCGGCCACTTACATCGAGAATGCGACCAAGTGCGATATCAACTTGTTCATCTAAGCGAGAAGGAAAATGGCTGATCAGCTGCTGGACGCCAAAGGACTGAATTGCCCGCTGCCGATCCTGCGCGCGAAGAAGGCGCTCAAGGATGTCGCGATGGGTGGCACGCTCGAAGTGCTGGCGACCGATCCGGGTGCGGTCAAGGACTTCGAGGCGTTCTGCCGGGCGACCGGCAACGAACTGCTGGCCTCCAATGTCGACGGCAAGGTCTATAGCTTCGTCATCAAGCGCCTGTCGTAGGGCGGGGCGCGGGGCGGCACGGCCGGGTCGATCTGGACCTCGCCGGCCACTCCGGGCCAGGTTGCATTTGTCGCGAACAGGTGCTTTATGCGACTGAATATCGACGCCCGAGCAACAACTTCCATGAGCCCGCGCCCCTTGCCTTCGTTGCGGAAAGATCATTTTGACATCGACGCAATGATGGAAAGTGCGCATGAGGCCAGCGGATTCCTCAAGGCCCTGGCCCATGAGGGACGGCTTTTGATCCTCTGCCTGCTGATCGACGGCGAAAAGTCAGTGGGCGAGATCGAGGATATGCTCAGCCTGCGTCAGCCGGCGATTTCTCAGCAGCTCGCCCGCCTGCGCGCCGACGGGTTGGTCGAGACCCGGCGTGAGGGAAAGAACATATTCTATTCCCTGGCGCGGTCCGAAGTCCGCGACATCGTCGGCACGCTGCACCGCTCCTTCTGCGAAGCGCCGCGAGTCAAAGTGGCCGAGCGTCGCCCGCCCGCGCGCGCCGCGGCGCGCGCGAAAGGCACGCGATTCCGCGTGCGCTCTCCGAGAAGGCGATCCTAGGAGGGCACGCGGTTAGCGATACTGCGGTCTAGTGCATGCTTGCCGCGAACTGTGATCCACACCTGGCGGAAGCGGCGGCCATCAGCCGATATCAACAATTTCGTTTCAGCACTTCGGTCTGCGCACGCGCACTCTGCGTTTTTTCAATTCATGACATGCCCATGTCGATTGGTTTGTCGACAGGGCCACCGCTCTCGGCCCAATCCTTGAAGGCGCCCATATTAAAGACTTGGCTATAGCCCATATCCTTGAGCACCTTACCGGCCAGCGCAGAGCGCCCGCCGGAAGCGCAGTAGACGATGATGGTCTGGGCCATTTCGAACTTCTTGTCGTAGTAAGGAGACGCCGGGTCCGCTCGGAACTCCAACATGCCGCGCGAGTGATGGACGGCGCCGGCAACTTTGCCGCTCTTCTCGAGCTCCGGGGCATCGCGCACATCCACAACTAACGTATTGCCCTTCGCGATCATTTCGCGCGCTTCAGCGGGCGTGATCCTCGGCACCGCGGCGTTGGCCGCATCAATCAACTGCTTGACGTCTGTTGCCATTTAAATTCCTCAAACCGAAAGCATCGCCTTTCGCGACCGCTTTTTGTCACTACACCACCCGCGCGCTAAATCGCGACACCAGTGATTCGGCTTAGCCTGTCCCATTTGCGATCGGTCCCGGCGCTCACGCCGCCGGGCGCTTGATCTTGCCGATATCAAGAAGCCGCATCACCATCTTTTCGTAGTAAGGCTCCGTCGTGCCGGCGCGGACCTTGTGCAGGAAGTATTTCTCGAACGCCACCTTGGCCACATGAACCCAACGGCCGCTCGACGCCCAATTGACGTTGCGCGGCGGGTTTTGCGGCATGGCCACAAAGGCGACGCCGGAATCGCCGAAATCGGCAAGACAAATGGCGTTCCAGGTAGCCTCGTGGGTTGCCTCCTCGCCGCGAACGAGCTGGCCGATATTGAGCGCGGTCGCCGTGACCATGGATTCGATCATATAGCCGGTCTTTGGCACCCCGACCGGAAGCGGCGTTTGCTCGAGCGGGGCGATGGCGATGCAGACGCCGACGCCGAACACGTTGCGGTATTTCGGATTGCGTTGGTGCTTGTCGACGACGATGAACCCGCGCGGATTGGCCAAGCCTTCTATGCCGCGAACCGCCGCAATGCCGCGGAAAGCCGGGATCATCATCGAGAACTTGAACGGCAACTCGTGCGCCTTTTTCGGCTTGCCGTCGTCGTCGACCTCGGTCACATGCATCTTGTCGGCATCGACCTTGTCGACCTTGGCATTGACGATCCATTTGATATGACGTTGCCGCATCTCCGACTCGAGCACGCCCTTGGTATCGCCGACACCGCCGACGCCGAGATGGCCGATATAGGGCTCAGCCGTCACGAAGGTCATGGGGACCTTGTCGCGGATCCGACGCTTGCGCAGATCGGCATCCATGATCATCGCGAATTCGTAAGCTGGGCCGTAACACGAGGCTCCTTGCACGGCGCCGACCACGATCGGACCGGGATTTTTGCAAAACTCCTCCCATCGGGCGTTCGCGCGCGTGGCGTGGTCCACATCGCAGACGGAGTAACTGTTCTTTTCCGGGCCCAATCCTTCGATCTCATCGAAGGCGAGCTCGGGGCCCGTGGCGATCACCAGGTAGTCATAGTCGAGGAATGTACCATCCCCCAGCTCGACGCGATTGCTGTCCGCATGAACGCGCGCCGCCCCGGCGGCGCTGAAGGCAACGCCATGTTTCGGCAGCACCGAGGCAAGGTCGATGGTGATGTCGTTCTTGGTGCGCCATTTCACAGCCACCCAGGGATTGGAAGGCGTGAATTGGAAAAACGGCTTGTTGGAAACAAGCGTGACGCGATCCTCCCTGCGGATCGCCTGCTTCAGCTCGTAGGCGCTTGAAACGCCGCCGATACCGCCGCCAAGTACGACGATGTGGGCCATAAGTTCCTCCGGTGCTTCGCGCAGCTGGTCCGTTTTGACTGTCCGTTGTTGACTTAATTAGTACTTTCCACTTCGGCCGCTTTGATCCAGCGCAACTCTCGATGGCTTACCCCGTGTAAGCTTGTCATTGAAATGCAGGCCCTTTCCGCACGCCGAGCCAGCGGAACATCAGCGCCGCCGGACACCATCCGGTGAATGACGCCTGCAGCATGTTGGCGCCCACGAAAGCGGTGAGAAGCAGCCAATAGGGGCTGACGAGCCACGCTAAGGCCAAGCTGAAGAGCACCATGCTGCCGGCGAGCGTAAGCACTGCGCGATCGATGTTCATGATGATCTCCTGTTGCACTGCCGGGCCAGCGAACCCGGTCTCAAGGGTATTGACTATATATTCAAACATTCGCATATATGCAAGTATGAAAATAGACGTCTCACGAATGGCGGCTGCGGCCGACGACGCAAGCGGTCTCCTGAAGGCGATGGCGAACCGTCATCGCTTGATCATCATCTGCCAGCTGATCGAGCAGGAGCGGTCGGTGGGCGAACTCGCGGAACTCTTGAGCATCCGCGACTCGACCGTATCGCAGCATCTGGCGCTGCTGCGCAAAGATGGCCTGGTCACCGCTCGCCGGGACGGACAAACGATCTGGTATTCGATCGGCAGCCCGCAGGCGCGGGAACTCGCACGTACGCTGTATCGGCTCTATTGCCCGCCGCTTGCGGCAAGCGGTCCCAAGGCGCGCCGCAGGCCGGCGGAGCGGCGTGTTTTGCGCGAAATCAATGAAGGGCGCCGCGCGGCGGCTCACTTGTACATACAACATGGCGAATTGAGAGAGAAAAATGGCGAAGGCTTTTTGGCTTATCGGACTTGCCGGAGCGGCGTTGCTAAGTCAGCACGCAAGTGCCGACGACACTTTCCATGTCGCACCGCAGACGATCGGCGATGAGAAGGCTGTATTCGCCACCGTGGAAAGCGCCAATGTTGTTCCGGCACGCGCGCGCATCGGCGGAACTGTCGTGCAACTCGCCGTCCGGCAAGGCGATCGCGTTGAGCAGGACCAGCCAATAGCAACTGTCGCAGACAAAAAATATGTGCTCCAGATCCAATCGCTGGACGCCCAAATCGCGGGTCTGCAGGCTCAGTTCGACAAGGCCAAAACCGATCTCGAACGGGCGCAGGAACTGTTCGCTCATGGCACCACATCGAAGGTTGCACTCGATACCGCGCAAACGGCCTTTGACGTAGCTAATAACGCGTTGAAGTCGCGCACTGCCGAACGCTCGGTGGTCGAACAGCAGATCGCGGAAGGGAAAGTGCTGGCGCCAACAGCCGGCCGGGTGCTGACGGTGCCGATAACCACAGGCACAGTTATACTGCCCGGCGAGCCGGTGGCGACCGTAGCGGAACAGAATTTCGTTTTGCGGCTCCGGGTCCCCGAGCGCCACGCTCGCTTCCTGCGGACCGGCGATCGGATACGCATCGACGGCGAAGATCTCGGCAGCGACGGCGCGCGCTTCGGCACCATTCGTCTGGTGTATCCGCAACTCCAAGACGGCAGGGTGGTGGCCGACGCCTCTGTGGCGGATCTCGGCGACTATTTTGTCGGCCAGCGCATCCGGGTGTGGATTTCGGCGGGGGATCGCACAAGCATCATCGTGCCAGGCTCATTCATCGTGACCCGCTTCGGGATTGATTACGCCCGCGTGCGCACCGGCCCCGATACCATCGTTGACGTCCCGGTGCAGCGCGGTCGGCAATTGCCGCGGCCGGACATGCCGGACGCGCTTGAAATTCTCTCCGGTCTGAAGCCCGGCGACGTGCTGGTGCGGCCATGAATCTGGGCCTGTCCGGCCGCCTTACGCAGGCGACGATCCGCTCGCCGCTGACGCCGCTTTTTCTCCTGGCTGCGCTCGCCGCAGGCTTGCTCGCGCTGCTCACGATTCCGCGCGAAGAAGAGCCGCAAATCAGCGTGCCCATGGTGGATATCCGGGTTAACGCGGACGGCTTGAAGGCACCGGATGCTGTCGAACTCGTGACTAAGCCGCTTGAGGAGATCGTTAAGGGCATCGACGGCGTTGAGCACGTCTACAGCCAGACGGTTGACGATCGCGTCATGGTGACCGCGCGTTTTCTCGTAGGCACTAAGGCTGACGATGCCATTCTCCGTATCCATGAAAAAATCCGCGCCAACCTCGACCGGCTTCCAATCGGGATACCCGAGCCGCTGATTGTTGGGCGCGGGATAAACGACGTTGCCGTCCTGGTGCTGACGCTATCGCCGAAACCCGACGCCGCCCAGCGATGGACGGACAAGGACTTATACGAACTGGGCATCCAATTGCAGGCTGAACTGGTCAAGACCGACAATGTCGGGCTGACCTACATTTCCGGTGGCAGCCCGCAGCAGATCCGGGTCGAGCCGGACCCTGAAAAGCTCTCGCTGTACGGCGTGACATTGCAGCAACTTATCGACAAGGTGCGGGGTGCCAACCGCTCGTTCCAGTCCGGTAGCGCGCGCGACAATGATACGATGCGCAATATTGCGGGCGGCCAAACGCTTTCCGGCATTCCGGACATCAGCCTGCTACTGATCGGGACGCGCGACAATCGACCGATCTATGTACGCGACGTCGCGTCGGTGGTGATCGGGCCGAGTCCGCTGGAACACCGCGTGTGGATGGAAAGAGCCCGGGCCCGGCGACAAGGCCGGCGCCGGCGGCAAGGGTTCCTGGAACAGGCTGCCGGCGGTCAGTGTCGCCTTCGCCAAGCGCTCGGGCGCGAACGCCGTTGTCGTCGCCGAAAATTTGCTTGATCGGCTGCACAGCGTGCAGGGACGGCTCATTCCCGCCGACGTTGATGTCACGGTAACGCGCGACTATGGCGAGACCGCAAACGAAAAAGCCAACGAGCTTCTCTTCCACTTGGCGCTAGCGACCGTCTCGATCGTGGTGCTGATCGCATTTGCGATCGGCTGGCGCGAGGCTCTCGTTACCCTGGTCGTTATCCCGACGACCATTTTGCTCACTTTGTTCGCCTCCAATCTGATGGGTTACACCATCAATCGCGTCAGCCTGTTTGCCCTGATCTTCTCGATCGGCATTCTGGTCGACGACGCGATCGTGGTGGTGGAAAATATTGCCCGTCACTGGGCCATGAATGACGGCCGTACCCGCATGAAAGCCGCGATCGAGGCGGTGGCAGAGGTCGGCAATCCCACCATTGTTGCTACACTGACCGTCGTCGCCGCGCTGTTGCCGATGCTGTTTGTATCGGGGTTGATGGGCCCCTATATGGCTCCGATTCCGGCCAATGCGTCGGCGGCGATGCTGTTCTCGTTCTTCGTCGCGATGGTGGTCGCGCCATGGCTGATGCTGCGTTTGCATCCCCAGGGAAGCCCTGTTCATGAGCACGAGATGCCGCACGGCGAAGGCGTTCTCGGCCGCATCTACCGGCGCTTTGCTGCACCGATTGTGCGGTCGCGCAAATCGGCTTGGCTGTTCCTTATCGGCGTCGGCATGGCGACCTTGGCAGTCTGCATGCTGTTCGTGACTAAGAGCGTCACCGTCAAGCTCCTGCCATTCGACAACAAGTCGGAAATGGCCGTGGTGGTCGACCTACCGCGCGGCGCCACGCTCGAAGATACCGAACGGACCTTATTTGCCATCGCCGAGGTTGCGCGTCAGCTGCCGGAGATTAGTTCAATCGAAACCTATGCGGGCACGCCAGCGCCGTTTAATTTCAATGGCCTCGTTCGTCACTATTATATCCGCGAGGCTCCCGAACTGGGCGAACTGCACCTCAATCTCGCCGGCCGGGATGAGCGCAAGCGGGCAAGTCATGCCATTGCGGTCGATCTGCGAGCGCGCCTCAAAAGTCTGAGTCTGCCACCGGGGACGGTTGCGCGCGTGGTCGAAGTGCCGCCCGGGCCGCCGGTACTTGCGACTTTGCTCGCCGAAGTCTACGGCCCAGACTCGGCGACACGCCGCGCGGTGGCCGCTGAGGTGAAAAAGATCTTCGCCTCCGTGCCCTATATCGTCGATATCGACGATTCCATCGGCAAATCACAGCCGCGTCTTCGGATCTCGATCGATCAGGATCGGTTGGAGTTTTTCGGCGTCGAACAGCGCGACGTCTACGACACCATCCAGGCTCTGTTCGGCGGCACAGCGGTTGGGTACTCGCACCGTGGCGAAGGTCGCAATCCGATCGAGATCGTGGTGCGCTTGCCGAAGCGCCATTTGTCCTGGACCGAGTTGCTGGCTTCGACCCCTGTTCCCGCCAACAGTGTGCCCGGCAATAAAACGGTGGTTGAACTCGGTGAGGTCGTGCATGTCACCGAAGAGGCCGGTTCGCCCGCGATTTTCCGTCGCGACGGCCGCTACGCCGACATGGTGATGGCCGAGCTTGCCGGCGCCTACGAAGCGCCCATCTACGGCATGCTCGATGTGGATAGATTGGTTGCTGCACACGATTGGGGCAACTTGCCACCGCCGACTGTGCGCTTCCACGGCCAGCCGAAGGATGAAAGTACGTCTACCGTTCTCTGGGACGGCGAGTGGGAGATCACTTACGTGACCTTCCGCGACATGGGCGCGGCTTTCGCTGTCGCGATTATCGGGATCTATATCCTCGTCGTTGCGCAATTCGGGAGTTTCAAGCTGCCGCTTGTAATTCTCACGCCCATCCCCCTGACCCTGATCGGCATCATGCTCGGCCACTGGCTGTTCGGCGCACCGTTCACCGCGACCTCGATGATCGGCTTTATCGCGCTTGCCGGCATCATCGTGCGCAATTCGATTTTGCTGGTCGACTTTATCCGTCATGGCGCCGGCGGCGGGAAAACGTCTGCGCGAGATTCTGCTGGAAGCGGGTGCGGTTCGTTTCAAGCCGATTTTGCTGACAGCGCTGGCGGCGATGATCGGAGCCGCCACCATCCTGCTCGACCCGATCTTTCAGGGTCTCGCCATCTCGCTGCTGTTCGGATTGGCGTCATCGACGCTGCTGACCGTGCTGGTCATTCCCGCAATCTATGTCGCCCTGCGCGATGCGGACCGGAAGATTGCATGAGTAAACTGGATAATGTGATGGACGACGTCTCCTCTCAAACCACAAAACAACGACCTGAGCGCGCACTGCCTTTTGAGCGTGTGGCGCTGGTGCTGCAGGGTGGCGGCGCCCTCGGTGCCTATCAGGCTGGCGTGTACCAGGCGATTCACGAGGCGAATATCGATGTGAACTGGATATCCGGCACCTCGATCGGTGCCATCAACGGCGCTCTCATCGTCGGCAATCCTCCGGAACGTCGGGTGGAACGGCTGCTCGAATTCTGGGAAACGGTCACCAAACCGTCGGCCGCTTTTCAGACGATGCAGTGGTTCTCGGATCTTTGGGGAAACGAGAACGACCAAGCGCGTTCATGGGCCAATAAGATGAGCACCCTTTCAACAATGCTGCACGGCGCGCCGAATTTCTTCTCGCCCCGCCCGATGCCGCCGATTAACACGACCGCCAAACGTCCCGAAGACGTTGGATACTACGATAACGCACCATTGAAAACGACGCTGGAGCGGCTCGTCGATTTTGATCTGATCAATCGAAAAACGATGCAGTTCAGCATCGGCGCGGCAAACGTGCGGACCGGCGCGCCGGTTACTTTCGACAATCTCGACGAGAAGATAACGATTGAGCATGTGATGGCGAGCGCTTCGTTGCCGCCGGGATTTGCGCCGACCAGAGTCGACGGCGAATATTACTGGGACGGCGCCGTGGTTTCCAACACACCGATGCAATGCGTGATCGACAGCTCACCAAGCCGCAGCGAACTGGTTTTCCAAGTCGACCTCTGGGATTCGAGCGGCGAAGTGCCGCTCGATATACCCTCTGCCTACCTGCGCGCGACGGAGATGCACAGCGCGAGCCGCCTCAACATTTCGCTCGACCAGTACCGCAAGATGCAGCGGTTCAGGCACGCTGTATGCCGGTTTTTGGACAAGCTCCCCACTGATTACCGTAACGATCCCGAGTTCAAGGCTCTGGCCCGTGAGGCGCGTGTAAAAGTCGCGACAATCGTGCAGCTCAAATATCAAACGAAGAAATATGAAACGACCGGCAAGACTTTCGAATTCTCCCGGCGTGGAATGAAGGAGCATTGGCATGCCGGCTACGAAGACGGCTTGACGGCCCTCAACGAACCCTCCGTGCGCGAACTGCCGCATCCTTCCGAGGCCGCGCGCATCTTCGATGTGCATCGCGGCTGGCTGAAATAATCATTCTTTAATTTGCCTCGCGACCGAAAACTCGCGCAGTTAGTGCCCCAAGTTCCTCCCAATCTGAAAAAGGGCTTCCATGCTCGTCCTCCGGACCCGCGCAAGTGCCGCACCAACCGGGCCAATCTATCTGATTCTGAAAGCGAATGCGCACATAGAGGCCCGGGCATCGCAATCTAGAGCACGACGCGCCACATACGTTGGCGCGGAATATCGGTAAAAGTTTCAGGGGAGGCTGGGAACCACAAGAGCCCCGGAGGGATTCCTTGTGACAGGGGCAGCAGCCGCGTGTCGGGGGAAAAGCCATGTATCTACGATTGCCGGCCGACCGGGTGCGTTTGCTCGCGCTCGAAGGTGCCACCTTATTGGCGTTTGCCGTCCTCGTTGCCATCTTTGTTCATTCGGTCATTCCGTTTCTCGTGGCGGAATATTCGCCGCTATTAAAGATGGCCGCTAACGCGCCATTGGCGGCTAGCGCGCGAGCGCGGTCCTCAGCTGGTTACGCGGCTGATGGGGCGGATGCGAAGCTGCGCTTCGACTCACCCCTTAATGAAGCGCTCAGTCATCGGTTTTATTGGCCTCGCATCTTTCCCGACTGACTCTCGCACCGCCTTAAGCGTTACGCTGCTGTTCCCGAAGAAGTTCGTTCTGTTCCCGCAACATGGCGACGATCTGATCGTTTTGTGCCTGCAGTTTTGGCAAAACGGACATGACTAGCACTACTTCGGCAGATTTATTCAAGCTGCATGTTCACAGATATCCATTTGTGGCAGTGCGGGCATCTCTTCGGCGGCATTCGAGCTATGAGCGCGACGATGGCGTGACGAACGGCCGGCAAGCTTGGTTGAGGCGGCCGTCCGTTGATTCTTTTTTCCCCATCTCGCTTTTTTGAGGCGACTGTGTTGCAGAAAGGCGAAGGCGAGCATCGTCATGAGTGCATGGCGGTGAAGGCCTTGCCCGGATCGCCCTTCGAAGTGGTCGAGCCCAAGTTCCTCTTTCAGCTGCTGATGGGCTTGCTCGCAAATCCGCGTCCAGGCCGCGGGCAGTTCAAGCAGGCGAAGCGTATGACCGGTCGGTGCCGTATTGAACGAACAGCCATCAGCATCGCGGGGGCATTGATCTCGCTCAAAGACGCGACCAGTTTGGTACTTTATCAAATCAGGGATTCGCCATTTCAAACCGAGACTTGCTGGGCATGCCAAGGCTTTCGATAGCCTTCTTTATTCTTTGGATGGCTAGCTCCCTTGCCTGGAGCCAAGCAGCGAGCACGATAGACGATGCGAGCAATGGCCGCCATTTGGCAGTCATGTTATGCACGGGTTGTCATGTCGTCGCGCCCGGCCAGCCCTACGCGCCAACAATGAACCCTCCTGCGGCCTCATTTCAGTCAATCGCGCAACGCGCCGGTACCACCGTCGAATCTCTGCGCAACTTCCTGACCACCACGCACCATGGTTTGGACAATCCGAATGGTATGCCTGACCCGATGCTGGCTGATTTTCAAATTAGAGAGATAAGCGCTTATGTGTTAAGCTTGCGAAGATAACTCACGACCGTGACGTTGACATGAGCAACCTCGAACTGCTTGCGTGTGCTCGCATCGGTCCTGGCTCTCCATGGATAGTAGCGAGAATTAATACCGATACCGAGCATTGACCCTGTGTAGTAGTTGTCCGTCAAACAGCCGCGCCAGCCGGCGCAACCGGCGCGGGCACCTTCCGCCACTCTCAGGCCGCGCCGAAATGTTCGGATCCGAGGACAGCCTGTTGAGGCTCCACAACTAGCTAATCGCGCGATCTGATCTCGCGTGTTTGATTGCCGAGTTCGTCGACGTACCAAGTGCCAACGAGCATTTCGACCTTCGGTACGTTCGCGGCTGCGCTCCTCGCTCTTCACATAACCGTGCCGAACAGTTTTCCAATGCCTGCGGTTAGTGCCATCGCCAACGCACCCCAGAACGTCACGCGGGCCATGGCGCGCAAGACGTTTGCGCCGCCTGCTCTTGCACCAATCGCGCCCAGAAGAGCGAGAAATCCCAATGACGCAATAGACACGGTAGGGACAAGTGCATTCGCGCTCGAGACGATAACCATAAGCAGGGGCATGGCCGCACCTACGGCAAAAGTGGCGGCCGATGTAAGTGCCGCCTGCACGGGACGTGCCGTGGTGATTTCCGATATCCCGAGCTCATCGCGTGCATGGGCGCTTAAGGCATCTTTTGCCATCAACTGCTGAGCAACCTGCCGCGCAAGCGCTTGGTCGACACCGCGCTTTACGTAAATTTCGGCAAGCTCCTCCTGTTCGAATTCCACATTCTCCCTCAACTCCTCGCGCTCGCGCGCGAGATCCGCTTTTTCAGTGTCGGATTGCGAACTGACGGACACATACTCGCCGGCAGCCATCGACATGGCGCCAGCCACCAGCCCCGCGACCCCAGCGATCAAGACATCGTTCTGCTTTGCGGCAGCTGCGGCCACGCCAACGATCAAGCTTGCGGTCGAGACTATACCATCGTTGGCCCCGAGCACCGCGGCTCTCAGCCAGCCGATGCGAGCAACGAGGTGACTCTCTGGATGCGTGTGGAGGCGACTCATATCTCTCCTCGTTGCGATGGAAAACTAATTCAGGAATTCATCACCTACATCATGCCAAAATCCGCCGAGAGGACCCGCCAACATTCCGCTCATTAGATCAATTAAAGTGAAGCGCGATGTTGAAGGTACCATTTCAGCATATCTTGAGATTAAGCGTTAGCGCGCCAGCCCACGCTGCCAGCGCAACAAAGATCAATCCCGGTATCACACGAAGCGCAAAGGAACGCCCGCCACTGAAACCAGCTAGCAACATCTTGCTGATCGTATTCGTCGAAAGCCCTGCCAGAATGGGAAAGACAGCGTCTGCTGCGTTCATTTTTCCCGATGCGACCAGCGAAGCGACCGAGATCGCGGCTGAATGCGTATCGACGAAGCCCGCAAGGGCGGCGGCCGCAACAACACCCGTCTCACCAAACCATTCCTGAAGCGCTGCAGAGGCTACGAGGATACCGGAAAGGGTCAAGGCGAATGCGATAGCCGCCGTGAGGCTAAAGGCCCGGCCGCTTTGGGCCTCGCTTTCTGTCTTCTGCTGCAGAGCCTGGATCGTAAAGATTGCTCCATAGACAATCGCGGCGAACCCGGCACAGATCAGCGGAATCGAGAGGGTTCGAAGAGTAGTCATGCTCGTAGCGGCGAGAACAATTGCCATCTGGACGATCGTCGCAATCGTTGACAACACCGCCGCTGCAACGGCGGCTGCAAGTGCATCCGGGGTCTTTACGGCTCGCGCAGCCATTGCACCGATGGTCGCCGTGCTTGAGATGAAGCCTGACGCGAGACCAGCGATAGGCAGGCCCACACGGGCCCCAAGCATGCGGACCGCAACGTAGCCCGCGGCGCTGATGGCCATCACGAGAATCACCAGGATCCAGATCGAGTGTGGATTTAGGGCGTCGTATGGTCCCATTGGACGATCCGGAGCAAGCGGCAGGACGACAAGTGTCGCGCCGGCCAAGATCAAGGCGTCATTGAGTTCGTCTTCGGTGATTACCGAGCGGACGAAGTGGTGGAGCCGAGACCGCGCGGCGAGCAGGCCGGCGAGTGTAACCGCAAGACCAGCTGCCAGCGCGGGCTTTTGCATCGAAAGCCCGCCGAGCAAAGTAGTCACGATCAAGGCGATTTCGGTCGTCAGGCCGGGATCGTCTTCGTCCCCGCGCCAATAGGCGACCGTGCTCAAAAGGATGACGCCCGCGGTTGCAATTGCAAACAAGACCTCGCCGCCAACGATCAAGCTGATGGCCCCAGCAAGCGAGGCAACGGTGAATGTGCGTATTCCCGCGGGTGAACGTGATGGGCCCTCGCCTTTGCGACGCTCCCGTTCAGCCCCGATCAATAGACCGATGCCAAGCGCTACGGCGAGGTTCAGGATCATGGGATCGAAGAAACGCATTTTTGTCCCTATTCCGTGACCGCCACCCAAGGATTAAATGGGTTCCTTGAATCAAGTATCACACGGTGCCCGCAACCAACGGGACTAAGTTCGGTGGTCTCAGCAGGCCGACCAACTTCTCCGGCTTTGAATCCGCTCGATGCGGCGCGCGCCAAAATCCAAGGCTTGTACTACCCTAAGCGCCTCGACAAACCGAGCAATCGTCGACGATCTAGCGTGTTATCGTTATTTTCGACATGGCCCAGCGGCAGCCCGAAGGTGAGACTCGTAATTGCCTAAATTCCTTTTTTCATAACTAGGTCGCGGCCGGTTCGCGGACTTTATGCGGCACTATTCGCAGCAAGCTCTGGCTGTCTGTAAGAGCTTAGATTCAAGTCAACGAGATGTATCAATAAAGTTACTAGGCGAAGGGGGCTGATTGAGACTTCTGCGAAATTTTGATCCGGATCAATGCCGGGTCGGAGCGCGAGACGATCATGCGACGCATGACCGCTCCAAAATTCCAAGAGTACGCAGCTTGGGATGCGCCAACCCGTTGGTTCCATTGGATCAACGCTCTTGCCGTTATCGGCCTCATCGCAACAGGAATTGCTGTCCTATACGATGATGCGCTTGGGCTGTCGGCTAGCGGCAAAATTCTGCTGAAAAGCATTCACGTGTCGTTCGGCTATGTCATGGGAGCTAATCTCCTCTGGCGCTTCGTTTGGGCTTTCTTCGGTAACAGGTACACGCGGTGGCGAGGCATACTGCCGGGCGGCCCGGGCTATCTAACGGCCTTGCGCGGCTATACGGCGTCGTTTTTATCCGGCGAGCCGCAGCAATTTGTCGGGCACAACCCGTTGGCACGCGTTGGCATATCCCTGCTGTTCTTGCTTCTGGTCATTCAGTTGACTACGGGCCTTGTCATCGCCGGAACCGATCTGTTTTGGCCACCCTTTGGTCACTGGTTTGCGCAGTGGGTCGCTGCTCCCGGAGTTGATCCGGCTGCGCTTCAATCGGGTGCCGCTGACCTGATCGACAAAGCGTCGTACCAGGCGATGCGCGCGTTCCGCAAACCATTCGTTACGGTGCATGAATTTGCATTCTATGCCTTGGTCGTTGTCATCATGCTCCACCTGTTTGCGGTCGTGGTCACCGAACTGCATGAGGGTGGCAGCATCACATCTGCCATGTTCACGGGCCGCAAAATTCTCACGCGCAGACCGCCGGACGCAGCTTGAGATGGAATGAGGAAACAAATGTCGCTCTAAAGGAGTATCACGGCCATGGTCAGGAACACGGCACTTGCTTTTCTATTTCTGGGCTGCCTCTTTGCTTCTCCGGTCTTGGCACAGGGCGATCTTTTGGAGAGAGCGCGGCAGCAATTCCAAGCAATTCCGACTAATCCTCCTGATCTGCCCGGCAATCCGACTTCGGCCGCCAAGGTCGAGCTCGGGAAAATGCTATACTTCGATCCACGTTTGTCCGCGAGTCACGCCATCAGCTGCAATTCGTGTCACAATATAGGACTTGGTGGCGCCGACGCGGAGCCCACATCCATTGGGCATCGTTGGCAGCACGGCGGACGCAACGCTCCGACGGTTCTCAATGCGGTATTCAATCATGCCCAGTTCTGGGACGGCCGCGCTAAAGACCTTGAACAGCAGGCCGGCGGCCCAATCATCAATCCGGTCGAGATGGCGTCACCGGAGCCGCATGTCGCCGAACAACTGAAGGGCATTCCAGGTTATCGTGAGGCGTTTGCTAAGGCATTTCCAGACGAACCAGACCCCATAACGCTTGGCAACGCGCAGAAGGCGATCGCCGTTTTCGAAACGACGCTAATTACGCCCAACGCTCCGTTCGACCGCTTCCTCAAGGGTGACGCCAACGCTCTTTCGCCCATACAGAAGGAGGGGCTGGTGCTGTTTATCGATCGAGGCTGCGCGAGTTGCCACAATGGCATTAACGTCGGAGGGGGTATGTACGCTCCATTCGGTGTCGTGGAAAAGCCAGGCGCTGACATTCTACCGCCTGCCGACAAGGGCCGTTTTGTCGTTACAAAGACGGCGAGCGACGAGTACGTTTTTAAAGTCCCGACCTTGAGGAACATCACGTTGACCGCACCCTATTTTCACAGCGGTCAAGCTTGGGATCTTGCTCAAGCGGTCGCCGTCATGGGGACCAGCCAGCTCGGGACTCAACTTAATAATGAAGAGGTTCAAAAGATCGTTGCGTTCCTGGCGGGACTGACGGGTGATCAGCCGAAAGTCACCTATCCCGTGCTTCCGCCAAGTGTTAGCTCAACGCCGCAGCCGCAACCGTAATCGGCTTAGTCATTATCGCGACTTCGGACTTTGAGGGGGGCTTTCGAGCCGGACGGCTCGCGATGATGCTCTCAGATGGACTGCTAAGCCCGTTGCAATGAATCGGCATCTCTCTTGTTCGGCGCCACTCGCGGACGCCGCCAACGGCTTGTCGAAGTTCTCGCGAACGGGTGCGCTCGCAGGAACGGAAGATAGCCACGGTAATGGATGCTGCTTGTTCAGTGTCTACGGCAGAACGCACGGAAAGGATTCCCAATGAAGGGACATCTGGCGGAAGCCACTGTGATCGACAGTGATGCCGACTAAGGTTTTGTCGTTTTGGTCGATGATACTCAGTTCGAAATCATGCGCCTTCAAGTGAGCAGTCGTGCCAAAACTCTTCCGTTTCCCTACGTTCAACCAGCATCCAGTCTTTGACTTCTTCGGTTTCGACAGCGCCGGTCGAGTCTCGGGTAATCACGTTTGTCCGGACCAACATAATTTTAGTTGGGTTCGGCTCTTCAACACGCACGAATTGATCTATGCAACACTCCATTAGCTCATCCAAATTTTCGGATGTGACTACCGTCCCGGAAGGAATGCCGCTCTTTGCAAAGTATCGGCTAGAAAGGCATCGCCATCCGTTTAAATTCACATTGGAATCTTGTTCACAATGAAAACGAAAGCCGGGCTCGGGGAATTCGTTGGCCAACACGCGATACGTCGTCGCCAATAACGACACGACTGCCAAGAGCCCCAAAACGCATTCTCTCATTTCGGATCTTCTAGTCCTATCGTGTCGTGCGCGGCTCGAGATCGAAACCGCCGTCGCCCTGTTTTGCCTTTATGAACGCCGCGTTTTAGATCAATTGACCGCCGACCGCGGCTTTTACTTACGTTTCAGACTCAGTATATACGCGATGATATTCTGAGCATTGCGACCCTTGATGATAAGGTTCGGCATGGAGCGATGCGAGGTCCGCAACGCGACCGTCAGTGCCATACTCGTCATTCCGGGAACGTTAGCGATATCGTCGAAGGCAGGTGCTGCGGGATTGGTGGAATACCCTTTTTTCTCGACGCTGTGGCACTGAGCGCATTCCGCATGGGCCAGCCGGCGTCCCTCTCGGACATTGCCGAATTGCTGCGCGCTTGCACTGTCATTCGACAAGCAGATTGTCACCGCGAAAGCCAGCACTAGAGCGCTATTGAATAATCTACTCATTTGTCAGGGTCTGCCATTGATCGTTGCTTCCAACATTAGTCGATAGGATGGTTTGCGAAAACTTTATCAGACGAAGGCCGCCCGTGGGGGGCCAAGGGGGGCGGTCGCCAATGACCGATGGGTGTTGCCGAAACGAAAGCCATAGGTGAATTGTCGTGAAGACTTTCTGGCGCATCGAAGTCTCTCATTCGACTAGGCTCGCTGGCGACAAAAGTAGGGATCCGAGCATGCGACGCCCCAACTATAACCATACAGACGCCAGAATAGTCAGATGACCGCTCCTAGGCTCCTTCGAGACGTCATTAGACAACGCCTATGCGGTTGCCGCCAGTGACCTCCTAGCGCTCTTAGGCACTTCCATTGGAGACGGGCTTCCCGCGGACGAAGTCAAGCGTAGGCATAACGTATTTGGGCCGAATACGATCGTTTCGCAGCGTAAGGCCAACTTGCTTGTCCTGTTGTTCCATCAGTTTCAAAGTCCGGTTGTTTATCTGTTGAGCGTGGCGGCGGCGCTCGCTCTCTACTTCGGCGAATTGGAAGAGGGCGGCGCGATTGCGGTCGTGCTCGTGATTAACACGCTGATCGGGTTTCTTACCGAGCTGAAAGCTGCGCGGTCCATCGAAGCGCTACGCGCGTTGGGCACGCATTCCGCACGCGTCCGCCGCGACGGCCACATGCGGCTTATTCCAGCAGAACAGATAGTGCCCGGCGATATCGTCGTGCTGGAAGCCGGGGACTCCATCTCCGCCGATTTGCGGCTTGTTGAAGCCTCAAACCTTGCAGCTGACGAATTAACCTTGACCGGCGAGTCCGTCGCTGTCGAAAAGCACACACTTCCGGTCGCTCTTGGGACGAGGTTGGCCGACCGCACTTCAATGCTTTTCAAAGGAACAGCGCTGACGCGTGGTAGTGGGCTCGGCGTGGTCGTTGCAATAGGACTTTCGACCGAGCTCGGCCAGATTTCGCAGCTGGTCGAGACAGCGGAACCCGGAAGCTCTCCGCTGGAGAAGAAACTGGCGAATCTGGCTGCGCAACTCGTCTGGGCTACTTTAATAGTCTGCGCCGCGATAGCCGGCATCGGGCTCTTTACCGGCAAGGATCCTTTCCTGATCGCCGAGGCGGCAATTGCGCTCGCTGTGGCGGCCATCCCAGAAGGCTTGCCGATCGTCGCTACGCTCGCGCTCGCACGCGGCATGTGGCGCATGGCGAGGCAAAATGCGCTCATTGAGCGGCTATCGGCGGTCGAAACTCTGGGCGCGACCACCGTCATCCTCACTGACAAGACTGGCACGCTAACGGAAAATCGTATGACCGTGCGCCGGCTCATGGTGCCCAGCGGCGAAATCGAGCTTGAAGTGAATACCAGCGAAACGCAACTTGCTGCTGACACGCAGCTCTTCCAGCTCCTCGAGATCGCCGTACTGTGCAATGACGCCGCCCTGGAAAGCCCGGAGGAGAGAGGTATCGGCGATCCGATGGAGCTGGCGCTTTTGCGCGCCGGGTTCCGCGCCGGATTAAACCGCTCGGCCCTGCTGCGACACAGTTCGGTCATTCGCAAGTACGCCTTCGATACGACCACCAAGATGATGGCGACCGTGCATCGCCGCGGAGACTCCTATCTAGTCGCCGTCAAGGGCGCGCCGGAGGCGGTACTGCACGCTTCCAAGAAAATAATCGCGGCCGAGGGTACGGCCGCGCTGGATGCCACTACGCGCAGCCAGTGGCTCGCCCATGTTGAGCAGCTCGCGAGTCATGGCCTTCGAGTGCTCGGCTGCGCCATGAAAGTCGAGATGCAGTCCGCTTGTCCCGCCATATGAGGATTTGACATTCCTCGGACTCATTGGACTTGAGGACCCGGCACGCGCCGACGTGCCGCAGGCCATTGAAGATTGCCAACACGCCGGTATTCGCGTGGTTATGGTCACCGGTGATCACGCGGTAACAGCGCGGAGCATCGGCCAAGCCATTGGGCTTGGCGGCAGCGCTACCAACGTGCTTGAAGGCCGCGACATCGCACGGCTTGCCGACACTAAGAATAGTGACTTGTTTGAGGCCGACATTTTCGCCCGTGTTAGTCCAGAGGAGAAGCTGGCGTTGGTGCGCGCATATCAGGATGCCGGCGAGATCGTCGCTATGACGGGGGATGGCGTTAACGACGCACCGGCGCTGCGGCAGGCCGACATCGGCATCGCCATGGGCCTGCGCGGCACGGACGTTGCGCGCGAGTCCGCCGCCATGATCCTGCTGGATGACGCCTTTCCCACTATTGTCAATGCGATCCGCGAAGGGCGCGTCATTTTTGGCAATATCCGCCGTTTCGTGGCCTATCTGCTATCGTGCAATCTGAGCGAAGTGCTGGTGGTGGGCCTTGCAGTGCTGTCAACGCTGCCCTTGCCGGTTCTGCCGTTACAAATTCTCTATCTTAATCTGGTGACCGATGTTTTCCCGGCCTTCGCGCTTGCGATGGGCGAGGGCGATCCCGGCATTCTCAAGCGTCCGCCGCGCAATCCGAAGGAGACGATCCTCGGCCGCGCTCAGTGGACGATCATTGTGCTGCACAGCCTGACACTGACCGCCGGCCACCTTCGGGGCGCTGGCCGCCGCCCGACTATGGCTTCAGCTCGACACGAAATCAGTCGTGACGGTTACGTTCCTGACCCTGGCTTTTGCGCAGCTGTGGCAAGTCTTCAACATGCGCCACCCGCAATCGTCCCCGCTACGCAACGAAGTCACTAGCAATCCTTATATATGGGGAGCGTTGCTGCTGTGCACGGCGCTACTGGCCGCACCGCCATATCTCGAGCCGGCGGCCCAATTACTTGACCTGGCACGACCAACTGAGACCATGTGGGCTCCTCATTCTCGCTGCGAGTGCCGCCCCGCTTGTGCTAACGCAGGCCGTGATGCTGGTGGTCGCGTCGCTACGAAGTAGATCTTGATCGACCCACGAAGCGCCAGGATTTTACTTCTGGTGCGAATGAACGCGCATCGCGCGCCCAGACTTTATCCGTTGGAAACGCCGCTCCTGCTGCGGGGCCAGCGTCCCCGGCCGGTTAGTTTCCTGACGATTGCAGAGCCGCGAAGGTATCGATGAGCCACCGGTCGCTGCACGTGCATTCGGCTTGTGGCGACTACGATGTCCTTCGCGGCCCCAAGCCGCCCGGTGTTATGTTGACGGCCGTGAACGCGCCGTCTCACCACCTCAGCCTCGATGGCATTGAGGAAGCGGATGAACTCTTGATATCGGTGGCGTTGCATGCAGCGGCCGATAACCCTGCCGTCGAGAACATTGAGAACGGCGAAGAGCGCGGTA
Organism: uncultured Alphaproteobacteria bacterium; assembly: GCA_963845075.1. Lineage (GTDB taxonomy): Bacteria > Pseudomonadota > Alphaproteobacteria > Rhizobiales > Xanthobacteraceae > BOG-931. The sequence goes on along the minus strand of CAWJRE010000027.1, from coordinate 5,670 downwards.
GTGCCGCCGCACTTGACCGCATTGAAAAGCAACCACCGCGCGACGAGGTCGAGAAGCCGTGCGACATATCCGCGACCGCGAAACCGACGTAATGGCCGCGGTCTGAGTTGAATCTCATCGCGCCTTCTCGATTTTTGTGACGACGAACTGGCCGTTCACGCGATCGGGCGCGAATTTGATTTTGTCGCCGGGTTTGACGGCCGCCAGCATCGCCGGGTCGGCCGCGCGATAGACCATGGTCATGCCCTCGTCCATGCCGAATTGCTGGAGAGGGCCGTGCTTGATCGTGATCTTGCCGGCTGCGGAATTGATTTTGATCACTTGGCCGTCGGCCACGGGCGTCTGCGCGACAACGGCAGACGCGTTCATCAGTAAGCCAAGCAAGAGCAAGAGCCCGCCGAACCTCTTGATGCTGCGCATGAGCGAAAACCTGGTCATTTCACGATCACCTCGCCGTGCATGCCGGCTTCACGATGGCCGGGGATGAGACAGGCATATTCGAACGCGCCGCGCTTGGTGAATTTCCAAAGGATCGCGCCCGATGCGAACGGCGACAGCCGCAATGCGTTGGGATCGTCGTGTTCCATGTCGGGGAATTTCTTCATCAGTTCGGCGTGCTTTTGATTGGCTGCTTGGGTCGCCAGCACGAATTCGTGATTCCAGCTTCCCTCGTTGAAAATCTCAAAACGAACCTGCTCGCCGAGCCGAACCTCCACCACGGCCGGCTCGAACAGCATCTTCTTGCCATCCTCCAGCATCGTGACCTTCACGATGCGAAACGGCTTTTTGGGATCGCCGGGCTCGCCCGCCGCGAAATGCTCATGCGCGCCGTGGGCGAATGCTTCAGGCAGAATGCCCGCAAGCGGCGGAAGCCCAAGACAGACGGCGCCCATAAACGCGCCCAACATTGATCCGTAGACTCTTTTCACCATCATCTCCTAATGATGCTGTCGATGTTGGCGGCGACGGCCGCAGGCTCGCTTTGCCGCGGCGCCGCGCCGGCATCGCCGTTGAATTCGTAAGCGACGCTGCCGGGCGGGAATTTGTAAGGGCCGGGATCCTTGTAGTCGCCGACGGCAAGGCCCTCGCGCACCTTCACGACCGTGAACATGCCGCCCATTTCGAGCGGCCCGAATTGGCCGAAGCCCGTCATCATCGGCAGCGTGTTGTCCGGGAGCGGCATTTCCATCGCGCCCATCTCGGCCATGCCGGTCGAGCCCATCGGCATATAGTCGGGCACCACGCTTGCGGATCGCTCTCGTCAGTTCGCTTCTGCTTGGCGCCGATGAGGTTTCGCGTGTTGTGGCCCATCGCGTTCATGGTGTGGTGCGACTTGTGGCAGTGGAACGCCCAATCGCCCGGATTGTCGGCGATGAAATCGATGGCGCGGATCTCGCCGACCGGCACATCGACGGTGGTATGCGGCCATTGCGCGCTTTCCGGCACCCAGCCGCCGTCGGTGCCGGTCACCGCGAAACGAAAACCGTGCAGATGGATCGGATGATTGGTCATGGTGAGATTGGCCATGCGCACGCGCACTCGGTCGCCGAGCCGCACCGGCAGCGGGTCGATGCCCGGAAAGACCCGGCTGTTCCAGGTCCACATGTTGAAATCGGTCATCTCGGAAACGCGCGGCAGCGCGGTGCCGGGATCGATCGGCGTAGGCGCTCATCATGAAGACGAAGTCGCGATCGACGCGCCGGAAGTTCTCGGATCGCGCGGATGCACGATGAACATGCCCATCATGCCCATGCCCATCTGCACCATTTCGTCGGAGTGCGGGTGGTACATGAAGGTGCCGCTCGCCTTGAGCTGAAACTCGTAGACGAAGGTCTTGCCGGGCTCGATGTGCGGCTGGGTGAGACCGCCGACGCCGTCCATGCCGTTCGGCACCAGCATGCCGTGCCAATGCACGCTGGTGTGCTCGGGAAGCTTGTTGGTGACGAAGATGCGGACCTTGTCGCCTTCGACGCATTCGATGGTCGGGCCGGGCGACTGGCCGTTATAGCCCCAGAGATGCGCAGTCATGCCGGGCGCGAATTCGCGCTCGACCGGCTCGGCCACCAGATGAAATTCCTTCCAGTCGCCGTTCATCCGCCATGGCAGCGTCCAGCCGTTCAGAGTGACGACGGGCTGATAATCGCGGCCCGCTCGCGGGAACGAGCGGCGGCTGCATGGTGTTCGTCCTGGTCGTCGGCGCTTCCGGTATCGCGGCTGCCTGCGCGCGCCCGCTGACCGCACTTGCGCCGGCAAGAAGGCCGCGGCGGCTTCGCATAGCCGTCGTCGCGTGAACATGTTCGGTCTCCGTTTTTGGTCTTCGTTGTCAGTCGCTTGTTTCACTCGTTCTGGCCGGCGATGGCGGGATTGGGGATGCGGGCGGCGTTCTCGCCAGCTGCGAGCCCGCCGCCGGCGAGCGCGGCGTCGAGTTCGCTGCTCGCGAGCCAGAAGTCCCGTTGCGCTTCGATCGCCGCGATATTGGCGGCAATGCGCTGGCGCGCCTCGGTCAGCAGCGCAAACACATCGATCTGCATGGCGCCGTAACGCAGCATCGCTTCGTCGGCGATGATCTTGCGCAGCGGCAGCACGTCGCGGCGATAGCGCATGGCGATGTCGTAGCTCGAGCGGTAAGCGCGATAGCTTCGCGCGCCTGCGAGCGCGCAATGACCGCAAGCTCGCTCAGCCGGTTGACGGCGGCCATGTAGATTTCGCCGGCGCTGGCGGACGCGAACCTCGCCGAAATCGAAGATCGGAATCTGAAAATCGACCTCGAAGCCGCCGCCGGTGCCGGCGGCGCCGCCGATTTCCCGCTGCGTGCGGGAAATGCCGGCGACTTCCAGGAGATTGATGAAGCGGGTCGCGTTGGTGAGCCCGTAGGTTTTCGCCAGCGTATCCACTTCGATGCGCGCGATCTTGAGATCGACGCGCCGCCGGATGGCTTCGGTTTCGACCGCGACGCAGTGTCCGCGGCGCTTTGGGTAGCGGCGGCAAGGTGCGCGGGAGTTTGAGCGCAGCATAATCTTCCCCAGCCCCAGCGCGCGGACAAGCCGCTCGCGCTCGCTCGCGGCGCGCTGGCGGGCGGCTGCGAGCTGCGTCGCAAGTTCGGCGGAGAACGCTTCCTCGCGAGCTTGATCGAGCTTGTTCATGGCGCCGGTTTCGCCCAGTTCTTTGGCGAGTTTGGCCGCCGATTCGGCCGCAGAGGCTGCCTGCGCAAATGCAGCCATGACGTCGAGTGCGGCGACCGCGCGATAGTAAGCTCGGCGGGTCTCGAAGCCGAGCCGCAGCGTCTCTAGGGCAGCCCGCAGCTGCGCCTGGCGGAAACGTTCGGCGGCGATCTCCGCGCGAGCCGGCAGGGTGGCGAGCGCGAGAATATCCGCGATGATGCGACGCTCGATGTCGAGCTCGACCGGTGTCCAGATGCGGCTGAGCGAGAATGTCGGGTTCGGCGGCAGGCTTGCCTCGACCATCGCAGCTTCGGCAATACCAAGCTCGTTATAGGCCGCCTGCAGGCCCTTATTGTTCAGGAGCGCAATGCGCACCGCTGCGTCGGCGGAGAGCGTGGAGCCGAGCAGGCGCGCGGCGCGGGGTGAGCCTCGCCGCCAGATCCTTGCTGCTCAGCTTGACAACATCGCTCTTCAGCTCGGGCGCTACGATACTGTTCACCAGCGCCATGCCACCGTCAGGCGAGAAGGACGCGCAGCCGCCGCAAGCCGCGCCGAGCAAAAACATCGCGGCGAGCCGCAGACGCCTGCGAAAAGCGAGTGAGTTCCTTGTAGAATGCCGGATACGCGCAGATAGCCGATATCTGGGCATTAACTTCAACCTCAAACATGACCGCAGAAGCGCGCCGCGCGAGCAGACGCATTTCGAGTCCGATCACGGAAGAGGTCTTGGAGGACGGTCCAGGCGGTCGGCTCCTAAGCCAAGCGCGACATCACTCACGCGCGGACGAAGCGTTTCGCCGGCAATGCCGCCAATTTCCACCGCAGTTGCGGGCGACAGGATGCCGGCAAAAAATGCAGCATGCGCAGCAATAATCGGCGTGTTGTTTGCATGCGCCGGCGTCCGGATACGCACATCCGTCATGGCGGTGACCGTCGGCGCGATCGTCCTCGGCATGGTGGTGATTGGCACGCGCGACAGCGGCGCCGGGGCCAGAATGAGACCGCGTCAGCGGGGACGGGACAACGCCGGCGAACTGGGCGACTAGGAACAGCACGACCAGCATGCGGATAACGTGCGGTATTGTCCGGAACCACTGCATCAATGCGCTAGGTTCATCTCGTGACGACCAGGTTCAAGTTTGCGAAGATCAGCGTTAGCCGTCAATCCCATTTAAACCCCAGCTGCGGGGTTTCTGCGACGCATCGATGGGGATCAATAACCCATCGGATACGTTGATTATGCCAAAGGCCATGTCAGCAGCGAAGATGGAGCTAGGTCATCGTGCCTTTGGCATAGATCATTGGCTCACTCGCTCAGAAACCGATATCCCCGTCTTTGATCCGATCGCTCGGATGCTGGACCACGCGATCTCCGGCAGCGAGACCAGAGACCACTTCCGCCAGGCGATTGTTCCGATGGCCAACCTCAATCGGCGTCACGCGCGCGCGGCCGTCCCGAACAGTAAAGACAACCCACCGCTCGCCGCTTCGGAACAGCGCACCAACCGGTACGTGAATGAGGTCGGCAACCGGTGAAGTCATGGTGAGGGCGCACGATATTGATCGACGTCACTTCGTGCCGTCGCAATCATGATAGCGCGCCTCCGCGTCGCGTTTGGCTCTCTCCCAGGTATCTTTTTCATGGCCATTCTCCTTAATGAAGCTGCCCACCATACCGAGAGGCCAAATAGTTGCATTGACCAATTCAAGCGCGCCCTAAGCGGGCGCCTCACACGACGTTGCGTTCGTTCTCCTGGTGCGTGTCTGTCAAGGGGACCCCGTCAGAGGATGCGCGCCGAAGTCCGCGCGGTTGCCGGTGAACCGTCCTTGAGGAAGAGCGCGCAGGGGGAGGGGAAATCTCGGTCTGATTGAGGGACGGCGGACAGCCAAAATGCCAGGCGGTCCTCGTCGCCGGCGAGTTCGCTTACTCTCCCGCCGGAGCGTAGTAACTCCGGCAGAGTTTGTAATTGCCGCGCGTGAAGACGTAGACTTGATGCAAGCGGCCGGAAGGACCACAAAAGGAGCGCCCTGTCTTCGCAGTAGAAATGCTCAAAGTGCAGCACTGCCCTTTGGAGATTTTCATCGGAGCCGGAAAAAGTGTGTAGGGCCCTTGGCGTTCCGCACATTCTCATGACATGGTTGCGGATGTTAGGGGGCAGGCTTTGAATGTGCTGGGGATTATAGGGAGCCTCCGAGCCTACATTGCCGCCTTTCGCTGACAACTCATTACACGTCAGCAACAGTGCTGTAAGTGCGCACAATAATCGCGTCATCTTTGACATGTCAACAGGATAACGGTGATATATCCAGGGTCAAAGCGGGTCGTTGTCGCTTCTGTGATTGCTGCCTTCACATGGTCCGGGGCGCATGCGACGGCATTGCCGGTAATCGCTTCTTTGTCGGCACCCTCACGTTCGATGATCCCTCCGTTGCGGACGAGGCTGTTGTGCCGGATTTTTCCACGCTGCAATCATCCGGTCGCGGAAGGCAACGCCGTCGATAACCGTTT
>CAWJRE010000026.1:0-9646 GCA_963845075.1 uncultured Alphaproteobacteria bacterium | reverse complement strand
AATGCTACGGTTTTGGAGCCGGACATGGTGTTCATGATCCACCCGAACGAATACCTGCCCGAAACCGGCTATCTCCTGTGCGGCGAGCCGGTGGTGCTGACCGAGAACGGCGCGCAGTGTCTGACGCAGAACAAGGCCGAGCTCGCAAGGATCATGATCTAGCTCTGGAATTGACGCCGTGCTCACCGTTCATCCCACCCTCCTCATCGGGCCGGCCGACTGGCAGGCCGAGCGCATGCCGCAGGAGGAATTCGAGTGGCGCATCAGTGCCTTATGGCGGCGTTGCCCGGCGGCATCACGCGCGATCGTCTACGGCGACCCGCGCCACCACGCCGAGCTGGCGTATCTGACCAACTTCGTGCCGAAGCTCGAGGCCGCGATTGCGCTGCTTTCGGCGAACGGCGCGCACCAATTGCTGGTCGGCGGCGGGCCGAACATGATCGGCGCCGCCAAACCGCTGACCTTCATCAAGGATCTGGCGCCGCTGCGGGCCCCGGCGATCGGACGCTGGGCGGCGGGCGAGAGCGGTGATTGGCCGACGGTCCCCGTCATGATCGGCGCAGACCATATGACCACGGCGTTGCGCGCATCGATCGCCGGGGTTATCCGCACCAACGACCATGAGCACAACGCGGACGCCGAAGTTTGGTCGCTCATGCGCACGAACTCGTCCTACGAGATGCTCGCGATCCGCGAGCCTGCCTTGCGCTTCGCGCCGCGGTCGCGGCGATCGTCAGGGCCAAGCGCGCCGGCGCGGGCGTCACGACGGCCGTGCTTGCGGGCGAAAGCGCGGCCAACTCTGCCGGCGCGCAGGACGTGCGCACGCTGTTCAGCGCCAACGGCGGCCGCACGCTGGCGCCGTTTGTCGCTCCGATCGAAACGTCGACCGATCCGCTCCAGGTCTATGTCGCCGTCCGCCGGTTCAACTATTGGGCCGAGGCATTCATGCCGATTTCGGACCGTCCCCTTCCCGCCGCCGAGAAGGCCGCCGAACTCATGCGGCTCGCGCTGAGCACCATCAAGCCCGGCACCATCGCCGCCGACGTGGCGAAGTTGGTCAATGCCGCGATGCGTCCCTTTCGTGCGCACCGTGTCACGGAGCGCGCCTTCGCCAGCACGATCGGACTTGCGCTCGACCAGCCGCCTTATACGGATGTCACGGTGTTCGAACCGGGTGAAGTCTATTCAGTGCGCGTCGGCGTCACCGACGAGGGCGAGCGCCACGCCATCGTTTCCACGATGATCCGGATTTGCGACGGCGGCAACGACGTGCTGTGGTCGATGTGAACGCACGGGGTTCAAATTCCGGTCGCGTTATGCACCCAAAAGCGGACGTATTGTGCTCACATTGAGTTTTGTCGCTCCTGACCCAATGTATGGTCCGGCCGTGCGTCGCAAGAGAATTTCGTCGAGTTGGCGGTGAGCGGTCTTGCATCAATGTATCCGGCCTTTGATTGGAGCGTTTGTGCTCCTGGCCATCATGGATATCAGCGCGCCTGCGATCTCATTAGCGGACAGGCCTCAATTGGGCCATTTGGGTCACCAGTGTTCGCATGCGCCGGGAAGACCGACCTCCATCTCGTCTCATCCTCTCGCAGACCTCGGCAGGTAAAGTGTGTCGGGTTACGTCATCGTATGCTCCTCATCGCGCGATACCCTGTGTTCGATCGAGGCGCGGCACGATGGTCACGCGGGCTGGACGGTCGCCTCATCGATCTTCCGCGCCTCGAAGCCCCGACCACGAGCCAGAACGCTCCAGGCGATGCGGGCCAGCTTGTTGGCGAGCGCAATCGCCAGCACGTTGTGGTGCAGCCGCTTCTTGGCCGCCTCGATCCAGGGCTTGAGCCCATGGCGCTCCCAGCTCTTGGGCTTGATCAGCACGACCCAAGCCGCCTGCACGAACAGAACGCGCAGGTAGCGATTGCCGCGTTTGGATATCTTGCCCAGGATTGTGCGGTCGCCGGTCGACATCTGCCTCGGAACGAGCCCCAGCCAGGCGGCGAAGTCGCGGCCTTTGGAGAACGCATCTCCAGTGCCGATCGCGGCCACCATCGCGCTGGAGATGATCGGCCCGATGCCGGGCACGCTCATCAGCCGCTCGCAGCCGGACATCCTGGCGCGCAATGGCTTCGATCTCGTCCGACAGGCCCTCGATCCGCTCATCGAGCCGGCGCCAGTCGCCAGCCAGGTCCTCGATGACCCGCACCATGCGCGGCGACAGGACATCAGGTGGCGTGGCCAGGATGCGCGGCAACTCGGCACGCAAGAACCGTTGTCCCTGCCGCACCGCAATGCCGCGCTCCAGCAGGAAGGCGCGGATCTGATTGATGATGCCGGTGCGCTGGCTGACCAGTCGCTCACGCACCCGGTGCAGTGCCTGCAGGTCGAGCTGATCGGCGGTCTTCGTCGCCACGAACTTCATCGTCGGACGTTGCACCGCCTCGGCGATCGCCTCCGCATCGCGGAAGTCGTTCTTCTGTCCCTTCGAATAGGGCCGCACGTACTTCGCCGGCATCAGCCGGGCATCGTGGCCAAGCGCCATTGAGCTTGCGGCTGAGATGATGCGCGCCGACGCAGGCCTCCATGCCGATCAGGCACGGCGGCATATTGGCAAAGCGCGCTTCCACCTGGCCACGCGACCACTTCTGACGCAGCACGATCGCGCCGCGCTCATCGAGGCCAACAATGTGGAACGAGTTCTTGCCGATATCGATGCCAACCACGGCGATTGCAGCGTTGAGTGTCTGGGACATGGCGTGCTCCTTGTCTTTGGTGCCCCTCGCCAGCTTCTATCGCTGGCGGGGCAGGAGCACGGCCGGACCATCCCATTAGCGGACATCAGTCGCTCGGTTAGGGATGCCGCGCAGGATGAGGAGGCCGGCCAGCGTGCCAATCACGTCGGTTGATCGCAGGCGACGATCAATGCGGTCCTGTACTTCACGCAGGATCGAGGTATGGCTCGAATGCGTCGATCGACACCTTGAGCGTAGGATCGGCGTCGGCGCCCCAAAGTTCACGGCCTTCGAACACAACCGTATAGAGCCATTGCGGGTCGTCGCCGAGATTGATCGCAACTGAATCCGGGAACACTTGGCAGCCATGGCAGCGTTCGACCACGCCGATCTTGCCGCGCGCGTAGCGCGGCAGCCTTGTGTGCGTCGGCGCATGGATGTTGCGGGTGCGTACGCGGTCGCCGGGTTCGAAGCGTGCAGGGCCGCGAGGCTCGCGGTGGAACGAGGGACGGATCAGAGCCTGATGCAGGAGGTCGGTCGTAAGCTTGCGCTCGATTGGCTTGCCGGGCGTAAGCGCGTGGCCAGCCTTCAATTCCTCGGCACTGGCAAGGCCGCGTTCAACAACATTGATCTCCATTGCCAGCGCCCACCGCTGATAATACGGCGCCTTCGAGTTGAAGCTGCGGCGGCAACCTTTCCAAGGCAAAGCGATGGTGGTCGATGTCCCAAGCGCCGGCATAGCCCATTGCGCGCTGCATCGCCAAAACGCGCCCTTCCCACGGTGCGTGGAATGGAGGTTCGTGATCTTCGATCTCAATCCTGCCGAAGCCGTCCATGCCCCCCATGTCGTGGATGCCATCCATCAGGGAGTCTGGCCTGGCTTTCTTGCAAGCCCGGTACCGCTCATCGAATTGCGCGATCCTTTGTCTCGGGCAGGAAGATCATGCCGACGACTGCGGTGGCGAGCGCGATGAGCACCGGATACCAGAGACCCGCAAAGATGTTGCCTTGGTACATCATGAGCGCTGAGGCTGCGAAGGGCAAAAAGCCTCCCAGAATGCCGACGCCGAGATGGTAAGGCAGGGACAGCGAGGTCGCTCGGATGTTTGCGGGGAACATTTCAACCATAAATGCCGCCATCGGCCCGTAGACCATGCCGATCAGCGCCGACAGCCAAACCACGATCGCGACGGCGCCCACATAATTGATTGTCCCGGGCGCGGCTTTGAACCCAGCTTCATCGAGCGCCTTCCGGTATGCGGCCTCGTCGAATCCGATCAGCTGCACTTTTCCGATGGTCGTGACGACACCAGTCCCGGACGAGCTTTCCGCCGACGTGTACGACAAGCCATTGCGGCTGAAGAAATTGCGCGTCTTGTCGCAGTCCGACACTGGTTTCGCGAACAGTGAGAACGTGCAGCCGCCGTCGGCCATGATCTTGACCGGGTTTTGCTCGGCGAACGCCAACAATCCCGGATTGGTGTAGCTTGCGAGAGCATGAAAGTCTACACGGACGGGCCCGGCAGTCCGCCTTTGCCGACGCGGCTGATGGCGGGGCTCGCGATCCTCAAGCACACCTACGACCTCTCCGACGAGGTCTTGTGCGAGCGCTGGATCGAGAACCCCTATTACCAATTCTTCTGCGGGGAGGAGTTCTTCCAGCATGAACTCGTCTTCGACGTAAGCATACGCTGAGTACCGCGGGCGACTTACTTCGGTGAGTGGTTACGGCGCGGCGCCCAGCCGGATGCTTGGCTGTCCGCGATGATCTATTTCAAGCACTCGATCCCATAATCGGTGAAGGCGGTTATGATATCGTCGTTGCCGCGGTAGACGTAGAGACAGCCGTCTTCCGGGAACATGTCAATCGACAGTTCGTGGGGCCATTCTTCATCCTCGCCGAGCATTTCGGCGACGTAGGTAATGGTGAAGAAGCGTGGAATTGCAGCCATCAGGCTGCCTGTTGGGCGCATGCTTTGAGGGCACGCCAGTTCCAGGGCAGGAGATCGTCGAGTTTCTGGACGGGGTGCTCGGCGATGCGACCGAGTACGTCAGCCAGCCAGGCGAGCGGATCAACGTCGCTGAGCTTGGCCGTCATAATTAGCGTAGCCATTGTTGCGGCCCGCTCGGCGCCACGCTCGGAACCAGCGAAGAGCCACGACTTCCTTCCGAGTGCAAATCCTCTGAGCGCGCGCTCGGCCGCATTGTTGGTGAGACAGATTCTTCCATCTTCGACAAAGCAGGCAAACCGGTCCCAGCGTTTAAGCATGTAGTCGATCGGCTCGGCGACCGAGGCCGAGCGCGACATGCGAGAACGCTCCTCACGCAGCCATGTTTCTAGAGCGGACAGAATCGGGATGCTTTGGTCCTGGCGCACGCGCAGGCGTTCTTCGGCGCTGCGGCCATTGATGGTGCGCTCGATGTCGAACAGCGCGTCAATGCGTTTGACCGCCTCCAGCGCGACCGGCGAGATCGCCGATGCCTTCTTTCCACGCCGTGCATTGGCGGCGATGTCGGCCAGTTCGAAGAAGTGCCGCCTTGCGTGTGCCCAGCACAATGCTGAGGTAATCGCTCCCTGAGTGCGCGACGGATCATAGAGCGCGTTGTAACCGCTGTAAGCATCGGCCTGCAGGATGCCGGTGAAGTCTTGAAGATGTTGCGCGGGATGCTCGTGCCTTCGATCGCGCGAAGCGTAATAGAGCGCCGCCGGCGGCGCCCGACCGCCGAACGGCCGATCATCACGCACATAGGTCCAGATGTGCCCCTTGACCGTCTTGCCCTTGGCCAGGATCGGCACGGTCGTATCATCGCCATGCAGCCGTTCGGCTGCCAGAACGTGGCGCTCGATCAGCGCGTGCAGTGGCGACAACACCGCCGTGCAGGCACCGACCTGGTCGGCCAGCGTCGACACGCTCAGATCGATGCCTTCGCGCCGATAGCGCTCGCTCTGGCGGTTGAGCGGCTGATGCTGGCCGAACTTCTCGAACAAGATCATCGCCAGCAGGTTCGGTCCCGCAAAGCCACGTGGCGTCACATGGAACGGCGCAGGCGGCTGTGTGATCGTTTCGCACTGCCGGCACGAGAACTTCTCCCGCACGGTCTGGATCACCTTCCACCGCCGAGGGATCACCTCCAGCGTCTCGGTGATATCCTCGCCCAACTTCGACAGCTTCGCCGATCCGCAGCAGGGGCAGCTTTCGGGCGCCGCAATGACGATGCGCTCGCGCGGCAGATGGTCCGGGAACGGCTTGCGCGAAGGCCGCTTACGCTGGAACGACTGGACGGTTTGGGTACGCCCTGCGGCTCGCTCAGCCGCCAGTTCGTCCTCGGTCGCGTCCGCCTCCAGGTCTTCGAGCGCAAGCTCCATCTGCTCCAGGAGCCGCGCCTTGCGTTCCGAGGGGCTGCCGTAAAGCGTCCGGCGCAGCTTCTCGATCTCAAGCTTGAGATAAGTGATCAGCGCTTGCGTGCTGGCGTTCACCGCCCGGGCGCGAGCCGCAATGGCTTCGGCTTCCACGCGGGCGGCGCGCTCCGCGATGATCATGGCATGCGCGGCGGCAAGGTCGGACGGCAGAGATTCAGGGGCCGATGTCACACGGCGACAGAATCATATTGGTCAGAAACTGCAAAGCAAAACCGTCATCCGACCGAGGTCGGACGCCAAGTTTCTTGCGGATTTCTCCAATCAATTCCAGACAACAGATAAGCGAATTGGGCTGACGAGATCGTCACCACCCCATCGGCCGGGCTCGGCCACAAGAAGCGCCCACGTTCCAATCGTTTCGCAAAAAGGCACGCTCCCTGGCCGTCATGCCAGATCACCTTCAAGAGATCACCCCTGCGTCCTCGAAAGCAAAACAGATGGCCGCACAGCGGATCGCGCCGCAGCACCTCCTGCACCTGCAGCGACAGGCTCGCGAATCCCTTCCTCATATCGGTGTGACCCGTGGCCAGCCACACCCGCACGCCGCTCGGGATCGGGATCGGGATCATAGCCGCTCCACCACCGCCAGAACCCGCGCCAGCACTGTCGCATCAACCCCATTGTCGACGATCACGCGACGCCCGTGCGCCAGCACGATCTCTATTCGGCCAGGCTCTGCAACTGGACGTGATGAGGATGGCGGGCTCTCTGCGGCTTCAAGGTTTTTCGGAAGCGGCGGCGCACGACCCGTCATAGGCTCGGGGCTGATGATCGCCGGTGCAAACGTTGTGGCCTCATCGGCTTCAACAAGGCGCCCCTCTTGGGCCAGCCGCCGCCACGTGAACAGATGGCTCGCGGACAGACCGTTCCGCCGCGCCGTCGCCGATACAAGCCGCGGCCCGCCGTAGCTCTCCGCCACGATCCGCTGTTTCTCCGCCAACGTCCAGCGCCGCCGAGCACCCGTCGAAATCACATCGAGCCGCGAGACCTTCGAAATAGGCGTATGGTCAGTCATACGCCTAGCTCTTCACCGACAAGCCCCATCAGGCAAGGCGGTACTCAGCGGTGCTCAGCGGCTTTCAATTACCCACATTCCGGTCGCGTTGAGTTACGCCGCCGACGGTGAAAGCTTGAACGCAAAGAATCGCTTGTGATTTGTTGTTGAGCACCTGATTCGGGACAGAGGGGTGCTCCATGGGCTTGGTGCTGCGTGATCGCACGGCCGGGTGCGACAATCGATGCTCACGGTTGATTCAAAAACGTGGGTTGATCGGGAAGTCGTCGGGTGCGAATTTAGGGATGCGCGGCTTGGCAAGAGATTTCGCACATTGCTTGAGCGGATCGGAAGCGACATAGGGCAAAGCATTCCATTCGTTTGCCAGGATTGGGCAAACACCAAGGCGGCGTATCGCTTTTTCGCCAACGAACGGGTCAGCGAAGCAGATATTTTGTCTGGTCATCTCCAATCGACGCGTGAGCGCATAGCTGCAACGAACGGTCCTATTCTCGTGCTTCACGACACAACCGAGTTTACCTATCAAAGGGATAGGCCGGAGCTGGTCGGGATTACGAAACGTATCACCAACAGCAAACGGGATCTGGCCGGCAATCCCAGAATGTACACGGCGTGCGGAATATTGATGCATTCGAGCCTTGCGATTACGACCGACGGGACTGCCGCTGGGGTTGAGCGCGGTCAAATTCTGGACGCGGGACAAATTCAAAGGAACCGCGGCGCTCAAAAGAACGATCAATCAAACGCGCGTTCCGATTGAGAAGAAGGAGAGCATCCGATGGCTGGAAAATCTGAAGCAATCCACCGAACTTCTCGATGATCCGAGACGGTGCATCCATATCGGCGACCGTGAGAGCGACATCTATGAGCTCTTTTGCACGGCTCAGGAGGTTGGAACACATTTCTTAGTGAGAACCTGCGTCGATCGCCTGGCCGGAGATGGAGATCACACTGTTGCCGACGAAATGGATGAGGTCGCGGTGAAGGGGCTGCATCGCATCGAGGTCCGGGACGAGAAAGGTGATCCTGACGAGGCCATCCTCGAAATCCGATATCGCAGGATCCGTATCCTGCCGCCGATCGGCAAGCAGAAGCGATATCCGGCTCTGACTTTGACGGTCATCCATGCGCAGGAACGGGAGACGCCAAAGCACAGAAAGAAAATCGATTGGAAGCTCCTGACCGACCTGCCCGTCCAATCGCGCAAAGACGCTATCGAGAAGCTCGAATGGTATGCAATGCGGTGGAAAATCGAAGTGTTCCACAAGATCCTCAAATCAGGCTGCAAGGCTGAAAAGTCGAGATTGCGGACCGCCGAACGATTGGCCAATCTTATCTCGGTCTTTTGCATTCTGAGTTGGCGCATCTTCTGGATGACGATGCTCAACCGTTCCACCCCCACCGCGCCACCGATGCCGCCTTGACCGAGACCGAAATCGAGCTGCTCGACCACCTCGTAAAGAACAAGGGCCAAGCTGCCTCACGACGGAAAACGCTCTCTCATTATCTGACCAAAATCGCCAGGCTCGGCGGCTATCTCGCCCGCGCCAATGATCCGCCGCCAGGCAATATGGTCATGTGGCGCGGACTATCACGCCTCACCGATATCGGATTGGGCGCCATGATCGGCGCGAAAATTGTGGGTAATTGAAAGGTGTCGAACGGCGACAGGGCCTTCGACGTCAGCGGCGATGGCTTGGCGGACAACGTCGATATTAGTGGCGGAAATGTCTACGTCTGGCATTCCAATGCCGTCCCAGGCGCCTTCCACGGCGTTACTTTGAACTGGTACGATCTCCCGTGATGAGGTGGTAATTCAAGGATCAGCGGCCTGACGTCGAGGCGGACGCTTCCGAGCGCCTCGGTCGTGCTTACTTCGCAACAGCAGGTATCCGGCGATGGAGTTCGCTACGCCGATCGGCATCATCGTTCCACGATTATCACCTTGACTGCGGATCGGGTCAGACATCTCACATTTACCGTTTCTCCCTGGCGGGCTCGCTAACGTCTTGCGCGGTGCGCTCAGAACGTTGCAATCGGATTGACCGGGGTTCCCGTCGCATTGGGGAGCGCCAATGGGTTAACGGTCAACATGAACTCCCAGCGACTGCGGGCGGCAGCCGCCTCGCTCAACGCCTCAAGATCAGCGCGGTCGAGCACATGGATACCCAGGATCGCCTGGATAAAATTGTGAACGGCGTTTCTGAACAGATCACCTGGGGGCTGCGGCGCATATGCGGCGGTTTCCCAGACGACTAACGCAACGTCGCGCTGTTTCAGCCACGGCAGGATTGAATTGTCGAACCCGGCTGCGCCTTCTTCTGGACCAAGCTTGGCTCGCCGCCCACAGCGGCCCCAGCGAAGCACCAGCGCATCGCCCGGCCCCACGCGAACGCCTGCTTGTCTTTCCCAAGCCTCCATGTCCTCGGCAAAGATCCGGTCGCCCGGCGCGAGATACGGCACACCCTTGAGTTTCGC
>CAWJRE010000025.1:0-20766 GCA_963845075.1 uncultured Alphaproteobacteria bacterium | reverse complement strand
GAGTTGCGGGCAAACGCCGGGCTGTAGCAGCGCGGTCCGGCGTGGCGTTCACGCCGTCTCGATCACCAATATTGCCTGTCCGGGCTCGACCGGCGCCTCGTTGTCGACCAGAAAGCGCACGACCTTGCCGGCCGCATCGGCATGCACTTCGGTGAATTGCTTCATCACCTCAATGAGCCCGATGATGTCGCCGTCGGCAACCTTGTCGCCATCGTCTTTGTACGGCGGCTTTTCCGGTGCCGGGCGCCGGTAAAAAATTCCGGGCAGCGGGCTCAAGACTTCATGCTGCGCCATTCTCGCATCCCCTCCTTAGCGTCGGCTTGGCTTACAGATATTCGGCTACTGCCGATTCGACGGTTTGCGCCAGTTCAACGGCATCGGGTGTGTCGGAGTGGACGCAAATGCAGTCGGCACGCACGCGAACTTCCTTGCCATTGACCGACACCGTGACCCCTTCTTTCACCGCACGCAAGGCCCGTTCGGCCGCCCGCTTTGGGTCGAAGGCGTGATGCTCGCGCGTGATGATGACCATGCCCTGATTGTCATAATCGAGGTCGGCGTAATATTCGGAAATGAATTCGAGGCCCTCGGCCTGATAGACCCTCTCGTGGAAGGTGCCTACGATACCCATGACCGGCACACCGAACACCTTGGCGGCATCGGCAACTGCTTTGGCCACTTCTTCCGAGCGTGCCGCCATGCCGTAGAGCGAACCGTGCGGCTTGATGTGGTAGAGCTGCATGCCCTCGCGCTCAAGAAAGCCTTTGAGCGCGCCGACCTGATAGACGACGCAGTCGGTCAATTCTTCCGGGCGCATCTTCATCTCGCGCCGGCCGAAACCCTGCAAGTCGGGCAAGGACGGATGGGCGCCAACCTTGACACTATGCTGCTTCGCCAGCCGCACGGTCTTCGCCATCACCGAAGGATCGGAGGCGTGGAAGCCGCAGGCGACGTTGGCGATCGTAATGTGCGGCATCAGCCCTTCGTCGTCGCCCATCTTATAGAGGCCGAAGCTTTCGCCCATATCGCAATTGATCGCGATCTTGGTGTTCGATCTCGCTGCGGCCATCGTCCTGATCTCCATATTCCCACGGACTCATCGTTCTTCGATCCGAAAACTGCGCGGCTCATATCCTAATCAATAATCCCGATCTTATGAAGCCGTCGAGAGTGGTCGACGCGGTCCGACAGAACCGGCGAATTGACCTCCATGCATCCCCCGGCTGAACGTAGCTCGTCTTGGCAGGCGACGCGCTAGCTTTGCATTTCAAGATGGACGCGCTAGCTTGAATGAAGCGGTTCCGAGTGACTAGCGGAGTCGTTGCGACTCACGCGTTGGCAACCGGCAGGCATGACATGGCGGACAAGACCAAGAAATTGAAAAAATCCCAGAGCGCATCCAAATCGGCGTCTAAATCCGCGACCAAAGTCAAGACCAAGACGAAGACCAAGGTCGATCCGATCACGCTGTCGGTGATCCGCGGGATCCTCGAGACGACGCAACGCGAAATGACGCTGTCGCTGGAGAAAACCGCACGCTCCAGCGTGTTCAATCTGGCGCACGATTATTCGACCGCACTGTTCAACCACGTCCCGGAAATGATCCTGCAGGGCCAGGATATCCCTATCCATCTCGGTTCGCTCATTCCCGCCATGAAGTCGGTCGCGCGCTATTTCGGCGACGACATTCATGAAGGCGATTTGATCCTGCACAACGACCCCGCCTTCGGCGGCAGCCATGCCATCGACGTGTGCATGTACAAGCCGGTCTTTTACAAAGGCAAGTTGCGCTACTGGACGGTGTGCAAGGGTCATTTGACCGACATCGGTGGTCCGGTACCGGCCGGCTACAATCCGAACGCGACCGAAATCTATGCCGAGTGCCTACGCATTCCGCCGGTCAAAATCTGGGACCGCGGCAAGCCGCGCAATGACGTCATCAATCTCATCTTCACCAACATGCGCGCGCGCCGCGACCAGGAAGGCGACTTCAACGCCCTGATCGGCGCCTGCCAGGTCGGCGAACGCAATCTGCTTGGCATGATCGAGAAATATGGCATCGCCCAAGTCGACGCCTGCATCGGCGAACTTCTCGACATGGCCGACCGGCATATGCGCAGCCTGATCAAGGCAGTGCCGGACGGCGTCTATCAGGGCACGGCGATCCTCGAGGACGCCGGCCACGGCCACGGCGATTTCGAAATCACCGCGACCGTGACGATCAAGAACGATACCTGCCACATCGCCATCAAGAGCCCGCCGCAAATTCCGTACTTCATCAATTCATACGAGGGCAACTCGCATTCCGGCGTCTATCTCGGACTGATGATGTTCGCGCAATTGCCGCCACCTTACAACGAGGGGCTCTATCGCTGCGTGACGGTCGATTTCGGTCCCAAGGGCACGCTGTGCAACGCGGTCGAGCCGGCGCCGCACATGAACTGCACGACCACACCGATGGAAACGCTGACCGACGCAGTGCGGCTTGCCTTCGAGAAAGCGATGCCGGCGAAGGTCTCCGCCTCATGGGGCCATGCCAACGGCTTCAACATCGCCGGCTGGGACACCCGCACCAACGAGGAATATGTGACGATGGTGCTCGCGACCATCATCTCGGGCGCCGGCGCCACGCCGCAGCAGGACGGATGGCACGCCTGCGGCCCGGAATGCTGCTTCGGCGCGCTCACCTCGGGCGACGTCGAGCTTTTGGAATACTCCTACCCGATCGTCATTCACCGCTATTCGCTGATCGAAGATTCCGGCGGGGCCGGCAAGTTTCGCGGCGGGTCAGGGACGGCTTGGGAAGTCGAGCCGCTCGACCGCGATATGACTTTCATTACCTTCGGCGAAGGCCGTCGCATCCCTGCGGTCGGTGCCGCCGGCGCGGTCTCGAAGATGGTCGATAGCAAGGTCGGCCGCATCGAGGTCAAACGCGGCGGTAAGGTCGAGACCATCCGCAAGAACGTGATTGAAAATCTGAAGCCCGGCGAGTCGGTGACAAACCTCAATCCGGGCGGCGGCGGCTACGGCAATCCGTTTGAGCGCCCGGTCGAGAAAATCGTGTGGGACGTGAAGAACGGCCTGGTTTCCATTACCGGTGCGCGCGAGGACTATGGAGTCGTCATCACCAACCCCCAGACGCTCACGGTCGACATGGCCGAAACCGAGAGATTGCGTAACGCCTTGGCCCGCGCCCATCACGTCAGCGCCTGAGTAGAACGATGCGTACAAAATATCGTCTGGGAATTGACGCCGGCGGCACGTTCACCGACCTGGTCCTCGCCGATCGATCGGGCGACGTACGCCTGTACAAGGCGCTCTCGACGCCCGCCGATCCGACCCGCGCCATCGAGGAAGGCATGAAACTGATCGCCGAGGACCTCGGCGAAAGTCCGTCCGATATCGTGTCGAACGCCGACCTGTGCATCAACGGCACGACGGTCGGGCTCAACGCACTCATCCAGCACAAAGGCGGCAAGACTGGCCTGATCTGCACTGCCGGCCATGAAGATTCGATCGAGATCAGGCTCGGCCACAAAGAAGACGGCTACCGCTACGACCCGGAATATCCAGCCGCGGTCATGCTGGTGCCGCGCTACCTGCGCAGGGGCGTGCGCGAGCGCGTGATTTCGAACGGGTCGGTCAAGACGCCGCTGCACGAGGATGACGTACGCGCCGCCTGTCGCTTCTTGATCGAGGAAGGCGTCGAGGCGGTCGCGATCTCGTTCGTGTGGTCGGTGCTCAATCAGAGCCACGAGCGGCGCGCCGCCGAAATCGTGCGCGAGATGATGCCGCGCGTACCAGTCACGGTCGGCAGCGAACTCTATCCGCAGGTGCGCGAATACACGCGCACCTCGACGGCAGTAGTGAACGCTTATCTGGCGCCGATCCTCACGCGCTACGTGGCGGCGGTGGACGAATATTTCCGCAAGCTCGGGGCGAAATATCCGGTCCGTTATTTCCAGTCGAACGGCGGGCTCGGCCTCGGCCAGGCGATCTCCGAACGCTCGGTCTATGCCATCAATTCCGGGCCGGCCTCGGCGCCACAAGCCGGCCTGTTCGTGACCGCGCCGTTCAAGAAGAAGAACGTCATCACCATCGATATGGGCGGCACGTCGTTCGACATCACGCTGACGCGCAACGGCGTGACCAATATCAGCAAGAACATCGACATGCTGAGGTATCGGATCGGCATTCCGATGATTCAGGTCGAGACGCTCGGCGCCGGCGGCGGCTCGATCGGCTGGATCGACAGCATGGGATTATTGCAGGTCGGTCCGCAAAGCGCCGGCGCGAACCCGGGTCCCGCTTGCTATGGGCAAGGCGGAACGCAACCGACCGTTACCGACGCCAATCTCGTGCTCGGCTATCTCAACCCGAAGGGACTGCTCGGCGGAAGGCTGCCGCTCGATCTGGAAAAAGCGCGCAAGGCGATCAAAAGCGTCGCCGATCCGCTCGGCATATCGGTCGAGCGCGCCGCCTACGGCATGTTCACTATCGTTAACAGCAACATGGTAAACGGCATCCGCCGCGTGTCGGTGGAACGCGGTTACGACCCGCGCGACTTCGTGCTTGTCGGCGCCGGCGGCGCGACCGCCGCTCACATTACCTCGCTCGCCGGCGAAATGGGGATCGATACCGTCATTCTGCCGAAGCTTGCGTCCGGTCTCTGCGCCTTCGGTCAAATCATTTCGGACGTCAAATACAACTACATGGCCACGAGCCCGGTGCGGCTCGAAGGCAAGGCTTACGGAACGATCAATCGCCTGTTCGAACAGATCGAAGCGCAAGGTGTGAAGCATCTGGTCGCCGACGGGTTCGCCAAATCGGCGATCCGGATCGAGCGCAGCCTCGACATGCGCTATGTCGGGCAGGTGCATGAATGCACGGTCGAAATCGGCAACTACGCGAACGACGCGAAAGCGCTGGAGAAGGTTAAAGACGCCTTTCACAAGCGCCACGAGGAACTCTACACCTATTCCGAACCGCACAACGCGGTCGAGGTGGTAAACATCGAGAGCACGCTCTACGGTCACGTCGAGAAACCGCAACCACCGCGCGTGAAAAAGGGAGCGCCGCCTGCCAAGGCGCTGGTCGGGCGCCGCAAGGCTATCTTCGCGGCCGACGGCAAGCCGGTAAACACGCCAGTTTACGATGGCTCCAAGCTCGGCGCCGGCGCCACGATCAAAGGGCCGGCGATCATCGAGGAAGTGACGACGACCATCGTCATCGAGCCGAAATGGACGGCGCGTCTCGACGTCAGCGGCTCTTACGTGCTGACCCGAAAGTAGAAGCTTCGCGGTTGCGGGCGTCGCGGGCAACGCCGTTAAAAAGGGCAGCTGCCCGCAGTATCAGATTGCGCCGGTGCTGGATTCTTGCGAAAATTCCTTTCGCAAGCGCGGCATTCCGGGCAACCGGCGTTTTCTGTTCGGCAAAATTTTAGAGGGGAGTACGTCAATGAAACACACAACGCTCTTGGTAGGAGCGGCGATCGCCGCTACCGCCGCATCACAGCTGGCTCGGCCCAGGCCGCCGACAAATGGTGGCCAGCCAAATACTACAATCTGGATTCGGGCTCGCCCAAGGTGGCCGAGTATACGCCGCTCGAAAAAGCGTCGAAGCCTTGGAATATCTGCGTGCTGTTTCCGCACATGAAGGACACCTTCTGGGTGGCGGTTGACTACGGCGTGGTCGAGGAAGCCAAGCGGATGGGCGTGAACATGACGCTCTATCAAGCGGGCGGCTACGAGAACCTGCCGAAGCAGCTTTCGCAGTTCGATGACTGCCTGTCCGGCAACTTCGATGCGATCGTGATCGGCCCGATCTCGGAGGCCGGCCTCGACAAGCAATTCGCCAAGGGCGTGGCCTCGGGCAAGCCGATCATCTCGACGGTCAACCCGGTCGCGAAATCGACCGTGACGTCGAAGATGACGGTCGATTTCGACACGATGGGCGAGCAGACCGGCACTTATCTGCTCGATTATCTGAAGGATAAGACCGCCAAAGTCGGCACCTTCCCCGGCCCGTCCGGCTCGGGTTGGGCGGAAGCCTTCCTCGACGGCTTCAAGAAGGCGGTCAAGGGCAAGAGCAACGTTACGATGCTCGACGACAAGTTCGGCGATTCCGGCGTCGCCGTGCAGCTCGGCCTGATCCAGAATGCCTTGCAGGCTTATCCGGACATGAACGTGATCTGGGGCTGCGCTCCGGCCGCGGAAGCCGCCGTCGGCGCGGTGGCGCAGGCCGGCAAGAAGGACGTGTTGATCATGTCCTCCTACGAGAACCAGGCGATGCTCGACGCTCTCAACAAGGGCGAGATCCTCGGCTTCGCCACGCAATATCCGGTGATGCAGGGCCGCATCGCAATCGACACGGCCGTCCGCGTGCTGGAAAAGAAGGACTATGTGAAGAGCGCCAAGGCGATTCCCGACATGATCGCTAAGAGCAACATCGACAAGATCAATATGAGTCTCGTGCTCGCGCCGGCCGACTTCAAGGCCGTCTATTCCGTGAAGGCGCCGTGATTGGTCGAAAGCATGACTGACGGTTGCCCAAATGACCGCAGTCTCAGATAGCAACGAATTGCGGGCCGCCGACGCGGCCCGCGACACCAGCGATCTCCTTCTCGAACTCTCCAACATCTCCAAGCGATTTCCCGGCGTGGTCGCGCTGGAAGGCGTGGACTTCGACCTTCGGCGCGGCGAAGTTCATGTGCTGTTCGGAGAGAACGGCGCCGGTAAGTCGACGCTGATCAACATCATCGCCGGCACCTACCCGCCCGATACCGGCACCTTCAAATATCAGGGCAAAGAGATCACCTATCTCACCCCGCATGGCGCGCGCGTCATCGGGATCAGCCCGGTCTTCCAGGAATTCAGCCTGGTGCCGGAGCTGACTGTCGAGGAAAACCTCTTTCTCGGCCGCGAAATCACTGCCGGCGGCTTCCTCAATCGCGCCGCCATGCGGGCGCGTGCTCGCGCCATCTTGCGCGAACTCAATTTCGACCTGCGGCCCAATTACAAGGTTTCCCAATTGTCGCGTGCCCACCAGCAAATGGTGGAAATCGCCAAGGCGTTCCTGACCGAAGTCCGTCTCCTGATTCTCGACGAACCGACAGCTTCGCTCACGGATGCCGAGGCGGCGAAGCTTTTCGATCTCGTCGCCAAGCTCAAGGCCTCCGGCGTCGGCATCATCTACGTGTCGCACCGCATGCGCGAGATCAAACAGATCGCCGACCGCATCACGGTGTTGCGCGACGGGCACAAGATCAAGACGGTGGCCGCTAACGACGTTTCGGAAACCGAACTGGTCGAGCTGATGACCGGCCGCAAGATCGGCGTGCTGTTCCCGACCATCGCGCACTTGCCGGGCCAGAAGCTTCTCGAGGTCGAGCACGTCACACTGGCCGACCGCTCGGTCAACGACGCCAGCTTCTATGCGCGCGCCGGCGAGATTACCGGCATCGCGGGCCTGGTCGGCTGCGGCAAATCGGAAATCATACGCGCGATCGTCGGGCTTGAGCCGATCGAGATCGGCACCATCCGTGTGCGCGGCAAGGACATAGCCTCCCCGACGCCGAGCGCGATGCTCAAAAACGGCGTTTGTTATTTCCCGTCGGACCGCGTCGCCGAAGGTCTGGCGCTGGCGCGTCCGGTGCGCGAAAATATTTCGATGGCGGCGCTGGATTTGCCGGATTTTTCCCGTCACCGCATCCTTCAGCGCCGGGGCGAGCGGCGCATCGTGCAAGGGATCGTCGACAAGATGTCGCTGCGCCCGCCGCAGATCGAGCGCGCGGTCGCATCTTTCTCCGGCGGCAACCGGCAGAAAATTCTGCTGGCGCGCGGACTGACGCGCAACATCTCCGTGTACCTGTTCGACGAGCCCACGGTGGGGGTCGACGTCGGAGCCAAGGTCGAAATCTACGAGCTGATGAAGAGCCTGTTGGCGACCGGCGTTGCGATCGTGCTGGTCTCGTCCGATTTGCCCGAGGTTCTCCACTTGTCGCATCGGCTCTATGTCATGCACCGCTCTCGTATGGCGGCCGAGCTTCTTGGCGCCGACATCAACGAGCCGGCCGTGCTTTCACATTTCTTCCGCGAGCAACATGCCGGCGACGGCACGGCGGACAATGCCGCGGGAAACGGTCCGGGGATCAATCACTCCGCAATGAGCGCATAAGCACTGGGGACGCATGAGCGGCAAAGCGACCACGGGCGACGCTTCGCCCACCTCGATGTTCGAGCGGATTTTCCGCACCTACCATGCAGCCGGATTTTTGCCGATCCTGCTGCCTGTCTTGCTCGTCGCCTTCGCGCTGTTCGTTCCGAACTTCGTCGCCGTGCAAAATCTGCTCAATGTGCTGCGCAGTTCGTCCTATCTGGTCATCATCGCCGCGGGACAGATGCTGGTCCTGATCGTCGGCGGCTTCGATCTCTCGCAAGGCGCCGTCGTGGCGCTCACCAGCGTCACCAGCGCGCTGGTGATGGTCGCGTTCAAGGACACGTTCGCAAACGAGCCCGGCCTCATTATCCTGATCGGCGTTCTTGCCGGCTTGGGATGCGGCGTGATCGTCGGCCTGGCCAATGGCTTGTGCGTCGCTTTCCTGCGCATTTCGCCGTTCATGGTGACGCTGGGTACGATGTCGATCGCCACCGGCTTTGCCCTGCTGTTGACCAGCGGCATTCCGGTCTACGGCATGCCGAAAAGCTATGTGGAAGGCTTCGGCCGCGGGCTTTGGCTCGATTTACCGACGGCGTTCTATCTCGCGGCGGCCGTTGTTGCGGTCATTTGGGTGATACAGAACTACACCCGCATGGGCCGCTATATTCTCGCCATCGGCGGCAACATGCAGGCGGCCGTGGTCTCGGGCGTGCCGGCTAAGACGTATCTCATTCTCTCCTATGTCATCTGCTCGGTACTGGCCTCCGTGTCGGGGCTGGCCTTCACGGCACAACTCGGATCAGGCCAAGCCGTCATCAACGCCCAGCTCACGCTCGAGAGCATCGCGGCCGCCGTGATCGCGGGCGTCAGCATCAAGGGCGGCGTCGGTCGCGTCGAGTTGGTGGCGCTCGGCGCTCTTCTTCTGCTCACGCTGACGGATGCCATGGACCTGCTGCGGATCGACCCGCGCATTCAGGCGATCTTCCTCGGCATCATCGTCGTGGGGGCCGTGGCGCTCGACGAACTTTCGCAGAGGAGAGCGGCGCTTGTCTGAAGCCAGCATCTCCGGGGTCAGCGTCGCCCCCGCTTCCGAGGGACCGAGGCACCGCCAGGCGACCCGTTGGGGCTTCGCTTTGCTACTGCCGTTGCTGATCGTCGCCATGGAGCTTGCGGTCTCACTGATCGAGCCGCGCGTCCTGTCGCTGCGCAACATCATCAATATTCTGGTGCAGTCGAGCTACCTCCTGCTGTTCGCCTCCGCGCAGATGGTGGTGATCCTGACGGGCGGGTTCGATTTGTCGTTGGGCATGGCCGTCTCCGTGATCAGCGTGGCGACGGCGCTCGCCACCACCGGCCTCGCGGCGGCGGGCGCGCCGGCCTGGCTCATCCTCGTTGCCGGCCTTGCGGTCGGACTTGGCGTCGGATTGCTGGTCGGAATCTTCAACGGCCTTTTCGTCTCCTGGGTTGGCATCAATCCGTTCGTGGTCACGCTCGGAAGCCTGAACATCTGCTACGGCCTGGCGACGACGATTTCGGGCGGGCGGCCGGTTTTCAATGTGCCTGACGCCTTCACTCGCCCACTTTATGAGGGCACCTTCATTCCCGGCGTGCCGATACCGGTGACGCTGGCGATCGTCGTCGCCGTGTTCCTCTATTTCTTGCTGGATCGGACGGTGTTCGGCCGCGCGCTCTATCTAATCGGCAACAATCCGCGCGCGGCCCATCTGGCCGGGCTGCCCACCAAGCGCTATCTGTTTCTCGCCTACGTGACGTGCAGCTTGCTGGCCGCATTCGGTTCGCTGATGCTGACCGCGCGCACCGGCTCAGGCGAACCCAATCTCGGCGGCAGCCTGATGCTTGAAAGCATCGCCGCCGCCGTGATCGGCGGCGTCAGCCTGCAGGGCGGCGTCGGCGGCATCATTCCGGCGATCCTGGGCTCGGTCTTCGTCACCATGCTGTCCAACGCGATGGATCTCCTGGAAGTCGGCGGCTACGTTCAGCAAATCCTTCTCGGCTGCGTGATTATCGCCGCCATCTTTCTCGACCGCGTGCGCGCGACCCGCGCCTGATCAAGCCTTGTAGTTTGTAGTTCCTGCGTGCCGAGCCTGTCAGCTCCCATAAGCGGCAAAAGGAGAGGAACATGAGCCAGGAGAAGGCCACTCCGACCGTCCAAATCGACAACAATCATCTGCGCGTGACCGAGTGGCGCTTCGCACCCGGCGCAGCCACCGGCTATCACCGCCACGAACACGACTATGTCGTGGTGCCGGCGCGCGATGGCGAGCTCAAGCTGATCGGCCCGACGGGCGAGGTCTCATTCGCAAAGCTGCAACTCGGCAAATCCTATTTCCGCAATGCCGGCGTCGAGCACGATGTGATCAATAACGGTCCGAGCGAAATGGTGTTCGTCGAAATCGAGCTCAAGGACACTGCTATCGGTAAAACCGTATGAGCGGGCCGCAAGCGTCACGCTCGCCGTTCGACTATGCGATGCTGCTCGGCGCTGCCGTCATCTACGGCGCGGTCTTCAGCGTTAACAAGATCGCGGCGACCGGCGGCGCGCCGCCCCTGGCCTACGCATTCTGGCAATCGTTCGGCGCCGGATTGGTGCTGTGGATCGTGCTGACGCTGCGCGGCGAACGGCTCAGCGTGTCGCGGCCGGCGCTCACCAGTTATATCGTCATCGGCGCGCTTGTCATCGGCATCCCGATTTCACTCCTGACCTACATTGCGCCCAAGCTGCCGGCTGGAATCATGACCCTGGTGCTGGCGCTGTCTCCGCCGTTTACTTTCATCATGGGCGTGGCGGTGCGCGTCGAGCGCTTTCGCTGGCTCGGGTTGATCGGATTGCTGTTCGGCTTTGCCGGCGTGGTGCTAATCGTGGCACCGGGCGCGAGCGCGGCGGAACCGATCGCCTGGCAGTGGTTCCTGCTGGCGCTGCTCGCGCCGGTCATGTTCGCGGGATCGAACATCGCCGCTGCGCTTTTGCAGCCGCCGGCGTCGTCCTCGGTGGCGACCGCCGCAGGCGTACTGTTCGGCTCGGCGCTTGTGCTGCTGCCGGTGATGCTGATCGCCGGTCAAGCATGGGTGCCAACGCGGCTCGATCAGGCGGCGATCGGCACGCTGCTAGCCATTGCCATCAACGCCGCCTTCCTGGTCCTTTTCCTGGAAATCATTCGCCGCGCGGGACCGGTGTTTTTCGCACAGTTCAACTATCTCGCCGTGCTCGCCGGCGTTACCTGGGGCGCGGTGATTTTCGGCGAGCGACTATCGATCTATGTGATCCTGGCGATGGTGCTGATGTTCGTCGGCGTGTTTCTCTCTGGCTACCGACGCCCACCGGCCGTTGCGCCGCAATCGAAGCCGGCTGGCTAGATCGCCGACCAGCCGGCGTCGACCATCAATGTCGCACCGTGGATGGCGGACGCATCCTCCGACGCGAGGAACACGGCGGCGCCGGTCATTTCCTCGACCGACAGGAAGTCGCGGCCGGTCGGCGTCATGGTCCGCATCAGATTGATGTAGTCCTCGTTGCCCGGCCCGCGCAGATGAGCGTTCAGCGGGGTCGCCACATTGCCCGGCCCGAGCGAGTTGACGTTGATGTTTTCTTTGCCGAGCTCGGCCGCCAGCGCCTTGGTCAAAATCTCAAGACCGCCCTTGGAGGCGCAGTAAGCCGGGCAATTCGGAAAGGCGCCGACGCCGGCGATCGAGGTGATGTTGATTACCTTGCCGCTCCCCTTCCGGCGAAATTCCGGCAACGCGGCTTTGACGCAGAAAAACGCGCCGCGCAGGTTGAGATCGAGCTGCTCATCCCAGATCGCCTCGGTGGTTTCAGCGATCGGCACCGTGCGGAATACGCCGGCATTGTTGACCAGGATGTCGATGGAGCCGAAGTGCTTGATCACTTCGGCGATCATGCGCTCGATGTCGGGGACCTTTGCACAATCGGCCTTCACAGCGATCGCCTTGCCGCCGGCGGCGGTAATCCGTTTCACCACGGCGTCGGCGGCGGCATCGTTGTGGTGATAAATCACCGCGACCCGCGCTCCTTCGGCCCCGTAGCGGACGGCAATCGCCTCACCAATGCCCTGCGATCCGCCGGTGACGATCGCCACTTTGTCTTTCAGCCTCATGCTCCGCCTCCCCAAGGACCACGCGCCGCGATCGGCCCGGTTACTTGACACCGCGCCGCTTGAGCTCCGCAAGCGTCTGATCGAGCGTCGCCGCCAGCCGATCGAACAGTTGATCGATCTCTTTGTCTTCGATGATCAGCGGTGGGCAGATGGCGAGCGTGTCGCCGGCGGCGCGGACCACCAAATAGTTGTCGAGCGCAAGGTCCGCGGCCAAGGGACCGGCGGCCACCGCGGCATCGAACGGCTTCTTGGTTGGCTTGTCCTCGACCAGCTCAAGCGCCCCGATCAGCCCCATACCGCGCGCTTCGCCGACCAGTGGATGGCTGCCGAGCTGGCGCAAGCGTTCCTGGAAGTGCCCCATGACGGCGCGGACATGGTCGATGGTTCGGCGCTCCTCGTAGATTTTCAAGGTTTCGACCCCGACCGCGGCGGCGACCGGATGGCCGGAATACGTGAAGCCGTGGGCGAAGACGCCGATCTTCTCGCTCTGGCGCACAAGCGCATCGTAAATCGCGCCCGAGATCACCGTCGCCGACATCGGCTGATAGCCGGAGGTCAGCTGCTTGGCCATGGTGACTATGTCGGGCTTTATCTCGAAATGATCGAGACCGAATATCGTGCCCAGACGGCCAAAGCCGCAAATCACCTCGTCGGCGATCAACAGCACGTCGTGCTTTTTCAGGACCGGCTGGATCTTATCGAAATAGGTGCGCGGCGGCACCAGCACGCCGCCCGCGCCCATCACCGGCTCGGCGATAAAAGCTGCGACAGTGTCCGGGCCTTCTTTCTGGATCAGCGCGTCGAGCTCCTCTGCGAGCCGGGTGGCAAAGGCTTCCTCGCTTTCACCGGGCTGCGCGAACCGATAGTGGTGCGGGCAGCCCGTATGCACGATGCCAGCGACCGGCAAATCGAAATCGCGATGATTGTTCGGAAGCCCCGTCAGGCTGGCGCTGACGATGGTGACGCCATGATAGGCTTTGATCCGCGAGATAATCTTCTTCTTGTGCGGCCGGCCGAGCGCATTGTTGTAGTACCAGACCAGCTTGACTGCGGTGTCGTTCGCTTCGGAACCGGAATTATTGAAGAACACCTTGGACATCGTCTCCGGCAACAGATCGAGGATGCGTTCCGCGAGCTCAATGGCCGGGCCGTGCGATTTGGAGGCGAAGGAATGATAGTAGGGCAGCGTTTCCATCTGCCGGCGCGCCGCTTCGACCAGGCGCGGCTCGCTAAATCCCAGCGAAACGCACCATAGGCCCGCCAGACCTTCGATATATTCCTTGCCCTGATCGTCGTAGACGTTCACCCCGCTGCCGCGGGTTATGATCAAGGGTCCCTTCGACTGATGCGCCTTGAGATTCGTGTAGGGGTGCAGCAGGGTTGCTATGTCGCGGCTCGCCGCCGAATTGCCGTGGACTCTCAATTGGATCTCCAAAACCTGAAATTGCGCTTCCAATCCCGCCGATCGCCGTCGTCGTGACCGCAGCTGACACCGACTCAGGTCCGATACCAGCGGATGTGCCGGCTGCCTCATATCATATATCGGCGCGCCGCGGGCGACGCGTCGTCGCAATCCAGTTTCCCGTGTAGGTTGACTAGTTTGTTGGAACAAACCAACCGACGCGGGTAGGCACGACGAAACTTGTGACTTGGCGTAAGTAAGAAGACCTTGGCGCAAGAAGACTTGTCGCAAGAAGAATACTTGCCGCGGTAACCTTGTAGCGACGCGCGTAGCGGCACAAATGCAGACACGGATCGGATCAGGAGACTTGCAATGCTGGTAGGAGTGCCGAAGGAAATCAAAGACAACGAATTCCGCGTCGGCATCGTGCCATCGACGGTCCGCGAACTCACCGAAAAAGGTCATCAGGTCCTGGTCGAGACCGGCGCGGGCGCGGGCGCCGGTTTGCCGGACAGCGACTACCAGGCGGCCGGCGCCTTGATCGCCGCCGACGCCGATGCCGTCTTTGGCAAGGCTGAGCTGGTCGTGAAGGTTAAGGAACCGCTTGCGGTCGAGCGCAAGAAGCTGCGCAAGAACCAAATCCTGTTTACGTATCTGCATCTCGCTCCAGATCGGGCGCAGACAGAGGATCTGCTGCATTCCGGGGTCACCGCTATCGCTTATGAAACAGTCACCGGGCCGCAGGGCACGCTTCCGCTGTTGACGCCCATGTCCGAAGTCGCCGGGCGGATGGCGCCCCATGTCGGAGCCCGCTGTCTGGAAAAAGAAAATGGCGGACGTGGCGTCCTGCTTGGCGGCGTGCCCGGTGTCTCGCCGGCAAGCGTCGTCATTCTGGGCGGCGGTGTTGCCGGAACGAATGCGGCGCTGATCGCTTCCGGCATGGGCGCCGACGTCGTCGTGCTGGATCGCAACCCGGAAGCGCTGCGCCGGATTGCTGCACAGTTCAATGCGCGGGTGCGCACGGTTTTTTCTACACGCGACGTGGTCGAAGTTCTTTGCCGCCGCGCTGATCTGGTCGTCGCTACCGTTCTCGTGCCGGGCGCCATGGCCCCGAAATTGATCACGCGGGAGACGGTCAAAGCGATGAAGCCCGGCTCGGTGATCGTCGATGTCGCGATCGATCAAGGCGGCTGCGCGGAAACTTCGAAAGCGACGACGCATTCGCATCCGACCTATGTCGTGGACGATGTCGTGCACTATTGCGTCGCCAACATGCCCGGCGCCGTCGCCCGCACATCGACTTTTGCATTGAGCAACGTTACAACCTCCTTCGTGCTCGCACTCGCCGACAAGGGCTGGCGGGCAGCCTTAACCGAAGATGCGAATTTGCGGGCGGGCCTCAACGTTTATAGCGGCCGCGTGACTTATTGGGCCGTCGCCGAAGCGCTCGGCCTCCCTTATGAGCCGGCCGAGAAAGTTTTGGCCGCATAACGCGATCGCGACAGCCGGCGCTCGGCGCGTTTCGCGCGGCAGAAGACGCGCGGCAGCGAACAAATTTCTATCGTCCGTGAGCTAACGTTGAGTTTAGCGCAGTGTCTGGTCGGTCACGGCCGCGGTCACACGAACGCGGTTGACTATCGGCGCATGAGTAAGTAATTCTACCGGCTGGTAGAAAATAACATCGTTTCCGGGGGGCACGCTGGACGACGCATGGATGTTTATGTCATCGGATATGCTTCCCACCCGCCGGCCGAAAAAGAGCTCAGCAAGCGGCTGGAGGAGATGGTCTACGATACGAGCGCGCAGGCATTGCGCGCGGCGGCAATCGAACGCAGCGAACTCGACCACATCACGATCGCCGCCTGTGACGAGCTCGATGGCCGCAGCATCTCCAACATGCTCATGGTCGCGCCGGCCGGCGGCTACCTAAAGGACGAGCTGCGCGTAACCGATTCCGCAATGGTCGGCCTGCATCTGGCGGCGATGCGGATCGCGAGCGGCCGCTATCACCTCGGTCTTTTGGCGAGCTGGAACAAGAGCTCGACGGCGCCTTTCGAAGACGTGATGCGTATGCGCTGCGAGCCTTTCTTTACGCGGCCGATCGGCCTCAACGCGACAATCGCGGATGCACTGTTCGCGCAAGCGCAGTGCGCCACCGGTACCGCCAGCGAGGACAAGGCGACGGCGCAGAGCGCAAATCTGCAGCGTGCCGCCGCGTCCAATCCGCGCGGGCTGAAACGAAGGGCGGCAACTACCGACGATATCGCTACGTCCCGCTATCTCGCGACGCCCCTGCGTCAAGGCCATTGCGCGCCGGTCACTGACGGAGCCGTATCGGTGGTGTTGGCTTCCGGCGAATGGCTTAAGCGGCATCCGCAGACCAAGCCGCTAGCGCGTATCGCCGGCATCGGCTCCGCGATCGATCACTATTATTTGGGCAAGGATCGGCTCGCCGGACTTGCGTCGTTCAAGAAGGCCTGGTGGCTGGCTTCGCGGCAGGCGAACGTCAGGTCGGCGCAAACCTTGAGCGCGATCGAGGCTGACTGCCAGACCGCCTATCAGGCGCTCGCCTACGCTGCCGCGCTCGGGCTCGACGGCGCGCCATCCTTTTGTCCGTCCGGCAGCGCTTTCGCGCAGAATCCGTATTTCTGCACCGGCTTGATCAATCTGATCGAAGCTATTGAGCAGGTGCGCGGCGCCGCCGGTGCGACGCAGCGATCGCAAGCCAACTTCGCCGCCGCGCACGGTCAGCATGGATTTGCGCAACAGGGCAACGTCGTGGCCGTCGTGGAGCGCATCTGAGCATGAATAGAAATGTCGCCGTCATCGGCACCGGCGAGACGGCCTTCCGCAGCCACCATCCGGACAAGACTTACGTCGATCTTGCACAGGAAGCCGTGGTCGCGGCATTGCGCGACGCGAACATGGAGCCGAACGAGATCGACGCCGTTGTCTATTCCATGGCGCCAACAGAGTTCATGGGCGTCAACGATGCCGACAAATGGGCGGTCGATTACACCTGGGCGGCTGGCAAGCCGTTCATGCGCATTCACACCGGCGGAGCGACCGGCGGATCGGCCTTTCACGGCGGATGGCTGAACATCGCATCGGGGCAAGCGCGCACTTGCCTTGTGGTCGGCGCCGATCGCGTCGCCGAAACCCCTGACGCCCAGCATATCCTCAACCTGATCTGGGATCGCTTTTACGAGCACGATTTCGCGCTGAATACCGTCACGATGATCGCGCTGATGACGCAGCGCTACATGGCGATGCGCGGACTGACCGAGGAACAAGCGGCGCGCGTCGTCGTGCGCTCGCGGCGCAATGCGATAAACAACCCGTACGCTCATCTCAAAGGCCAGATCACCGTCGACGATGTAATGAATTCGCGCCCGGTTTCGACCCCGTACAAGCTGTTCGACATCTGTCCGCGCTCGTCCGGCGCTTGCGCCGTCGTGCTCGCCTGCGAGGAGGTGGCGCGTGAGAAATGCGCGCAGCCGGCATTCGTGCACGGCATCGGCGGCATCGCCAATACGGTGTTCATGGGCGACCGCATGGGCCCGCACACCGACGCCGAGATCGGCGATTTCGCCGAATTCGGGCTGGCCGCTCGCGAATGCTACCGGCAGGCCAAGATCACTGATCCGCGCAAGCAAATAAAGGTCGCCGAGCTCTACGACCCGTTCAGCGGCATGCAGTTTCCAAAGCTCGAGTTGCTTGGCTTCTGCAAGCCCGGCGAAGCCGCCAAGCTCAGCGACGAAGGCGCCTTCGACATGGACGGCGAAGTTGCCGTCAATCCCTCCGGCGGCACGCTCTGCACCAACCCGATCGGCGTCACCGGCCTGGTCCGTCATGCCGACGCCGCCAAGCAGATCATGGGGCGCGCCGGCGCCATGCAGGTACCTAGCGTGCAAAGAGCGCTGGCGACCGCGGTCGGCGGCTCGGCGCAATTTTGGGCCGTCACCGTGCTCGGCGCGGATGTGATGTGAGGAGATGAAGATGGCGACCTCGACCGCCGACAAGGATCAGAACACCGGCGTAATCCCGGGCGAATGGCATGTCCGCTACAATTATTCGGTCGGCAAGGTGGCCGGCAAATATTTCGACGGTCTCAGGGCCCGCAAGATCCTCGCCACCCGTTGCAACAAATCGGGCCTCACCTATCTGCCGCCGCGGGCCTATTGCGAGCGCTCGTTCGCGGAATGCGACGAATGGGTCGAGGCCGGCCAGGAAGGCGTGATCGAAGCGGCAACCATAGTCTCCGCGCAATTTGAAAATCTGCCCAAGCCGCCCTATTGCATCGCTTACGTCCGGCTCGACGGCGTCAGCACCGCCATGGTGAACTTCGTCAAGGAGTTCGACATGAGCGACTTGCAGGCGGCCAGCGCGCGCGTCAAACCGGGGGCGCGCGTCAAGGTAAAATGGATCGACAAACCCGAGGGCAGGGCCACCGACTTTTATTACGTGCTGGCTTGAGGCAAGCGTAGCGCACTTTCATGAAGCCGCTGCAAGGAAAGACTGCACTGATCACCGGCGGCACCGCCGGCATCGGCAAGGCTTGCGCGGAAGCGATGCTGGCGGCGGGCGCCGAGGCCGTTGTCATCAATGGCCGCAGCCGCGAGCGCGGCGAACGCGCGATCGCGGAGCTCGCCGCTCGTTTTCCCGAAGCGCGGATCGCTCTTGCGCTCGGCGACATTGCACAGGTGACCGACGCGGACACCGTCGTTGCCGCAGCAATCGAGAAACTCGGCCGCATCGATGTTCTGGTCAATTCGACCGGTACCAACGACTTCCCGACGCTGCTGCATAAGATCGCGCTTGAAGACATACCCGGCATCCTGCAGCGCTGTCTCACGGCGCAGCTCTTGAGCTGCCGCGCGGTGCTCCCGCACATGCGTTCAGCGAACAGCGGTTGCATCATCAACATCGCCTCCGACGCGGCTAAAATCCCGACCCCGGGCGAGACCGTGATCGGCGCCGCCATGGCCGGGATTGTCATGTTCACCCGCGCACTGGCGATCGAAGGCAAACGCAACGGCATTCGCGCCAACGTGCTTACCCCGTCGATTGTCGGTGGCACGGAATTCTATGAGCGCATCATGGCCGATCCGTTCGCCGGCAAGCTGTTCGGCAAAGCTGTACCGAAGGCCGAATTGGGCCTGGTCGACATGACAGATCTGGCCGAAATTGCCGTTTTTCTCGCTTCGCCGGCCGCCAGCAAAATGACCGGCCAGGCCTTGAGCGTGACCGGGGGTATTTCCGCGCTTTGACACAAGGGCGTGGACGCCGCGCACAGCGATGCCCATTGTGGTACCTGGAAACTAATCAGACTCACCTGACGGGTCATTGTCGAAGGGTTGCCTAGGCGAGAAGAGATGCCGAGAGCAAAAAGCGCAACAAAGATCACAAAGCGCCGACCGGCGGCCGCGAAAGCCAAGGCGGTCAGCGTGTGGCACGACGTCCTGCCCAGCCGTTCCGAACAGCGCGAGATGAAGCGCGAAGCCCTGCTGCGAGCCGCCGTCTCAGCATTCAATCGCCGCGGCTTCAGCCAGACCTCGTTGGATGAAATTGCGCAGAATCTCGGGGTGACCAAGGCGGCGCTTTACTACTATTTCCCGACCAAAAGCGCGCTGGTCGCCGCCTGCTTCGACCGCGCGATGAAAGTGGCCAACGAGAGCCTCGCGATCGCCAAGCGGGACGGCCGCGACGGCCGCGAAAAGCTGATCCTGATGCTGCGCCGCTACTTGCGCACCATGATCGGCGAATTGAACGAGTTGCTGTTGCTGACCGAAGAACACGCCTTGACGGCCAGCGATCGCGCCAAGCTGATCGAGCAGCGCGACACTTTCGAGCGCGAACTGCGCGCCCTAGTCAAGGAAGGCATCGGCGACGGCAGCATCGTGTCGTGCGATCCCAAGCTCGCGGTGTTCGTCGTCCTCGGCGCCATTCACTGGGTGCCGAAATGGTTTTCGCTCAAAGGCCCCTGGAGCGACGCACAGGTGTCGATCGCGATCAGTCAAATGCTCGATCGCATGCTGTCGACCATTCCGGCAAAGAGCCTTGCGGACAGCGTCGGCGATATTCCGCAACCCGACGACCGCCGGCCTTAGTCGCCAAAGGCGCGCGGATTATCCGCCGCCAGCATTGCAGTTCCTACCATAAATGTGTCGCTCGTCCCTTGCGGACGTGGCGCGGGCGCCCGCTTGCCTTGACGCTCGACAAGTCACTCTCATCCGCGAGGGCATTCTACCGTTCGGATTGTCATTTGACTTGTCAGTCAAATTTGCGCCGTGTATCTTCCAGGCAAGAAAAGCGGGCCGGAGCAAACGCAGTAAACTCTCCCTGCCCGCGCAAAAACCGCCGCGAGACCCACGGGACAGTTGGCGCTCTAGGGAGACGCCGGAATGAATTTCGATCTCACTGAAGATCAGCGCAAACTGCAGGCGACGGTGGCCGATTTCGCGCAGAGCGAAGTCGCGCCGGTGGCCGAGGCGCTCGATCGTGACGGCGTTTTCCCGACCGAGCTGTTCAAGAAAGCCGGCGAGCTCGGCATCACCGCGATTCCGTTCAGCGAAGACTTGGGCGGCATGGGGCTTGGCGTGCTCGACATGGTGATCGCGCTCGAGCAACTGGCGCGCGCCGATCAATCGCTTGCCGTCAGCGTCATGGTGAGCGTCGCCTCCGGACTGACACTCGGGCGCTTCGGCGACGCCGAATTGGCCAGAAAATATTTGCCCGACATCATCGCCGGTCGGAAAATTTGCGGCATTGCCGGCACCGAGCCGAATGCCGGCTCGGACACCAGCGCATTCACCACGCGGGCGAGCCAGCGCGGCAACGGCTGGCGGCTCAATGGCGAGAAGGCTTTCATCACCAATGGCGGGACCGACATCAGTTCGTTTCTGATGATCCTTGCCGTCTCGTCGCCGCCGGATGCGGCGAAAAAATCGTTCACGCTTTTTCTCGTTCCCAACGGCACGCAAGGATTTACGCCTGGCGAGCGCTACCGGAAAATGGGCTGGCGCTCGTCCGATACGCGTCCCTACTATCTGCAAGACTGCGATATCGATCAGG
>CAWJRE010000024.1:0-118221 GCA_963845075.1 uncultured Alphaproteobacteria bacterium | reverse complement strand
GACGATCGATTGTTGCCAGCGGAGAGACGCTCCAATGCGGACGTTTGCGGAAGTCAACTAGCTTTGACAGGCACCGTTTTCGGAGCTTCGAAAATTCCGAGCGCGACAATCTCCTGTTGATGAGCGGTATGCAGTCTCTCAACGTAGCCCTTGACGCGCCCATAGCATTCGCAGCTGCGCCGTTGCAACGCGTCCCGGTTGACAATCTGCATGTAGCCGCGGCCGCAAATGATCGCCCCATCTTTCTCCAGGTTTCCGGCGACCAGCGTCACGGTCGTCCGGCGGATCGCCAGCATTTGCGCGAGCGTGTTGTGTTTGAGCGGGATTTTATCGTCGCCACTTCGGTCATACAGCTCGAGCAGGCACCGGGAGATGCGGCGTTCCACCTTATGGGCAGCGTTGCAAACGGCGTTCTGTTGCACTTGCGCCAGCATTGCAGCGTCGTAACGGGCGGCTAAACGACTGATACCCCGGTGGTGACCCAAAGCGCGACGGAAAGCGGCCGCTGAAATGAGTGATGCCCGCCCACCAAACCGCACCTCGGCCTTGCAGCTAGATGGCACAGATGCGGTCGCCGAAAGCCCACCAACAACACCCTCACGTCCCACCAATGCCACCACTGCTCCGGCCGCGTCACGCAATGGCAACGTCATGCAAATGACCCCGGAATGCGGGAAAACGACCCTTTCAATGGGATCGCCGATATGATGCAGGCAATCGCCAGCAGTGATATCGAAATCAACGAGGTGCGGCCGCAGCACAGCAAGCTCGTTGGCGGAAAGGTCCGAGAGAAACTGGTTTTGGTCAGATATCGCTGGTGGCATGTGTGTAGCCGTATTTAAGCGCCTGGCCTGAACAGCGTTTCGTACCCTGGCCGACGTTGAAAACAATCGACGGCGCGCGCAACGGTCTGGCAGAAGAACTAGGGAATCCCCGACAGGTGTTAGTGGGTGATTGGTCTGCGCAAGTCAAGAAGCGAGCCCCAAAACAGACCCGCCCAGCCGCGTTCTCCAGCCTCCATGCGCTCATCGGCCCGGTTCATGATGCGGGAGAGGAGCGCTAACGAAAATGTGCTTCTCGAAATCGCGCTCCCTGTCCTCATCCGGGGAGCGGCGCCGGGGCGCGCGGGCCGCGCAAAGCGCCGATTGTGTTGAGCCCGGAGGAAGTCGCCCGCATGTTGGAGGCGGCACCTGGCCTCAAGTACAAGGCGGCGCTGAGCGTCGCCTATGGGGCGGGTCTGCGGGTGTCCGAAGTCGTTGCGCTCAAGGTGAGCGATATCGACAGCGCGCGGATGATGATCCGGATCGAGCAGAGCAAGCGCCGCAAGGACCGCTACGCGATGCTGTCGCCGCGGCTGCTCGATCTGCTGCGCGATTGGTGGCTGGTGTGCGCTCGCGGGGCTGGCTGTTCCCGGGCCGTGATCCGCTCTAGCCGATCACCACGCGTCAGCTTACCCGCGCCTGCCATGAGGCCGCGCAGGCGGCCGGGATCGACAAGCCTGCGTCTCCGCACACGCTGCGGCACAGCTTTGCCACGCATCTATTGGAGCAGAACGTCGATGTTCGCGTGATCCAAGTGCTGCTCGGACATACCAAGCTCGACACGACGGCGCGCTACACGCAGGTTGCCACCACTACGATCCGCAACGTCACCAGCCCGCTCGATCATCTCATCGGTAAGATCAAGAAGGACGAGCCGCCCGCCTGACGGGCGGCGCGCGTGCCGCGCCCGGCGCTGGAGGTTGCGGATATCTTCCGCGACCATGGCCCGGCATGGCGCAGTGCCAATGCCGGCCATGTCAGCCTCGGCCAACTCAAGGTGATGGCGGCGATCGAGAGCTGCCGCACCGCGGCGCTCGGCGGCCATGTCGCACGCTGTGAGGACTGCGCCTATACGACTATCGCCTACAAGTCGTGAATGAGATCGAGCGCGCGCGGATATCCATGATGGCCAGGAGCTCAAAGGCTCCATCAACAGGCCGGATACAGAAGCGCAAGACCAACTTCTCTAAATCGTCACTTTCGGCCTGCAACGCGCGGCCGGTCCATACAGATGGGCCAAAAGCGACAATTTCCCTGTCGCAAGCGTGAATGGCAGCGATGTGCCAAAGCAGACCCAACCTCCCGTTTAGACGCGCAGGGCATTTTGGGCCGATCTTGAAAAGCGGAATGGCACTTTCGATGATCAGCGAGATGCTCGGGCGCGCGCCAAAAGTGGGCGTGTTGCCGCTATCAGTCTTTGGTGCTCTACTTGTTAGTGCAACGCGGACCATCCTGGTCATCCCGGTCTCTGCCTTCCGGAGTCGGGAAGAAGGACGCGTTCTGAAAGGCTCGCGAGCGGCAACGGACGGTTGTAGGAGGACGCATCGTGGAGCGCAGGCTTGCAGCAATTCTCGCTGCGGATGTCGCCGGCTACAGCCGTCTCATGGGCATGGACGAGGAAGGAACGCTCGTTCAATTGAAGGGGCATCGGCAAGCGCTGGTCGATCCGCAGATCGAAGAACATCGGGGCCGTATCGTCAAGACGACCGGAGACGGCCTGTTGGTCGAGTTCGCGTCCGTGGTTGACGCGGTACGATGTGCCGTTGAAGTGCAACGCGGCATGAGCGAGCGGAACGTTGGGGTTAGTGTCGATAAGCGGATCGAATTTAGGTTTGGCATACACCTCGGCGACATCATCATCGCTGATGACGATATTTACGGCGATGGCGTGAATATTGCCGCTCGGCTTGAGGGTATAGCCGAACCGGGCGGAATTTGCATTTCGCGCCAAGCGCACGATCACTTGCTCGAAAAACTCTCGTTTACCTGCGAGAAGCTGGGGCTTCGGAACCTCAAAAACATCGCGAAGCCCGTCGAAGTCTATTCGGTGAACTTCAGTTCCGTCAGCATGACGCAGGAAATCAAATATTGCCGAGCGTCCGATGGGGTGCGCCTTGCCTATGCAACCGTCGGGCAGGGTCCACCTCTAGTCAAGACGGCGAACTGGTTGAACCACCTTGAATACGACTGGGAGAGCCCGATCTGGCATCATTTGCTGGAGGGTTTGGCGAGAAATCACACGCTGGTTCGATACGACGCACGAGGCAACGGGCTGTCGGATTGGGATGTCGATGAGCTTTCTCTCGACGCATGGGTCAGCGATTTGGAAACCGTGGTCGATGCAATTGGGATAAAGCGCTTTCCGCTTCTTGGCGTCTCCCAAGGTTGCGCCGTTTCCATTGCTTATGCCGTGCGGCATCCCGAGCGCCTTTCTCACTTGATCCTGTATGGTGGCTTTGCGCTGGGGGGCTTCAAGCGATCACCAGCGGAGCAAGAGAAGCGAAAGGCGATGGGAACTTTGATGCGCCTCGGTTGGGGCATGGATGATCCGACATTCCGGCAAATGTTCACTTCGCTGTTCATTCCCGAGGGTACTAAGGAACAGGCTGATTGGTTCAACGACCTTCAACGGAAGACCACATCACCTGAAATCGCGGCTCGCTACTTTGAAGTCGTGAATAATTTCGATGTGCGCGAGTTGCTCCCGCGAGTGCAGGTGCCAACGCTCGTCATGCATTCACGTGACGACCTTATGGTCCCTATCGATGCGGGCCGTCAAATGGCGGCCGGGATCCCCGGTGCTCGTTTCATAGCGCTTCCCGGGCGAAATCACCTCTTTCTGAAGCACGATCCCGCCGCTGCTCGGTTTTCCGAAGAGATCAATCTGTTTTTGACTAAGTGATCCGGGATGGAGACGTTTGCCGACCTGGTGCAGAAATGTCGGGGTTGGGTCTTGGCCGTGTGAAAACGAAATCTGATTTGGTCGTAATGCCGAGCGGAAAACAAATTTTTGCGGTTTTTTGCTCTCCGCGTGACCGTAGAGCCCAAAATTCCGGGTGCGGTTATACCGCGTAGAGTTTTTACACAGCCAGGGTCAAAGCCGGAAGTGGCCAATCGAGGCACACAGGTCGGCTTAAGCTCAGCAAGCAGACATTCCAGCGGGTCAGCCCATTCACTCCGCCGTGTTGGGCCGAAGCGCGCGGGGATCCGATATAGCCCTGCGGAAGGACGCTTCCATTGTGACCGTTTTTCTGACAGCCAAAATGGATTTGTTCCAAACAAAATTCGCTGGCATTTATAGCCGCATGAGCGAACCCACGCTTCTTAGTTTGATCCGCCAAGTCCGGGCCCAGCGTCCAAGCCAGCCCGATGCGCTCGAGGGCGAGCGGTTGCGACTCGAGGGCAGTCTGATCGAATTCGTCGAGGAGGCATGGCCTTTCATTGACGCGGCACCCTATCAACCTAACTGGGCCATCGACGCGCTCTGCGAGCACCTGCAGGCAGTGACCGAGGGCAGGATTTCCAGGCTTCTGATCAATTTCCCTCCGCGTTGTGGAAAGACCATCATCACCTCGGTCTGCTGGATTGCCTGGACATGGGCGCGACGCGAGCGGACCTTCAGAAGCGGCCCGCAGGTACGTTTTTTGACGGGCTCCTATAGCCACACCTTGGCTTTAGGCAACGCCAACCTGACGCGCCGATTAATACTGTCGCCGTTCTATCAGCGACTTTGGGGATCTTGGTTCACTTTCCGCGATGACCAGAACACGAAGGTGCAAGTCGACAATTCCGAGGGCGGCTCGCGCCTGGCGACCAGTGTCGGCGGCACCCTTTTGGGCATCGGCGGTGATGTCCTGGTGGTCGACGATCCCCACAACGTGGCGCAGGCCGAAAGCGAGGCGGAACGAGAAACGGTAGCGAACTGGTGGTCGGAGCTATCCACCACACGCCTGAACGATCCAAAACAATCCGCCATCGTTGTCATCATGCAGCGCCTGCATGAGTCGGACGTCAGCGGCACGATCCTGTCGGGCGACGAAGACTGGTGCCACCTGATGATCCCGATGGAATACGATTGGCGACGCCATTGCTCGACATCGCTGGGATGGAATGATCCGCGCGGCCTTGATGACGATGGCATTCCGCTCGTTGAAAATGGCCTGCCGCGCGACGCCGAGGCTGCCGTCGAACTGGACGACCGCAACGGCGAGTTGATGTGGCCGGAGCGGTTCGGTGCCAAGGAAGTCGAGGCCATCAAGGCCGGCCTCGGCCCCTACATGGCGTCCGGCAGGTTGCAGCAGTCACCCCAACCGAAGGGTGGCGGGATCTTCAAGTCTGAATGGTGGCAGGTCTGGGAAGGGACGCATTTCCCGATCATCGATCTGGTGATCGCGTCGCTCGATAGCGCGTTCACGGAAAAGCAGGAAAATGATCCCTCGGCGCTAACGGTTTGGGGCACCTTCAAACATCCGGAAACGGGGAAAACCCGCGTCATCCTGATCGACGCTTGGCGCAAGCACCTGCAAATGCACGGCTCGGCCACGCCGCGGCTCGAGCACGAAATCCTTCAGCTTGGCGACGACGCCAAGGTCAGACGATACAAAGACACGTTATGGGCCCAACGTGTCGGCAAGGCTTGGGGCCTGGTCGAGTGGACCGTGCATACGATGCGAAAGTGGCAGGCCAGTGTTCTGTTGATCGAGGGCAAGGCGAGCGGGCTGACCGTTCATCAGGAACTTCGCAGACTGCACGTCGATGAAAATTGGAGCGTGCAACTTGTCAATCCGAAGGGCGACAAGGTCGTTCGTGCTCTTGCGGCACAACCGACGTTCGCACAGGGGCTAGTCTATGCCCCGGTCAAGATCCCATGGGGAAGTGGATAGCGACCGGCGCTCTGGCAGAGTGAGGTTGCGACCACCCACTCTGGAGACGACCATGCAAACCGTAGCTGACCGACCCGAAGCACCGAACGCTATCCGTACTGATCTTGGCGCGATATTCGTCTCGTTGGAACTGAGTAGATCGAGATGGCTGATCACGTCGCTGTCGCCAGACGGCGGAGAGAAGATGTCGAAGCACGCGGTGCGTGGCGGCGATGTCGCCGGGCTACTGGAGCGCTTTGCGCAACTTCGGAAGAAAGCGCTGGCGAGGACGGGGAAGGTCTTCCCTTTCGTCGTCATCCAGGAGGCTGGTCTCGACGGATTCTGGATCGATCGCGTGCTTCGGAAAGAAGGGATCGAAAGCCACGTCGTCGATCCTGCCTCGATCACGACATCACGTCGGCGGCGGCGAGCGAAGACCGACAGGATCGACGGCGAGGCGCTGGTTCGCGCGCTGCTGGCATACAAGCGCGGCGAACCTCGGGTGTGCGCGATGGTGAAAGCGCCGACCCCCGAGGAAGAGGACCGCCGCCGCCTCTGTCGCGAGCGCAAGGTGCTGATCGGCGAGCGGGTCCGGCACGTCAATCGCGTCAAGGGGCTGCTGTTCTCACAGGGGATATCTGGCTACCAGCCGCTACGCCGCGACCGGCGGGAGCGGCTGGATACGCTCCAGACCGGCGATGGTCGCCTACTACCGGATCATCTGAAGGCTCAGGTTCGCCGTGAACTCGATCGTCTGGAATTGCTGCTCGAGCAGATCAAGGCGGTGGAGGCCGAGCGCGACGTGCTGCTTGCCGTGCAACAAGGCGCGGCGCCAGCGCCGGCGGCGATGTTGCTCAACATCAAGGGTATCGGGCCGGAGTTCGCCGCCATCCTCTGGTCGGAAGGGCTGTTCCGACACTTCGACAATCGACGCCAGGTCGCTTCTTACGCGGGCCTAGCTCCGACCCCTTGGCAAAGTGGATCGGTCGATCGCGAACAGGGCGTGTCTAAAGCAGGCAATCCGCGATTGCGAACAACACTCATCCAACTCGCCTGGCTATGGCTGCGCAATCAGCCGCAATCGGCGCTGGCTCTGTGGTTCAAGGAGCGGGTCAACCGCAATGGCGGCCGTCTCAAGAAGACGACCATCGTGGCGCTGGCGCGCAAGCTGCTGGTGGCGCTGTGGAAATATGTGACTGCCGGCGTCGTCATCGAGGGCGCCATTGTGAAGAGCGCCTGAAAGGCGATCGGAAGAGATTGAAGTAATCTACCGAGACCCGATCAGTCTCGGCGGATCCGGGTGGACGAACCGAACCAGTCCGTGGCCTGAAAAGCCGTTATCAAGAATGGTCTCGTCCTCCTGAGCCTCGCCCGCCGCAAGCGGGATATTGGTGCAGCCGCTTCGCGCGGCGACCGAATGTGAGGTTGATCTGGTGCGGAAACGACCAGATCATGGAAACGGGCTCAGACCTTGGATACCGAAACAGCGACCGGAGTTTCACTTATGCGCGACTGAATCTCAACGATTAAATCTCAACCCCTTGACCTGGACCTCCCCATGTGAGGACTGGTCGCAAATGGTGATCGATGAGATGGAGCTATTTCCGAAAGGCCGATACGACGACGCCACGGACTCCGTTACACAGGCCATCAGTTTCTTGCGCGGCAGCGGCATCCTGCAAACCGACGCCGAGGCGATGGCAGCCGAGGAAAACACCGTGATGC
Organism: uncultured Alphaproteobacteria bacterium; assembly: GCA_963845075.1. Lineage (GTDB taxonomy): Bacteria > Pseudomonadota > Alphaproteobacteria > Rhizobiales > Xanthobacteraceae > BOG-931. The sequence goes on along the minus strand of CAWJRE010000024.1, from coordinate 110,813 downwards.
ATCGCCCCCAGCGCCGTTTGAAGGCTCTCTACCCCGTCTAATTTGCCCTGGCGGGAACGCTGTGCGACGTGCTCGAGACCACGCTGGCTGTGTCGCCGCCCGCGCCGGCCCATGACGCGGTTGCCGTGCCGGCGCTGACCCCGGCAGAGTTTCTGCATGCGATATTGTTGGACGGACCGCGGCCGGCGAAAACTATTGAACGCACGTTGCTTGTTGTTAGAACCCGTCTCAAAATTCACGCCCGCTTTCGATCCGCTATAGATGAGGAATGATTCGGCTGACGCATCCGCACCACAAGGCTGTCTGGAGCTCGCGGCGAAGGCGGCCCAAAGGCCGCGGCATTGCGCTCGCCGAAGCATTTTGGCACCTATGTCGCGCAGGTCGCCGAAGTCACGGTCGCACGCTTACGGTGATCACCTGACTTGCGAAGGCTGCGTGTCGATAGACGTGCGCCGCTGGCATCGCGAGGGACGGCTGCACGCGGGCCGGCACTTTTGGTATTCGTGGACCTACGGCGGAAAGCCATTTGGCAGCATCATGGCGGTAAGGGGCGCGCAAAACGAGCCGAGCAGCCTTGACACCGATTTCATGGTCATTTTGTTCGGCATTCGCCTCCGCAGTTGTCAGAACGCCGTATGGAGGCGGCCTGCGAAAGCATTCACCGGCCCGCGGTCGGCGTTGTAGGCGGGATTATTGATGAACTGATAGTCGAACGTCACCTTTGTCGACTCGGTGATGGCGTAGCTGTAATAGGTCTCGAAGATCTGTTCGAGCCCGTAATTCGGCAGTGCGCCGTCGCCCACCAGGATGCCAAAGCCGCCGGCGGCGAAATAGGCTTGGTGGTTGGGAGCGAGACCGTTGATAATGCCGGCGACGCCGATGGTGTCGTCAGGCCTTCCCCAGGTCTTGCCGTTGATCGCGAGGCCGCCCGACACTGTGCGGTCCACGTCGGTAAAGTCCCACGGCTCGATGTTGCCATCTGCCCAGCCAGCCCGGAGGAACATGCCTATGGTCTCCGTCAGCTGCTGCTCGAGATTGAGGCTTACGCCGGTGCGATCCCGGTAGGTGTTGCGCAAGGAGGCAAGGGCGGTGCTGGGATCACCGGCAAACGGCTGGCCGGGCTGTGACAGCGCGACGGCGCCCGCAAAGTCGCCGGCCTTACCGTGACTGAGGAAGACGGTAACTTTGAGCTTGCCCGGCTGGCCCCAAAGCAGATGCCGTTCCTCGATTTCACCGACATATTGTTGCTGGCTGAACGTGTTATCGAGACCATAGGCGGCGGCATTCAAGGCCCCGCCAGCCGGCGTCGCCGACAGATCGAACACGCCGCCGCGCAAAGCGAAGATTCCCTGATACCATTCGGCCGCCGCGCCATAGGTGTAGCCCCAGGCGTCGCCCGCATAGTCGAACGTGCCGGCATTGATCAGCGTCCAGTTCATGAAGTCGGTCTTGGGATTGTTGGCGTATTTGTTGGTATCGAATACGTCAACGATAGCGAACTTGCCGGCCCAAAGGACCACACGGTTCGCCGTATACGATTGTGCAAACAGGTTGATGTCGGCGTCGGCCTTCTGCGTCGCGCCGCCGAGATCGATGGTCTGGCGGACGAAATAGCGCTGCGCACGCGCGTAGGGATAATCGAAGCCGAGCTTGTAGGATTCGCCGCTCGGGAAGCCGGCTACGCCGTGCGTGTCGCCAAGACCATGGCCCTGATCGAGCTCGGGGTTGAACCAGAATTCGGCGCCTTTCCAGAGCCGCACGCCGGCGAACAGCGTGAGATCGAATGTTTCCCGCGCGTTCCCTGCCGCCGGCAGGCTGTTCTGCCCAAAAAATGGTGACCGGATGGTGGGGTAGCCTTGGTACACGAATGTACTCTGACCGTGCAGGCTGAGGTAATCCGGCTCGGGTGCCGCTCCACCCTTGGTGACGATCGGCGCACCGAACGGAGCGGAGTCGTTCCCGAACTGATAGTTCAAACCGAGGCGCACTTCCTGGAGCTGAAAGTCGGTGCTCATCGGTTGCGTCCCCAGATACGTCGCGCTCGTTCTGCCGTAATCCGTGAACAGGTATTCAAGGCGCGCGGTCCAGTGCCGCGCGATCGGCACTTCGACGCCGGCTCCGGCCGCCCAGCCCAATCGCCACAGGAAGGGGGTTACATTATTGCCGGTCGCGATCTGGGTCAGCGACTGTTGATTGTACGTCAAGGCGAAGCCGCCGGTGGCATAGACCAGCCAGTGCCCGGGCGCGTAGCCGACGCGGCCGCGCACGGTGCCCGACGCCAGCATCGTCTCGGCAAAGCTGACAGGACCGAGCGTCGGCGAATTGAAGTTGAAGGTGCCGCCGGTCGAAAGGCCGAAGGGATTTACTCCGACCGGCAACGTCTGAAACGCCGGAAACGATGCATCCATTTCGGCGCCGAGGAGGATTTGGTTTGGCAGCACGTAATTGTAGCCGCCTTGCAGCCCCATCAAGAAGCTTCCCGCCTCGTCGAAGGTATCGATCGTCTGAAACAGATTGCTGCTGCCGCTGAGGCCGGGGCCTGCCGTCCAGTTTGACCGCCCCCAGGCGAGGCCCATGTTGCCGCCAGCGTAGAAGCCGTTCCAGTTATAATCGGAAGAACTGGCGTACGGTATCGGCGGTGCTTTGGTCGGGAAAGCGCCGTCCGCAACCGCCTGGCTTGGCGAGGCGAGTTCAATGGCGGCAACCAAGACCGTCAAAGGTATCGCTAGTGGAAAGCCGAAGCGCCGGCACTTCTCCTTGCCCATCCCCCACCCCCCCTCTGCAACTACTCTGCGATCACTCGCCCCTTGGCCGTTTTCTCATGGTACTCGCCAACGAACTCGTAGGTTCCGGGCTTGAGCGGAGCGATCCGGACGATCGCCTCTGAGCTGCCGGCGATCACTTTCTCGGCTTTGAGCGCGGGGGAATCGAATTCCTCTGACAAGGGATCGGTGTTGATGACTGTGAGCACGATCCGCTTGCCGGCGGGAACGTGCAACTCGGACGGCTCAAACTTGTGCCCGCGGATGGTGATGCTGGCGTTGAAAACGTCCTCGGCTCGCACTGCCGGATGGCAGGCCACAATGAAGAGCAAGGTAGCGAGCATTCGCGCCCCATTGTTTAGGCGCGCGTTCATTCGGCGGGCTTGCTCGGGAAGTGGAAGGTCCAGGTTTCCGAAAACGGCTGCCACCAGTCCGGCACGCCCGTGGCCTTGTCGACGTGGCGAATAAAGCCCGCTTTTGATGGCGGCTCAAAATGATAGGTCAGCTTATAATCGCCGTCGCCGCTCAGCGCGATATTGTTCGCATAGTGCGGCCCGTCACCGGCGGTCATCGGCAACAGCGTGCCGGTCCGCTTGAAATTGCTTCCGACCTTCTCGATCGTGTAGGTGATGGTCAGATACGGCACCCATTCGCCGTCAGCCAAGCCGTGTTTCTCGTCCTTGGTTGCGTGAACGTCCACTTCGAGATGGACGGCATCGTGGCCCATCTCCGTGCCCTTGGGCATCGCCGACATCTCGATCCCGAGCAGATAGTGCGGCACGATCTGCATCTCGTTTTTCACGACTGGCTCGCCGACATAGAATTCCTTCGCCCCAGCCGGCGCAATGCAAAGTGAGATAGCGAAGAGCGCGATCACCATTTGGTTCAAGCGGCTCATGATTCACTCCTGCGGAAATCCACGATTGCTTGCTTGCTCTTAAAAATAAGCTCCGTGAGGAACTGGTCGGTCAAGGCTTTTGTTATTCAGCGCGTCTGATTTTCGGGGTGTGTTACCGCAGCGTAGTCAGATTTGAACGACTTCAGTTTTAATCGATCTATTTCTAAACTCCATGGATTAGAATTGTTCGGATTGGGCGCTGGGCGGACTAGGTCAACGTTTCCGTGGTTAATCATCTCAGGCGGCCTCGGCAAGCTTGTAGGACCAAGTGTGGATGACGGGATGGCGATTGACGTCGTCGATGCCGGCGATGATGCGTTGCTTGAGTTCGTGCTTTGATGTCACTCGGATATGGCGCAGGACGGAGCGGGCGAACTTAGAGAAGAAGCCCTCGATCAGGTTGAGCCAGGAGCCGTGCTTGGGCGTGAAGGTAAAGTCGAAGCGGCCTGGCGGCCGGGTGTCGAGCCAGGCTCGGGTTTCCCTCGAAATGTGTGCGGAATGGTTGTCGAGGATCAGCTTGATCGCGGTGCTGGCCGGATAGGCGGCATCGAGAAGCTTGAGGAATTCGATGAACTCGCGGCTGCGGTGGCGCTCCCTGACGAGCGCGTGGACCTTGCCGGTGAGCAGATCGATCCCGGCCAACAGGCTGAGCGTGCCATGGCGTTTGTACTCATGATCCCGCGCGAAGCTCGCATGGCGGCCTGGCACTGGCGGCAAATCCGGTGTCGTCGTGGCGATGGCCTGGATTCCAGGCTTCTCGTCGTAAGAGACGATCGCGACCGGCTTCTTCGATTTCTCCGCCTTGGCAGCGGCTTTTTTCAGGACCTGGACCTCGCGGTAGACACACAGAACTTCCGCCATCTTGGGCTCGAACTCGGCGTCGCGGCGTTCCAGATAGTCGCGCACCTTGTGCAGCTTGATTTCCTCTTGACCGAGAAGCTTGCACACTGTGCCTTGAGCCAGACGGGCGAGACATTGGTGACCCGCCGCCGGTCCGCGCTCGCGCGCATGGCGGGCCAAAAGCCGTGTCGTCCACAGTTCATGCGGATAGCCGTGCTCCTTGGCCTTGTCGCAGGCCAAAGATACCAACCAGGCCTTGGCCTCCGGCGTGATCGTCGGCTCTTTGCCCGGTCGCGGTCGGTCATCAAGTGCCGCAAGCGCGCCATAGGCCATCGCTCGCTCGACGCAGCGCTGCACCGTCTGATGATGCACGCCAAGTCTTCGTCCCACGGCAAAGAACGATGGCTTCTCCCGATAGCCGAGCAGCATCGCTGCCCGCGACACCCGGCCTGCCGGTTCGGTCCGCGACCGCGACAGAGCCGTCAGTGCTTCAATCTCCTCTCCGGTCATCGCCAACGCGACCGCTTGCCGCCATCCTGCCATGATGCCGCTCCTCGTTCGATCAACCACAAACGAGGAATCCGCCAACAAATTACCCGTTCCATGATCAGTTTCATGGAATCGATCGTCTAGTAGCCTCCCGCATGAAGGCCTGGACGGTAAGGTCTCCCGACGCCCTTGCCTCCCTGCCTCGAGTGCATCGCGGGCGGCTGTCGGCACCTTGACCTTGCCGCGCGCGCTTGTCGGGCACGACCGAACGAATGTCGATGCGTGGGGTGGTGGCGTAATGGAATTGACGTAAGCTCAAACAAAACAGCGTCACTCTGTACGCCCAAGCGAACTCATCCGAGGCGAAAAAGAACACCAACAAGAGCGCGCCTGAAGCAATAGCCGCTTTCATTGCCCCTCCAATCAGCGCGACCGGGACCAGCATCCGTCGCGCGCAGGCCCCCTCCGTGGGGCGCGTTCTTATCACTCCAGGCTCACCTGCCCCTTTCCCCCTGGCATAGGCAGCGAACATCACGGCCAGCAACAGCAGCAGCGCGAGTACGGTGGTGTTCCAGAACCAAGGAGCACGGCATTTCTCATGGTTGGGGCGTCTGCTGATGCCTACGACTGCGGGCGCATATCCCCTTTCAACACGCGCTCAAGCGCTTCAAGCGGCGCAGCATGATGCTTTCCGAGAGCAGGCTATCACTCCAATGTAAGGCTCAAACGTCCGGTGGCTTTTTCCCGGAAAGCTATTTCCCGCAGATCGCCGGCATTTTCGTCGGCGTATTTCTCTATCTCGTGGAACGAGACCGGAGGCGTTTTCCCCGATGCTCGCGCCACATATTGCGGCGTCAGCGTGAGAACGAAGGGAGCGGGATCGGCAGGCCCGGAGCCGTAGATCAGGCGGAGCTTGCCGCTGATGTCCCCTTCTATATCGAGCAGTTCAAATCTCTCAGACATCTGGCGCTCGCCAGCAAGTCACCGGTGGAACCGCTGTCGTTAACTCTGCTCACAACCCCGCCTGTCGCACTCTAGACCGACACCGCGACCGGAATGTCTTTGCTCTCGGACAGGGTCGCGAGGAGTGCTCGAGCCCTTCGTTCGATCACTTGTCTTGTTTGATAAAGAATCGCATGTCCTCCGGCTGGCATCGCGGCCACCTCGGATTCGGCTATCCCCGCTTCCGCGATGACCGATTTTGCCAACGCGGCGACCCTGTCGAGCACTTCCGCCGGATTGAGGCCGCATTCCCTGGCGAGTTGTTGCCAGTGCGTTCCAGTGAGGTGGTCCGCCCGAGCAGCGCCCCGATTTTCTGTACCATGTTCTTCGTGACGTTCTCCCAAACCTCGCCGCACATGACGTCATACATCGGTGCAAGTGACGCGCCGTTGCCGCGGAGCATAATTGAATAATTCTTGGCATGGGCGTCGGTGTTGCACGCTAAAACATTGAATATGATCAAATCAAGCAAACGCACCGTATCGTTGGGCAGCATGTGCCGCCGCGTCAGTTCAAACATGTCTTTCAGTGTCGGACCACAAGTTCCCGTTTGATTGGTCTCATACTTGGCTGTTGGCGGCTTCCCCAGCGCTTGGCAATAGTCCTCCTGATGGAAGCGCCGCCAACGACCGCCAACATCCGCTCGATCGTACCGCCGAGCAAGAAGATAGGTTCGTTTGCCCGCTCGGCCGGTGGTGACATTAGCCGTGGGAATTTTCATCCGCCTCGCTAAGGTTAAGCAGAAGGCTTCGTTGTGAACGCTGCCGCAAAGACGTGGCGCGTCCGGCTTAAGAATGTGGGTTGATGGAGAACCGTTCATGGGAATGCAGATGCGGCCGGCATCGTCAACGGCGACGGCGAGTTTTGTCTGCCCGCCCGCGAGTGACATCGAGACGCCTTCGTCGCCCACAAGGAAAGGCTTGTTCGGCAAGCTCTCTATCAGGCTCTCAAGCTCCTCCGGCTTGGCTATTGGTCGCCATTGGACCGTACCAGTTCTCCCGGGCTGCCCAATCGAGAGTGCGCCTGCGGTGTCACCCCCGATCGCAGACAAAAGGCCGATGACGTCGCTCCGCGCCATTCCGAGAATTTGTCCGAGCGTTCGCAGTTGCTCGCTTTCAGGTAACAAGTTTGCTGCCCAGGGCAGAAAGGCGTCGGAGGCAAAGCGCTCCGATTTTAGCGGCATTGTTAGCGAGATTGGAAACGCGCCTCGCAGCACGATCCATTCTGGCTCATATCTGAACCCGGGCCCGCTCTTATCAATGTCAATCGCGCCGACGCGGCGCTGTTCAAAGTAGACCGGTAGCGTGGCCATTCGGCTCTTCTGGCTCTTCTAGGAGGTCGGGCAGTTCGGGGCCGGTGCGCACGGACCCGACTTGTAGGTAGCCAGAATGTCGGCCGGTTTGAGCCCCAGTGCCTCTGCTACAAGGAGGCTCCGTCCAAGGTGGCAGGACGTCTTGCCAGCCTCTACATCGATCACAAATCCCCGGCTGACCCCCGTTGCGAGTGCAAGCTCAGCCTGACGGATTTTTAGTTCTTTCCGGCGGCGACGGATCGCTAAGCCGAAGGCTGATGCCGCTGTCGAAGCTCTGCGTTCAACCGCGCTCTCGCTTGTGTCCATGATCAGCAAAAAATGCTTCCCGAGCGCGAACAATGAGTATCAAAGTTAAAAATACAATGAATCCCCTAGCCGCTGGGGACCGTGGACCGCTTGAATGTTGGCGGTCGGATACATTGGGCCACCAAGCGAAGCCGCTGGAGCGAAAAGTGCCTCCTCGGGCACAATCGGACCTCGGGTCGTCTCGAAAGCAGCCGGGCGCTTTTGAGCCTCGAAAGGAGAGGATCACCCGGGTGCACAAGGTCGCCATCTGTCGGGCTTTTGTAGCGTAAGCGTACGGTGGCTCGGAACGCCTTCCGTGGAAATCTTTTTCAAGTTAGCGACATCGCCCATTCGTTGTTAGCTACTACGGCCCCGCACCGGAGAACTCTTCCTGCTTACCGCTTGCTTACCTAGCCGATTATGAGCGCGGTGAAATTAAGCAATTACAATGCATTAGCAGGACCTGGTCTCATAACCGAGAATGACCTGCTCGACATAGGCCTGGATCTGCTGCATCGGGTCGGACAGCTTGTAGAAGGCGTCGTACACTTTTTCAGGGCGAACGCGGTTCTGCACCGAAATCGGAATCGTGACGAAGACGTTGTCCTTGGTCTTGGTCTCCATGGTCAGCGTGATCTGATTGACGCGCAAGCTGACCCGGCCGGCGACCCGATCGATGAACGGCCATTTCCAGTTCAGGCCCGGCTCGGCCACCCGCAGGAATTTCCCGAACCGGGTGATGACCGCCACCTGCGCGGTTTGCACCGTGAAGAAGCTGAGCAGGCCGATGATCAGAATGACGACGATTAAAGGCCAGAATAGCAGCATGCCCGACTCCAAAAGCGCCATGATCGCGGTCCGTCCTGCTGGATTGTACGATGAAACGCGGCGAGCGGATCAGTGCCGCCTGGCCTACTAAAGCCGGACGCTCTCGTCATTCCGGATTGCCGCGCGGCGGCAAGTCTGGATTCATTGCGCGGTTTCGACGCCGTTCTCGCTCGGCAGCTTCTGCGGCTCGGCGATCACGTCTGAAATGACCTTGGAGCGCGGCAGGAATTCAACATAACGCGCGACCCGTGCCTCGAGCCCGCGCCAATAAGCGAACGCGTTGAGCCGGCTGCCTTCGAGCAGGCTCATGGCGACCGCGGCGAGGAAGGGCAGGCTCTGCACCACGAGCACGAAGGCGAAGATGTTGATTTCGCGCACCTGCTTGTTGTTGGTCATAACCAGCGCTGAGGCGCCGATCAGAAGCAGAGCGCCGATGATCGCTTCCCAGAAGGCCGGGAAATCCGCACCCTTGCGGCTGTTGCCGCCCTTCGAGGTGCGCAGGAACGGCAGGTGCTCCTTGAACACCCCGATGCCGACTGCACGCGCCACCGTCCATTGCACGGACATGGCGGCGCATACGGCGCCGATCATTTGCCCCGCCGTCGCCTTGACCCGCAGATGGTACAGCGCGGCAAAGTGCGCGACCGACACCGCGAACGCGGCCAGGATCGGCACGGTCAAGATGCGGTCCGGTACGGCGCCGAACTGGTGGAGCCAGAACAGAACCGGCGAATGCACCATCGAATCCGTCAGCTGATAGTTGCCGTAAACGACCAGCGGCACCCAGACGATATTGAGCAGCGCCACCACCACGCCGATGCTCTCGGCGCCGAGCCAGTTGAGCCAGCCCAGGCCGTATTCGCGCTTCTGTTCGGGCGCGAGGCCGTGTGACCAGGGCAACAGCGACCGCCAATGCTTGCGCAGGATCTGCAAACCGCCGAACGCCCAGCGGTGGCGCTGGCGCTTGAAGGCGTCATAAGTGTCGGGCAGCAAGCCGTAACCGTAGCGGCGGTTGGTGTAGTGCGCGATCCAGCCGTGCTCAAGCAATGTCAGGCCGAGATCGGAATCCTCGACGATGGTGTCGCTCGACCAGTTGCCTGCGTCCTCGATGGCTTCGCGCCGGATGAGGCACATTGTGCCGTGCACGATGATGGCGTTGGCTTCATTCCGCTGCACCATGCCGATATCGAAGAAGCCGGCATATTCGGCGTTCATGGCGTGGTGCATGAGCGAGCGGTCGCCGTCGCGGTGATCCTGCGGCGACTGCACGAGCCCGACGCGCGCGTCGGCGAACAGCGGCACCAGGTCTTTCAGCCAATCCGGCGTCACGACATAGTCGGCGTCGATCACGCCGATGATCTCGGCATCCGGCGCGGTGTGTTCGAGCGCGATGCGGAGCGCGCCGGCTTTGTAGCCGGAGTGCTTCTCGAGCCGCAGGAACTTGAAGCGCTCGCCAAGCGTCTTGCAATGCGCCTCGACCGGTTCCCAGAATTTAGGATCGGGCGTGTTGTTGATGATCACCACGCATTCGAGATTGGGATAATCGAGCTTGGCCACCGCATCGAGCGTGGCGCACAACATCTCCGGCGGCTCGCAGCAGGCCGGCACGTGGATCGACACTTTCGGCGCGTAGGCCTCAGGCGCAAGCGGCGGCGAACTGGCGAGCCGGCGCGGCGGGCGGCCGAAAGCGACAGCCGCGATCTCCTCGATCCGGGCCAGCGCGATGGCGGCGAGCGGAACCAGAAGAACGACACCCAGCCCCAGCGCAACAGCCGCGCCGACCACAAAGTAGTGGCCGTTCCAGAAGCCGACGATGGCGGCGCACCAGGCGCCGACGACATTCGCCGCGGTCGCGAGCGTCACGGCTTGCGCCAGCGTCACGCCGCTGATCGCCAGGATTGGCAGCGACAGCAATAGTCCGAGCAGCACCGCAAGACCGGCGCGCTTGAGATAGTCGGGGTCGGTGATCGGACCGGTCCAGGAGAATTTCGGGGCGTGCGAGGCGTCGAGCAGGCCCCAATAAGGACCGACGCCGCCTTCCATCGTCTTCCAGGGCTGATCGATCGACTCGATGATGTTGTAGTCGATGCCATAGGCCTCGGCGCGGGCGACGAAGTCGCGCAGGATCGCGGCCTGCTCCATGCGGCCCGGATTGGCGGCGTGGAAATTGTAGCCGGCGCTCGGCCAGCCGAACTCGGCGATGACGATCTTCTTGCCGGGATGCAGCCGCCGCAGGTCGTCGTAGAACTCGATGGTGCGATCGACCGCGTGGGATGCGTCGAACCCCGCCCAGTAGGGCAGGACGTGCGCGGCGATGAAATCGACCGACGAAGCGAGTTCCGGATGCTCGATCCAGGTGGTCCAGTTTTCGCCGGTCGACACCGGAACGGGACTCGAGCGCTTCACGCGCTGGATGATCTTGATCAGATCATCGACCTTGGTCTCGTTGCGCAGCATCGTCTCGTTGCCGACGATGATGGCGTTGACGTTGCTGTAGTGCCGGGCGAGCTCGAGCGCGGAGCGGATCTCCCGCTCGTTGCGGTCCTGGTTCTTGTCGATCCAGGCGCCGACCGTGACTTTCAGGCCGAACTCGGCGGCGATCGGCGGGATGAGCTCGGCGCCGCCGGTGGCCGAATAGGTGCGGATGGCCTTGGTGTAGGGCGCGATCGCCTTCAGGTCGGCGCGGATCTGCTCCGGCGTCGGGCGCTCGTCGGAATCCGGGTTGGATGCGTTGACGAATGGAGCGTAGGAAACGCTGGCCAGCTGTCCTGTGAAATTGGGCGCGCTCTCTTTGGTCCGCAGCGAAACCCACAAGCCGGCATGCACGCACGCTATAAGCGCGAGCACGGCAGCGACGGTGCGCATCGAAAATCAACCACGCGGGGCGAGGTTACAACAGCCGAACCCGTCCCCAAGATTCGGCAATCGGGTTGGAAAAGGCGACCTGTGAGCGGCGTTCAACAGGTAGGCCCCAGTGGTGGCAAATTCAAGACAGCGCGATTTGTTCCTAAAATTTTTTGGTCGCACCGCGCTCGACATCACCACAGTCAGTTTTTGGCCGGCGGGTTTGCCGCAGGCGCCGCTGCCGCGGCCGGCGCCGGCGGTGGCGCCGGGTTGCCCGGATTGATCCAGCAGGCCTGGACGCGCCCGTTAAGGCTGTCGGCCGCCTTTGGATCGATGCCGCTGCCGTGCAGGATCAGACAGCGGAACGAGGCCTGGACGTGCGCGCTCGGGCAGCCAAAGCGGTCGTACAGATCGAGATGGCGAAAGGCCGTATCGAGGTCGTCCCGCCACAACAGCCCGACCACCCGCCGGCCGAGCCAGACGCACTCGGGATTACCCGCCGGCCCGGCGATTTCCTTCTGCGCCTCGGCGAATTCATCGACCTTTTGGGGTTCCTTCGCCGGCTCCTGGCCGGCCGGCTTTTCCGCCGGCTTCGGATCTTCCGCAAAAGCGTACGGCGCAAAGCCGAGAATGGCCGAGGCGATCAACAGCGCGGCAAATGGGCCGCGGGCAGCGCTAAGCAAACGTGGGAACATGGTTCAACTTGATCTGCTAAAGGCGTTTGAGAGCCGAAGAAAAGGACGTTTCCCTGGGCCACCCGATTGGGCCGTGATTGAGGCATCTTGCGGGCCCGACTAGCATGCCAAGACGGGCCCGGTTTTGTCCAGCAAAGAGCGCGTCTTAGCCCGCCGCGCTTGGCATGGCGCGGCTCCAAGGTTAATGGCAAGGCCGTGTCGCACGTCCCCACCCTTCGTACAGCCGTTCCGGCCTTGCTATCGTTCGGGCTCACCGCGCTCGCCATTGTCGCGGTGTGGTGGTGGCTGGGCTCGCCCATGCCGCTGCCGCCGTCGGCGCTTGGGCCGGGCGAAAAGCTCACCTGTGTCTCCTACGCGCCTTTCCGGGGTGCGCAGGATCCGCTGGTCGAAGGCACGCGGGTTAGCCCCGAGCAGATCGACGAAGACCTGGCGCTCCTTGCCAAATACACCAACTGTATCCGCACCTATTCGGTCGATGACGGCCGCGACGATGTGCTCAAGAGCGCGCGCCGCTACGGGCTGAAGGTGATGCACGGCGTGTGGGTCTCCGGCGATCCGGAAAAGACCCGCCGGCAGGTCGCGACGTCCATCGCCTACGCCAAGGAATTTCCGGACGTCATCATCGCTATCGTCGTCGGCAACGAGGTTCTGCTGCGCGGGGAGATGACGGCGGCGAACCTGATCGCGGTGATCCGCGAGATCAAGGCGCATGTGGCCATGCCGGTCACCTATGCGGACGTGTGGGAGTTTTGGCTGCGCTATCCGGACGTGCAGAGCGCGGTCGATTTCGTCACCATTCACGTGCTGCCTTACTGGGAGGATTTCCCGATCCCGGCGTCGCGCGCCGCCGCTCATCTGGTCGCCATCCGCAACAAGGTCGCTGCCGTGTTTCCCGGCAAGGAAATCGTGATCGGCGAGTTCGGCTGGCCGAGTGCGGGCCGCATGCGCGAAGATGCCCGGCCGTCGCCCTACGACCAGGCGCGCGCGGTGATCGACGCGCTTACCGTGGCGAAGGCGGAGAATATCCGTGTCAACATCATCGAGGCTTTCGATCAGCCTTGGAAACGGGCGCTCGAAGGCGCCGTCGGCGGCTATTGGGGCATCATCGACCGCTCGACCGGCGGGCCGAAATTCAGCTTCTCGGGCGGCTCCATTTCCAATCATCCGGATTGGCCGCTGCAGGCGCTGGCCGGCATCGTTTTAGCGGCGCTCACGTTCGGCGGCGCTAGCTTGGGCCGCATCTTGGGCCGCGGCGGCAAGGCATCGCCCGCGCATCTCTGGGCGGAGATCGGCGCGCTCGCTTTCGTCCCCGCCGTGCTGTTCGGCTGGACCATCGAAACCGTGCTGGTGGAAAGCTTTAGCCCCGGCAGCTGGACGCGTTCGCTTGCCTTCGCGGCAGTCTCCGGTCTCGCCCCGATTGTCTGCGCCGCGGGCTTCGCCGCCGGACGGCGCATTCCGGCGTTCGCCGCGCTCATCGGCGGCAGCGGCCCGCGCCGCGATTTCCTCGATTGGGCGCTGGGCGGGGTCTTGATCGCCTTGATGCTGGTCGCCGTCGAAGCGGCGCTGGGGCTTGTTTTCGATCCGCGCTACCGCGACATCCCCTTTGCGCCGCTGACTGCGGCAGCGGTGCCGTTTCTGATCCTTCTGGCCGCCACCCGGCGTTTGGACGGCACGCGCGCGGCGGCCGAGAGCGTCGCCGGCGCCGTGCTCGCCTTGTCGGCCGGTTACATCGTGTTCAACGAAACCTTCGCCAATTGGCAATCGGTCTGGTTCTGCGCCGGCTTGCTCGGGCTCGCCGCTATTCTCTTGTCGGTGCGGGACGCGCCAAGCTCAGAATGAGCACGCCGGCCGCCAGCGCCGAGAGATCGGCGTTGTGCAGGACGATGCCGAAGGCGGCCGCCGCCAGCGCCACCGTAACGAGGACGATCGACGGCCGCACGAGGTTGAGCAGGGCCACCGCCAGAGCCACTCCGCCGAACACTTGATGCGGGTAGAGCAGGTTGACCAGCCGGAAGCTGTCGCACAGCCAAGTGGCGAGCCCGCCCTGGCAGGCGAGCGACATGGTCGAGTTTTCCATGACCATGTAGCGCAGATACATCGCCTGTCCGAGACAGAGAAAGGCGACGATCAGGAGAAAATTCGTCTGTCGCGCGGTCGGCAGAAAGAGTGGGCGCGGCGGGCGGGGTATCGTCGTGTCGGTCATGCCTGAGATAATAGAGCAAAGCGCGATCGAATCGAATCCGCTCGTCCCGGCGAAAGCATGCTCAAACCAAAAATTCTAGACCGCGATCCGATTCAATTGAATTACGATCTAGGGCGCGGCCTTACTGCAAGGCCAGCCGGCTGCCGTCGAACATCGCCGGTTGGCAGTTGACGTGATACGGAACGACAAAATCGCAAAATTGCGCGGCCGTCTCGGCGTTCGCATACGGCCCGACAACGAGATGCAATTCCGTGCGGCCGGTGCGCGGATTTTGTTTGACGCTGACCACCGGCTGGATGCCTTCGAACAGCTGCGGATGGGCGGCGCGGAGCGACGCCCAGCGATGGTGCAGGGTCTTCATTGTCGACGCGGTGCCGAGATCGGCGCCGTACGCCTGCCCGAGTGAGGCGGTCGTGTCGGGCGGCGCATGTTCGTCGGTATTGGTCGCGCTTGTCGCGACGCTCGGGGAGGGCGGCTCGGCCGCACCAGCCGGCGCCGGGGAGACGGTTTTCACCATCACCGCGACGTCGGCAAGCGTCATCGGCACCGGCGGCGCACTCTCGGGCCATGGCGGAGCCTGCTTGGCCGTTTTGATGGCCTCGCTCTTGGCGGCTTCGATCTGCTGTTTGATCGCGCCGCTCATGTCGCGCATCTCGTGATCGAGCGCGTTGAGCCGCGTTGCAAGCTTGTCGCGATCATCGGCGAGGCTGCGCACTGCTTGCGCCAACTGCCGTGCGGCCGTCTCGGCATCGAATGAACGCGCGGCCTGTTCCTGCGAGCGCAGGGATGAAAACAGGGCCGCGAACCTTTGTGGGGCGTCGTCGTCGCGGCTGCCCAGCACGGCAATGCCGAGGGCCGTGGCGGCCGCAAGCCCCCAGCCCGCTTGTCGCCAAAGGCCCTGCCAAGGGTTTTGCCCAACCGAGGGCCTTTTTGCGGCCACGCTTTTTGCCGTCGCGCTTTTTGTCGGCGCGTTGCGAATCTGCGCACGACCCAGCATCTGCTGCTCCGGTCCTTGCCCCGCGAATCAAACACAAAATAGCAGATTCGGCCTTCGAGATGCTTTGTTTGGTCGCTCGCATCAAATAATAAAGAGCGGCGTCGCGGCTTCTTAAAGTCGAGGAAGGCCACCGTGCGCATCGGCATTCTTGGTTCGGGATTGATGGGCGGCAAACTCGGCACGCTTTTCGCGCGCGCCGGGCATGAGGTGGTTTTCAGCTACGCGCGCAGCCAGGCCAAGCTCAAGCGGCTCGCGCGAATCGCCGGCGACAACGCGCTGGCCGGTACGCCGGCGGAGGCCGCGCAGGGCGCGGACGCGCTCCTCTTGGCCGTGCACTGGTCTCGATTCCCCGATGTGCTGCAACAGGCGGGCGATATTTCCGGCAAGATCATCGTCAGCTGCTCGCTGCCGATGAATGCCGGCAATACCGAGCTCGTGGTCGCGCATACCTCGTCGGGCCTGGAGGAGCTTGCAAAGATCGTCCCGAAGGCGCGAGTCGTGGCTGCATTCAACAGCGTGCCCAGCGAGGTCCTTTTTAGCGTCTACGAAGGGCGGCGCAGAGCCAAAAGGCCGAGCCTGGTGTATTGTGGCGACGACAAGCGCGCCAAGGTAATCGCCGCCACCCTGATCCGTGACGTCGGTTTCGATCCCGTCGACGCCGGCCCCGCACGGATCGCCCGCTACATCGAGCCGTTCGCGCTACTGGTCGCCCAACTCGCCTACGAGGGAGAGGGCGGCCCAGAACTGGCGTACCGGTTCGATCGGCGCGGAAAATAGGGGGTTGGAGCGGGCGCGCCGACGATCAAGTTTCGGTTAACTCGATCCCTCTAGCCTTTAGTTTGGACGGGCCCACGTATATTGGGAAAGCGGCGAGGGGGCGAACGAAGGAGCGGCACGGGTTGCCGCATTGGCCTTTGCTTTTCGACCATCGCCTGCACGACGAAACCAAGATCAGCTCCCAGGTGGCACACCAAAAGACGGTGAACCTGGCGCTGCAAGGCGTCGGCAGCCACGGCGCTTTCACCTGGGGTGTGCTCGACCGGCTGCTCGAGGACGAGCGGCTTTCCTTCGACGGCATCAGCGCGACCAGCGCCGGCGCCGTCAACGCCGTGGTGCTCGCGTACGGCTTGGCGGCGGGCGGACGCGAACAAGCCAAGAGTGCGCTGCAGAACTACTGGCGTCGGCTTTCGGAGATGACGTCCACCGGCATCTTCCAGCCGACGGTGCTCGATCAGATGTCGGGTAATTTCGGGCTCGATCTTTCGCCCGGATTTATGTTTGTCGATGCGCTTAGTCATTTCTTTTCGCCGTACGAGCTCAATCCGCTGAAATACAATCCGTTCAAAGACCTTCTCGACGAGGTCGTGGATTTCGAGCTGCTACGCCGCCAAAAGCTGATCAAGCTTTTTCTGTGCGCGACCAATGTGCGCACCGGCAAGGTGAAGATCTTCGGCTCCGAGGAGCTGCGGTCCGACCATGTCGTGGCCTCATCCTGCCAGCCGATCATGATGCACGCGGTCGAGATCGACGGCGAGTATTATTGGGATGGCGGCTTCATGGGTAATCCCGCGATATTCCCCGTGATCTACGCCTGCGAGGCGCGCGACATCGTTTTGGTTCATCTCACGCCAACCGAGCGGCCGGAAACGCCGATGACCTCCACCGCCATCTACAACCGCATGCAGGAGGTCGCCTTCAACTCATCGCTGATGCGCGAGATGCGTGCCGTCGCTTTCGTGACCGACCTGATCGACAGCGGCAAGATGAGTGACGGCAAACGAATGCTCATTCATGCAATCGACGGCGAGGACGTGATCGGGACGCTCTCGAACTCCAGCAAGTTGAACGGCAACTGGGGTTTTCTGACCTATCTCCACAAGACCGGCCGCGAACGCGCCGATCAATGGCTGCAGGCGAATTTCGATCGGATCGGCGTCGAAACGACGGTCGATATGCGTTCGCGGTATTTGTAGTCGCGCTTATATTACCTGCGGCGGGTCGCCGGGCTGTCCGGCTGCCAACGCGAGGCGGATTGTCGTGGCGCGATCCACCAGATTGTTGATGCTCTTGCAGACGCTGCGCGGGCGCAGCCGCCCGGTGACGGCGTCAGCCCTTGCCGCCGAGCTCGGTGTTTCCGAGCGCACGCTTTATCGGGACATTGCCGAACTCAGCGCCCAAGGCGCTCCCATCTATGGCGAGGCGGGGATCGGCTACGTGCTGCGGCCCGGTCTGTTCTTGCCGCCGCTCATGCTCACCGAAGATGAGACCGAGGCGATCGTGCTCGGTCTTCGCTATGTCGATCAGCGTGGCGATG
Source organism: uncultured Alphaproteobacteria bacterium (assembly GCA_963845075.1). GTDB lineage: Bacteria > Pseudomonadota > Alphaproteobacteria > Rhizobiales > Xanthobacteraceae > BOG-931. Next base: position 93,344 of record CAWJRE010000024.1, on the reverse strand, counting down.
AGGTTTTGGCTCAGGCCGCTGCGGTCGCGCTGGCGAAAATCGGCGCCGTGCTCGCGCCGGCAGCGAAAGAAGCGTTGCAAAATCCAATTGCGCTGCCGGGGCCGCGTGGACGCGGCTTTCCAGCCAACGCGGTCGATCTGCGGACGTTTCGCGCCGCCATCAGATCGCAGAGGAAGCTGCGTATCGGCTACATCGATGCGAAGGGCGCCCGCAGCAAGCGCGTCGTCTGGCCGATCGCCCTTGGCTTTATGAACGAGGCCCGCGTGCTGCTGGCATGGTGCGAGCAACGGCTAGCCTATCGGACATTCCGCACCGACCGGATCACGGCAGCGGAGGAAACAGGGGAGCGTTACAGGGAGCGTCGCGCACAGCTTATGCGCGGCTGGCGCGCGCAGATGAACCTGGACGAAACGGAACGCTTTACTCCTGACAGAATCTGACAACCGCCGGCGGTAAAGTCTCCTGCGCAAAAGACAGGAGCACCGGCCATGCCGACGAAAGATGTCACGGCAAAGTTTCCCGCGGCGATCGCCGCCTATGTCAAAGCCAGCAACGCCGCCGACATGGCGGCGTATCTTGCGACCTTCGTTGATGATCCTTTGGTCAACGACATCCGGCGCGAGTTCTGGGGCAGGCCCGCGATCAAGGCCTGGGCCGAGCGCGAGATCTTCGGGGACAAGGTCACTATGGAAGTGCTGCGTGCGGTCGAGCACTATGGCGATGTCATTCTCACCGCGAAGTTCGACGGAACCTACGACAAGACCGGGCTCCCTGATCCGCTCATCCTCACCTTGTATTTCACCCTCCGCGAGGGTCGCATCGCCAGGCTGATCATCCTGCACAACAAGCCGGTGTCCGAGAGCGTGACCGTTTCGGCGTGACGTCGTTGCTTCCGGCGCGGCGGTCGCAACGCCACGCCTTCCGCCGCCTCCTGAAACCCGGACCCCGGTCTACCAAACCGGGGTCCTCCATCGCGCTCCACCAACCGGAATTTCTCATCCCCAGCTGGTCTTCAGCTTCACCGGAGCAAATTGCGTGTAGCCGATCCCGGCGACGCCCGAGAAGAAGTTGTTCTGCCACTGGCCGACCGTATAGACCCTGTTGAGCGTCTGCTCCGGCGTTAGCTGGATCTCGCCTATCAGGCTCTTGAATTTGTTCTTGCGGATGTGGTCGGCGATCGCCATCCGGTCCAACGTACCGAGGGTCTCGATTGTCTCCGTCAGCATTTGGAGCATCGCGTAGTAAATCGGGCTGCCGGCATAGTCGGCATCGATGCCGGTGACTTCTTTGTGCTTCTTGTAAAACTCGCGGATCTCTGGCGAGTCGGCGACGCCGCCGGCGCCAAGCACATTTTCGGCGGCGGCACCGTTCTTCTGCCCGAAGCCCTGGAAGGCGCAGCCGATCGCGCAGTAATAGGCTTTGACCGATAGGTTTTCGATTTTTGCCTGATCGGCGAGACCGAACGTATCGGGCGGATACGACCAGGCAACGAACGCGTCCGGATTAGCGGCCTTGGCCGCTTTGACGACCGGCGCGTAGTCCTGCGTGCCGAGTGGGTATGACTTGTCATAGACGACGTCGAACCCGGCCGCCTTGAACAGCGGCCGTCCGGCGTTGGCGAGTTCGATGCCGAAGTCGTCGCCCACATTGACGACAGCGACCTTGTTGCCGATCTGGCCAGAGTCCTTGAGCTTCTTGAGTACACCGATCGCGCCCTTGGCGTAGTCCGTCGTCGACGCGTTGAACATGAAGAAATTGGGATACTTTTTGACCAGAGCCGGCGCCTGATCGGTGATGCAGGCCACGCTGACCTGCGGATACTTGTATTTGTCGAAGGTCGGTGCGGTGGCGAGATTGAACCCGGTCGCGTAGACGCCTGAGATCCAGTCAGCCTTGTCGACCGTCGCCAGACGTTCCACCGCCTTGATGGCTTCAGGCGGCTGCGTGCGGTCATCGTACTCGATGATCTCGACTTTGCGTTGGCCTTCCTTGAGCTTGAGCCCGCCGCGTGCGTTCACTTCGTGCGCCCAAAGCCGAAACGGCGGAAAGTGGGTTATCGCAGCACCAGGTGCGAGCGGGCCGGTTTTGGCGCCGACTACGCCGACCTTCACGGTCGGTGCGTCGGCTCGCGCCGCGCGATAGCCGATCGAGCCGGCCAGTGTTGTAGCGGCGGAATATTTCAAAAAGTCGCGTCTTCGCATGCATTCCTCCCTTGCATGGTGAAGGTCCGGGGTTGGGGCCCCGTCAGTTTTTTAGGAACGCCAGGATGATAGCGGCCTGAAAATGCGTTGGATAGGCTGCTGCGGCCCGGCGCGGCAAATTGATCCTGTCGATCGATCCGGCTTTCCCGAATTCCTTCAAGTATCAGGTCTAAATTCAGGCTAATGGACTACCGGACGTGATGGCGCCATCCGTCGCCAAGCCCGTTTTCAGTCGCCAAGCCCGCTTTCAGTCGCCGGTCGCCTCGGCTATGAGAGCGCCCGGAGGTCGAAGGAATGAGTGTTCGGAGCTGCCTTGCGATCGTGCTTGCGGCCGGCGAGGGCACGCGCATGCGCTCGGCCTTGCCCAAAGTCCTGCACGCCATCGCCGGCCGTTCGTTGCTGGCGCATGTGCTGCGTGCGGTCGCGGAAACCAAGGTGACCGCCGCCGCGGTCGTGGTCGGGCCCAATCAGGAAGCCGTCGCCGCCGAGGCGGAACGCGTGCTGCCGGGTGCGCAATGCTTCGTGCAGCACGAACGGCGCGGAACCGCGCACGCGGTGCTGGCGGCGCGGCCGGCGCTCGAGCGCAAGGCCGACGACATTCTCATCGTCTATGGCGATACGCCGCTCATTCGCGCGGCGACCTTGAACAAGCTGCGCGCACCGTTGGCGGCCGGCGCGGCTGTCGTCGTACTGGGCTTTCGGCCGGCTGATCCGTCCGGCTACGGACGTCTTGTCGTCGATGGCGACAAACTCATCGCCATCCGCGAAGAAGCCGACGCGAGCGAAGCTGAAAAGGCGATCGGGCTGTGCAACGGCGGCATCATGGCGCTCGCCGGCACGCATGCGCTTTCGATTCTCGATCGCATCGGCGACAACAATCGCAAACGCGAATTTTATCTGACCGACGCGGTCGAGATCGCGCGCTCAATGAAGCTCGACGCGGCCGTGGTCGAAGCCGAGGAGGACGATGTGCGCGGCATCAACACCAAAGCGCAGCTTGCCGAAGCGGAAGCCGTTCTGCAGCAGCGTCTGCGCAAGGCGGCGCTCGAGGCGGGCGTGACCATGGTTGCGCCGGAGACGGTCTTTTTGTCCGCCGATACGACGTTCGGCAAGGACGTCGTGATCGAGCCGTATGTCGTGTTCGGCGACAAGGTGACGGTCGAGGACGGCGCGGTCATTCACGCCTTCTCGCATCTTGCCGGCGCGCATGTCGGCAAGAAATGTTCGGTCGGGCCGTTCGCGCGGCTGCGGCCGGGCACGCGGCTCGGGGAGGGCGCGCGCATCGGCAATTTCGTCGAGATCAAGGAGGCCGTGATCGCCGCCGGTGCCAAGGCCAATCATTTGAGCTATATCGGCGACGCCTCGGTCGGCGCCAATGCCAATATCGGGGCCGGCACGATCACGTGTAACTACGATGGCACCGCCAAGCACCACACGACCATCGGCCAGGATGCGTTCATCGGCTCCAATACCGCTTTGGTCGCGCCGGTCGAAATCGGCGACGGCGCCTATGTGGGTTCCGGCTCGGTGATTACCGGCAACGTGCCGGCCGATGCGCTGGCGCTTGCCCGCGCGCGGCAAGTGGTTAAGGAAAAATGGGCGACGCGGTTGCGATCGCTGAAATCGCTGGGCAAGAAGAAGGCTTAAGGCGCGGACGAGAGCGCCGGAATCAGCCGGTCTCTGCCGCTCGTCCCCGCGAAGGCGGGGGCCCAGCCTGGATTCCCGCTTGCGCGGGAATGAGCGGAGGTTATTCGGCTTTGACGGGAATTGTGGTTTGATCCGCGCATGCTGCGAAGTGTAACGCGCCGCAACGTTTTTTTATTTTGTATTCGCTAGCATCGCGCCTTAACGGTTAACGACAATAACCGGCGACTAGAGCATGATCCGGAAAAGCATGCCCTCGGGCTTTGACCCGATGGGTGGACGCCGGTTTTCCGAAAAGATCATGCTCCGCGAAAACCTGGGAGACGGTCGGCAAGCATGTGCGGCATTATCGGAATCATCGGCCGCGAGCCGGTCGCGCCGCTGTTGATCGATGCGCTCAAGCGCCTCGAATACCGCGGCTATGATTCCGCCGGCGTCGCCACCCTCGAGCACGGCGTGCTGACGCGCCGGCGCGCCGAGGGCAAGCTCAGAAATCTGGAACAAAAGCTCGCGCGCGAGCCGCTCGATGGCGCGATCGGCATCGGCCACACCCGCTGGGCGACCCACGGCCGGCCGAACGAGACCAACGCGCATCCGCACGCGACTGACCGGCTCGCGGTCGTGCATAACGGCATCATCGAGAATTTCAGCGAGTTGCGCCGCGAGCTCGAAGCCAAGGGCGCCAAGTTCGCGACCGAGACCGACAGCGAAGTGATCGCGCATCTCGTCACCGACGAGATGAAGCAAGGCCGTTCGCCGGTCGAGGCCGTCGATGCGTCGCTGCCGCGGCTGCGCGGCGCCTTCGCGCTCGCGTTCCTGTTTGCCGGCGAAGAGGATTTGCTGATCGGCGCGCGCAAGGGCTCGCCGCTTGCGATCGGCTTCGGCGACGACGCGATGTATGTCGGTTCGGATGCGATCGCGCTCGCGCCCTTCACCGACACGGTGAGCTACCTGGAAGACGGCGATTGCGCTGTCATCCATCGCGGCAGTGCCGAAATCCACGACGCGAGCGGCCGTGTCGTTCGCCGCGATGTGCTCAAGTCGCAAGCGTCCGTGATGCTCATCGACAAGGGCAACCATCGTCATTTCATGGCGAAGGAGATTCACGAGCAGCCGGAAGTGGTCGGCCACACGCTTGCGCATTATCTCGACATGGTGGCCGAGCGCGTTGCGCTGCCGATGAAGCTGCCGTTCGATTTCCGCGCGCTCAAGCGTATATCGATCGCTGCCTGCGGCACCGCCTATTACGCCGGCATGGTCGCGCGCTACTGGTTCGAGCAGTTCGCGCACCTGCCGGTCGATGTCGATATCGCCTCCGAGTTCCGTTACCGCGAGGTGCCGCTCGATCCGGGGGCGCTGTCGATTTTTGTTTCGCAATCCGGGGAAACCGCCGACACGCTCGCCTCGCTGCGCTATGCGCGCGAGCACGGCCAGCACGTGCTGTCCGTCGTCAATGTGCCGACCTCGACCATCGCGCGCGACAGCGACATCGTGATGCCGACCTTGGCCGGGCCGGAAATCGGCGTCGCTTCGACCAAGGCTTTCACCTGCCAGCTCGCGGCGCTGGCGGCGCTTGCGGTCGCCGCCGGCCGCGCGCGGGGCGTGCTGTCCGAGAGCGACGAGCAGCGACTCGTGCGCGCGCTCATCGAAGTGCCGCGGCATCTGACCGAAGCGCTCGCACTCGAGCCGCAGATCGAGCTGCTCGCGCGCGAGCAGCTCGCCAAGGCGCGCGACGTGCTCTATCTCGGCCGCGGCACCTCGTATCCGATCGCGCTTGAGGGCGCCCTCAAGCTCAAGGAAATCTCCTACATCCACGCCGAAGGCTACGCCGCCGGCGAGCTCAAGCACGGGCCGATTGCGCTGATCGACGAGACCATGCCGGTGGTCGTGATCGCACCCTACGACCGGGTGTTCGAGAAGACCGTCTCCAACATGCAGGAGGTCGCCGCGCGCGGCGGCCGCCTGATCCTCGTCACCGACGCGAAGGGCGCGGCTGCCGCCGAGGGCCAAGCGTTGGCGACGCTGATCTTGCCGACCATGCCGTCTGCGGTCGGGCCGTTGGTCTATGCGGTGCCGGTGCAACTCATCGCCTATCACACAGCGGTCGCCTTAGGCACCGACGTCGATCAGCCGCGCAATCTCGCCAAGTCGGTGACGGTGGAATAGGGCCGCCGGCTGAACGGCCGACGGTATTGCGCCATATCATCCCGGCGCATCGGCCTACTGTGCCCTTAGCGCAAATAGCGCTATACATCCGAACAATACGTCATATATGCGCGCTATGCATATCGCGCGAAGCAACCAGCCGCGAATCGTGGCAGACGGCCGAAATCGATGATGAATGACGGCATCCAGAGCGGGGGACTTCCCGCCGGCACGGCCAACAAGTATCCGGCGGGCAGGTCCGGACTTGCAAGCCGCATCCGCAATTACTTCCTGACCGGACTGGTGGTCGCCGGCCCGGGCGCTGTCACCCTGTGGCTGGTCTGGTGGTTCGTCACCTGGGTGGACAATCTCGTGCGGCCGGTCATTCCGCTGGCGTACCGGCCCGAGACCTATCTGCCGATCAATATTCCGGGCTTTGGCCTGATCATCGCTTTCGTCGCGTTGACGCTGCTCGGCTTCCTTACCGCCAATCTGGTCGGCAGCAGCGTGGTCAGTTTCGGCGAGGGCGTGCTCAATCGCATGCCGATCGTGCGGCCGATCTACCGCACCACCAAACAGATCTTCCAGACGCTGTTCTCCAGCTCGGAATCGAGTTTCCGGCGCGTCGGGCTCGTCGAGTTTCCGGCGCCCGGGATGTGGTCGCTCGTCTTCCTCACCCAGCCGCCGAGCCCGCCCATCGCAGCGCATCTGCCGCAGACCGAGCACATTTCGGCGTTTCTGCCGTGTACGCCCAACCCGACCACCGGCTTTTTCTTCTATGTCCCCCGCGCCGACGTGATCGATCTCGACATCACGGTTGAACAGGCGATGTCGCTCCTGATTTCCGCCGGTATCATCCAACCCGGGGTAGAAGACCCGCACCATCGGCTTGCGGCGCTTGCGGAAACGGCCCGCGCCGCGCAGGCGGCGCACAAAGAGACGACCCCGGCGAAATAATCCACATGGGGCGGTCCACATGGGGGTGCTTCCCGCGCCACTGTGGTATCATTCTGTTGCACACTTGGCCTTGAACCAGGGGGGATAAGATGGGTTTTGCGCAAGCGATTTCGGCCGGGTTTTCCAATTATGTGAACTTCCGCGACCGGGCCTGCCGGTCGGAATACTGGTACTGGATTCTCTTCATCGTCATCGCCGAGATCGTGGCGGGCATTATCGACCAGGTGCTGGGAATGCAGATCGTGAGCAGTCTTTTCGGGCTCGTGACCATCATTCCGAACATTGCGGTCGCGATCCGGCGGCTGCACGATCTCGACCGCACCGGCTGGTGGATTCTGCTCGGCTTCATCCCGCTGATCGGCTGGATCATTCTCCTGATCTGGTACGTCACCAAGGGGACCGACGGACCGAACCGGTTCGGACCGGATCCGCTCGCGACCTTGGCCATGCCCGCCTCGCCGCGCGCCGCCTGACGGCTTCGCAGCGACGAAGCAATCCAGAATCCGCGCAAGCTATCTGGAAAAGACGCTTTTATAAAATAGTTGTGAGGGGTTGCTAGACCGTGATCCAATTCGATTGAATTGGATCACGGTCTAAATTGTTCATTTGAGCACGATCTTGACCGAAAACCAGTCTCCACTTTTCGGGATCATGCTCTAATGCAGCGCGTACCCTCTAACGACAGCATGCGAATGGGCAGAGTCTACACGCGGCGGCTTGGGCATGACTGATTTCAATAGGCATGAAGAACGAGCTGTTACCAATCCGCCGCCTCTCGTTTCTGATCATGGATTGGTGATAGCAGTTTACATATTGTATTTAGTCGGTTTCTTTAATGGCATCACGGCACTCGCCGGCGTAATAATTGCGTACATGCAGGTTGGTCGTTCGGATCAATTCAGTCAGTCTCATTTTCGATTTCAAATAAGGACATTCTGGATCGGCCTGCTATATTTAGTAATCGGTGGGATTACGACATTCGTTTTTATTGGCGTGCTGATTTTAATATGGTGGTGTATCTGGACGCTTATTAGATGCATAAAAGGCTTGCTAGCCCTGAACGCCGGGGAGCCCATAAGTAATCCCGCGTCGTGGTTGTTTGGTTAGACGATCGAGGATGTGGGCCAGCAGAGGGGACGGTCGATTGAGGCGGTGTCGTTCGTCACCCGGCGCCGAGCAGCCGGATCGCTTCGTCACGCGCGAACAGATAAAGCAACTGCCGCAGCGCCTCGCCGCGCGATGAGCGGAGCGTCGGGTCGCGGTTGAGCACCAGGCTTGCGTCTTCGCGTGCGGCGCTAAGAAGCTTGCCGTGCACTTCGAGCCGGGCGATGCGGAAGCCGGGCATGCCGCTTTGCCGCGTGCCGAGCACGTCGCCTTCGCCGCGCAGCCGCAAGTCTTCCTCGGCGATGCGGAAGCCGTCATTGGTTTCGCGCAGGATCGCAAGCCGCGCTTTCGCCGTGTCGCCGAGCGGACCCTTGTAGAGCAGGAGACAAATCGAGCGCTCGCTGCCGCGGCCGACGCGGCCGCGCAACTGATGAAGCTGCGCCAGGCCGAACCGTTCGGCGTGCTCGATCACCATCACGCTTGCCTCGGGCACGTCGACGCCGACTTCGATCACCGTGGTGGCGACGAGTATGCGCGCGGTGCCTTCGGCAAAGCGTGCCATGGCGCGGTCCTTGTCGGCCGCGCGCATCTGGCCGTGCACCAGCTCGACCGTATCGCCGAAGCGTTTCTTCAGCGCCTTGAAGCGTTCTTCCGCTGCGGCAAGATCGGTCGTTTCGGATTCCTCCACCAGCGGGCAAACCCAATAGACGCGGCGGCCGTCGTCGAGCGCGCGCGCCACCGCGTCGATCACTTCCGACAAGCGGTCCAGCGGCAGCGCGCGCGTGTCGATCGGCTGCCGCCCAGCCGGCTTTTCGCGCAGCTCCGAGACGTCCATATCGCCGAAATAGGTGAGCACCAGCGTGCGCGGTATCGGCGTCGCCGTGAGCACGAGCAGATCGACCGCCTCGCCTTTGCGGGCAAGCGCGAGCCGCTGGTGCACACCGAAGCGATGCTGCTCGTCGACGATTGCCAGCGCCAGATCGTGGAACGCCACGTCTTCTTGAAAGAGCGCATGCGTGCCGACGATGAGATCGATTTCGCCGGCGGCGAGCTTGGCGAGAATCTCCGGCCGTTCGCGTCCGCGCTCGCGCCCGGTCAGTAGCGCGACACGGATGCCGGCCCCCGCCGCAAGCGGCGCGATAGTGGCGAAATGCTGCCGCGCCAGAATTTCCGTCGGCGCCATGAACGCCGCCTGCCGGCCCGCTTCGATCACGGTCGCGGCGGACAGGAGCGCCACCAGCGTCTTGCCGGAACCGACATCGCCGTGCAGGAGCCGCAGCATCCGGTTCGGCTGCGCCAGGTCCGCGATGATGTCGCTCACCGCGCGCTCCTGCGAAGGCGTGAGCGAGTAGGGCAGCGCCGCAACGATCTTCGCCCGCAGCAGCCCTTCGGCCGAACTGCCGCGGCCGGCGCGCCGGCGCTGATGCCCGCGCAAAAGCGCAAGCGCGAGCTGGCCGGCGAGCAATTCGTCATAAGCAAGCCGCGACCACGCTTTGCTCTGCGGCTCGAGGTCCGGCGGCTCCACCGGCCGATGAACCCGGCGCAGCGCTTCCGCAAAGCTCGGAAAATCCTGCTGCTTGAGCCACGCCGCATCCTGCCATTCGGGCAGATCGGGAATCCGATGCAGCGCCACATCCAGCGCCTTGCGGAGCTGGTTCGGATGCAGTCCCTCGGTCATCGGATAGACCGGATCGATCAGCGGCAGCGACGCGAAGCCCTTCGCGTCCACCACGCGCTCCGGATGCAGCATCTGCAGGTGCCCATCGTATAAAGTCGCGACGCCGGAGACGTAACGCAGCTCGCCCTCGGGCAGCAGCTTCTGCAGATAGTCCTGGCGTGCGTTGAAATAGGTGATGGTGAGCGTGTTGGTGTCGTCGCTCGCCTCGATATTGTATGGCGCGCGCGGCCGGTTCGGCGGCGGCGGGCGATGCCGGTCGATCGTCACCGCAACCGTCACCACCGTATCGGGCGTGACCTCCGAGAGCTTCGGCTGGTTGCGCCGGTCGACGAAGCCGCTCGGCAGGTGGAACAACAGATCGATGATGCGTGGCGGCTCGCTCTCGCCGCGGCTCAAAAGCCGCGCGAACACCTTTTCGAGCTTCGGGCCGATCCCGGGCAAAGCCGACAACGGCGCGAACAGCGGATTGAGCACCGGCGGACGCATCGCGCTCTCATGATTACGTCATTCCGGGGCGCCACAAAGTGGCGAGCCCGGAATCCATAACCACCAGTTTGGCGGGAAAAGCGGAGCACCCATTCCAGCCCGCCGGTGGTTATGGATTCCCGGCTCGGCGGCTTGCAGCCGCGACCGGGAATGACGAGGGAAGTGACCGCTTTACCGCTGACATCGTCTGCATCGCCCTCTATATAACGCCTCGCCCGGCCGCGTCCGGGCTTTTGGCGTTGGGCCTTGTGGGTGCTTTTGCGCCGCCAAAGGCCCAAAGCGAACCGGGATTGGCACGATGACCGAGCGATCGAGCGAGGGGTTGGACGAGCGGCGGCGCAAGCTTCTGTTCCGGGCCTGGCGGCGCGGCGTGCGCGAGATGGATCTCATCGTCGGCCGCTTTGCCGATGCCCATATCGACAAGTTCGACGCCACAGGCCTCGACGATTTCGAGCGGCTGATCGAAGCGCCCAACTACCGACCTCTACGCCTGGGTCACCCGCGCCGAGAGCGCGCCGGCGCCGTATGACACCGCGGTGCTCGCGACACTGATTGCCTTCCACAGCCGCGGCAATGACATCGCCACCGGGGACAAATAAGTGACCACCCACGTGCGAAATCCGGCCCGGTCGCCGGCGGAGCGGCTTGCGCCCGGGCGGCCGCTGCATCTTTCCGGCGTCGCCGACGGCGCCGAAGGGCTCGTGCTCGCCGATCTCGCCCGCGCGGTGGCCGCCCGCCCGTCCGCGCCCGCGATCAGTCTCGCGGTGATCTGCCGCGACGGCTCGCGCATGGCGGCGCTGTCGCGCTCGCTCACCTTCTTCGCGCCCGACGTCGAGGTGCTCGAATTCCCGGCCTGGGATTGCCTGCCGTACGACCGCGTGTCGCCGCATGCCGGCGTGGTGGCGCAACGCATGACCACGCTGGCGCGGCTCGCGCGCATCAAGGGCCGCGAGCGCCCGGCGATCCTGCTCGCCACCGTCAACGCCATGCTCCAGCGCGTGCCGCCGCGCGAAATCCTGTCGCGTCAGTCGCTCGCGGCCGCGCCCGGCAACGTCATCGCCATGTCGGGGATCACCGAATGGCTCGAGCTCAACGGCTTCATCCGCGCTTCGACCGTGCGCGAAGCCGGCGAATACGCCATCCGCGGCGGCATCGTCGATCTGTTTGCGCCCGGCATGGCCGAGCCCGTCCGGCTCGACTTTTTCGGCGACACGCTGGAATCGATCCGCGCCTTCGATCCCGAAACCCAGCGCACCACGGCCGAGCTGCGCGCGCTCAATCTCGTGCCGATGGCCGAGTTTCAGCTCACCAGCGACACCATCCGCCTGTTCCGCACCGGCTATGTCGCCGCCTTCGGCGCCGCCTCGCCTGACGACACGCTCTACGAAGCCGTCAGCGAGGGCCGCCGCCCGGGCGGCGTCGAGCATTGGCTGCCGCTCTTCCACAAGCAGATGGAGACGCTGTTCGATTATCTGGAAGGCACGCCGCTCGCCGTCGAGACGCTCGCCGAAGAAGCCGCCCATGAGCGGCTCGCGCAGATCGCCGACTATTACCAGGCCCGCAAGGACGTGATGGATCAGGCGGGCGGCGGCGCGCCCTATAAGCCGCTGCCGCCGGACCGGCTCTATCTCGCCGAGGACGAATGGCGCGCCCGGCTCGAGCGTACGGCGCTGGCGCGGCTTTCGCCGTTCGCGGCGCCCGAGCAGAGCGCCGACACCATCGATATCGGCGCCCACGCCGGCCACAATTTCTCGGCGGAGCGGAGCGAACCCAACACCAACGTCTTCGACGCGGTGAAGACCCACGTCGAGTCCCTGCAGGCGTCCGGCAAGCGCGTCGTGATCGCCATGTGGAGCGGCGGTTCGCGCGAGCGCATGGAGCATGTGCTCGCCGAGCACGGCTTGTTCAATCTCGCCAGTGTCGCGTCGTGGCCGCAGGCGCAGGGGCTGCCGCGCCCGCAAGTCGCGCTCGCCGTGCTCGGCCTCGATTCCGGTTTCGTCACCGCCGATGTCGCGCTGATCACCGAGGAGGACATTCTCGGCGAGCGCCTCATTCGCCCGCGCCGCGCCTCGAAGCGCGCGGAGAATTTCATCGCCGAGGTCACGAGCCTCTCCGCCGGCGACGTCGTCGTGCATGTCGATCACGGCATCGGCCGCTTCGTCGGCCTGCGCGCCATCGAGGCCGCCGGCGCGCCGCACGACTGCCTCGAGATCCACTATGCGGGCGGCGACAAGCTGTTCCTGCCGGTCGAGAATATCGAGCTTCTGTCGCGCTACGGCTCGGAGGAAGCCGGCGTCGAGCTCGACCGCCTCGGCTCCACCGCCTGGCAGGCGCGCAAGTCGCGCATGAAGAATCGCATCCGCGAGATCGCGGGCGAGCTCATCAAGGTCGCGGCCGAGCGGCAATTGCGCGAGGCGCCGCTTCTCACCGTCGAACCAGGCCTCTACGACGAATTCGCCGCCCGCTTTCCCTACGACGAGACCGACGACCAGCAGGCCGCCATCTCCGCCGTGCTGGAGGACCTTGCCTCCGGCCGCCCGATGGATCGCCTGATCTGCGGCGATGTCGGTTTCGGCAAGACCGAAGTGGCGCTGCGCGCCGCCTTCGTTGCCGCCATGAACGGCAAGCAGGTCGCCGTGGTCGTGCCGACCACCTTGCTCGCGCGCCAGCACTTCAAGACCTTTAGCGAGCGGATGCGCGACTATCCGGTCAACATCGCGCAGGCTTCGCGGCTGGTCAGCGCCGCGGAATTGGCGAAAACCAAGAAGGGCCTCGCCGAGGGCCAGGTCGATATCGTCATCGGCACGCACGCGCTTCTCGGCAAGGCCATCAAGTTCAAGGATCTCGGCCTCATCGTCGTCGACGAGGAGCAGCATTTCGGCGTCTCCCACAAGGAGAAGCTCAAGCAGCTCCGCGCCGAAGTGCATGTCCTCACGCTCACCGCCACCCCGATTCCGCGCACGCTCCAATTGGCGCTGTCAGGCGTGCGCGAAATGTCGATCATCGCCACGCCCCCGGTCGATCGCCTCGCGGTGCGCACCTTCGTCTCGCCGTTCGATCCGATCGTGGTGCGCGAAGCGCTCTTGCGCGAGCGCTATCGCGGCGGCCAGTGCTTCTATGTCTGCCCGCGCATCGAGGACCTCGCCGACTCCAAGGCCTTCCTCGACAAGACCGTGCCCGAGGTGCGCGTCGCCGTCGCCCACGGCCAGATGCCGTCCGGCGTGCTGGAAGACGTGATGACCGCCTTCTATGACGGCAAGTTCGACGTGCTTCTCTCCACCTCGATCGTCGAATCCGGCCTCGACATCCCGACCGCCAACACGCTGATCGTGCACCGCGCCGACATGTTCGGGCTGGCGCAGATCTATCAGCTCCGCGGCCGCGTCGGCCGCGCCAAGCTGCGCGCCTATGCGCTGCTCACGCTGCCCGCCAACCGCAAGATCACGCCGCAGGCCGAGCGCCGCCTCAAAGTGCTGCAATCGCTCGACACGCTCGGCGCCGGCTTCCAGCTCGCCTCGCACGATCTCGACATCCGCGGCGCCGGCAATCTCCTTGGCGACGAGCAGTCCGGCCACATCAAGGAAGTCGGCTACGAGCTTTATCAGCAGATGCTGGAAGAGGCGGTGATGCAGCTCAAGGCCGGCATCTCCGCGCCGGTCGCCGACAAATGGTCGCCGCAGATCACCATCGGCACGCCGGTGCTCATCCCGGAGGACTACGTCGCCGACCTGCCGGTGCGGCTCGCGCTCTACCGGCGCCTGTCCGAGATCGAGGACGATCGCGAGATCGAGGCTTTCGGCGCCGAGCTCGTCGACCGCTTCGGCCCGCTGCCCGACGAAGTGAAATATCTCCTGCAGATCGTCGCCATCAAGGCGCTGTGCCGCCGCGCCAATGTCGAGCGCATCGAGGTCGGCCCCAAGGGCGCGTCACTCGCCTTCCGCGACAACATCTTCTCCAATCCCGAGGGCCTGATCGCCTATATCGCCAAGCACGAAGCCGGCGCCCGCGTGCGCCCCGACATGAAGGTCGTGTTCTTCGACGAATGGGAAACGCCGCCCGAGCGCCTCAAAGGCGCCACCGGCATCTTGCGCTCGCTTGTTGCGATCGCGGAGAAGGGCGCCAAGGCGGCGTGAGTCTATTTTGAGAATTTCGAGCACATATGGTCCAGCGCATTGAACACCCCGACGCGTGCGACGTGACGTTCGCGCGCGATGGCGCGCAACGCTTCCGCTCGGCCCTAGCTGTTCGCGCTTTGCACCACATCGATCGAGCGGTGGCGGCTCTCCCGTCCGACCAGGCTGGCGTCAGGCTCCACGGGAACACGGCCCTCCGATCATTTCTCGATGGGGTGGGGCCAGTGGGGGCCATTGCCGCTTCCGTGCTTGGCCCGGCATGTCGACCAGTAAGGGCGATACTTTTTGACAAGACGCCGACCATGAATTGGTCGCTCGCATGGCATCAAGATCGCACGATCGTGGTCGTCGAGACGTGTAGACCTTGAGGGGTTCGGATCTCCTGGACGGTCAAAAGCGCAACCTGCAGTCGCGCACCGTCGACCTTGGCCGGTATGGTGACGCTGCGCGTCCACCTTGATCCTGTCCCGGTGACGAACGCGCCATTACTGATTGCGCCCGGATCACACAAGCTTGGGCGAATTCCCGAGACAGAAGTCCCGGACGTGGTTAGTCAACGCGGAACGTTCGTGTGCCTTGCAGACCCTGGCGATGTTTGGCTCTATGCGACTCTGATCCTGCACGCATCGGAAGCTGCGCGCGAACCTACTCATCGCCGAGTCCTGCAGATCGATTTCGCAGCGGCCGATCTTCCCGGCGGACTGAAATGGCTCGGTGTTTGAATTTCTGCAGCTGTGCGAAAGCAGCAAGCGTAGCCCGGATGAGCGTAGCGATATCCGGGACCTGGCTTTCCGTATACTCACCGGGGCTAACGTCTAGGTGGGGTGTACCGACGGTTCATGCCGTCAACGGCGCTCGCCAAAACCAAAAGCGCCGTCAGAGATATCGCCGCTGAATTCAAACCCAATCCTCAGACAATGTTCCTCGCCGCACATAGAGATGGAAAGATGAATGCGGCCAGTCGCAGACCCGTTTCACCAAGCGATGCTTCACGGGATTGTAGTGAATGTAGTCTACGTGTCGGGCGAAGTCCTCGTCGTCACGGATCGTGTGCTCCCAATATCTCCTTTGCCAGAGTGCGAGTTCGCCGTTCGCGTGCCGCTTGATGTCCGCGCCGACTTCAAGCAGACGGGTGCTGAAATAACCTTTGATGCGTCGCCACCTGGCAGGAAAGTCCGCATCGTCTACGGGCAAAGTGAGGATGGCGTGCAGGTGATCCGGCAAGATCACGATTGCATCGATCGTAAAATGGCCGCTCCTGCCGGGTCACGCGAAACGCAGCGCGAAGTACTGCGATGCGATCGACGAGAGCCTTCGACCGCCGATCAGCAAGCGTCAAGGTGAAGAAAAACGTTCCGCCTGCAAGACGATTGCGCGCGATATCCGACCATTTCGGAATTATACCGGTATTTTGCTCCGATCAGCTGGCTGCGTTACTGTGTTGAACTGGAAACGTGAACGCTCGGGTGACGTCGGGCAAACGTAGCCCGGATGAGCGAAGCGATATCCAGGTCTGCCAGGGCGCTATCCCGCATGTCGCTTCGCTCATGCGGGCTACTCAATGCAACGTGATCCGTCCCTTTCGGACCACGGATGGCGGATTACGCGCTGCAATTCCGCCCTGCGTGCTAGGCTGGCAAGCGTAGGGTGGGCAAAGGCGCTCCGCGCCCACGCGTCGTCGCTTTGAAAGCCCGCGTGGGCTTCGCTGCGCTCAGCCCACCTTACATTTTGTCGCTGTACGAGAGACTCGTGCTTGACAATGTCCGCTCCTGCGAGGCGGGCGAGGGGGACTACGCCAACGCCTCCGGCCTGAACTCGCCGGCCCGACGACAAGCTCCGCGTGGTGGAGGGAATGCAGGAGGCCCACGTGTCGTTCGGAAATCCGTTACCGGACAAAGAACCGGTCTTCCAGCAACCGCCATTCGGCGCTGTTGGTAATTTTGATCAAGGCCCGGTCGATCGGCTTTTTGAGCGGACTATGCTCCGGCAGCGCGATGGCCATATAGGCGGGCGCCAGAAGGCCTTGCGGTATCTCAAGCGCTCTGGCGTAGCGTTTGGAAACGGAATACTGCAACGCCCCCACGCTGTTGACGACGGCGCCCGATTGCCCGTTGACCAGCAAGTCAAGCGCTTCCGGCAAGTCCTTGTAACTTGTGTAACTCAGATGCAGTTCGTCGAGATATTCCGCGCCCGAGGAGCGGGCGACCGCTGCAAGCTTTCTTGCCCGCAGATCGATCGATGCAGCACCATCGCGGGATTCGACGCGGTCGGCCGTCAACCGGGACACCAGACTGGTCGACAACAGTGAAACCAATACCAGGCTGCTGAGCATCCATGCGATGGCAACGACGCGGCCACCCGTCGTTTTCGGCGTCTTGTCGCCGTAGCCCACAGTGGTCATCGTCACGACCGCCCAATAAAGACCGTCCCGCAGCGTACTGACTGTCGACTCCGACGTCTTCTCGACCGCATGGACGTGCCGTTCGATAAACCACATGGCGAGGCCGATCAGAACGAGCATTGTCAGAATGATGATGATCAAGGGGCTCAGTTCGGCAAGCGCCGTCCCATAGGACATGATTGCGAAAATCGGACCGGTTTCCTTTCGTATGGCTACCGCAACGCCGGACCGATGGGCCGGATACGAAAAATCGACGCGCGCCGCCCGTTCCGGCGTAATCGTGATGGCGCCGATCGCCGCGTCGAAACGGCCGTGCTCCAAACCGCCGAGTATCGTTTCCATATCGGAGACCGGTATGAGCTTGAACGGCCACTCCATCTGCTCCGCGACCCGGCGCCACAGATCAACGCTGACACCGGCCATCGAACCGTCGGCCTCCACATAGCCGTAGGGCGGCACGTCATAGACGGCGACGCGCAGGGTCTCAGAGTCACGTTGCTCCGCACAGCTTGCGCCCAGCGTCCCCGCCGCCAAGCAAATGCCGACGCAGAATGCGTTCAGCAGACAACGAAAGAGCGTCGCGATGCGGCGGTCCGGAGTTTGGACGTTTCGATCTGAACGGCCTCCGATCATGAACGATCAACTCCAATCAGCATGCGCGACCGCTTGAAATCTCGCGGCCGCAGCTCCGCTTGTCCGAGCCCATGAGCGTACGATCCGCGGTCGCATTTTGGAGAGTGACGGGCATTGTCGTGGATTGGCGTGCCGCCGATAGTGCGATCGAATAAGGCTAGCCGAATTCTACGATGGCCCAACGGCCGGCATCAGAAAAACATTTATCGATGTCGCCTTGCTGGGCGAGAACAAGCGTCACAAATGCACGGCAAGATGCATGTTTTTGAGCCGAAGTGGCGATCACGTCCCCGCCGGCAAGGCAAGCGACGCAGCCGTACACGGTCGCCAGAGGGCGCCGGCTGCGGGTCGAGGTTGCTGCGAACGGCAACTGATATCCGCACGCATTTCGGCGCTCCGCCTCTGTGTGGGGTGCGTTTTGGTCGCGCACGACGCTTCGCAAAAAGCAAGCGTAGGGTGGGCTAAGGCGCAAAGCGCTGTGCCCACGCGTCGTCGCTTCGGAAGTCCGCGTGGGCTTCGCGGAGCCTGTCATCGGGCCGGCCACTTCGGGCCGGACCCGTTGGCTCAGCCCACCCTACATTTGTCACTGCGGCGGCGACTGCCTCTTGACATTCGTCCCTAAATCAGTTACAAGCGCATCATCGAATCTCGCTCATCGAAGGGCGCATTCCGGATGCGATCTAGATGCGGAGCGAGTGCGGTGCCCGCGCGCGGTCTCGCAAACCGTTCCCGGGCGGCTCTGGGCCACCGCTCGGCCGGCATGACGACCGGTCTCCGAGGAGCTCGGTAGACTCGAGACAGATCGAAGCGGGTAACGCCCGCCAGATCGGGTCTCAGGAAACGCGGGAACTGGAGCTGAGCCAACGGCGGATGCGTTCGCCCTGGCGAGTGCCGCGGCGGAGCGCCGAAAGGCGAGCGGCTCGCGATACGGGCCGCTGCCGCGCAAGCAGATGAGGTGCGCAAGTTCGCGCACACTTGTCTGCGCTGCGCGGACATGGACGGTGCGCCTATCGGCGCTCCGCCTCCCTTCAGGGGAGGCAAAAATTTGTAGCCCGGGTTGAGCAACGCGAAACCCGGGAGCTGAGATCGAGCTTCACCACCGTTCCCGGATTTCGTTCCACTCAATCCGGGCTACGCATCAACTCGGATGCCGAACGCATCGCGAGAACGAACTGCCTTTTCCTCCCCGCACGAAGTGCGGGGGGAGGGGACCACCCGAAGGGTGGTGGAGGGGGTATGCGGCGCTGATGACTCGTTGGGGATGCAACGGACTTGCTGCGATGTCCGCTTGTTGGCCGCATCGCCGGCTGGCGGGATCTCACTCGGCGTTCGAGCCAGCTGGACTGTGTTCATCCGCTGTCGGCTCGATCCTGGGAGCGTCATTAAGCGCATGCCGGTATTTGCTGATTTCCGGATACACCAGCCTTCGCACGCGGTTGACCACACCCAGCGGTTTATGTTCCGGCAAACCGTGCCAGGGATTGAACGATAGGTTTTCGCAGAAAGTCGCGCGCTCGGAACTCAGAAGGTCCTGCATTGGAATGATGATCGTCGCGACGTGCTCAGGTTTCGACACCGTTTCGGCCCACACGATCTTGGTGTTTTCGATCGGGGTGCGGTCGTCGTCGACGTAACGCTGAAGGAAGAAATCGAAGGACACATCTGTTGCCGAAAGGGTTTTGTTCATTTCGGCTTTTAAAGAAAACCCCGGCTCAAAGTACGTCTTCAACCGGTGAAGGAGATTGGACGGGTCCGGCGAACAAGGCTTGGCGGTATATTTGACGGCGTATCTCGTGCCTGGTGGCACTCCCAGCCGATAGGGGGTCATCGACCAATACTGATGAAACAGCGGATTGGTCAGCAGCGTCAAATTCACCTTGAAAGCAAGCCAAATTTCTCGGCCTTTCAATTGAAAGGCTGACAGGTATTGCGCAACGGTGCCGCCGCTCAGGAATTTTTGCAGAACGTTCTTATATCTCACCAGATCGTCGACAAAAAAACCGGGGCTGCTGATCATTATGAAATCTTGCGTGTATTTCTCTTCACTGCCGTCCCCTACGTCGTGCAGCAGTTTTTGACCCTCGACGCCCATCAGTTTGATGGCCATGCCGCGCGCGTCGGGAAATCTCGAATTCTTTTGCTCGGAGTTGCCGTTGGAGAACCTTATCCATGCCTGGTACTCTTGGCCGGGATTCTTAAATACGCCTATCCGCAGTTCATTTTTGAGATCGCGGTCAACGCGAAACGTGGCTCGCACGCATCCATTGTCTTTGGCATGAGCGTCACGCAGTGCCGGTCGGCGTCCTTGGCGAAACCGTTGGTCAATGAATTGCTTGATTACAACGATAATTTCATTGGCAAGCTGATCCTCGAGAGCTTTTTGCCCTCCGTAGTAGACCTCGCCCAATTCCAGGTCGATCGAATTGTCCGGTGCCGTTTGCGTGAGCGACATTAGAACAAACTCCCGTTGCGAGCGTCTCGTGGGACATTGCTGCTTGCGGAGTGTCTATTGAATGAGCCAAGTTGGGGCCTGCGCTCTATTTGGTATTGTCACTGTCTGTAGCGACGAGAAGAGCTTTCGCCCGCTCCAGGTCGGCGCCCGCAATGCTCTCGTCAAACGATGCGCAGAGCCTCGCGAGGCGATCATGGGCTTGCAAAGTCTTTCCCTGAACATGCCAGCAGGCGGCGAGGCCATTGGCGGCTCGCAGTTGCCAAAGGCGCGCCCCCTGTCGCTCGGCGACTGCGATCGCGTCCTCATAGCAGGCTTCAGCAGCCGCAAACGCGTCGCAACGGAGTAAGAGATCGCCGCGAAGGCGGTGAAGCTCGGCTTCGCACCAGCGGCCGCTCGTACTAGCCAGGGCTGCCAGCGTTTGATCGACCAATTGCGCGGCGTCTCGAAATTGACCCGCTTTTGCAAGAGCCTGGGCCAATAGATAGCGGGCAAACTGGACCCAGCTCAGAGCTCCGGTCGCCTCCAGAGCGACCATGCTGTGGCGTATCTCCTCAAGGCCCTGTTCGGTGTCACCCTGCTCGACCAAAGTCCAACCGCGCATCAATCGGGCGCCAGCGAGCCACAGCGGAAATCCGTGCTCAGTCGAGATCGCAATCGTGCGCTCTGCGATCGGCCGGGCTGCGTCGGGCTCATTACATAAAACGTAGGCACCGGCCAAAAACGCAAGCACGTACGCAAGGCTGTGTGGGTGTCGCAGACGTTCGGCGTACGCCGCCGCGTCGTGCCCGAGCTCCAGCCCGCGTCTGATATCCCCACGCAAGATAAAGGCGAGTGCGAGGTAAGCTTGGGCCGTTGCCTTCTGATCCTGCGAAAAGACCGTGGCGAGCGGGGGCAGTGGAGTGGCATCGTAGAGTTCAATGGCGGCGCGGAGATGATCGCAGGCGTCGACAAAATTGCCCATATAGAATAGCGACATGCCGAATGCGCGATGCCCCATCAACTGCTGCGGGGCGTCAAGTTGCTTCTCGCCGCGCGCCACTAAACCTTCGGCGAGAATCCGAGCCTGCTCGAACTCCTCCCGCATCAAATGAACACCGATGATTCCATTTATCACCGTGACCGTCTGCGGATTGCCTTCGAATTTGCGGCACAATTCCAGAGAGCGTCTGAATGCAAAGCCGGTCTCGGTAGCTCCAAACCCCTTTGAAGCGATCAGGACGTTGCCCAAGGCATGCTGCAGCTGCAGCTCGACCTCATCGCGTTGAAGGCCTTCAGGCACCTCTGCGAGCAGCTTAAGTGCGATCTGCAGATGCGTGCCGGCTTCAGCAAACGCGAACCGTTCGCCGGCTAACCGACCGGCCCGCGCCCAGTAGTCGATCGCAGGCATGATCCGGCCGGCCTGGGTATAGTGGTGCGCAACGATTTCTGGTGCAGCCTTTGCAACGTCGGCAAGATCGCCGCAGAGCGCCTCAGCTGTCCTGATATGAATTGCCCGCCGGTCCGCACGTAACAGGCTGGCGTAGGCTTCGTCCTGTACCAGCGCATGTTTAAACATGAAGGTTTGGCTATTTGACTCGCTTGTTTGAACGAGAAGACCGGATTGGAGCAGGCGATCGACCGCGGCCCGCACGCTACGTTCGGGCAATTTGGCAACCGCATTCAGTAGTTTCAAGGAGAACTCACGACCAATCACTGATGCGATCTGCGCGACTGTCTTCATCTGCGCGGCCAGATTGAGGCGAGCCATCAATGATTCGTGCAGGGTAGCAGGAACCACGAATGTGGACTGAACATCGAGTGACTGCTGGCCCTCCGTCAATTTGCGGTTGGCATCTTCTACTACGGCGTTGGTTATCTCCTCGACAAAGAGCGGAAGTCCTTCCGCCTTTGCGATAATTTGTTCGATGACGGCTGGCGGCAGTGACGCCTCGGCGTTCATTGAATTGATCATCGCGGTGACGTCCTGTCGCCCAAGGCGCTTGATCGCCAGATTGGTCGCGTGCGGATGTTCGGCCCAGGATAGGCCGAAATCGGAACGAGCCGAGATGACAGCCAGCATTCGCCAGTGCGCGATGCGATCACGGATACGCTTCAGCAATTCAAAGGAGGTGGGATCGATCCAATGAACGTCTTCAAATACGAGCAGAACGGGTTGCTGCTTGGTCTGGGCCTCAAGCAACGTCAGCACGGCTGCAAACGTTCGATTCTTTTGCTGCTGAGGGGTCAATTCGAGTGGTGCATAGCGAGCCCCCGTTGGGATCGACAATAGTGCCGCCAGCAAGGCCACGAACTCATCGTTTTTTCCCAAGATTTGCCTGACGAACTCCTCCAAGCGATCGAGTTGGAGAGAGTGCGAGATCTCAGGGGTTATGCCGGCCGCGCGCTGCAAGAAATGAACGATCGGATACCACGCGCTGTTGGTGTGATAGGATGAACATTGAAACGAAATTAGGCGACAGTCCTCCGAAATACTTTGAGTGAGCGCCAGAGTAAGCCGCGATTTGCCGATGCCCGGCTCACCGGAGATTACTATCATGCGTCCCTGGCCGTTTTTTGCCCGCAAATAGTGCTCTCGCAGTAGTTTCAATTCGGCATCGCGGCCGATCAGCCGAGTTAAGTGCGCAGGGTGGCGAGCTTCGAACCGACTTGAAACCGAGCTCGGTCGAATTGCCCGCCAAAGGTGGACCTGCTGGTCGAACCCTTTGATGCGTTGGTCACCGAGATCCTCGAACTCGAACAAATCACCAAGCAATTTGCGGGTGCTCGGTGCCACCAATATTTGGTTCGGCTCCGCCAGTTCTAGCAAACGGGCAGCCAAGTTTGGCGCCTCGCCAATGAGTTCGAATTCGCGGCCCGATCCGTCGCCGATTAGATCGCCAACGACCACCAGTCCGGTTGCAATACCTATCCGTATCTCGTGCATCTGCCCGCTGCGTGTGGCAAACTTCGACGCAGAAACGATGGCTTGCAAAGCCGCTCTGACGGCGCGCTCGGCGTCATCCTCATGAGCGCGTGGAAACCCGAAATAGGTAAGCACCCTATCGCCGAGAAATTGGGCGATGTGACCGTCGTAGCGCCGAATCGCGTCGCTGCAGAGGCTTTGGAATTCGTGCAAAATTTCGCGCAAATCCTCCGGGTCGAGTTGCGCCGCCAAGGCCGCGGAGCCAACCAAGTCATAGAACGCAACAGTCAAATGCCGCCGCTCGGCTCTGAGATTTTGGCGGGAACGCGCACCCTCGTGTCGCGATATTTTTGGGGAAAAGATGATCTCCTGGGACCGCTCCTAAAAGCCTCTTGCGATGCCCAAGGGACACGCCAAGCGCTGCGAGATCCTGCTCAGTCAAATCTGCCAGGGTCTTGCTATCAATATTATTTTTTGCGAACACCTCGGCGTAACAATCAAGGCCGAGGCTCGTAAGCCATTGGCGCAGGTCGCTCATGCGCGTGCCGAAATTTGTTCTTACACCTATACCACTATCTGAGGGTTCAGACCAGAAAGCGCCGGCCTCGTCTTTTTCAGCCGGGTTACGCGGTATTCAGGTCTGGGCGCGACTTGGGCAGGGTCTGCGATCATCCAAGGATGCCCGCGGCAAACACCGTGACGCACTTACGTTTCTCGTTATGCACCTCTGAAAGTTCGATGTTTGGACAACACGAGACCCGCTTCAGGGCTCGCCGAGCACTTCCGCCAGCATAAGCCGATAGTAAGCCACCAACAAAATGACACCGAAGCTGAAATCCCAGAGCGCGAATGGATAGAAATAGCGGCCCGAAGATAGAAATATGATTGTCATGAAAAACTTGATCGCAATGCTCGACCAATTGGGCCAGCGATAGAACAAAGGATTGCGAAGGCCTGGCACATAAACGAGATGCAGTCCGATAAGCGTTGCACCCCAGACGCGCGGCCACGGCTCCGGAAACGGGTCGGGCTGAAGCAGCAGCCGCGCGAAACCGACCGGATCAAAGATACACCAAAAGCCAACGACCAAATTGCCGAGA
This sequence comes from uncultured Alphaproteobacteria bacterium, assembly GCA_963845075.1. Taxonomy (GTDB): domain Bacteria; phylum Pseudomonadota; class Alphaproteobacteria; order Rhizobiales; family Xanthobacteraceae; genus BOG-931. The sequence goes on along the minus strand of CAWJRE010000024.1, from coordinate 69,508 downwards.
ATGCTGATGACGAACAGGACCTGATAGGTACGAAGGCGGCTTGCCGTTAGGGTTTTCGAGTAGGACAGCGTCTGCGCTTCACTCATGCGATGCCTCCTCGCTCACAATGTCAGCAGATAGGCAAGGAGGTCGGCCTTCGCCGCCTCCGGCAAGTCGGTGCCGTATGAATGGCCGGTATTGCTGTTGCCTGGCAGGCCGGTATCGAAGCAGAACGCGTTTGCGGGTGGCGTCGAAGGATCACAAGCGGGCGCTTCGAAGCCGCCGTTCTTCGCGTCGAGCCGATCAACTCCGCGGATAAAGGTAATAGGGCGCTGGCCCGGCGCCTGCAGCAAAGCCGCGAGTGTCGGGACTGAACCGTTATGCAGATAGGGCGCACGCAGCCACAAGCCGTCCAGCGGTAGATTGGCGTAGCCATTCGTCTTGACGAAATACTTGAACTGATAGGGCGTACCGACGAAGAAATTCGCCAACTGGTATTCGCGGAATTTTTCGGTATAGGAATCGAGCCGATGGGGATCGGCGCCGAGTTTGTCATTGGGCTCGACTTGGCCGATTGCGCTGCCCGTGAACCTGTAGCCTCCCGAATCTGCATAGCCATGGCAGGCGCTGCACTGGCTCATAAAAATGTCGCGGCCACGCGCCACGGCCGTCGCATCGGGTTGATGGGGGCTTGGCGGCGGTTGCAGCGTCTTGAGCCATCGGGCCACGCGATCGATCGCGTCGAAATCAACCGAATCCGGCGTGACGCCGGCTCCGATCGCCGCCGATAGATTGCGTTCCGCGAGCGAGGTGTTATCGCCATCCCAATGCAGATGCATGCCTTCGCGGGGCCCTTGGTTGAATATTGACGGAAAGTCGGCAATGCCGATCAACTCGCTCTGCTGCAGCGATGCGAGCGGTATGTTGGCCTGAATGAGCTTGTAGGGATTGAAGGTATCGACGCGGCCAGGGCCCCATGGCGGCTGCTGGCCAAGCAGCGGAAAGAGCCGCGTGCGCCGCTCCAGTAACCCTTCGCGCAACGTCGGGATGATGTACCAGCGATAGATGAATTCATCGATGGGACCGAGCTTGGGTCCGGTCTTGTTGATTTCAGCTATCAGCTTATCCGGAGACAGCCGTTCATCTGCTCCGGCATTGAGCAGGAAACGGATGAATCGTTCGAGGTAGAGATTGTTGGACGGCATGCCGGGAATAATGTGCCTGCCGGTTCGCTGCCGTCCGTTTGGATCAGACATGGTGGCGTTTACGGTGCCGGTATGGCAGGTGGCGCAGTTGAACCAGACTATGTCGACGTCGCGATAGGTACGGCGCGAAATGCCGATCGGCAGCTCGCGTTGATGGCCGCTGGCGTCGCTCTCGTAGACAAAACCGAATGCCGAATAATCTTGGCGGCCGGCGAAATCCTCGGGAAACAGCGTGGGTAAGGCGCGCCAGATGCGGTACGGAATTCCGCTATGCGGCTCGGTACCGATCGAGCCGTATTTGAACTCCTCGATAATGTCGGCGTAATGCGGCGTGCGGTTTTGCGCTAGTTGCCACAGTAAAATCAGAACCAAGATCGCGCCGACGATGCCGATCAGCACAATGATCGCCAGCAAAATGTAGACTGGGATAAGGAGACGCCAACGCCGGTGCAGGGCCTCCTGTACGGCCGTGACCGGGAATTCGCGGATCATGGCACCACCTCGTCCGGCCGCGGCACCTGCAAGACCGGATGCGTGTTGTAGATCGTCATCAATTGCTCGACCATCGCGTCGTGGTTGGCAAAACGCAGCGGCTCATAGCAGCCCATGGGATTCTTCGGCGCGTTGAGCAGGCAGCGATTGCAATAGGTGCACGGCGACGGCGGAAGATCGTGCCCGCCGGCCCAGAATTTCGGCAGATTGGGATTCGCAATCAGTGAACGTGCGATCGAAACGCCGTCGCACGCATTGGAATTTATCGCGGCGCGGATTCTCGATGCTGTCTGCCAGCCTCCCGTGGAGATCACGGGGATCTTGACCGCGGCTTTGATTGCGCGCGCTTCGTCCTCGCCGACACCCTCGATCGGCCGGCCGCGCTTCATGCGAAACCAGGCCCAGTAAAAGATCGGGCGCAGCATCGGGTACCGGAACAGAAAATAATTGCGCAACGTACTTACGCCCGAGGAGATCATTGCGTCGTAAGTCGCAGTGATGGTCTCGAACGAAAACCCTCCCGGCGGATTTAAGGGGTGCGGGAACAAGCTGCCGGTAGAGACATGAATGGCGTCGGCACCGGCAGCCTCGCACCATTGCGCGACCTGCACGCTTTCGTTCAGCGTGTTACCTTTCTTCTCCCACGGCACGACATTGTTGTGATCCACTGCACTGATCTTCACCTGCACGTGGAATTCGCGGCCAACTTTGGAGCGGATCGCCGAAATAACGTCGAGCAGGAAGCGCGCACGATTTGCCAGCGAGCCGCCGTACTCGTCTGTCCGGTCGTTAATTCCGGAGCTCAAGAACTGTGTGAATAAATAACCGTTCGCGGCATGAAGTTCGACGCCATCGAGGCCGGCCTCGCGCGCCCGCCAGGCGCCTTGAGCGAAAGCATCGATGGTGTGATGAATTTCGCCGAGGGTCATCGCACGGCACAAAAATCCGTGCAGCGACTCCTTTTTGCTGGTCGAGGACAATGTCGGCCGCGCATAGTTGTGTACGCCGGGCACGTCCATTTGCCGACCCGAGTGCGACAACTGCATGATGAATTTGCAGTCGAAGCTGTGCACCGCATCGCCGAGCTTTTGCCAGTAAGGAATGAAGTCGTCGCGATGGATGGTCGCGTAGCCGGCGATGATCCGGCCCTCCATCAACACCGGCACGTAAGACGAGATAATGGCGCCAATGCCGCCCTTGGCGAATTTGCATTCCCAATTGATCCGCGTCTGCGTGAGCGAGCCGTCTTCGTTGTCGAACCGGCCGGATACGCTCGAGCGGAAAATGCGGTTCTTGACCTCAAGATTGTTGAACTTCAACGGAGTGAAAATGACATCGTCGCTCCCGGTAGGCGTAGCCGGATTGGCGGGGCCTTGGGGAGCGCTTTCGGTCATGCGACGACGGGCTCCTGTAGACTGCGGCGCCACACCGCCAAGAGAAGCTCGATCACGAAGGCGCGCGCCGGGCAGGCGTTCCAATGATCGCGCATGAACACCATCTCGGCATCCGGCGCCTGCAGTCCGGCGGACGCGAGTTCCAACATGACCACCGTTCCGGCGGAAAGTTGATCACTCACCAACGGCGTCTCGAGTGCGGCTTCGACGGTGCGCGGCACCCGTTTTGGCGGCGCCAAACACCGCCACAGGACGGCGTCCTCGCCCAGGGATTTCGCAGGTGGCAACGCGCGTAACTGCCGCATCCGCGCCAAGGCCTGGACAATTCCATGCACGCCGATTGCGGTGCCGTGCATCGCCCAGCGATCGTTCCTAACGCGCTCCACCAGCAAATCGCGCGCGCGCCGAAGTTTTCCGGTGAGTTGCCAAATGATTTGCACGGGCGAAAAGCCGTCGCGAAACTGGTCGATCAGTTGGGCCGCTTTCCACGTGGCCAGATCGGCGCGATACTGCGGATCGAACAAGCGGCCGACAATCTGCTGAGTCAAAATGCCCGCGGCATTGTCGTCACCGCTGCCGCGGACATAAGCGGCAAGTGCATCGAGTTGGTCCTCGCTCCACAGCGTCGCCCCGTTGGCGGGGTTGAGCGAAGTCGCAAGCTGTTGCTGGCGATCGGCGCGCACCTGATCGCCGCGCGGCAGCAGCGACGGCAAGAACTGGCCCATGATTTCGAACCAATGCCGGATGCGGCCGACGATCAGTCGATTGATTATTGGCCCGCGCGGTATGAAGTTGCGGTCGATCTTGGCGTGGTCGTTAAGCGCACGGATTTCCGCCGGGTCGGAGACCAACACGACGTCGACAATTCCTGGCACGCGAATGTGCCGCGCCATGACTTAGTGCACCGATCTGGGCCACGGGAAGAAAGTATTGCGCACATCGGCCAGAATTGGGCCAAGCACGGGCGCGTGACGCAATAGCACCTCGCGGAAACCGTTTTGTTCGACCCAATCGATTCCGACCGGAGTATAGACTTCGGGCGTGTAGTCGTCCGTCAGGAAGCGGTCGCTTTTGATCCGTCGGCCGGCCATAACAATGAAGATGCGGAATGACGTGTCCGAAATTGCAAAACCCGGCGGCTTCGTCTCCGCCAGCGTCCCCGTCAGCAAATCGACGCTTTCGACGTCGCCGTAGATTTCCTCAAGCTCTTTCTGCCATTGCTTGTTGTCGGTGAGCTCCGGAAATGTCTTCGGCACCGTCATACGCAGGATGCGCCGGAACGCACAATAGCGCGGCACACCGCGCTCGCGGTCGCGTACAATGTCGGTCGCCGCAAGATCCGTTTTGATCTGGTCTATGTTTTCCGGCAGCCGCCGCAGGTGGTTGGGATAGTTGTGCAGCACCGGCGCGCCGGGATAGCTCGTGCCGAGCGAATAGAGCACGTCCTCGAACGGTATTTCATGTTGAACCTTGGTAGTGCCACCGGCGAACAGGTCTTGGAAGGTGCAAGCAAGCAGCTCTTTGTCATCGCGATGCTGGCGGAAGGAGAAATCATCCGGGATCAGCGAGTGCAGGCGGTAAACGGCGGTGAACTCTTCGGTAATGGCATAGGGCGCGGCATACTGCTCCGCCGCAGATGATGGAATGCCGGAAAGCAGCTCGTTGTGGCCCGGACGTCCGAACGCCTTGAAATAGGCCTCGCCGAGTGCGCCCCACCAGCTGCCGCGCATGGCGTATTGCAGCGTCGGTGTCTGCAATAGGGCTGGCGTCCATTCGGTGGCGTGTATTCTTGCGATCATCGCGGCATTGATCAGCCGCGCCTTCTGAAACAGCCACTCGCCGTCCTTGTCCGGATACTCGATATGCAGTCGATCGACGATCGAATTGTGCTCACGCGTGAACAGCGTGTGCAGGGTCGAAAGCCCGATCCACCAGTTGCCGTTCACGGCCGCGAGCTCTTGTGCGGGGTCGCGGTCGGACGCGTCGGGATCGATCGGCAGATGGCCGCTCGCGTCCAGGTACAATTTGCCGTCCCTTAGCAAGCGACTGCCGTCGTCAGTCAGCTGGATTTTTCCGTCAGGCAGCAAAATTTTTGGTGGCGTGCTGCGCACGCAATGCTGCGTCTTGAGATCGGATCCGTACATTTGCGACCCGTCCCACCAATGCGTGACGATGTTGCGATAGGTCGCTGGGCGTCCCGCGTCCGCAGGTCCGCGTTGGTGATCAGGACAGGTGCGCAGAATTGTCATTTCCCGCGTCGGCCAGTCGTCGCCCTCCGGCACGGGGAAGCGGAGTGGTGGGTTTTGTGTGTCATTGGCTCCATGACTGAGCCAGTCGTGGACCATGAATTGCAGCCACGCCGCCAAAAACAGATTGACCGTCGTTGCCGGCACGAACTCGCGGCGGGCAAGCAATTCGCGGCTGATTACACGCGGATTGGGTTCGTACAGCCTAGGCGGTTGTTCGCCGTACGTCTGCGCCAGCGGCGCATTGCGGCCAAAACGCGTATTGGCCATGCCCATCCAGGTTTTCGATAGGTCGTTGAATGTGCCGTCGACCGTCCGGCATCGGCGAATGTCAAAATCCGCCGGGATCGATGTGCTGGGCGGTGCGGTTTCGGTGTCGAACAGATTGCGCCACCGCAAATCGATGCGCAGCGCAAGCAGATTGATAACTGCGAGCGGAAACGGCAGCCGATACCAGACCCGCCAGCGATTGATGACGCGATAGAAACCGGCGACGACTGTTTCGAAAAAACTAGCCCCCATGAGCGTCCCCGCGCCACGTAATTTGAGCGCACGCCGCCACGACGTTTGGCGGTGGAACTAAAAGGCTTCAACTCGCGGATACTAGACCTAAGGTAGTACGGGCAAGGCGTCAACCGAGCCCGATAGAAAAAGACAATACCGCCGACTTCGCTCTGATTTGCAATGGCATTGTGACGAGCAAAACGATCTGTTCCAGAGTCGCGAAGCCGACAGACCGGAGCCGTCGCCGGTTTATTTGCAAGTGATGATTGAATTGAGAGCGGGTGACTTGCAGCTTTTAGGCCGACATTGGGGGCGCGCAATGAATGCGGCAACGCAACATCCATGGCGTCGAGCTCATCGGCAACCTGTTCGGCGCGGCGTGAGCCGTCGGTGCGTGCGGCGAAGTCGTTTGTTGGTGGCCTTAGTTTCACAATCGCTCAGTCCCGCGAAAGCGGGAATCCAGCCTGGGGTCCGCGCCTTCGCGGGGACGAGCGCAAAATTCTTAGCTCTTCCGGCGGCGCACCCGAAACGGCTACGCCCGCAGCCGCGTATGACGTCCGGCGGTGCGTTCGATGGCGCTGGCGAGATATTCCGGCGACTGGGCGCCGGTGACGATGGTGCTGCCGCCGAAGATGAAGCAGGGCACGCCGTCGATGCCGGCTTCCTTGGCGCCGTTGGCTTCGCCTTCGACGCGGTCGACGTCGGCGTCACTGGCGAGGAGCCGGCGCACCAGATCGCCGTCCATGCCGCAATCGGTCGCCGCCTGAATCAACGTTTTCGGGTCGGTGAGATCGGCGCCTTCGGCGAAATAGAGCTCCATCAGGCGCTGCTTCATGTTGGACGGGTCGGTCGCGCTGCGCGACCACAGGATGAGGCGATGGCAATCGAGCGTGTTGGGCTGGCGGCTGATCTTGTCGGAGGCGTAGGTCAGCCCCTCGATCGCGGCGGCGGCAACGACGCGCTCGGCGATCACGGCATAGCGCTCGGCCGAACCGAATTTGGTTTCCAGATAAGTCTGCCGGTCGATGCCTTCGCGCGGAATCCAGGGATTGAGGAAATACGGCCGCCAATGAATGTCAACGGGAATATCGGGAACGAGCGTCAGCGCATTTTCCAGCCGGCGCTTGCCGATGAAGCACCAGGGGCAAACCACGTCGGAGACGACGTCGATGCGAAGCGCGGCTGGCGCGCCGGACGAAACAGGCATGACAAACCTCCGTGCGGTTGTTTCTTATGAGCTTAGCGCATGTTCCGGAACGTTCGGAAATGCTTTGGCTCTGATCCCTTCCGCTAATATGGGGGCGGGGCTTAACCCGGCGCAACACCGCCCACGACGCGGGCGATCAGCGTATCGACATTATCGGTCGGCTTGAGCGTCGCCAGCGTCACCGCGGTGTCGACGCCGCCATTTTGGTGCTCGGGCGCGAGCATGGTGTTCTTGAGCACCGCGGCGATCCGGCGGGCGATTACGTGCGCGGCGCGCAGATCGGTTTCGGTGAACACCGCGAAAATGGAATTGTCGGCCTCGCGGCAGGCAAAATCCACTTGCCGCATCAAGCGGCTGAGCAGCCGCGCCGCGTCGAGGCTGATGCGGCGGTCGCCGTTGTCGAACGAGAAGCGCGCGATCGAAAGCCCGACGCCGCGCTTTTCCGCATCGTCTACCGCGCGGTTGAGATCGCGCCAGAACACCTCGTTGGCGAGAAGCCCGGTATTCGGATCGATCATGCCCTGCGCGTCGAGCGATTTGAGCATGCGGGCGAGCCGCTGGCCGAAGGCGTGCAGCCGCACGAACGGCAGAAAGCGCGCAACCAGAAGATCGGCGCCTTCGGCGACGCGATCGAGATTGGGCAATTGCGCATAGAATTTCTCGGTCACGTTGTGATGACCGCCGAGGACCGCGACCGGCAGGTCGCGAAAGCGGGCGTCCTCGGCGAGCACCGTCAGCAGCGCCTCGACGATGCGCGGCCCGAAGCCGTCGCCGATCACAAGCCCGTCGATGTCGCGCGCATTGAGCGCGCGGGCGGCGCTCTCGACGCTGAGCGCGCCGACGAGCCCGACGCACTCGCCGACGGCGACCGCAAGCTCCGGATAGGAACGGCCGCGGCCGGCGACCAGCACGGTGGCGTCTTCGAGCGGATCGGTATCCGGCAACTCGGGCACGCTCTCGCCGCAGGCGACGAGCGTTTCCATCCGGCGCAGCACGGTGTTGTGCAGGGCGCGGATGCGCAAGGCGGCGCCGAGCCTTTGCGCGATGCGGGAGGGTGCGACCGCGGCGGAAATCGCCAGCACGTCAGGAATCGGCGCGACGCCGTCTTCGCGCGTGCGCGCGATCACCGGCGTGAACGCGCCGCTCTTGGCCATGAGGCTATCCTCGAGCGCGCGGGCGAATTCTCCGGCGCGTACGGGATCGCTGCAAGGCTCGGCCAGCACGAGGCCTTCCGGCTCGACCGAGGCAAGCGCTGCTGCCGCGTCGGCCCAGTTTGTTTCGATGATCGGGAAAGCGCCGGCCGTTTGCAGCGCCTCCACCACATCGGGTGCCGGGTTATCGGCGACGACGACAAACGGACCTTGCAGCGCCATGGCGGGATGCGGCTTTTTCAGTGCAGGCCGGCAGCATGCCAAAGTGCTGTTAACGGGCCGTCAATGCGATCGGCTAGTCAGCGATATTTTCAAGCCGCCGTCAGGCCGCTTCGCTTTCGAAAGCGGCGACGATCAATGGATTGACGCCGGCGGCACGCAGCGCCGCTTGCGTGGCGGCGCGGTCGGCCGCCGTCCCGAAGAGCCGCTGGCCGATGACCGCGTGCGGCAGCACGCCAAGCTTCGCCCCGGCATCGATGCCGCCGACGAGCCCACGCAGATCCTGCAGCGGGAAACGATAGCCCCCAACGCGGATCATTCCGGCTGGCGGGCCAGTCACGACCAAAGCCTTTTTGTCGACATCGAAGCGGCAGGTGTAGCCGGTATCGACCAGCCCGCGCTCCCCCATCTTGATATGGGGCAGTCCGGAGTCTTCAATGCCGGGCGGGAAGGCGTGCTGCGGCACCATGGGACCGCGCACGGCCATCGTGCCGGCGTCAGTGCGGCCGACTTCGGCGACGACAATTCCGTCGGCTGCGTCATGCGGCGCGAGCAGCGGGCCAAGCGGCATTGGGCTCGGTCCGCCGTCTCCGCGTCGGCGTGCCGGCACGAGCGCGACTTCTCCGAAAAGCGCAACGTCGATCAGCGCGACACCGGAAACACTCCAGGCCGCGCTGGTGGCAAGCCGCTCGGGCGCGCGCCAGGTCGCGATGATCGAGGCCGGATGAGCTTCGGCGAACAAGCCTGTAGCTGCCAGCGGGAAAGCGACGGCGTCGGGCACGATGAGCGCCGTACATTGCTCGTCGCGCATCTGCTGCGTGAGCGTCGGCAGATCAAATGGGTGATGCAGCACAAGCGTACCGCCGCACAGCAGCCAGGGCACCAGCGCAAGGCACATGCCGGCAAAGGAGGACGGAGCCAGCGTCGACTGGATGACAGCATCCTGCGCGATGCCGCCTTCCAGCAAAACTGCAAGCCCGCCCGCCAACAATTCGGCATGACTGCGCGCGACCGGCACGATGCCGCCTTCGCTGGTATCGAAGGTGATCGCCGCGATATGGGCTGCGGCATTGCTCCTGGCGTGGTCGGCCTCGATCGGTGCAGGATCAGAAATGTCCGCCGTCAACAAGTCGGCGAACGACACCACGCCGTCGGGAAGATTTTCACCGAAGCCGCACACATAGCGAATGGAAAACACATCGGCGGCGACGTTCATGGCGCATTGGGCATGATCGAAGGTGCCGACGCGGTCGCAGGTGATGATGGCCTTAGCGCCGACGCGCGCCAGCGCGGCCGCCGCATCGGTGCGGCGGTAGAGCAAGGGTAGCGCGGCGACGATCATTCCCGCCCGCAACACGGCAAGCGTCGCCAAAAAATTCTCGACGATGTTGGGGAATTGAATGCCGACGACCGTATCGGTCGGCAGTCCCATGTCGCGCAGCCGCGCGGCCATCGCGCTCACAATGCGATCGGCTTCGGCATAGGTAACGCGATGCGGGCTTCTGCCAGTAAAGCTTGCGCGGTTGAGCGGGTCGATCAACGCCAGCGCGTCCGGCCGGCGTTGAGCTTGGCGGCGGAAAACGTCGTCGAGCGTAAGCGAGGGTCCGCGTGATGGATTGTCTGCGGTCTCGGCTTCGCGAAGGATCATTGCAGCGCCCGTTTGGGTTGGTACCACCAGGTTTCCGGGAGGTAACCGAACAACGATGTGCGGCCGGGATGCTGGATATAGGTCCAGCGCGCCACCCATTGCTCAGGAAGATAGAACAGCGGCACCACGTAGCTGCCGGAGATCAAGAGACGATCGAGCGCGCGCACCGCCGCGACAAAATCGGGCCGCTCGCGCGCGGCCAGCATGGCCGCGATCATCGCGTCGATTGCCGGGCTGCGCACGCCCATATAGTTGCGCGAGCCTTGTTCGGCGGCAGCCGCGGAGCCCCAATAGAAGCTTTGCTCATTGCCGGGCGAGAGCGATTGCTCCCAGCGATAGGGGATCATGTCGAAGTCGAATGCAATACGCCGCTGGTCGTATTGCACGGCGTCGACCAGCCGCACCTGGGCCTCGATGCCGGCGCGCGCGAGATTGCTGGCGAAGGCGAGCGCGAGCCGTTCATCGTCACGGCTTGTCACCATGATCTCGAAGCGAAAGGGCCGGCCGCCGCTGCGCGCTCGCAAAGTCGTTCCCTTCAATTCGTAGCCGGCAGCGTCGAGCAGGCTGAGCGCTTCGCGCAAATTCTTCCGGTCGCGGCCGGAGCCATCGCTTGCAGGCGGCGACCAGGTGCCGTCGAGCACGTCGGGGCGGACCGCGTTGGGGAAGGGCGCCAGCAGCGCGCGCTCGTGCTCGTCCGCCGGGCGGTGATAGGCCGACAATTCCGAATTGTCGAAATAGCTCGCGCTGCGCCGGTACAGATCGAAAAAGAAATTGTGATTGACCCACGCGGCGTCGAACAGCATCGCGATGGCCTGTCGCACGCGCAGGTCGGCGAAAATGGCGCGCCGCGTATTGAAGACGAAGCTGGAGGCTGGCTTGGGCAGGCCGTTGGTGAATGCCTCCTTCACGATGCGGCCGTCGCGCACGGCCGGAATGTCGTAACCGGTCCGCCAGCGAGTTGGGTCGTGCTCGGTCCGCACGTCGTAGAGACCGGTCTTGAAGCCTTCGAAATACGCGTTGGCGTCGCGATAGTAATCGAAACGCAACTCGTTGAAATTCCACAGGCCGCGATTGATCGGAAGGTCGCGGCCCCAATAATTGGGATCGCGCTTGAGCGTCACGCTCTTGCCGGCATCGATCTCGGCGACGGTGTAAGGCCCGCTGCCGATCGGCTTCGCCAAACTTGTGTCCTCGAATTTCGCGGCGTCGATGGCGTGCTTGGCCAATACCGGCATCAAGCCGAGGATGAGCGGCAATTCGCGGTCGCCGGCGTTGCCGAGATCGAAACGCACGGTGCGCTCATCGAGCGCCTCGGCGCGGGCGACCTTGGCATAATAGGCGCGGTAATTGGGCCGGCCGTGATCGCGCAGCAGCTGCCAGGAAAAGACCACGTCGGCGGCTGTCACCGGCGCGCCGTCGGAAAAGCGCGCCGCCGGATCGAGCGCGAAGGTGACATAGCTGCGCGCATCGTCGGTTTCGATCGTGCGGGCGAGCAAGCCGTAGAGCGAGAACGGCTCGTCGTAACCGCGCGCCATCAGGCTCTCGAACACGTAGCCGCGCAGCGACTGCGCCGGCAGGCCTTTGACGATGAACGGATTAAGACTGTCGAACGTGCCGAGTACGCCCTGCACCATGCGGCCGCCTTTGGGCGCTTCGGCATTCGCGTAAGGCATCACGGCAAAATCGCGGGGCAGAGCAGGGTCGCCATGCATGGCGATGCCGTATGTCGCCTCGGCAAACGCCGGCGCAACGAAGGTCCATGCCAAAAGCACCGACGCCAAAAGCGTTCCGCATGCGGCGCCGCGCATGATTTCCGCGGTACGGTTCGGACAGACGGCAAGGGCTTTCAGCATGGAGCGACGCAAATAAGCTCCGCGATTCGGGGCAGGCTGCCCCGTAACTGTAACAGAATACGCGGCGGCGCTTTATCTCGCGAGCAAAGTGGGCTATCGGGATGGCTCTCGCCGGGGCGCGGTGTCACGCTGTTGCCGCATTCTGCGCCGAAGGACCACGCAGGGGGGCCGCGTGCGCCGTTGCGTGCCGGCACATGCCAGGAAGCTGATACGCAAGTCGACGGACCTCGATTTGCAGCGGCACACTACGAGGGATGATCGCATGACCTATTGGACCGCGCCGGCCGCTTTGAGGCCGGCGACCCGGATGGCCGCTGCTATTGCCGCCACGCCCGTGGCTTTTGCCAAAACGCTGGCGTTATGCGCAAGCCTTACGGCGGCAGGCGCCCTGGTCGTAGGCGGGCCAGCCTTTGCGCAGCAGCCCGATGCCGCAGCTCCGGCGCCCAAGCCGAAGAAGCCGGCGCCCAAGCCTAAGCCCCCGGCGGAGGCTCAGCAGCAGGCACCGGCCGCGCCGGCCGCGCCCGCCGCCGATCCCGGGCAGGCGCCGGCCGGCCAACCGGGCCAACAAGGGCAGGCGCAAAACGGCCAGCAGCCGGTGCAATTGATCTTCTCGCCCTGGACCAAATTCTGCCTCAAGGGCCAGCCCGGACAGCCGCCGGATCCCAACGCCAAGGAAGTCTGCTTCACTGGTAAGGATGCGCGCGTCGAGTCCGGCCAGCCGGTCGCTGCCGCGGTGCTCATCGAGCCGCAAGGCGCGGACAAGAAGCTTTTGCGCGTCACCTTGCCGCTCGGCATGCAACTCGCCCACGGCACACGGCTGATCGTCGATCAGAACCAGCCGATGACGGCGCCTTACGTGATCTGCTTCAGCAACGGCTGCATGGCCGATTACGACGCCTCCGCCGATATGATTGGAAAAATGAAGAAGGGGCAGGGCTTGGTCATTCAGGCCATCAATGCCACCGGCCAGCCGATCAGTCTGGTGATGCCGCTGAACGATTTCGCCAAGGCTTATGAGGGTCCGCCGACCGATCCGAAAGTCTTCGAGGAGCAGCAGAAGAAGCTCCAGGAAGAGTTACAACGGCGCGCGGACGAAGCCCGCAAGAAGCTGGAGAGCCAACAGGGTGGGCCGACGTCGCAGGTCAATCCGCCCGGCGGCGGCAAGACGCAATAAGAGTAGACGCCTCGTCACTCGGGGGCGCGCACGCGCGCGCCTTCAACTTCGTGCTCCGTCAAATGACGGAGCGCCAAGTTGTCTTGATCTGTGTTCTCGTTAGTGGGTCGTAGTCGATTGCCGCGGTCGGTAGCCGCCGTTGCCGTCCTGCACGAACACTTCCGCGACCTGCGGGTGTCTGACCGGCTCGCCACTATCGTCCGGGAGCAAATTCTGCTCGGACACATAGGCGATGTATTCGGTTTCGTCGTTCTCGGCGAAGAGGTGGTAGAACGGTTGATCTTTATTCGGCCGCACTTCGGCGGGGATCGACTGATACCATTCTTCCGTATTGTTGAAGATCGGATCGATGTCGAAGACCACACCGCGGAACGGGAACAGCCGATGCCGCACGACTTGGCCGATCTGATATTTGGCGCTGCGAATCTTGTTCATGGCTCGGGCCATTGGCGACCTATATTTCCGGCTGCAGGTTTATTTCCGGCTGCTCTTGGCAACGATGCAATGACACGATTGTGGCGACCCGCTGACAAAAACCTGAACGGTCATTCATAGCGCGAATACCATCTCGTTCATAGTCCGTATTGAACAGCCATTGCCGGGTCCTTCGCTGCCACCAGCCGGGCGAGGTCGACCAGGACCTTCGCCTGCTTCCAGGTTGCGTCGTCCTGCATCTTGCCGTCGATCATGACAGCGCCGGTGCCATCGGGCATGGCGGCCACGATCTTCTGCGCGAACGCGACTTCGGCCGGATCGGGCGAGAAGACACGCTTGGCGATCGGCACTTGGTTGGGATGCAAGGTCCAGGCGCCGGCGCAGCCCATCAGGAAACTATTGCGGAACTGCACCTCGCAGGCGGCCGTGTCGGCAATATCGCCGAACGGGCCGTAGAACGGCTTGATGCCCGCAGCCGCACAGGCATCGACCATTCTGGCGGTCGTATAGTGCCAGAGGTCTTGTTGATACGTGGTGCGCGGCGCGTCGGCGGCGCCGCCCGGCGCGGGATCGGCCATCACCTTGTATTCGGGATGGCCGCCGCCGACGCGCGTCGTTTTCATCGCGCGCGAAGCGGCAAGATCCGCCGGCCCAAGGCTGATGCCGTGCATGCGCGGCGAAGCAGCCGCGATGCTCGACACGTTCTCGACGCCCTCCGCCGTTTCCAGAATGGCGTGAATGAGGATCGGTTTCTCCACCACGTGCTTGGCTTCAAGCTGCGCCAGCAGCTGATCGAGATAATGAATGTCCCAAGGTCCTTCGACCTTCGGCAGCATGATCACATCGAGCTTGTGGCCGACCGCGCCCACGATGTCGCGAATGTCGTCGAGCACCCACGGCGAATTGAGCGCGTTGATCCGCGTCCACAAGCCGGTCTTGCCGAAATCGTTCTCCTTCGCCATGGCGATGAAGCCCGCGCGCGCCGCTTCCTTGGCATCAGCCGGGATCGCATCTTCCAGATTGCCGAGAACGACGTCGACCTGGCTGATGAGCTCGGGCACACGCGCCCGCACTTTCGCGATATGCGGCGGCACGAAGTGGATCATGCGCTCGAGCCGGATCGGCAGCTCGCGCAACGGCGCCGGCGCTCCGATCGCAAGCGGCTTGAAAAAGTTGCGCGGCAGCTTCATGCGTCAATCCTGTTGCAAAGACTTTCGTGCGGCATCTGCTGGGAAGAGCGGATCGGCTCAGCTTGTTGGACACGATCCGGACCGTATGACGAACCGCTGGGCGCGCCAAGCCGTTTTTCGCGCCATCACGCCTCGTAACTAACGGATAACTAGAGCATTTCGCCGCGCATCAGGCGGGGTTGCGAGGCCGCGGGGCTGACCCCTTCGCGCATCAAGGCGCGGCGTAGCGGGCCGACGCGGTCGACCAGAAAAAGCGAGAGAGCGCGCGCTCCGTGAACCGGCAGGAAATCCGTGAGCAGGCTGCGATTGAGAAGGTCGATGGCGATCCGGCGGCTGGTTACGTCGGCGCGCCGCTGCATCTCATAGCGCGCCAGCACGGCGGACGAGCCGATATCGAGGCCGTGGCGCCGCGCGTCGGCAACGATCTCGGCAAGCGTCGCGGCGTCGCGAAGGCCGAGATTGAGCCCTTGGGCGCCGATCGGCGGAACGACATGCGCGGCTTCACCCACCAGGGCAATCCGGTTGCCCGCTACCGAACGCGCCGTCTCGACCGCCAGCGGAAACATGCCGCGCCCTGGCTCGACACTCATTTTGCCGAATAGCGAATGCGCGCGGCGCTCGATCTCGATGGCGAGCTCCGCGTCGGTCATGGTGGCCACATGCGACGCGCGTTCCGGATCAAGCACGCAGACCAGGCTCGAGCGCCGGCCGGGCAGAGGGACAAGCGTGAACGGACCGGTCTCGGTGTGAAATTCCGTCGCCGTGTCCTGATGCGGCCGCGTGTGCGCGAGATTGAGCGTGAGCGCGGTCTGCGGATAGGTGTGCCGATGACTACCGATGCCCGCCGCCGCGCGGCAGAGCGAGTGTTGGCCGTCGGCCCCAATGACAAGCCGCACGCGTGCCTCGCCTTCCGCGAGCTTCACCGTGACGCCGTCGTGATCAGGCACGACAGCGACAGCGGGAGCACTGATGCGCGGGATATTCAGTTTGGCCGCACGATCGTGCAGCGCGGCGATGAGATAGCGGTTCTCGATATTGTAGCCGAAAGCCTCGAGGCCGATTTCGGCGGCCGCGAAATGAACTTCGGGCGCACGCCAGAGCCGGCGCGTGTCGTCGATGATCCGGATCGCGGCGAGCGGCGCCGCTTGCGGGCGGCAGGCATCCCATACGCCCAATGTGGTCAGCGCCGTTACCGATCCGGCAAGGAACGCGGTGGTGCGAAAATCCTCTTGCCGGGAAGGTGCGATGATCAGCGTGTCAACGCCGGCGGCGGCGAGCGCAACGGCGCTGACGAGACCCGCCGGCCCGCCGCCGATGACGGCGGCTTCGGCGGTCTTGATGTTGTGCGCACTGTTCACGAGCCGCCTCGGCATTCACCAGGGAAATCTGTAGTTGAAGCCGCCGCGTACCACATTCTCGGTGAACGCGACCGACGAGCCGGTAGCGCTGCCGCAATTCGCCGCGGTCGAGCAGGAGGCCGCGGCGAGATCGACAAAGAGGTACTCGGCCTTGGCGCTCCAGTTCCCGAAAAATGCGAACTCGACGCCGGCGCCGGCGGTCCAGCCGAATTTGGTTGCCGCGTCGAAAGTCGACGGCGGACTAAGGCCGGTCTGTACTGGCGCGAAAGCGGTGCCGCCGGTCACATAGATCAGCGTTCGGTCGAATGCATAACCGACGCGAGCGCGCGCCGTTCCGAGCAGGTTGCTCTTGGTCTGACAAGCCGCCGCGGCGCCGCTCGCATTCACCGCACAATTGGTAGCGTTGCCGCTGAGGCCCGACCAATCGATGTCGCCCTCGAGTCCGACCAGCACGGCACTGATGGGAAAATTGAATCCAGCGGTACCGCCGAACAGAAAGCCGCTGGTGTTGAAAACGTCGGTCCCCAACAGGCCCAACGTCCACTGGCTGCTTCCCAAGCCGTAGCCGCCATTGAGGCCCAGATAGGCTCCGGCCCAGTTCGTGTAGGGGCCGTTGGCATCATAGCTCACTGGCAGTCTCGCCGGTTCACCTGCAGGCAACGGAAAATCGGCAGCCAACACCGGGCCCGAGCCGAGCGCCGAAAGCAGCATCAACGCAACACATGACCTCACCGGTCGCTCCGACTTCCGAGCTCCAAGTTTCGAGCCGTCGCCATTTTCACGCTACCGAATGAATTGTTGCAATACTATATCGGGCGCACAATTTCGCGGCGATTTGACGGCCGTTCGCGTGGAACGGCGACCCGCCCGTCATTCGCGTGTAGGGTCGGCCTTATGGATTCGTGGATGTCTAAGACGGATTTTTCGTCTGCGGTGCGCACGCCGCGCTGGTGGATCGCCAATCTCGCGATCTATTTCGTGATCGTCGACCTTTTGCGTTCACAGTCGTCTTGAGGGTTTCCGCATGCTCGCGCTTCTCACCGATCCGAATGCGTGGGCTGCGCTGCTGACCCTGACGGCGCTCGAAATTATTCTCGGCGTCGACAATGTCATTTTTCTTTCGCTCCTGGCTGCCGGCCTTGAGCCTGCCGCCAGCCGCCGAGCGCGCCAGATCGGGCTCTTCCTGGCGCTCATCTTTCGTGTCGCGTTGCTGTTCGGGCTTACATTCCTCGGGCGATTGCGCACGCCGCTCTTCGTCATCTACGGCAACGAGATCAGCTGGCGCGACATTATTCTGATCGGCGGGGGTCTCTTCCTGATCGCCAAGGCCATCTTCGAAATTCATGGCGAGATCGACGCCGAGGAACCGGAGGCGAAGCAGGGACGCGGCGCGCGCTCCAATCTTTTTCTTGTCATTCTGCAAATCGCAATCATCGATCTTGTCTTCTCGATCAACTCGATCTTGACCGCCATCGGTATGGCGCAGCACATCGAGGTGATGATCGCGGCCGTGATCATCGCAATTGCGGTCATGTATGTGGCGTCCGAGCCGGTCGCCGGCTTCATCTTGCGTCACCCGACGACCAAGATGCTGGCGCTGTCGTTCTTGATCCTGATCGGCGTTGCCTTGATCGCCGACGGCTTCGACGTCCACATCCCGCGCGGCTATGTGTATTTCGCGATGGCGTTTGCCGCCGTGGTCGAGGGTTTCAATATTCTGGCGCGGCAGCGCCGCAAGCGGCGGCGGCAATGAGGAGGCCAACGCCACTTGCGCAGTGGCGGCCGCTCCCTATGATCGCGCGTCCGCGAAAGGTCCGAACAGGGTCTGAACAGGAGTAGACAATGGTTGCTGCAGTACGCGTCCACAAAGTGGGCGGCCCCGAGGTTTTGACCTATGAGGATATCCCGGTGCCCGCCGCCGGAGCCGGGCAAATTCGCGTCAAGCAGCACGCCATCGGCGTCAACTTCGTGGACACGTATTTTCGCAGCGGTCTCTATCCGGCGCCCGGCGGCTTGCCGTTCGTTGCCGGCAATGAAGCCGCCGGCGAGGTGGTCGAAGTCGGCGCCGGCGTCAGCGAGTTCAAGCCGGGTGACCGCGTGGCTTATGTGCAGGGGCCGGGTTGCTACACGGCGGAGCGGGTCGTGCCGGCCGACCGCGCGGTGAAGCTGCCGGCCAATATCAGCTATGAGCAAGCCGCCGGCATGATGTTGAAAGGCCTGACCGTCCAATATCTCGTGCGCCGCACGTTCAAGGTCGAGAAGGGCATGAATGTGCTGATGCATGCGGCCGCCGGCGGCGTCGGTCTCATCCTGTGCCAATGGGCCAATCATCTCGGCGCCAATGTCATCGGCACGGTCGGTTCGAAGGAGAAGGCCGCGCTGGCGAAGGCGAACGGCTGCCACCACACGATCCTTTATCGCGACGAAGATTTCGTTGCCCGTGTGAAGGACATCACCGGCGGCAAGCTGTGCGACGTCGTCTATGACGGCATCGGCAAAACGACATTCCCGGCGTCGCTCGATTGCATCCGGCCGCTCGGCATGTTCGTCAGCTTCGGCAGCGCGTCCGGCCCGATCGCCGCCTTCGACATCAATCTCCTGCAATTCAAGGGCTCGCTGTTCGCCACTCGCCCGACGCTGAACACTTATGGCGCCAAGCGCTCTGATCTCTTGGCCATGGCGGAAGATTTGTTCGCGGTGGTCGGCAGCGGCGCGGTGAAGATACCGGTCAACCAGAAATATCCGCTCAAGGACGCGGCCAAGGCCCACCGCGACCTTGAAGGCCGCGAGACGACGGGGTCGTCGATTCTGATCCCGTAACGGCGAGCGAGCCCAAGCGAGCGGCAATGAGGATTTGGGGCTACTGGGCGACGCTGGGCTGGGCATTTCTCGCCTTTGTCGCCAGCCAATTCCTTGCCCTCGCGATTCTGGTGTTGCTGCGGATCAGCGATCTGGATTCGCTGGTCAGCGCGCCGTTCGACGGCAAGCTCGTCACGCTCTTCATCGTGATCGCCAACCCGATCATGATCGCAATCATCGCGCTCGCCGTTCTGGCCGCGCGTGCGCCGTTTGCGGACTATCTGGCGTTGGTCATTCCGGCGCGGCGCGACGTCGGCATCGGACTTGTCTGTCTTGTCGGCCTGATCGCGATCGGCGACGCGCTTCTCTATGTCGGCGGATACCCGCTGGTTACGCCGTTCCAGGTGCAGTCCTACACCACCGCCGCCGCGCAAGGATGGCTGGCCGCGCTGTGGGTCAGCGCCGTTATCATCGCGCCGGCGGGCGAGGAAGTTTTGTTTCGCGGCTTTTTGTTTCGCGGCTGGGCGCGGTCGGTGCGCGCCGTGTGGCCGGCGATTATTATTATCTCGCTGTTATGGGCGGCGCTGCACGTCCAATACGATTGGACCGGCATTCTGCAAATATTCGTCGTTGGACTGTTTCTCGGCTGGATACGCTGGCGCAGCGGCTCGACGTTGCTCACGTTTCTTCTCCACGCGCTGTTCAACGTCGAAGGCACGCTGGAGACCGTCGCACAGGTGTATTTCTTCAGATAACGCCGCGCTGACGCAGGGCCGCGACATGCTCGTGCGACAGGCCGCATTCGGCCAAGAGCCGCTCGGTATCCTGCCCGAGCGCCGGCGCTGGGTTTCGCGGCAAGGTTTCGCCCGGACAGCCATAGGGCGCGGCGACCATTTTGAAATCCGCGCGTTCGGGATGGTCGATGTTCCAGATACGGCCGCCCTCGCGCACGAACGGATTGTCGAGGGCCGAGGCGACGTCATTGACGGGCGCGGCCGGTACGCGCCCGGCAAAATGCTCGAGCCACTCGGCGGTGGTACGGCCACTCAGCGCTTCGTCGAGCACGACCGTGAGCTTCTCGCGATGGGCGAGCCGGTCTTTGAAGGTGCGGAAGTTGGGATCGGCGGCGAGGTCGGGGCGCCCGATCATGTCGCAGAACACCGGCCAGAACTTCTCTTTGTTGCACATGATGAAGATGTAGCCGTCGCGCGTGCGATAGAGCTGGCTCGGCGTGAGCGAAGGATGGCTCGATCGCGGCTCGCGGCCCTGCTTATGGCCTTCGTTGAGATACCAGGTCGCCAGATAGTTCAAATTCTGCAGCGCGCAGTCGAACAGGTTGACATCAATGTCGCGCCCAACGCCGGTGTCGCGCGCGGCGATGATGCCGGAAAGGAGCGCAAACGCCGCAAACAAGCCGGTCATCATGTCGACGATCGACAGCCCCATGCGGCTCGGCGGTCCGTCAGGCTCACCAGTGAGCGACAGGTAGCCGGCTTCCGCCTGCATCAGATAGTCGTAACCCGGCCAGTTCGCCCGTGGTCCGCTGCGCCCGTAGGCCGACAGATGCGCGCAGACGATGCGCGGGTTGACTTCTTCGAGTGCCGCGTAGGTGAGCCCGAGCGAGTCAGGCAGATCGCCGCGCAGATTGTTCAGCACGCCATCGGCGCGGCGCACCAGCGCGTGCAGCACCTCGCGCGCGCCATCCTTCTTCAGGTCAAGCGTGATGCTTTTCTTGTTGCGGTTGAAGCTCTCGAAGAAATGGCTGTCGTCGGGAGTGAGAAAATACGGGCCGACGCGCCGGCCCATGTCGCCGCCGTCGGAGGGGTTCTCGATCTTGATGACTTCGGCGCCGAGATCGGCGAGCTGCATCGTGCCGTAAGGTCCGGCGCCATATTGCTCGATGGCGATGACGCGCATTCCGGAAAGCGGCAGCATCGGCCTTGACTCTTACACCGGGTTACGTTCGACGAGCTGCCGCGCGATGATGATGCGCTGCAGCTCGTTGGTGCCTTCGCCGATGACCAACAGCGGCGCGTCGCGGTAGATGCGCTCGACGACGAACTCCTTCGAATAGCCGTAAGCGCCGTGGATGCGCATCGCTTCGAGCGAAACATTCACCGCCGTTTCGGTAGCGAACAGTTTCGCCATGCCGGCTTCCATGTCGCAGCGCAGCCCGCGGTCGTAAGTCCTCGCCGCGTCTTGGGTGAGCAGCCGCGCCGCATGGATCTGCGTCGCCATGTCGGCGAGTTTGAGCTGGATCGCCTGGTGCTGGCAGATCGGCTTGCCGAAGGTCTTGCGCACCTGGCTGTAGGCGACCGCCTGATCGAGCGCGGCTTGTGCAAGGCCGACGCCGCGTGCCGCCACATTGATGCGCCCAAGCTCGAGCCCGCCCAATGCATGTTTGAGCCCGAGCCCTTCCTGTCCGCCGATCAGCCGGTCTGCCGGAATCACATAATCCTCGAACACGAGCTCGGCGGAGTCGATGCCCTTGTAGCCGAGCTTCTCGAGCTTGCGGCTCACCTTAAAGCCATCGCCTTTTTCGGCGATGAACAGGCTCATGCCTTTGTGGCGCGGCTCGGCATCGGGATTGGTCTTGACCAGCAGCGCGAAGCATTGCCCGTGGATGCCGTTGGAGATCCAGGTCTTGGTGCCGTTGACGACGTAGCTGTCGCCGCGTCGCCGCGCCACTGTCCGGATCGCCTGCAAATCGGTGCCGCAATCGGGCTCGGTGAGCGCGAGGCCGCCACGCAGTTCGCCGGTTGCGAAGCGCGGCAGGTAGGCTTGCTTCTGCGCTTCCGTGCCGAAGCGCTGCACGGCCGCGGCCATGATGAGGTGCGAGTTGAAAATGCCGGTGACCGACATCCAGACCCGCGATATGCGCTCGACGATGCGGGCATAGACTGTGGTCGAGAGCCCAAGTCCGCCATAAGCAGTGTCGATCGTGGCGCCGAACAGGCCGAGCTCCTTCATCCGGGCGACGATCTCTTCCGGGTAGACATCGTCGTGTTCGAGCTTTTGCGCATAGGGCGCAACGTCGCGTTCCAGAAAGCGGTCGATGCTGGCGAGGATGACGTTTTCGGCTTCGTCATCCTGCGGCGGTGCTTCGCGTGTCACGGTGCTCAATGCCACTTCTTCATGCGCCGGCAAGGCGGTCGGCGAGGGCGCCGACGTCGGCCGCTTGATCGAGCGAAAGCAGCAGCGTCTCGACCGCCTGCGCTTTGTCGCGCGAGACGGCGCGCGCCGCGTTCGAACGGTATTTCTCGATGATGTCGGCTTCGCTCAAGGGACGCTCACCGTTGCCGCGGTTGACCGCTTCGCGATGCCGCAGCGTGCGGCCGCCGCGCAGTGTGACGATCACCTCGCCCGTATAGTGACGCGGGAAAGTCGTCGCCGGATCGATCTCGTACTGCACGCGGTCGGCAAGGGCGAGAGTGTCCGCGTCGCCGAGCGCGTCATCTTCCAGCTCATCGAGCGTGAACTGCCCGCGCCGCAACGCGGCCGCGACCGTGTAGGGAATTGAAAACTGCGCGTCGTAGCTGTTGGCGGGGCGGCGCTTGTTCGCGGCCGGTTCGCAAACGGTCTTTACCACTTCCGCCGGGACGAGCGCGCGCACCTGCTCGATCTCCTTCGCATCGAGCTTGTGCTCGCGCGTCAAGGTCACGGCGGCGTCGACGCAGGCATGCACGAAGTGGCACGCGGGGAAGGGCTTCACCGCGACTTGCTGCAGTTCCCAGAGTTCACCGAGGCCGGCCGTCGCCAGGGCCAGATTGGCCGGATCGAAATGGCTCTGCAGATGGCTTGCGTAAAGGCCGAACCGGCCTTCATAAGCGCGCTTGGCGCCGACGAAGCCCTGCCGGGCGAGCGCGGCCGCGGTAATTCCGGAGACGGCGGCCCAGCCCGGATGGAAGCGCTTGTTCCAGGCGCCATCCTCCAGGAATTCGAGACTGCCAGAGCCCGCCGACAGTGTCAGTCCCTGCGCCATGACGAGCTGCTTTTCGTTCAAGCCCATCAGGCGTCCGGCCGCGAGCGCGCATGCAAACGCGCCGATCAGTCCGGTCGGATGAAACCCGACCTGGTGGAATGCGCCTTTGGCGACCGCGCCCAGTCTCGCCGCGACCTCGACGCCGAGCACGTAAGCCGCGAGCATCTCGCGCCCGCTGGCGTGCTGCTGCGCGCCGACCGCGAGCACCGTCGGCAACACGCTGGAGGTTGCGTGGATGACGCCGCCGCTATGGGTGTCGTCGAAATCGAGGCCGTGAACCAGAATGCCGTTGATCAGCGCCGCATCGCGCAGCGGCAGCCGCGCCGGCATGCCGATGACGGGGAATTCGCCGGCGCCCGCGAGGCCGGCAATCGCTGTCATCGCCCGGTGGGCGAAGTCATAGCTGGTCGAGGCGAGCGCGATGCCGACCGCATCGAGAATCAAATGCTTGGCGCGTGCGGTCACCGCGGCGGGGATTGCCGCGGTTGCGAACGCGCCGACAAAGCGCGCGAGCTCTTCGGAGACGAGCGCGCTTGGAACGGATTCAGGCTGTGGGGCTTTGAGGACGGTCACTGGCGCGTTCATGCGCTCCTCCCTGATCGGGCTTCGACGGTCGCAGTTTCGTTTGAGCATGATCTTTTCGGAAAACCGGTTTCCACTTTTCCGGATCATGCTGTAGTTGTCCGGACAAACTTGCGCCCGGCCCGTGGTCCATGTCAATGGCGCGCATCATCAGCCGCGCTCCGGCCGCAGCGAAATGGAATAGCTGAACCGGTCCGCCGGATGCAGATTGAACGCCACTTCGATGACACGGTGTTTGGCGGACTTGTAGACGCGCTCGATCTCCAGCGCCGCCGAGCCGGCGGGAACCTTGAGCTTCGCCGCAAGGGCCTCTGGAACCGTCACCGCCCGCAAGGTTTGAATGACTTCGACGACTCGCTCGTCATACATTTCCTCGATCCATGTGTAGATCGGGCCGGTCTTTTTGCCGATCAGCGAGCGAATGCCCGCGTAGGCGGCGTGCACATAAACTTCGGTCCAGCAGATCGGCGGTGAACCGTCCGGGGCGTAGCGCAAGCCTTCGGTGTGGAGCCATCGCCGGCCGGGACTGCAGCCGAGTCGCCGCGCAAGCTTGGCATCGGCGATCACAAAGCGCGAGCCGGACACCACGTAGCGGGTCGTAACCGCATATTGCATCAGGTCGGTAACCGACGCGACCGGATGCAGATAGAAGGAGGGCTCCGCGGCCGCGACGGTTGTCCCGGAACCCTGACGCGGGCTGACGAGCCCGGATTCGCGCAAGTGCCGCAGCGCTTCTCGCACGGTATGGCGGCTCACGGAGAAACGCCGGCAAAGCGCGCTCTCGGTCGGCAAGCGCGCGCCGACCGGATGCTTGCCGCTGACGATCTCCTTTTGCAGGACGCGGACGATGCTTTTGTACAGCGTACCGTTGTTGCCGGCAGTAGGGCGGCGGCTTCGGTGTGCGCGGGCGCTTGCGGACTTGGTCATAGCGGCGGCGATAACCTTGGCGACGGACGCAAAAGAGCTGACGAAACAGTACGCGACGGACGGCAATTGTGCTCGGCGCCCATGTGCATTTGCTATGTGTATTTGCGCACGAGCGGAATGCAAGCCGCGGTGCCGGCGGCCACCGCTTGACCGAGCAGTTTAGATCACGCTAGGTTGTCCGGACAAGTTCCATGACAAGGGAGGTCCGATGGTCGCGGTCGCAAAAGAAGTGGGCGCGCATCGCTATCGCGAAAGCTACGGCCGCTATTTCGAGGATTTCACCGAAGGCGATACCTACGAGCACCGGCCGGGACGGACCATCAGCGAAGCCGACAACACCTGGTTCACGCTTCTAACCATGAACCAGCATCCGCTGCATTTCGATGCGGCCTATGCCAGCAAAAGCGAATTCGGCCGGCTCGTGGTCAATAGCTGCCTGACGCTCTCGATCGTCGCCGGCATGAGCGTCAGTGACATCAGCCAAAAAGCGATCGGCAATCTCGGCTGGAACGACATCCGGCTGATTGCGCCGGTGTTCGTGGGCGATACGATCTACGCGGAATCCGAAGTGCTTTCGAAGCGCGAGTCGGCCAAGCGACCGACGCAAGGGATCGTCACGGTCAAGACGACGGGCAAGAAAGCCGACGGCACCGTATT
Organism: uncultured Alphaproteobacteria bacterium; assembly: GCA_963845075.1. GTDB lineage: Bacteria > Pseudomonadota > Alphaproteobacteria > Rhizobiales > Xanthobacteraceae > BOG-931. Next base: position 44,506 of record CAWJRE010000024.1, on the reverse strand, counting down.
CATGACCTATGAGCGCAGCGTATTGGTGCCCAAGCGTGGCCACGCCGTGGACGATCGCGCCGACTATTGACCGCTCGCCGGTCATGCGCCCGAGACCGCAAATTCAATAGCGGCGCGGGGCGAGCAAACAGGGGAGGACGGTGTGCCGGCAGGCGCAGTCAATTCCGGAGGGCGGCTCGATCGCTTGCCGATCTCGCCGTTTCATTACCGCGTGCTCGGGCTGGTCAGCGCCGGGATGTTTCTCGATGCGTTCGAGATCTATCTCGCGGGCGGAGTGTTGGCGGCGCTGGTCAAATCCGGGTGGTCCGATCTCGCATACAATGGCTGGTTCATATCGATCACTTTCGCGGGCATGATGGTGGGCGCCTGGTGCGCCGGCATCTTCGGCGATCGCTTCGGCCGCCGCTTCTCCTACCAGCTCAATCTCCTGATCTTCGGCATCGCTTCGCTTGCCGGAGCCGCAGCGCCCTCGATCGAATGGCTTATCGCCGCGCGCTTTGTCATGGGCGTTGGTCTCGGTGCCGAAATCGTCGTCGGTTATGTGACGCTGTCCGAATTCGTGCCGCCGCTGCAGCGCGGCCGCTGGGGCTCGGCGCTTTCGGCTATTACCAATTCGGCGCTGTTCGTCTCCGCGTTCGCGGGTCTTCTGATTATCCCGCAATTCGGCTGGCGCTGGATGTTCGTCATCACCGGCGTCGGCGCGCTGATCGTCTGGTATTTGCGCCGCGCGCTGCCGGAATCGCCGCGCTGGCTCGAGTCCAAAGGCCACACCGAGGAAGCCGAAAAGGTCCTGGCCGCGATCGAAGCGGAGGTCGCGCGCCGCGGGCCGTTGCCGCCCGCCGCTGAGCAGCCGACGCCGGTCCTGCCGCAGCAATCGATCAAGGCCTTGTTCGAGGGCGGGATGCTCTCGCGCACCATCGTCGGCAGCCTCATCCTGATCGCCATCAATACTGTCATCTACGGGTTCGTCGCTTGGGTGCCGACGTTCCTGGTCAAGCAAGGCATGAGCATCGTGTCGTCGCTCGGCTTTACCACCTTGATGTCGCTCGGCGGCCCCGTGGGCGCGCTTGCCGGCATGTGGCTCGGCGATCATGTCGGGCGAAAGCCGGTGCTGGTCGGCTTCTCGCTTGCCACCATTGTGCTGGGCTTCATCTATCCGTTTGCTCCCTCGGAGGCGCTGCTGAGCCTGGTCGGCTTTGCGCTCGTGACCTGCGTCTATGTGATGGTGGCCGTCGCCTGGGCGCTCTACGTGCCGGAATTGTTTCCGACAGAAATACGGATGCGCGGCGCCGGCTTCTGCAACACCATGGGGCGGCTGATGACCATCATCACGCCGCAGATCGTGCCGGTGATCTTCGTCCGCGCCGGCGTGGTCGGTGTCGTGGGCATGCTGGCGGCGCTGCTCTTGATCCAGGCGATTGCGGTCGCGTTCTTTGGCATCGAGACCCGGCAGCAATCGTTGGAAGCCTTGCGCCCGCGGCAACCCGATCCCGAAGCCATTGCGCTCGAGGCGGCAGCGCCGCGTTCGCCCCAGACCTGAGGTGAAGACGCCGCCGGTCGAGGGTCCGCTGCGTCGCTTTAGGATCGCGGGCGCGGCAGGCCGATCACCGGCTCGGTAAAGCGGCCGATCGATGCCACCACCTCGTCGAGCGGCACTTTGCTGCCGGGCGTTTCGCTGACAATCGTCGCCAGCAGGTTCATGTCGCGCCGAAACAGCGAATCAAGCGCGGTCAGCGTATGGCTGAGCGCCCCGCGATAGGAGCCGGTGACCAGGATCAGCGGCAGGCGCAACGCCATCATCACGTCGAGGATGGTGCGATTCGGGTCGAGCGGCGTCATGATGCCGCCGACACCCTCGATCAAAAGCACGCCGCGCCGCCGTTCGATCGCTGTCTTGCAGTAAGTGACCACTTCGTCGACGTCGATGCGGCGCTTCTCGAATTGCGCCGCGAGATCCGGCGGCAGCGCAGCGCGAAAGCGCCAGGGCGACATTCGCTCGATGGTTTCCGGCGAGAAAGGCAGTCCCAAGGCGGCGATCAGCGTGGCCAGATCGCTCGCCGCCGCTTGCGCCGGTTCGTAGCCGCAGACGATCGGCTTGATCGCATCGACCGCATGTCCGATTTGCTGCAAATGCCGGACGAGCGACGCGACGACGAGGGTCTTTCCCACGTCCGGTCCGGTGGCGGTGATGAAAATTGCGGTCACGATGAGGCGCCTCGCCTATCATGAAAGCGCCGAACGTTGGTTAACACCAGCAAAAACAGGAATTAATACTTCTACGCCGCCCCGAACTGTTAGTAACCGACTGCCGTGCCGTGCAGGTCATAGGCATCGGCGCGTTCGATCTTAACAGTCGCGATCTCGCCAACGCGCAATGGTCGGCGGCTTTCCACAAAAACTGTGCCGTCGATCTGCGGTGCGTCGCCTTTGCTGCGGCCCTTGGCGCTGCGGGGGCCCGCGCCGTTCACGCCGACCTCGTCGATGATGATCTGCTCGCGGGTGCCGATCCGGCGCTTCAGGCGCTTGGCGGAGATCCCTTGCTGAGTCTGCATGAACCGGTGCCAGCGCTCTTCCTTGACGTCGTCGGGGACGGGGGCCCCCAAGCCGTTGGCGGCGGCGCCGGCGACGGGCTCGTAACGGAAGCAGCCGAACTCGGTCGAGCTCGGCCTCGCTGAGCCACTCCAGCAGCAGCGCGAAATCTTCCTCGGTCTCGCCGGGAAAGCCGACGATGAAGGTCGAGCGGATGGCGAGGCTTGGGCAGATCGATCGCCACTGCCGGATACGCGACAGCGTTTCTTCCCGCGCCGCCGGTCGTCGCATGCGTTTGAGCACGGCCGGACTGGCGTGTTGAAACGGCACGTCGAGATAGGGCAGCACATGGCCGTCCGCCATGAGCGGAATGACCTGGTCTACATGCGGGTAGGGGTACACGTAATGCAGCCGCACCCAGACGCCGAAGTCGCCGAGCGCGCGCGCCAAGTCGAGGAATTTCGCCCGCACTTCGCGGCCTTTCCAATCGCTCGGAGCGTATTTCAGGTCGACTCCATAGGCCGACGTGTCCTGGGAGATGACAAGCAGCTCCTTGACGCCGGCCGCAACGAGCCGCTCCGCCTCGCGCAGCACGTCGGCGGCCGGCCGCGAGACCAGGTCGCCGCGCAAATGCGGGATAATGCAAAATGTACAGCGATTGTTACAACCCTCTGAAATCTTGAGATAAGCATAGTGCCGGGGCGTCAGCTTGATGCCTTCCGGCGGGATCAAATCGGTATAGGGATCGTGCTGAGGAGGTGCGGCCTGGTGGACCGCCGCCAGCACGCTCTCGTATTGCTGCGGCCCGGTCACCGCCAGCACGTTCGGATGCGCGGCCGTGATCTTTTCCGGCTCGGCGCCCATGCAGCCGGTCACGATGACTTTGCCGTTTTCCTTAAGCGCCGCCCCGATCGCAGAGAGTGATTCCGCTTGCGCGCTGTCGAGGAACCCGCAGGTATTAACAATCGCCAGGTCGGAATCGGCGTGATCGCGGGTCAGTTCGTAACCTTCCGCCCGTAGCCGCGTGATAATGCGCTCGGAATCGACCAGCGCCTTCGGGCAGCCGAGCGAAACGAAGGAAATGCGGGGGGACCTGCTCACGAGAAACTCTAATTTTGCGGTTCGGGGGCCTACTCGCGGCACGAATTGGGACCACGAGCCGCAAAGGTCAAGCGCTTCCCGGTCCAGGTCTTAACCAGGAAGTCTTAACCACATGGGCATCGGCCCGTATGCATCGGCAGGACAATGACGAGCAAACTTCCGCAGCCGCCGCTTCTGCTCGTGACCGATCGTCGGCAGGCGCGCCGACCGTTGCAGACAGTCGTCACCGCGGCGCTGAGTGCCGGTTGCCGATGGGTGAGCTTGCGGGAAAAAGATCTGCCCGCAGACGAGCAGATTTTGTTGGCGCGGTCGCTGTTGCCGATCGTGCATGCGCAGCACGGCAAGTTGATGCTGCACGGCGAGGCTTCGCTCGCCAGAGATGCCGGGGTCGACGGCGTACACCTGCCGGCGGGCCGCGATGCCGCCGCCGCCCGGGCGCTGATGGGGTCCGAAAAGATCTTGGGCGTATCGATCCACACCGTCACCGAAGCCGAGCAAATCGATCCAGCGCGCGTCGACTATGCGCTCGCTGGGCCGGCGTTCGAGACGCCAAGCAAGCCTGGCTACGGGCCTGAGATCGGTCGCAAAGGGCTGGCCGACATCGCACACGCCTGTCGCGTTCCCGTCCTGGCGATCGGCGGTATCAACGCGGCCCGGATCGGGGAGGTGCTCGCCGGCGGAGCGGCCGGCGTCGCGGTCATGGGTGGGGTGATGCGCGCCGCCGATCCGGCGCAAGAGATGCGCAGCTTACTGGCAAGCCTCAACGGGGCGCTGGCGATCCGATCTTAACGGGCCCGGTATGTCGGAACACCCTGGTCGGGCACCCACACGCCGCTCGGAAGCTTTCCGGCCTGCCAGAACACGTCGATCGGCATGCCGCCACGCGGGTGGAAATAACCGCCGATGCGCAGCCATTTGGGCTTGAGAAGTGCAACGAGCTTCTTGCCGATCGCGACGGTACATTCCTCATGGAATGCACCGTGATTGCGGAAACTATTCAGATAAAGCTTGAGCGACTTCGACTCCACCAGCCAGCCGCGCGGTACGTAGTCGATGACCAGCGTGGCGAAATCCGGTTGGCCCGTTACCGGGCACATCGCGGTGAATTCCGGAAAGGTAAAGCGCGCGACATAGTCCGCATCGGGATGCGGATTGGGCACGCGATCAAGGACGGCTTCCTCGGGCGACGCCGGGATCGCGGTGGGTTGGCCGAGTTGCAGGGGTTTCTTGGGCATATCGGAACGCGTGGTCTATCAGGATTTAGCTGGCATCACTGCGCATTGCATGCCCCGCTTAGCGCGCCATGACAAGAGCGCGCCCCGGCCACACAATCCGAGGCGTGGCAAGAGCCTCGCCGATCCTGTAGAAGCCGCCCAAGCGTGCATGACGGGGATCATGCGCCAAATGGGGACGTAAGCCGGGAGCAGGTATGACTGCCATCGTCGATATTATCGGCCGCGAAATTCTCGACAGCCGTGGCAATCCGACCGTTGAGGTCGATGTCGTCCTGGAGGATGGCTCGCTCGGCCGTGCTGCCGTGCCGTCGGGAGCTTCGACCGGCACGCACGAGGCCGTCGAGCTTCGTGACGGCGACAAGAAGCGTTATCTCGGCAAGGGCGTTCGCAGCGCGGTCGAAGCGGTCAATGGCGAAATCTTCGATGCGCTGGGCGGCCTCGACGCCGAGGCGCAGGTCAAGATCGACGAAACGATGATTGGCCTCGACGGCACGCCCAACAAGGCTCGTCTCGGCGCCAACGCGATCCTCGGTGTCTCGCTTGCGGTCGCCAAGGCGGCCGCCGCCGCCAACAATCTGCCGCTCTATCGCTATGTCGGCGGCACGGCGGCACGCGTGCTGCCGGTGCCGATGATGAATATCATCAACGGCGGCGTGCATGCCGACAATCCGATCGATTTTCAGGAATTCATGATCGTGCCCGCCGGAGCGCAAAATTTTGCCGAGGCGCTGCGTGCCGGCGCGGAAATCTTTCACACGCTGCGCGCTGCGCTCAAAGCCGCCGGGCTCAACACCAATGTCGGCGATGAGGGCGGCTTTGCGCCCGATCTGCCGTCTGCGGAAGCCGCGCTCGATTTTCTCATGCAGGCCACCAACAAGGCCGGATACGAGCCGGGCAAACAGGTGATGTTTGCGCTCGATTGTGCGGCGACCGAGTTCTTCAAGGACGGCAAGTATGTCTACCAAGGAGAGGGCAAGACGCGCTCACGCGAGGAGCAGGCCAAATACCTCGCCGATCTCGCCGGCCACTATCCGATCGTGTCGATCGAGGATGGCATGGCCGAAGACGACATCGACGGCTGGAAAATACTGACCAAGGCGCTGGGGAAGAACTGCCAGCTCGTCGGCGACGATCTGTTCGTGACCAACGTGACGCGGCTCAAAGACGGAATTGTCGGCGGCTACGCCAACTCGATCCTGGTCAAGGTCAATCAGATCGGCACGCTAACCGAAACGCTCGCCGCGGTCGAGATGGCGCACAAGGCCGGCTACACCGTGGTGATGTCGCATCGCTCTGGCGAGACTGAGGATTCGACCATCGCCGATCTCGCGGTCGCCACCAATTGCGGCCAGATCAAAACCGGCTCGCTTGCGCGTTCCGATCGCACCGCGAAATACAATCAGCTCCTGCGGATCGAAGAGGAGCTCGGGCCGCAGGCCGTGTATCCGGGGCTATCGGCATTCAAGGTGGGTCGGTAGCGTCGGCGCTCCGACGCTTGTCCGGGCCGGGCAGGCGGAGTTATTGTTGTTGTCGGGATGAGCCGGGGACGCGCCTTGGCGCGATTCACAAATGGACCAATCCGTTGAACTGACGGCGGGCGGCCGCAAGCTTGCGGCGGAGCGGTTGCGCGAGTTCGTGGTGCGTGCGATCGACGCGGCGCCGGCTTACGAGACGCCCTTTTATCATCTCGTTCTCGATCACGTGTTTCCCGACGACGTCTATGCCGCCATGCTCGCCAACATGCCGGAGGCGGCGGACTACCGGCCGATGCACGGCCGCAGCAAGGGCCACGATCTGCCTGACGGTACCCATACGCGGGTGAAGATCGATCTGTTCCCGGAATACATCCGGCATCTGCCGCCGGAAAAGCGTGCGCTCTGGAACGTCGTCGGCCGCGCGCTCTGCTCCGGCGAAGTGCGCGACGCCTTCATGCGGCGGCTTGCGCCCGCGCTCGAGCGCCGCTTCGGAGCCGACCACGCCAAGACCGGCATGTTTCCGATCCCGGTGCTCACCCGCGATATTCCGGGCTACTTGATAACGCCTCATACCGACACGCACTGGAAAGGCATCACCGTCCAGCTCTATCTCCCGCGCGATCGCTCGATCACGCACATCGGCACCATCTTCCACAAGAAGCTGGCCGACGGTTCGATGCCGAAGGACAAGCAGATGACGTTTGCGCCGAATACCGGCTATGCATTTGCCGTTGGTTCCGACACGTGGCATTCGGCCGATCGAATTGGGCCCGAGGTCTCTACCCGCGACAGCATCCTGTTGACGTATTTTGTCGATGCTGGCGCGCTCCGCTTCCTTCGCAACCGCGGCAAGCGGGTGGGGAATTTCATCCTGAGCGAAGCACGCAACCGCTTGCCGTAGCCCGCGCCTCGGCGACCGTCGGGTGCGGTGATGGCGGTTTGCCAACCTTTTCGCGGAACACGCGGTTCGCTGGCGCGGCTTCGCCCCCATTAATCCACCCTTAAGCGGCCTTCTCGCATGGTGACGGGATGGTCACCCGCAAGCGATTGCGCTCGATCCTCACCGCACTGGGCCTCTATGTCTTGGCGGCCCTGCTGATCGGCTATTTCGGAGTGAATGCCTTCAGCGGCAATCACGGCCTGAAGGCCAAGCAGGACCTCGACCAGCAGATCGCCTCGCTGTCGACCGAGCTTGCCCAGCTCCAGCGCGAACGCAAGCAGTGGGAACGGCGCATCGCGCTGCTCAAGTCGCGCGGACTCGATCCCGACATGCTCGACGAGCGGGCACGCGCACTCCTCGATTACGCACACCCCAACGATTTGACGCTCATGTTCGGGCCGTCTCGGCCGCCCCCGGCCGACGGCTCTTGAACGAAGCGCCACGCTAGCCGAAATATTTTTGTTGCCAACGGTTTGGTCGCCGGAACCGATCGTGCGGCGCCGACTTCCGCCATAAGCCGAATTCGGCTATGGGATGGAACTCTCGATCTGTCGAGGACGCTGATGGCCGTCGCCCAAACCAAAGAAGCTGAACCGCTTACGGATATGCGCCCTCCGGCCGTGGAGGTCGCTCCGCCGCCGGGCCCGGAATTCAGCAAGGAAGAGGAATTCCACGCGCTCAACCAAATGCTGCTGATCCGGCGCTTCGAGGAGAAGGCCGGCCAGATGTACGGCATGGGCCTGATCGGCGGCTTTTGCCACCTCTACATCGGCCAAGAGGCCGTCGTCGTCGGCATGCAAATGGCCAAGCGCGACGGCGACCAGATGATCACCGGCTACCGGGATCACGGTCACATGTTGGCCTGCGGCATGGATCCGAAAGGCGTGATGGCCGAACTCACCGGCCGGCGCGGCGGCTATTCCAAGGGCAAGGGCGGCTCAATGCACATGTTCTCCCGCGAGAAGAACTTCTACGGGGGGCACGGCATTGTGGGAGCGCCGGCGCCCATCGGGACGGGGCTTGCGTTCGCCAACAGGTATCGCGAGAGCGATGCTGTCTGTCTGACCTTCTTCGGCGACGGCGCTGCGAACCAGGGCCAGGTCTACGAGAGCTTCAACATGGCCGAGCTGTGGAAGCTTCCGGTGGTCTACGTCATCGAAAACAACCGCTATGCCATGGGCACGTCGGTGGCGCGCTCATCGGCGCAGGCGGATTTTTCCAAACGCGGGGTGTCGTTCAACATTCCCGGCGTACAAGTCGACGGCATGGATGTGCGCGCGGTGCGCGCCGCCGGCGCCGAAGCGATCGCTTGGTGCCGTTCGGGCAAGGGCCCGACCATCATCGAAATGATGACATATCGCTATCGCGGCCACTCGATGTCGGATCCGGCGAAATACCGCACCAAGGAAGAGGTCGACAAAGTCCGCACCGAGCACGATCCGATCGAGCAGGTGCGTGCGCGCCTTCTCGCCAAGAAATGGGCGAGCGAAGACGAGCTGAAGAAGATCGATGCGTCCGTGCGTGCGGTTGTCAACGAAGCGTCCGAATTCGCCACCCACGATTCCGAGCCGGATCCGTCCGAACTTTACACGGACGTTTATCGGTGAAATGCACTGCTTGCTGTCCGCCGCGCGCTGTTTCGGTTGGCGCGATAACCCATGTCCGTCTTTGCGTTAGCCCGCCAGAGTTAACCCGCCATGCCGACTGAAGTCCTCATGCCCGCGCTGTCTCCGACCATGGAGAAGGGCAATCTCGCCAAGTGGCTGAAGAAGGAAGGCGACAGCGTCAGATCGGGCGACGTCATTGCCGAGATCGAGACCGACAAAGCCACCATGGAAGTGGAAGCGGTCGATGAGGGCACGCTCGGCAAGATCCTGGTGCCGGAAGGCACCAACGATGTGGCGGTCAATACGCCCATCGCGATGATCCTTGCGGAGGGCGAGGACAAGTCGGCGCTCAAAGACGGCAAGCTGTCGGCGGCGGCGGCCGCAGCGACGACTCGCCAGCAGAAGGCGGAATCCGCGGCACCCACCCAGAAAGAAGAGCCGGCACAAAAAACGCCAGCGCCGGCGCCACCGAAGTTCGGCACCGTGCCGCCGCCGAAGGCGCAGGTGCTGCCCGATCCGGACGTGCCGGAGGGCACCGAAATGGTCACCATGACCATGCGCGAAGCGCTGCGCGACGCCATGGCGGAAGAGATGCGCCGCGATGGCGACGTGTTCGTCATCGGCGAAGAGGTCGCAGAATATCAAGGCGCGTACAAAGTCACGCAGGGACTGCTGCAAGAATTTGGCTCAAGGCGCGTGATCGATACGCCGATCACAGAGCACGGCTTTGCGGGGCTCGGCGTCGGCGCTGCTCTCGCCGGCCTGAAGCCCATTGTCGAGTTCATGACCTTCAATTTCGCCATGCAGGCGATGGATCATCTCATCAATTCAGCGGCGAAGACACGCTACATGTCGGGCGGCCAGGTCGATGTGGCGATGGTGTTTCGCGGGCCGAACGGCGCCGCCGCCCGCGTCGGCGCGCAGCACAGCCAGGATTTTTCCTCGTGGTATTCGCATGTGCCTGGTCTGAAGGTGATTGCGCCCTCGAACGCTGCCGACGCCAAAGGCTTACTCAAGGCCGCGATCCGCGACCCCAATCCGGTGATTTTCCTGGAAAACGAAATCCTCTATGGCGCGTCGTCGCCGGTGCCCAAGCTTGACGATTATGTGTTGCCGATCGGACGCGCGCGCGTCGTGCGCGCGGGCAATGACGTGACTATCGTCGCCTGGTCGATCGGCATGACCTATGCGCTCAAGGCCGCCGACGAACTCGCCAACGAGAATATCTCGGCCGAGGTGATCGATCTGCGCACGCTCAAGCCGATGGACATTGAAACCATCGTCGAGTTGGTGAAGAAGACCGGCCGGCTGGTCACGGTGGAAGAGGGCTGGCGGCAATCCGGCGTCGGCGCGGAGATCGCCGCGCGCATGATGGAAGAAGCCTTCGACTATCTCGATGCGCCGGTCGCGCGCGTCACCGGCAAGGACGTGCCGATGCCCTACGCCGCCAATCTGGAAAAGCTCGCCTTGCCTTCGGTCGCCGAAGTGGTCGAAGCGGCCAAAGCCGTTTGCTATCGCTGACCTCAATCATTGAAGCTGTCGCCCGATGCCCATCAACATCTTCATGCCGGCGCTGTCGCCCACGATGGAGAAGGGCAATCTCGCCAAATGGCTCAAGAAGGAAGGCGACGCAATCAAGACCGGCGACGTGATCGCCGAGATCGAGACCGACAAGGCGACGATGGAATATGAAGCCGTCGACGACGGCGTGATGGCAAAGATCGTCGTGCCGGAAGGCACGAGCGACGTGCCGGTCCATCAGCTTATCGCGGTGATGGCCCAGGAGGGCGAGGACCCGAAAGCAGCGGCGGTTGCTGCGAAGGCCGAAGAGAAAAAGCCAGACGCAGGCACCCCCTCATCCCCACCTTCTCCCCCTCGGGGAGAAGGGGCTGCCCAGCAAGCCAGCGCTCCTTCGACATCCCCAGTTGCAAAATCGCCGACCGTGCCGCAAGCGCCGCCCGCTCCCTCTCCCCAACGGGGAGAGGGTGGGGGTGAGGGGGCTCGGCCTCTCGGTGCGCCCGTTGCCGACGGGCATGGCGCAAACCGCATCTTCGCCTCACCACTAGCGCGTCGCCTCGCCAAGGATGCCGGCATCGACATTGGCCGCGTCACCGGCTCCGGCCCGCATGGCCGGGTGATTGCCCGCGACGTTGCCGCGGCGAAGGAAGGCAAAGGCCTGCGCGCACCGGCCGCGACGCCGTCGCCGGCGGGCACACCCGCGCCGCTGATCGCACCGTCTTTGTCGGATCAACAAATCCGCGCGCTCTACGAAGACGGCAGCTACGAGCTTGTGCCCCATGACGGCATGCGCCGCACCATCGCGCAGCGGCTCACCGCGTCGGTGCAGACCATTCCGCATTTCTATCTCACCATCGACTGCGACATCGGGCGGCTGCTCGCCGCGCGCGAAGACATCAATGCGCAGGCGCCGAAGGACAAGGACGGCAAGCCGGCCTACAAGCTTTCGGTCAACGACTTCGTCATCAAGGCGCTGGCGCTTGCGCTGCAACGCGTGCCGGATGCCAATGTGAGCTGGACCGAAGCCGGCATGCTCAAGCACAAGCATTCCGACATCGGCGTGGCCGTGGCGCTGCCGGCCGGACTGATCACGCCGATCATCCGCAACGCGGAGACGAAATCGCTGTCGGCGATCTCCAACGAGATGAAAGAGCTTGCGGCGCGGGCGCGCGCGAAAAAACTCAAGCCGCAGGAATACCAGGGCGGCACGTCGTCGGTGTCCAATCTCGGAATGTACGGCATCAAGGATTTCACCGCCGTGATCAATCCGCCGCAATCGACCATCCTCGCGGTCGGCGCGGGGGACGAACGCGCGGTCGTGCGAAGCGGCAAGATCGAGGCCGCGCACATCATGAGCGCGACGCTGTCCTGTGATCACCGCTCGGTCGATGGCGCGCTTGGCGCTCAGTTGATCGGCGCCTTCAAGGCGCTGATCGAAAATCCCGTGATGATGTTGGTGTAAAAATGCCGCTTGTGCGCATCGATCTGCGGCGCGGCAAATCGCCGGCCTACAAGAAGGCGATCTGTGACGCCATCTATAAGGCGATGACCGAGGTATTCAATGTGCCGGAAAACGATCGCTTCATGATCGTCAACGAGCACGACGCAGATAACTTCGTTCATGCGGAGAGTTATCTGGGTATCACCTATAGCGACGATCTGGTCATCATTCAGATCACGGCCAACGACACGCGCACTGTCGAGCAAAAACAAGCCTTCTTTGCCTGCACCGCGGAATTGCTTAAGGAAAATCCGGGGCTGCGAATGGAGGACGTGTTCATCAATCTCGTCGAGTGCAAAAAGGAAAACTGGTCCTTCGGCAACGGCATCGCCCAATACGCGGCGACCACGAGCTAGCAAATGGCTGACACATCTTTCGACATCATCATCATCGGCTCCGGCCCCGGCGGCTATGTCTGCGCCATCCGCGCCGCGCAACTCGGCTTCAAGACCGCGATCGTCGAGCGCGATTATCTGGGCGGCATTTGCCTGAACTGGGGCTGCATCCCGACCAAGGCGCTGCTGCGCTCGGCGGAGATTTTCCACTATCTGCAGCATGCCAAGGATTACGGGCTGTCGGCCGGCGAGGTGAAATACGATCCGTCGGCAGTGGTGAAACGCTCGCGCGCCGTATCGAAGCGGCTCAATGACGGCGTCGGCTTCCTGATGAAGAAAAACAAAGTCGCGGTGATCTGGGGCGAAGCCACCATCGACGCGCCCGGCAAGATCACGGTGAAGGCCGGCCGCGGCGAAGCGCCGAAGGGCACGCTGGAACCCGGCGCTTATCAGGCCAAGCACATCATTGTCGCAACCGGCGCGCGGCCGCGCGTGCTGCCGGGGCTCGAGCCCGACAAGAAGCTGATCTGGACCTATTTCGAAGCGATGGTTCCGGACAGCATGCCGAAATCCTTGCTGGTGGTCGGTTCGGGCGCGATCGGCATCGAATTCGCGTCCTTCTATCGCACGCTCGGCGCCGAAGTGACCGTGGTCGAGGTGTTGCCGCAAATCCTGCCGGCGGAGGACGCCGAGATCGCGGCCTTCGCGCGCAAGAGCTTCGAGCGGCAAGGCATCAAGATCATGACCGGCGCCAAGGTGACGAAGCTCGACAAGAAAGCCGATAGCGTCACCGCGACCATCGACGATGGCAAAGGCGGCACGCAGACGCTCACCGTCGACCGGGTGATTTCCGCGGTGGGCGTGGTCGGCAACATCGAGAATCTCGGATTGGAAAAGCTCGGCGTGAAAACCGAGCGCGGCGCCATCGTCATCGACGGCGCGTGCAAGACCAACGTCCCGGGACTTTATGCCATCGGCGACGTCGCCGGACCGCCGCTGCTCGCGCACAAGGCCGAGCACGAAGGCGTCATCTGCGTCGAGGCGATCAAAGGCCTGCATCCGCATCCGATGGACCGGCGGCTCATTCCCGGCTGCACCTATTGCACGCCGCAAATCGCTTCCGTCGGGCTCACCGAGCAGGCGGCCAAAGAGAAGAAGCTCGATATCCGCGTCGGCCGTTTCCCATTCGTCGGCAACGGCAAGGCAATCGCGCTCGGCGAGGATCAGGGCTTGGTGAAAGTGATCTTCGACAAAAAGACCGGACAGCTTCTCGGCGCTCACATGGTCGGCGCGGAAGTCACCGAACTGATCCAGGGCTACGTGATCGCGATGAATTTGGAAACGACCGAAGAAGAGCTCATGCACACCGTGTTCCCGCATCCGACCTTGTCGGAGATGATGAAGGAAGCGGTGCTGGATGCTTATGGGCGCGTGCTGAATATTTAGGGGTGGGGCGCGCCTCTCATCCGCTCATTCCCGCGAAGGCGGGAATCCAGGTTCTGGGTCCCCGCCTTCGCGGGGACGAGCGGCACAACTATCCCAATCAACCCCGCCATCGGCTTCACGGTAGCGCTGCCGGGAAAAACATTGTCCGCCAGTACGCGCTCATCAGCGCGCAGGTGATCCTTCAACAGCCCCTTGAGCACCGCACGCAAGTCGGTTGTCGGCTTGAGGTCGCGGTTCTCGTACAGGTTGGCTGTCTTTAGTCCCGGCCAGTCGGCGATCACGCGTCCGCCTTTGAGCGCGCCGCCGGCCAAGAGCGCGACGGTCGCCGTGCCATGATCGGTGCCGTCAGTGCCGTTGATGCGCGCGGTGCGGCCGAACTCGGTGACGAGAATGACAACGGTCTCGCGCCACGCCGGTCCCATGTTGGTCTCGATCGCGCCGAGTGCGCCGTCAAGCGAGCCGAGCAGTTGCGACAGCCGCCCTTGCGCGATGCCTTCATTGTTGTGCGTATCCCAGCCGTCGAGCGCGAGCGCGCCGACGCGCGGACCGTCCGGCTGAGCGAGGAATTTTGCGGCCGTGCCGGCGGCTTCAGCGAAATAACCGCGCACCTGCGCGGGGCGCGGGCCGCCGGGCTTTTGTGCCTTATCGCCGGAATGCTCGATGGCGGCGAGCTTGATGCTCTCGTCGATCGCGCTCGCAAGCTTGACGTCGGTGTGGCGATAGAGGTCGAGTAGCCGTTGCACTGTGTCGGCGCTTGCCGGCTGGATGCGCTGTGGCGACCACGACAGGACCGGCGCCGGTCCGCGCACGACGAGCGGCGTAACCGGCCCGACGGCAAACGCCTTTCCGCCTTTCACGTTTGCCGTCACGCTGCCGTGCGGATCGACGCGGCCCGCCGATGCAAGGCTGGCCAGCGCCCGATTAAGCCAGCCGGAGTCGCTGGGGGCTGGCTTGGCAAGTCCGCTCTCGAGCAAGTCCTGCCCGTCGAAGTGCGAGCGTTCGCGATAAGGCGTGGCGCAGGCGTGAACGACAATCGCCTGGTTGGCTTTGAACAGGCGATGCAGGTTGGGCATCGCCGGGTTGAGCGCGAAAAAATCATTGAGCTTGAGCGCCGGTGTCTTGCCCTCGAGCGTCAAGGCGTTGTCGCCGCGCAGTGCGGCCCAATCGGGATCACCGACCGGCGCGACGGTCGCAAGTCCGTCGAGCGCGCCGCGCAGAATGATGGTGAGGAAGCGCGGGTCGCGGCCTTCGGCGTAAGCGAGCCGTGGCAAATGCGCCCAGGCAAACAGCGTCCCGGATGCCAGCAGCATCTCCCGACGGGTCGGCGCGTGAACAAAGCGCATGGTCATCTCCGCAGAAATTCCGGCGCCATGACAAGAAGCGCAAGAGCCTGGGTGCGGCTCTCCGCGCGCGCGATGGTGTCACGGGTATTGTGCGAGGCGATCGGGCCGAGCCCGCTCTCGAGCAGCGCCGCCGGGTCGGAGGAGGGCAGGTGTCCGGCAAACTCGTTGGCAATGTCGAGCCGGTGCGGGACGCCGTCGATCCAGGCCGCTTCGGTATCGGGCCATCCGTTCGGCGCTGGCGGCCGCCACAGCGATTCGCCGAGCGTCGCCTGTACGGCCAGCACGCGGCCAATGTTCCAAGGCGCGCCCGCGTTCAAAGACGCGTTCGTCAATCGCAACATGCTGACGATCCATTCGGACGGCCGCTTGAGTTTGGTGCGCGCCGGCGTCCACGCTTCGTCTGCTGTCACCAACGCCTTGGCGACGGCCTTCAAATTTCCGTCGCTGTCCATGAAGGCTTTTGCCAATTTGGCGACGAGCGGCGGCGGCGGTTCGTCGGCGACAAAGTGGCGGGCGAGCTTTTGTGCGACGTGTTGCGCCGTCGCCGTATGATGCGCCAAGTCGGTGAGGACGGCACGGCCCTGATCGACACCGCTTTGGGCATAGAACCTGCCGAGCACGGTCTGCTCACCCGGCTCGTGCAGGCGCTTGTTGAAGAGAAACTCGCCGCCATGCGCGGGGTCGGCCGCGTCGGTCGACGTCCAGCCGGTCAGTACCTTGGCGAAACTTGTTACGTCGGCCTGCGAATAGCCGCCGCGGACACCGAGCGTGTGCAGCTCGAGAATTTCCCGGGCGAGATTCTCGTTTATCCCCTTGTCGCCGTTGATGCCCGCAATCGAGTCGGCGCCCATCGAGCGGACATTGTCGAGGTAATAAAGCATTGCCGGGTGGCTTTCGACGGCGATCAGCATGTCGGCGAAGCGCCCGAGCACATGCGCGCGGATCGCCTCGCGCTCGTAGGCGCCGACCATGGCGACATCTTTATCGGCCGAGATGCAGAAATGGTTCGACCAGAACCACACCAAGCGTTCGACGAAACCGATGTCGGCGCCGACGGCTGCCTCGTAGCGTGCGGCCGCTTCGTTCTCGAAAATCTGCTGGGGCAGCGGCGGCCCTGACGGCTTGGGCGGGGTCGACATCGTCGGCGTCGATGCAGCGGCGTCGTTCGCGCTCGCCATGCCCGGGCTTCGGCTTCCTTCTTGGCGCGCTGCGCAAGTTTCGACTTCGCCTGCTCTTCGGCGCGGAAGTCGGAGACGGCCCGCGCGGCGGCAGCGCTCGACGGCAGCTTCACGGCTAGAAAACCGGCGCCCGGTCGATCGAGGTCGGAGAGCAAGGCGCCGCGCGGATCGGCCGCGATTGCCGCAATCGAATCGCGCGAAGCGCCGAAACCGAATCTGTGCAGAGCGAGCGCTGCCGCTTCTTTTCCCCGCGAGTTCAACGGAAATTCCTCCGGCCGAGGCCGACCCCACAAATCAGTTGACCAATTTATTGTGGCAAAACTTGCGTTGAGCACGGCCGCAACTGTGCTGTTTTGCTAACAAACTATTCATCAAACAAAGTGACATGTGCGCGACGGTTGCTGCTCAAGTCGGGTGGGCGAGGGCGCTCTGGAGAAGGCAACAGCCCCCCGAACACGCACGCCAGGCCTCGACCCGATCAGCCTTGCGATAAGCCGCATCGCCTCGTAAGTATCGGTCAAAGGCAAACACGTCCGGAGCCTGCATGGCCGTCATTATCGATACCGTTCTGGGCAATGCCGGCCGGCCGCGCCATCCGGAAAAGGCCCACCGGCCGGATCAGCCGAGCGAGCGCAAGCCGGATTGGATCAGGGTCAAAGCGCCGGTGTCGCCGGGCTATACCGCGACCCGCGACATCGTGCGCGCGAACCGCTTGCACACGGTTTGCGAGGAAGCCGGCTGCCCGAATATCGGCGAGTGCTGGGAAAAGAAGCACGCGACCTTCATGATCATGGGGGATACCTGCACCCGGGCGTGCGCCTTCTGCAACGTCAAGACCGGCCTGCCCGGAGCGCTCGATCCGACGGAACCGGAGCATGTCGCCGAGGCGACCGCCAAGCTCGGGCTTGCGCATGTAGTGATCACCTCCGTCGACCGTGACGATCTTGCGGACGGCGGCGCCGCGCACTTTGCGGCCGTCATCGGCGCGATCCGCGCGCAGTGTCCGCAAACTACGATCGAGGTGCTGACTCCCGACTTCCTGCGCAAGAACGGCGCAGTTGAAACCGTGGTCGCCGCCAAGCCGGACGTATTCAACCACAATCTCGAAACAGTGCCGTCCAACTATCTCACCGTCCGGCCGGGGGCTCGCTACTTCGCGTCTCTCCATCTCCTGCAGCGCGCCAAAGAGCTCGACCCGTCGCTCTTCACCAAATCCGGCATCATGGTCGGGCTCGGCGAGGAGCGGAATGAAATATTGCAGGTGATGGACGACCTGCGGTCTGCCGATGTGGATTTCCTCACCATCGGGCAGTATCTGCAACCGTCGCGCAAGCATCATCCGGTGCTGCGCTACGTTCCGCCCGACGAGTTCAAGGCGCTGGAGACCATCGCCTATGCCAAGGGCTTCTCGATGGTGTCCGCAAGCCCGCTGACGCGCTCCTCGCATCATGCCGGCGAAGACTTCGCGCGGCTGAAAGCGCAGCGGACGGCGCGCTGATCGATGCCGGAATTGTCGACGACCAGGCGGGTGCGCCACACCGCTTCCGAGATGTTCGATTTGGTCGCGGACGTCGAGCACTATCCGGAATTCGTGCCGCTGTGTCAGTCGCTGCGCGTGCGCAAACGCCTGCAGGAAGACGGTAAGGACATCATCGTGGCCGACATGACGGTCGCCTATAAGCTCGTGCGCGAGACCTTCACCAGCCGCGTCACGCTCGACCGGGCCAACCTGCAAATCCTGGTCGAGTATCTGGAAGGACCGTTCCGCCGCCTGAACAATCGCTGGAGCTTCAAGCCGGCTGGCGAGCGTGCCTGCGACGTCGAGTTTTACATCGCCTATGAGTTCCGCAGCCGCACGCTCGGCATGCTGATGGGCGCCGTCTTCGACGCCGCCTTTCGCCGTTTCGCATCGGCCTTCGAGCAGCGCGCCGACCAGGTCTACGGCACACAGCCCGCCTAGGCCGCTACCCCAGCCCGCTGGCGCTTGCGGCCAAGCTCGGATACCTAGCTCACAAGGCAACATCGCGCGTTGGGGCATTGTGGCGGGCTGGTTAAGGCATTTCCGCGCCGATATGGTCGGCGGACTTGTTTCCGCGGCAATCGCCATTCCGCTGGCGATGGGCTACGGAATGTTTGCCTTCACGTCGTTGGGCGAAAACTATTTTGCCGATGGCGCGATTGCCGGACTGACGACCGCGCTGGTCGTGGCCGTCGTCTGCGTCGTGCTCGGCGACAAGACGACGACGGTCTACGCACCACGGGTCAACACGACTTTCTTTCTCGGCATTCTGATTTACGGCCTGGTTCATTCTGATGAACCGCAGATCGCTGCCGGCGGAATCCCGTTGGTACTCGCCGTCGCATTCTCCGTCATTCTTCTCGGCGGAGCGTTGCAGGCGCTGTTTGGCATCGTCAAGCTCGGCACATTGATCAAGTTCGCGCCGCAACCGGTCATGGCGGGTTTTCAGAACGCCGCGGCACTGCTTCTTTTTCTCGTACAGCTCGGCAATGTTTGCGGCTTCGACCACACGGTGCCGTTCATGAAGGTGCCGGCGCTGTGGGCCTCGATAAAGCCGCTCAGCGTCCTCCTCGCCGCGATCACCTTTACGGCCATGTGGAACGCGCGCAAATTCGCGCCGAAAGTGCCGCCCATATTGGTCGGCATCGCCGTCGGTTGCGCGCTCTACTATCTCGGCCAATTGGTCGGCCTCGGCGATCATCTCGGCCCCGTCATCGCCAGCGGAGAGCGTGCGCCCATGGGGCCGACGATCTTCCCCTATCTCATGGACCTCAAGCACAGCGAAGATCTCCTGGCGCTGACGCCGACCATTTTCGGCGGCGCGCTGGCGCTCGCGATCATCGCGTCGATCGATGCGCTGCTGTGCACGAAGCTCGTCATGGCGCCCGGCGAGACGCGGCGGGACGGCGATCGCGTGCTCCGCCAACTCGGCATCGCGAACGTAGCGGCTGGGTGTTTCGGCGGCATCACCGGCGGCATCAATATCGGCGCCAGCATCGCCAACCGGACGTTCGGCGCCCGTTCGCGGCTTTCGGTTCTGATCAACGCCGTGGTGCTGCTGGTCGTGAGCGTCTTTTTCTTCCGCTGGCTCGGCGGCATTCCGCGCGCGGCGCTTTCGGCGGTCATCATGGTGATTGCCGTGCAGCATTTCGACCTGTGGAGCCTGCGGCTGATGAGCCGCGTGCGCGGCGCTCCGCGGTCGATGCGGATCAGCACGGCGGTCGACCTCCTGGTGGTGATCGTCGTCGCGATCGTCTCGATCGCGCTCAATATCGTGCTCGCCGTTTTCATCGGCGTAGCGATCGCCGCCATGCTGTTCGTATTCCACATGAGCCGCTCGGTCGTGCGGCGAAGCTATCGCTGCGATGCCGGCCGGTCGCGCAAATCGCGCACCGCACCGGAGCGGGACTTTCTTGAGCGCGCCGGCGGCGCGATCTTGGTGATGGAGCTGCAGGGAGCCTTGTTCTTCGGCACCGGCGAGACGCTGGCCAACGCCATTGACGCGGCCGTGGGGCAGGGGACGAACTGGGTCATTCTCGACCTGCGCCGGCTGACTGAAGTCGACAGCACCGGCGCCCATGTCTTGGTGGAGCTAAAAGCCGACCTCGCGCAGCGGAACGTCAAGCTGTGGCTTGCCGCCGCCGAAAAGACCGTCGCGATGGAGCGCATGGAGGAATTCGGGGCGCGCGCTTCGTTCGGCCGCACGGAGATCTTTCCGGATATCGACCGCGCCATCCAGCAGGCCGAGGACGAGCTGCTACGCGTCGAGGGCCACATGGGGGCGGCGGCGATGGAATTGGACGATGTCGGCCTGTTCGCCGGCTTCGCGCGCGAGGACCTGCAAGCCATCAAGTCCTACATGACGCGCAAATCGTATGCCCGCGACGAGGTGGTATTCCGCGAAGGTGATCCTGGCGATGAAGTGCTTGTCGTTACGAGCGGCAGTGCCAGCGCGTACTTGCATCTTCCAGACGGAGCTAACATCCGGCTGGCGACATTCTCTCCCGGAACGGTGTTCGGCGAGCTCGCTATACTCGATCGGCAGGCGCGCTCCGCCACGGTCGTCGCCGACCAAGATCTTGTCTGCTATGCCTTGACCACCGCCGACTATGCCGCCTTGGCGGAAAAACAGCCGGGCATCGCCATTCAACTGATCGCCGCCATCGGCCGTGAGCTGAGCGGACGCTTGCGCAGCGCCAATCGCACGATTCATCAGCTTGAAACGTAGTTGCGCCGGCGCGATGGATGCGGGCTACGCTTCGGCTTCCTGCGCCAGCGTCTCCAGCAAGTCGAGCGCTTCGGCGACCGACTGCTCGCGCACGCTTTGGCGGCCGATCTCGCCGTACCGCCGTTCCCGCGCCAGGAACCGACCGCCGCGGCTTGCCGCGGCGAAATGCACTAGGCCGACGGGCTTTTGTTTGGAGCCGCCGCCTGGGCCGGCAATCCCGGTAATCGCTACGGTGATATCGGCCAACGAATTCTTCAGCGCGCCGGCAGCCATGGCGGCAGCCGTCTCCGCACTGACAGCGCCATAGCGCTCGAGCGTTGCCGCAGGCACGGCAAGCATCGCTTCCTTGGCGGTGTTCGAATAGGTGACGAAGCCGCGATCGACCACGTCGGATGAGCCGGCGATTTCAGTGAGCGCGCCGGCAACAAGCCCGCCGGTGCAGGATTCGGCGGTCGCGACTTTCAAACCGCGCGCGCGAAAGATTTCCAGCACCTGCGCCGCCTTTTCGCGCAAGGCGCGGTCGATCATGCGCGGCTCCAGGGTAGCCGCACGGTTGCGGTCGCCATCGCCACGAGGCCTTCGGCGCGGCCGGTGAAGCCCATTTTCTCGGACGTGGTCGCCTTGATTGCCACTCGATCGATCGGAACACCGGCGATGGCGGCGATGCGGGCGCGCATCGCATCGCGATGCGGGCCGACCCGCGGCGCCTCGCAGACGACCGTAACGTCAAGATGGGCAATCATGCCGGAGCGGGCGCGAACGCGCTCGCATGCGAACGCCAGGAAACGGTCCGATGAAGCGCCGCGCCATTGCGGATCGCTGGGCGGAAAGTGGACCCCGATATCGCCCTCGGCGAGCGCCCCCAAGATCGCGTCCACCAGCGCATGCAGCGCAACGTCCGCATCCGAATGTCCGGTGACGCCGCGCGAGTGCGGAACGCGCACGCCCGCCAACATGACGTGATCGCCGTCGCCGAACGCGTGCACGTCGAAACCGCTGCCGGTGCGCACATCGCCGAGCGCCGCCATCCGCAGCGCCTCGGCGCGCTCGAAATCGTCGTTTGTCGTCAGTTTCACGTTACTGCTTTCGCCGGCGAAGACATTAACCGGATGGCCTGCCCATTCGGCAAGCGCCGCGTCGTCGGTAAAATCGTCCCGGCCGGCCGCCGCGGCGCGGCTGTGAAGTTCGACGATAACGTCATAGGCGAACGCCTGCGGCGTTTGCACCGTGCGCAGGCGGCTGCGGTCAAGCGTTTCACTGACCATGTCCCGCTCGTCGACCTTCTTGACGGTATCCGTAATGGCAACGGCCGGCACAGCGGCGCCGTGCGCCTTCGCCGCAGCGATAGCGCGCGTGATCAGATCGCTGCTAAGAAACGGCCGGGCGGCATCATGGATCAGCACCAGCTCGGGCGCGGCAGCACGCAGCGCATCAAGCCCGGCGCGGACCGATGCCTGGCGCGTGGCGCCACCCGGAACCGGCGCCATCAGACGCTCTAGTCCGGCGGTCGCTTCGCGAAATATCGGCTCGTCGTCCGGGTGAATGACGGGCTGGACGGCGCCAATTTGCGGGTGATTGAGAAAAGCGGCCAACGTCGGCCGTATCACCGGCTCGCCGGCAAGCGCGCGATATTGTTTAGGCATATCGCCTCCAGCGCGATAGCCGCGTCCGGCCGCCACGATGACAGCCGCGACTTTGCCGGGCATGGAACTTTGTCCCCTCATGTTTTTGGCATCAGCTTTGGTGCATCTGCAGCGACGCGTGGCGAAATCTGCCTAACCCTCAGATTTATCTTTGTCTTTCCAAATCGACACGGCAGGTATGCAAATCGTCCGAAAGGTCCATATATTGCACCGCAACACTTGCGCCAACCGCGATTTTGGCTATTCTCTATGCAGAATAGAGGCGTCGCCTAATTCGTGTGCACAACATCATTCTACTCCCTTTTTCCGATCAGCCTGCGCCCAGGTCAAGCGTCATTCCTGGGCGAGCCCGGTCGAAAAACGCTCGATCAGGGGCAAGCGGCAAGGATGGTTGCAAGGATGGTCGCATGAGAACCGCCGAGCCATTGGTCATGGCCGCGGCTCCCGACGCGGTACTCAACGCGCTGCCGCATCCGGTCGTTGTCGTCTCAGCCGACGGAAGGATCACCCACGCCAACGTGGCGGCGGAAGCCTTTTTCGAGGTGTCGCTGCCGCTGTTGCGGCGCCATTCGCTGCGCGACCTGGTGCCGTTCGGCAGTCCCTTGCTCACTTTGATCGACCAGGTGCGCGCGAGCGGAGCCGCAGTGAACGAATACAAGGTCGATCTCGGCACTCCGCGCAATCCGGGCGACCGCTCCGTCGATTTGCATGTCGCGCCGCTCCCGGAACAGCCTGACTACGTCGTCGTGATGCTGCAGGAGCGTTCGATCGCCGACAAGATGGACCGGCAGCTCACCCATCGCGGCGCCGCCCGGTCCGTCATCGCGCTCGCCGCCATGCTCGCGCACGAAATCAAAAATCCGCTGTCTGGCATTCGCGGCGCCGCGCAATTGCTCGAGCAATCGGTCGGCGACGAGGACCGCACCCTGACGCGACTGATCTGCGACGAGGCCGATCGCATCGTGAAGCTCGTCGATCGCATGGAAGTCTTCTCCGACGAGCGGCCGGTCGAGCGCGAGCCGGTCAATATTCATGTCGTGCTCGATCACGTGAAGCGGCTCGCCCAATCGGGCGTCGCTCGTCACATCAAGTTCATCGAGGACTACGATCCCTCGCTGCCGCCGGTGCTGGCGAACCGCGATCAGCTCGTACAGGTCTTTCTCAATCTGGTGAAAAACGCCGCCGAGTCGGTCAGCGACAGTCCCGGCGGCGAAATCGCGCTATCGACGGCTTTTCGTCCCGGGGTGCGGCTCTCCGTTCCGGGCTCCAAGACCCGCATTTCGCTGCCACTCGAATTCTGCGTCAGAGACAACGGACCGGGAGTGCCCGAAGAGCTGATGCCGCATTTGTTTGATCCGTTCGTGACCACCAAGCCCACCGGCTCGGGGCTGGGTCTTGCGCTCGTCGCCAAGATCGTCGGCGATCACGGCGGGATCATCGAATGCGAGTTGCAGCCGCGACGGACCGTCTTTCGCGTTCTGATGCCGGTTTATGCCGGCGAAGGCGCCGCGCCGGAGAGCGCTTTGCAGCCACAAGGGGAAATTTGATGCCGGCGGGAAATATTCTGGTTGCCGACGACGACGCGGCGATCCGGACGGTGCTCAATCAGGCGCTGTCGCGCGCCGGCTATGAGGTTCGTTCCACCGGCAACGCGGCGACGCTTTGGCGCTGGGTCAGCCAGGGTGACGGCGATCTGATCATTTCGGACGTCGTGCTGCCGGACGAAAACGCCTTCGATCTGTTGTTGCGGATCAAGAAGGCGCGACCGGATCTGCCGGTGGTCATCATGAGCGCGCAAAACACGTTCATGACGGCCATTCGCGCCTCGGAGCGCGGCGCCTACGAATATCTGCCGAAGCCGTTCGATCTGAAAGAGCTGATCGCCATCGTCGGCCGTGCCCTCTCGGAGCCGAAAGAGCGCACGCGTCAGCCGGTCAAAGCCGACGATTTCGAATCCATTCCGCTGGTGGGCCGCTCGCCGGCGATGCAGGAAATCTATCGCGTCCTGGCGCGGCTGATGCAGACCGATCTGACGGTGATGATCTCGGGCGAGTCCGGCACCGGCAAGGAACTTGTGGCGCGCGCGCTGCACGATTACGGTAAGCGGCGCACCGGGCCGTTCGTCGCCATCAACATGGCGGCGATTCCGCGCGATCTGATCGAGTTGGAATTGTTCGGGCACGAGAAGGGGGCCTTCACCGGCGCCAATTCGCGCAGCGCCGGCCGCTTCGAGCAGGCCGAAGGCGGCACGCTTTTTCTCGACGAGATCGGCGACATGCCGATGGAAGCGCAGACCAGGCTTCTGCGCGTGCTCCAGCAAGGCGAATACACGACCGTCGGCGGCCGCACGCCGATCAAGACGGATGTCCGCATCATCGCCGCGACTAACAAGGATCTGCGGCAGCTCATCCAGCAGGGGCTGTTCCGCGAGGATTTGTTCTTCCGGCTCAACGTCGTGCCGCTGCGGCTGCCGCCGCTGCGCGAGCGGACCGAGGATATTCCCGATCTGATCCGCCACTTCTTCGCGCAGGTCGAGCGTGAGGGTTTACCGGCAAAGCAGATCGATCAGGCTGCGCTAGACCGGCTGCGCCGCCATCGCTGGCCGGGCAATGTGCGCGAGCTTGAGAATCTCGCGCGCCGGCTGGCAGCGCTCTATCCGCAGGAAACGATCACCGCCGCCGTCATGGACAGCGAACTGTCGCAACCCGCACTGGTTGCACACGGAGAGGCCCAGCGCGGTGACGAGAACCTCTCTAACGCGGTCGAGCGCTATCTCGCCCATTATTTTTCCGGCTTCGATGAGGGGCTGCCGCCGCCCGGCCTTTATCACCGGATTTTGCGGGAGGTGGAGGCGCCACTGCTGTCCGCGGCACTGGCCGCAACGCGCGGCAACCAGATCCGCGCAGCCGACCTATTAGGGGTTAACCGCAACACCTTGCGAAAGAAAATCCGCGATCTGGAAATCCAGGTCTATCGCAGCAGCGGCGGCTAAAGCGCCGGTTTCGGCGCCGGCGGCATTCCCGTTCACGGCCTTTTGCGCCCACGAATTGTCGCAATCGGGCAACATTGTTGTAGAATTGCATCACCGGCGCGGATGGCTGGGGCTCCTTCCGTCTTGCCGCATATGTCCCCGTCATAGGCATCGATGACGACTGTCGATCAGGTCGCCCCACTGGAGCCGGCTGTGGCCGCACAGCCAGCGGGTGCACCGCTCGACCCGACGGCGGCGGGGGCCATGCCGGTCGCCTCACGCCTGATTGGGGCCATCGCCATCGGTGTCGCGCTACTGTCGGCGGCGGCGACCTTCGTCGTGATGGCCGGCCTGACGCCGATTGCGCCGGTTCATGAAGTTGTCGTCAAACTCTTGCTGGCCGATTTGGCGGCGGGGCTGTTCCTGCTCGCGATCATCGGCCGGGAAGTCTGGATGGTCGTGCGGGCGCGCCGGCGCGGCTATGCCGCCTCGCGCTTGCATGTGCAGATCGTCGGGCTTTTTGCCGTCATCGCCGCCGTTCCGACCGTGCTGGTAGCGGTGGTCGCCAGCACGACGCTCGATCGCGGCCTCGACCGGTTCTTCTCGACCCGCACGCGCGCCATGATCGAGCAATCGCTCATCGTCGCCGATGCTTATGTCAGCGAGCACGCGCAGGCGATCCGCGGCGAGATCATGGCCATGGCCTTCGACCTCGGCCGCGCCAAGCCGATGTTCGATTCCGATCGCGAGCGTTTCCAGAAATTCTTTACAGCACAGGCGGCTGCGCGCGGCCTTTCCGCGGCGATGATCATCCATGCCGACGGCTCGACTGTGGAGCGCGCCGACGTCAAGATGGACAAGACCATCGTGCTACCGTCGGCCAAGCTGCTCAGTCAGATCACGGAGACGGAGCCGCAGATCGCGCTTATTCCGGAAGGCGATCATGTGGCGGCAGCCGTCAAGCTGCACGGCTATGACGACATGTATCTCTATGCCGCGCGCGTGCTCGACCCGCGCGTGGTCGCGCAGTTGCGCGCCACCCAGGAGAGCGCCGGCGAATACGCCAATCTCGAAGCGCGCCGGCTCGGCATCCAGATCGCCTTCGCCTTGATGTTCGCCGTCATCGCGCTGATCGTCCTTTTGTCGTCGGCATGGATCGGGCTCGATTTCGCCAACCGCCTGGTGGCCCCCATCCGCCGCTTGATCGGCGCCGCCAACGTGGTTTCGACCGGCAATCTCAACGTGCGAGTGCCGATCCGCCGCTCCGAAGGCGACCTCGCTCAGCTCGGCGAGACTTTCAACAACATGACGCAGGAGCTGCGGACCCAACACGAAGACATCGTGCGTGCGCGCGATCTGATCGACAGCCGCCGGCGCTTCACCGAAGCGGTGCTCGCCGGCGCCAGCGCCGGCGTCATCGGCGTCAATGCCGACGGCCGCATTACGATCCTCAACCGCTCGGCCGAACGGCTGCTGGCGCGTTCGGAGCGCGAAGCGCTCGGACATCCGCTCACCGAGGTCGCGCCCGAGCTTGCCGAGATTTTTGAATCGGCCCGCGGCGGCAATCAGCGGCTCATTCAGCGCCAAGTGACCGTGAGCCGCAGCGGTCAGGAGCGGAATTTCTCGATACGCGTGACCAGCGAGCAGGCCGCCCAATCGGAGCACGGCTATGTCATCACCATCGACGACGTGACCGAGCTTGTGGTGGCGCAGCGCACCTCGGCATGGGCCGATATTGCGCGCCGCATCGCCCACGAGATCAAGAACCCGCTGACACCGATTCAATTGTCCGCCGAGCGGCTGCGCCGCAAATACGGCAAAGTGATCGTCGAGGATGCCGCCGTCTTCGAGCAGTGCACCTCCACGATCGTGCGTCAGGTCGACGACATCAAACGCATGGTCGACGAGTTTTCACGCTTCGCACGCATGCCGAAGGCGGTTATTGCCGGCGAGGACGTGGCCGAAACGGTGCGTCAGGTCGTATTCATGATGCGGGTCGCTCACCCGGATATCGACATCGAGGTCGAATTGCCGGAGGAGACCATGCCGGCGCGGTTTGATCGCCGGCTGATCTCGCAAGCGCTGACCAACATCGTCAAGAACGCGACCGAAGCGATCGGGGCGGT
Organism: uncultured Alphaproteobacteria bacterium; assembly: GCA_963845075.1. GTDB lineage: Bacteria > Pseudomonadota > Alphaproteobacteria > Rhizobiales > Xanthobacteraceae > BOG-931. The sequence goes on along the minus strand of CAWJRE010000024.1, from coordinate 17,311 downwards.
GCCGCCGGCCGAGCTCGGCCGCGGCCGCATCGTCGTCAGCACTCAGCGCGACGGCAAGGACGTCGTCGTCGATGTCATCGACAACGGCATAGGACTGCCCAAGGAGAACCGCTCCCGCCTGCTCGAGCCGTACGTGACCACGCGTGAAAAGGGCACCGGGCTCGGGCTGGCGATCGTCGGCCGCATCCTCGAAGAGCATGGCGGCCATATCGAGCTGCGCGACGCCTCGGAAAAGATTCCCGGCGCACGCGGCGCGTGGATGCAACTGCGCTTTGCGGCCGAGACGATCGAGGCGTCCGCAGCACCAGCGCAATCGCAGCAAGCGACAGGCTAACAATGCCAACCGATATCCTCATTGTGGACGATGAAGCGGATATCCGCGAGCTGGTCGCCGGCATTTTGCAGGACGAAGGCTACGGTACGCGCACAGCCGCCGATGCCGACGAGGCGCTCGGCGCGGTGGTTGCGCGCCGGCCCAATCTCGTTTTCCTCGACATTTGGCTGCAAGGCAGCCGCCTGGATGGCCTGCAGTTGCTCGACACGCTCAAGCAGGACCATCCCGAACTGCCGGTGGTAATGATCTCGGGCCACGGCAATATCGAGACCGCAGTGTCGGCGATCAAGCGTGGCGCCTACGATTTCATCGAAAAGCCATTCAAGGCCGACCGGCTGCTGCTCGTTGCCGAACGCACCCTGGAGAATTCGCGGCTCAAACGCGAGGTGCGTGAGCTCAAGCAGCTAGGTCCCCTGGCCTCGACGCTCGTCGGACGATCGCCGGCGATGAATCACCTCCGGCAGGTCGTGGAGAAAGTCGGGCCGACCAATAGCCGGGTGTTGATCGTCGGCCCCTCCGGCAGCGGCAAGGAGCTCGCCGCCCGCACCATTCACTCGCTCTCGGCGCGCGCCGACGGACCGTTCGTCGTCATCAACGCCGCCGCCATCATGCCGGAAAACATGGAGGTCGAGCTTTTCGGCGTCGAGGTCGGCAACGGCACCCAAAGCCGCAAGGTCGGGGCTCTGGAAGAAGCGCATGGCGGCACGCTCTTCATCGACGAGATCGCCGACATGCCGCGCGAGACACAGAACAAGATTCTGCGCGTGCTGGTCGATCAGACCTTCCAGCGTGTCGGCGGCAGCACGAAAGTCACGGTCGACGTGCGCATCGTGTCGTCCACGAGCCGCAACATCGAAGCCGACATCGCCGCCGGAAAATTCCGCGAGGATCTCTATCACCGCCTCTCGGTAGTCCCGATTCGCGTGCCGCCGCTCGCCGAGCGGCGCGAGGACGTGTCCGAGCTGGTCGAATATTTCATGACCCAGATTTCGCAGATCACCGGTCTGCCGAAACGCACGATCGGTGGGGATGCGCTGGCGGTGCTGCAATCGCACGATTGGCCGGGCAACGTGCGGCAGCTCCGCAACAATGTCGAACGTCTGATGATCCTAGCCGGCGGCGATCCTGAGGCGGTCATCACTGCCTCGATGCTGCCGCCCGATGTCGGCTCCATGATCCCCTCGATGCCGAACGGCAATGGCGGCGAGCATTTGATGAGCCTTGCGCTGCGCGAGGCGCGTGAAGTCTTCGAGCGGGAATATCTGCTGGCGCAAATCAACCGCTTCGGCGGCAATATTTCGCGCACCGCCGAGTTTGTCGGCATGGAGCGTTCCGCGCTGCATCGCAAGCTCAAGGCGCTGGGAATAGATTGAGGTCCGATCCTCCCCGCAAGCGCGCCGGGGCAGGAACAATGAACAATGCCCAGAATAGCTTACGTCAACGGTCGCTATCTGCCGCTGCGCCAGGCCATGGTGCATGTCGAGGATCGCGGCTATCAGTTCGGCGACGCCGTCTATGAAGTTTGCGAAGTGCGGCAAGGGCGGCTGATTGACGAGCGCCGGCATCTTGGGCGCCTCAAACGCTCCCTGGACGAGCTGCAGATCAAGCTGCCGATGTCGCCGGTTGCGCTCGGCATCGTGCTGCGCGAGGTGATTGCCCGCAATCGCATCGGCTATGGCATTGTTTATCTGCAGGTCAGCCGCGGCGTGGCGCGGCGCGACCATGCTTTTCCCGCGCCGGAAGTGCCGCCGAGCGTGGTCGTAACGGCGCGTCCGCTCAACGCCCGGCGGAACGAGGCGCTCGCCGCCGCCGGCATCGCCGTTGTCAGTGTGCCGGACAATCGCTGGGGCCGTGTCGACATCAAAACCACAGGCCTTCTGCCCAATGTGCTGGCGCGTCAGGCCGCCGTCGCGCAGGGCGCCCGCGATGCCTGGTTCGTCGATAAGGACGGCATGGTCACGGAAGCCGCTTCGGCCAATGCCTGGATCGTGACGCAAGCGGGCAGGGTGGTCACCCGCCCGGCCGATCATGGCATTCTGAAAGGGATTACCCGCACGGTGCTCTTCGATGTCATCAAGGCCCAAGGGCTTTCGGTCGAGGAGCGGGCCTTTGCGCTATCGGAGGCCTATGCCGCCCGCGAAGCTTTTGTGACGGCGGCGAGCCAGATTGTCTTGCCGGTAGTGCGCATTGACGGGCGTGCCATCGGCGAGGGCAAGCCCGGCCCTGTGGCGACCGCCCTGCGGCGCGCATTTCATGAATATGCGGAGTGGAGCTAGGCACTCCAGTATGGCAAATGTCTCCAGGCCGGGCGGCCTTTGGGCGTATTTCTTGCCCCTTGGTATGCCCGGTGGGCTTGCAAGCCTTCCCTTCGTGGCATCTAATAACTAGCTCGGCGAGAAAAGACCCCGCGGGGAAGGGGCCCGCGGTACAAGAACGGAAACAACGGCCATGGCCGACCGCGCACAAAACTTACAAGACACCTTCCTTAATCACGTCCGCAAGGCCAAGATCCCACTCACCATTTTCCTGGTGAACGGGGTGAAGCTGCAAGGCGTAGTGACCTGGTTCGATAACTTTTGCGTGCTTTTGCGTCGTGATGGCCACTCGCAATTGGTCTATAAGCACGCCATCTCGACCATTATGCCTGGTCATCCAGTCCAGCTGTTCGAGGGCGCCGAGGAGGCCCCGGCTGGGGAAAAGGTCTAATTGGAGCCGCGCCGCCGCGACACGCGGACTGACCGGCTAAGCCCTGAAGGCTTGGCGACCGGACGCGCGCTCGTCATCGAGCCCGTCGTGCGAAAGGCAGCGGCGCGCGCCGCCCCCTTCGAACGGCACGCGGCCGCGCGCCTCGACGAAGCTGTCGGGCTTGCTCGCGCAATCGACCTTGATGTCGCCGAGAGCGGCATCGTGATGCTCGCCGCCGTGCGGCCGGCGACCTATCTCGGCACCGGCAAAGTGGAAGAGATCGCCGGGCTCGTCAAAACCAACGACGCCGGGATTGTCGTCATGGATTGCGCGCTCTCGCCCGTTCAGCAGCGCAATCTCGAAAATGCCTGGGGTGCCAAGGTGCTCGACCGCACCAGCCTCATTCTCGAAATTTTCGGTCGCCGCGCCCGGACGCGCGAAGGCGCTTTGCAGGTCGAGCACGCTCATCTGACCTATCAGAGGGGGCGCCTCGTCCGCACATGGACCCATCTCGAGCGCCAGCGCGGCGGCTTCGGCTTTCTTGGCGGCCCGGGCGAAACGCAATTGGAAGCCGACCGCCGCATGATCGAGGAGCGCCTCGCCAAGATCGAAGGCGAGCTCGTCAAGGTCAAGCGCACCCGCGAACTCCACCGTGAAAGCCGGCGCCGCGTGCCGTATCCGATCGTCGCGCTGGTCGGCTATACCAACGCCGGCAAGTCGACGCTGTTCAATCGCATGACGCAAGCGAGCGTGTTGTCGGCCGACATGCTGTTTGCGACGCTCGACCCGACGCTGCGGGCCGTCGATCTGCCGCACGGCGCGCGCATTATCCTTTCCGATACGGTCGGCTTCATTTCCGATCTGCCGACCATGCTGATCGCAGCCTTCCGTGCGACGCTCGAGGAGGTGATCGAGGCTGACGTCATCCTGCATGTGCGCGATGTCTCGCATGAGGATGCCGAGGCGCAGCTACAAGATGTCGAAAACATTCTGCGCCAGCTCGGCATCGATCCTGACAGCCAGTCCGGCAAGCCGGCTTTGATCGAAGTCTGGAACAAGATCGACCGGCTCGACGCCGACGCCAAGGATCGGTTGCGAAATCTTGCCGAGCGTCGCCCCGCGGAGCGCCGGCCGGTGCTGGTGTCGGCGATAACCGGGGAGGGGATCGATGCGCTTGACACCGCGATCGAGTCTCACCTCGCGGCCGGCCGCGTCCTGATCGAGCTTGTGCTCGATCCCGCCGATGGCGCGGGCGTGAGCTGGCTTCACCGTCACACGGAAGTGCTTCACAAAGCGGCCGACGAGAAAACCGGCCATGTCGGGATGACGGTGCGCGTCGACCCGGCCAAGGCCGAAGCGGTGCGCGCGCGATTTCGGGCTTGTGTTCTTCCAGCTGTCGAGAATCTCGATCTGCAGCACGGCAGCTGACGGCCGAAAAGGCGGAAAAACACCGACGCTTATCGATGCTCAAAAGCGCGCATCGCTCGACGCGACGTGTCGCGTAACCGACTCTAAGTTTGTTTGGACGCTACTTCCTGCGCCTTGGCCTCGTCCCAGAGCGCGTCCATTTCCGCGAGCGTTGCGTCTTGCGGCGCTTTCCCGCGCGTCGCCAGCGCTTGCTCGATCGACGAAAACCGGCGCTCGAATTTCCGGTTTGTTTGACGCAGCAACGCCTCGGGATCGGCGTCAAGGTGGCGCGCGAGATTGACGGCGGCGAACAAGAGATCGCCGACTTCGGCGCGCTGCGCTCGGATCGTCGCGATCAAGCGCCGCCTCGATCTCGTCGGCCTCCTCGCGGATTTTCCGCAGCACCGCGCGCGGATCGTTCCAGTCGAAGCCGACCTTGCTCGCCTTGGATTGCAGCTTCAGCGCGCGGGTGAGCGCGGGGAGGGCGACCGGGACGCCGGCAAGCGCGCCTTCGTGAACCGGCTTGCCGGGCGCCGCCTTGTCCTTCTTCTCCTGCGCCTTGATCGCGTCCCACAATCCCTTGACCGATTCCGGATCGCGGGCGTGCTGATCGCCAAAGACGTGCGGATGCCGACGGATCAGCTTGGTCGTAATCGCCTCGACCACATCGCCGAAATCGAACGCGTCTTGCTCTTGCGCCATGCGGGCATGGAACACGACCTGCAGCAGCAGATCGCCGAGTTCTTCTTCCAGGTCGCCGAGATCGTTGCGCGCAATCGCATCGGCAACCTCATACGCTTCCTCGATCGTGTAAGGCGCGATGGTCGCGAAATTTTGCTCCAGATCCCAGGGGCAGCCGGTTTTGGGAGTACGCAGCGCGGCCATGATCTCGATCAGCCGGCTGATGTCGCGGGAAGGGGTCATGCGCAGTTCCAAGCTTGGTCGCGCCGACCCTAGCGCGACGCCTCTGCCTGCGAAAGCGAAGCAAGCCGGGGATACACAGCCCCGGCTTGCCAAGTCGCTTGAAAGAGTCTTGCCGTCAGACGCTCAGTGGCCGGAATTGTCGGCCTTGCGGCTCGCCTCGAACATGAACCAAACCCGCCGCTCGGCCTGATCGATAAAGTTTTCCAGAATGCTGGCGGTGGCCACGTCGCCATGCTTGTCGCAGACTTCGTGGCATTCGCGCATGGCCTCAACGACTTTCTTGTTGTCGGCCACCAACTCCCGCAGCATGTCGCCCGGGGCTACGTAGCTTTCGTCGTTATCCTCGATGCCTTGCAGCTTTGAAATCTGGCCGATCGACCGCAGCGTCGTACCGCCGATCTTGCGCACGCGCTCGGCGATGTCATCGGTCGAGGCGAAGATTTGCTCGCCTTGCTCATCGAGCAACAGATGGTAGTCGCGGAAGTGCGGCCCGCTGACATGCCAGTGGAAATTCTTGGTCTTGAGATAAAGCGCAAACGTCGTCGCCAGGATGGCGTTGAGCTGTTCGGAAATCTCGCTGACGGCGTCCGCAGACAGATCGGTCGGCGTATCGAGTGGCGCGGCGGCCTTGCCGCGTGTGTCGAGGGCTCGGACTTTGCTCACGGCTGTCACCTTGGAGGATGGGGGTTGGGGAAATGGCGCGTCACCGGCGGCTCCCGGCGCCGCCAGTTCCCGGAGAAACGTCGCCGGGAACTTATCGTTCCATGTAGGTCGCCGAGGCCGCGAGCGGAAGGCATCAAGTCTGCGGATTGCGCCGGATCGAGTCTTCCTGCGGCGGCCGCACAGCTTCAGCGATTCGCATAAGACATATTATGGAACATCCTCGTGGATGCTCCATAATATGAGGCTAAAACGCGGCTTGTTGCGGACATGATGTTCTGATCGGTCGTTGGCACGTGCCTGCCGGTGGGGCTCGCTAATCGTCGAGAGACAGCGTCATGCCGTCGAAGCCGGGCTCGATATGCGGCGGCAATTCCTTGCGCAGGATCTCGTAGTCGAGGTCGGCATGCAGGTTGGTCAGGATCGCGCGCCTCGGCTTGAGGCGCTCGATCCAGCTCAAGGCGTCGGCAACCGAGAAATGGCTTGGGTGCGGCCGATACCGAAGCGCGTCCACCACCCAGACGTCGAGGTCGGTCAAGGCTTCGGCCGTTTCCTCCGGCATGCCGCTGAGGTCGCACGAATAGGCAAACTTGCCGAAGCGGAAGGCGTGCGAGGGAATGTCGCCGTGCTCCTGCAGGAGAGGGAGCGCGGTAATCGTTCCACCCTGCCCTGTGACGGTGATGGCGTTGCCGGCCTTCATGCGATGCTCGGTCGCGATCGGTGGATACTCGCTCCCGGGCGGCGACTGGAAGCAATAGGCGAAGCGTTCGCGCATGACCTTGGCGGTGTGCACGTCCATGTAGATGTCGAGCTGCCGGCGCTGCTTGATGAACAGCGATCGGAGGTCGTCGATGCCGTGGGTGTGGTCGGCATGCTCATGGCTGTAGAACACACCGTCGAGCCAATCGACGTCGGCATCGATAAGCTGCTCGCGCAGGTCCGGCGAAGTGTCGATCAAGATGCGCGTGACGCCGGCGCTGCCGGACCGCTCGACCAGAAGCGAGGTTCGCCGGCGGCGGTTCTTCGGATTGTTCGGATCGCAGGCGCCCCAGCCCAGCGCAGGCCGCGGCACGCCGGCGGACGAGCCGCAGCCGAGAATGGTGAATTTCAGGGTCATGCCGCGGACGTGCTTGGTCTCGGAATTCGCGCGGCCCCCTCGGCGCTGACGGATGGCGGCACTTTGCTGAACAGCCGGAAGAAATTTTCGGACGTCTGCCGGGCGATCTCGTCGAAAGAAACACCGCGCGTCTCGGCCAAGACCTTCGCGGTCTCGACCACATAAGCCGGTTCGTTGCGCTTGCCGCGGAACGGATTCGGCGCGAGATAGGGCGCGTCGGTTTCGACCAGAATCCGATCCGCCGGCAACTCGGCTGCAATCGCGCGTAGCGCGGTCGAGTTTTTGAAGGTCAGGATGCCGCTGAAGGAGACATAGCCGCCGAGCGCGACGGCGCGGCGGGCGAGGTCGGGGCCGCCGGTAAAGCAATGGAGCACAGCCGGGAAGGCGCCCTGCCCGGTTTCTTCCTCAAGAATGCGCGCGGTATCGGCGTCGGCTTCGCGCGAGTGAATGACCAGCGGTAGTCCGGTCGCGCGCGCCGCCGCGATATGGGTGCGAAACCCACGCTCCTGCGCATCGCGCGGGCTGTTGTCGTAATGATAGTCGAGGCCCGCTTCGCCGATCGCCACGACTTTGGGATGCCGCGTGTGGGCGACGAGATCGTCCACTGTTACGTCCAGCTCTTCGTGCGCATAGTGCGGATGCGTGCCGACCGAGCAATAGACCTCCGGGAAAACGTTCGGCGATCGCCAACACGCCAGCAAAGCGCCGCACGCGCGTCGAGATCGTAACCAACCGCGACAAGCCCGCCCCGCGGGCGCGCATGACGATCGCGTCAACCTCGCTGGCAAAATCCGGAAAATCGAGATGGCAATGACTGTCGACCAACATCGCTCTGTCGCATCGTTATTGCGCGGCGCGCGCTTCCGCCTCGATATAACGCGGGAATACCGGGGCGGGTGCGGGAAGCTTTGATCCGGCGGCAATGCGATGCTTGCCGTCGAGGAATGCGAAGCTTCGCTCATCCGCAGGCACAGCCAACAGGTCGAGGAGTTTCCCGGCCGAGGTCGGCACGAAAGGCTGAGCGAGGATGGCAACCTGGCGCAGAACCTCCGCCGTCACATAGAGCACTGTGGCCTGCTTGGCCGGATCGGTCTTGGCGAGCGCCCAGGGCGCCTCGCCCGCGAAATACCGGTTGGCTTCCGCGACGACAGCCCAGACGGCATTGAGCACCTGGTGCAGTTGCTGCGTCGCCATGGCGTCCCGCGCCTTTGCGATCATGCCGTCGGCCGCGGCGAGAATACCTTGATCGGCCGTGCTCAGTGTTCCCGGCTTCGGCAACTCCCCGCCGAATTGCTTCGCGATCATCGACAGCGAGCGTTGCGCCAAGTTGCCGAGATCGTTGGCGAGATCGGCATTGGTGCGGTTGACGATCGCTTCGTGGCTGTAATTGCCGTCCTGGCCGAACGGCACTTCGCGCAGGAAGAAATAGCGGAGTTGATCGACGCCATAAGCGTCCGCGAGCGCGAACGGATCGATCACATTGCCGACCGACTTCGACATTTTCTCACCGCGGTTGAACAGGAAGCCATGGGAGAAAATACGGCGCGGCACTTCGATCCCCGCCGACATCAGAAAGGCCGGCCAATAAACCGCGTGGAAACGCACGATGTCCTTGCCGATCACGTGCAGATCCGCCGGCCAATAGCGGCGGAATGTCTCACTCTCGGTGTCCGGATAGCCGACGGCGGTGATGTAATTCGTGAGCGCGTCGACCCACACATACATGATGTGGCCGTTGCTTCCGGGGACGCGAACGCCCCAGTCGAATGTCGTGCGCGAGATGGACAGATCCTGCAGGCCGCCGCGCACGAAGCTTGCGACTTCGTTCAGCCGCTCCTTCGGCAACACATAGTTCGGCCGCTGGTAGAGTTTCAGAAGCTTGTCTTGGTAGGCGGAGAGGCGAAAGAAATAGCTCTCCTCCGCCACCCATTCGACCGGCGTGCCGGTCTTGATCGCGACCCGCCCGTTCTGTTCGCTGAGCTCCGTTTCATCCTCGGCGTAATAAGCTTCGTCGCGCACCGAGTACCAGCCGGAATATTTGTCGAGATAGATGTCGCCGGCCTCGTGCATCCGCTGCCAGATTGCTTCCGAGGAGATGTGATGGCGCCGCTCGGTGGTGTGGATGAAGTCCGTGTTGGAGCATTCCAGCCGCTTCACCATCGCCTCGAATAGCGGCACGTTGCGGTCGAGCAATTGCCGCGGCGTGAGGCCCTCGCGCGCCGCAGTCTGCTGAATCTTCTGGCCGTGTTCGTCGGTTCCGGTGAGGAAGAAGACGTCATAGCCGTCAAGCCGCATGAAGCGGGCGATCGCGTCGGTCGCGATCACTTCGTAAGCATGGCCGATATGCGGTGGGCCATTCGGATAAGAGATCGCGGTCGTGATGTAATAAGGCGTGCGCGCCGGCTGCTCAGGTCGTGAAGCTGCAGTGCCGGACTGTTTCCGTACGGGGGCTTTGCGCTTTGGCGGCGGCGCTACCGCAACAGATGGCGCGGCAGGCGGAGGCGCTGCGGGCCTCTTTTCGCTAACAGCGATCTTCTTCGGGGCGATTGCTTTCGCCTTTCTCGGAGCAACCGCCTTTGCGGCTTTCTTTGCTGTCGCCGACTTTTTCGGTGCGGCTGTCGCGGCGGCTTTCGGTGCAGATTTTTTGCGCGCGCTCGCCTTACGGCCACGTGCTTTCGCGCCTGCGGCGCTCGACCGCTTTTTGCTGGCCGCGCGTACGAGCTTTTTTTTGCCGGCGCCCTGCTTGGACGCTTTCGTCGGCTTCTTGCGTTTCGCGGTTTGCTTGCGTTTGGTGGCCATGAGAACGGTTACTCAGTCATCGGCGATCTAAAGACACTGAAGGCCGGGACTGAACGCGCGAAGACGGCGCTTCGCGCCTTTTGCCCGGCCGACGACGGCGCATAGGTATCAACCGCGGGTGGCCTCGGCAAGCAATCCGAACACACCGAAGACAAGCGGTTTTCGGTCCAAATTGTAGACTTCGGCGTCGCGCGCGGCGGCATTGATTCGCTCCCACGCCTCGGCCAGGCGCTCGAGTTGCGCGAGGCCGCCGTTCACGGCGCCATGATCGTCCAGGCTTCGCGACAGCCAAGCGTTGACGGTATCGACAAACGCGCCAAGCGGCCGTGGGTCGGTGCCCACAAGCGCATCGCCGAGCGCATGCAGAGCGTTGGCATTGACGGACGGCAATCGCTCGAGCTCTTCGAGGGCGCGCTGGCGCAGCGCCAAGGCGTCCTCGTCCAAAAACGCCAAAGCGCGCGCCACGCTGCCGTCGGCCGCCGCGGCGGCCGCTTCGATCTGCGGATCGTTCTCGGCCGATCCGACCGAGGCCGCCAAGGCGCGGGCAACATCGGATTGCGCCAAAGGCCGCATCGCCAACACGCTGCAGCGCGAGCGCAGCGTCGGCAGCACCCGCGACGCCGAATGGCATACCAGCAGCAACAGTGCCCGCTCGGGTGGCTCCTCAAGAACCTTGAGCAGCGCGTTCGCACCAGCGCGATTGAGTTCGTCGACCGCATCGACGATCGCGATCCGCCAGCCGCCCTCGCCTGCGGTCGCGCCGAAGAAAGAAATCGTCCGGCGCACGTCGTCAACCGCGATTTGCTGCCGCAGCACGCCTTTCTCGTTCGGCGTGCGCTCCAGAACGAGAAGATCGCCGTGCGCCTGCGCCGCCACGCGGCGTGCCACCGGATGCTCCCGGTCGACGGCGAGCGACGTCGCTGCGTGAACCGACGCCGCGGTCGGATCCGGATGCGCGAGCACAAAGCGCGCCAACCGATAAGCGAGCGTGGCCTTGCCGATGCCCTTCTGGCCGATCAGCATAAAAGCGTGCGGCACGCGGCCGCCGCGGTAGGCGGCAAGGAGTGCACCTTCAGCACCGCCGTGACCGAAGAGCTTGTCGGTTACCCGCGGTGGCGCGGCTTCGTCGATGTCGGCTTCGTCCGCACTCACGAAGTGGCGTCCGCAAAACGAACCGGCGCCGTCGCGGGGCGCAGACGTGCATTCACCGCCTGCCAAATGTGCTTTGCTACCGTCATCTTCGGCGCGCTCGCGTCGACGATGACGCAGCGCTGTGGCTCGCCGGCGGCGAGCATCAGGTAGGCTTGGCGCAACCGCTCATGAAATTCGATTGTCTCTGACTCGAAGCGATCCGGACTCGCGCCGCCACGTCGGCCGGCCGCACGTTGAAGCCCGGCGTGAGCCGGAACATCGAGTACCAACGTCAGGTCTGGACGCACGTCGCCGACCGACACCCTCTCCAGCGCCTTGATCAGGCGCGGATCCACCTCGCCGAGCACACCCTGATAGACGCGCGTGGAATTGGCGAACCGGTCGCTGATGACCCATTGCCCCGCCTCTAGCGCCGGCAGGATCGTGCAGCGAATGTGGTCGTCACGAGCGGCGGCGAACAGCATCGCTTCCGCCTCGGGCCCGAGCGGCTTGGCCGCGCCCGAGAGCAGAACGTGGCGCATGATTTCGGCGCCGGGGGAGCCGCCGGGCTCACGCGTGAGCTTCACGCCAATGCCGAGCGATTCCAGCTTGAGCGCCAGCATGGCGGCTTGGGTCGATTTGCCGGTCCCCTCCCCGCCTTCGAGCGTAATGAACTTTCCCTTCATCAAGTTAATCCGATTAGGGCGGCGCGAATTGTTGCAGCGAGAACGTCCATTATAGCCAAAGGAGGAAAATCGCCTTCGTGCCAAATGGTTGCGGCTCTTTACTGCGAAGGAGCACGAGCCGGCCAACCAACGCACACCGCACTGTCATTTAGGCTTCGAATTACGGCGCAGCCACGGCATCAATCGCATCATAGCCTGTTCACGCCGGCCCGGAACAGGCCGATCATGAGCTCGGTGGCGGCATCCATCGCGCGGTGCGACATGCTGCCTTTGCCAATGTCGTCGGCCGCCTTCAGCGGGACTTCGAGGGCAAGGTTTTCGCCCCGCCAGACCTTGAGCTTGCCGATGCTCTGACCCCTGTTGATCGGAGCCGGCACGGGCCCGGTATAGACCAGCCGCGCGACCAAGCGCTCGCCACCGCCGCGCGGCATCATCAGGCGGATCGTGCCAGGGCCGACCAGCGGAACGTAGCTTCTGTCGCCGCCGAACACCTTTGCCTCGGCGACCGTTTGGCCCTCGGCGAACAGAACGCGCGCCTCGAAGCCATGGAAGCCCCATTCCAGCATTCTGCGCGCTTCATCGGCGCGCTCTTTTTCCGACCTCGCGCCGGTAACGACGACGATCAGGCGGAGATCGTTCTGCACGGCCGAGCCGACTAGGTTGAGGCCGGCTTCAGCCGTTTCTCCGGTCTTGAGCCCATCGGCGCCGATGCCCATCGCCAGCAGAGGATTGCGGTTCTGCTGGCGGATTTTGTTCCAGGTGAATTCGCGCTCGGAGAACAGCGCATAGAATTCCGGATAGGTCTGCATGATGTGGCGCGCGAGCTTCGCCAATTCGCGCGCCGTCACTCGGAGGTTGGGATCCGAGTAGCCGGTGGCGTTGGTGAAGGTCGATTTTTCCAGGCCGATCTCGCGCGCGCGTTGCGTCAGCTTGGCGCCGAACTCTGCCTCGTTGCCGGCCATCGCTTCGGCAATCGCAATGCAGGCGTCGTTGGCGGAATCGATAATGATGCCGTGGATCAGATCGTCGAGCGAGATGCGGCTGTGGATCGCGGCGAACATGGTCGAGCCGTGCGAAGGTGCCCCACCCTTGCGCCAGGCATTCTCGCTGATGACAAACTCGTCTGTCAGCTTGGCCCGGCCCTGCTTGATTTCGTTGAACACATATTCGAGCGTCATCAGCTTGGCGGTGCTTGCGGGCGCAACGAGCTGATCGCCATTCTTGTCCCACAGCACACTGTCGCTTTCGACATCGAGCAGCAGCGCTGCGGGGACGCTGGTCTGGAAGCCCTCCTTCTTCTCGACGGTCATGTTCGTGGCGGCATGACCGCCGGCGACCATGGCAACGCACAGGGCTGTGGCCACGCAAAATCCGGCCGTCAGAGCATAAATCGGCCATCCGGCACGAATGCTCAGCCGAGGCGCAATCCTCAAAGCTAGCCTCCAACACAAGATCAGGTGCAACGCGCCAATTCTCACCCAACCGCCGCCGCACGCAAGGGCGCGCCGGCCGCGGTACCAAATGACGCAGGTGGGATTTGCTTAGAGCATGATCTGGAAGAGTGGAATCCGGTTTTCCGGAAAGATCATGCTCCACCAAAAGTTAGAGCGCCAATCAACTGAATCAGGAGCGATTGCGCTCTAGTAAAGCCCGCGGCCGTTGAGGAATTGATCGGTGCCGTCGCGTCCACGCGGCCCTGCGGCGTGAGACATCGGCCGCGTGCTGGCGGTATCCGCATCGCTTGCCGAAACGCTGGCATAGCGGGTGTTGCGCAGGATCGAAGCTGTCGACCCGACGGGCGCGATCCGCGTCGCGGCAACCTTGACCGTGCCGGGCGCCGGCGCGGGCTCATCCTGTCGAAACGTCGCGGCGAGGAGCCGATCGTCGGAGCCCTCGAGCGGCGCCCGCCCGACATATTCCACTTTGACCCAGGCGGTCCCGCTTGTTCGGAAGCCCAACAAATCGGCGGCCCTGGTTGAGACGTCGATGATGCGGTTGCCGTGATAGGGCCCGCGATCATTGACCCGCACGATCAGCGAGCGGCCATTTGACAGATTGGTCACCCGCGCGTAGCTCGGCAGCGGCATCGTCGGGTGAGCGGCGGAAATGCCGTTATGGTCGAAGACTTCGCGGTTAGCGGTCAAACGGCCGTGGAAATCGTCGCCATACCAGGAGGCGAGGCCGGTCGCCTGATAGTTCGGGTTGTCCTGCGGATAATAGGTCCGGCCGCCCACCGTGTAAGGTGCCCCGATATGGTAGCCGCCGCCACCTTTGGGCACCGGATCGCCGTCGGCCACGACACGCGGACTTGGCGAAACGCCGTAGCGGGAGTCGGCGCCATTCGAGCAGTTCGCAAGGAATGCACAAAGCACAGCACAGGCGCTGATCGGCGCAATACGTCTCACTGTCGCGCTGAGTTGACCCCGCATCATCCCCGATCCCGCCAGCAAGATATTCAATCCGAGCATGGTCAGATTGTGGCGAATAGGGGCGAAGCGGTGTCCGAAGGTGGATGGCGTGTTCGATAGTGAACGGAAAATTGCGGTGGCCCCGCTTGGGGGCCACCGGCATCGAATTTTGCAAAATGAAAGGAAAGACGACCGCCTCTCCGCCTATCCGGGAGAGGCTCGAACCAGGCCTTGCCGCGATCAGACGATCGGCACGCCCGAATAGAGAAGAATGAGCAGCAGCACGAGGCCGCCCATAAAAGTACCGAAGACAATCCGTACCAGTGTCTCCCAGGTCGCCTCACGTCTGTCCTGGAAGTACCCGACTACGCTCATAGCAAGTTCTGTCATTGGCAGCGAAGCCCCTCTTCTTGCCTAACTCTTTCGTTTTTCTGGAGGATTTGACCGGCACTAACGGCCGACCACGTACGAATAATCACGTATTGGCTAAAATGTCCACCGAGTTGTTGAGAGGACTTTGGCCCTATTGCTGGTCGCTATGAAAAGACAGTTTATGGTGCAAAACTGTCTGAGCAGCCGTCCCAGACCTCCGCCCGGATCGACTATGTCGGTCTTTAACGCGCGCTTAGTCGGCCCCGCCGAAGACCCCTTACCTAGGACAACACGAGCCTTTTGCGATCTTCGTGACTGGCACGATCGCCGGGAAATTCTTCGAAATCGTCTGCCTTTGCCAGCAGGTCGGACGCCATCCTTCTCAAGCGCTCGGCCAAACGCCGGTCATCGCACTCCTCTGCCAGACGAGCGCATACCCGTGCTTGACGCCGAAAATCCATTGCGAGGAGCATGGACGTTCTCCCTAGTACTTTTCGTTTTCGTTGGAGTGGCCGGCGAGCCGTCTAATACGCAAACGCTGCCAAGGCCGCGACGGCCAAGATGCCAAATCCTAGCATCGCAATTCCTACAGGATCGTAAGCGGGCAGCCTAAACATCGCGGGCTCCTCCAAACAGGGTTGTGAAGTCCACCCCGAATTGGATCCGGCGGAACGATCGCAGCGTCCCGCTCTCTCCTACCCGCATCCCCACCATTACAGAAAATTAACTAACTGCGGAATCGCGGCGAGACCAAGGCGATGAGGCAAGACATCCACTTGGCCGTTGCGAGGCCGGGCGCGCCCCCGTCCGCGCCAGACTGAGCTCCGTATTTGAGCGACAACAGCCGTTTGGGGTCGAGGGCCGTGCCTAGGGCCAGGGCCATGCCTCGCCGAAGATCACGCTCAGGATTTGCGCCGGCTCGTTTTGACCGCGAGAGACAAAGCAAGCCGAAGGCCATCAACTTGGCACTGGCGAACTCGGCACTGGTGCGCTAGCAAAAAGGGCAGCAGATTCACCGAATGTTCTGCCGCGAGCATCACTTAAGCTGCTGATCTCCCAAGGCTTGGAAGGGTGGCCGAGTGGTTTAAGGCACCGGTCTTGAAACCCTTCCCGTGGCATCCCCTCCCCTGCAAACGCGTCTCACTTCATCCCACCACATCAGCGCTTTCGCGCTCTCACAGCTTCACTCGGCCCACTCCATACCACTCCATGCTTTCCGGTCGGGTGGCAAATCGGGTGGCAAGGGCGACGTGTGGGAAGCACTCGACCGAGTGGAGGAATGCAAAATCTATCTCGACTTCACTCGCGAGCAGCGCTGCGAACCCTGACCACTGCGGTCGCGTCTCTACAGAGCGCGTCGGATTGCTTCGGAGCGCCCCTCGTGAGCCATCCTCAAGCTGCGGTTATCGTCATACTGCTTCTCTGGCTATTTTTCCCGGTTTCGGGCTCTTTGGCCGTACAGGAAATCAACATCGTGTATGCTCTGGTCGCGCTCGCGATCTCGGCAGTCTTTAGTTCCTTCGCAGTAATGGCAGGGCGGCCCGCCGCCCTGCGCCGCCACAAGGTGACCGGGCGTCTCGCTAGTACGGCCGGCACCATGCGATGTGGCAGCCAGCCCCACCGCCGCGAACTATGCAGCGGCGTAGTGAAATCGACTGCGCCCTTCCTAGGATGACCCCGAAGGCCGCGCCAGTTGCCCCATTAGGCGATGTTGCAAGGCAGTGCCATGCCGATGCGGAAGTTGAGATCGCCGCTGCGATTACCGCCCCAGCAAACAAAGGTACGAAAAAACAACTCATGATTGGATTGCCTTCCCTTATTGAACGAGTGAAATTCTAAATGATCACTCGCTCGAAGCAAGGGCGCCCCGATTATGGCGTGGACGCGAACCTTTGGATGGAGCGAGCGTTTCTATGGCATGACCGATACTGCTATCACGGCCAAAAAGACTGTCGAGGTTGGGAAAAGCAAATTTTTGACCAGCGCCTCCGATCGAGCGTCAGCATGAGCTGATCGCGAGACATGAACGCGATGGCTATCCTGACCTAGTCGCTGACGCAGTGCGGACACTGGGCGAGATGGACCGGGCGCTTGCTCGGATGGAAGCTCACTATGCAAAGGCTCAGGAGCATCTAGCCGAGGTCACGGTAGATGAGCCTAGCCTTGCGAAGGTCGAGCGCGACGCGCCGATGTAAGAAGCTCCAGCGCTGCGCATGTGGGCGACCACGATCGCGCGCCAGCGCCCCAGGCGGCGTCCCGTTAGCGGCGGCTTAAGACGTTTCGCGTCTCACGCCGCGGCGCTTTCTAAAGGGCGGCTCTCCTCCATTTCACGCTTAATGCACTGTACGGTGCCGCTACCTACGCCGCACTCAGCAGCGTCGGTTAGCTGCTTATCAACACGTACCGACGATGTCTGCGTACGGCTCATCCTCTTTATCTTTGCTTGTCAGCTGGGGCGGCAATTCCTGCGGCAACTCGCATTCAGTTCGAAGGTGCTGCCCAATCGCCATTAGCATCTCGCGGCGCAACGCCAATTCCCGTTCGCGGGGATGCCGGGTGCTAAGCGTTGATTGCGGCATCGGTGTCCTCCAAGTGGGACCAGACACCGTCATTACACGCTTATCGACGGATTGGGGCCTATGACTTAGAGCACAGCCCAGTATCGAGACGGGAGTTCGAAGCTGACGCGGATGATGCGACGCCGCTAATACCGAACGGGCAGAGGTGAACGACCGCTCAAAGGCCGATGGCGCCCATAGCGACCAGCGACCAAACACGTCCCCCGCAC
>CAWJRE010000023.1:0-93056 GCA_963845075.1 uncultured Alphaproteobacteria bacterium | reverse complement strand
GGGCCATTTTTCTTCTTCGCCGTGCGCCGCCGCTTTGGCCGGGTCTGGCGTTCAGCCGAGCCGGAGGGGCCTCCGGCATTGGCAGGAGCCAAGGCTGGATGCGGCAGATCGATTGCTGGCAAAACATCAATGCACTGATCGCGGCCCGCGCTGGAAGCATGACTACCCCGACTGACGGCCTGTTGTAATGCGACCGCCAGCCGTTGGCATTTGAGCGCCGTTTCCCAAAACGACGCCAAGGCCAGGTTGTCGTCTCTGCCAAACTGGCGCTCGCTGCTACCGGCCTTGCTGCGATAAAGCTCGGCCAGAAACGACATTTCTTCGCTGAGCCACCTGGCATCGGACGGCCCAAGCACCAGCGAGATTTCGCTCGGACTGGTACAGAACGCTAGCATGAAGGTTTCTCCCCAGGATCACGGGCGCCCGTCTGCGCGCGCGGCGCCGATAATGGACTTTGGCAGAGCGAACGGGAAGGGCGCTTTCATAAAAGGAGCGCCGATGCCCCCGTGTGAAAGCCACCGGCGCCCGGTTATGGTGGTCGTCTTGTTGACGGGTACGTTCGAGGTCCGTCGCGCCAAGGTGCGCGACCGGGGCGACGTGGTCGCCGAGGAGAAAATCCGCTTCACCTCGTCGATCCTGCCGAAGTGGGCGCGGCGGACGAAGAGCCTCGATGCGCTGTTGCCGGTTCTCTACCTGCGTGGGGTGTCGACTGGCGACTTCCAGGAAGCCCTCGCCGCCCTCTTGGGCAAGGACGCGCCAAACCTGTCGCCGGCGGTGATCTCGCGGCTGACGGCAAAATGGCAAGCGGATTACGACGCCTGGCAGAAGCGCGACCTCTCGGCGAGGCGATACGTGTACGTGTGGGCGGACGGGGTCTATCTGCAGGCCCGAATGGAAGAAGCCGCCGAATGCATGCTGGTGCTGATCGGCGCAACACCCGAGGGCAAGAAGGAACTCGTCGGCTTCCAGACCGGGGTACGTGAGAATGCACAGAGCTGGCGCGAGCTTCTCATCGACATCAAGCAGCGTGGGCTCGAGATTGCGCCGGACCTCGCGGTCGGCGACGGCGCGCTCGGCTTCTGGAAGGCGATCGAGCAGGTCTTTCCGAGCACCAGACACCAGCGGTGTTGGGTTCACAAGACCGCCAACGTACTGAACAAGGTCGCCCTCTCGGTCCAGGTCAACATGAAGATCGACCTTCGCGAGATTTACGGCGCGCCAACCCGCGCGGCGGCCGAGGTAGCGATCGATGTGTTCGCTGACAAATACAACGCCAAGCACGACAAGGCGGTCGCCTGTCTGACCAAGGACCGGGAAGCGCTGCTCGCCTTCTTCGACTTCCCCGCCGAGCACTGGGACCATCTGCGCACGTCAAATCCGATCGAGAGCGTGTTCGCGACGGTGCGTCATCGAACCGTGAGGACGAAAGGAGCCCTGTCGGCGAAGACTGCCAAGCTTATGGTGTTCAAACTCGTCAACGCCGCCGCAAAAACATGGCGACGATTGAAGGGCGAAAATCAGTTGCCGAAAGTCGTTCAAGGCATCAAATTCCAAAACGGCATCGAGGTCATCAAAATGTCGGCTCACCACGCCGCCTGATCGATCTCGTCACCCAATCTCCCGCATAGCTCGACGCGCGATCACAGGAACGGAAGGGCGCCCCGCCCTCTTTTTGTCGCTATGTCACCATGCCGGAACTTTTGGTGCTGGTGAAGCGCCGTGCCCCCATGTCGATGAATCCGAAACGTTCTGATACTTTATGGTCTCGTCCTTGCGTTGGCTTTGACGTGGGTTGGGATAGCCTCTTAAACTATGAGGTCTTGAGGCTTGCTGAATTCGTGTTCTAGTGATTCAATTCGGACGCCCTTCTTTCATTGACTCCCGCTGAGCGTTCGGCCTGAATGAAGGTGCCTCCAACGAGCCACAGCACAGAGAGCCAACTTCAACCCCGGCGAACTCGCTGGGGTCCAACGCGTTCCGGCTAAGCAGTGCACGCCGCCGCTCGGCTCAATACTGGAGCCTCTTCAGCGCCAGTTTGGTGATTGTGATCACGGCGCCTTGGATTTTTGATAAAGACGCCTGACCGCAGCGACTGTTGACAATTCAGGGCGGCTAAGACCGCCCTCTTTCATTTGATGCGATCTAAATCGCTTTCGCTCTGCATCCCTTCGACGCCGCGAAATACTGGAGCGAGCCGCGTACCCGCTCGCGAATCCAAACAGCAGTACAATGAAAAGCCAGATCAGCTCCGCCATCACGCAGTCCTTGGAGTTTATAAGAACCCCAAGCGCGAATTGCCGACGCGCCTGGGGCCCAAGGCACGCGCGTCCGGGTACGCAATGCAGACGCCGTACCCCGCGTTAAGTGAGCACGCGGAGCTCAAGTTGCTCCAGCAGGATCGCGGATTAACGTTACGGTAGAGGCCCTTTGCGGCGGGAATGACGACGCGTTCGGCTATCCGCGCCGAAGATTGCGCGCCGTCACGCGCTTTCACTACATCAACTGCTTGTTTGGCACTGGCGCTTCCGACCGGGAAGGGTAGCTGAGCCGCCTAGGTCGAAGTTAGAACAGTCTTGAGATGCAGCAACCGAGGACACCTATCCAAACGCCGTTTAGCGCTACCGCCAAACCAATGCCGGCTAGCGGCCAAGCCCTTCGAAACGCCTCACCTGCTCTCGCAGCTATCATTATTGTCGCTCCTCACCTGTATCTATTCAGAAGTTTTAGCGTCCGTGCTGTCGTCGGAATGTGACCGAGAACACACAGGTGGGCCGCGGGGAATTCGGACGGGGCCGCACGATTGGTGAGCGCATGCGACCCCGCCCTTTCGGACGAGCGCGAGCAAGGATCGGGGCTGGGGGTGCTCCGCCTGTCGCGCGAACACGATGCGGCAACTTCGAGGCGCGTGCGAGCGCACGCGTGCGTCAACCTTAGGCAGCGTCCCTAACAAAGAAAGTGAAAGATCGCCCAGCGGCGAAGTCGCTTCTCGAAGTGCGTCGCGTGATTACTCCCCGCGAGCGACCCGCTGAATTTCCGCCTGCACCATCCGCTCGACCAAGCTCGGCAAATTTTCGTCCAGCCACGACTTCAACATGGGGCGCAGCGTTTCGCGAACCACATCTTCTAGCGGCGGCTCGTGCTTCTTCACAGTGTGCGCTAGCGTGTTGAACGCTGTATCGCGGCGGCTGCTTCGCGCGATAGCAGTCCGGCCACGGGTTCGCGGCGCAACTCCGACGCTGCATCTCTGTCGGTGGCTTGTTTCGTCTCCGACCTTGCGTCGAAGGTTTGCGGCTCCGGGGTGGATAGTGTCATTTCGCTGGCATCCTCGTCGAGAAACGCGCGGCGAATGCCTTCGGCAGTCCTTTCTTCCTTCAGTCGTACGCTTTGATAATTCGCTCTCTGTTGCCGAGTTCGTCAGTGTACCACTCACTGACGAACATCTTGATCTGCGGCGTCGTTGACTGAGTGGAAGGTCGCCCGGCCGATGCGTGCTGCCGCCGAAGTCGCAATTTCTCGCCAATTTGGAGAGGGCTCCGTTTCGTAATCCATCGCGATCGCCTTCGCGCGAGCTTCCGCCGGCCCCGCGGTCTGCCGAATCGCGGCCGGAAATTGATCTCTATCAGGTTTCACGCGGACCGCAGGACCGCAGGGGTAGATAAGTGTGGAGAGAACCTCGAGTGCGGGATGGTCGGTATGCAATTGGCGAATCGCTCCGATCGCATCGATCCATGGATCGGGGATCGCTTAATATGAAAGGCGGCTTCGGCCGTCTTTCATTGCCTCTGGCTCCGTCCCGAGCGGAATTAAATTCGTAGAGATCGCGGCGGCTTGCGCTGGCCGAATTGAGTGAGCGACCAGTGACGTAGGTGATCGCTCCGTGGAAAAGAAGACAGCCCTGGCGCAGCGTAATCGCTTGGGGCTCTCCGCGCGCCGGGCTAAAGGCGGCGCATCCCCCATCGTCCTGGCTCGCGACAGTACTCCGTGGGGTTAGCGGCTGCTTAGCCTGCGCCACCGGCGGATGACGCATGACGCTTGGCCGGGCTACCGGCCGAGCGTCAAAAAGGGCTCTCAGGGTCGGTCAAGGCCCTGAGAGCCCAATTCGCTATGTTCAGAGACGGGACGCAGATGCAAACTCTACACAAACTCTACAGGCGTCAGCGTAAGCTGGAATGGTTGTCAAACCGTCAAGGCCCGTCCACCGCTAAATACCGCCACCCTGCAGAATGTGCTGACCTAATTGCTGAGAACGATTTAGACGAGCCGGTAGTACGTCACTGGCTACTAGCACCTCGTGCCCATTCTTTCGACATTGTTGGCCATCACGGTTTTCGCGCCGGCCCTGCCAGGTGCCTGCTGTTGCACTGGCCCTGTGGCGATCAGGGTTCATCATCGCGTCCGTCGCGACAACGCTTATCATCGTCGCCTGCGGCACGATCCCCAACTTTTGTTGATCTGTCGGCAACGCACTTCTTTCTGCCGCTTATGGGATTCGGGGCGCGGAAGTTCGAGGGGAAGAAGATCTCAATCCAGCTGGCACAGGTAGGCGTCTCGCTCTGGATAGTCGCTTGCTCGATCGGCTCCATCTATGCGCGGCCGGAGCCCGAGCGACGGTGATGGCGGCAATCGGCATTGTCTCGTCACTGAACTGGAGCAGCCAAGGGCGAGCCTTCTTGCGTCATTGATTATCGATCTTGGTCGAATGTTTCGCTGACCGGCGACGGCCGCCGACGCCGTCATAGAAGCCAAGCCTGTAGGCACCAAAGACCAAACAGGTGGAAAGGAACCGCTCTGGCCGCCATTTTCTCGGAAACCAACTAAGTGCGCGTTGGATGAGGCGTGACCGGAGGCAACTCTCTTTGGAATTGATCCAAATCCAAAGAAGCTATGATCGTGCGGGAGAACTTGCTTACCGTTGCTGCGAAACCTAAGATTTTGCACAGCGCGCAGGCCGGAGCTCGCTTTGAATAGAAAGCCAAAAGTGAGAGGGCACGAATGAAGCCGTCATCCCCGGCAAGCCTTATGCGCGTATCAGCTTCTAACAATGAACTCTTTGCGCGGCTGCGTAGTCCCGACGTTGCGAGCCAGATCAAGAGCAGATTGCGTGAGGTTAGGCTTCGCCCGACGAGAACGCGAGTTGCTCTTGGCAGTATCTTATTTGGCAAAGGCGATCGACACGTCTCAGCAGAAATGCTTTTTGAGGAAGCATGCCACGCTAACGTCTCAGTGTCACTCGCGACCGTCTATAACACCTTGCACCAGTTTACCGAGGTCGGTCTTTTACGACAGGTCGCAATCGACTCCTCGAAGTGTTATTTTGATACCAACAATACGGAGCATCACCATTACTATGTCGAGGGTAGGCACGAATTGATTGACATTCCGCCAACGAACGTTGTGCTCGGTAAAACTCCCGAGCCGCCGGAGGGCTACGAGATCGTTCGCATTGATGTAGTCGTGCGCTTGCGACGCATGACTGTCAACTCCGCGCCGACGAGTTGAGAAAACGAAAGGCGGCGGCTTCAACCACCCTTCCTCATTGCGATAATTCCTGGGCTTGTTCTCTGACGCGGCCATTCTGTTTGCGCCGATCCAAGCCCATCCAAAAGGAAAAGCCCCGCCGAAGGAGCGGGGCTTGACGGTTGAAGCGGATGGCTTTGGGCAGACACCAGGACCTCCGTCCGAGTTGCATCAAACCACACGGTTCCATAGCGGTACACAGGGAAGTGATCCCGATCCCCATTTTCGCTTGACGTGTGTCCTAATTCGGTCATTACCCGAATATCGCAATATCTGAGCAAGCTTGGGGATAGTCGTTTTGGCGGCTGCCCTTTAGTGCGTCCCAACTAAACTAGCGATGCCGAGGACTGAGCCGCGAATCGTGACGGAGATAAGACGTGAACAGGAAATGAACTCCGGCGCAGCGGCGGCGGAACCCATTCCCGTTACGCGTAGTCCCAAGGCGGCGAAAAAGTTGCTCCAGTTGTACTTAAGAACGTTAAGCGCCTTCCGCGCCGCTAAGCCGACCGACAGCAACGGCTCCCCGCCGTAACTACCATCCCCGCATGGCTCGCAAACAAAGTTGGACGACTGAAACGGCAAATCGCTCTTTTTGCGCATTTTGCTTGTCCGTGATGCATTGGGCTTTGATGACGGTTTACTACGATGGTGCAAGCGGCAAGTGATCTGATCGGCCACCGTCCTCACTTACCGCTGCTTTAAGCCACGCGGTAGCCAATGCGAGGCAGGCAAGGCGAACGCCGTCGGTTGAGGCCTCTCGCGCCCAGTTGAGGCACACATCAGCCCTTCTGCGATATTCATCGGTGCTTTCTTCCTACGCGGCGGCTGGTCTTGCACGACAGTTTCGGCTCCCTGCGACGGGAAGATCTTTGTATCTTGCCGCTGGCTAAAGCTAGCCCCTTCTTGTGGCATGCTAGGTTGCGGATCGGCGGGGGCGACAGTCGTTTCTTGCCAGCTTCGAAGCGATTGAGGCCGCGAGCTGATTAAGCGAGCCATCCCGAGACTGCTTGGCCTGATCCATCGGCATGCTCATCCCGAACTAGCCGCGCCATTGCGTAGCGTGCTGGGCTTTCTATTTTGCTGCCTCGAAGAAGAGGTTAAAGCCGCTGATCGTCAGTGCAATTCTGTGGAACGCCTCAGTGAATTCCTACGCGCGAAAGGACCGTCACTCAAATTAGAGGTTCAATCCTCGCCGCCGTAACAGCAATTCGGCAAGTGGCCTGGATGCAACACCACGTGTTTTTTGGAGTAGGCCCGTTGCTATCAATCAAACATGCGTTTTAAATTGAGTGGTCTGGGAAAGACAACATAGGGACCAGGCCCTTTCAAAAATGCGGATGAATATACGGACCGAAGAGTGTCGGCGGCGCGCTGCCGCATGTGCTGAAAAAGCACTTTGCACGCTCGAAGGGGAAGCACGCCGATTATTTGCTGAGCTTGCTGAGCAATGGCGTGCGCTAGCTGAACAGACTGAATACTTGGAGCGATATCACTAACTTGGTTGAGCGAGTGGCCCCGGCGGAGATGGGTCCGCCGGGGCCCTCGTAGCCAAAGCGGCTCGCGGGATTGCGAGATGGGGATGCCTTGGCCACAAGTCGTTAGTGATGCACAAAGCACACTGCGGTCCGCCGCAGTGTGCACTCCCCCATGCCTCCCCTTTTGGACCCGCAAAAACGGCCGCTATCGGGCGAGTATTGTCGTCCTCAAGAAAAACAAAGACTGTGGCCCGCGCGCCACACAGTTTTGGGGCATCCACACCAAAACTGCGCTGTAGTTTCTGGCGTTCGCGCGCGGAAAGGGGGAGGCGAGCCTCCGCGCCAGCGTTGCGCCGAACGTCACCTGCTCGGCCGTTTGAACTTTCCGCGTCCGCCTCGACTTTGGCTCTGATCACGCAGTCGTCGTCATGATCGTTGATCAGCCCCATGGCCTGCATAAACGCATACGCCGTTTTCAACTCCGGTCGTCTCAATTCGAAGCCTTTACGACGCTTACTTCGCCCTCAACCTCGCGTTCCTTCATGTCTAATGAATAGGTTGAAGAGGTCTTGGAGCGGTAGGCTGCCCAATCTTGCCCGTCGCCAAATCGAACGGAATGTAGGCCTGGTCGACACAATCATCTATTACAAGGCCATGCCGGCCCTCTATGATACTTCCGCTTGCAAGGATGTAGAAGGCGTACCAGTAACGGTGATTCCCGTCCCGATATCTAATGCACGTAAGCCAGTTCCATCCAGTCGGGGAATGGACCCATCTCAAACCGGCGATTTCGAAATCTTCGTAAGCCGAGGCGCCGTTTGTCGTCAAATCTTTGAAGGTGCCGCGAACATAGCTCGCGACTATTGGCCCATAATTTGGACGATCAGAAGGCTCCATGGGGTCTTGCACAGGTAGGTGACTGCAACCCGTCAATCCCAAGAGCATTTAGCTCATTAAAGTCCGCGTGCCCTTCATATCAATTTGCATTCGCGTTTTTGGATCCAGTCCAAACGATAGTGGCCGCTCGACGAAATCCTAACTTAGGGCCGAATTCGAACTTTCCTGCGGCGTTTAACCGAAACTCTCCGCCAAGCTACCGGCCGCCGTATCGCAAATCGGCAAAGGCGCGCCTTCTTAAATCACAGCTCTGAGCGCTGCAGCTCCCTGATCGCTGCCGACGACCGTCAAATTGACGTTAATTCCGTCGCGACGAAGAGAAACTCGGCTCTTGCAGGGAGGGCCGGCGTGTGTTTCGGGTCCTTTGCTGGCCGCCGTGACGACGCCCGCATCAACTGCCATCCGAACACGCGGGCTCCATTACGCGCGCACGGAACACGCAGAATGTGAAGATCATATGGGCACCAACTCGGGAAGTCTTCAATGCAATCAAGGCGAACGAAATCCGATGTTACATTGTTGCGGAGCCCGCACCTTTTCTTAGCAACCTTCCCTTTACCGGCCACAAGACCACGCCGGATTTGTTGTTGGCGACCGTTAAGGATCCGCGAAGTATGCTCGCGGCTGGACTGACCGCGCGTCACGCCACGACCACCGCCGACAACCTTTCCCTTAGTCTAGCTGCGAAAAGATTTCCCGTCCGATCGTTGTAATTACAAAATTTGCTCAATAGTTCGAACGCAATCTCGCATTCAAGTAGCTATCAAAATACAGAAAAAGGCATAGCCATGATCCGGTAATCAATGAGAGCTGGAAACAAAAGTTTGCAAGCTTAAGTGGCAGCACCGTGTTTTGTCACGCGGCCGCGCCCTGAAAATCCGGCACCGCGTCGCGCAGCACGCGATAGATCGCCTCGCGTTCCTCGCGCGTGAGGCCCTGGTCGAGCATGGCAAGCCAGCCGCGCATCGCTTCCAGCGACGGCTGCGCCGGCCGCGCCGCGACCACGCCCTCGAAGCCGATA
Source organism: uncultured Alphaproteobacteria bacterium (assembly GCA_963845075.1). Taxonomy (GTDB): domain Bacteria; phylum Pseudomonadota; class Alphaproteobacteria; order Rhizobiales; family Xanthobacteraceae; genus BOG-931. The sequence goes on along the minus strand of CAWJRE010000023.1, from coordinate 84,146 downwards.
TCGACCGTGGGCTCGCCGCGGGCAAACAGCACTTCCTGCATGCGCTCGCCCGGCCGCGCGCCGGTAAACTCAATCCTGATGTCGGTCCCTGGCTGCAGCCCGGCAAGCCTGATCATGCGTTCGGCGAGATCCACGATCTTCACCGGCTGGCCCATATTGAGCACATAGACGGACACATCCGAGCGCCGGGCGCCGAGCGCGTGGGTGGCAGCGGTGACGACGAGATCGCAGGCTTCGCGGATGGTCATAAAGTAGCGCACCATGTCGGGGTGCGTGACGGTGACCGGACCGCCGGCGTCGATCTGCGCCTTGAATTTCGGCACCACCGAGCCGTTGGACGCGAGCACGTTGCCGAAGCGCACGGCGATGAGCCGCATCGGCGTCGTCCCCGCAGGCGCCCGACGGGTGAGATCGGCATCGAGCGCCTGGCAATACATTTCGGCGAAGCGCTTGGTGGCGCCGAGCACCGAGACCGGCTCGATCGCCTTGTCGGTCGAGATCATCACCATCGCGGACGCGCCGGCCGCCGCCGCCGCATCGGCGACATTGACCGAGCCGAATACGTTGGTCTTGACCCCCTCCTCCCAGTTCTGCTCGAGGATCGGCACGTGCTTGAGCGCCGCGGCATGAAAGACGATGTCCGGCTTGAAATCGCTCATCAGCCGGAACAGCCGCGCGCGGTCGCGCACGTCGGCGATGCGGCCGGTGATCGCCGGCTGCGCGCGCTTGGTGGCGAGCGTCTCCAGGACGGCGTGCAACGCCGGCTCGGAATTCTCGATGATCAACAGCCGCTCGGCGCCGAAGGTGATCACGCGGTCGCAGATTTCGGCGCCGATCGAGCCGCCGCCGCCGGTCACCACGATCGAGCGGCCCTTGAGGAAATTTTCCAGCCCCGCATAGTCGATCTTCACCGTCGGCCGCAGCAGCAGGTCTTCGACATTGACCGGCGCCAGCCGCGGCAACTCGCCGCCGTCGTCGAGCGACGGCAGCCGGCTGACGGTGAGCCCGAGCCGGCGCGCGCGCATCAATGTCGCTTCCGGCTTGGCGTCGGGCTCGAGCGCCGACGGCGTGAAGATCACGCGCGTGATGGTGGTGCCGCGCTGCGCCAGATCGTTGACGACGTTATCCAGCATCTCGAAATTGCCGCGTACCGGAATGCCGCGGATGCTCTGCCCGCGATCGGCCGGCGACGACGACAGAATGCCGGCCGGCCAGATATTGGTGATGGCGCCGCTTTCGATGCCGCGCAACAGCACCTCGGCATCGGCGGCGCGGCCGAGCACCAGCGTCGGATTGGATTCCGGCGAGCGCGCATGATGCCGCGTGCGGGTATAGCGGAAATAGCGGTACGCCATGCGCGAGCCGCTCAGCAGCACGATCTGCAGGATCCAGTAGAGCGCGATCGTGATCTTGCCGAAGAAGTATTGGCCGAACACATTCGGCGCGACCAGAAAATAGTCGACGATCAGCAGCGACACCGCGAGCACGGACGAGGCGCGCACGATGTTCATCAGGTCCGGCAGCGAGGCGAACCGCCACTTCGCTTCGTAGAGGTGAAACAGGAAATAGATGACGCCGGCATAAACCACGAAAGCCGGCAGGAACGAGAACAGCGTGTCCAGCCGTTCCTCGACGCCGACCGCCTCGAAGCGGATGTAGCAGCTCGCGACCACGGCCACCGCGGTCATGAGAAGATCATGCGCGACGATCAACGCCCTGCGCGGACTGCTAAACAATGACAGCATTCGGTGACCGAGCCCGCCGATATCCCGGTAATTTCAATACCGGGCTTTGGAACGTGGCGCTACCCCCTGTTGGTGGTGGTCAATTCCCGCGCCAGCTGGTCGAGTTCCGGCGACAGCGCATTCTGCCAAGGCGGCGGCGTAATTCCGAAAATGCTCTGCAAGCGCGCCAGATCGAGCCGCGAATTGCGCGGCCGCCGCGCTTTGGTCGGATAGTCATCGGTTGCAATCGGAACGATCCGCTCGACCGCAAGCGTCACGCCGCGGGCTTTGAGACCCTCGACGATCGCGCAGGCAAAACCGTACCAGCTCGTCTCGCCGGAGGCCGCCAGATGAACAAGACCGCCGGCGCGCGCGCAGAGTTCCCTTAACGTTTCCATACCCTCCGACAGCATGCCGGCCACCACGTCGCCGATCAGGGCAGCGGAGGTCGGCGCGCCGATCTGGTCGGCGACGATGCGGAGTTCGCTGCGCTCGCGCGCGAGCCGCGCGATCGTGCGCAGAAAATTTTTCCCCTCGGCGGCATAGACCCAGGACGTGCGCACGATCAGGAATGTGCCGCCGGCGCTGCGGATTTCGTTTTCGCCGGCGAGCTTGGTCGCGCCGTAAACCGACAAGGGCTGCGGCGCATCGTCCTCGCGCCAGGCGCGCTCGCCCGAGCCGTCGAACACATAGTCGGTCGAGAAATGAATGAGCGGCACGTCGCGCGCCGCGGCCCAGCGCGCCATCGCGCCGGGCGCTTCGGCGTTGACGCGCATGGCAAGCTCAGGCTCATCCTCGGCCTTGTCGACGGCGGTGTAGGCGGCCGGATTGAAGACGATGTCCGGCGCCAGGCGATCGAGCGTGCCGGCAATGGTCTGCGGCGCGGCGAGATCGAGCACGCTGCGGTCGGCCGCCAGCACCGTTGCCGATGCTGGCAGCCGCGCGACCAGCGCGCCGCCGACCTGCCCGCTAACACCCGTCACCAGAATGCGCATCACACCGGCTCGAAGCGCGGCAACGTATCGGCCAGCTCCGCGAGCGTCCGGCCCTCCTTGTCGCGCACCGACAGGATCGGATCCTTGATGCCCCAATCAATGCCGAGCGCCGGATCGTTCCAGCGCAGCACCCATTCGTCGGCCGGACTATAGAGCGCGTCGCATTTGTAGAAGAAATCGGCGCTCTCGGACCGCACGACAAATCCATGCGCGAAACCGCGCGGCACGAAGAATTGGCGGCGGTTCTCGTCGTCGAGATCGACCGCGACATGCTTGCCGAATGTCGGGCTGCCGGCGCGCACATCGACGGCGACATCGCGCACCGCGCCGCGCAATACGGTCACGAGCTTTCCCTGCGCCTTGGGATGCTGAAAATGCAGACCGCGCAACGTGCCGCGCACCGAGCGCGACAAGTTGTCCTGCACGAACGGCTGCGCGATGCCGATGTCGGCGTAACGCTTCACCTGAAACGTCTCGGCAAAGAAGCCGCGCGCATCGCCAAATATTTTTGGCTCGATGATCAGCACGCCGGGAATGGTAGTCTCGATGACGTTCATGGCGCCGACGATGGTAGCATTAAGCGGCCGGGTGCCAGCAGAAGCTGCGACCGCATCCGCGAGCGAGGACGCGACATCTACCGCAAATCCTCGCCGCGCAATCGCATCGCGGCGGCGCGTTCGGCGCCGTCCGCACGCGGCGAAATGAGTATCCCGCCGGCAAGCCCGGCGGCCTTGCCCGCCGCAAGATCGGAGGCGCGGTCGCCCGCGATCCAGGAATGCGCCAGATCAAGCTTCATCTGCTCCGCCGCCGCAACGATCATGCCGGGATTGGGCTTGCGCCAGGGATGATCGGCAACATTCAACGGAGCCTTGCCGTCGGCATGATGCGCACAGGCGAACACCGCGTCGAGCCGCGCGCCGGCCTGCGCAAGCGCGCTCGCGATCGCGGCCTGCACCGCCGCAAAGCCGCGCCAGTCGTAAAGCCCGCGCGCGATGCCCGATTGATTGCTGACCACGATCACGGGAATTCCGCGCTCGTTGCAGCGCGCGATCGCCGCGCCCGCGCCGGCAAGTATGCGCACATCCTGCGCGCGGCCGAGATACTGCGTGTCTTCGACGATGACGCCGTCGCGGTCGAGAAACAAAGCCGGCCGCCCGGCGAAATCGTCGCCGGCGGCAATTTCAGGACCAGAGCCCATTAGCCGCCGTAGCCAGGCTCGGGCGCAAAGTGCCGCGAGCGCGCCTGGAATGACAAGGCGTTCAACATTGCCTTCAGCTAAACTCTCAGCGGTCGGACCGCATCGCTATACGCTGAGCAATCTTGCGGTGGAGAATACTCTCAGAATTCGCCCGGACGAAGGGTTTGAATACCGATGCCGTTGAGATTGATCTGTAGCCACGCGCCCTCCGCGGCGCGCTAAAGATGCCGCCCAGTGTTTCGCTTTTTCGATTGCCTCGACGTTGTTCGCTGCCAGGAGAGCCGTGGAACCATAGATCGTGGCGCCATCGTCCTTCAACAGATCAACGTGGTATTCCAAACGATTGTTCATCTGACCTCAACCCTAGCACCACTATGGCGGCAAAAATCGCAACGTGCCATAGCAAAATCCCTGAGTAATGAGCGAGGATCGTTTTGGACTTTGATGCACGCAAGCGATTTGTGAGGTCAAGGTCAACCTGCTCAACCTGACGCTCACGGTCGGACCCATAGAAGGCCACTCGGCTCCACCGTATCATTCCACCAGCGCGCGTTCGACCAGCGCGCAGATCGCATGCCCCGCGACCATGTGGATCTGCTGCACGATCGCGGTCTCCGGCGAGGCCACCGCGAGAAAATGCCGGCACAGCGCGCGCATGCCGGTTTCCGCCGCCCCGGAGAAGCCGACAGTCACGAGGCCGAGATCGCGCGCCGCTTCCAGCGCGCGCAGAACGTTGGGCGAGCGTCCCGAGGTCGAGATGGCGAGAAACACATCGCCCGGCCGCCCGAGCCCGCGCACCTGCCGCTCGAACACATGCTCGAAGCCGTAATCGTTTCCGACCGCGGTCAGACACCGACGTGTCGGTGGTGAGCGCCAGCGCCGGCAACGGCCGGCGGTCGACCAGATAACGCGAGAGAAATTCGGCGGCGAGATGCTGCGCGTCGGCGGCGCTGCCGCCATTGCCGGCGATCAGGAGCTTGCCGCCGCCACGCATGGACGCTTCGATCGCCTGCGCGATCTCGCCGACGAGCCGCAACAGCGCGGCATCCTTCGCCGCGGCCTGCAAAGCTGCGAGCGACCGGTCGAAAAAGCCGGCGATAAGAGCGTCGTCGTCCGGCTTTCCAGCCACGGCCATCCCTCTTCTCGGTGAGGCCGGGAACTTACCGGATAAGGCCGCGCCGGGGAAATCGGCTTTTCACCGGCGATCGGGATTACGGCGTGAAATGCTTGTTCAGGCCCTGCCAGCCTTGAAAATAGTCGTGCTGCAGCTCGGAGGATTCGACCGCATAGCGCGTCAGCCGCATGGCGTAGCGGCTCTCGAACATGAACGCCATGGTGTTGTCGATCTTCTGCGGCTTGAGCTCCGCGCGCGTCGCCTTCTCCCAGCTCTCGGCGTCCGGGCCGTGCGCGCTCATGCAATTGTGCAAGCTCGCGCCGCCCGGCAGGAAGCCTTCCGCCTTGGCATCATAAGCGCCGTAGAGAAGCCCCATGAACTCGGTCATGACGTTGCGGTGGAACCATGGCGGCCGGAACGTGTCCTCGCCGACGAGCCAGCGCGGCGGGAAGATCGCGAAATCGATGGTCGCGGTGCCGGGCAGATCCGAGGGCGCGGTCAGCACGGTGAAGATCGACGGATCGGGATGATCGAAGCTGATCGAGCCGATGACGTTGAAGCGCGCCAGATCGTATTTGTACGGCGCGAAGTTGCCGTGCCAGGCGACCACGTTGAGCGGCGAATGCTTCATCTCCGCCGCCCACAGATTGCCCTGGAATTTCGCCACCAGGCTGAACGGGCCGGAGACATCCTCGTAGGCCGCGACCGGCGCGAGAAAATCGCGCGCATTGGCAAGCCCGTTGGCGCCGAGCGGGCCGAGCTCCGGCAAGCGGAACATCGGTCCGTAATTCTCGCAGATGTAACCGCGCGAGGGGCCGTCCGGCAGCTCGACGCGGAAGCGCAAGCCGCGCGGGATGATCACGATCTCGCCGCAGGCCGCCTCGATCACGCCGAGCTCGGTGACAAAGCGCGCGCGGCCTTGCTGCGGCACGATCAGCATCTCGCCGTCGGCATTGTAGAAGACAGCGGTTGGTCATCGAGGTATTGGCGGCATAGAAGTGCACCGCCATGCCGACTTGCGTCGCCACGTCGCCGTTGCCGCCGAGCGTCACGATGCCTTCGACAAAATCGGTCGGCTCGCGCGGAATGGGAAACGGCGACCAGCGCAGTTGCGTCGGCGTCGCCTCGGCTTCGTTGAAGGGCGCGCTGCGGATCAGCCGGTTCTCGATGCGCGCATAAGGCCGATGCACCACCGAGGGCTGGATGCGGTAGGTCCAGGTGCGGCGATTTTCGGCGCGCGCGGTGGTGAACGACGTGCCGGAAATCTGCTCGGCATAAAGCCCGAGCGGCGGCCGCTGCGGCGAATTGCGGCCGACCGGCAGCGCGCCGGCGACCGCTTCGGACAGAAACTGATTGCCGAAGCCGGCCTGATAATGGAGGGCCGCGGCCGGCGTCGCGCTCTCCGCGCGGCGACTTTAGGTTCGTACTTCGCGCTTTTCGGCCGTGTTTAGACGGCTGGGGCCATGCGGACCTCCGCGGTTGCGGGAGCGGCAAGCCGGCAAATTGGTCACGAATGCAACTAATATCGCCCTTTTTTGCGTCCAGCGCAAGCTCTTTTGAAGCTTTCCAATCTAACTGGCGGCACAGTTTGCCGTCCTTGAATTGCCGGCGAAGGCAAGCAGCAGCAAGCTGGTCTTCGTTTAGCCGCGCGTCACGATCCCGGACCTTCCCAAGCACTCTCCGAGCGGCAATCGCCGCAAATCTGCGGCCTTGCTTCTTGACTGAGTGATCCGGCCCAACTCATCATGTTTCATTGGCAAAGAGGGAGGCTGGGCCGATGAGGGGCATTGCTTTGAGCATCGCGCTGTTAAGTCTTGTGCTGGCTGGCTGCGAGCAGAAGCCGGGACCACCCGGTCCGCAGGGCCAGCAAGGCGTGGAAGGACCAGCAGGTCCGAAAGGTGATCCTGGTCCGGAGGGACCTCCGGACCGGCCGGTCCACAGGGCGATCCCGGTACGCAACTGCGTGTCGTGGCGGGCGAGAAGACGGTTAGCTGCGTCGATGGCGAAACCTTGGTGTCCGTAGTCTGCTCAGAGGGAGCGCCAGACAGCGCGAGTTGTCCTCACGCTACTCAAATGACTGGCCTCTGCGTCCGCAAGTAAACTCGGCCCCAGCGCCGTTAGCTCGTGAGAAAAGACAAGGCCGCCAACCTCAATTGTATTTGCTTCTACTCACAGGTCTTGGCGAGTTCGGTGCGCAGGTCATCAAAGTGGCTGCCCGGTCCGGCCGTCTCGATGCGCTCGCGGCAGCCCGCGGCGTGCTTTGCACGGGTTGTTCATCTCGGTAATCTCTCGGCTTTGTGGCTGCGGCCGATAATGATGGCGCGCACCGTGGTCGGCCCACCGGGCGCTGCCGCGGCATAGGCGCGCCTATGTGCTCCGCTGTACCGGCTGAGCTCCGCTGTACCGGCCGCCCTTATCAGGGGAACACTCCTGATCCTAAGGAGTGTTTCGCACTCAGTTGACGTGTGAGCGCTTCGACTGCAGAGTCGGAGATCAGCCGACATTTGCATTACCAATTCGTATCCTCGCAGTGCGCTAGGAGTGATTAACGTCTTTTTTTGTCACGTTCTGCGGTCTTGTAGTGACCGCTTTTGTCGCGGCGGTCGACCGCTCGCAAGTGTGTGGCAGCCACTGCTCAGTCAGCCGGACGCCTGGCTGATTGCTGTTCGTAAATTCAACACCAGCAAACTCAAATGCCTGCTTGAGCAGCACAAGCGTGGACTGCCGTGTTCCCTTTAGCTTCGCCCTCGAACAGCCGAACAGTGGCTACCCCGATGTGCGCGACATCCGCGAGGCGTTGTTGGGTCCAGTTGAGCAGGCCTCGCGCCGCCCTGCATTGGGAAGCCGTGATCATGGTCTTGGAAGGACCAAAACCGGTGAGTCGCGTCAATTTGATTGTTTTTCAATTGACCTGCCTTTTATTGATTTAATATTATATAAATCGATTTTCGATAAGGAGATTTCGATATGGTTGCGAACACCGATCGCCGCACCTTCGTCGGTGGCTCGGACGCCCGGATCATCATGGGCCGACGACGAAGAGGCGCTACTTCGGCTTTGGCGGGAAAAGCGCGGCGAGGCTGACCCCGAGGATCTATCGCGGAATCTGATTGTGCAGCTCGGAAAGGCAACCGAAGAGTTGAATCGAGAATGGTTTGAGGCCGCAACCGGCCAACATGTCACAGACGTCCAAAAGCATATCCGCCACCCAGGTCTTCATTGGATGGGGGCCACGCTGGATGGCCGCGTCGAAGCCAGCGGTGCGGTTTTCGAAAGTAAATTTATGTTGCCGTGGTCTTTTTCTGAGGAGGCGGCGGTCGAGAAATATGCAGCGCAGCTGCAACACAACATGTTCGTCATCGCTGCAAGGACGGCGGTGCTTTCAATCATCACCGGCGGCGGCAGGTGGGTTGAAATCAAGACCCATGCCGATCCGCTCTACCAGCATCTCATTGTCACCGCCGAGCGGAAATTCTGGCGCTGCGTTGAAACTGGCGAGCTCCCAACTCTCTTTGGCGCGGATCCGCCGAAGCCGCGGATCGAGGCCGTACGCATCGTCGATATGAGCTCATCGAATGCCTGGGCCGAACTGGCCGCGGTCTTCATCCGAACGCGCGCAGCACATCACGAACACGAAACCGCCAAGGCTGAGCTGAGGAGCCTCGTGCCGGCAGATGCGCAGCAGGCCATTGGCCATCGCCTCCGAGCCAAGCGCTCGAAATCTGGCGCGATCAACTTCGATGTGTTGGACAACGAGGATACCGATGCAGCAGCGAGCCAGTGAGTCCATCGGCGCGCTTGCCGCCGCCCTCGCCAAAGCGCAGATCGAGCTGGTCAATCCGGAAAAGTCGCTCGTTGCCACCATTCGTGAGGAAGGTCGGCACGGACGAGAGCAGACCTTTCGTTATGCACCGCTCAGCGCCGGACTCGAGATCACACGCAAAGTTCTCGGTCAACACGAGATTGCAACTCTGCAGACGACCTCGATTGATCAAGCCGCCGGGCTTATCAACCTCACCACCGTGCTCGCGCATTCATCGGGAGAATGGATCGCCTCCGATTGGCCGGTATGCCCGGTCAGCGAAACCGCCTCGCCGCGTCGAATGGGAGCGGCGCTGACCTACGCGCGCCGATACGCGCTGTTCGCTCTCGTCGGTATCGCCGGCGAAGATGATCTCGATGCGCCCGATTTGCAGAGTCCAATGAGCGAGATTGGCACCGAGGGAACGAAGGTAAATGGCGGCCAACTAAACGGCGGCGGTCAACGAAGTGCAAAGCCAGAAGTCACGCTTCGGCGCGCGGAAACACCAAAAACCCCGACTGCAAATCCGGTCCTGGGATTACATGCCTCTGCCAAGCTTCGAGAACGACTGATTGTCGAAATCGGAGAGTTAGCGTTCGGCCGACGATGCGGCCAAATGGGCCCAGCAAAGCCTCGCCGAAAAGAATCGGCTCCGAGCATCAGATGCGGCTCATGTTGAAGCAAGTTTCGAACCAAGCTGGCTGAGCTAGCGACCACTGGGTACCGATGTAGCGCAGGCGCCGCAGCGATCTTTAACCGAAGCTCGCGATTTCGCCGCCATGGAGCCAAATACGAACGCTAACAACTCAAATGAGCGCGCTCCTTCGCATGCTATCGACAAGAGTGCGCTCGCGCTGCCCGAGCCACGTCGGGTTCGCGATCGAGACCATATCCGGTCCATTGTCCAAAAACCTTGCCTCGTCTGTGGTCGACAGCCGTCGGACCCTCATCATCTCCGATTCGCGCAAAGCCGCGCTCTGTCCAGCAAAGTAAGCGACCAATTCACTGTTCCGCTGTGCCGCGGTCACCACCGGGAACTCCATCGCTGCGGCGATGAAGCCGCATGGTGGGAACGTCAGGGGATTGATGCGCTGGGCATGGCGCGCCTGTATTGGCGCGAATCCCATCCGCTCACGGTTGGCCATGAAGAGGCATCACGTGCCTGAGCTAATTAAGCGCGATCGCGTTGCCGGCGAGGTCGTTGACCTGTTTACTAATGCTGGCGTTGCGAACAGGTTCTGCATTGGATTGGAAGCAAGTGAATAGACAACGCTGAAGGCGCACCGAACTGCAGCAACTAGCCCCTATAGCGACGATGCTCGCCGCCCGCGCTTAATGGCATTGGCGTGCAATAGGTTATTTGCGAGTTCGTGGACTAGTCGAGAAAAATCAAAGACGCTAATTCCGGTGCCGGGCGGGTGCGTCCTCATAAAACGAACTAGCTCAATATGGTCCACACACACGGACGGGACCATGATCTTCCTCGTCGACTGATGATCCCGTCAGTCTGGCAAACGCCAAGATAACTGGTTCGGTACTTTCGAAGGCAATCATTCCAGGCTTTGCTTGGGCCAACAAAGCTTTTTCGTCGAAAAGTTGACGGGGGTCTTTGGTCAAGTTTTCTTTGTGGATGCTTTCCAGCTGAGGGCGCAGACGCCTTAACAATCGGATGACCGTTACCTGTGGCAAGCCGTGTTCGAGCAACAGAACCGCGGCCAGGGATGCGAATGCCTCATAGTCAGTGAACAGAATATCGGCGCCGGTTCCTGGCGGCGCATCGCTAAAAAATGCGTAGCGATGCTCCGCTTGATCATGCGACCGCGGTCGCCGACCTAACCCCCGATCAGCCGCATAAAGCCGTCTCAAGCGTAAGGTGATTTCTCGGGCGCGCTCGCCTTCCGCACGCAACGTCCGGAAGATTGCCTCCCGGACTTGATTGCTCTTGTATTTAGACATAGAGTATCATAGCTATAGTTCTCAATAGCAACTGAGGAGGCGGTAATGAGTCAGCGTTCGAGATTCGCAGATGCCTTAGCAATCGGATGACAGTTGCCTGTGGCAGACCATGTTCAAGCAACATGACTGCGGCCAGGGATGCGAATGCCTCATAGTCATTGAACAGAATATCGGCGCCGGTACCCGGCGGCGCATCGCTAAAAAAGGCGTAGTGATGCTCGGCTTCATCGCGCGACCGCGGTCGCCGGCCTAACCGCCGATCAGCCGCGTAAAGCCGCCTCAAGCGAAAGGTGATTTCCTGGGCGCGTTCGCCTTCCGCACCCAGCGTCCGAAAGATGGCCTCCCTGACTTGATTGCTTTTGTGTTTGGCCATAGAGGACTAGATATAGTTCTCAAAAGCTATTATATCGATTGCGTCGCAATCGGTCTGCCGAATTAGCTATAGTCTTCGCTTTGCTCGTTCGTAAATCGGCGATGCTCGGAGTTTAGGAGAGTCACGCAACCCGGTGGCCGAATGAGGTGGTGTCATGGGTAAGAATTCAAAATACAAGAAGCCAAACGCGCTCAAGCACGGCGTTTTCGCAGCTGCCGCTATCTTGCCCGGCGAAGATCCCAGTGAATTTCACGACCTTCACGCGGCTCTTGATTGCCGAATGGACGCCGGATGGCACGACTGAGGATGAGTTTGTGATCACTATGGCACAAGCCACATGGGCCAAGCGCCGCCGCCAAAAACTCAGCGAGGTGCGGATGTTTAAGAACATGCTCGATCCCGAGCATGCGTCGTACGATGAAGAGTTTGGTCTCCGTGGCCTAGCCGCATTTCTCCAAAACAAGCCGGAAACCGCTTTCCAGGCGTACGCCAGTCGGTTGCTTCGTCCCGGTAAGATTGCAGACCTCGATCGGAAATTTCCACGCTCCAAATATCAGAGTGAAACCGATCGAGCAAAGGCCATGCTGGAACATATCAATGCGGAATTGGCGGAGCAACCCTTACTGCCCGATGGGCTCGATTTAGTAGGATTGCATCAAACATTCGCGACCGTTTCGATGGAGGTTTTCAAGCAAGAAATTGAACTCGACGAGCGCTTGAATGCGATGTTCTATCGAGCGATGAAAGGGTTGATTCGAATGTAAGGCGATGAAGCAAATGCTGCGCGAGACGACAACACGTCAATGCAATTGAGCCGCCAGAACATCCGCTAACAGCCGATCAGGTCAACGGCGGTGGCTGCGAGCAATAACCAACATCGTCCGTCGGCAGTAGCCATTTCAGGCCGCTCCTTCAGCGGGTCTTCAGCGCTTTGGCTTCGACAATCACGCGCTGCCCGAGTGGCTGCGGCACAACGGAAGATATCCGGCACCTACCCTCTTGCCACGATGCGGATCATCCGGACTAAATTCTTCCACGGCCGATCGGCGCGGAGAGAAAGCGGTGTAAGTTTGTCTTCTACACGTATAAGTTGCAGTTTTTGCAAAATGAAATGGGAGATCCTTCTATTTTCAATGCTTAGCTCTGAGGCTACGGAAAAATGCGCCGCTCGCATCGGCAGAGCGCGGCTGGCGCTCGCTCACGCCGCCAGCATCTTCTGCACTTCGTTGACCAGTTCGCGCAGATGGATCGGCTTCGACAGCACCTTGGCGTGCTTGGGCGCGTTCGAATCGGAATTGAGCGCGACTGCGGCAAAGCCGGTGATGAACATGATCTTGATATCCGGATCGAGCTCGGCGGCGCGGCGGGCGAGCTCGATGCCATCCATTTCCGGCATGACGATATCCGTGAGCAAGAGCTCGAACGGCTCCTCGCGCAGCCGCTGGTAGGCCGATAGCCCGTTGTCGTAGGACATCACATCGAAGCCGGCATTCTGCAGCGCCTTCACCAGGAATCGGCGCATGTCGATGTCATCTTCGGCAAGGAGGATTTTTGGCATGACCCCTCAACTCCGGCGGGACGCCGGCCCCTTAGATTCCATAAGCGGGGTCGCGGGTAAATATGAGGTGAAAGACGGCCATTTCGGCCGCAGCTGCGCTGGACAAGGCCCGTGGGCGCACTTAGGGATTTAAGCTGGCGCCGGATCTTCAGACCTTGGCGATTTCGGCGGGTCAAGGCTGGCGAAAAGCGTAAGCCAAGTGCATCATATGCGGCTAGAGACGCAGAGCCGGTGAACCCAAGGCTTGCGCAACGAGGCGAGTGAAATCGAGGGCTTGGAAAGCCGCCGGGCGTCATGCTGGAAATCCAGGACGAATTCGACCCCCCGTTCGAGGCGATCGAACCGGCCGAATGCCGCGCCCCGATCCTGTTCAACTCCCCGCATAGCGGCCGGGTCTATCCGCGCGACTTTCTCCTGGCCTCGCGGCTCGACCTTGCGACGCTCCGCCGCTCGGAGGATTCCTTCGTCGACGAACTGATCGCCGGCGTGGTCGGGCGCGGCCATCCGCTGGTGCGGGCGCATTTCCCGCGCTGCTATGTCGACGTCAACCGCGAGCCCTACGAGCTCGATCCGCGCATGTTCGACGGGCGGCTTCCCTCATTCGCCAACACCCGCTCGATGCGGGTCGCCGGCGGGCTCGGGACGGTGGCGCGCGTGGTCGGCGACGCCCAGGAAATCTACGACCAGCGCATCGCGGTGAGCGAAGCGCTGCGCCGCATCGAAGGGCTCTACAAGCCCTACCACCGGGCGCTGCGAAAGCTGTTCATGCGGCTGCACCGCGAATTCGGCGCCGCCATGCTGATCGATTGCCACTCCATGCCGTCGGCGACCGGCGCCAAGGACGAGCGGCCGCGCGCCGACCTGGTGCTCGGCGATCGCTACGGCACAAGCTGCGTTCCGGTCATCGCCGAAACGATCGAGGCGACCATGCGGGGCTTCGGCTATGTGGTCAGCCGCAACAAGCCTTATGCCGGCGGCTTCATCACCGAGCACTACGGCAATCCGAGCGCCGGGCTTCACGCGATCCAGCTCGAAGTCAACCGGGCGCTGTATATGGACGAGCGCCGCTACCAGCGGGCGGCATCGTTCGCGCGGCTCGCTGCTGAATTCGAGATTCTTGCCGGTCGGCTCGCGGAAATTCCGCTGGAAGAATTGCGCCCCTATCGGGCGGCGGCAGCCGAATAGGCGTTAGACAACACCGACGCACTGCGACGACGCCGCGCTGTGCTCATAAAGCATGCGCTGATAAAAAATGTGCTGCTAAGGAGAAAAGCGCCGCTCACTTTGCGGGAGCGGCCGAAGCGTCTGCTGAAGAAAAAGGGCCGCTCACCTTGCGGGAGCGGCCCAAGTCTAGGGAGGAAACGCCCAAGGAGGGCGACGGTATTGAGAGAGGACTCTCTCGCTACCGCACTGCAACAACATACACCGCGTCGCACAAAACGCAAGTGCTGTTGACCTATTTCAACTGCATTTTCCCCCATAATCTCCTGCATTTTGTGCAGAGCAGGTCTACCGTGCATCAGAGCGGGTTTCCGGCTACCCTAAGATTCAAGGTAAATGCCCACAAGATCAGCTAGTTAACCGAGCCGATCAGGGCGATTGTGCAAGTGCGTAAAATTGAGGCATGGCGGCTGTGAATTACCTCCCGCAGCTGAGCTGAATGCAATTTAGCAGACAGATGTGTTTTGCCGGCCACACCCTCCGGTGGCGCTTTTTCAGGGGCCGATTGAATTGCCGATGTCACCCAACTTCGCTACTCGGAAACCATGACCGCCATCGACTTCGCCGTATTCGTTGACCGACTGGCAAGCGTCTCCGGCGAGACGATCAGGCCATTCTTTCGGACCGCGCTGGGCGTCGAGAACAAGAGCCTCGCCGGCGGCTTCGACCCGGTCACCGCCGCCGACCGCGCCGCCGAAGTGGCGATGCGCACGCTGATCAAAAAAACCTTTCCGGCACATGGCATCGTCGGCGAAGAACTGGGCGCCGAGCGTGCCGACGCCGAATATGTGTGGGTGCTCGATCCGATCGACGGCACCAAATCCTTCATCTGCGGCCTGCCGGCATGGGGCACGCTGATCGCGCTGACCCGCCGCGGCGAGCCGATCTACGGCATGATGCACCAGCCGTTCACGCGCGAGCATTTCACCGGCGACGGCAGCGCGGCGCGCTATCGCGGCCCAGCCGGCGACCGGGCGCTGCGCGTGCGCCATTGCGCGGCGCTGCAAGATGCCGTGCTGCTGACCACCAGCCCCCTCTTGATGAAGGACGCCGACCGGGCCCGTTTCCAGCGGGTCGAACAGGCGGTGCGGCTGTCGCGCTATGGCGGCGACTGTTACGCCTATTGCATGCTGGCCGCCGGCCATATCGATCTCGTGATCGAGACCGAGCTCAAGCCATACGACATATTGCCGTTGATCCCGATCATCGAAGGCGCCGGCGGCATCGTCACCACCTGGGATAATGGCCGCGCGCTCGATGGCGGCCGCATCATCGCCGCCGGCGATAAGCGCGTGCACGCCGCGGCGATGGAAGCGTTGCAAGGGCTGAACGATCGCCTGATGACGCGCGGCAACCGCCTTCGCTGAAAAAGTCGTCGGACTGCGGGATTGCCGACTACTTCACGCCAAGCTCTTTGAGCATATCGGCGGCTTCCTTGAAGCCGGGGCGAAGCGCCACGGCCTCGCGGTAGTCGGCGATCGCGCCCGGCTTGTCCCCGGCATTGAGCTTGGCGTTGGCGCGATTGTAGAACGCGGTCGCGTAGCGCGGGTCGAGCTTGATCGCCGCATCGAAATCGGCGATGGCGTGTTCATAGTCCTTCTTGTCGTCGAAAGCGTTGCCGCGATTGCTGTAGGCCATGGCGTTGTTGGGTTCGAGCCGGATCGCTTCCGAGTGCGCCGCGACCGACTCGTCAAAGCGGCCGAGATGGCGCAGCGCGTTGCCGCGGCCGGTATGGGCGCTGGCCGAGTTCGGATCGTAGCGCAGCGCTTGGTCGAAATCGGCCAGTGCCTGGTCGTACTTCTCCAAGCGCCGATACATGCTGCCGCGCTGCATGAAAGCGAGCCCGCGGTCCTCGGCGCTGCCGCCCGGCGAATTGACCAGCCCGGTGCAGGCCGCCAGCACCCGCTCGACCGATTTCGGGTCGAGCCTGACATCGGCGACCGGCATCATGCACTCGCCGGCCGAGACTGGACGCCCCAAAGCCGCGAGGATTTGCGCGGCATTTTTCGGCGTGCCGATCGTCTTGAGCGCGTCGAGCGCCGGCGGGAACTTGGGCACGAGCTTGAGCGCCACATTGACCGCGGCGAACGCGCCGGCATTGTCGCCGAGTGCCTGCATGGCTTGGCCGCGCTCGACATAGGCCAGCGGATTTTGCGGCTCGAGCGCGATGACCTTGTCGAAATCGGAAAGCGCCCGCAGGTTCTCGCCGAGCAGCGACAAGGCAGCGCCGCGATTGATGTGGCTGTTGACGTCGTTCGGGTTGAGCTTGAGCGCGGTATCGAAATCGGCAACGGCGCCGGAAAAATCGTGCGTGAAGAGCCGTATTTGACCGCGTCCGCCGAAGCCGCCGGGATTGTCGGGCGCGAGCCGGATCGCCTGGCCATAGTCCTCGCCGGCGCTCGCGAGTTCGCCCTTGCTGCGCAACGCATCGCCGCGGTTGAGATAGGCGCCGACGTCGTCCGGATTGAGCTTGATCTGCTCATTGTAATCGGCGATGGCGCGATCGTAGTCGCGCTTGCGATAGTAGGCGTGGCCGCGCGGGCCATAGACAGACGCGCCGGCATTCGGATTGAGCCGCAGCACTTCGGTATAGTCGGCGATCGCCTTGTCGTATTGGCCGAGCTTGGCTTCGCCGCCGGCGCGAACGAAATAAGCGAGCGGAGCCTTCGGCGCGAGCTTGAGCGCGCGCTCGGCATCGGCGATGGCGCGCTCCGGTTGATTGGAGACCGTCCAGAAATTGGCGCGGTTGACATAGGCTTCGGCGTAGTCCGGAGCGATCTTGATGGCTTGATCGAGATCCTTTTGCGCCTGCTCGAGATTGCGTTTGAGGGTGAAGACGAAGCCGCGTTGCGCATAGGCCGCGGCCAAGAGGCTGCCCTGCACCTGCCCGGATTCGATAACAGCCGAACAGCCCTTCACACGCTCGTCGGGGGTGCTTGCCGGCCCGAGACAAAGCTGCCGCGGGTCAGTGGCCTGCGCCGCCTCCGGCGTCGGCTCGGCCGGCCCTTCCGCTTGCGCCACACCCGACCACAACATGGCGCCGGCGACCGAAAGCGCGGCCGCGACATGACAGATCGCGGATCGATGCTGGGGATTCCACCCTGCCGGCAGGCCCGGCCCGGCTCTTAATCGTGTGGCTCGCTTCACGGCAAAATTTCCCCTTGCGCGCGGTCGTCGCGTCGCGGGCGCCGTTCCCAATATACCCGCTCCGCGATGATTTCGCGGGATAGCTGAAATAGAGACCAGGGCGGATTGTTCAGGACTTCTTGTCCGCCGTCTCGACCAGCGCGAGATGACGCGCGCGCGCCTGATCGGCAGAACCCCGCGCTCGCTGACTGCCTCCGCCCACGAACGTGCCGTCCAGGGTTTCCGCCAGCAGCGGCGACGTCAGGATCACTTTGGCGGTCAGTTGCAGGTGCGCCGTCATCCGCTCGACCGCTTCGTCCGCGCGCCGGTCGATCGCGGCTTTGGCGATGCCGGAATGCTCGGCCTCGAGATCGCGTTTGACGCTCGCAAGCGGCCCCGACATCCAGCGATAGCGCTCGTGCTGGGCGAAGAGCTGCTCGCGGATGCGCAACAGCCAAGGACTGGTGCAGGCGCCAACGACGGCCTGATGAAAAGCCGTATGCGCAAGCGCAAACCCATCGTTGTAGCGCTGCGAATCTTGCGGATCGCGTTCCGGCGTTTTCGACAGCCGATGCAGGGCCGCGATCAGATTGGTCTCCCAGTCGATGCCGCCGTGCTCGATGGCATCGCGGATGCAAAGCCCTTCGATCTCGCAGCGCACATTGGTGAGATCGCGCAATTCGGCGAAGGAAAGCGGCGTGACGCGAAATCCGCGCTGCGGCTCGAGCACCACAAAGCCGTCGGCCGCGAGCCGCGACAGCGCCTCCCGCACCGCGCTCGAGCCGGCGCCAAAACGAACGCACAGCTCTTCGATCTTGAGTTTCTGGCCGGGCATGAGCCGGCACGCCAGCAGGTCGCCCCGCAAGCGCTGATAGACATCCTGAGTGAGTGACGAACCGCCAGACATGGAATTGCCCCTACAACCTAGCCTACCAGTTATCACGAAACGAATAATATGCATATTTTATTGACTTATGCATTTATTGAAATATTGTGCATTAGAAAGAGGGCATATTCCTGCCGGGAGGATCGATTGCGGTTTGCCACATATCGGCTTGCCTCGCGGCATGGCTCCCAGCTGGGGCTTGCGGCTGCCGATAAAGCGGGCACGTATCGCGGCCTGCTCATTGAGCATGCTTCCTATCCCGGCACCCTGGATAGCCTGATCGCTAAGGGCGAAGCGGCGCTGCGCGCGGCCGCCGAGACGCTCGTTCGAACGGGCGAAGCCGTCGATCTCGGCGTCGTCAAGCTCGAGCAGCCGCTTGCCGCGCGCGGCAAGATCATTTGCGTCGGGCTGAACTACGCGGACCACGCCTCCGAAGCGAGCATGAAGGCGCCCGACTATCCGACGCTGTTCGCCCGTTTCCCCTCAAGCCTGATCGCCCACAGCGAGCCGATCGTGCGGCCGCGCGTGTCCGAGAAGCTCGATTACGAAGGCGAATTGGTCGCGGTGATCGGCAAGGGCGGCCGCCACATTCCGCGCGCCGCCGCGCTCTCGCATGTCTGCGGCTATTCGATCTTCAACGACGGATCGATCCGCGACTTTCAGCTCCGCACGCCGCAATGGACGGTCGGCAAGAATTTCGACAATACCGGGCCGTTCGGCCCGGTTTTCGTCAGCGCCGACGAACTGCCGCCCGGCGCGCATGGTTTGAAAATCGAGACGCGGCTCAACGGCCGCGTCATGCAGAGCGCCACCACCGCCGATCTGATCTTCGACGTCGCGACGTTGGTCGCGCTCATCAGCGAGGCGATGACGCTCGAGCCGGGCGATCTCATCATCACCGGCACGCCGGCGGGCGTCGGCGCCGCGCGCAAGCCGCCGGTCTTCATGAAAGCCGGCGACATCTGCGAGGTCGAGATCGAAGGCATCGGAATTCTGCGCAATCCGATTGTCGACGAGGCGGCGGCAACCGCCGACGCAGCTTGAACAAACAAAATCCTTAAGGTGCGCGCATGACGCAGATCAGACGTTTGACGGACGGCACGCGGCGGCCGGGCGTACTCGGCGTCCACTCGCTCGATCATTTCAGCATGACCGTGCCCAATCTCGAACAGGCGCGGCATTTCTACCAAAGCTTCGGCCTCGATGTGCGCGAAGAGGGCCGCGGCTTGGCGCTCTATGCGCCCGGGCTCGAACATCGCTGGGGCATCCTCAACCAAGGCCAGAGCAAGAAGCTGCACTATCTGTCGTTCGGGGCGTTCGAGGACGACCTGCCGCGCTTTCGCGATCGGCTATCGGTCCTGCACGTCGAACGGCTCGCGCCGCCGCCCGGCTTCGAAAGCAACGGGCTGTGGTTCCGCGATCATAACGGCGTGCTGGTGGAAATCCGCGTCGCGGAAAAATCCTCGCCCAACGAGAAGTCGGTCATTCACCGCGTATTCAGCGCCGGCGGGCGTGCAGGGCACGAGCTATCGCCGCAACGCGCCGCCGACGCGGCCGCGCCGGCTCGCACATCTTGCGCTCTACACCGCCGATGTCGGCCGCGCGATCGGTTTTTACCGCGACGTGCTGGGCCTGCGCCTCTCCGACTCGTCGGAAGGCAATGTCGCCTTCATGCACGGCCCGCACGGCAGCGACCATCACATGGTCGCATTCGCGCGCTCCGCCGGCCCCGGCCTGCATCATTGCAGCTGGGATGTCGGCGCCGTGCAGGAGATCGGGCTCGGCGCCATGCAGATGGCCGGCAAAGGCTACGCCGCCGGCTGGGGGCTCGGCCGTCACGTCCTGGGCTCGAACTACTTCCACTATGTGCGCGACCCTTGGGGCAGCTATTCCGAATATTCTGCCGACATGGATTACATCCCCGCCGATCACGATTGGCAGTCAGGCGACCATCCGGGCGAGGACTCTTTCTTCCTGTGGGGCCCAAATCCGCCCGAGGACTTCGTGCGCAACTACGAAATAGAGACGTGACGCGGCAGCCTCCGCTCATTCCCGCGCAAGCGGGAATCCAGCCGCGGTAGCAAGAGCTGGGTCCCCGCCTTCGCGGGGACGAGCGGAATGAAAGTCGTCGATCGGATTTTGCTCTAAAACAGCGGCGTGCCGGGAACGAACGCGTCGAACGCGGCCCAGAGCTGGCTGCGGTAACGATCCTGCTCCATCAGCAATTCGTGCTGCGAGCCGACCACGACCAGATGGGTGCCGGAGCGCAGGTGCATAGCGAAGTCCTCGATCACGCTGTTGGAGACGATGGCGTCGCGCCCGGCGGCGACGATCAGCATCGGCTGGCGGATGCGCATCGCAAAGTTCGGATCGCTCAGGGTGCGCATGGTGCGGAAGGCGGCGTCGCACCAGGTGATGGTCGGCCCGCCGAGCCCGAGCGCGGGCTCTGCTTCCAGGATCGCGGCGTTGCGCGCATAACGCACCGGATCGGAGGTGAGAATGTTGCCGGCAAAGGGGCGCAGATCGAGCACGCCGGGATAGCGGCCCGGAACGTACATTCCGCCGAAGCCGCCGAAGCGCAAGACCCGCAGCAGGGTGCCGGCAAGCCCCGTCGACTGCACGAACGCGATCCCCAGCATCGGCGCCGAGAGAACGACGCGGTCGAACCAGCGCTGGCCGCGGGCGACGGCGCGAATCATAATGGTCGCGCCCATGGAATGAGCGAGCGCGAAATACGGCGGCGGACAATCCGGCAGCACCACCTCGCGCATGAACGCTTCGAGGTCGAAATCGAACTCGGCGAAATTGCGCACATAGCCCTTGTAGCGGTCGCCGAGCGCGCGCTGCGACAGCCCCTGCCCGCGCCAGTCCAGGATGGCGACGGCAAAGCCGCGGCTGCGCAAATCGCGGACCGTCTCGAAATATTTTTCGATCCATTCGGTGCGGCCCGGGAAAACGCAGACCGTGCCGCGGCGGCCGGCCGGCGGCGCAAAGCGCGCAAAGCGGATCTGCACGCCGTCCGCGGTCTTGAGCATGCCGCTGACGGCGCCTTCGGGAACCGGATTGGCGGGAATTGAGACGAGCTTCATCGGGCCATAGGCTGAAACGAAGCCTCGCTTATAGCAGCAGTCGGCGGTGGCTCAATCATGGGCTGCGGGCGGTGTACCCAATCCGTTCGGGGGGCGCCGTGATCTGCGTCATCCGCTTCGGCGCTATTCCATCATGCTTGCGCCGCGGCCGAGAGTTCGGCGAGCGTCTTGAGCGCATAGAATTGCACCGGTTCGCTGCGGCCTTTGACCGACGCCTGCAGAAGCTCGCGGCCGGCAACCTCGAGCCCGGCAAGCGCGGCGGCCTGCTGCGAGACGATGGCGACGCAGTCATAGTCCTTGGTCAGGCTTTCGAGCCGCGCGCAGGTATTCACCGTGTCGCCGATGGCGGTGATGATTTGCGACCGTGGCGGTCCCATGGCGCCGACGATGGCCTCGCCGTAATGAATGCCGATGCCGATACGAAGCGGCGCGGAGAGTTCGCCGCGAAGCTGATGGTTGAGGTCGCCGAGCCCGGCGAGCATCGCTTGTGCGCCGCGCAGCGCATCCGCCGGACCGGTGGTCGAATCGGCGGCGTTGAGCCCGTAGAGCGCCATCAGCCCGTCGCCGGTGAATTGCGAATAGTGCCCGTTGGTGGCAGCCACCGCCTTGCTCATCTCCTGAAAGAAGCGGTTGAGGATAAACAGCACGTCATAGGGAAGCTTGCTCTCGCCCAGGCTGGTCGAGCCGCGCATGTCGACAAAAACCACGGTGATCAGCCGTTCGCTGCCTTCCAGACCGCCGCGCAGGCTGCCCTCGGCGGCGCCCGCATCGGGCGCGAGCAGCGGCATGATGGAAATGTCGGCGTCCGGCCGAAGCTGACAGGCGAGCCGCATGCCCGGCGTCGCGCCGATCCGCGCCAGCGCCGCCGCCTCCAGGCCCGATGGCGCAGGAAGCTGATCGCCGCCTTTGGTCACCAGCACGCGGCAGGTGGTGCAGCGCGCCCGGCCGCCGCACAAGGCGGCATGCGGCACGCCCTGCTGGCGCAGTGTTTCCAGAACCGAAGCGCCGGCCAGGATCGGCATCACGCGGCCCGACGCATGCGTCAGCCGCGGCAGCTTGCGATTGCGCAATCGCCAGAGGCGGAGTTCGCGCCCGCCGAAGGCAAGGCCGATCAGCGCAAGATGAACGCCGATCCCGAGCTTCGGCGAGCCAAGCAACTTCGCTGGCCGTTTGCGGCGTTATGTGGCTCTCGCGCAGCACATGCGGGACAAAATCCGGACTGCGGCTTGCCCGCACCACCTCGTTGCCGGCGGCAATGTAGCCGGCCAGCGCGAACGCCGGCAGCAGCAACGCGAAAACGAACAGATAAGGCCGCCAGCGCGCATAGGCGGGCTTGGTGACGCAGCCAGAAGTGAATGCCGATGCAGGCGTGCGTCCAAACCGTCAGCACCGCAAGCGTCTGCACGATCGCGTGCCACGGCGCTGCCACCCAGTGCGCGATCAGCACGGATTGGTAGCTGCCGACCACGCCCAGCGTGTTGTCGGCGACGCCGGTGCCCATGACGTGGCTCATGAGCAGAAGCGGAATGGAAAGGCCGAGTCCCGCTTGCGTCCATTGCCAAGGCGCAAGCCGCAGCGACTGCCGCACATAGATCGACCACAGCGCATTGCCGTAGTGAACAAAGAAGGCGGTCAATAACAGTGCGGTGCCGATCTTGGTTTGCCACACATACATGGTGACGTCGAAGACGGCGTCCGCAGCAGCGAACGAGACGATCAACAGGCTGTGCGCAAGCAAGTGGCAGATGACAAAGCTCAGCAACACCAGCGCGCTCGTGAGCCGCAGATTGTTGCGCCAAGTCCGTGCATCCCACGTGCGTGCGTCCCAATGTCCGAGCGTCCCACATGCGCAGGTCGAAGCCGCGCAAGAGCCAGGGCCGGCGCCGCAAAGCCGGGGCCGGCAGATCCCGATCCAGGTGAGGTCGCAAGGGGTGGAATAGTGCTCATCCGCTGCTGCGTTCTTGATCGTCGAGAACAACAAAAATTTCCGCCGGCGCGGTAAAAAACTCACCCGCCGGAAACACGCATTTTACGGCCTTTTTCCTAACGGCTTTCGCCCTCTTGCGGCCGGCACGGGGCGCCCCCATGTCTCTCGTGCGCAGGGCCAATAGGCCTGCGCTTGATCCATCGGCCTGGCCCCTTAAGGGCGGGCCCCGCATGTCGCTTCACAAGGAGGATATGCCATGCGAACTTTCGATCTTGCACCCCTTTATCGTTCCACCGTCGGCTTTGACCGGCTGTTTTCGCTGCTCGATCAGGGCATCGAGGGCGGCGCTCCCGGCTATCCGCCCTACAATATCGAGCGGACCGGCGAGAACGAGTATCGCGTAACGGTCGCGGTCGCGGGCTTCAGCGAGGCCGAACTGTCGGTCGTCGCGAAGGAAAATACCCTCACCATCCGCGGCGACAAGAACGCCAAGGAGGAAGGAAAGCGCGGCGACGTGATTTACCAGGGCATCGCCGCGCGCGCCTTCGAGCGCGTGTTCCAGCTCGCCGACTTCGTCCAGGTCAAGGGCGCCAAGCTTGAGAACGGCCTGTTGCATGTCGATCTGGTGCGCGAGATTCCCGAGGCGAAAAAGCCCCGCAGCATCCCGATCGGCAACGGCAAGCCCGTCGAGCAGAAGACCGTCGAGCAGAAGGCCGCGTAAGCGGTCGACGCTGAACGATCTGCAATGAAACACGCCGCGCGAGCGGTGAATGAGGTTTGACGCGAGTGTGTGAGTGAGTGGCGCCCCGGTTTTCCGGGGCGCTTTTTTGTCGCGACGATCCGGACACTGCTGTCGACGACAATCACGTGACCCCGCGCCCTTTACGACAGCGCGCCGGGTTGCCGCGCCAACGATATTTGCCAAAGGCGGCGTCGACCTCGCGCTGTCGCTGCAGTTTAATCATCAGACGGAGCGCTTGCTCCACCGTCTGCGTCTTTGTCGCGCAGCCGGAAACCTTCTGGGCCTGAGCCACGAGGGCGTCATCGATGACGATATTGGTGCGCATGCAGCCAGATCCATTTTGAGGGGCGCACCACAATTATTTCTTCGCAGTCTCTGCCTCTTTCGCTCTGCACGAAACCAGCATCGTGTAGGCCCGCGCAGCGCTCGCGACCTCTGCGGTCTTCAGCTCCTTCTGAGCGTCCGCAGTCTTGTATGGCACTACGCTGTTGTCCAGGAAATCGCGAAGCGCTCCCTGCTTGATAGCGAAACTGATATTTTCCGGAATATTGCCGGTAGCGCTGGCGAATTTCAGGGCGTTGAGCTTTTCGGCCACGACGCCGACCACAAGCCCGCTGGTATCGAGCAAAGGCCCGCCGCTGTTTCCCGGTTGTACAGGCGCACTGATTTGAAGGAAGCGCGTATCATTCAAAAGTCCGCTGAGCGAATTCACAATGCCCGCCGTGACCGTAAAATCCGAGGTCAAAAGACCATGATAGGGATAGCCGATCGCTATCACCCCGTCGCCGGAACGTACGGGGCCGTTTCTGATCGTCGCCGGCTGATTGAACGTGCGGTGAGCTTGCAGCAAAGCCAGATCGTTGAGCTCGTCCGCCGACACGACACGAAGTGACGTAGCGCCCTCACCGGTCAGATTGCCGCGTATCTCCCCAACACACTTGTCTATGACATGAAAATTGGTGACCACGTGACCATTCTGACTGACCACAAACCCGCTCCCGGACTTTTCGACCACCTTCGGCGTCGACGGCGATGACCTTTCCGCCGGCGCCGCTATGGTTTTTTCCGGCGCGGGCGGAGCGGCGGATTTCTTGGCCAACGCTACAAAATCGACGTTCGCGGCGGCGAGGCCGCCCGCTTTGACACGGTCGACGCAAAGGTCGATGACAGACATCAATTTATCGACGTCATGCAAAGTGAGGGGAACGGTCTGCAGTTTGCCCGCGACGGCCATTGATCGCGCATGACGAAGCCTTTCAGTGGCCGGCCCCGACAGAATGCCGATGGCCCGGAGCGCAGTGATTGCGGTGGCGGGAAAATGGAATTGCGCTTGACCATCGAACGTCACATCAAGCGAGAATTTGTCATGGGGCGTGAACTCCAGCTTGGATGCGCAATTGACAGCGCCCACAATCGATCGGGATCTTGAGCGATGGTGAGCAAATAGCCGCCTTCGACAGTTGCCGTCGCCGCGCAAAACGCGAATGCTCCGTCCTTTTCGCTCGCGAGGGCACCTCCACTCCATTGGCCCAGATGAATTGAGCCGAATTGAGTGCCGGCCGTCGCAGCTTGGCTCGTCGCGGCCAGAATCGCGACGACTTGCAAGAACCGCATCCACATGACAGACGCCCCTCAACCACGCATTGTATTCTAAACTATAACGTCTTTTGGAAATCGGAAAGACTTGCGCGGCTAAGTTTTGTGAAGGTCTCGTGAACCTGCGCCGGCGCGAGCCCCCTTGGCGCGGATGAGCCTAAGCCGCGATCGCTTCGAGCCGGCGCCTGGTCACCGGCGGGCCGAAAAAGCCGATGACGATGAACACCGCGATCATCGCGCTTGCGATCAATCCGAACACGCCGATGGTGCCGTAATTGCCGAGGAAGTAGGCGATGATGAAGCCGGAGAAAATGGCGGAGAACCGGCTCCACGAATAGACGAAGCCGATCGCCTGGGCGCGGATGCGGGTCGGATAAAGCTCCGACTGATAGGCGTGGAACGAGAACGAAAAACAGTTGGCGCACAAGGTCAGTATGAAGCCGACAGCGATGACGCCCGCGGCCGCCGTCTGCTGCGCGAACAAAAAGCCGAGCGCGGCGATGCCGACCGCGGAGCCCGCGACCTGCCATTTGCGCTCGAAACGGTCGGCGAAGAAATAGCCGATCAGCGGCCCGATCGGCGCCGCAAGCGCGATGGCAAACGTGTACTGAAGCGACTTGGTCACGCCGATGCCCTGCGAGATCAGGAGCGTCGGCACCCAATTGTTAAATCCGTAATAGCCGACGGTTTGCAGGAGCTGAAAAGCCACCAGCATGATGGTGCGGCCGCGATAGGCCTCGCTCCACATCTCGATCCAGGCGCCGCGCTTTTCTTCGGTTTCGCCCGCGACCGCTTCGGGCGCCGGCAACTCGCGCCCGATTTCCTCTTTGATGCGGCGCTCCATGTTGGCGACGATGGCGTCGGCTTCCGCCAAGCGGCCCTGCTGCGCCAGCCAGCGCGGCGATTCCGGCAGGTTGCGGCGGATCCACCAGATCACCAGCGCGCCGACCGAGCCGATGATCACCACCCAGCGCCAGCCGGAAAGCCCGAGAATTGTCGTCGGCACCAGTTGCCAGGCGAGGAACGCGATCACCGGCACCGCCGTGTACATGACGCTCTGATTGAACGCGAAAGCCGAGCCGCGCTGTTCCTTCGGCACGAGCTCCGACAGATAGGCGTCGACATTGACGAGCTCGACGCCGAGCCCGATGCAGGCGATGAAGCGCCAGAGATCGATGGTCTGCGGCGTCGTCTGAAACGCCATGATGAAGGCGCCGATCGAATACCAGAGCAGCGCGAAGGTGAAGATCGAGCGGCGGCCGAGGTGGTCCGACAGCCAGCTGAAGGCGAGCGTGCCGACGAACATGCCGGCGAAGCCTGATGCGATCAGGCTGGCGAAGCCTTGCAGGTCGAACAGGCCCGACGTGGTCGGTTTGAACAAGCCTTCCTTGAACAGCCCGATCGCCACATAGGCCGGAAAGAACAGATCGTAGAACTCGAACCAGGCGCCGAGCGAAAGAAGCGTGATCAGCTTGCGCATATGCCGCGATGGCGGCAGGCGATCGAGCCGCGCGGCGACCGTAACAACAGCCGCGTCCGTGGCCGCATTGGCAGCCATGCTTGCCCTCCCCGCAGCGGCCCGACGTGTGCGCGGACCTTCAGTAATGTCTTCGCAGCGAAGACTGTCACTGCGCGCGGGGCGACGCAATCGGGCTTTTGGCGCGGGCGCGCCGCAAAGCAGTGATCAATCCTGGATCGGCGGCAAGGGCGGCGGCGGCTTTTTTGCCGGTGCGGCCGCGGTGGGAGGCGAAGGCGGTACCGGCGGCGTGGCCGCCGGCGCCGGAACGGTGGGAGGCGCGGCTGGCGTCACGGTGGCCGCGCTGGGCGCGGGCGCGGATTTGATCGCCGGCGTTTCAATAGGCTTTTCGGTGCGCGGCGGCTTTGCTTCGTGGGTCGCAGATTCCGACGGCCGCGACCGCGGCAATGGCGGCCCGCTTGGCGCCGCCGGATAGGGATGGGAACGCGTGACGGGCGGCGGTGGCGGCGTATTCAAATCCGCTTCCATCGGCCCGCCCGGCGGCTCCATCGGCTCGAGCATGTCGGGCGTCATGCCGTAACCTGGCGGCGCATCATAGTAGGGCGGCGGATAAGGCGGCGGCGGACCGGTCAATGGACCGTAGGGCCCCGCCGCATAGGGCGGCGGAGGACCCGGCAGCGGGCCGATCGGCGGATCGTAGGGCCCACCGCCAAACGGCGGCGGCGGTGCCATCATGCCGACAACGCCATAGGGGGCCGGCCCCGGCACGATGCGATTGACGGCGCGGATCGCGCCCGAGCGCGCATCGACCACGATGCGCATGAGAATGCCGCGATAATTGGTGGCGCGGACCACATAGGTCGTGCCTTCCCGGCGCGGTCGCGTCAGCGGATCGTAGCCGGCCGCGCGCACGATCCTGGTGATCTCGTAAGGCGGGACGAAACCGGGCAATGGAGCCCCGGTGGCCGGCGGCGGAGCAGACGGCGGCGGCGATTGCGCGTAGCCGACCGAAACGGCCGAAATCACAAGGCACAGAGACAGCGCGGCAGCACCGAAAACCCCTGCCCTCACGGACCTAACCCCCTCGCCCCCGCACGCAGCAACGAAAGCCACATTGCCATGAGATTATGCGCAATTGGGGCGGCCCTTGGGCGTCCGGTCAAAAAATTTACTGGGCGCGCAATCACGGGGGTCAGCCATAGGGCGGCGACTCCCAGTCGAACGGACCAAAGCCGCCGTTTCGACATTGCGTTCGACCCGACAAACCGCTCTCATTGGCAGCGACGCCAGCGGGGGCAGGCGCGGACGCGGGCGGCCGTCACACCGTCACGGCCGGAGGAAAGCAACCCGGTCCGAGAAAGAATTCCGCGCCTCCGGCGCCCTCTCGTTGCGCGCCGTGCCGCCATAGGGTGCGTCCAGCATGAATTCGGCGGACGTGATCAGCCTCGCGTAAAGCGGCAGGATGTCGAGCATCGCGCGGTAATTGCTGTCGGTGAAGCCGCTGGTCGCGTCTTTGATGAGCGTCGCGTTGTAACCCATATTGGCCGCGCGCTTGATGGTCGTTGCGACCACATGCTCGATGCATTGTCCGCTGACGAACAGATGTCCGATCGCGTTGGCGCGCAGGATGCGATCGAGATCGGTGCCCTCGAAACTGTCGGAGCCGAAATTGATCACGATCGGCTCGCTCGCCATCGGACGCAGCGCATCGATGACATCGACCTCCCAGGTGCCGACGATGCCTTTGTTCTCGTCCTTGGCGCCCTGCAGCAGCGGATAATATTGGTTCTCCGGCAATTCGGGAAAGCCGGGGCGCCAGCCGATATTGACGAAGATGGTGAGGAGCCCGCGATTGCGCGCGGTCGCGAGCACGCTCTGGGCGTTTTTGATGGCGTTGTTCTTCTCGATCTGCCGGCAGAGATTCTTGCCCCAGACTCCCTTGGGGTCGCACACGCTGTTCTGCCAATGCAGCATCAAGAGCGCGGCTTCCGGCGACACCCGTCTGGCCATTGTTGTTTCCTCCCCGCCTCGATCTCCCCGAAAGCGATATGGCGTTGCGCCGTCCTAGACCGTGATCCAATTCAATTGAATCGGATCACGGTCCAGATTGTTTATTTGAGCATGATCTTGACCGAAAACCGGCTTCCACTTTTCGGGATCATGCTCCAAACGTCAAAGTGAGGCGAAGCCGGAGGTTTGCGGCTTCGCCGGGAAGTTTGGGAGGAAACAAAGCAAGCAATCGGGCGGAGCGCTAGAGCATGATCCCGAAAAAGCCTGCCCCGGACTTGATCCGGGGTGGAAACCGGTTTTCGGAAAAGATCATGCTCCAACCTAATATCTAGAGCATGATCCGGCACAGAGGCCGGTTTTCCGAACAGATCACGCTCAGACAAAGAGCCGGGATTTGAATGCTGGGTAGCCCGGATTGAGCACCGGTGACCCCCGCGAAAACCGGCACACACCCCGCCCGCCGGCTCGCGATCGTTCGCCGCGCCTTTCATCGGGCCGGCCCACTTGAGCCGAACCCGCTGGCCCAACCCGGGCTACACCCGCTCCCCCTTTATTCCGCGGGCTGCAATGACGGGCTGAACGCCCGGTCATCCGCCCGATCGTACACGCGCTCCGCGTAGCGATCCGGTTCGCGCGGCTCGGCCGCGCGGCGCAAATCGTGCATCAATTCCGCAAGGCTTGTCTTCAGATCTTGCGCCGGATCGGTCGGCGCGCGCTCGCGCCAATCGGGGCCGGCGCGCCTCCGCGATGTTGCCGGACTGAGCGGCGGCGCCGATCCGACGAACATTGCCTCATCGAACGCATCGCTCCGCCGGCGCGGACGCAGACTGTTTGCCATCGTCCGCAACCGCTCCTGCAGGTTGGAGCGATGCGGCTCGCGGGCATATTTCGCCACCCAGCCTGCGGCCAAGAGCAACGGGATCACAACAATCCCCAAGATCGAGAAATAGCGCAGAGCGGTTTCGCCTGCTGCGGATTGAGCCGCGTGGCCCGCTTTCGCGCCCGGCCATTTCGACGGCGTTTGCGCGGTCGCGTCCGTGTCGCGCCGTTCGGCATAGCTGTCGCTGACTGGCGCCGGCTCGCTCTGCTCCAGATCTTCCGCTTTCGGAAGGTCCCCCGGCCAGCGCGCGCCAAAGCCCGGTCCGCCGACTGCTTGATTGGCGGTTGCGGCTTGATCGGCAGGCGGAGCTTGCGCAAGCGCCGTTTGCGCGCTTGCGGTTTGCGCTTGCGCGAATGCCGTTTGCACCGGCGCAGCCGGTTCGGCACCGTCGGCCGGCATGGCTTGCATCGGCGCCGCATTGTCGGCGTCGACCGGATTTGCCTTTCGCGCGCCAGGCGGGTCGGCAACCGCTGCCGTCGCCGTGTGAGATCTCACATGCGCGCCGCCAGGTCCGAGATACCAGCAATGTTTATTGGTGGCGCGATTGATGCGGTAGTACCAGTGCATTCCCCGTGGAGCGGCCCCGCCCGGGCTCGCTTTGCATTGCTCTGCCGCAGGCTCGCCTAACGTCGCTTCAGTGGTCAGTAGAACGGTCCCGGGGACCATGATGAGGAAAGCCCAAAGGATCTTCGTCCCTGGCATTCACCCCTCCGTCGCTGTGTATTGTCACCCTGCATCCCCCGATGCGCTGTTAGTTTGTGCGGCAGATTTGGGCCGCAGTAGGTTGGCAATGTGGCCATTCGCGGCCGGATTAATGGACTTTGGCCACAAGGTTCACTGCCCGACACACAACGCGCAATCCGCGGGCGCGAGATCGCCGAAGGAAAGAAGAATTACGCTCTAGAGCGGGATGAGTTGTGGTTCGATCGGCATCCCGCTCTAGCTTTTTGTTTGAGCATGATCTTTTCGGAAAACCGGATTCCACTTTTCCGGATCATGCTCTAGGCCAAGCCGCCGAAGCTCTCGAACGCCTCCGCGAGGCGGCGCAACACGATGGCCGGATCGGTCGCGGTGAGGACATTCAGGCGCGCTTCTTTCCGCTGCGCCTCGGAAGCGCCGGACGAGGCCGCGGCCGCGTCGAGCGCCCAGGCGAGATGTTTGCGCGCATGCCGCGTACCGATGGCGACGCCATAATGCCCGAGCATTTCGCCATAGAGCGCGCTCGCCAGCGCAAGCTGCTCGGCAAGCGGCGGCGGCTCTTCGCGCCGGCCGCCCGCGAGATAGCGCGCAAGCTGGCCGGGAAACCACGGCCGCCCCTGCGCGCCGCGCCCGATCATCACGGCGTCCGCGCCTGAAGCGGCGAGCGCTACATCCGCATCGTCGAAGCTTTCGATGTCGCCGTTGACCACGACCGGGATCGATACGGCGTCTTTGACCTCGCGCACCGCCGCCCAGTCGGCGCGGCCTTTGTAGAACTGACAGCGTGTGCGGCCGTGCACGGTGACAAGCCGCACCCCGGCACCTTGCGCGCGCCGTGCAAGCTCGGCCGCATTGTGCGTGCGGTCGTCCCAGCCAAGCCGCATCTTCAGCGTCACCGGCACGCGCACGGCACCGATCACGGCCTCGATCAGGGTGAGCGCATGATCGAGATCGCGCATCAGCGCCGAGCCCGAGGCGCCGTTGGTCACGTGCTTGGCCGGACAGCCCATGTTGATGTCGACGATGTCGGCGCCGAGCCCTTCGGCGATGCGGGCGCCTTCGGCCATCCAGCGCGCTTCGCAGCCGGCGAGTTGCACCACATGCGGACCTGAGCCGTGCGCCTCGGCGCGCCGGCGCGCGATGCGCTTTCCTTCGGCGAGCGCCGCGCAGGCGGTCATCTCGGAAATCACCAGGCCGGCGCCCAAGTCCGACGCCATGCGCCGGAACGGCGCGTCGGTGACGCCCGACATCGGCGCCAGCAGAACGCGATTAGGCAGCGGCACCGGGCCGACGAATATCTGTCCGCTCACTGACATCTCGCGATTGCTGTGCGCTGGTTCCTGTCCGGCGAAGCCAAGCGGATCAAGGCGCGCGATGGATCGGATCGACCCAGAGCACCGTCTCCGGCTTTTCCACCGGCTCGATGTCGAGATTGATCGCGATCGCCTCGCCGTCGGAGCGCACCAGAACGCATTCCAGCACTTGGTCGGTAGAGGCGTTGATTTCCTGATGCGGCACATAGGGCGGCACGAAAATGAAATCGCCCGGACCGGCCTCGGCGGTGAATTGCAGGTGCTCGCCCCAGCGCATCCGCGCCTTGCCGCGCACGACATAGATGATGCTTTCCAGATGGCCGTGGTGATGCGCGCCGGTCTTGGCGTCCGGCTTGATCGTCACGGTGCCGGCCCAGAGCTTCTGCGCACCGGTGCGCGCGAAATTGATCGCGGCCTTACGGTCCATGCCCGGCGTCGAGGGCACGTTGGGATCCAATTGGTTGCCGGGAATGACGCGCACGCCGTCATGCTTCCAGCGTTCCGCGTCGTCGTGCGCATGCGCGCCGTGATCGTGCGCTTTGGTCATGTCGTCACCAAATTCTTGATCGCCCTCGCGTCCGGCACGCCCAACCTCGAAAATCACCAACAAAGCCCGGGCGCGCCCCGCTATCGGCAGGTCCTGAGGTAATAAGCAGCGCCCCGATCGCCCGCAAGGTCGTAACGGCAGCGGCCGCAGGCAAAAGTATCCGGCAGCTGGCGCCGCATCTCGGCGAGCAGTGTCGCATCCCTGACCGGGTTAGCCTGGGTCGGGATGCTGGTGAGCAGGCAGATTTGCGCCTTCCGCACCAAATAGGGATAGACGCGGCCGAACTCCGACAAGGGAAGCGCGGCAGCCGCTTGCATGCCTAAAGCCAGAACGCATGAGGCCAAGATTCCGCAAGAAATGATTCCGCAAGGGATGATTCCGCAAAGGATGATCAGGCCACGCATGACCGCGCCCACACTACCCCCGGACTGCCAAACCGCAAGCGCGCCCGCCACCCCATCGTGGTTCGTCCGCGCCGCCCCAGCAAGCCCCATGTAGCAATCAAAGCCCTTCAGGGGTTAGCGCATGTGGAAGACAGTGGAATTATCGTGAAAGAACTATCGCGAGCGCAAACCGAAACTCGCAGTGAGGCCGGCCGTAGCTTATCGTAGCGGGCGAACTCCAATACCCGGCGGAACAGCACATGCGTCCCATGCAGCACATCTTTGCGAGGCGCGACGTTCTCATACGCGTCTTGATCTTCCTGATCGCATGTCTGATCGGGCCGGCGGCCTTTGCGGCCACCGCAGACGACATCGGCGCCGCCCAGTCCATCATCCGCGCCCAGGAAGAAGCTTTCGCCCGCGACGACGGCGCGACCGCCTACAGTTTTGCCTCACCGACGCTCCAGAGCTTTTTCCGCAATCCGGACGGCTTCATGTCCATGGTCCGCAACGGCTACGCGCCGGTCTATCGCCACCGGAGCTTCTTGTTCGGCGAGGCCAGGATCGTTGACGGCAAAATCCTGCAAGAGGTGCAGATCATCGATGCCGACGGCGTCGCCTGGGACGCGCTCTACACGCTTGAAACGCAAGCCGACGGCAGCCTCAAGATTTCCGCCTGTATCTTGAAGAAAGCGGTGATCTCTTAGATTTCGCCGCCGCGCTTTGCGCCAGGAGTTCAGCACGTGAAATATTGGATCGACACCGAGTTCATCGCGAGGCCATACACCATCGATCTCATCAGTATCGGTCTCGTCGCCGAAGACGGCCGCGAATTCTATGCGGAGAGCAGCGAGGTCGATTGGTCGAAGGCAAGTCTGTGGACGCTGCAGAACGTACGCCCGCAACTCGACGGCAAGGGAATGGGGCGCGTGGACATCGGCTATGCGGTGCGCAAATTCACCGATGGCGACGAGCATCCGGTGTTCTGGGGTTATTTTCCCGATTACGACTGGGTGGCGTTCAATTGGTTGTTCGGGCACATGGATGAGCTGCCGTTCCACTATCCGCAGCTTTGTCTGGACATCAAACAATGGGCGATCGAACTGGGCAATCCGGAATTGCCCCAACAGCAAGGCGCCCGGCACCACGCGCTATCCGACGCCCGATGGACGCGGGATGCTTGGGCGTTTCTCGCTCGCCTCGATCCCGTTGCCGGCGAGCGGCGGGCTATCGGTCGCAAGCATCCTGACCAGTTGAGTGCGCGGTGACGAGTCCACGTGTCCCTGCGCAATCGCTTCAGATTAAATCGATTGCGGTTCCGCGCGCCAATGCCACCGTTACTCACGCGACGAAGTTGCATTGCGCCGCTCCTTGACTTTTCGAACCGCCGGCCCAAGATTTTTACCGTACGCTTTGTGACACGGAGGTCGCGCATGATTCCACCGGGTCAGAGAGCCGCGATAACTGTTGCGTCTTCCGTTCGGTCCGCAACATAGCGGCAAAGAACGCGAACGTTTCGCCGGGCGCGATCCTCCGCGGGTCGCATCAGTGAGGCAGGACCCCAACTTGGTCGCCCCCGGCGCAAATCTTTCCCTTCGACTGGCTTTCGCCGGCGCTTTTGAGTGCGCATTTTTGTTGCTTGCGCGCTCGCCGGCGCAACTCTCACAGCCAGCGCCCCACCCGCGCAACATAATCGTCGTAGGCGGCGCCGAACTGACGGCGCATCTTCGCTTCTTCGAATGGAATGTGCACGAAGTTGGTCGTGGCGAAGACCGCGATCGGCGCCAGAAACATCGGCCAGGCTCCGACCCAGACGGCGATGCCGAGCGCAAACGTGATCAGCCCGAGATACATCGGATTGCGCGTGAAGCGGTATGGCCCACGCGTCACCAGCGTACGATTGGTCGGCGAGGTCGGATTGATCTCGGTGCCCTCGCGGCGGAACAGGCCCGCAGCCCAGGCCGGCGGGATGAACGCGATTGCCACCAACGCGATCCCAAGCGGCGGGAACGGCAAGCCGGGCACTTTCGGCCAGCCGAGCGCGAAGCTTAAAGCGGCGGCGACGACAAGAAAGATCAACGTCCAGACCGGCGGCGGCAGCTTGAGCATGATGATATCAGGTCGAATCAATTCGCCACTGCGAGGAGCGACAGCGACGAAGCAATCCAGTCTCTCCGTTGAGTCTGGATTGCTTCACTCGCTATGACAATTCGGCCGGTCCAACCTAAAATCATCATGCTCTACGGTTTCGGCGAGAAGCGCGTCGCGTGGCTGACCTTGCTCACCTTCACCACGCTTTCAGCGTAGACTTCCTGCGGCGTCGTTATCACCAGATTGTCGGGCCACGCGGCCACCTGCCGCAATTGGCCGACGGTCTTTGCCGACACGCCGATGTCCGGGTCCACCTCCACCCGCATCTGTGCGGGCAAGCCGCCGAGGGCGACGGTGAGCGCGGCATTGCTTTTGGGCTTGTAGCGCATGAGGGTCACCTCACGATCCGGCCCCCGATGCCCGCCGGCAATCTACACCTTTTCCGCGGCGGCCGCGACCGCGTCGTCGAAAGGAACTCGCTTCACGCCCCGCCGCCGAGCAGGCGGACCGTGTCGTCCTTGAGCCGCACGCCGGAGATACGCCCGGCGCGCATGGCGCCGAGCATCGCGGCGATCTTGAATGCGGCATCGGCGTAGGGAAGCCCCTCGGGACGGATATTGGAGATGCAATTGCGGTCCGCGTCGGTCGTGCCCGCGTGCGGCTTGTAGGTCAGATACGCGCCCATGCTGTCGGCGGCCGAGAGTCCCGGACGCTCGCCGATCAGGATCGCCGCGCAGTCAGCGCCGAGCGCGGTCGCAATGGCGTCGCCGATCGCAACGCGTCCGTGGCGCACGACGACCAGCGGAGCGATCCGCCAGCCTTTGGCACGCAGCTTTTCAATCACGCCC
The DNA here is from genome assembly GCA_963845075.1 of uncultured Alphaproteobacteria bacterium. Classification (GTDB taxonomy): domain Bacteria; phylum Pseudomonadota; class Alphaproteobacteria; order Rhizobiales; family Xanthobacteraceae; genus BOG-931. Next base: position 48,591 of record CAWJRE010000023.1, on the reverse strand, counting down.
GCGAGAACCGGCCGCGCATGCGCCTGCACCGCGCGCGCCGACAACCCGTCCGCGATCACGAACACGACGTCGTAGCGGCCGGCATGCGACGCCAATGTCGCTTCGGCATCGGCGGCAAGGCGGCGGCCGAGGTCCGGCCGCATCAAATAATCGGAGCGTGAGCCGGCCGCGCTCGCCACAACAAGAACCGGATCGCTCAAGCCGGCAAACTCGGCCGCCAGCCGTTCCTCATCGAGCGGTTCGTGCACCGCGTCGCGCGCGCGGCTGTGTGCCAGCCGGAGGTCGAGCAGCGGCCCGGTTGTGAGGGAGGCTCCGGTGCGCGCAAGCCCGATACGCGCCGCCGTCAATCGCCGCAGTCCGTCCCATAACGCGTCGCTCGGCGGTCGATCGGGCGGTGCGCGCTCAGGCGGCGGGGCATCGGTCATGATATCAGGCCGGCAACAAGGCCCGGAGCTGAACCGGGACGGCGCCCGGCCGGATGCGTCCGGCTTTATCGATCAAGCCCGCCCGCGCCAGCCAGGCCTCGAACTCCGGCGCCGGGCGGCGGCCGAACAAGTCGCGCATGGCGAGCGCATCGTGGAATGACGTGCTCTGGTAGCCCAGCATGATGTCGTCGGCGCCCGGCACGCCCATCACGAAATTGACGCCGGCCGCGACCAGAAGCGCGAACAGCGCGTCCATATCGTCCTGGTCGGCGTCGGCATGATTGGTGTAGCAGACATCGACGCCCATCGGCACGCCCATGAGCTTGCCGCAGAAATGATCTTCCAATCCGGCACGCGTGATCTGCTTGCCGTCGTAAAGATATTCCGGGCCGATAAAGCCGACGACGCTGTTGACCAGGAGCGGCTTGAGCGAGCGCGCCACCGCGTAGGCGCGCGCCTCCAGCGTTTGCTGGTCGACGCCGTGATGCGCATTGGCGGAGAGCGCGCTGCCCTGCCCGGTCTCGAAATACATCACGTTGTCGCCGACGGTGCCGCGGCGAAGCGACAGCGCGGCCGCGCGTGCCTCCTTGAGCAACGCGAGGTCGATGCCGAAACTTTTGTTGGCCGCCTCGGTGCCGGCAATCGACTGGAAGACGAGATCGACCGGAGCGCCCTTGCCGATCAGATCGAGCGTCGTGGTCACGTGCGCGAGCACGCAGGCTTGCGCCGGAATGTCGAGCTTGATCCTGATCTCGTCGAGCATCGACAATAGCGCGTGCGCATTCTCGGGGCTGTCGGTCGCCGGATTGATTCCGATCACCGCGTCGCCGGCGCCAAGGAGCAGGCCGTCGAGAATGCTCGCCGCGATACCGCGCGGATCGTCGGTCGGATGATTGGGTTGCAGCCGCACCGACAAGCGGCCGGGCAAACCGACCGTGGTGCGGAACGCCGTCACCACCGTGCATTTCGCCGCCATGACGATGAGATCCTGCAACCGGCTGATCTTGCTGACGGCCGCAGCCATTTCCGGAGTGACGCCGGGCGCGAGTGCCGACACGACCGCAGGCGTGGTTTCATCGGCCAAGAGCCAATCGCGAAAGCCGCCGACGGTGAGATGCGCGATCGGCGCAAAAGCCGCGCGGTCATGCGTGTCGACGATCAGACGCGTGACTTCGTCGGCCTCGTACGGAACGACGTGTTGCTGCAGAAATTCGGTCAGCGGCAGATCGGCGAGCGCATAGTGCGCGGCGACCCGTTCCTCGCCGCTCTCCGCCGCAACGCCGGCCAGTTGATCGCCGCTGCGCAGAGGCGAGGCCTTGCCGAGCAGCGCCTTGAGATCGCGGAACACGTAACGGCGCTGTCCGATCGTCGCATGATACATGGAGAAGCCCGTATGGGTCGCCCGGCTGGCCGGCATCGGTGAGTGCAACGAGTGTAGCCCGGCTTGAGCGGAGCGAAAGCCGGGAACAGTCTCTCGGCCCCTGACGCCGCCCCGCGACCGTCACCCCTGGATGTCGCAAACCCACCGGGCGCGAAAAATATGGACCGCTCCCGCTCGGCCACATTTGTGGCCCGGTGCGGGATGCATATATCCGGTCCAGCAATTCATCTCCGCAATCCGTATTCGCGAAGGCGGCTTCAGCTCGAGCATGATCCGGAAAAGTGGAATCCGGTTTTCCGAAAAGCATGCCCTCGGGCTTGACCCGAGGGATCATGCTCAAACAAAAAGCTAGAGCGGGATACCGATCCAACTATAACTCATCCCGCTCTAGCGTTCCCGGCCCGGTGTATCCATGAGCAAAGCAAAAGCCCTGATTATTCCGGTCACCCCGTTTCAGCAGAACTGCACGCTGCTGTGGTGCGAAGCGACCAAGCGCGCGGTCGTGATCGATCCGGGCGGCGATTTGCCCGACATCGCGCGGGCGATCGCGCAGGCTGCCGTCACCGTCGAGAAAATCTGGCTGACCCACGGCCATATCGACCATGTCGGCGGCGCCGCGGAGCTGAAAGCAAAGCTCAACGTGCCGATCGAGGGTCCGCACCGCAACGATCTGTTCTTGCTGGAAAACGTGGTCGAAAGCGCGCGCATGTTCGGCATTTCGAACGCCGCCAACGTCACGCCGGACCGCTGGCTGGACGAAGGCGACCAAGTTGAGATCGGCGAGCTGACCTTCGACATCCTTCATTGCCCGGGCCATTCGCCCGGCAGCGTCGCCTTTATCAATGCGGACCAGCATCTCGCCATCGTCGGCGACGTTTTGTTCGCGGGCTCGATCGGACGAACCGACCTGCCCGGCGGCAGCCACCAGCAATTGTTGAAATCGATCCGGGATAAGCTTTTGCCTTTGGAAGATAACGTTACGGTGCTGAGCGGCCACGGGCCGGTCACCACAATCGGCCGGGAACGCGCCACCAACCCCTTCATTCAGCAGGCAGAGGCCGCTTCGCGTTGAGGCGTTTTCAAGCCGGTGCGCGCGTTGAGCGCCGCGCAACCCGGCAATGAGATTCGTTCATGAACATACTTTTTTCGCGCCGCAAGGTGCTCGCGACCGGTGCCATCGGAGTAGCTGCCACGGCCGCAGCGCATGCGGCAGGGGAACCCACCATGAGCCAGGCCTCCATGAGCAAAGTTTCCGTCACATCACGGACAATCCCGGTTGAGCACATCCGGATTTCGTCACAGCGGCCGTTCGCGGAGGTCCGCCGCAAGCTTGAGGACTCCGTCCCACAGCTCGATCCCAGCATCGCCGAGGCCCTGAGCCGGGGCGATCAGAAACGCGCGCAGGATTACGACGAGAACGGGCCGAAGCTGTCGATCTTCCTCGCGCGCGAGCATGGCGCCTTGTTGCAGATCGCCGGCGGCAAGCGAAACGCCGTGCAGTATGAAATCGGCAATCCTCTCACCGCCACGAAAATGACGCGCCATCAGCTTCCCGCCGGTCTCTACGCGCCGCTGCGGGTCGTTCTGTTCGAGGATGAGCAAGGCCGGGGCGTGTTCGAATACGACAAGCCGTCGTCCTTCTTCGGCCAGTTCGGCGATGAGCGCGTCACGGAGGTGGGGCGTTATCTCGACGCCGCCTTGGAAGCCGCCTTACGCAATGCCGCGGAGTAGCGGGGCACGCCGGCCCACCGCCACAGGTGATCGATGGAATTGCCGCCCGCTTTGCGACACGCCATCGAGCGCGCGCTGAGCGGCCGGCGCCCCGCCGATCTCGCCGCCGCGGCGGCGGCGCTGTCACAGCGTTACCGCGAAGAGCGGCGCGACGGCAGGCTTCATGTCGCGAGCGATGAAGACGCCCTTGCCTACCTCGCGGTCCGGCTGCCCGCGACCTATGCGGCGGTGCGCGCAAGCTTCGCCGCGATCAAACAAGCCCGCCCGGATTTCGCGCCGCAGACCGCGCTCGATATCGGCGCCGGTCCCGGCACTGCGCTCTGGGCTGCGGCCGATTGCTGGCCAGATCTTGCTGATGCCCTGCTCATCGAGGCAAGCGCGGTTTTTCGGACTTGCGGCGAAGAGCTCGCGCGCGAGGCTTCGTTGCCGCACATCAGCTGGCGCACTGCGGATATCGCGACCGACGCTATCGATTGCACGCCGCGCGATCTGGTCACGCTGGCTTACGCGCTGAACGAACTTGCGCCGGAGGTTCGGCAAACGGTCCTGCAGCGGCTGTGGCGCGCGACCGCCGACACGCTCGTCATCGTCGAGCCGGGCACACCGGCCGGCTGGCAGCGCATCATCGCCGCGCGGGCTCAGTTGATCGAAGCCGGCGCGCATCTGGTCGCGCCTTGTCCGCACGCTCACGCCTGTCCGCTTGTGCCGCCGGACTGGTGTCATTTCGCCGAGCGCGTCGCCCGTTCGCGCTTGCATCGGCTGGCCAAGGAAGCGGAGCTTCCTTGGGAAGACGAGAAGTTCAGCTATGTGGCGGTCTCGCGCACGCCTTCGTCCACCACCGCGGCGCGGGTCATCGCCCGTCCCCGAAAAGGCAGCGGCCGCGTGACGCTGAAGCTGTGCCGCGAAGATGGGTCGGCGAGCGAACATTTATTCTCGCGCCGCGACGGCACGTTGTTCAAGCGCGCATGGCGCAGCGATTGGGGCTCAGCGCTGTAGGGCGGCCGGTGCATCGCAAGGCCCCCAACCGCCCCGATCTGGGATATAATACAAACATTTCAGAGTGCGACACGACCCGGCTCAACGCCCATGTCAGCCGACGCCGATCCAGGAGACGTCCCGATCCGCGCTGCGCCGCCGACGGATGCACTGCGCCTCGCCTTGGAGACCGCGCTCGATGCGGTGGTCGTCATGCGGGACGACGGGATCGTCGCCGATTGGAACGATCAAGCTGTGAACGTGTTCGGCTGGACGCGCGAGGAAGCGGTCGGGCGCGCGATGGCGGACCTCATCATCCCCGAGCGCTATCGCCAGGCCCACAAGAACGGACTGGAGCGCTACCTTGCGACCGGCGAGGCGACCGTGTTGGGCCGTCGCATCGAGGTATCGGCCATCAGAAAGAATGGCGAGGAGTTTCCCGTCGAGCTGGCGATTGCGCCGATCCGGGGTGACCGCCTGTTGTTCATCGGCTTTCTGCGCGACACGACTGAGCGCAACGCGCTGCGGCAGGCGCAGTCCGAAGTGGCGCGCATGAGCCAGCGGATGGCGATGGGCGAAATGGCGGCCTCCATCGTCCACGAGATCAACCAGCCGCTGGCCGCGATCGCGGCGAATGCGGACGCCGGCCAGCGCTGGCTGGCGCGCGAGCGCCCCGACATTGAGGAGGCGCGCGCCGCATTCAAACGCATCGTCGGCGACAGCCATCGCGCCAGTGCGATCATCGACGAAATCCGCCTGATGTTCAGGCACGACGGCATGACCATGACCGCGCTCGACGTCAACGCGCTGATCCGCGAGGTGCTCGCGCTGCTGCGCGGCGACCTGGAAAATCATCGCATCGGTGTAGATGCCGCGCTGCCCGAAGGACTTCCGCCGGTTTCCGCCAACGCGGTTCAGTTGCGGCAGGTCATGGTGAATTTGATCACCAACGCGGCCGACGCCATGAGCACGGTGATGAACCGCCAACGCCTGTTGCGGCTGACAACGCAAGCGCACGAGCCGGGCGGCCTTCTGATAACAGTGGAGGACACTGGAAGCGGTATCGATCCACAGCACGCCGACCGCATCTTCGAACCGTTTTTTACGACCAAATCCCAGGGCATGGGCATGGGGCTGTCGATCTGCCGCTCCATCGTCGAAAACCACGGCGGCCATCTTTCGGTCGCGCCGGGCCGGACGCATGGATCGATCTTTCAGGTCTCTTTGCCGGCCGCACCGCCGGTCGCGGCGGCAGCGGCGGCCGTTACGCCGTAGCGCGAAGGCCCGCCGGCCTGCTGCGGTTGCGCACGACGCCATGCTCCAGCGCCTGTCCGCAAAGGGGGGTTATGCCTCAGTTTCAAACTGAGGCACAACCGCAAAAGGCGCTCTCTTTAGATTCCCTGGACACGGCGCGACGGCGAAGGTCGCTCTTTATTCGCGGGTGACCCTACGAGTCGTCATGCGGCGGTGAAGGCTGCGCGCCGCAGCGGCGCGGGCATTGGCGGCCCCGGCCAGGCCACGCGGTCCTGCCTGATCTCATCAAAGAACCAGGCGTGGAAGCCGCGCGCCAAAAGCCATTCGATGCGATCGCCGCGCCAGAAGATCCGCCGCCGTTCGAAATCGCGGTCTTTCAGATTGACCACATAGTCGCGGGTCCGCCGCAGATCGGCGGCGCAGATCGGCAGGGCGCGCATCCGCTTGAACCAGCGTGCAAGATGCGGATACGCCTCCGCTGAAAATTCGACCTCCATCGCCTTGGCGCTGGCGAGGTGCGGAAACAGCGCGATGTCGGCAACCGACAATGTCCCGCTGACGAAATCCCGGTCGGCCAGTTCTTTGTCGAGCGCGTCGTAGACATTGCGAAGGTCGGCGCGCGCCGCTTCCAGCAACCCTTGCGGCATCTGGTCCGGCCGTTCGGCCCATTTCCAATACGAGATGTCGACGAAGATCGGATCGACGAAAGTATCGGACAGCCGCTCCCAGGCGCGCGCATGCACGCGCGCTGCCGGCTCCTGCGGATAGACCGGCATCTGCGGATAGCGATGCTCCAAATAGGCGACGATGTCGGGTGAATTGACGACGACAATGTCGCCGTCCACCAGCGCCGGCACCTCGATCCGCCCGTTGACGGCCGAAAGTGCGCCGTGGTTCGACTTCAGCAATCCGTCAATGGTCTCGTAGTCCAGACCTTTGTGGTCGAGCACCATGCGCACCTTGCGCGCGAATGGGCTGAACGCGCTGTCGTAGAGCTTGATCATCGCACCATCCCGACTTGTCTGTGATCGCCTCAACCCTCGCCCGCCATCACGAAACGCCGGAGTTGGCTTGTGGCTGCTGCCCGGCTCTCGCGGCAAGCACATTATAGGCGGCGAGCGGGCGGCGGATACCTTTGAGCGTAAACTCTCCAACCGGCTCGACCGCGATGGCGTCTTCGATCTCCATCAGCACGCGCGGGCTGATCAGGATTTGGCCAGGCTTGGCTTCGTCGCATAGCCGCGACGCGACATTGGACACTGTGCCGATGGCGGCGTAGTCGAAGCGGCCCTCGAACCCGATGGTGCCGAGCGTGGCGAAGCCGTGCGCGATGCCGATACCGAAGCCGATATCGTGCCCCATGCGGCGCCACTTGTCGGTCATCGCTTCGATCGCGTCGCGCATTTCGAGCGCCATCAGCACCGCTTGCAGCGCCGGATTGTCGACCGGCACCGGATCGTTGAATACCACCATCACGCCGTCGCCGGCATAGCGCTCCAGCGTGCCGCTGTACTTGATGATGATTTCGCCGATCGCCGCGTGATAGTCGCGCAGCAGCGCCATCACGTCTTCCGGGTCCGAACTCTCGGAGAACCCGGTGAAGCCGCGCAGGTCGCAGAACAGCGCGGTAATCTCCCGGCGATGGCTTTCAAGCTGCTTTTCGCTCCCGGACGCCACGATCAGATCGGCGACCTGCGGCGGCAGGAAGCGCCGCAGCCTGCCCATGCGTTCGATTTCACCGACTTGGTCGGTGACGCGCTGTTCGAGCCGCTCGTTGAGTTTGACGACTTCCTCAGTTCTTTCGCGGAGCTCGCCAAGCAGGCGGGCGTTTTCGATAGCGATCACCGCTTGCGCGGCGAAGTTCTCCAGCAGTTGGACCTGCTTTTCACTGAAAGGCCGGACTTCCTGCCGGTAGATGGCGATCGCTCCAACCAAAGTGCGCTCCTTGAGCATTGGCACGATGAGAAGGGTTCGAGCGCCGCCCTTATCAACGAGCGTGACCAGAGGCGCAAAACCTGCCTTGTAGGCCACGTCTTGCCTGAGGTCGGCGATATAAACGCGCTGCTTGGTTGCCGCGAGGCGTGCGAGAGGAATGTCCGGCACATCGGTCTTGATTGTCAGCGGCTCCTGCCGCCAGTTCTCGACATATGTCGCCTCACCATGCCACGCGACCGCGCGGAAGGTTTCTCCCTCACGAAGGAAAAGATTGCCGAACTTCGCTTCGCAGATGTGCGTAGCGCTGGCCAGCATCGCCGCGAACACCGGATCGAGTTCGCCGGGAGAGCTGGAGATGACTTGGAGCACTTCCGAAGTCGCAGTTTGCTGCTCCAGGGACTCACCCAGATCATTGGTGCGCTCACGCAATTCGTTGAGGAGCCGCGCATTCTCAATAGCAATGACAGCTTGAGCGGCGAAGTTCTGAACCAATTCAATCTGCTCGTCAGCGAAGGGACGAACTTCCTGGCGATATATGCCAATGATACCGACCAGTACGCCCTCTTTGAGCAAGGGCACGTTAAGGAGCGTCCTTGCTCCAGCCTTTTCAACGAGTTGAGTAAACGCTGGTTCGCCTTCAACATAGGCATCCTCTTTTCTAATATCATGAATGTGCTGCAGCCGTCTGGTTTCAGCAATCCGACGCAACGGATTTTTGGAGCCGATATTCAGTTTAGAGCCGAGTTGGCGATGGTGCGCGTATTCTAACGACGCATTGTGCATTGCCGTAACGCGAAAATCGTTCCCGTCGTACAACAAGAGATTTGCGAAGGTAGCGCAACAGATGGTGGTGACATTCTTGAGCATCGCCTCGAATACGGGCTCAAGGTCGCCAAGAGACCTGCTGATAACCTGAAGCACTTCAGACGTTGCGGTTCTGCCGCCCCAATGCCGCCGCGCAGTTCGTTGAGCAGCCGCGCGTTCTCGATGGCGATGACGGCTTGGGCGGCGAAGTTCTGGACCAACGAAATCTGCTCGTCGGTGAATGGGCGAACTTCCTGCCGGAAGATCGTGATAACGCCAACGAGTTCATCTTCTTGCAGCATCGGCACGCTGAGGACACTGCGATAACCGCCGAGCGCGACGGCAGAAACGACAAATGGGTCGCGCTCGACATAGTTTCGTTCCAACGTAACATCGGCGATCTGGAACGCTTGCTTTGCGTTGGCCGCGCGCCAAAGGCTAGAGTTGGGAGGCGGATGCACGACGCCAGCACGCGCCTCTTGATAGGCAGGTGGCGCGTCGTGCATTGCCGTGGCACGAAAGCCATCGCCCTCGCTGAGGTAAAGCGCACCGAACTTGGCCTCGCAGATGCGGGTGGCGTTCTCCAGCATGGTTGCAAAAACTTGCCGAAGATCGCCGGGTGAGCTTGAGATAACTTGGAGCACCTGGGACGTGGCCGTCTGCTGCTCCAACGATTGGCGCAATTCGTTGAGCAGCCGCGCATTCTCGATGGCGATGACGGCTTGGGCGGCGAAGTTTGTAACCAGCGCGACCTGCTTGTCGCTGAACGGACGAACTTCCTGGCGGTATACGGTGAATAGACCTATCAGTTCGCTCTCCTTGAGCATCGGCACAGCTAGAAACGTCCGTACGCCTCCAAGTTCGACGGCTGCGACGTATCCCGGATCGCGTTCTTCGATATAGGGCCGTTCTGCCGCAAGATCTGCGACGTGAACCGCCGCTTTGGTCGCTATTGTGCGACCGACGGCATATTGCGGACTGGAACGAAGCGGGGAACGCCTGCGAAACTCGGCGAACGCGGGCGGCGTATTATGCGTCGCAACGAGGTGCAGGACGTCATCTTGCCAGCGGAAGATATTTCCAAACGTGGCGTCGCAAATGCGAACCGCTTTTTCCAGCATCGTTGCAAAAACCGGCCGAAGATCGCCGGGGGAGCTCGAGATAACTTGCAGCACTTCCGATGTGGCCGTCTGCTGCTCCAGCGCTTCAGTGAGGTCGGCTGTGCGCTCAGTGAGGTCGGTGGTCCGCTGGCGCAATTCGTTGAGCAGCCGCGCGTTCTCGATGGCGATGACGGCTTGGGCGGCGAAGTCGGTCACGAGCTCGATCTGCTTGTCGTTGAACGGACGGACCTGCTGGCGGAAGAGACCGATGATCCCGATCAGGTCGTTGTCCTTGACCATCGGCACGCCGAGCGTGGTCCGAATGCCGGCGATCTCCACGGCCTCGACCGCCCGAGGATGGCGCTCGATATAAGACCGCGTCGCCGCAAGATCGGATACGTGAGCCGTGCGGCCGGTGTTCAGGACTTCGTCGAGCGCGCCGCCGGGCGCGGGACGAAACACCATACCCTCGGCCTCCGCAAATGTCGGCGGCACGTTATAGGTCGCGTCGAGGCGCAGCCCGTCTCCTTCGAGGCGATAGAGCGCGGCGAATTCCGCCTGACAAATGCGGGTCGCTTTCTCGAGCATGGTCGCAAACACCGGCGCGAGGTCGCCGGGAGTTCTGGAGATGGCTTGCAGCACCTCCGAGTTCGCTGTTTGTTGCTCCAGCGATTGCCGCAGCTCATTCAACAGCCGCGCATTCTCGATGGCGATCATGGCCTGCGCGGCGAACGTCGTCGCCAGTTCGATTTCGCGGTCGCCGAACGGATCGATCCGGCGACGCCCCATACCGATAACGACCGCCGCCTCGCCGTCGCGCATCAGCGGCACGCCGATCATCGAGCGATAGCCTTCGGCCTTGGACTCCTCCTTTAGCTCGTAGTGGGGATCGCTCAACAGGTCATCGATACGAATGACCCGACGGCTGATGGCGGCGCGGCCGACGACCGTTCCGGGGCCGGGCGCAATGATCGACTGCCGCTCGATTTCCCGATAAGCCGGCGCCAGGCTGTAGCCGGCTGCGAAGCGGTAGAGTCCGCCGTCCAGTTGAAAGATTACCGCCCCGTCCGCACGGCAAAGCCGCGCCGCAGCTTCGGCGACGCTCTCCAGCACCGCATGACAACTCGAACTTGGAGCGGCTGATGGCGTGCAGCACCTCCGACATCGCCGCGAGCTGGTCGCGCGCGTCGTTCAGTTCGCGGGACAGCCGCGCGATCGCTGTCTCGTCGGCGGCCGCCGGCGGACGGGAGCGCGCTTTGACTTTCGGCGCAGCGCGGCGTTTCGGCGCCGGCTTCTTGCGAGGCCGTCGCTTCGGATCGCTGCGTGCTTTGGAGCGCTTTCCCATCGCTTACCCGTAGGCGTCGGAGCGCAACATCTTAGCCGCTGAAACAGCCAACCAGGAACGCCCGGTTTCGGTTTAAGACATCGTTACGCCGGTAACGCGCGGTAGCCCCCATGAGCGCAAGCGACATGCGGGGACGGACCGAGCGGCTGCATCGGTTCCCCGGATTTCGCGTCCGCTCATCCGGGCTACGACTGCAGCGCCGAGCACGCGACTCCTTGCGCTTATGCACAACCCGTGGTCCACTAAGATCGTAGGACATTGCGGAAGACGAAAGCCGCAAAGGCCGACGCCATAAGCTTGAGCGCCTCGTCCGTCCCTTTTTTGCCGCGGCAAAAAGGAGGATGAGTGCGCTCTTGTGCAATTGCCCGGCTTCTGCCATGTTCTGCATAGGACAGTATTGCTGTCCTATTTCGGTGGCCTGAAGCGCGCGCGGCTCGTCCGGTTTTCCTCCTTGTTTTCTCCTTGGGAGTGGATATCGGCACGGGCAAAGACGCGCGGGGGCCAGCCGCCGAGGGCGAGGGCGCGCCGGAGTGCGGCGGATAAGCAGCCGGGGACTGCCGGGCGGGGAAGATCGCCGGGCGGCACGAAGGTTGCCTCCAGAAAAAAGGCTCGCCCTCGGGCGCCTGACCCTTAATCTTTCTCCGCCGCTGGCGGTTGAGAAGGAACGGGACCGGCGCGCGGCAACGACGTGTGTTCAACACCTCGGCACGGGCAAAAGCCACGGCGGGGAAGCGCGAGAATGACGATGAGCGCGCAAGGTTTTGGGCCGCAAGGCTTTGGGCTGTTCGATCCGGCGCAGGAAAAGGATTCCTGCGGCGTCGGTTTCATTGCCGACATCAAGGGCCGCAAATCGCACAAGATCGTCGAGGACGCGCTGACCATCCTGCTCAATCTCGAGCATCGCGGCGCGGTCGGGGCTGATCCGCGCGCCGGCGACGGCGCCGGCATCCTGCTGCAGATCCCGCACAAATTCTTCTCAAAGAAGGCGCGCGAGCTCGGCTTCACCCTACCCGCACCGGGCCACTATGCCGTCGGCGCGCTGTTCCTGCCGCACGACGCCGCGTGGCGCGCCGAGATCATGGACACCTACGCGGCGGTCGCCGCGCAAGAAGGCATGGAGCTCCTCGGCTGGCGCGACGTGCCGACCGACAATTCGACGCTCGGCGAAACGGTCAAGCCGACCGAGCCACGGCACATGCAGGTGTTTCTGGCGCGCGGCGGAAAGATCGCGTCGGAGGACGCGTTCGAGCGGCGGCTCTACATCCTGCGCAAGACCATCTCGCGCGCGCTCTATTCGAGGCGCGAGCGCTCGACCTCGCATTATTATCCGGTGTCGATCTCCTGCCGGACCCTGATCTACAAGGGCATGTTCCTCGCCGATCAGCTCGGCACCTATTATCCGGACCTGCGCGACCCGGATTTCGAGAGCGCGCTCGCTTTGGTGCATCAGCGCTTTTCGACCAACACCTTCCCGACCTGGTCGCTGGCGCATCCCTACCGCATGGTCGCCCATAACGGCGAGATCAACACCCTGCGCGGCAACAACAATTGGATGGCGGCGCGGCAGGCTTCGGTCTCCTCGCCGAAATTCGGCGACGACATCGGCAAGCTCTGGCCGATCTCCTACGAAGGCCAATCCGACACCGCCTGCTTCGACAACGCGCTCGAATTCCTGACCATGGGCGGCTACCCGCTCGCGCACGCCATGATGATGCTGATTCCGGAGGCGTGGGCCGGCAATCCGCTGATGGATGAGGAGCGGCGCTCCTTCTACGAATACAACGCGGCGCTGATGGAGCCATGGGACGGCCCGGCGGCGATCGCGTTCACCGACGGCCGGCAGATCGGCGCTACGCTCGATCGCAACGGGCTTCGCCCGGCGCGCTACATCGTCACCAAGGACGACCGCATCATCATGGCCTCGGAAGTCGGCGTGCTGCCGATTCCCGAAGACCAGATCATCACCAAGTGGCGCTTGCAGCCCGGCAAGATGCTGCTCGTCGATCTGGAAAAGGGCCGGCTCATTCCCGACGAGGAGCTCAAGAGCACGCTCGCCAAGAGTCATCCTTATCGCGAGTGGCTCGACCGCACCCAGATCGTGCTCGAGGAGTTGCCGACCTCCAGCGACGCCGCGCCGATCTCCAATCTCGCGCTGCTCGATCGCCAGCAGGCCTTCGGCTACACGCAAGAAGACCTGAAAATCCTGATGACCCCGATGGCGACGACCGGCGAGGAAGCGATCGGCTCCATGGGCAACGACACGCCGATCTCGGCGCTGTCCGACAAGCCGAAGCTTCTGTTCACCTACTTCAAGCAGAACTTCGCCCAGGTGACCAACCCGCCGATCGACCCGATCCGCGAGGAACTGGTCATGAGCCTCGTCTCGATCATCGGGCCGCGGCCGAACCTGTTCGATCTGGAAGGCGCTTCACGCACCAAGCGGCTGGAAGTGCACCAGCCGATCCTGACCAACGCCAATCTGGAAAAGATCCGCGCCATTTCGGAGGTCGCGGAGTCGCATTTCAAGTCGATCACGCTCGACGCCACCTGGCCGGCCGAGACCGGCGCCGCCGGCATGGAAGACGCGATCGCGGCTTTGTGCAGCAAGGCCGACGAGGCGGTGCGCGACGGCATCAACATCATCATTATCACCGACCGCCGCGCCGGCGCCGACCGGATTCCGATCCCGTCGCTGCTCGCCTGCGCGGCCGTGCATCATCATCTGATCCGCGAGGGCCTGCGTACCTCGGTCGGGCTCGTGGTCGAATCCGGCGAGCCGCGCGAGGTGCATCACTTTGCCTGCCTCGCCGGCTACGGCGCCGAGGCGATCAATCCCTATCTGGCCTTCGAGACGCTGATCGCCATGAAGGGCGAGCTGCCGCAGAAGCTCGACGACAAGGAAGTCATCAAGCGCTACATCAAGTCGATCGACAAGGGACTGCTCAAGGTGATGTCCAAGATGGGCATCTCCACTTACCAGTCCTATTGCGGCGCGCAGATTTTCGACGCGGTCGGCCTGAAGTCGGAATTCGTCAACACCTATTTCACCGGCACCGCCACCCGCATCGAGGGCGTCGGCGTGGAACAAATCGCCGAGGAGGCGGTGCGCCGCCATCGCATGGCGTTCGGCGACATACCGATCTACCGCAGCATGCTCGACGTTGGCGGCGACTATGCGTTCCGCGTGCGCGGCGAGGACCATGTCTGGAATGCCGCCACCGTGGCGACGCTCCAGCACGCGGTGCGCGGCAACTCCTATGAGCGCTACCGCCAATATGCCGCGCTGATCAACGAACAGACCGAAAAACTCACCACCATCCGCGGGCTGTTCCGGCTCAAGGATGCGCACGAAGACGGCCGGAAGCCGGTGCCGATCGATGAGGTCGAGCCGGCCGCGACAATCGTCAAGCGCTTCTCGACCGGCGCCATGTCGTTCGGCTCGATTTCGCGCGAGGCGCACACCACGCTCGCCATCGCCATGAACCGCATCGGCGGCAAGTCGAATACCGGCGAAGGCGGCGAGGAATCCGACCGCTTCAAGCCGTTGCCGAACGGCGACTCGATGCGTTCGGCGATCAAGCAGGTGGCGTCGGGGCGGTTCGGCGTGACCGCCGAATATCTCGTCAACGCCGACATGATGCAGATCAAGATCGCGCAGGGCGCCAAGCCCGGCGAAGGCGGTCAGCTCCCCGGCCACAAGGTCGACAAGACCATCGCCAAGGTGCGCCACTCGACGCCCGGCGTCGGCTTGATCTCGCCGCCGCCGCATCACGACATTTATTCGATCGAAGACCTCGCCCAGCTCATCTTCGACCTCAAGAACGTGAACCCCGACGGCGATGTGAGCGTAAAGCTCGTCTCCGAAGTCGGCGTCGGCACGGTCGCCGCCGGCGTGTCGAAGGCGCGCTCCGACCATGTGACTATTGCCGGGTTCGAGGGCGGCACGGGCGCCTCCCCGCTCACCTCGATCAAGCACGCCGGCTCGCCCTGGGAGATCGGACTTGCCGAGACGCACCAGACGCTGGTCGGCAATCGGCTGCGCGGCCGCATCGCCGTGCAGGTCGACGGCGGCATCCGCACCGGCCGCGACGTCGTGATCGGCGCGCTGCTGGGCGCCGACGAGTTCGGCTTCGCGACCGCGCCGTTGATTGCCGCCGGCTGCATCATGATGCGCAAGTGCCATCTCAACACCTGCCCGGTCGGCGTCGCCACGCAAGACCCGGTGCTGCGCAAGCGCTTCCGTGGCCAGCCCGAGCACGTGATCAACTATTTCTTCTTCGTCGCCGAAGAAGTGCGCGAGATCATGGCCGCGCTCGGCTACCGCAGCTTCAGCGACATGATCGGCCAGATGCAGATGCTCGACGTGCGGCAGATGGTCGATCACTGGAAGGCGCGCGGACTCGATTTCTCACGCCTGTTCACCAAGCCGGACGTGCCGGTCACGGTCGCGATCTACAATTGCGAGGAACAGCACCACAAGATCCACGACATTATCGATCGCAAGCTGATCGCCGAGGCCAAGCCCGCGCTCGAGCACGGCACGCCCGTGCACCTGACGTCGGCGATCACCAACACCGACCGCACCACCGGCGCCATGCTGTCGGGCGAGATCGCCAAGCGCTACGGCCATAAAGGTTTGCCGCACGACACCGTCACGGTGAAGTTCAAGGGCACCGCCGGCCAGAGCTTCGGCGCGTTCCTGGCGCGCGGCGTGTCGTTCGAGCTCGACGGCGACGCCAACGACTATGTCGGCAAGGGCCTCTCTGGCGGCCGCATCGTCGTGCGCCCCCCGGCGGAAGGGAGCATCGTTCCCGAGCAGTCGATCATCGTCGGCAACACCGTGCTGTACGGCGCCATCGAGGGCGAATGCTACTTCCGTGGCGTCGCCGGCGAGCGCTTCGCCGTGCGCAATTCCGGCGCGGTCGCGGTCATCGAAGGCGCCGGCGATCACTGCTGCGAATACATGACTGGCGGCGTCACCGTCGTGCTCGGCCCGACCGGCCGCAACTTCGCGGCCGGCATGTCCGGCGGCATTGCCTATGTGCTCGACGAGGACGGCACCTTCGCCTCCCGCTGCAACATGGCGATGGTCGAGCTCGAGCCGATGCCGGCCGAGGAAGAAATCAACGCCCGCGTCTATCACCACGCCCGCGATCTTGAGAGCCACGGCCTGGTCGAGGTCATGTCGGACATGAGCCAGTTCGATGCGGCGCGGCTTTATCTCTTGATTTCTCGCCACGCACACTTTACCGGCTCCACGGTCGCCAAAAAAATTCTCGGCGACTGGTCCACCTGGTATCCGAAGTTCCGCAAGGTCATGCCGGTCGAGTATCGTCGCGCTCTCAACGAGATGAAGGCCGAAGCACGGGCCATGCAGGCGGCTGAATAGAGCGCACTGTGGGTAAGGTCACCGGCTTTCTCGAATACGAACGCGAAGACCGCGACTACGAGCCGGTCGAGGAGCGCATTCGGCATTGGCGCGAATTCGTGCTGCCGCTGCCGGAACAAGATTACCGCACCCAGGCCGCGCGCTGCATGAATTGCGGCGTACCCTATTGCCAGGGCACCGGTTCGCTGCGCCCCGGCACGCCCGGCTGCCCGGTCAACAACCAGATCCCGGACTGGAACGACCTCGTCTATCACGGCGACTGGGAAGAGGCCGCGCGCAATCTGCACTCGACCAACAATTTTCCGGAGGTCACCGGCCGCGTCTGCCCGGCGCCGTGCGAAGCGTCCTGCACGCTCAACATCGACGAGAACCCGGTCACCATCAAATGGATCGAATGCGCCATCGCCGACCGCGCCATCGCTCTGGGCTTGAAGCCCGAACGCGCCGCCGTGCGCACTGGCAAGAAAGTCGCCGTGGTCGGATCGGGTCCGGCCGGGATGGCGTGCGCGCAGCAGCTCGCGCGCGCCGGCCACGACGTGCACCTCTACGAGAAGCTCGCCAAGGCCGGCGGCCTGATGCGCTACGGCATCCCCGACTTCAAGATGGAGAAGCACCACATCGACAAGCGCGTCGTGCAGATGGAAGCCGAAGGCGTGGTCTTTCACTACGGTGCGCATGTCGGCGTCAATGTCGATGCCGCAAAGCTCGTCGCCGAGCACGACGCCGTGGTGCTCACCGGCGGCGCCGAGAAGGGGCGCGACCTGCCGGTGCCCGGGCGCGAGCTCAAGGGCGTGCACTTCGCCATGGACTTTCTGCCGCAGCAGAATCGTCGCATCTCCGGCGAGCCGGCGGCCGAGGCCGAGCCGATCCTCGCCAACGGCAAGCATGTCGTGGTCATCGGCGGCGGTGACACCGGCTCCGACTGCATCGGCACCTCGATCCGGCAAGGCGCGCTGAGTGTGACCAATTTCGAGATTCTGCCGGCACCGCCGCTGCACGAGAACAAGGAGCTGACCTGGCCGAACTGGCCGCTGAAGCTGCGCACCTCGTCGAGCCACGAAGAAGGCGCCGAGCGCGACTTCGCCGTGATGACCACGCACTTCTCGGGCGCGAACGGCTATGTGAAGAAGCTCCATTGCGTGCATGTCGACGACAAGATGAAGCCCGTTCCGGGCAGCGAGTTCGAGGTCGATGCCGACCTCGTTCTGCTCGCCATGGGCTTCGTGCATCCGGTGCACGAAGGCATGATCAAAGACTTGAAGCTCGCGCTCGATCAGCGCGGCAACATCGCCGCTTCGACCGACGACTATCGCACCTCGATCGACAAGGTGTTCGCCGCCGGCGACATGCGCCGCGGCCAGTCGCTCGTGGTCTGGGCGATCCGCGAAGGCCGCCAGGCCGCGCACGCGGTCGACGCCTACCTGATGGGCTCAAGCGCGCTGCCACGATAACTCTCGTTAGCGCGCCCAAAAGCTACCTTCCTCGCCACACCGTGGCACGTGCGGATCAGGATCGGCCGCTACTGAAGGACTTCCATTTTCACCTTGGCGACGCCTCGTTCGGTCATGTCCAATTGCTTTGCAGCAGAATACGAGACGTCAAGTGCTCGTCCTTTTACAAAGGGACCACGGTCGTTCACCCGGACAACCACTGAGCGCCCGGTATCAACACTTGTAACGCGCACACGCGTGCCAAACGGCAGTGAGGGATGGGCCGCAGTCAGTTCGGCCGGATTAAGTCTTTCGCCGCTCGCCGTGCGAGAGCTCCCAGTGTAAAAGCTGGCTAGCCCCAGTTTTGCATCGCCCGGCACTGCCGTATCGCGCGACGTCCCCGTGTTGGCAGCGAAAGTGGAGACATGTCTGTTCCTGGTTGTTGATAGTGACGCGTGCCGGCCGCCGGCGGACAGCTCCGACCTGCTGCTCGTGACTGGCGCCTGAGCGCATGCGGCGAGAGCTGCAATTGTTAGAGCAAGCGCAAACAACTGCGCAGGTTTCCGAAGCGACGGCAGGAATGCCGCGCCTCGGTTGGGCGCCGTTTCGATCTCGAAAAGCGAAGTTGCGGGACAGCTACCAGAAGACATGATGCACCCCCACCCCATTGACCATCGACTCGAACGGTCGACAGCGGCACGACCGTGGCATCAAGCGACTGTGCGTCCGAAGGAGCTAATTTTTAGCTTCTATGTTGTTTTTTTGATACGAATTGACGGAGCTAAATACCGTCAGCATGGCGAGACATGGCAGCGACGTGTCCGGAATGTGGCGTCTTTTAGCTCGTCTGGGGCGACGCGAGATTGTTTGTCGTCGATCCGACACCCGTGCAGTGAGCGTGAGGGATGCCGCGGCGCCGTAACCTCGTGCCCTGTAGGGATAGCAGCTAGAACGGGCACCACCGTCAAAGCTGTTGTAAGTTCAAGAGCCGCAACACACGCCCGCAAGTGCAGTAGCCGTTCTAACATCTGCAAATTCCGCGAGGACTCATCAGGGAGGACCACCATGCCCGCCGCCGCCAAATGGCTCGCCGTCCTTGTCGCCACCGCCGCGTTCGCAAGCTTTGCGCAGGCGCAGGATTCGCCGAACCGCAAGGAAATGAAGCGCGCCGATCTCTCCGGCACCAAGATGGAGGTCATTCTCTCGACCGCCGAATACAAGCCGGGCGAGATGATCCCGCGCCATATCCATCACGGCGAAGAAGCTTTCTACGTGCTCGAGGGCGCCACCGTCGAGGCGCCGGACGGCAAGCAGATCGAGCTCAAGACCGGCGCGGGCTCGATCAATCTGCGCGACGTGCCGCATGCGGGCTTTAAGGTGGTCGGCGACAAGCCGCTGAAAATCGTCACCGTCCACATCGTCGACAAGGGCGCGCCGCTCTACGACGCCCCGCCGAAGTAGAGCTTTGCAGGGGTGTACGCATCAAATCGCGAACGGTGACGGCGATCTGATCGAGTTCGGCTAAGCGAACATCCACTTCTCTCCCCCGAATTTAAAACGGCAATTCCCGCGCTATGAGGCCCTAATAGGACCACATTTGGACGGCCATCGGGTGCCGGGGCATCTCTTTGTCTTCGCTTTTTGAGGATTTGCATGACCAAGCTGGTTGCGCGTGTTCTTGCAGCTGTACTCTTAATGGCTTGCTCTGCTGCGGCAGTACGGGCCACCGAACGCGCCACTCCCGATGACACCGCGCGTTTCCTCGCCGGATTGCGCCCTTCGCCCGGTTCTCCCCTTAACACATTGACGAAGAGCGCGGTTTGGCAAAGGCACGCTGCTCGCTTTGACGCGCTGTTCGAGCTGAAGGACCGCGCCTCGCTGAGTAAAATCCGTGTTTTCGCGACCAAGGAGATTCCGCAAACGGACCGGCCGTTGCTGTATTTTTTCAGTGGCCCCGACTTCTTGTATGCAAACGCCTTCTTCGCAAATGCGACAACTTACGTCTTGAGCGGCTTAGAGCCTGCGGGCGAAATACCAAGGATGGAAGAGCTCAATCCGAGAACGCTGGAGTACACGCTCCATAATACGGAACGGTCGCTAAGCTCCATACTAAGTCTGAGCTTCTTTCAAACCAATGATATGCGAAGGCAATTGAGCGCTGGGCCCGTCTTCGGCACTTTGCCGATCCTTTACGTGTTCCTGGCGCGCGCCGGCAAGACGATCAGCGAGGCCGAGACGATTGTCCTCGACCAAGAGGGCAACGTCAAACAAGCCGACGCAGAACGCAAAAGCGGAGAAATTGGCGAAACGTCGCAAGATGGTGCGCGAGGCCTACGAATTGTGTTTTCCGACAAGAACCATTCTCGGCAGACCCTTTATTATTTTAGCGGAGATGTTTCCAATGATGGTTTTCGCAAGAGCGGGCTGCTCAAATTCTGCGACAAACTTGGCCAAGCCAATGCCTTTATCAAGAGCGCATCTTATCTCTTGCATCGCGATCGATATGCCGATCTGCGCGAATTCATTTTGAAACAAAGCACATTGGTTCTGCAGGATGACAGCGGAATACCGATCTCATATTTCGACCCTTTGAAATGGGACCTTCAGCCGTTCGGTAATTACGTCGGGCCGATACCGCTCTTTCGAAATCGATATCAGGCGTCGCTCGCTCGGCTGTTTCGAGCACGCGACAGAAAAGGGATTGATTTCGGCGTGGGCTATCAATGGCGAACCAATACGTCAAATCTCCTACTGGCGATCAAAAAGGTGCCGGTCCTATAGCTTTTCCACGAAAAGGACACGAAGGCGCCTTGCAGGCGGATGGTCCGCCGTCGTTAAATTGCCAAATCGCAAGGGTTTTTCCCTTTCTGTTGGTAAGGCCAAATTTTGTTGGTAAGGCCAAAATGACGACATAGTCCCCACCGACACTGAATTGGTCGGTGGGGAAAAGCTAGTGTCAGACACGGTCGGGGGACCAGCGCTGCACGCTGTTTGTAGGTCGGCCGCTACAGCGGTGCCGCCCTCACGCTATGTCTCGGCGAGCGCGGCAACTCGCCCGCAAAACAAAAAGCCCAGCAAACAGACCAGCAAACGGACGTCGTCGCGCGCGCACTCCGGTCGACCGTTTCAACTGAGCGAAAGGCCCGCGCGATGTCTGGTCCGTATCGGTCGCACGCTCGACCGTAAGCTCCTTCAGGTCTCCGTTCTCTTGTGCCTCGCCGGGTCTGTCGGCTTGTGTTGGCCCGCCATCAGCAAAATGCGACCGACCGCGTGGGTTTCATCGGCGGCGGAAGCATCGATCAACCCGCCTGTTTCCCGTTGCCTGCGCTTTAGTCGGTGTCACGGCAAGGCCGAGGCCGGCGCCGTGAAGCTGGATCCGTTCAGCAGCTCGACATACGCACCCTCGGTCAAGCCGCGTTTACTGGGCAAGGTGCGCACGCGCGTCGGCCGCGGCGCCCTCGCAAACCCGGCGGCGCGCGCATGGAGCCGGTCGCAAAAGAAGCACGCGGAGCGCAGTCGCGCGGCGGCGAAACATGCAGCCGCTCAACCGAAACCGAGCCCGAAGCCTTCCGTCCGGCTTGCATCACTCGAGGACGAAGCACCGCCCGTCGCGGCAAATCCCTCGCGCGCTCCCTTCAACTTCGGCACAATGACGGGTCTTGAGGATTTCGAGACGGCGCCGTTTCCTTATCGTGGCACCGTGCCGGCATCGGGCCGACCGTTCTTAAATGCTGGTACTGAGGGCCATAGGGGCCACGTCAATTTCCGCGGCGAAGTTCTCTTGGAATCTGAAACCTTCAGTGACGACCGCGTGCTTCTGCACATTCCGCCAGGTTTCGATCCGAAACGCCCCGCAGTGATGGTCGTCTTCTTTCATGGCCACGGCGCCAATCTTGCCCAGGACGTGAGCGATCGGCAGCAGGTGCCGGAGCAGATCACGGCCGCGGGCGTGAACGCCGTATTGGTGGCGCCGCAATTTGCCGTCAACGCCGCCGATTCGAGCGCGGGCAAATTCTGGGAGCCGAACGGGTTCAAGCGCTTTCTTGATGAAGCGGCCGTCAAGCTTGCGCGAATGTATGGCGATCAGCGCACTGCGTTCACGTTCGCCAGGATGCCGATCGTGATCGTTGCCTACAGCGGGGGCTTTGGACCAACTCTCTCCGTCCTCGAACGAGGCGGCGTCAGATCGCGCGTGCGCGGCTTGGTTCTCCTCGATGCGCTGTATGGCGGAACCGGCAAGTTCGCGAATTGGATCGCCGACAACAGATCCACCTTCTTCGTCAGCTCGTACACGCCGCACACGGCGCACCGCAACATCGATCTTGAACACCTGCTGCGCAAACGATCGGTGCAATACAGCTCGCAACTGCGGGACAGCCATCTGCAGGGGATGGTGACGTTCCTGCCGGCCGGCGACGTTTCGCACCGCGACTTCGTCACCCATGCATGGGCCGACAATCCAATCAAGGATATCCTGCTGCGCATGGACGATTCCGATCTGAGAATCGAAACCGCGAGTGTCGTCGAATCGGATTTCCCCGGCACATTCGCATCGAGGCGCAACTAAGCGTTTCCAGCGCTTTCGCCAATTCATCCGTGCCCGATAGCGTTGCAGGCGGCTGCGTAGGGCGATGTCCACAAAAAGCTAGAGCGTTTCACGGATTGATGGAATCGGGAGGGATTCCGTTGGGAGGCGGATTGTGATTCAAGATGCTGGCTGGAATTGGGGGCCAGCATCCGATGACCCGACCTCTTTCCAATGATCTGCGAGAGCGTGTTGTTGCGGCAATTGTAGGCGGCGAGAGCTGCCGCTCGGTGGCGTCGCGGTTTGGCGTTGCGGTATCGTCGGTGGTGAAGTGGTCACAACGCTATCGTGCGACCGGCTCGGTGGCGCCCGGCAAGGTCGGCGGACGCCGCAAGCGCGTGCTAGAACCGCATCGCGCCTTCGTCCTGGAACGGATCGGCCAAACGCCGCATCTGACGCTGCACGGGCTGAAGGAGGAGCTTGCTGCACGCGGGGTCAATGTCTCGCATAATGCGGTTTGGCTATTCCTGCGACGCGAGGGGTTGCGGTTTAAAAAAAACGCTGTTCGCCCTTGAGCAGGCCCGCGCCGACATCGCTCGCAGGCGACGACGCTGGCGCTCATGGCAGGCCGATCTCGATCCGCGGCGTCTGGTGTTCATCGATGAGACCTGGATCAAGACCAGCATGGCGCCGCTGCGCGGATGGGGGCCCAAGGGTGATCGGGTGCGGGGCTTCGTGCCACGCGGCCACTGGCGGACGCTGACTTTCCTCGGCGCCCTGCGCTGCGACCAGCTCGCGGCGCCTTGCGTCTTCGACGGCCCAATCAACGGCGAATGCTTCCGCGCCTATGTCGAACAGCAGCTCGTTCCACTCCTCAAACCCGGCGACATCGTCATCATGGATAATCTCGGCAGCCACAAGTCAGCTGCACTCCGCGCCCTCATCAGGGCCGCCGGCGCAAGGCTCTGGTACTTGCCGCCCTACTCACCCGACCTCAATCCGATCGAGCAGGCTTTCGCCAAGATCAAACACTGGATGCGTTCCGCTCAAAAGCGAACCATCGAAGATGCCTGGCGACACATCGGCAGCCTGGTCGAAACCATCGATCCCACCGAATGCAACAACTACTTCGCCAACGCCGGATACGCTTCCGTCAAAAAATGAAACGCTCTAGAGCGGGATGCCGATCGAACCACAACTCATCCCGTTGGCGGACACCGCTTCACTTCTTCGCGGAGGAGAACTGCTCCGCCAGGCCATCCAGCATTCGGAATACTGTTTCAACGCCGTAGCCGGCGAGGAACGCCAGCGCCGGTGCCCCGAGCGCCTCGAGTTTGCACCCGATCGCATCGCCTTCGCTCGGCCCGGCATGGCCATTACACTCAATGGCATTGGCCAAGGCTACATCACTGATCGCATCGTGGATTTGCTGCATGCCGGCGGTGTGGAGCACGCGCTGGTGGATATGGGTGAGACGCGTGCGCTCGGTGCGCACCCATCGGGTGAGCCGTGGCGGGTAGGCATTGAAGATCCAAGAATGCCGGGCCAGATTGCCGAACGCGTGCTGCTGAAAGACCGCGCCATCGCGACGTCCGGCGGCTACGGCACACAATTCGACTCCGCCGGGCGCTTCAACCATATCTTCGACCCGACCAACGGTCACACTTCGTCTCGGTATCGGGCGGTTTCGACGATCGCATCGACGGCAACCGAGGCCGACGCGCTTTCCACCGCGTTCTGCCTCATGCCGCTAGAACAGGTCCGCGCAGTGGTTAACTAGCTAGAGCATGATCCGGAAAAAGCCTGCCCTCGGACTTGATCCGAGGGTGGAATCCGGTTTTCCGAAAAGATCCCGCGCTAACGCGCCGCGGCGGGGCCGACCGGCAGAGGCGGCCGCGGCACCGGGCCGCCGTCGAGCGTCTGCCGCGGCCGAGCGGCCGCGGCGTTTGGCGTAGCGTTCGGCGCGCCCGTTGCAGCACCGTTCGGAGCGGCGTTGGATGCGCCATTAGGCGCGGCCGGCTTCTTCGGCTCGGCCTTGTTGGCGTCGCCCTTATTCGGCTCGCTCTTGTTGGTTTCGCTCTTGTTGGTTTCGCTCTTGTTGGTTTCGCTCTTGTTGGTTTCGTTCTTGTTTTTGTTTCGCTTTTGTTTGTGCCGCCTTTCGAAGGCGAAGCGGCCGGCGGCGGCGGCGTGTCAGGGGCGGGCTCGCTGCTGATGTCGGCGCGCGGCCAGGAGAAATCGTCGGCGCGTCCATGCGGCGCGGCAAGGGCCTCGCCGCGGCTCAGCACGCGGGTCGCCAGCGCGTCGGGCTCTTTCTTCGACGCCGCGGCTTTGGCGGAGCCGAGAAGCTCGCCGCCTTCGCTGCTGACCGTGCTGAGCGGCACGACCGGCCCGACCGCGGGCTTTGCGTCGCCGACGCCTTTGGCCGGCGTCTGCTCTTCCGGACCCGGCAAGGCGACCGGCACGACGTGGCTGTTCAACACCCGGCGTAATTCGTGCTCGACATAATGCGCGAGCTTCTCGGCGCCGTACTTGGTGAAATTCACGCCGTCATAGGTGCGCAGCCGCCGGGTCTGTCCTTCGAAATCCGGCCCCTGCTGCGCATAGCGGCCCTGATCGTCGACAAAGCCGTCCCAGATATCGACATAGACAATGCCGGCCTTTTCGGCGCGCGCGCGATAAAGCTCGTCGAGATAGCTCATGTCGCTCGTCGACTTGGCGCCGCGGATCGACGGCAGACCGACCCAGAGCACCGGCACGCCTTTTGTCTTCAGCGCGGCGATCATCTCGTCGATGCGCTTGGAATAAAGCTCGCCCCATTTGTCGGTGTGAAACTCGTAACTCGGACCGAGCACGGGCTGTGGCGGCGGCGGTGGTGGTGTTTGTTTGCGCGCTGCATCGGCGCCGCCCGCCGCCTGCTGATCGTGTTCCGGCACGGCTGCAGCGCCATCGCCGGCCGCCGGCGGCGTCGAAGCCGCACCGCCCTGCCCAGGCGTCTGCGGGCCGGTCGGCGCCGGGTGCGGCGCGATGCGCTCACGCAGCGGCAGCCGGTCGTTGACGCCGAGCATGACGACAATCGCGCTCGGCTTCTCGGCCGCCAGCACTTCTTTCACGGCTTGCGACCAATCCGGCGAGTCGGCGCGCGGCTCGTAGCGGACGAGGCCCGCATAGGGCTTGATCCGGCGCGCGATGCCGATTTGCGGCGTGTCGGTCAGCGCCTCCTCGAGCCCGTAGCCGAGCCAGTCGGCGAGCTGATCGCCGATCACCAGCACGGTCTCGGACGGCGGCGTGTCCACTTTTTTCGGCGCCGGCGGCTTGATCGGCTCGTACGACTGCTGCCGCTGCTGCGTGAATGGATTGTACGGATCGTAGCCCCGGTTGCGATAATAGGGCTCGCGGCCCCAGAACGGCTGGAAGAAATCGTTGAACTGCACGAGCTCGGGCCGCTCGCGCTGATCGAACGCGGCGCGGCCGCCGGCGAACTGCGCGCCGGCCGGAACGGCAAAAGCCGCGCCTGCCGCCAGGATCGAAAGCGCCAATGCAAACCGCCGGTTCGTTCTCGTCATCAACCTAAAGCCCGGTGATGGCAGCCGTGCTTTTCGCGGCCCTCTTCGTCAACGCCATATGGCACGCACCGCCAGCAGCGCCAAGCCATCCGTCGAGTCGAGCATAGAAGGCCCAAAATAACGTCAATTTGAGGGTCCGGCTCCAGGGATGCAGGCCGCGGGCGCCGCCAAACCGGCGCCGGCGCGGTTCCCGGACCAGACAAAACCGCCGCGAAATTCAGGCCCGGTTGCCAGCCGGAACTGCCAAACCCCCGGCCCCCTCGCGCGAGAGGGTGGCAAGGATCGCGCATCAGCGCTGGCGAGCCGGCAAGGCGCATTTCGTCGCCCGCCTTCGCGCCATTACGCCGCCACCACCGCCATGATCTCGACCTCGATGAGAAAGCCGGGATTGGCGAGGGCGGTGACGCCGATCAGCGTGCTCGGCGACGGCCGGTTCACGTCCCATGGCACCGGCAGCGTGCAGTCGTTGAGCACTTTCAGAAACGCCGGCACGTCGAGCGCATACATGCGGCGGAACACCACATCGTCCCAGGTCGCGCCGGCGGCCTTGAGCTGCAGGGTGAGGCCGTCGAGCACGGCGGCATATTGCGCGCGCAAATCGCCCGGATGCAGCGGCTGATAATTGTCGTCGGCCGGCGTCTGCCCGGCGATGTAGATCAGCTTCGAGGGCTTCTCCACCGTGAGCACGCGCGTGTAGTTCGGGTGATGGAACAGTCCGGGCGGATTCAAATATTCGTGCGGCATGGCGATCCTTGTTAAGTGCTTATCGACGCAGACGCTTCACCGTAACACCCTCGCCCTCGTGATCCTTGTTGATGATCTCGGTCTCGTCCTTGCAGATCAAAACATCATCGAGCGCGAGCCAGAACGACGCGTCGAGCTGGTCCGAGGAGACGACGTGGAAAGTTGCGCCGGACCGCATCTTGATCACCGAGCCGTCGACGGCGACGAACTCGATTTCGTCGTCGTCACAGGCAAGCGCCGGCGCCGAGCCGCTGACCAGAACCGCGAGCACCACCGCTCCTATCAGCGCCCGCATCTCACCACTGCAAACCAAACGATTCATGCCGAAATTATTCGCGCCAAAAGCTGACGTGACGAGAGCTGACGCACCAAGCGCTATTCATGCCACGGATTGACGAACAATCCCACCATGCCGGTCGAGCCCTTGGTGTGCGGCGACGGCGAGCCGAATTTGGCGATGATTTCGTCGCGTGTCAGCCCGGGCGGCAATTCGTTTGGCTCGAGGTCGGTGGCGGTGAGGATGAACGTATAGTGATGCGGCGTCGTGTTCGGCGGCGTACACGGTCCGGAATAGAAGCCGACGCCCATCGTGCTCTTGCCGCCGACATAGCTGTTGGACGGCTTGCTCGTCTCGGCTTCGGCAAATCCGGTCACCGACGCCGGAATGCCGTAAGCGACCCAATGACTGACGCCGGACGGCGCGCGGCCTTCCGGATCGAACATCATCAGCACAAAGCTTTTGGTGCCATCGGGCAGATTGCTCCAGGAAAACTGCGGCGACACATTATCGCCGACACAATTCGGGTTGTTCGGCTGGTTGGCTTTGCTGTTGGCGACCTTCTTGGGCATCAGCTTGCCGTCTTCGAAGGTCGTCGACGTCAGGCTGAAGATGTCGGCCGCGTTGGAGCCGGTTGCCGCAAAAGCCAAACTCAGCGCCGCGAAGGCGGGCGTCAACAGACGGAATGTGCGCATTGTCGTCTTCCTTGTGCGATCCAGCCCCGTTGTACAAACACGTAACGAACAATCACGTAACAAGCAGTTACGTAACGAGCAGTGACGTAACGAGCGTCACTTATGCTCGTCTTTCTTGCGCTCGTCTTTTTGCACGGCGTCGTGCTGGCCGGTATAGGCGATGCGCCAGATCGTGCCGCCGGTATCGTCGGCAACGAGCAGCGCGCCGTCGCGCGTCACCGCAAGCGCCGCCGGCCGTCCCCAGACCTCGGCGCGCCGCTCGCCGGAGATCCAGAAGCCGGTGGCGAAATTCTCGTAATAGCCTTCCGGCTTGCCGTCCTTGAACGGCACCCGCACCACCTTGTAGCCCGTCGGCTCCGCGCGATTCCACGAGCCCTTCAGCGCGACAAAAGCACTGCCTTTGTACTCGGCCGGAAATTGCGCGCCATCATAAAACACGAAGTCGAGCACCGACGAGTGCGCCTCGAACAACAAGTCGGGCACGATCGTCGCCTCCACTTTGCCCGGCGCAAGATTGGCGAAGCCCGCCTGCGGATGCTTGCCGATATAGGCGTAGGGCCAGCCGTAGAAGCCGCCTTGCTGCACGCGAGTCAGATAGTCGGAGGGCAGGCGATCGCCGAGGCCGTCGCGCTCCTGCACCGCCGCGTAAAGGTCGCCGGTCTGCGGCTGGAATGCGAGCGCGGTCGGGTTGCGCACGCCTGAAGCATAAGTCGTCTGATGCGAGCCGTCCGCATCGAAACGCTGGATCGTCGCCTTCGGTTCGGGCTCGACGCCGACATTGCCCGAGGAGCCGACACCGACAAAGAGCGCGCCGGATTTGGGATCGACGGCGAGCGGACGATTCTGATGGCCTTGCGCGATGCCGAATACGCCCTTCTGCGTGACCATTTTGGCGCCGTACGCCCCGGCAACCGGTTTGCGTTCCTCCGGCGGCACTTGATCGACGCGTTGATACTCGCTGCGGCGCGCGCGCGGCGCGCCGAGACTATGCGGCACGCTCCAAATACCGTCCTGGTCGGCGACCAGCACGTGATCGCCCTGCCAGGCGAGACCGTAAGGCCTGTTGAGATCCTCGACATGCCGGTCGATCCACACCGCATGGCCGCTGCCGTCGTCGCGCAACAATGTCAGATAACCGGCGCTCTGTTCGGCGACCAGAACATCGCCGTTCGGCAGCACCAGCAAACGCCGCGGGTTGACAAGGCCGGTCGCGAACGGCGTCGCCGTGAAGCCGGCCGGCACCTGCGGCGCCTGCCCGGCATATGGCACGATCAGCACCCGGTTGGTGACGATCGGTCCCGTCTTCGGCGCCGGCAGGTCGGCAGGATCGATGCGGAACCGCCGGCCCAGCTCGTGTTCTTTCAGAAAATTCTGCTTCAGGTCGTCTTGCTTCGAGTCATCCTGGACGCTCGTCTCCGCGCGCGCGACGCTGTGCTGCGGACCGAACGATGCAAGGGCAAATGCGCCAATGATCAGCGCAGCGCGGGCAATAGGTACGGATCGGACAAAAGCGGATCGGAAATGTCTCATCGTGTCGGAAGCCTTTTGCAGGATCGCCCCACGTGATTGATCGCAAGCAGTAATCGATTGCAGCATCAGTGCGGGATCGACACTACACTATGATGTCAGACGGCCGCACGTTACATCGCGCAGACGTGATGCACGCCTGCTATTCCGTTTCGGCAATCGCAATGAAGGCGCAGAAAGCCTCCTGGCACCATCGGCAATCGCTTACGCCCGCACCCGCAACGCAAGCCCCACGCCGAGCAGTGCGGAAAGCCCCAGCAATACGACCACGCCAGGGAAGCCGGCGAACGCGAACACGACACCACCGCAGGTGACGCCGACCGTTCCGCCGAGAAAGCTGCATGTGTTCACCAAGCCAGAGCCCTTGCCGGATTGGGTCTCCGGCAACGCCGCCAGCGCGATGCGCGGGGCCGACGCATAGGGCAGCGCAATCCCGGCACCAATCGCGAACAGGCCAACATACCGTAACGCCGGCTGCGCCTGCGCCAATGAAGCCCACAGAACCAAACAGCCGAGCGCGAATATCAGCCATCCACCCGCCAGCATTCTTTGCAAGCCGACGGACGTGGAAAGCCGAGGCGCTGCCCGCGCAAAGCCAAACAGCGCTACCGAAAGCGGCAAAAGCGAAACACCTGCAGCGATGGCGGACATGCCGAGCCCTTCAGGCGCCTGTGCGTACAGATTGTAATAAAGAAGCAAAGTCATGATGCCGAACATGAGGACGAACGCCATTGCGCAGGCGACGATCAGGTTCGCCCTGGCAAGCAAGTTGAAGTCGAGCAGCGGCTGCGGATGCCGTCGCTCCGCCCAAATCAAGGCGGCGAAAGCAAAGATCGCAACCGCCGCTGGAACAATCGTTGCCTGCGGCAGGGAGCGGATGCTGGGGAGCGAGCGCAGCCCCAAAATGAGCGACACCATGAACACCGCGAGCAACCAGACACCGAGCCAATCAAGCGTATCTGCTTTACGACCCGGGGGTCCCGGCCGCATTGCGAGCATGATCGCCGCCGGCACGATCGCCAGCACATTCAGCCAAAAATTGAAACGCCACCCCGCATAGTGGGTCACAGCACCGCCGACCAACGGTCCGATACTGAAGCCAAGCATCAAGAAGCCGGTCCAGGCGGCAATTGCGCCGGCGCGCTCCGATTCCGGTGACTCTGTCGCCGCCGCGAGAGTGCCGGCGACCGCGAAGGCCGCGCCGAGCCCCTGAAGGGCGCGCGCTCCGATCACAATAATTCCGCTTGGAGCGAGCGCGATGATCAATGACGCGAGAGCGAACAGCGCTATGCCCGCCGTGGAGGAACGCCGCGCGCCAAACCGATCCGCCGCCTCGCCGCCGAGCAAGATGAAGACGGCGGCGGCCAGCAGGTAGGCATTGACCACCCACTCGACTGCCGCGGAATCAAGTTGCAAGTCGCGAGTCATGGCCGGCAGTGCCGCCATGACAGCCGTGCTGTTGTCGCCGACCGACAGCATCGCGAGACAACATGCCGACAGGACCAGGCTTGTATTTTTCATCATGCGATGGCGTGGCAGTTGGGGCTCGCATCCTATCCCGCCCAGTGCCGCGGCAACAAATAGCGGAACATGCTTTGCCTGTCGCCCGTGCAGATGCAGCCTCAATTCGATGGATGGCGCCGGCTGGACGCAATGCCGCCCCGCACGGTCAGCCTGAAATAATCGCCACGGAACCGGCATATGTCGGCGGCGCGATACCGCCCAAACAACCGCTTGCTGGCACGACGGGCTGCACGGCAACGCCATTTGTCGATTGTTGAGGCACGCCGTGCATGGCAGGGGTGCAGGGTCACCCGGCGAGTTCAACTAAGCCTCGCGAATCAAGATGTCCGAGGTTTTGCAGGCTGGCATCAGTCTTGCTCGGGATTTGCGCACGAACCCAGGCGAGGAGTGCGCGAAGATGGACCTTGGCGTCTTTATCCCCATCGGCAACAACGGTTGGCCGATCTCGACCGCATCCCCGCAATACAAGCCAAGTTTCGATCTCAACCGCGAGGTGGTGCAGAAAGCCGAGCGCTACGGGTTCGAATTCGCGCTGTCGATGATCAAGCTGCGCGGCTTCGGCGGCAAGAGCGAGTTCTGGGACTACAACCTCGAATCGTTCACATTGATGGCCGGGCTCGCCGCAGTAACCAGCAAGATCCGGCTCTACGCCTCGACCGCCGTGCTCACGCTGCCGCCGGCGCTCGTCGCCCGCATGGCGGTCACCATCGACTCGATCTCGCACGGCCGGTTCGGCATCAACATCGTGTCCGGCTGGGCCAAGGGCGAATACGAGCAGATGGGCCTGTGGCCCGGTGATGAGCATTTCGCGCGGCGCTACAAATATTCGACCGAATACGTCACCGTCATGAAGGAGCTCTGGCGGAACGGACAATCGGATTTCAAGGGCGAGTATTTTCAAATGAACGACTGCCGGCTGCTGCCGAAGCCGGGAAGCGACATCAAGCTCGTGTCGGCGGGGCAGAGCGACACCGGCATGGAGTTCGCGGCAAAATACGCCGACTACAACTTCATCCTCGGATCCGGCGTCAACACGCCGGCGGCGTTCGCGCCTCTGAACACGCAGCTGCTCGCGGCGGCGGCGAAGACCGAACGCGATGTCGGCGCCTACGTGTTGTTCATGGTCATTGCCGACGAGACCGACGACGCCGCGATGGCGAAGTGGCTGCGCTACAAGGAGGCGGTCGACATCGACGCGCTCGCCTGGATGGCCGGACAGGCCGATGCCGACAAGACCGCGGGCGCCGGCTCGACGGCGCGAACCATCAAGCTCCCGGAGGGCGCCGTGAACTTCAATATGGGAACCATCGTCGGCTCCTACGCCACCTGTGCGCGGCTGCTCGACGAAGCTGCCGCCGTCCCCGGGACCAAAGGCATCATGCTGACCTTCGACGACTTCCTGATCGGCATGGAGCAATTCGGCCAGCGCATCCAGCCGCTGATGGCATGCCGGGCGGCCAGAGCCCAAGCCGCCGCTTGAGCAGGCTACGGATCGCGCTCTAGTGTGGCGGATTTGAAGTTCCTCCAATTTTCGCCGCACACTCTGAGAGGAACTTCAAATCTAAAAGCCACACTAGAATCATACATTTGCTAGTGTCCCTTTGATTCCGAAGTTCGCATCAGAGGGTGCCGCAAATCTTTGCGAACTTCGGAATCGGGACACTAGGACGATGACCTCCCCGCGGCGCGATCGTCGTCATAAATGTTTAGCGTGGCGGCTGCGCCCCAGCGCCGAGCCTCCGGCAACTCTATCCCCCGGCTCCAGGAATGAAGCAGCGGACAACGGGCGTCATTGTCCCATCGATGCTATAGAATGGAGACCACCACACCATCGCAACGCCATTGAGGTTTCGTTGTTCGACGACGGCATGCGCAGGCACGTCGAACCATTTCCCCGATTCCTCCGGGTTCGCCGGATTCTTCAGGAAGACCTTGTAGCCGCCTTTTGCCATGTCCCACACAGCTTCGGCGTGCTCCGCCTCGCCGTCGTCGCAACACGCGGCGCCCGACTTGCTCTTGAGATTTTGGAACCAGGCTTTCAACTCTGGCCGTTCATGGTCGTGGCTATAGGCCAGGCTCGCGGGAGCGAGCACGGCCGCTCCCAGTCCGACAATCACACTCAGGGTCGATGCTCTCAAATTCTGCCTCCATGAGAAACGCCCTGCAGCGCGTCTCATCCCCAAGTCGCCTGATTTGTGTCGGATTGCCGAAGATCACTCGTTCGGATGATCCGCTGGCGGTAGGCGCTTCTTCGCCCGGATCACCTAGGGAGAAGCAAGTTTTTTGCCATCTTCGTTGAGCGCATAGGCCTCTTGCATATCGGCATTGCCCAGCACGCCGAAACGACTGTCAGGTTCCGCCCGCCAGGACACGCTGGTTGGTCCTGTATGGAGGGGGTCCCCCCTGGCTATGAGCCCGGACCGTTTCCGATCTGCATCGATAGCAGGTGTGCCGCAGGCCTAGCGTTCCGCAGGGCCTTGACACATGATCGTATATTTCGATATTCGTTGAAATATGGAAAAAACAGATGCCGTCGCGGCTTTGGCAGCGCTTGCCCAGGACAATCGGCTCGACATCTATCGCTTGCTGGTGCAGGCGGGTCCGGAAGGAATGCCGGCCGGTGCCGTGGCCGACGCTCTCGATCTCGCGCCCAACACGCTAACCTTTCATTTCGACCGCCTGCGCACAGCGGGACTCGTCAGCGTGCGCCGCGAAGGCCGCTCGATGATCTATGCGGCGCGCTATGAGGCGATGAACGGGCTTATCGCTTTCCTCACCGAGAATTGCTGCCGGGGCGCGCCGGGCTCTTGCCGCCCCATCGCCCGCTCTTCAAAGGGCACGTCCAGAAAAGAGCGCGTGTCGTGAGGCTCTTTATGTTCGAGCACTGCTCGCTTTGTTTCCGCGTGCGGATGGCGGCCGCGCTCAAGCGGCTGCATTTGCAGGAGACGGTCGTTCTCGATGATGACACCGACACGATGGTCGGGTTGGTCGGAAAGCGCGTGATACCGATCTTGGTCAAGGACGACGGCCAACCCATGCTCGAAAGCATGCACATGGTCACGCACGTCGACAGCATTGGCGATCCCGTCCTGATCGGGCCAGAGCGCGGCGAAATCGCGGCCTGGTCGGAAAGCATTGTTGCAAAAACTGGCCCGCTTACGATGCCGCGCTATCCTTTACTCGGCCTGCCGGAGTTTGCGACCATCGCCGCACTCGACCATTACAAACTGCGCAAGCATAGCGCGTTCGGAGATTTCGGCGAGCTGCGCGCCAACACGCGCGCCTACCTCAAGGAGCTTATGCCCGATCTTGAACAGCTTGACCGCCTGATCGAAAGCCCCACCGCAGTCAATGGCAAGGTGTCGCGCGACGACATCCGTGTCTTGCCGCTCCTTCGCTCCGCAGCCGTCGTGAAAGGTCTTCGATTTCCGCGAAAAGTCCGGGACTATTTCGAAACCATGATGGATCTAATCGGCTATCAGCCGCTGCCTGTCGTATGGAGGAGGATTTGTGATGAAGCGTCTGCACGTTCACGTGTCCGTCGAGGACCTTCAGCATTCGATTGGGTTCTATTCCGCGCTGTTCGCCGCGGAGCCCGCGGTCGTAAAGCCGGATTATGCCAAATGGATGCTGGAAGACCCGCGGGTTAATTTCGCAATCTCGACGCGCGGGCGTCAGCCCGGCCTCGATCACCTCGGCATCCAGGTCGAAAGTAAGGACGAACTCCACGAAGTCTACGCGCGTCTGCACAAGGCGGGTGGTGAAGTTATCGAACAGGGCGAAACGGCCTGCTGCTACGCCAAATCCGAGAAGTCCTGGATCGACGATCCGGCCGGCATCGCTTGGGAGACATTCCACACCATCGGCGAGTCGATCGACTATGGCGATGGCACGGGCGAACGCGTGGCCCGCGTCGTCAACGAAAAGGCCTGCTGCGCGCCGAAGCAGCCGTCAAAGACGGCTGCCTGCTGCTGAGACGTATTTGCTAACAAATTTGTCGGCCTGGGCCGCCCCAACTCGGCGGCCCTTCAACGTCATGATCCCGGGCTAATTCCTAGCTTGTTCATGTCCGACTCACGAATTTCATTCGTGATCGGGAAGAAGCCGCTGCGCTCCGTTTGCTCCTGACCGTCCTTTGACAGGATGTATTTCACGAACTCGGCACGCAACGCATCGAGCGGCTGGCCCGGCTTTCGGTTGATGTAGACATACAAATACCGCGCGATCGGGTATTTGCCTGAGAGTGTCGCCTCGGCCGAAAGCCTCGTGGCAGGTACCGCCATAGAACGACGCGAGCGGCACGGCGCGCACGCCTTCGTTCTTGTAGCCGATGCCGGAATAGCCGATGCCGAATTTGTCCGCTGCCACCGCCTGCACCACGGCTTCCGAACCGGATTGCTGTTTGATCTCCGGCTTATAATCGCCACCGTAGAGCGCTGTCTCGCGGAAATACTCATACGTTCCAGACAACGTATTTCGGGTGTAGAGCGTGATCGGTTGCCGCGCCCATTCGCTGGTCAGTCCGAGGTCGCCCCAGGTCCTGACATCGCTGGTGCCTGGCGTCTTGCGATTGGACGAGAAGATCCCGCTCAATTGCGGAAGTGTCAGGCAGGCAACGGGATTGGCCTTGTTCACGTAGACCGCCAAAGCATCGACCGCGACGCGGAAGCCGGAGATTTTGTAGCCGTACTTGTCTTGAAACGCGGCGGTTTCTTCGGCGGTCATCGGCCGCGACATCGGGCCGAATTGGGAACGCCCTTCGAGGAGGGCCAGCGGGGCCGTCGCCGAACCGGCCGCTTCGATCTCGACCTTCACGTCGGGATAAAGCTTCTCGAACCCCTTGGCCCACGCTTCCATCTCATGGCCGAGCGTGTCGGAGCCGACTGATTTGAGATGGCCTGAAAGCGTCTCAAGCGGACGATAGGCGGGCAGGCTCGGGTCCAGCGCCTGAGCAGCCCACGGGATCATCAGGGCGGCGAGCGCCGCGGTGACCAAAGTTGTTTTGGTCATGACGGCAAGCGTCGTGACACCCGGTTTGAGCAGCGCTTTGACAGACATGTTGCGTTCTCTCCCTGGATGTTTAAATTCGATATGTCGATAATTCCAGAACTATGTTATCATTTTCTGACAATCTGGCTATAGGGTGGTTTCGACAAAAATGACGGAGATCCTTGGCATGAACGTTCACCCTCTGGCCGTCGTCGGCCATGTCGGTCCCGATCTATCCGGACAAACGATGGACGAGCCGCATGCGTTGGCGGCCCTCGCCGCATTGGGGCAAGCAACCCGGCTCGCGATTTTCCGCCTTTTGGTGAGCAAGGAGCCGAACGGGATGTCGGCCGGTGCGCTCGCCGAGGCCGTCGGCTGCCCGCACAACACGTTGTCCACGCACGTCGCAATTCTTGCCCGCGCAGGCTTGGTGTACGGCACGCGCGAGGGCCGCACGATCACCTACAGGGCGAATGCCGATGGAACGCGCGCCTTGATCGCCTTTCTGGTCACCGATTGCTGCGAAGGGCGGCCCGAGTTGTGCGGCTTCGCGGGTGAAGCTCCCCAGAGCACATGCGACTGTGCGCCGGCAACGCCATCCAACAAGCGAACAAAAAAAGCTGCACGATGACCTGGACGCTCACCAACCTCGTCATCGAGATCATCGCCGGCATTGTCGGCGGTCACGCGATCGCGGCCGTGGCGAAGGAGCACAGTTTCGGAGCGCTCGGTCATACGATAACGGGCGCGCTCGGTGGCGCTTTCAGCGGTTATTTCCTGCAAACGCTCGCCGCATTGGTTGTCGACTCCACCGGCGAGGCTTATCAAGGCGCCGATCAAGTGACGCTATGGTTCATACAAGCCATCACCGGCTTGGTCGCCGGCGCGATCCTGACTATGGCGTTCGGTTTCGGCAAGCAGACGTTCGAGCAACACCGATTGGGAAGAGGTTGATCGATGCCGTCCGCAAACAAACCGATCGACGTCATCATCTATCACAACCCGGAGTGCGGCACCTCGCGCAACACGCTCGGTCTCATCCGCAACGCCGGGATTGAGCCGCATGTTATCGAGTATCTGAAAACGCCCCCGAGCCGCGCTGTGCTGAAATCGCTGATCGAACGCATGGGCATATCCGTGCGCGACGTGGTGCGCGTCAAGGGCACGCCCTATCACGAGCTTAAGCTCGACGACCCGGCCATCACGGATGACCAGCTTCTCGATGCGATGATGGCGCACCCCATTCTCATCAACCGGCCGATCGTGGTCGCGCCGCTCGGCGTCAAGCTGTGCCGGCCCTCTGAGATAGTGCTCGATCTGTTGCCCGCGCCGCAGCGTGGCGAGTTTCGCAAGGAGGACGGCGAGCTGGTGGTCGACAGCGCCGGTCATCGCGTGTCCTAAGCATGATCCCGAAAAGTGGGACCCGGTTTTCGGAAAAGATCATGCGCAAACATATGGCTACGACGGGATGACGATTCGAAGAAACGTCATCCCGCTCAGCGGAGGCGACGATGCTTGAAGTGGTGCCGAACAAAGTATTCAACGTGCTGTTCATCTGCACGGGCAACTCCGCACGCTCGATCATGGCTGAGGCGGTGCTCAACCGCGCGGGACAGGGACGGTTTCGTGCCTTCTCGGCCGGCAGCCATCCCAAGGGGCACATTCACCCTTATGCGATCGATATCCTCAAACGGCTGCACTACGATGTGAGCGGACTTCGCTCCAAGAGTTGGACCGAATTCACCGGCGCGGACGGGCCCAAGCTCGATTTCGCCTTCACGCTCTGCGACGACGCCGCGGCCGAGGCGTGCCCGGTATGGCCGGGGCAGCCGATGACCGCCCATTGGGGCATGCCCGATCCTGCTGCGAAGACGGGGACGATCGCGGAAATGCATTACGCGTTCGCCGACACCATGCGCATGCTAACCAACCGGATCAACATCTTCGTCAGCCTGCCGATCAAATCGCTCGATGCGCTCAGCTTGCAAAAGCAGCTCGACGCCATCGGCAAGGCGAAAGACACCGGTCCCGATCCCGCCAAGAGCGCTGGATGAAAGAAAGAACTCTTATTAGTCCCCAACGCCTCATGGCTGAAGCGTTGGGCACAGCTTTTTTGCTCGCTGCCGTGGTCGGCTCGGGCATCATGGCCGCCAAGCTCGCTGGGGGTAATGGTGCGCTTGCGCTTCTCTGCAACACGCTGCCGACTGGCGCGATTCTCACTGTTCTGATTCTGACCTTCGGCCCGGTATCCGGCGCGCATTTCAATCCGGCGGTGAGCATCGCCTTTGCGCTTCGCCGGGAACTGCCGTGGCCGGAGGCGGCCGCCTACATCGTGGTGCAGATCATCGGCGGCATTGTCGGCGTCTGGGCGGCGCATGCGATGTTTGAATTGCCCCTGTGGCAGGTGTCGCTCACGGTGCGCACAGGTCCGGGCCAATGGTTCGCCGAAGGCGTCGCTACCTTCGGGCTCGTGCTCACGATTCTGGGCTGTCTAGCGCGCACGCCGGCGGCCATTCCCTACGCGGTCGGCCTCTACATCACAGCGGCTTATTGGTTCACTGCATCCACATCGTTCGCCAATCCGGCGGTGACGATCGCGCGGGCGCTGTCCGACACCTATGCCGGCATCGCGCCTGCCGGAATCGCCGCCTTCATCGCTGCACAGGTCGTCGGCGCGCTGCTTGCGGTGGCATTGGCGCGGTGGTTGTTTGCTCGATGACTATTGGAGGCGTTCGACTTCCGGTGCTTCCTACTGCCCGAAAGTCCAATCGGTTGGTCTATTGCCGATCACTTTCGTGACCGGCTCGTCGTACCAGACTGAAATTGCAATTCCAAGCGCGCGGCGGCTCGTTGTTCTGCCTGAAATGGCGTCCCAGCCCGACTCTCTGAAAGCTTTGAACGCGGTACTGGTCTTATCAGCTTGATCGCGCAGCGCCAAATCATGTAGCGTGACTTGCGCGCAAAACTTCACGTTTCCAATATCGCGTGCGAGGTTCATCACGTTGTCCTTGAGGTCTTGATGCGCTTTAGGCGTAAGAGACTTCGGTCGCGAATTGGATGGGAATTTTATGCTATCGGTATTGGCTAGCTAGAGCAAGAGAGGTCCAAAGGGAGCGGACGTCGCTTCTGAGACCTTCGAAGGAACGGCGTCACGGAACGTCGGAAAAATTACGCCGTAACGCGTCACACTCGCTCCATCGTTCGCGCAACGCGTAGGCCGATGCCACGCTCATATTTCTAGGCGAGACGGGTTTGGGCTTCAATACCCTCAGGAACCGTGTCGTCATCCGCCACGCCCGGTGTGCCCGAGGTGTGCAACCATCGCAAGCCCGCCGCTGTTTCGATGGCGTCGCTGTATTTGCCGATCTGTTTCGCGGCACCGACATCGTGAATCTTGTGAGACATAACGCAACTCTCCTTCGGGCCTCAAGCCATCGGGCATCCTCGTCGCGTCGTGTCTATTATCTTGAGGCTCAGCGCGTTGCAGATGATTTAAAGCGCGAGTGACATTTTGGCGATCCGCTCTGGGTCGAATGCTTCGAACGGCGAGAAAGCGATGGATCGGCATAAGCCGCGCCGCTATTACTTAAAGAGCGACTAATCCTCGAACACGTGGCCCCAAATGCTGTCCCAGTCGGCGCCGGATATGTCGGTGACGCGGCCGTCTGCCTCGAAGAATTTGTTGGGCACCTGGAACATCGCCAGCATCAGCCCACCCTCCGGCGTCCAGGCGACATGGCGTGTGCCGGCTTCGCGCCAGACGAACTCGCCGGGACCGACACTTAAGCCCGCCACAGGGCCTTCCTTATCGACCAGCTTACCTTCGAGTATGAAAGTCTGTTCGATCTTGACGTGCTCGTGGTCAGGCAGAACCGCGCCGGGCGCGAGCCGCATAAGTGCGGTTACGAGGCCGGTCTGCTTGTCCAGAAGGAGACCCTTTACCTCGCAACCGGGAAAGCGGGTCTTTTTCCATTCCATCTCGGCGGGACGCACGACGTGCGAGTGATTGCCGAGCGTTTTCGACGTGGCAGCATCCATTGATGTTATCCTCGCGATAACAGGCTATCATTATATTCGATCACCCGCGTGGCTCAACATCGCTCGGTCCCGGCTGGGGCGTTGTCACGACCATTGCGGGGCATGTGTTCGCAGGATGGATGGCGAAGCCTTCCAGGAAGGCATCGACAGCGCCGCGATGGATTGTTGCATTTCAGGTAGGTCGTTCTGGTCTAGTCCAGCGCCCAACGATCATTGAATGGAAGGCCTGCCTCGGCCCTTTGCAGCCCGCTCCAGCGGCTTTCGAAAGAGTTGGTGGGCTCACTCGGGACCATGCTCACGGGGGCTGAAGGGGCTACCTGTTGCCAGGAAGGCGTCGACAGCGCCGCGATGGATTGTTGCATTTCAGGTAGGTCGTTCTTAGGCGACTCGTTCGTATACGGCTCGTTGGGATTCGCGCTGGCCACGGTGTAGCCTTGCGGTGCAGGCTTTATTTTTGGCGCCAAAATCGTTCCGGCAGCCGCCGAATGCGCGCCGCGTTCCAGCGTAGTCGAATCCGCGGAGGCTACTTGCGTTTGTGGAGCCGACTTCCATCCGAACAAGCCAAGCAATCTACTCGTGAGCGATCCGTTGTTTTCGGGTGACGACGGTTGAGAGCCGGACGGGGGCACTCTTGCGGGTGGAATGCTGCCGCCGACCTGTGCGAGGAACACGTGATTCATGCCGCCGTCCAGTCCGCTATGAATTGGTGCCACTGGCATGTTGGCTTTGACCAAGTGGGCGTACTGGACCTCGTCGGCGTGTTGCTTGCCTAGCGCGGCCCGAGCGATTTGCGGGTTGACCACGAAAGCGGGACATTTGCCGGTCGGATCGAACGTGAGGGGCGTCGATCCTTTCGGTGGTTGCTGTGCGTCGAACACATAGTGCTTGTCGCAGACGTCCACCTTCGGCTCGAGATGGGTGACCTCGAAATGGTCGTTGCCTATCTTGAGCATTTTCCAGAACGCCATGTCCGGATTGGTGCGATGGCGCGCCAGATTGCTCGGCGTCATGCGAAACGGATAAGCCTGGATCTGGAACGAGGGCTGACCGCCGAGAAACGCTTCGCGCGCCAGCGAATAAATTTCACCGATCTGCTCATCGGTCATGGCGTAACAGCCGCGCGACGAGCAGTCGCCATGGATCATAAGGAAAGCGCCGTGGCGGTCGTTGGCGCGATCATAGGCGTTCGGGAAGCCGGTATTGATCGCGAGGTAATAATTGGAGTTCGGGTTCATGAGGCCGGGCGTGATCGTGTAGAAGCCCTCGGGCGCCTGACGGTCGCCTTCGCTGACCTTCGGGCCGAGATCGCCGGACCAGCGGCAGATCGGATAGACCTTGAGCAGTTCGAAGCGGCCGGTAGTATCCTGCTTCCAGACTTCGAGCTCGGATTCTTCCTTGAAGATGCGGACCAGGATCGGGGAACGCTTTGGCATGTTCTTTTGGAGGAGCAGCGAAAGTATCTGGGGCGCCAACTCCTTGGTTGCTTTGGCCGGCAATTGATTGCTGTCTTCGGCAAGGCCCCGATATGGGGCCAAAATGCCGAGCAAAAAGATCGATAAGCAAATTGCGCGGACCTGAGCGGCGCGGGTCAAGACACTGTCCCCCAACCGCTCAGTACATTAGCCGACGCGCTGCGCGCCCGCCAGCGTACTCCGGGAACGAATTGACGTGTCAGGGTTGGTCCCATTTGCATAGTTGAGCGCATGCGCTTTGATTGCTATCGGAAAACTCGCCACGCTATTTTGCCAGTTTGCGCGGTTCCGGCAGCTCGTAGTTGGCGGCTATGAATTGAAGTGCGTCGGCGACTAGCGCTTCGCGATCTTCGACGCCCCGCTGTGCCATCTCTATGATGCGCTTGGCAACGACCTCCCGCATGGCGCGTGAATAGGCGGGCCTCGCCAGTCGACTGCCGGACTGTCCAAGCCTCTCCCAAGCTTCATCCAATGCCTCCGCTAAGATCTGAATGGTCTCAGGAGTGAAGGCCGTTTCCCGAAAGATTTTTAGAACCTCAGCCATATTGTTCCCCCATGTGCTTGGACGAGGGAGCACCGTCATCGATGAGCAGCCACCTTTGCCAACGGAAGGCGCGGCACAGTCGCCCTTGGGCTCGACTATTCTGTCAAGCTATCCAGCAGGCACACTATCGGAAGAAAATAAATCGCTATGCCGATTGCGAACGTTAGCAACCAAGCGACCCCTAACGCCGCCCAGTTAAGGACCTGTCCCCACCCATACATAAGTGCCCCGAACGCCCGGGGGCTGTGCGCACAAGGCACAACCCCACTTCCCCGAGCAGCAATTAATTGGGGTCAAAAAAGGCAAAGACAGGGCGGAGACGTGTCAGCAAGAATACGAAAATAGAATTAGAAGAACAAAAGAAGCGGATTGTTTTAAGGCTCATTTTAAACTGACGAACGTGTCGTGGCGCTGATCTCTCGAAGTGCTTCCTTCCGTGAGCCATACGCCACATTCCCTACAG
Organism: uncultured Alphaproteobacteria bacterium; assembly: GCA_963845075.1. Lineage (GTDB taxonomy): Bacteria > Pseudomonadota > Alphaproteobacteria > Rhizobiales > Xanthobacteraceae > BOG-931. The sequence goes on along the minus strand of CAWJRE010000023.1, from coordinate 6,461 downwards.
CCATACGTCCGCAGTTCGCTATAGCCTGGGGCAGCGGGCACTGTTCGCGTTAGACCCATTGGCCTGCCACAGCTCGGGCATAGGTGCTTTGGAATTTCCCCATCCACCGCCCAATAGTGACTTACAAGCGGGATTGTGCCGTGATGACCGTCACAATTGATCGAGATATCCTGCTCTTTAAGATAACCAAGACAGGCGAGATCGAGCGGGTGAAGCGAGGCGTCTACGCTATCCCTGGGACGGTAGCCAAATTGGCCGCAAAGAACACCGGAGAGATCGGAAAGAAAGATCGGGCGGTCAAGCGACTGAGCCTGCGGGGTAAATCGCAAATCTTTCTAATCTTTCCGATCTTTCCAATAACCGGGAGAACGGAATTAGGAAAGACTGACGAACACACCTGCGGAACGATCTTCGGCCGCACGAACGAGACGTCATCGGCAAAGGCGCCGCCGCGGAACGCGTTGCATAACGGTGGATGTGAAGAGAGTGAAGTAGCGGCTCTGGTAGCTAGGGGCTATTTGCCCGACGGCACGTTCCACAAGATCAGTGCCAAATACATGCCGCTGTACGTCGCGGAATTTCAGTTCCGATATAACAACCGTCAATGATATTTTCGACGTAGTAATCGCCGGATGCTAAAAACACCGCGTTACATCTGGTTTCTGGCTTTATTGGTGCTTTTATTTGCTGCATGGATGCATTGGTGGGCCTCATCTGGTTTTCCCCTTGAAGGCCAGATATGCGAGGCAACCAATTCCCCCAAGGATTGCAACAGTTACAATGTAATCTTCTATTCTGCTTGGCGGCTCGCTAGGGCGACTGACCACTGGAGCGCCCTGATTACTGGGATTGCCACGGTAGTCCTGGCAGTGATCACTAGGCGGCTCGTGGCTTTGGGCATAGAACAATCCGCCACCACGCGTGCCCAATTGCGCGCTTATCTGTCCGTCGTCATCGGACTGGGCGTAAATCAAGACAGAGTTCGCGAACTCAAATTTGAAGCCAAGCCTTTCATTTTGAACAATGGAGAAACGCCGGCCTATAACGTTCGCGTTCGTATCAAAGCGGAAATTCTGACTGACGTTCAAATACCAAATTTCGTTTTTATAGAACCTCCTGACGTTCCTCAAAGCCAAGCGAGTATTGGCCCCAAAGAAAATCGAACCATGTCGGGCCTTTTGGATCGATATGTCCCAGACGACGAAGTGCAGGATATTTGTGACGGCAACGGGGAAGGCTTTGTATGTCTGGGGCGTCGTGCATTATGACGACGCATTTGGGCGACCCCATTTCACGCAATTCGCCCAGAGAATTTGGTGGTTGAGAGATCGAAGCAATATAATGGGGATTTATGACGGTCGCTTCGGCCTCTCCGACTAGCCCCACGCCCCGTCCGGGGCTTTCTTGTCATCGAGGTAATTCTCACTCGTCGCCAACACGGCGGTCGTTAGGCCATCGGTTGCAACGGCTTTGACGATATCGGCAATCAAGCGGGGAACAGACGTGTTTCTCTTGGCCGCCTGGCCCCGAAGGCGGACAATCAAATAATGGTCGATCTCCACGGTGGTCGTCATCGGCCTCGGCCGAGGCGCTGTGATCGTGATGTCGGGGCGAGTCGCCATCCTTGAGGCTCACGCCGCGGCCCGCCGCCGGTCAAGGTTTTTGCTCTCGCAAGAACCAACTATTATTTCGATTGTCCCAGCGTTCCCGTAAACCGCCAGATTGCCGTCCTCTTTAGGGGATACCCCATCGAAGGCACCGGCAGCGACGCCGCAACGGATCGCCGGGATCATCGCACGCATACTTACTTTTGATCCGCACCGGGCCGCTTCTAAGAACCCACGAAAAAATTAATTCGGGCTTCGGCGGCGGCCCGTTCCGGGTTTGCCAGACCGCGGTGAGGGATCGCCCTCCTGCCGCGGCAAGTCCAATTACTCATGCGGGTGGCGATGTAGGTGAAGCAAAAGGCGAACAGCGAAATTGCCGGTAGATCAAATACTTATTGCGAGTTTTTGGCTCCCCGGGCCGGACTGCCGGGAGCGAGCGAAAACAATGGGTTAGGTTGCCAAACCCGCATAAAACGCACCACGGAGCGCAAAGAGCTTTTTCGGCCACTGACAAACCGAGAAAGAGTTCAAGCGCTGGACGCCACCACGGACGCAGGCTGCGTGAGGGCTTTTCACCGCGCAAAGTTTATTTTGCGGCGCTTATCCTACAGCCGCAGCGGGTAGGTGGAGGGTCCGCGTCGCCCAGGTAAAGCCATGAACGTTCTCAGTCCCCGCCCAAGCCCGGCCGCCGAACGCATGCGCTTGCACCGCGAGCGCCGCCGGAATGGCATGCGCTCGCTGTGGATCGAGTTACGCGTCACAGAAATCGAGGCCCTTGTGAGGATCGGATTGCTAAAAGCGGAAACGCGCAACGATCAAAATGCAATCCGCGAAGCATTGTATGAATATCTCGACCGAACATTGGGTCGAGCCGCGTGACGTGTAAAAACTTGTTGAGAAAGATCCCACGTCCTTTTGTCATTGCCGGCTGCTCTACACGACACGACAAAGCCGATCTTCGCGCGAATGGTGCCAATCACCTTTTGGCTATTTGTGGCTATTATAGCAAACATGAATTGCGGAGGATCGAAACCGGGAGAACGTCGCGGCGGCCGCAAAAAGGGGGCGCTGAATAAAGCGACTATTGAGCGCGCGCTGATGGCCGAACGCGAGGTCGCGAACGCCAACGAAACCAGGCAAAAACTCGCCAAGGACCATCTCGAGGAACTGGTGGACTTCTACGCTCAGATGGCCATATCGGAGCCGGATGAAGTGGAGAAATGGTCGAAGCTGAGGATGGAAGCCGCATCACGCCTTGCCCCATACCAAAGCACGATCCGCAGCTTCTCGATCTCCAGCTTGAGATGGGCGATCAGCGCTTCACTGCTGGACAGGTCCGCCTGAGCATTGGCCGCTTCGGCTTTGGCAACCGCTGCATTGGCCTCGGCCATGACGCGCGCGTTACGCTCCGCCAGGATCAGCGCATGAGCGGCGGCAAGATTAGATGGCAGAGGTTCAAATTCCGATGTCACTCGGCAACAGAATCATATTCGTCAAAAACGTCAAAGCAAAAACCGTCATCCCAACGAGGTCGGACGCCATGTCTCCTGCGGATTACGCCAATCGATTCCAGAAAGCAGGTAACCGAGTTGGGCCGAGGAGATCGTCACCGCGCCGTCCGTCGCGCCCGGCCCCTACACCGAGTGAATACTTACGAAGTGGCGAGAATTGGTTTGCTATCCGTGCCTAGCGCTCGCAGGCTGCGCGTCTGGGCGCGCGTCGGCGCCGTCCGCAGCGCCGGATTGAAGCTCCCGTCTGGCCTCGCGATTGAAGAAGGCTTGCACGGTCACGAAGAAGATCGGAACCATCAGCAGCGCAAGGATGACCACAGCGGTCATCCCGCCCATGACGACCGTTCCCAGCGCCTGTTGGCTTTTGGCGCTGGCGCCAGCCGCGATGGTCATCGGAGCGACGCCGAAGACGAATGCAAGGCCGGTCATCACGATCGGACGGAAGCGCATGCGGCAGGCTTCGATAGTCGCGTCTCTCATCGAGCGGCCCTGTTCGCGCAAAGCCTTGGCGAATTCGATGATCAGAATGCCGTCCTTAGCGGCGAGCCCGATAATGGTCACGATGCCGACAGTAAAATAGACATCGTTTGGCAATCCGCGCAGCATCGCCGCTGTCACCGCGCCCAATATGCCGAGCGGGACGGTCAGCAGGACCGACAAGGGAATGGTCCAGCTTTCATAGAGAGCGGCGAGAACGAGGAACACCAGCAGCACCGACAGTATCAGCAGGAATGGCGCTTGCGAGCCGGACAGTTTCTCCTGCAGCGACTGCCCCGCCCATTCGTAGCCGAAGCCTTTCGGCAGTCGCGCCGCAAGGCGCTCCATCTCGCGGATCGCGTCACTGCTGGTATAGCCAGGCTTGGCCGAGCCCGAGAACCGTACCGAAGGATAATAGTTGAAGCCGACGATCTGCGATGGTCCGACCGACCAATGCACCGTCGCGAAGGAGGACATCGGCACGAGCTGACCGCTCGCGTTGCGCACATTGTAAGTCAGGATTTGATCGGACTGCATGCGCGCGTTGCTGTCGGCCTGCACAATGACCCGCTGCATGCGTCCGCGATTGGGAAAGTCGTTGATGTAAGAGGAGCCGAGATTGGTCGAGATGGTGTTATTGATGTCCTCAAACGTGACCCCAAGCGCGGCGGCCTTCTCGCGGTCGACGACCAACTCCACTTGCGTCGCCGGCGACAGGCCCTCGACATAAACGTCCTGAAGCACGGGACTCTTTGCGGCGGCGGCTAGCAGCTGATCTTTCGCGCGCATCAGCTCCGCGTAGCCGCGTTGGCCGCGATCCTGCAGGCGGAAGCTGAAGCCGCTGGAATTGCCGAGATTGTCGATCGGCGGTGGCTGCAACGCGGAGACTTTGCCGTCGCGCAGTCCCGCAAAATTGTGGTTGATGTTGGCGACGATCGCTTCGGCGGAGTTGGACGCGTGTCGCTTCGACCAATCCTTCAGGGTGATAAAGGCTTGCGCGGTATTCTGGCCCTGGCCGAGAAAGCTGTAACCGGTTAGGAAGGTCACCGTGTCGATTCCCTTGCGGTTTGTCAGAAAGTCTTCGACGCGCTTGATCACGCGGAGCGTACGCGGAAACGATGCTTCCGGCGGTGTAAGCACGTCGGTCGTGATGAAGCCCTGGTCGTCGACCGGCAGAAAGCCGCCTGGCAGCCTGATGAAGGCGAAGGCGACGGCGGCGACTATGACAGCGTAGATCAACATCAGGCGACCGGCGCGCAGGATCGACCAACGGACCCATGCTGCATAGCCGCCTCTGGCTTCCTCCATGCGGCGATTAAACCAGCCGAACGGGCCGCGCGCCGAATGATGATGACCGGCGGCTACTGGCTTGAGGATGGTCGCGCACAAGGCCGGAGTGAGCGATAGCGCCAGCAGCGACGACAAACCGATCGCCGCGATCATGGAGGCCGAGAATTGTCGATAGATTATGCCGACCGAACCGGGAAAGAACGCCATCGGCACGAATACCGACACCAGAACCAGCGTGATGCCGATGATAGCGCCGGTGATTTGCCCCATCGCCTTGCGGGTGCCGTCGCGCGGCGACAGCCCTTCCTCGGACATGATGCGCTCGACATTCTCAACCACGACGATCGCATCGTCGACCAGGATGCCGATTGCGAGCACCATGCCGAAAAGCGTAAGCACGTTGATGGAAAAGCCCAGCAGCAGAAGAATGCCGCATGTCCCGAGCAGCGCTACTGGCACGACGATGGTCGGAATGATTGTGTAGCGGATGTTCTGCAGGAACAATAGCATCACCAAGAACACCAGTACCACGGCCTCCGCCAGCGTAGTCAGCACCTTCTTAATCGAAGCCAAGACCACGGGCGTGATGTCATAGGAAATGTCGTATTTGATATTCGCCGGGAAAAATTGCGATAGCGTCTCCATCTTCGCCTTGACGGCGTTTGCCGTTGCAAGCGCATTGGCCTTGGGCGCGAGCAGCACGGATAGGCCGGCGACCGGCTCGCCGTTGCGGCGCGTGGTGAACTGATAGCTCAGGCCGCCAACTTCGATCCGGGCCACGTCGCGCAGTCGCACGGTCGAGCCGTCCGGGTTGGCGCGCAGAACGACGGCGCCGAACTCGTCGGGCGAGGCGAATTGGCCCTTTACCAAAACCATCGCCGAAATTTGCTGGTTCGCATTGCTTGGCTCAGCGCCGATGCTGCCTGAGGCGACCTGCGCATTCTGCGCGCTGATCGCTTTGGTAACGTCGTCGGCTGTTAGCCCAATCCGACCAGCCGGGTCGGATCGATCCAGACGCGCAGCGCGCGTTCGGTTGAGTAGTGCGTGGCGCGGCCGACGCCGGGAAGCCGCCGTATTTCGCCCAGGATGTTGCGCACCATGAAGTCGCCGAGTTCGACTTCGTCGAGGCTTCCGTCGGTCGCTCGCAATGTGATGATCTGGAGCACCGCGCTAGAAGCTTCCTCGATCAGAATGCCCTGCTGCATGACCGCGCGCGGGAGGCGCGCCTCGACGCGCTTAATGCGGTTTGGTACCTCGATCGAAGCGTCGCTGGAGTTGGTGCCGGGAACGAAATTGGCTGTGATCTCGACCTGGCCGAGGCAGTCGCCGGTCGATTCGAAATTGAGGATGCCGTTGGCGCCGTTGAGCTCCTCTTCGATCAGCCGCGTAACGCTGTTATAGAGGTTCTCCGGCGTAGCGCCGGGATAACTTGTGCTAATCGAGATCGAAGGCGGCGCAATGATGGGATATTGCGCCACGGCCAGGAACGGAATCGCCAGCGCGCCGCAGAGACAGATGAGAAGGGCGACGACCGATGCAAAGACCGGGCGGTTGATGAAAAAAGCTGGCATCGATC
>CAWJRE010000022.1:0-655832 GCA_963845075.1 uncultured Alphaproteobacteria bacterium | reverse complement strand
CTCGACCGCTCGGTCATCGGCATTTCCTCGATTCTGCAACTAAAAAGTCAGGATGGCCGGTATAGCCAACGACAGGTTGCCGGCGGCCACCTTGCCAGCCAAGTCACTGAACCCGCACTAATACTGGACTTTAGCAAACCCATTCATCCTCGATTTACGATGATCTTGCGATAGCCCCCGGAATATCGCATGCTGGGACTGCGCACCGAGCATTGGGGCCCAGTGCAAGGGTGACGGCGCGCAAGCCTGAAGCGGGGTCGGCTAATCGTTCGCGCTCGGATGGGGGCGCGGCGGGAGCGCGAAATGGTTTACAGGTCCTCTACGGAGGGAGGGTACGGGATTGGTGTGTCCACTGATCATGTGGATGCATCACATGCCGACCGCATCGATATTCCCGACGCGGAGCTTTTGTTCCGGGGACACTTTGCGCGCTCGGGTCCCGATCTGGTCCTGACCGGGCAAGACGGTCACCGCCTCGTCGTCATCGGCTATTTCGCCACTGAAAAGCACCCCGACCTGGTCGCGCCGAACGGCGCGCATCTGAACGGCGACCTGGTCGATCTGTTGGCCGGCTCGCCCACGCCGGCCCAATACGCGCAGGCGAAAACGACCTTGCCGCCAGACGCGATCGGCAAGGTGGAAAAAGTCGTCGGCCAAGTCACGCTCATCCATAACGGCGTCGCCGGCCCGCTGCATGTCGGCGATCCGGTCTACAAGACCGACATCGTCCAGACCGGCGCCAATTCCACTTGCGGCATCGGCTTCCCGGACGGCACGGCGCTTGACCTCGTCAACAACACGCGGATGGCGCTCAACGAATATAATTTCGAGGCCAACAAGCGCGTCGAACGGCGCCGTCTTCAGCCTGGTGGAAGGCACCTTCGCCTTCGTCGCCGGACAAGTCGCCCACACCGGCGAGGGCATGAAGATCAACACGCCGGTCGCGACCATGGGCATTCGCGGCACTGTCGGCCTGTTCCGCACCGAACCCACCGTCATCAATTCCAATCTCGGACATGTTTGGTCGGCGTTCCTGCACGAGGATATCGACGGCAGCCATCATCTCGGCCGCATCGCACTGATCGATCAGGACCCGAGCTCGCCGACCTTCGGCCAGGTGTTCTATCTGTTGGACAGCTCGGATTACATCGCCTACTTGGAGCCGCAGGGCCCAGGCCAGCCTCCGCATGTGCGGCTCGAGCCGATCACCAATTCGAAGGTTTTCGACGATCGTCACTTCTTCGACGATCTGAGAAAAATCCTCGAGTCGTATAACAACGCGAATCCGCAAACGACTCCTAGTCCCGGCAGCGGCGACAATCCCAGTGATCTGTTCGAACAGCAACTTTTTCAGGACAACGGCGGCAAGCCGCTGTTCAACTTTGCCAAGCTGAACGGAAGTGGCAATTCCTACGACCCGCCAAGCTCCAGCCCGCTCATCCCCGTGATGGGGGGACTGCTTCCGGACACCAACACGGCAACGTCGAACGAGCCAACGCTGCCACCTTCGACGGTCTTTATTTGGAACGGTACGGGTGCCTGGCCGATTTCGCTGGCCAACTGGAATAATGGCTCGGCGCCGAATTCGCCGATCGACTCCGTCATCATCCAAACGGGAACGGCGACCTTTGATCTTCCCAATACGATCATCAGCTTCTTGGCGGTCGATCCGGGCGCGACCCTCGATATCATCGGCGGTCAGTTGAACACACGCGGCCTCGTCGACAACGGTACAATCAACGTCGATGGCGATCCGCCGGCGCTGCTCATCACTGGTCAGGCCATCATCGGAAGCGGGGGAACTCTCACCGCGCAGGACGGTTCGGTGACCCTGTCAAACGGAGTTCTGCTAAACGCCGGCACGCTTACAGCTGGTCCCGGCGGCACGGTGCTGATCAATGAGAGCGGCATCAATAGCGGATTAATCCGGGCTACTGGCGGTGGGCTCGTGACGATCGAAAATGGCACGATCGTCAATTCAGTATCCGACGGTCATGGCCACTTCACCGACGGCACAGTGTTAGTCGACGCTCACTCAAAACTTGTGCTCGATAACGCCTCGATTTTGCAGGGCGTCGTGCACGTTGGGCCGGGCGGCGAGATCGACACCGTCAGTGGCACCAACAACACCATCAATTCTGCGAACGGGCCGACGCACAACGCGACGGTGCCGAGCCTCATCATTGACGAACGCGGTTCCGTCATCGTGAATGACAGTAGCTCGTTGGCATTGGCGAGCTCCTGCAAGGTCGAAAATAATGGCACGATCGAACTAAAATCTACTGGGCATGTCACAATCCTTTATTTCGATCAGCTTGACGCTGTTCTCGCGGGCGGCGGCAAAATTGTCCTAGATGGTGGTAGTGGATCGCAAGACATCATTGCCGGGCTGCCGGGCCAGGATTTTGCGACCATCAACCTCGACAATCACGGCAACACCATCGAGGGGGCCGGCGCGATCGGCCAGAACGATGGCGCGCTGAGCTTCGCCAACGACGACTGTAGCGTCATCGACGCCAACCTAAATGGCCAGACGCTCTTCATCGAAACCGGCAAAACCTTCATTAATGATGCGCTGATGGAGGCCACCAACGGCGGCGTCCTTGAGGTCCTTGATGATGTCGCCGGCGAGGGCCATGTCGCGATTTCCAGCGGCGGTACAGCCGCTTTTGCCGCGGCTTTCAATCAGGATGTCGCCTTTTCCGGGAATGGCACGCTCGAGCTCGCGCGCTCTCTCGGCGGAGCCTATTGCGGCACCATCACTGGCTTTGGGCCCGACGATGCGATCATCCTGGACGATGTTGCCTTCTCAAAAGGCGAGTATGCAATCTGGTGCAACGGAAAGCTCACCATTTACGAGTGCGGTGCGGCCCTAGAGACAATCGCGATCAGTGGGAATTATGAAAGGAACAGCTTCGCGGTTATTGACGAGGGCGGCAAGGCTGAGGTGGTTTTCATCGGCGACGAATGGATCGGTCCCTCCTCGGAAGATCGAACCGGGACCTGGACGACGGATGCGAATTGGGCCCTCGGCGTTCCTACATCCCAGCTGAACGCTATCGTCGACCTGCCCGGCGCCTACACGATTACCACCTGCGGCGACCAAGTGGCGAACTCGCTGGCGATAACCGATGCCGACGCCACGTTAAAGGGTTCGGGCTCGCTGACGCTTGGTACGCTGGAAAACCATGGCACGATCAAAACCACCGACGAAGACACCCTCGTCATCAATATCAAAAACGGCGGCACGAATTCCGGCACAATCACAGCAGACGGCGGCACCATCGCCTTCTACTCCTCCTATGTCGACAATAGAGATGGATTGATCACGGCCCTAGGCTGCGCCGCAGTAATCGTCTTGGCAGACACGGCGGTTGCCAGCGGCGCGATCGAAGCTCGCAATCATGGCGTTGTGGATCTCGACCACGCGACCATCACCGGCGCCACGCTTGATGTCAGCTGTGGCGGCCTCATCCAAACTACGTTTGGCAACAGCTTCCTACAAGACATAACCATCGCGTGCGGCAGCAACGTCCTTGTCAATGAAGGCACCTCACTGACGCTGGTCGGCGATATTCATGATTGGGGCACAATTGTCGTCGGCTTGCCGCAGTCGGAAAATGATCCCGATCTCATCATCAAAGGTGACGCCACGCTGGACGGCTCGGGATCGGTGGTGCTCGACGGCGGCCACGATTACATTCTGGCTAGCTGTGAAGGCGGCACCTTGACGAACGACAGCAACATCGTCGGCGCTGGCCATGTCGGCAACGGCAACGAGGACCTTTGGCTCGTCAACGAGAACCACGGCACAATCGATGCGCACTCGTGCGAGCAGACGCTCACTCTCAACACCGGCTGCAACCAGATTACCAATTCTGGCACACTTGCTACCGACAATGGCGGCATCCTCAACGTCGAGAGCTCGGTCAATAACGCGGGCGGCTTGATCAAGGTGTTTGATGGCGGCTTTGCAGACTTCGAGAAGAGCGTCACCGGCGGCACGGCCTTAGTCCAGGGTGGCAAACTGGAATTTGACGCAGCATCGAGCGTGAATGTTACGTTCGACAATAGGGGCGGCCATTACGGCGAGTTGATCCTTGGCGACGTGAAGGGTTTCTCCGGTACGATATTCGGCTTCAATGGGCACGGATCGGAGTGCCCAAGCCTCTTGACTTCAGATGCAATCGATCTGCTTGGTGTAGCGGTTGGCAACGTCTGCTTTTCGGAAAATGCCGACGGCGACGCCATCATCACCGTAATGCAGAACGCCCATACGGTCCTCGCGACGATTACGATTGATAATTTCGACTTTTGTAATTTGGAGAAGGCATCGGACGGGCATGGCGGGACAATAATTTTCGACCCGCCGGCGTCTGTCAGCAGCGGTCCCTCCGTCACCATCGGCGGCGCCGGCAACGACACTTTCGTGTTCCACCCAGGCGAAGGCACGCAGACGGTCAACAACTTCAATCCGCAGCACGACACGATCGAGCTCGACCACTTCGCCAACATTCAGAACGTGCAGGAATTGGCGGCGGCGATCACCCCCGACGTGCACGGCAACGCGGTGCTCGAGCTCGGTCACGGCGACAGCATCGCCATTCCGGGCGTGAGCGCGACCTTCCTGCAGCAGCATCTGCAGAGCATGGTGCATTTGCATTAGCCCAAGCCCGGGTCGTAGCTCGGATGAGCGAAGCGACATCCGGGATGCCGCACGGGCAGACCCGCATATCGCTCCGCTCATGCGAGCTAAGGGCTTGTCCGCCCCGCGCAGCGGGGAGGGGGACCACGCGAAGCATGATGGAGGGGGCAGGCTTGCTCGGCGTCAGCCATCACTTGCCCCACCGGCTCGTGGAGCTTGTCATCGGACCGGCCACTTCGGGCCGGACCCCGTTGGCTCGACCCTCCCCGGCAAGCGGCGGAGGATGAAGGTCTACAACACCCGCGGAATGCCAAGCCGCTCGGCTTCGGCGCGCACGGCGGCGATATTCTGGTGGCCGGCGCCGAAGTGACTTTGCGGGTCGGTCAGCGGCACCGTGTGTACGCCGGATAGCCGATAATATTTGTCGTGCACCAGGCAGTGGTTGCGGATCAGCGGCCACAGCATGAGCCCGAGCATGCGCTGGTCCTGCCCATATTTCGCGTTGGGGCCGGACGCGAAATAGCGCCGCATCAAATCGACGATGTCGATGCCGCAATCGGTGCGCCCGGCCCACAGGCAGCCGATCATCAATTCGTTGTGCAGCACATGGTCGCGCACGACATGGAACGGATAGCCTGAATTGATCCATTGCCGCACCAGCTCCGCCTCCTCGGCCGAAAGCCGCGCATCGCAATCGCGAACCAGAAAGCGCCCGACGCTGTGATCGTTCATGACCAGAAAGCGCTGAAACAAGCCGACGCCGGGATATTCGTCCTCCATCCGCCGCACGTCGCCGCCATTGTCGGCGAGAAAATCGACGCAGGCGCGCGGCACCGTGGCGTCCACATAGAACCGGCAGGTCCAGCCCGGATAGATCGTGCGGCTCAGCACGAGATTGATCATGGCGCCGTAGCCGTAGAACGGCGCCGTGCCCCAGAGCGAAAACGAGATGACATTCCCCCCGGAAGGCGGCCATGCAGGTTCGGTCAGCTTGCCGGCCGGCGGCAGCCCGCAGGCTTCGGCGTCGCGCAGTTCGAGACCGCGCTGGCCGTAATTCACCGCCTCGGCGATCTTGCCGGTGTAGAAATGGGCGACCTTGAGCGCATCGATGATCGTCAGATCCTCGCCATAGCGCACGATATGACGGTGCGCCTGCGCAATCGCCTCGTCGTAGCGCTTCATGTTCGACAGCGTGACAACCAGCGCTTTCTGCAAGCGCGCGTCGTCCGGGCGCTGCCGATTGAGCTCTTCGATCAGCGCCAGTGCCGGCGCCCATTCCCGCTTCTGAAAGAAGGCATCGAACAATAAATGCTTGGCGGCCCAATCCTGCGGCCGCATGACGACGAGGGCGCACAGTTTGACGATCGCTTCGTCGTTTTTGCCGGCCTGCAGCAGCGCGCGTATGGGCTCGTAGGGATGCGGCGCAGGGCGCGGCGGAGCGCGATTGCGGTTTCGGACATTGGCGGCCCGTGATCCCGAATATCGCAGCTCACGTTACCACTTGTCGGGATATCCGAGGGAAGCAGAAAAGCCAGGGCGCCGGCTGCTCTCAACCCGACACTCCCTAGAGCATGATCCGGAAAAGTGGATACCGGCTTTCATCAGATTGCCGAACAAAACCTTAGCCGGCACGACTACGCGCAGATAAGTCATCCCGCTCAGGCGGCGGGGCGATGGTAAGAACGAAGGGGCTAGCCGGCGACGGGCGTTGCAACAGGCGGCGGGCGGTCAATCTGGCGGCGAACGGCTTCGCCGCCTTTGGCCTCGAGCCGGATGAACGGCGCCGGCGCGACGCGATTGCGGCCATCGGCCTTGGCGCGATAGAGCGCCCGGTCGGCGAGCGCCAGCAGCGCCGACAAGTTGCGGCCCGCTTCGCTCGCCATGGCGACGCCGACGCTGACCGTCGGCGTGATCGCAAGGTCGGCAAACTGCAGCGCCGCGAATTGGAGCCGCAGCCGCTCCGCGGCCTGCAAGGCCTTCGTCACGGACACATTCGCCATCAGGTAGGCGAATTCCTCGCCGCCCAGCCGGCCGAACAGATCGCCGGGGCGGACCGACGTACCGACGAGATCGCAGAAAGCCCGCAAGACCCGGTCGCCCGCTTGGTGGCCGGCCGTGTCGTTGATGTCCTTGAAGCGGTCGAGATCGAACAGCAACAGCGCCGCCGGCTGGCGTTCGGCGATGAAGTGCTCGAGCAACGGATTGCCGCGATCGAAAAACGCGCGCCGGTTGGGCACGCCGGTCAGCGGATCGGTCTCCGCCGCCAACCGCTGCTCGAGTTCGGCACGTTCCTTCGACATGGCGACGCGCAGGAACGGCAGGCAGAAGGCGACGAACAGCGCTTCGAACGCCATCACGGTCACGACTGCGCCGTGCGCGTGCCCGCTACTGACCGAAGAGGCCAAGTCCTGCGCGTAGGGGATGCGCGCCAGAAGAAAACCCGCATGCCCGATCACCAGCACCAGTGTCGGCCAGCGCGAGATCAGATCGCGGTCGCGCGCGTACCACAATTCGCGCGCCGCGAGCAGCGCATAGCTCGCGCTGATCGCCGCAACCAGCCTGATGCGCGCCTGCAGCGATTGGGCGAAGCCATCGAATTGGAACGCGACGATCCACAGCGCCGGGCCGATCGCCAGCCCGATCAGGCTGACGCGCCGGCCTTCGAAGCTCCGCGCGCCGCACCACATGAAGCCATAGGCGGTGCACAGCAAGGCGTTGGCGGCGCCAACCGCCCAGACGTTGGGGACAGCCGCCGCCTGCCCGGAGAGCAACGCGGCGCCGGCCGCGCCGACCAGATATCCGATGCCCCACAGCGCCAGCGCCGGCGTGTTGCGATTCTGCAGAAAGGCGAACAGCAGCAACAGGCCGCCGATAACGGTGATGAACAGCGTCACCGCAAACAGGGTCGGCACGTCGAGGACGACATGGGAAACCATTATGGTCGGCATTGCGTCCCCACCACACCCTTTCGCGGGTGATACACGCGTTAATAGCGGCACATTCCTGCGGGCGAATTGCTGGTTTGCCTAAAATTAGAATCGATTCGTAAAGACAAAGCAGCACGCCGCGAGGACGGTCGGCTATTTCCCCCAGCCGAAATGATAGTTCACGCCGGCCCGAAACACGTTTTCCTGAAGCGAGACATTGCCGGCCGGCGCGGGCGTGCACCCGGTGCAGTTGAAGCTGCCGAGGTCGACCCGCAGATATTCCGCCTTCGCGCTCCAGTTGCCGGGCAGCGCGAATTCCACGCCGCCGCCGAGCGTCCAGCCCGCATTGGTCGACGTGCCGCCGGCAAAGCCCGGCATGGACGCGCGAATGTCGCCGACGGCAAGGCCGCCGGTGGCATACGGCATCACCCGGTCGAACGAATAGCCGATGCGCCCGCGCACGGTGGAGAGCCAGGTCTCACTGGTGGAGCAGCCGCCCGGACATCCGGCGCTGGTGCCGGTGCCGTTCAGGCCGGACCAGTCGACGTCGCCCTCGACGCCGAACACAAAGTTGCCGAACTGCCGGTTGTAGCCGAATGTGCCGCCGACCTGGCCGCCGTTGACGCCGAAGCCGCTGTTGTTGGCGCTCCAATTGGAGCGGCCCCAGCCGCCGCCGCCATTGATGCCGAGATAGAAGCCGCTCCAGTCATAGGGCAGCGCCGCCGTCGCCGGCGGCGCCTTGTAGAGCGGCGCCAGCGACAGGTCGGCCGCGGCGGCGCCCTGCGCCGTCAGCAGCGCAGCCAACACAAAGCTTGCGGCCAATGCCCTCTTCATTATCGAACTTCCAACCTAGCCTGTTCGACGCCTGCCGAAATCCATTGCGCGCGATCACGCCTGTCGGTCCGATCATGCGCACAGCTTCCTTACGCTTGGCTTACTGCTGCTTACTGCACAAGAAGAACGGCCCGGTTGCCCGGGTCGACGGGGCGTACTGTAGGGCCGAGAGAGGCGAAATTGCGTCCCGCCGGCGGCCGGTCATGGGCGCGCCCGCAGCCACGGATTGCCCAAAAAGTTAACGTCCGCCGCGCCCAGGCCTTATTGCCGCCTCTCCTCGCAAATTGTTGCCGCAACTCTTGCCGTTGCCGCGTTCCGTCCATTGACCGCCCTCCCGGGTTTGCGGTTGTCCGCCCGCATTGGCAGAACTGACTGATGGCTTGGCTCTTTTTTGCATTTTCCGGTCCGGTCCTATGGGCCATCTCCACGCATTTCGACAAATATCTGGTGGAGCGCTATTTCAAGCACAACGATGTCGCGGTGCTGCTTCTGTTCACCGCGCTGATCGGGCTTTTGACGCTCCCTTTCATCGCCTATTACGAGCCCACGGTCTTTGAGCCGAGCGCCACGAGCATCGCGCTGATCGTCCTTTCGGGCGTCCTCTATATGGGCGCGACGCTGTTTTACCTGCACGCCCTGCAATCCGACGAGGCCTCGGTGGTGGCGCCGTTTTTCCAGACGGTGCCGCTGTTCGGCTACGTGCTTGCGTATTTTGTCCTCGGCGAGCGGCTTTCGCGCTTGCAGGTGACGGGCGGTCTTTTGATCGTGGCCGGCACGCTGATCGTTTCACTGCGCTTCGGCCACCAGGCGCACCGATTCAAGCTGCGTCTTGTTCTGCTGATGCTGTGCTGCGGATTGGCGGCGGCTGTTTCCAGCCTGATCTTCAAGCTGTTCGCCATCGAAGTCGCGTTCTGGACCACCACATTCTGGATGTTCGTCGGCGAAGCGATCTTCGGCGTGGCGTTGCTGTGCGTCGCAAGCTATCGCCGGCAGCTTATCGATCTGTTCCGCTCGAACGCGGCCGCGCTGTTGACCGTCAACGGCTCGAACGAGCTCATCAATCTCGGCGGCGGCTTGGGCAATCGCTATGCGCTGATGTTCGCGCCGCTCGCCATCGTGCAGGCGATCAGCTCCACGACCACGCTGTTCGTTTTCGTGTTCGGCGTCCTGCTCAGTGTTCTGTTCCCGCAGCTCGGCCGTGAAACGTTATCATGGCGAGATTTGCTGCAGAAAGGCGCGGCCGCCGCCCTCGTCGCGCTCGGCGTGGCGCTGGTCACCCGGTGAGAAGCGACCGCCTTACTCCTCGCCCTCGCATTCAATGCCGAATTGATCGATCGCCTCGCCGAGATAATCGGCCAGAAGAGGAATGCCGAGCAGATAGGCCGCGGTGCGCCGGTTGTGCGCTCTTGCGGCTTCCGCGCGTAAGTCGGTCCAATCTTCGATGCCGCCGTCGCCGCGGCCGAGCCAGGTGAGCGCCACCAGATCCACCTGCTCGTCCACGCTCATCGAATTGATCAACGCGACGAGCTCCTGCACGACCGGATCGTCCTTGTGATCCTCCAGCACCGCGAGCATCGCGTCGTCGGTCGGGTTCGATGCATCGTCTGGGTCGGTGACGACGTCCTTGACATCGAACTCGCGCGCTTTGGCGATGATGAAGCAAAGCTTCTCATCCGAGATAGAAAGATCGGGAAGGTCGTGCTCCGACATGGCAAATCCTCATCGATTTTGCGCTTTGGTGGCGAATTGAAACGTCGCGAGCGAGCATCAGACGAGCAGAATGAGTTGCAAATTTATCTGCATCGGAACTGACAATTTACTCGCTTTGCACCGTTTACTCGCTTTGCGTCCAGCGACATTCGCACAACGAAGCGCGCATAGCATCCGTGAATCACATTATTGCGACGCTCGTCATTGCGGCGCCTGCACGCAGACCGCGACCAGCGGCGCATTGGCGGAGGTCACTTCGATGCCGCACGAGGCCTGCCGCTCGTCGAGGAACGTCGCCGGGTTGTGCGACGGCCCGCAATAGGCGCTGACCAGAACTTCATCGCCGCGGCACGAGGCCGTACATTCTCCGCTCAGGCAGTTGTTGCGCACGACCCGTATGCTCGGGCTCGGAGGCCCCTGTTGGCCTTGCGGCCCTGGAGGACCGGCAGGACCAACCGGACCCGGTGGACCGGCGACGCCCGGATCCCCTTTCGGTCCCTGCAGGCCAGGCTGGCCCGGGTCGCCCTTGGGCCCCTGGCCGCATCCGCCAAGCCCGAATGTTGCAAGGACGAGCATGAATAGCGCCAAGGAAATCAGTCGCCGGTTATGCACTTTTTCCCTTCCATATCTTGGGGCGGCCACACCAGCGCCCCACATAAAGTATCCGCATAGAATACAAAACAGTGTCGCGCGTTCCAAACCTGACGGTCGGCCGCTATCCTTGGTACGGTAGCCTGAGCGCGCAAAAGTGCGATATAGAAACGGCAAGAAGCACGCGCACGGCGGCGTGATGCTAGTCGGGTTTGCAGGTTCAAGTGCCGACAGGTCCAACCGCCGGCAGTATCAAGTGCTGAAGTGATGCGATGAATTGGATTTCGAACGTCGTACGGCCCAAGATCCGCGGCATACTCCGGCGCGAGGTGCCGGAGAATCTCTGGATCAAATGTCCGGAGACCGGGCAGCTCGTCTTCTACAAGGATGTCGAAGCGAACCTCTTCGTCATCCCGGGCTCCAATTACCACATGCGCATGAGCGCAACGGTCCGCCTCAAGTCGATGTTCGACAATGAGACCTGGTTCGACATTGCGCTGCCCGAGGTGGCGCTCGATCCGCTGAAGTTTCGCGACGAGCGGCGCTATATCGATCGGCTCAAGGACGCGCGCAGCAAGACCGGCCTCAACGACGCGATCAAGCTCGGCTACGGCAAGCTCGACGGACTGGGCGTCGTCGTCGGCGTGCAGGATTTCGATTTCATGGGCGGCTCGCTCGGCATGGCGGCGGGCGAGGCGGTGATCAAGGGCCTCGCCACCGCGGTGGAGAAGGACTGCCCGTTCGTTTTGTTCGCGGCCTCCGGCGGCGCGCGCATGCAGGAGGGCATCCTCTCGCTGATGCAGATGCCGCGCACCACCATCGCGGTGCAGAGGCTGCAGGAGGCGCGCAAGCCCTACATCGTAGTGCTCACCAATCCGACGACCGGCGGCGTGACTGCTTCCTACGCCATGCTCGGCGACGTGCAGATCGCCGAACCCGGCGCGCTGATCGGCTTCGCCGGCCCGCGCGTGATCGAGCAGACGATCCGCGAGAAATTGCCGGAAGGCTTTCAGCGCGCCGAGTATCTGCGCGACCACGGCATGATCGATATGGTCGTGCATCGCCGCGATCTGCGCGCCACCATCGCGCGGCTCTGCCGGCTGCTGCTGAAGGCGCCGGCCGAAGCGGCCAAGCCGCGCATCAGCCTGCCGGCGCCTGCGTGAACGCACCGCATCCCGGCGGTTCGATTGGCGCCATTCACGCGCGATTGCTGGCGCTGCATCCCAAGCGCATCGATCTGTCGCTCGGGCGCATCCAGCGCTTGCTGGCAGGGCTCGGCCATCCGGAGCAGCGCCTGCCGCCGGTGATCCATGTGGCCGGCACCAACGGCAAGGGTTCGACGGTCGCGTTCGCGCGCGCGATCCTCGAAGCCGCCGGCAAGCGCGCGCATGTCTATACTTCGCCCAACCTGGTCCGGCTTAACGAACGCTTCCGCATTGCGCGCACCGGCGGCGGCAAGTTCGTCGAGGATGACGAGCTTGCCGACGTGCTGTCCGAGTGCGAAGCCAAGAACGGCGACGCCCCGATTACCGTGTTCGAGATCGAGACGGCGGCGGCGTTTTTGCTCTTCACGCGGCATCCGGCCGATTTTCTTCTGCTCGAAGTCGGCCTTGGCGGGCGTCTCGACGCCACCAATGTCATGGACAAGCCGCTGGCCAGCGTAATCACCCGCGTCTCGCTCGACCATCGCGATTTCCTCGGCGACACGATCGAATCGATTGCGGCGGAGAAGGCCGGAATTCTCAAACCGGGCGTTCCGGCCGTGATCGCCAGTCAGACGCGTCAGGCGCTGGCGGTGATCGAACGGCAAGCCGCGCGGGTGAAGGCGCCACTGTCCATCGCCGGCGAAAACTGGACGGCCACTGAGGAACGCGGCCGGCTGGTCTATCAGGACGACGACGGCCTGCTCGATCTGCCGGCGCCGCGGCTCTATGGGCGCCACCAATTCGAGAATGCCGGCACGGCCATCGCGACGCTGCGCGTCGGCGGCCTCAAGCTGCCGCCTGCAGCCTTCGAGCAAGGCATGCTCCGGGTTGACTGGCCGGCGCGTATGCAGCGGCTGTCGCAGGGCCGGCTGGCGCCGTTGCTGCCGGCGGAAAGCGAGCTCTGGCTCGATGGCGGTCACAACGCCGACGGCGGCCGGGCGATTGCGGCTGCGCTCGCCGACCTGGAAGAGCGGGTGTCGCGGCCGCTCATCCTGATCGTCGGCATGCTTTCGACCAAGGACGCCGAGGGCTTTTTGCGCAATTTCACCGGGCTCGCCCGCCGCGTCATCACTGTGCCGATCCACCAGGACAAAGCGCTCCCGCCGGCGGCGCTCGCCGACATCGCGCGCGGCATCGGCATTCCGGCGCTCGCGCGCGACGATGTCGAAAGCGCACTCGTCACAATCGGCAAGCTCGAACTTGCGCCGGCGCCGCGCGTGTTGATCACCGGCTCGCTCTATCTCGCCGGCGAAGTCCTGGACGCCAACGGCACGCCGCCTGTGTAGCCCTCCAGGAATAAAACCACATTGACGATTAAATTGACTTTCAATCGAAAACCTGATTTGAAACTGTTGCACGCTGAGAGCGGCGGACCGGCTTCGCCGTCTTGAGCGGGCAGCGTTAACCCCGGGGCTAACGTCGAAAGAACGTCGCCGCTTCGCGGCCGACGACAGCATAGATTTTTTCAATGGCCTCGAGATGCAGGCAACATCTTTTGGACTCGGACTCGAATCGCGGCAGCCCCTTTGCCGCGCGCAGCAACAGCTTGGCGCGCAAGTCCGCGTAATCCTTGCAGATTTTGTTGCCCTTCTCGGTCGTCTGATAGAAGATTCCGGCGCGCGCCGTGCCCTGTTTTCTCACAAAGCCGAGCTTGATCAGCTTGCGCAGGCCGTACTGGACGTTCTGCGTATCCTGGCGGTTGGTCAAAAGCATCACGTCGTGGATCGTCTTGGCGCGTCCCTTCATGCCGATGACGTGAAGCAGAACATTCTCCGGGCCGGTGATCCTCGCACCCGAAACCGCGGTCAGGCACTCCGACTGCCAGCGTCCGAACGCCTCGAACACGCGCAGGATCGCATATTCCAGATCGGTCATCGCCACGCCGATGCTGTCTTCCGCAAGATGCCAATAGTGCGGCGCCGAAGCCTCGCGAGACATCGGCTGTCGGCTTTTGTTGGACGCCATTGAGGGTTCCTGGTCCGGTTGTTTGCGACGCAGAGAGAGGGGAAAAGACTATGCGCAAAATTCTGCAAACGGAAGATTTCGTGCTGGGCACGTTCGCGTCGAACTGCTCCGGCGGCATGACGGTGACCAAGTTGCCGGAACGCTGGGCGGCGACCTGGGAGAACAACGATCAGCTCGGGCGCCTCCTCGATGACGCCGGCATCGACTTCATGCTGCCGATCGCGCGCTGGATCGGTTACGGCGGCGAGACCGATTTCCACGGCACCGTTCTTGAAACGATGACATGGGCGACCGCGCTGCTCGCCAAGACCAACCAAATAACCGTGTTCGCGACAATTCACGTTGCCGCCAACCATCCGGTCGTGGTCGCCAAGCAACTGGCGACGATCGACGAGATCAGTCACGGCCGCGCCGGCCTCAACATCGTCGCCGGCTG
Organism: uncultured Alphaproteobacteria bacterium; assembly: GCA_963845075.1. Lineage (GTDB taxonomy): Bacteria > Pseudomonadota > Alphaproteobacteria > Rhizobiales > Xanthobacteraceae > BOG-931. The sequence continues at coordinate 641,519 of CAWJRE010000022.1, read as the reverse complement.
GAACAGGCCGGAATATGAAGCGCTCGGCCTCGACCTGCCGGGCGAACACGAGCGTCGCTACCGCTATGCGCAGGAATGGTTCGATCTCGTCAACAAGATCTGGACGAGCGAAGGCAAGTTCGATTGGGACGGCGAGTTCTTCAAGGTCAAGAATTGCTACGGCAATCCAAAGCCCTGGCACCGTGAACGGTTGCCCATCATCAATGCCGCAGGCTCTGGCGAAGGGCGCCAGTTCGCCGTACGCAACGCCAACTTTCTCTTTACCCCGGCGATCGATCTGTCCCGCTCGAGGCCGGAAATTCAGGAGCTCAAGGATCAGGCCAAATCGGTCGGCCGCTCGGTCGAGGTACTGACCTTCTCGCATGTGGTTTGCCGGCCGACCGAAAAGGAGGCGAAGGATTATTGGCAGTATTTCGCCAACGCCAACGCCGATTGGGGGGCGGTCGATAATCTTATCGCGCTGCAATTCGCCAACGCCCAGTCATTCCCGCACGATCTCTTGGCGCTGATCCGCGATCGCATGGCGGCCGGTCATGGCGGCTTCCCGCTGGTCGGCACGCCCGAGCAGGTCGCCGATGGCATCTCGCAACTGCACGAAGCGGGCTTCAAAGGCACGACGCTTTCGTTCGTCGACTATGTGAAAGAGTTTCCGTATTTCCGCGATCACGTGATGCCGATCTTGGAGGCGCGCGGCTTGCGTTCGCGGCAAAGGATCGCGGCATAAGTTGGGAAGCCTGCGGCGCGGGGGCGGGCGACGGAGACAGAAATCTGTCGCTCGCAGTTTGCGCTAGGCAGCGCTTTGGCGGCTTTTTCCCTGGAACACTTGACGCATATCCGTTTGAAGCCGTTACAGCGATCGCAACTGCTGCTATTCAATCGATGTTTTGCCAGAGCTTCATCGATCATTGCGGCCGATCACCGCTTCGCTGCGATCCCGGTTCGCGTCGGCAATGGGCGGCACCCTTGCCGCCATCGCCGCCTGCGCGCTTTGTCTCGCAGCGGAACTACCCGAATGGGCGTATCCGGTAAAATCGCCGAATACCGGATGGGACGCCGTCGTGCTGAAGGGGCTCCCGGGCAGCACCAGGAAATTTACGCAGGCGCAGATCGAAGACAATTTTGATCCGCCCGACTGGTTTCCGGAAGATCATCCAGCGATGCCCGAAGTGGTCGCGCACGGCCGCCGTCCCGAGGTGTCAGCTTGCGCCAAGTGCCACATCTCGAATGGCGCCGGACATCCTGAAATCGTCCGACTTGGCGGGGCTGACGGCCGCCTACATTCAAGAGCAATTTGAACAGTACAAGAACGGAAATCGCCGGGGCGCGCGTGCCATATCCATGATTCCGGTGATGAAGACGATCACCGACGACGAGATCCGGGCGGCTGCGGAATACTACGCGGCGCTCAAGCCGGTCGCCGACTGGACCGACGTGGTGGAGGCCGAGATGGTGCCGAAAACACGTGTCAGTCCGACCTATATGCGCTTTGCCATCGAAAATGCCGGCGAGGAACCGTTGGGCAACCGCATCATCGAACTGCCGAAGGCGCACGTGCGCGCACTTATTTCGCCGTCGCCGTCGCGATTGACGCTACGCGCCGCGCACGGCAATGGACCGCCGACAGTAAGCCGCCACGTCTTCAGCGCCGCACGATATTCTGCATTTCGCTCTGCCGGCCGGCGAGGAAGAGCCGCATGTTCTCGACGATCAGCGGCATGATCAAATCCTCGTACTCGCTGGTATAGCCGCCGAGATGCGGGAGGATAAAGGCGTTCGGCAAATCCCAGAACGGACTGTCGCCCGGCAGCGGCTCGGTTTGAAAAACATCGAGGCCCGCGCCGGCGATACGGCGCTCGCGCAGCGCCTCCACCAGCGCCGGCTCATCGACGGTCTGACCGCGGCCGGCGCTGATGTAATAGGCCGTGGGCTTCATTGCCGCGAACATAGCGCGATCGAACAGCAGCAGATTGTCCTTGGTGGCGGGCAGGATGTTGATCAGATAATCCGCGCGCGCCGCGGCTTCTTTGAGCTGATCGGTCGGCATGATTTCGTCGAAGCCTTCGATCGCGCGCGGCGTCCGCGTGACGCCGACGACATGCATCTCGAACGCCTTGAGCAATTTGGCGGTCGCAGTCCCAATGACGCCAATGCCGACGATCACCGCAGTCTTGCCGGAAAACAGGCTCCAGTAGCGGCGGTCCCACAGATGCGCCTTCTGCGCCTCCGCAAGGCGGCGCGCCTCGCGCGCAACGCCCATCATGAGAAAGACGATGGTCTCGCGCATCGGCGCGCCGTGAATGCCGCGCCCGCTGGTGAGCAGCGTTTCCGGCTTGAGCGAGGGGCAGCGCAGAATGTGGTCGACGCCGGTCGCCAGGCATTGCACCCATTTCAGCCGCGTCGCGCGCTGATAGAATTCGTCTTTCAGCTCGATGCCGAATGAGATCAACACGTCGATATCGGCGAGGTCGGCCGGCAGTTCGGCCGCCTTGTGCGCGAGCGAGAATTGCAGCGCCGGAAAGCGCGCGTGCAGCCGGTCGCGGTAAATCTCGGCGTGCGGATCGAGAATGAGGATCTTTGTGGTCATGGAGGAATTGATGAAGGGGCTTGTTCAGTCCCACAGTGTGGTGAAGCGGGTTTAGCCTGAACCGATTTGGCTGCGTCGTCCAGACTTTGCTGATGTACTCGTAGGGGGTCAGGCCTCTCAGGGTCTTAAGCCGTTTGGCAAAGTTGTAGGCCGTCAGGAAGGCGTGGACGTGCGCTTTGAGTTGGGCGTGCGAGCCGTAGTGGTAGCGTTGAACGGTCGCCTCCTTGAGCGTTCGGTTCATCCTTTCAACCTGGCCGTTGGTCCAAGGATGATTTGGCTTCGTGAGCCTATGCTCGATGCTGTTCGTATCGCAGAGCATGTCGAACATATGGGCGCGCCAGCGCGCCGTCGTCCGACACGATTCTTCGGTAAATCGGTGAACTGGATGCCGTTGTCGGTGAGCACGGTGTGGATTTTGTAGGGGACGGCTTTGATCAGGGCTTTGAGGAAGTCCGTGGCTATCCAACGATTAGCCTTTTCGTGCAGCTCGGCGTAGGCGAACTTCGATGTGCGATCGATCGCCACGAACAGGTAGAGCTTGCCCTCCTCGGTTCGCACCTCGGCAATGTCGATGTGAAAGTAGCCGATGGGATAGGACTTGAACTTCTTCTTGGCGGGCTTGTCGCCCTGCGTCTCAGGCAGACGGCTGATCCCATGCCGCTGGAAGCAACGATGCAAGGAGATCGTGTCAGGTGTGGAACGGTGGCCTGCAGGCATAAAGGCAATCGTCGAGTGGCAGCAATGTGTGTTTACGGAAGGCGACGATCAGCGCTTCTTCCTCCTTGCTAAGAACCGTCGAGCGAGGCTCCCTCGGCCCCATGTCGGCATCGCAGACCGAACTGCGTCGGCGCCATTTGGCCACGTCTTTGGATTGATGCCGTAGCGCGGCGAGCTCCCTCAGGCTCGCTTGACTATTCTGTATTGCTCGACGGATCGCCTCAGTCGTTGTGGCGCTTTATATAAGTCAGGATGAGACTTTGAGGTTGGTAGTTACTACCCGCAACGGGGCTTGACGCAAGTGCCCCCGGATAGGCCGCAGCGGCAAATTGTACGGGCGTCGGCGAACGGCTATTGTCGGCATCAACTAACAACAAGGTCCGCGGGAACAGCGGCACCGGGGGGCGCCAAGGGGGAACGGATGATCAAGGAGTTTCCGAGGGACCGCGATGCCAAGCAAAAATTTTTGCTCGAACAGGTCGAGCGCATCGGACCGATACTGCAGGCGTCCGGAGCGGAAAGCGAAGAGCTCGGAACACTCGCGCCGGAAGCGGTCGCGGCGCTACGCGAAGCCGGCCTATTCCGGCTGAAATTGCCCGCGACGGTTGGCGGCGCCGAGGCCGATCCGATCACCGAAATGCTGGTGTTGGAAGGGCTCGCCTATCACGATCTCACGAGCGGCTGGTGCACCATGGTGGGCGCCACAGGCATCGCGTCGCTCGGAACTTTCCTGCCGCAGGCCGGCCTCGACGTGGTTTTCTCCGGCGGCCAGATCCCGACCGCCGCGATTTCCTTTTTCCCAGCCGGCCGCGCGGTGCGCGAGCCCGGTGGCTTTCGCCTCAGCGGCCGCTGGCGCTTCAACAGCGGCATCCGGCACTCCGACTGGTTCGTCGGCGGCACAGTGGTCGAGGGCAGCGAGGCGGAAAACGGCGGCCGCCCGATCGTCATGTTCTCGGCGCTGCCGGCCAAGGACGTGACGCTCTACGACAATTGGGGCGGCGTCACCGGGTTGCGCGGCACCGGCAGCTGCGACTGCTCGGTCGAGGACTATTTTCTGCCCGAGCATTTCAGCTTCATCTGGGATTTGCTCAAGCCGCAGCCGCGCCGCGGCGGGTTGTCCTATTTGCTGCCGCCGTTCAGCTATGTGGCGAAGGAGCATGGCAGCGTCGCGATCGGCGCGGCGCGCCGCGCGCTCGACGAGTTGATCAAGATCGCGACCACCACCCGCGGCACCTTTCGCTCGTCGAAGCTCGACGAACGCCACGTCGTGCATCGCCAGATCGCCGAAGCCGACTTGAAACTCCGCGCCGCACGCGCGCTCCTGCATGAGCGCTACGGCCAATTGTGGGAGAAAGTGAAGTCGGGCTCACTGCCCGACGGCGCCGACATCGCCGACGTGCGCGCCATCGCGGTGCATGCCACCGACGTGGCGATCGCGACCGTCACCATGGCGTTTCATTTCTCCGGCGCCACCGGCCTGCACCATCCGCATGTGCTCGGACGCCTGTTGCGCGACCTCAACACCGCCGGCATCCACCAGGTGATGAGCGACACGGCTTACGAGAACCACGGCAAATTCCGGCTCGGTTTGCCGGCGGATCCGTTGGCTTAAGGGCAAAGTTGATTGACATAGAATCGCTGCCCTCGCGTCCGTCATCCTGAGGTGCGCGCCATCGGCGCGCCTCGAAGGATGCGGCCGAGGCGGCCGGGCCGTGCATCCTTCGAGGCTCGCTACGGCTCGCACCTCAGGATGACGGTTCTTGGCCCGCCACTCCATCTCACTATCACGGCACCGGCAGCTTGAATTCGCGCACGGCATTCTTGAACGCGATGCCCTCGCGCACCGGCTCGGACAAGCGGCGTCTGGTCGAGAAACTCGCCGGCTTCCGCCGCCTTCTCGAACGGATAATCGGCGGCGAACATGACGCGATCGTTGCCGAGCGCCGCGAGCGCGCAGTTGAGCGGCTCGGCCGAACTCATACCCGACGTGGTCACGACGAAATTCTGCTTGATGTAGTCGGACGGCTTTTTGCCAAGCTTCACGCCGTAAAGCGCGGCACGGCTGTCGAACCGCCACAGCAGGTACGGCAGCGTTTCGCCGAGATGGCCGAGCGCGACCTTGGCGCGCGGAAAACGATCGAACAGGCCGGAGAAAACGAGCCGCAGCGCATGCGAGCCGGTCTCAAAGCCCCATTCCCAGGTGGCGCGCCGCAAGCCCTCGACGCCTGCCAGCGCGGGAGACGGCGAAACCGGATCGGTCGGATGAATGTAGATGGTCGCTTGAAGCGCTTCGGCACGTTCCCAGAACGGATGCAGCGACGGATGATCGAGATACTCACCGTTGGTATGGCCGTTGATCATGGCGCCGCAGAATTTCAAGTCGCGGACGCAGCGTTCCAGCTCATCGGCGGCGGCGTGCGCGTCCTGCATGGGCAAATGCCCAAAGCCGGAATAGCGGTCGGGGCGCTTGGCGACCTCGCCGGCTAGAAAATCATTGGCCTCGGCGGCGCGGCGGCGGGCCGTCGCGGCATCGCGCTCGACCTGCACGCCGGGCCCGGAGATCGACAGCACGGCGCGCGCGATCCCGGCGCTGTCCATGGCCGCAACCCGCGTGTCGCCGAAATCTTTCAGGCGCGCGAGCAGCCCGCTCACGGCTTTCTGGTCGACACCGCCCATGGTGGGCAGCCAATAATCCTCAAAACCAGGACTTAAAAAATGCTCTTCGAGGGCGATTTTGCGCATCGTGTTGCTCCCGGCGTGCGCTCAACTTTACGGCAACTGCTGTACCGCATCCCGGCGATCCTGTATCAAAGTGGGGTTCAGGCAGCAAGAATACGCACCTAAGCGGGGATAGCGGCGGGGACGGAATGAAAGCGATCGGCGGACGAACAACCGACAAGAGCGCGGCGAAATCGCAACTGCGCAATCAGTCGCAAGGCCACGTTCAGTCGCAAAGCCAGGTGCAGGTGATCGCACGCGCCGCCGCCATTCTGCGCGCATTGGAAGATGAAGCGGCGGGGTTAAGCCTCGGCCAGATCGCGCAGCGCGTCAATCTCGCGCGCTCGACCGTGCAGCGCATCGTCGCGGCGCTCGAGGCCGAGAAATTCCTGATTGCCGCTTCGCCCACCGGCCGGGTGCGGCTCGGGCCGACGATCCTGCGGCTTGCGGCTTCCGCCCGCACCGACTTCGTGGGGGTCGTGCGGCCCTATCTCACGCAGCTTTCCAGTGAGCTGAAAGAGACGGTCGATCTTTCGGTGGTGAAGAAGGATCACCTGGTCTTCATCGACCAGGTGATCGGCTCGCAGCGCCTGCGCATGGTGTCGGCGGTCGGCGAGACCTTTCCGCTCTACTGCACCGCCAACGGCAAGGCCTACCTCGCCACTCTCGACGACGCGGCGATCGCAAAGCTGATCGGCACCAGCTACGAGCAGCGCACGCCGCGGACGCTGACGCGTCTTGAGGATCTGCTGCGCGACTTGAAGACCGTGCGCAAAACCGGGGTCGCCATCGACCGCGAGGAACACGCGCTCGGGGTTTGCGCGGCAGGCGTGGTGACCCGGGATCCGGTGGGCAACGCCGTCGCCATCTCCGTGCCGGTGCCGGCGCAGCGATTCTACAAGCACCAGCGCACGATCGTGGCCCACCTGCAGGCCACCAAGGAGGCGCTCGAGCGGCATCTCTTGGCGGCCGCGGCCTGAACCTCCCCCGGACGGCATCCTCCGCCGGGACGGCTTGTCCTGCCAACCGGAATTCGATACAGATGTACCATATCATGGTACATGATTCAGGTCCGAACGCCGCTAGAGCATGATCCGGAAAAGTGGAAGCCGGTTTTCCGAACGGATCATGCTCAGACAAATGCCAGAGCCGGCGGGACCGGAGGAAACGCGGAGGGGTTAGCGTGGCGAAGAAAATTCGCGGTGTCTTGTTTGAGGAAAACGAGAACAACGCGATGGGACTTTCCTTCTACAATCTGTCTCATCGCTTCGGATACCAGTCGCCGAACTGGCCGTATTTCGAAGACGTCAAGATCGAGCGCATCCACTACATGGCGAAGTCGGGCGTGCTGTCGCAGCGCATCACGACCAGCATGCACAACACCACGCACATCGACGCGCCGGCGCATGTCGTGCAGGGCACGCCGTTCATCGACGAGGTGCCGCTGCCGCACTTTTTCGGCTCCGGCATCGTCGTGTCGATCCCGAAGAAGAAGTGGGAGCCGATCACCTATGACGATCTGGAAAAAGCCGCCGGCAAGGTGGTGCGGCCGCGCGACGTCGTGATCGTCAATACCGGCTGGCACAAGAAGTACGAGGACAGCGAGGACTATTTCTGCTACGCGCCCGGCTTCGTGTCCTCGGCCGGCGAGTGGTTCGTCGAGAAAAAGGTCAAGGTCGTCGGCCACGATACGCAAGCCAACGATCATCCGCTCGCCACCGCCATCGGCCCGCAGCGCAATGGGCCGCTGCATCCGCACCTCGCCGAGGAATACAAAAAGTGGTCGGGCGGCCGCGATTGGAAGGACGACTTCCCCGAATGGGAGCCGGTGCACCGCATCCTGTTCAAGAACGGCATCCTCGGCATCGAGAATGTCGGCGGCGACATCGACAAGGTCACCGGCCGGCGCTGCACCTTTGCCTTCTTCCCCTGGAATTGGGACCGCGGCGACGGTTGCATCATCCGCCTCGTCGCCATCACCGATCCGAAGCAGGCCTACCGGATCGAGAAGGGGGAGAAGTTCTGATGCAGGTGAAACGCTTCTCCGAGATCAAGGGCTATGACGCGCCCAATCATCGCGCCTGCTCGACGCTCCGCGTGTTCGGCGTCGAAGCCGGCGGCACCAAGAGCCTGATTGTCGGCGTGTCGCACTTCCTGCCCGGCGGCGGCGCCGGGCCGGACGCTTCGCCGCCCGAGAAGGTCTACTTCGTGCTCGAAGGCGAATTGACGGTGATCGTCGACGGCAAGGAGACGGTGCTGAAGAAGCACGATTCCTGCTTCATCGGTCCCAACGAGAACCGCGAGATCATCAATCGCGGCAACGAAGTGTGCTCGATCCTGGTCGCCATCGCGCCTTCGCCCGCGCCGAAATAGTTGCCCGTCATCCTGAGGTGCCCGCGCGCAGCGCGGGCCTCGAAGGATGAATCGGCCGGGGCGCCAACCGAAATCGGCTTGTCCGATTTCGGAATATTTTAGTGCCCAAGTCGGCAACAGCCGACTTGGGTGCCGTCGCCCTTCGAGGCTCGCTCCGCTCGCACCTCGGGGTGACGGTCCATAGCCAAGGGTGAAACGCCATGTCCGAAGCAATGTCCGAAGACTTTCTGAAAAACCCGCTGTCGCTGTTCGATGTGCGTGGCAAGACCGCGATCGTGACCGGTGCGTCCGGCGCGTTCGGCGCGCTTGCCGCCAAAGTGCTGGCCGGCGCCGGCGCCAATGTGGTGCTCTCAGCGGGCAATGCCGCCGAACTGAAAAAAGTCGCCGACGCCTGCACGGCGCTTGGCGGCAAGGTTGAGCTCGTCGCCAAGCGTCCGAGCTCGGAAGCGAACTGCGATGCCATCATCAAAGCGGCCGTCGATCGCTTCGGCCGTGTCGACATCCTGGTGGTCGCCTCCGGCCTCAACAAGGTTTCCAAGATCGTCGATCAGCCGGCGGCCGATTTTCTGGAAATTATCGACGCCAACGTCACGCAATCCTGGCTGATGGCGCGCGCCGCGGGCCGGCAGATGATCAAGCAAGGCGACGGCGGCAAGGTCATCCTGATGTCGTCGGCGCGCGGGCTGCTCGGCCATCCCGCGGGCTATACGGCGTACTGCGCTTCGAAGTCGGCAGTCGACGGCATCACCAAGGCGCTCGGCTGCGAATGGGGCGAGACCGGCATCACCGTGAATGCGCTCGGCCCGACCGTCTTCCGCTCGCCGCTGACGCAATGGATGTTCGAAGACACCGAGCGCGCCAATACGGTGCGCAAAGGCTTTCTCACGCGCGTACCAAAGGGCCGCCTCGGCGAGCCGTCCGACCTTGCGGGGCCGCTTCTCTTCCTCGCCTCGAAGGCGTCCGACTTCTACACCGGCCACATCCTCTACGCCGACGGCGGCTATACGGCGGGCTGAGATGAAGGCTTTTCCCGGGCGCGGTGCGGCACGAAGTGCCGCTCCGCAGACCCGGGATCGCTAAGCACGCTGAGTCTGAAACGGTCCCGGATCAGCGATGCGCCACTTCGTGCTGCATCGCGTCCGGGAAAAGGTGATTGAAATAGTCGGATGAGCAACGCAAAAATCGCTGTCATCGGCGCCGGCCTCATGGGCCACGGCATCGCGCAGGTGTTCGCGCTCGCCGGCCATGACGTGACCATCACCGACTCGTTCGCGCAGAATCTCGACACGGCCAAGTCTCGCATCGCCGCCAATCTCCGCGATCTTGGCGAAGACGAAAGCGCGGTCGAAAACGTCCACACCTGCGCCGATCTAGGCGAGGCCGTGGGCGAAGCCGATTACGTGGTCGAGGCGGTGCTGGAGGATCTTCCGCTCAAGCAGCAGCTCTTCGCCGAGATCGAGCGCCACGTTCGTCCCGACACGATCCTCGCCAGCAACACCTCGGTCATTCCCATCACCGCGATCATGCAGGGGCTCACCCGGCGCGAGCGCGCGCTTGGGACGCATTGGTGGAACCCGCCCTTTCTGGTGCCGCTGGTCGAGGTGATCGAAACGCAATGGACCTCGGCGGAAAGCGTCGCCTGGACGATGGAACTGCATGAGGCCGCCGGCAAGACGCCGGCGCATGTGAAAAAGGACGTGCCGGGCTTTATCGGCAATCGCTTGCAGCATGCGCTTTGGCGCGAGGCCATATCGCTGGTCGAGCAAGGCATCTGCGATGCCGAGACGGTGGACTCCGTGGTCAAAGCCTCGTTCGGCCGCCGCTTGCCGGTTCTGGGCCCGCTGGAAAATGCCGACTTGGTCGGTACCGATCTGACGCTCGCGATCCACAACACCGTGCTGCCGGCGATCGACAGCCGGCCGGGTCCGTCGCCGTATTTGCAGAAGCTCGTCGCCGACAAGAAGCTCGGCTTCAAGTCAGGCGAGGGCTTCCGCAAATGGAGCGTCGACGCGCAGGCGGCCTTGCGGACCAAGCTGATGAATCACCTGAAAGCGATGCGCGATTCCTAAACACCGCGCGTCCACTGCAAACAAAGGTTCGACCGACGAAAGATTGGAGGCACGTATGGAGCTCAGCAAGGCCAACGATCTGCTCAATCCCGGCTATTTAGCGTTCGAATCCGGCTATTGGGATCTTGCCGACGGCAAGCGGCTGGTCGCCGCGCTGACGCGCATGCCCGGATGCCGCGCCAAGATGGTGCATTGGTGGTTCTCTTGGCTCGGCGGCACCGAGCAATACAAGCTCTGGCATCCGCGCGACCACGTCTTCAGCGATTGGGAAAACCGCCAGGACGGCAACTATGTCGGCGCCTCCCATCTGGTGCATGAATATCTCGCCGGTCCGAGCGGGCCTTTGTTCAAGCTACGCATCAACTTTCACGATCCGGCGGAGATGTTCGACGCGCGCCGTTATCGCGAGGCCGGCGTCGTTGCGGTGTGCGCGCGCATCGGCGATCTGGAACATCCGGTGAATTTCGGCCGCATGGTGCATTTCGTCCGCGATACCGATTATGGCTGCGAGATGCGCAGCCGCTTCTGGCTCGGCGAGATCGAAAGCCGCGATCCGAATGTGAAATTCTCCGAGGAGCAGATCCGCGCCATGCGCCAGAGCAATGTCAACGAAGAGCTGGCGCGCCGGCTGCATCAGCACGCGACCGAGGAAATGGGCTATCTCGCGGAGATCCTGCCGACGCTGTACAAGCGCATCACGCAGGACAATACGTTCTGAGACGAGCCGCTGGCCTTACTGCGGCCCCGTCAGCTTGAGGAACGCCTGCTCGACGGTCGCCGTGCCCGCGTTCGCGACCAGGCCGGCCGGCGTGGTATCGGCCAGCACCTTGCCACGATGAAGCACGACCACGCGGTCGGCATCGGTCACCTCATCGCACAGATGCGTCGCCCACAGCACCGCCACGGAGCGCTCGGCGCGTAATTCGAAAATAAGCTTCAGGAGATCGCCGCGGCTCGCCGGGTCGAGGCCGACGGTCGGCTCATCCATCAGCAGGAGGCGCGGCTCGTGCAGCAGCGCGCGGGCAAGCTCGACGCGCCGGCGATTGCCGCCGCTCAACTGCGCGGTCTTGCGGTGCGCGTCGGCGGCCAGCCCAAGCCGCGCCAGTTCCTTCTCGATGCGCGCCTTGGCGACCGCGCGCGGGATGCCATGCAGGCCGGCGTGAAACAGCAAATTGCCCATCACGGTGAGCTCAAGATCGAGCGTGGGCTGCTGGAAGACGATCCCGAGTTGCGCCAGCGCCGGCACCGGATCGCGCCGCATGTCATGACCCATCACGGCGATACGGCCGGAATCCGGAACGAACAGCCCGGACAGAAGCTGGAACAGCGTGGTTTTTCCGGCGCCGTTCGGACCGAGCAGCGCGACGAAATCGCCCGCCATCGCCCGCAACGAGACGCCGTCCACGGCGCGCGTGGCGCCATAGGTCTTGACCACATTGTCGAGCAGAAGCGCCGGGGTGCCTTCTCCGCTTGTCATTCCTCCCCCTTGCCTAGCCTGGGCGGTAAGACTTAGAGCACATTGTAATGAAGCGGGATGGGCCAACACCACAGCGTCAGCTTAAACTCCCACCCCTTGCGGTCGAGGGCCATGGAACCCGTCCCGGCAAGCGGGAAGGGAATCTTCCGCGAATGCGCAAATCGGTTCTCGTTCTTCTCTGCGCGCTGGCCAACAGCCCGGCCGCGGCCAAGGACACGGGGCTGATCTTCGTCAGCAATGAGAAGACCAACAACATCGTCGTGATCGATCCGGCGAGCTACAAGATCGTCAAGGAGATCAAAACCGCGCGCCGCCCGCGCGACCTGCATTTCAACGCGGATCATTCAAAGCTGTACGTCGCTTGCGGCGACGACGACGTGATTGACATTGTGGACGTGGCGAAGCTCGAGGTGGTCGGCCAGCTCAAGACCGGGCCAAGCCCGGAAGCCTTCGGCATCGACGAGAAACGCGGCCGCCTCTACGTCTCCCAGGAGGAAGGCTCGTCGCTCGCCGTGATCGACGTGGAGCGCGACACGATCGTGCAGGAGGTGGCGACCGGCGCGGAGCCGGAGGGCGTGCTTGTCTCCGAGGACGGCAAGGCGGTCTATGTCACATCCGAGGCCGGCGATCTGCTGCACGAGGTCGCGGCGGACAGCGGCAAGATCGTGCGCGACGTGGTCGCCGGCTTGCGGCCGCGGCGGATCGCGGCGACACCGGACGGCAAGGAGCTGTGGGTGACGGCTGAGCTTGCCGGCGAGGTCGATATCGTCGATCGCGCCACATTCGCTATCACCGGCAAGATACCGTTTCTGCCGCCGGGCATGCGCAAATCCGACGTGACGCCGGTCGGCCTCGTGATAACCAAGGACGGCAAGACCGCCTATGTTGCGCTCGGCCATGCCGCGCATGTGGCGGTGGTCGACGTGCCGGAGCGTAAAGTCTTGGGCTACATCCTGGTCGGCAAAAGGCCCTGGGGCCTCACGCTTTCGCGCGACGAGAACACCCTCTATGTCGCCAACGGCTTCGGCGACGACATCACCGTGATCGACACCAAGACCCGTAAGGCGAAAATCTCGGTGCCGGTCGGGCGCATGCCTTATGGCATCGCGGTCGATGATTAGACCATGATCCGGAAAAGCTTGCCCTCGGGCTTTGACCCGATGGGTGGAATCCGGTTTTCCGAAAAGATCATGCTCAAACAAAAAGCTAGAGCGGGATGCCGATCGAACCATAACTCATTCCGCTCTAGGTCGCAAAACTCACATAGGCGCCCAACTCGCGCGTGTGCCAAAAGCCGCTACCGCTCGTTTTCGCCGCAACCACTGAGTATCGAGCTTTTCCCCTGTCCGAGCGACTTGCGCGCGTCGAGAAGCGAAAACGTTTCCGACGTATCGTATTTCGGAAACTCCACGACAAACGACTTTTGTTTGCTCGCCACCAACGCATCCACCAGCGCAAAGAATCGCCATTTTTCGGCCCGCGAGCTTGCGGTGAATTGAATCTCATTCAGTTCGAAGGGGAAGCTGTCGCCATCAACGACGATCTGTACGGTCACCGATTCGCCCCTCTGAGGCTTGATCCTCTTCACTTCGAGAAACATTCCCGGCGTCGTATCCTCCTGACCCTCTGGGCAGTAGATGACGATGTTCGAAGCATTGCGATTCCAGATAGTTGCTTCGAGTGTTCCTTGGTCATAGCTTGACGTCCACCGATAGTCGACAGCCATGGCGGTGGAAGCCGTAAGCACGAACGACAAGATCGAAAATAGCGGTTTCAAACGACGCACGCCTGACTCACCCTGAAGTCGTTTGAGAGAGGGTATAGATCAACTGCAAAATTTTCCATCTCCAACGGTGCGCTGTGAACGCAGTGGCGGCGTCGCCCGGAACCTCGGTTACGGGACCAAGGCGCCCTCACTTCTAGCCACTTTTCGCAAGCCGGAGAGGCACAGTTTGTCGTTCGCATTTCTTCTCTTGCTCACGTTTGTTTGTTCGATATCTCCCGGATCGGCGCAGGACGCGCCGTCGGCAAAGCAGCAAATCAATATCGCCTTCGTCGAGATCGAAAACGACCCGCGCTACGCGCCGGTGCGCGCCTACGAGCGCATCATTCTCAAGACCCGCGCGCACCCTTTTGCCGGCGCCGAAGTCGGCCTCGACGACGCGGCGCCGCTTGCGCGCGTGCTGAAAGCCGACTTCCGCTTGCTGCGGATCACCGTGAAATCGGCAGCCGAGGTCGCGCCGGCGGTGCGCGCGGCGCTCGATGCCGGCACGCATTTCTTCCTGATCGACGCGACGGCGGAGAGCTTCAAGCCGCTCGCCGAAGCCGTGCGTGGCCGCGACGGACTTTTGTTCAACGTCTCGGAGCCAGAGGATTCGTTGCGCCGCGATCTGTGCGCGCCCGAATTCGTCCATGTCTATCCGAGCCGCGCCCAGCTCATGGACGGGCTCGCGCAATTCGTCGTCTCGCGCAAATGGCGCGACCTTTTGGTGCTCGAAGGCCCCTCGCCCGCCGACGCGGCGATGACCGCAGCCTTCACCCGCGCGGCGCAGAAATTCGGCGCGAAGATCGTCGCCAATCAGCACTTCAAGCCCGGCACCGACCCGCGCGAGCGCGAGCAGAACGATCCGACGTTGCTCAGCGCCGTCAGTCGCGATTTCGATGCGGCGTTCGTTGCCGACGCAGCGTTCGATTTCGCCCGCACGGTCCCCTATCGTTTGAGCCGTCCGCGTCCGGTCATCGGCAGCATCGATCTCGAGCCGGTGGCGTGGCACTGGACCTGGGAACGGCACGGCGCGCCGCAGGTCAATTCACGCTTCGAGAAGAAATCCGGCGGCCGGCACATGGAAGGGCCCGATTGGGCGGCCTGGATGGCGGTCAGGATGATCGTGCAATCGTCGCTGCGGACGGAATCCGCCGATTTCGCCAAGCAGCGCGCGTTCATTCTGGGCGACGGCAATTTCGATGGCGACAAAGGTTTGGCGGTCAGCGTGCGCCCCTGGGACCATCAGGTGCGACAAGCGGTACTGCTGGCAGCGCCTTACGAGGTCGTTGCCGATGCCCCGGTCGAGGGCTTTTTGCATCGCACCAACACGCTCGACACACTCGGCGACGACGAGCAAGAGTCGCCGTGCCATTTGTATAAGTAGCCCGGATGAGCGAAGCGATATCCGGGGAGTAGAACGGCGGCAGCATCGATCCCGCATGTCGCTTCGCTCATGCGGGCTACAGGAACGGGAACACTCTGATGCCCCTCGCCCACACCTTGCGCGCGCTGCGCGCCGTCACCATGCGGGAGCTGCTGAAATTCGTGCAGCAGCGCGGCCGGCTGTTGTCCGCGCTGGTCCGCCCGCTGATCTGGCTCGCCGTGTTCGCGGCCGGCTTCTACAACGTGTTCGGCGTCTCGATCATCCCGCCCTACAAGACCTACGTCACCTATCAGGTCTATATCGTGCCGGGCCTGCTCGGCATGATCCTTTTGTTCCACGGCATGCAATCGTCGCTGTCGATGGTCTATGACCGCGAGATGGGGGTGATGCGGCTTCTCCTCACCGCCCCGCTGCCGCGCTGGCTTCTGCTCGCCTGCAAGCTTCTGGCCGGCACCGCGCTGGCGGTGATCACCTGCTATGTGTTTCTCGCGGTCTGCATCGCCTTCGACGTCACCTTCGATCCGCTCGACTGGCTCTTCGTGCTGCCGGCGCTGATCGTCTCCGGGCTGATGCTGGGCGCGCTCTGGCTCTTTCTGTCGGTCTATATCCGGCAGGTGGAGAATTTCGCCGGCGCGATGAATTTCGTGATGTTCCCGATGTTCTTTTTCTCGTCGGCGCTCTATCCGCTGTGGCGGCTGCGCGAGGGCGGCTCGGAGATTCTTTATTACGTCTCGCTCGTCAACCCCTTCACGTACGCGGTCGAGCTGATCCGCTTTGCGCTTTACGGCGAGCTTAACATCGTGGCCGCGCTGGTCGTGGCCGGCACGACGGGGCTGTTCTTTCTGCTCGCGGTTCTTGGTTATGACCCGCAGCGCGGCCTGATCAGGCGCGTTGCGGCTGCACAGCCGGCGTAGATGAAGAGCGAGCGGCCCCCTCAGCGAGCCCCCTCTCCCCGCGTGCGGGGAGAGGGTCGGGGTGAGGGGGCCTTTCCGCTGGGCACCCGACTTAAGGAAATATCCGCAACGCTGCCGCCTCGCCTGCATCGCTCAGACCAGCGGTGAGGCCTCCTCACCCATCTCCCCGCGCGGCGGGGAGAGGTAAAGAAGGCCGCCGAGAGCTACCGAATGAACGTGCCCTGCTTCAGCTCCGTAAAGGCCTGCTGCAGCTCGGCCTGCGAGTTCATCACGATCGGGCCGTACCAGGCGACCGGCTCCTTGATCGGCTTGCCGGACACGAGGATGAAGCGAATGCCCTCGTCGCCGGCCTGCACTGTGATTTCGTCGCCGGAGTCGAACAGCACCAGCGAACGGTTACCGGTCTGCTCGCGCACCAGGATCTCGTTCACGCCGTCGGTCTTCTCGGTCAGCACGCCGAACGGCTGCGACGCGGCGCGGAAATTACCCGAGCCCTCGAACACATAGGCGAAGGCCTGGCGTTCGACCTCGACCTTCAGCGTCTTGCGCTTGCCCGGCGGCACCCAGACGTCGAGATAGCGCGGGTCGGCGGCAACGCCTTCGACCGGGCCGCGCTTGCCCCAGAAATCGCCGCACACCACGCGCACGCGCGTGCCGTCGTCGTCGATCACTTCCGGCACTTCGCCGCCTTTGATGTCCTGATAGCGCGGCGCCGTCATCTTCAGCGACGACGGCAGATTGGCCCAGAGCTGAAAGCCGTGCATGCGGCCCTTCTCGTCGCCCTGCGGCATTTCCTGATGCAGGATGCCGCGACCGGCAGTCATCCATTGCACGTCGCCGGCGCCGAGATTGCCGCGGTTGCCGAGGCTGTCGCCATGCTCGACATTGCCGGCCAGCACGTAAGTGATGGTCTCGATGCCGCGATGCGGATGCCACGGGAAGCCGGCGAGATATTCGGCCGGCCGGTCGTTGCGGAAATCGTCCAGCAGCAGGAACGGATCGAATTCGGCGGTGTCGCCGAAGCCGAATGCGCGGCGCAGATGCACGCCGGCGCCCTCGATCGTGGGCTTGGACGAAGCAATGCGTTTGACAGGGCGGATGGACATGGTGGCTCCTCGCGCCGGGGGTTAGATAGCCGGAACCGGTCAGGACCAACTCGGCTAACGGTGCTTTCCAACAAAATGGGCCAACGCCCAGGCCGTGCAAGAAGGAACACGAGTGATACCAATCGATGTGTTTTAATTCGTTCGCCCTGCCTAATTGCCCCGCTCGCCCCCGCGAAGGCGGGGACCCAGGCTGATTCCCTGAGTTCACAAACGAAGTGCCACACCTTCCCGCATGCGCGGGAATGAGCGGAAGTACCTACTCTCCCTCCTCCGCCACCACGTCGTTGAATTTGGTGTAGTCGAGCAAAAAACGTCCCTGCGGCGAAACGCTGGTGATGTCCTTGTAGCGATGCTGCCAGCGGATATCGCGCCAGGAATAGACGTGGCGCGCATAGAGCTGCTGGGCGGAACTGTCGTCGAGGCCGCCGACATTGAGCACCAAGAGCGCGTCGCCTTCCTCCAGATCGGACGCCGTTGCCTCGTGCAGCGGGCTCTCCTTGTCGATGATGTGGAACAGCATCCAGCTCAGCACGAACATCGGATGCTCGCTGCGATCGAGCTTGAGCTCATAGAAGCGGCGGAGCTGGTCGCCTTCCTTGCTGCGCTCGGCGCGAATGAGCCAGAGCCGCGCGTTTGCCCGCGAGATCGTATTGTGCCGCGCATTGGCGGTGCGGATCATCAGCGCCTGACGCCCTTCGTGCCGGGAGATGACGGCAGTGCTGGCGAACACAAAGCGGGCACGCGGCCGCGAGAAGCGCGCGAAAATGAGCCCGGTCATCACCGCGAGAAACGACATGCCGGTGAAGATCTCGACGGTCGCGATCAGATGCCCGTAATCGGTCTGCGGATGCATGTCGCCATAGCCGACCGTCGCCAATGTTTCGATGGAGAAATAGAAGTAGGCGAGCGGCCCGTTGCCTTCGGCATTGGCGATCGGCTCGTGGCCGAGCCAATACAGAAAGCCGAACACGGCGTTGAGCGTGACAAACAACACGGCGGCGCTGCCGAAAAACACCGGCCAGTGGACCGTCATCGCCCGATGATAGAGATCGGTCCAGAAACCCTGGCTCAGGCCAAGGGTCTCGATCTCGCGGTGACCGAACCTGACGAGCTGTGGTTTTTCCTTTGCACGCTTGCGCCGAAGTTTTGGCAATGCAGTGATGCCCTCCAAGATATCGCTCATTCCCGCGAAAGCGGGAATCCAGCGGACGACACTATAGCCGGACGTGGCCTCGCTGGGTCCCCGCCTTCGCGGGGACGAGCGGATGCATAGCTCGGCTGGAGACGCGCCCGTTACAGCGCTGTCTTCAGCGCAGCCCCGAGTCGGCCGTAGACCCGGCGCGCATTGCCTTCGAAAATCTTGGCGCGGTCAGCATCGCTCAGGCGCGGCGCCTTGTCGACGTAGCGTTTGGTGTCGTCGAAGTTGAAGCCGGTTTTCGGATCGACGCCTTTGACCGCGCCGACCATCTCTGAAGCGAACAAAATGTTCTCGACAGGGACCACTTCGGTGAGCAGGTTGATGCCCGGCTGGTGATAGACGCAGGTGTCGAAGAAGATGTTGTTCTTGATGATCTCGTCGAGCTCAGGCCGGCCGTTATTGAGCGCAAGCCCGCGGAAGCGGCCCCAATGGAACGGCACGGCGCCGCCGCCGTGCGGAATAATCAACTTCAGCGTCGGGAAGTCTTTGAACACATCCGACAGGATGAGTTGCATGAACGCCATCGTGTCGGCATTCAGATAATACGATCCGGTCGTGTGCATGGCCGGATTGCAGCAGCCCGACACGTGGATCATCGCCGGCACGTCGAGCTCGATCATCTTCTCGTAGAACGGATACCACCACTTGTCGGTCAGCGGCGGCGCATTGAAATATCCGCCGGATGGGTCGGGGTTGAGATTGCAGCCGATGAAGCCGAGCTCCTTGACGCAGCGCTCGAGCTCGGCGGCCGAGTTCTTCGGCGGCACGCCTGGCGATTGCGGCAATTGGCAGACGCCGATGAAGTTCTTCGGATAGAGCGTGCAGACGCGGTGAATGAGGTCGTTGCAGATCTGCGACCATTCGAGGCTGATGCTCTCGTCGCCGACATGATGGCCCATCCCGGACGCGCGCGGCGAAAAGATGGTCAGGTCGGTGCCGCGCTCGCGCTGCAGCTTGAGCTGATTCTGCTCGATGCTTTCGCGAATTTCGTCGTCGGACATCTTCAGCGAGGCGCGCGAGGGCAACGCCGCTTTATCCTTGGCGTTGGCGGCCGCGGTCTGTTCCTTGCGGAAACGATGAAGGTCTTTGGGTTCGGTGGTGTAGTGGCCGTGGCAATCGATGATCATTGAGGCAAGTCGCTGAAGGGGTTGGGTCGGCGATGCTAGAGCGGGACGACTTTAGCTTCAAATCGTCATCCCGCTCTAGCGTTTTGTTTGAGCATGATCTTTTCCGAAACCGGTCTCCACTTTTCGGGATCATGCTTTAAGGGCCGGGGCGCGATTGTCAAACGGGGGCGGCTTTTCTATAGCATGCCGCGACGACGCCCGAAGGAGACTGGGGAATGGCTGAACTTCCGCGCCTCAACGGCATCATCCGCGCGCTCGAATCCGGGCAGCATGCGCTGACCTGCTTCTCGCCCGCCGAAGTCTCGAGCGCGGTGGCGCTGGCGACCTCGAAATTCGACGGCTGCGTGTTCGAGATGGAACACCAGCCCTGGGACGGCCGGCTGTTGCGCGATTGCCTGCAATACATGCTCCTGCGCGCGCAGATCGCCAAATCCGGCTCGCTCGCGCCGGCCGTGACGCCGCTCGCGCGCGTGCCGGTGAACGGGGTCGAAATGGCGCAGTGGCAGGCCAAACAGGCGCTCGACATGGGCTGCTACGGTATCGTGTTCCCGCACATCTCGACGGTCGAGGAAGCCGCCAATGCGGTCGGCGCCTGCCGCTATCCGCGGCTCAAGACCGCGGCGCACTATGAGCCCGCCGGCATCCGCGGCGACGGCCCGACAACCGCGGTGCGCTATTGGGGACTGACCCAGCAGGAATACTATCAGAAGGCCGACGTGTGGCCGCTCAATCCGCAGGGCGAGATTTTCTGCATCCTGCAAATCGAGGACACCCGCGGCGTGGACAATCTCGACGACATCCTCACCAATGTGCCGGGCGTCGGCGCCATTCTGATCGGCGAAGGCGATCTGTCGCAGGAACTCGGCTATCCGCGCCAATACGAGCACAAGGTGGTGCTCGAATGGATGAAGCGCGTGGTCGACACCTGCAAGAAGCACAATGTCGTCGTCGGCCATCCGCATGTCGAGCAAGGCAATGTCGAGCGCGTCGTCAGCGAAGGCTATCGCTTTCTGATGTGCGCGCCGGTGCAGAGCTACGGCCACCTCGAAGCGGCAAGGAAGCATACGGGACGGGGTTAGTGATTTTCCTCCCCCGTTTACGGGGGAGGTGGCGAGCGGAAGCGAGCCGGTGGGGGCAAGTGGCGGCTCGCACGGAGCAAGCGAGCCCCCTCCACCATGCTTCGCCAAAGCCGACGCCCCGCGTCGGCGTTCTTTTTGTAACGGCGGTCGAAGGCCGCCTATGCCCCCTCCCCCGCTTCGCGGGTGAGGATAGTCAAACCCCCAGCCCGCCCTTCTCCTCGATGAAGCGCGCAATCTCGTCGACGCCCTCCCCGGCGCGCAGATTGGTGAAAAAGAACGGCCGCGCGCCGCGCATGCGCTTCGACTCGCGCTCCATGGTCTCCAACGAAGCGCCGACATAAGGCGCGAGATCGATCTTGTTGATCACCAACAGATCGGAGCGCGTGATGCCGGGTCCGCCCTTGGAGGGAATCTTGTCGCCGGCGGCCACATCGATGACGTAGATCGTCAGATCGGCCAGCTCGGGCGAAAAGGTCGCGGCAAGATTGTCGCCGCCCGATTCGATCAGCACCAGATCGAGCGTCGGAAATTTCTGTCGCATGTCGGCGATGGCCGCGAGATTGGCGGAAGCGTCCTCGCGGATCGCCGTGTGCGGGCATCCGCCGGTCTCGACGCCGGCGATGCGTTCGGGCTTAAGCGCGCCGGAGCGCACCAGATATTCGGCGTCCCATTTGGTGTAGATGTCGTTGGTGATGGCGGCGATCTCATAGCGGTCGCGCAGCCGCTTGCAAAGCGCGTCCATCAGCGCGGTCTTGCCGGAGCCGACCGGGCCGCCGACCCCCACCCGCAAAGGACCGTGATACGAGGAAGACATGACGCCAACTCCAATCCTTCGCCGAACTTAGTGCGGACCGTCAAGCTAGGCAAAGCGGGCCGCCTGCTAAGATCGGAACAAGCGGGTGTATTGTGTCTCGTGGCGCATGGTAGCGAGGTCGGCGCGGAACGCCGCGCTGCCGATCTCATCCAATGGCGTCGCCAAGGCGCGTTGCGCGGTTGCCGCAACGACGGCTTCCAGCGCCGCGAGGACGCGTTGTCCGTCGGTCTGCCCGAGCGGAACGAGCCGCACGCCGGCGGAGATCCAATTGGCGGTGAGCGCATGGAGGAACGCGCCAAGTGCCGGCTCACACGGGATGTCATGTCCGGCGCAGGCGACGCCGACGGCGACCGGCAGCGCCACCGCGCCCTTCCAAACATCCTCCAGGCGCATCAGAGCCGGACGAGGCCATGCCGCCTTGGTCGCATCGAGGAAGGCGCGCCCCTGCGCCGTCGTTTCCAGGAAGCGCTCCTTCGAGGGAACGAGCGCGGTCGCAAGCTCTGCAACGGCGCGCAGCGCCGCGTCATCACCGCGCGACGATCGCGCGATGCGCATGAACAAACAAAACCGCATCGCAAAAGCCGCCGCCCTCGGCGAGCATCGCCGCGAGCCATTGCCGCAGCGTCTCGGCGTCCTTGATGTCGCCGGCCTCGACCGCCCATTCGATACCACTTGAATAAGAGAACGCGCCGACCGGATAAGCCGGCGACAGCCAGGCCATCAGGCGAAAGAGCGCGGCCGATTCCATCCGCTCATTGCCGCGAAGGCGGGAATCCAGCGGCTTCTCCCGCCTGGGTCCCCGCTTTCGCGGGGACGAGCGGACCAACGCTTTAGCCATGATCGTGGTCACGCTCGTGACCATGAGCATGCGCATGATCGTGCTCATGCCCATGATGATGATCATCGCCATGCGCGTGGTCATGACCATGGCCGTGCGCGTGCTGACCGTACGCGCCCTGCTCCGGATCGAACGGCGCTTCCACCGGCGAAAGGCGGGCGCCGAGCCCGCGCAGCATGTCCTCGATCACATGATCGCGGCGAATACGCAGCCGGTCGCCGACGATCTGCACGTCGATGTGCCGGTTGCCGATATGCCACGCGAGCCGCGCCAATTCGTGGCTGTCGGCGGCGGCGATTTCGATCAGCGGCTCTGGCCGGCCGACGATGCGCACGATGCCGCCGTCGTCGAGTACGAGACCGTCGCCATCGCGCAGGGCCATCGCCCGCGGCAAATTGAGCAGAAAGGTCGTGCCCCGCTCGCCGGTCAAAACGGCGCGACGGCGATACCGTTCATGCGCGTCGAGCAAAACCTCATCGATTGCACCGGCGCTGTCCCAAAGGCCGGCCGCCTTGACAACGTGTGCGCGTTTCATGTCACCCATAAAGTGTGCCGCGAATTCATTCCGACGCAATTCTGGTACATTAGACACGCTATTTCCATCTCGCTGTTTCGAACGCCGGACGTTTCATCGCGTTGATAGCAACGATTGCCGACAGGGAGAACGCGCGTCATGGCCGCAGACGGATTGATAACCATACGCAGCAGTTACGGGCCGGTGGAAACGATGAATAGGCTCGAGGCCGAAGTTAAAGGCAAAGGCCTTGACCGTATTCGCACATATCGACCATGCGGCCGGCGCCACCGCAGCAGGTTTGGCCCTGAACCCGACCGATCTTCTGATCTTCGGCAACGCCAAGGGCGGCACACCGCTGATGCAGGCGGTCCAGACCATCGGCATCGACTTGCCGCTCAAAATCCTGGTCTGGCAGGATGCCGCCGGGCAAACCTGGCTCTCCTACAACGATCCGCATTGGCTCGCCAAACGGCACGGCATCGACGGCCCACGCGGTGAGCGGCCTCGCCGGCGCCCTTGCGGCTTTGGCGCAGGCCGCGGCGGGTGCGAAATAAAACCCTCCCGGCCCACACAGCGGCGGAGCGGGACGAGCATCCAGCCCACCTCGAACGGACATCGCCCACTAGGCAATGGTGCCGACCCTGCCCGACGGCGCGCCTCCGACCTTTTGATGACTTGTTTTTTCCGGCGTCTTTCCGGCTACATTGTCGCCGGCGAAACAGTGGAGCCAGTTGATGCGCTTTGGTCTATTCGGCAGCGCCACCGCGCGCCGCGGCGGGCCCGATGTCGATTCAGGCCTCGGCTACAAACAATTCGTCGATTACAACATCGAAGCCGAGTCGCTCGGCTATCACTCGACCTTTCTGGTCGAGCATCATTTCACCGGCGCCGGGCAGGTTTCCGCCAGTCTCTCTTTGCTCACCTGGCTCGCGGCAAAAACCCGCACGCTGCGGCTCGGCACCGCGGTCCTAGTCTTGCCCTGGCATAATCCGGTGCTGCTCGCCGAACAGGCGGCCACGATCGATCTTTTGTCCGGAGGACGGCTCGATTTCGGCGTCGGCAAGGGCTATCGCCACAACGAATTCCGCGGCTTCTGCATCCCGATCGAAGAAGCCGACGCGCGCTTCAACGAATGCCTCGACGTCGTGGTCAAATCCTGGACGTCGAAAGAGCGCTTCTCGCATCAGGGCAAATACTGGAACTTCGCCGACATCATCGTCGAGCCGCCGACCGCGCAAAAGCCGCATCCGCCGATGTGGATGGCCGCCGGTAGCCTGAATTCGATCCGCCAGGTAGCCGAGCGCGGCTACAATCTGCTGCTCGACCAATTCGCCTCGCTCGACGCCATCGGCGAGCGCGTCGCCTGGTTCAAGGCCGAGGTTGAGAAGCGCGGCCGCGTTTTCGATCCGCTCGACGTCGGCGTGGCGCGCGCCTTCTATGTCGCCAAGGACAAGGCCGACAAGGAAGCCGCCCTCGAGCAGCGGCTCGCCGCACAGCGCCATTTCGCCGCCCTATCGAAAGCGGCCGACGGCACGCAGAGCAAGGCGAGCATCATGGCCTTCTCCGACACCCGCGAGGCGAGCGAGGAAGCGGCCCTCTACGGCACACCGGACGAGATCGCGCTCAAGCTCGAAAAGCTGCGGAAGCTCGGCGTCGAATATGTGCTGCTCAATGGCGGCGGGTTCGCACACGAAAGCCTGCGCCGCTTTGCGCGCGAACTCATCCCCGCCTTCGCCGACGGCGCGCGCATGCGCGACGCGGGGTGAGAGGACTTGCGCCTTGGCCATCGCCGCGTGTCCCGGGCGCAGCGCAGCACGAAGTGGTGCGCTGCAGAACCGGGACCGTCATAAACGCGGAGTGCTGCGACGATCCCGGATCAACGGTGCACCGCTTCGCGCTGCACCGTGTCCGGGAAATGCGAATTTGCTGTGATCTTGCCCGCCGATGATCAACAAGATCGTACAAAGCATGGCCGAGGCGATGGCGGGGATCCGCGACGGCGCGGTCGTGCTGATCGGCGGCTTCGGCAGTATCGGTCAGCCCAATGCGCTGATCGAGGCCCTGATCGAACAGGGCGCCAAGGATCTGACCGTGGTCGCCAACAATGCCGGCGTCGGTCATGTCGGCTTGGCGCGGCTGATGGAAGTCGGCCGCGTGCGCAAGATCATTTGCTCTTATCCGCGCACCACCGATCCGGTGGTGTTCGAGAGCCTTTACCGCGCGGGCAAAATCGAGCTTGAAGTAATGCCGCAAGGCACGATGGCTGAGCGCATGCGCGCCGCCGGCGCCGGCATTCCGGCCTTCTATACGCCGACCTCGGTCGGTACTTTGCTGGCGGAGGGAAAAGAGGTGCGGGAATTCCGCGGCCGCCGCTTTGTGCTGGAGGAAGCCTTTCACGGCGACGTCGCGCTGATCGAAGCCTGGGAAGCGGATCGTTGGGGCAATCTGACCTACAAATCGTCAGCGCGGAACTTTAATCCCGTGATGGCGACCGCCGCCGCATTGACCATCGCGCAGGCTCAGCACATCGTGTCCTTGGGCGAGCTCGATCCGGAACGGATCCACACGCCCGGCATCTATGTCGATCGCGTCGTGCACGTGCCCTATGGCGAGCCGACAGTGACCTGAACAGAGCAGTGACCTAAAAGAGAAGCGCCCATGAACGTAAAGGCAAAGCTCGGCGGGTTGGCGAATTGCAAGCCGTGGACGCGCGAGGAGATCGCCGCCCGCGCAGCGCGCGATATTCCGGAAGGCATTTATGTCAATCTCGGCATCGGTATTCCGGTGCTGGTGGCAAATTACATTCCGCCCGAGCGCGAAGTCGTGATCCAATCGGAGAACGGAATCCTGGGCATGGGACCGGAGCCGCCGCCCGACGAAATCAATCGCTGGCTGATCAATGCCAGCAAGAAATACGTCACTCTGGTTCCCGGCGGCTCTTACGTCCACCACGCCGACAGTTTCGCGATGATCCGCGGCGGCCATCTCGATCTGTGCGTGCTCGGCGCATTTCAGGTCGCGGTGAACGGCGATTTTGCCAATTGGTCGAAATCGGCGACCGACATGCCGTCAGTCGGCGGCGCTATGGATCTCGCCGTCGGCGCCAAGAGCGTCTGGCTGTTGATGGATCATACGACCAAGGACGGCGAGAGCAAATTGCTGCGCCGCTGCACCTATCCGCTCACGGCGGTCAGCGCCGCAACGCGCGTTTACACCAATCTCGCGGTGCTTGACGTCATGGGCGATGCTTTCGCCGTGCGCGAGATGGCGCCGGGCATCAGCTTCGAAGCGTTACAAGACATGACGGACGCGCCGTTGAAAGCGGCGAACTAAACGACCGGCGTCCCGCGTGTCACCGCTGTGACGGCAATGCGACACAAACCGCAACGCGATACCACCATTGTTGCCTGTTAGTTGGATCGTTGCCTGTCGGTTTAAGCGGCGTATCGACTGCAGCCCGCTTGCGCGATTGGACTCCAGTTTTAAGGAATGAAGCGATCTAATCGCCGCATTCTGATACCAATTCATTGACTCATTGCGCACTCAACCGCCGCTTTCTTTGTTTGAATGTTTCGCCTTGCCACATTCCTGGCATCTTTTCGCGATCTTCTAACAGACCTAAACATTGACAGCTTTGATCGACCGATCGGCAAAGGGCTGGATGCCGTCTCGCCTGGCATCGCGCACGCCCCAGCATTGGCGGTGGACAGAAGCATTTGCGGCTTACGCCGTTTCTTGTCTGTAAGAAACGATCTCTAAGAAACGAAAGAAATTTGGATCCTTGAGGCTGCGGGACGATTACGCCCGCCGGCAAGCGTGAGGCTTGCTCACGAGGAGGCTGCCAGAAAACCCAAATACAAAAGTCGGAGGAAATCCATGCCTGACAGTATGACCCAGATTCTTTCATCTGGTCCGCCCGGGACTAAGGTCAACATCGCTGTGCTGGGGGACGGTTTCGCCGATGGCGCTGATCAGACAACCTACAACAACAAGGTCAACGATCTTCTGTTCAACGG
Source organism: uncultured Alphaproteobacteria bacterium (assembly GCA_963845075.1). Lineage (GTDB taxonomy): Bacteria > Pseudomonadota > Alphaproteobacteria > Rhizobiales > Xanthobacteraceae > BOG-931. The sequence goes on along the minus strand of CAWJRE010000022.1, from coordinate 614,823 downwards.
CCTCTTCAAAAACGACTATTATTTCGAAGACATCCAAGCCTTCAATGTCTATCGCGTCAATCTCATTTCAGTGGACTCCGGTGTCGGCACCAAGACGTACAACAACGGCACCTTGCTCAACACCGTAACGAAAAATACCGCGCTCGGTTACTACTACAGCGGCTCGTGGTCGCATTGCTGGCTGGAGGGCGGCCCGAATACCGGCACGCTCGTGAACAACGCGCTCACCACGTGGGTGCCAGACTACAATCTTTGCCTGATCTTACTTAACAATCCCGGCTTCGGCGGTTGCGGCGGCGGCGGGTTCGCGGTCCTGCCGCTCGGCATCACCTGGGATACGATCGCTCATGAATTCGGGCACGGCCTTGGCGGATTCTGCGACGAGTATTGCGAGACGGATAAGACCTATACGGGCGGCGAGCCGGGTTGTGTCGACAACACGATCAATACCAATCGTGCGACCCTCAAATGGACCCGGTTCGTCAATCCGGCGACGCCGGTTCCGACCGGCGTCGGCAAATGCGCCAACTACACACAGGGTGTCCGCCCGGCGGACTGGGACGACAATCAAAGCGTCGGCTTGTTTGAGGGCGCCGGCACGGTCACCCAAGGCATCTACCGGCCCGTGATCAACTGCCGGATGAGATCCAATCTGCCGCCCTATTGCCCGGTTTGTTACACGCACATGAAGTCGCTGAATGACGCCAAAACGGAGCGAACGTTCCTGAACGTGTATCCGGGGGACTTCAACGGCGACGGCAAGTCTGATGCGCTCATTCACAACGGCAACGGCATCATGCTGTACCGTTCGAATGGCAGCCAGCTCGACGTCGAGTTCAGCTGTGTCAATCTTGTTCCCGGCTCATGGCAATTCCAGGCGGGCGATCGCTTCTGGACCGGCGATTTCAATCACGACGGCAAGGACGAGGTCCTCGTCTTCAACGGAACCGACTGGGTGATGCCCTATCTGGGTCTGCTCGCCGATGACGGCAGCGGCGGCCTCAAGCTCATCGCCCGCTACGACGGTTCGATGCCGGGCTGGCAATTCACCAGCGGCGATCAGTTCTTCGTCGGCGACTTCAATGGCGACGGAATGGCCGACGTCTTCGTCTTCAACGGCAGCAATTGGTCCATTCCCTATCTCGGAATGCTGCAGTCGCACGGCAACAGTTTATCCGTTGTTCACCGCTATGACGCGAACCTGCCCGGCTGGCAGATGCGTCCGACCGATCAATTCTTCGTCGGCGACTTCAACGGCGACAAGAAAGCCGATTTGTTCGTGTTCAACGGCCCCGCTTGGTCCATCCCTTATCTGGGCATGCTGGCATCGAGCGGAACCGCGCTTTCCATGGCGACGCGCTATGACGGCAACATGCCCGACTGGCAGATGCGTCCATCCGACCAGCACTTCGTCGGCGATTTCGACGGCGACGGCAAGGCGGACCTTTTCGTCTTCAATGGCGACGCCTGGTCGATCGCCTATCTGGGGATGTTGAAATCGGGCGGTTCCTCGCTCAGCATGACTCAGCGCTACGATGGCAACGCTCCGGGATGGCAAATGCGAAGCCACGATCGCCACTATGTCGCCGATCTAAACGGCGACGGTAAAGCCGATCTCGTGGTCTTCAACGCCAACGACTGGACGCCGGTCTATCTCGGGCGGATGATCTCCACCGGCGCAGGCTTGCAATGCGACTGGTCGGCCGACTGGATCGGAGGTTGGCATCTTGGCAACGTGGATAGTTTTGCGCCGTGCAATTATCAGGGCGGCGGCGGCAAGCGTGATCTGTTTGTTCACAATACAGACTGGTTCGGCATGCTCCGCAGCGCCTACCCGTGGCAGCTTGACCAGATCTATTACCGCTGGATCCACAACTATCGCTACGGGCACAACTTCTGAACGGAAGGGGATCGCCATGGCAATCCGTGACAAGATCTTGTTCCCTAACCCGCTGACCGAGCAGCGGCCCATGGGCGCGCCTATTGTCAACGCTCCGGGTCTCCCCATGATGGAGGCTATCGGCCGCGTGACGACAGTGCGGCGAAATTCACTCCTGCCGACGATGGGCACCGATTTTGCTGCGGCTCCGACCGGCGAAAACCTCATGACAAAGGTGCAGGCTATGTCCGATACACCGCCGTGGTCGGGGCAAGGTCCGCAGAAGCCAAAGGCCGACCGGGCCGCGCCTTCGTCGACGGAGGGCTATGTTCGCGTCGAGCTTCATTCCGCCAATGGCCAATTGTCCGTCGTCGGCGCGAGCGAAGTGCCGGGGCCGCTGACAATTCCAAGCGCCGTCATCAACGGGCTTGCTTATGAGGTGCTTCTTGACGATCAGCAGATCGCGCTCGGATCGATACCGGACGTCGGTCTGCGGCGCGCATTTGCCAATCGCGATGTGCCCGGTCCGGAAGGTAAGCACCGCTTCATACAAGTTCCGGCCTTCGACTTCTTCGTACGCATCCCGAAGGCTCACGTATCGGACGCGAATCTTCCGAAGCTGACGATCGTGCTGCACAACGTGCGACAAGCTCCAGACCGCCTTGTCCCTGCGACCGCACTGCAGAGGCAGTCAGGCATCGAGACCACTGAGGTGGCGCGTCTATCCGGTCTCAGCTTGGAAAAATTGCCGCCGGCGGTGCGGCCACTGTTCGAGAAAGCTCTGCAGGACAACAAACCCCCGCAACAATAGCGAAGGGCACAGCGACTCGCGCGCGAAGATCGCGGACAGATAATCGCCCCGCGAAAGGGTGATGTGCGCGGAATTATTGCGCGGCCGGCGCGGGCTTGGTTGTGGTGGCCGCCTTCTGCGGCTTTTTCTTCGGCTTGTCCGTCACTGCCTTGGTTTCCAGCCCTGCCGGCGGGTTTGCCACCAGCGACGAGGACGAGGTCGGCGTCCAGTGGACGGGCTTGGTCTTTCCGTCGTTGCCGGCGGATGGCTTGGCCGCGGACGTGCTATCGCCGGCCCCGTCTGCCGGCTTGGCCGCGACCGCGCGGCCGCCCTTCTTCTTGTGGCGCGGCCCGCCGCCGCCGGGCTCGTCGGCAATGACATTGAGCCGCGCCAGCTGATCAGGCGTTCGGGTCGGCCCGGTATAAACGATCGTCGGCGTGATCGAGCCGAAATCCGAAAGGAGCGCCGCGCCCTTGGGCGTCGGGGCGCGCAAGCTCGAAAGCAGCGCCGAGAACGGCGTATTGACGCCAGCGGCAAGCTCACCGCCCGCGTCGGCATCTTCGTCTTCGGCGGCCGGCCGCTTGCGATGCGGGCCGCACGCCTGATCGTGCAAATTGGGCGGATCGGCGTTGATCGGCGTGAGGTTGTCGACCGTCCCGAGTGCCGGCGTCAGCCACGACAGCGGATTCTGCGTGAAGCCGCTTTCGAGCAACTCGGCCGCCTTCACCGCGCGCGCGCCGCCCGACGGCGAGCCGAGCACCACCGCGATCAAATGCCGTCCATTGCGGCTCGCGGTGGCAACCAGATTGAACCCTGAGGCGCAGATGAAGCCGGTCTTCATGCCGTCGGCGCCCGGATAACGGCCGAGCAGCGTGTTGTAGTTACGCACGACACGACGGCCGTATTTGATCGCCGGAATGTGCCAATAAAAATTGTATTCCGGAAAGTCGCGAATGAGCGCGCGCGCCAGGATCGCCATATCCCGTGCTGAAACAACCTGCCCATCGGCCGGCAGCCCGTTGGGATTGACGAAGTTGGATTGCGTCATACCCAAGCGGTGCGCCGTCCTGGTCATGTCGTCGGCGAAATTCTCGACCGAGCCGTCGACGCCTTCGGCGAGCAGCACCGCCATGTCGTTGGCCGACTTCACCATCATCATCTTGAGCGCATTGTCGACGGTGACCTGCGTGCCGACCGCATAGCCCATCTTGGTCGGCGACTGCATCATTGCGTTACGCGACACGGTGAACAGCGTGTCGAAAGTGACACGGCCTTGCTTCACCGCTTGCAGCGTAACGTAGAGCGTCATCAGCTTGGTGGTCGAAGCCGGATACCACGGATAGGTGGCATTCTCCGCGCGCAGGACTTTGCCGGTATCGGCGTCGATCAGAATCGAAGCGCCGGCCTGGGCGGGCGTCGCGGCGAGATTGGCGGCAAAAGCCGAACCAACCGCAATGCCTAGCACCAACGCCCGAAGAGATTTCACATGCTGCACGTGTCGCGGTCCGTTCCGTTGGCCGGCCCCTTCGGAGGCCACCGGGCCGGCCGTGGCGCAGGCGAGCCGGAGTGACCGATCAGGCCGCGATGGGTTCACGAAAGGTTCCCGAAGCGGATGTGGCACCCTATGTAAACCGAAGGGACGCTCGAAGGCAAAGCGAAATCCCGCCCAGTGAATTTCGCATTCCCGGTGAATTTCACATTCGAGGCCGCATCGGCTAAATCAAAGGCGCCGCAGAACACAACAGCCAAGCAAAAACGTCCGAAATTCGGCAAGGAGAGCGACATGACAGCCTGCATCGTAGGTTGGGCACATACCCCCTTCGGTAAGCTTGCCGGCGAATCCGTGGAAAGCCTGATCGTGAAAGTGGCCGGCGAGGCGCTGGCCGACGCCGGCATCGAGCCAAAAGATGTCGATGAGATCGTGCTCGGCCACTTCAATGCGGGCTTTTCGCCGCAGGATTTTACCGCTTCTTTGGTGCTGCAGGCCTCGCCGGATTTCCGCTTTAAGCGGGCGACCCGGGTAGAAAATGCCTGTGCCACCGGCTCCGCCGCCGTTCACCAAGGTTTGACATCGATTGCCGCGCGCCGCGCGCGCATCGTGCTGGCGGTCGGCGTCGAGCAGATGACGACCACGCCGGGCCCGGAGATTGGACGCAATCTCCTCAAAGCCTCCTACGTGCGCGAGGAGGCGGATATCGACGGCGGCTTCGCAGGCATTTTCGGCAAGATCGCAAGCCTCTATTTCCAGCGCTGGGGCGATCAGTCGGACGCGCTCGCGCGGATCGCGGCGAAGAATCACAAGAACGGCGTCGACAATCCTTATGCGCAGATGCGCAAAGATTTCGGCTACGATTTCTGCCGCCAGGAGAGCGAGAAGAATCCGCGCGTCGCCGGTCCGCTTAAGCGCACCGACTGCTCGCTCGTCTCCGATGGCGCCGCGGCCGTCGTGCTGACCGACGTCGAAACGGCCTTGACGATGAACAAGGCGATCGTGTTCCGCGCCGCGCAGCATGTGCAGGACTATCTGCCGATGTCGCGGCGCGACATTCTCAAGTTCGAAGGCCCGGCGCTCGCCTGGCAGCGCGCTTTGGAGCAAGCCGGCGTCAAGCTTTCCGACATGTCATTCGCCGAGGTGCACGACTGTTTCACCATCGCCGAACTCCTGGTCTACGAGGCGATCGGGCTTGCGCCGCAAGGCCAAGGCGCGCGCGCCATCGAGGACGGTATCGTCAACAAAGACGGCAAGCTGCCGATCAATCCGTCCGGCGGCCTCAAAGCCAAGGGCCATCCGATCGGCGCCACCGGCGTATCGATGCATGCCATCGCCTCGATGCAGCTCACCGACAGCGCCGGCGACATGCAAATCAAAGGCGCCAGGCTCGGCGGCATTTTCAACATGGGCGGCGCTGCCGTCGCCAACTATGTCAGCATCCTGGAGCGGCTGCGGTGATTTGTAGCCCGGGTTGAGCAGCAAAACCCGGGAGCGGCGCGCGAGCCTAAATGCTGTTCGCGGATTTCGCGGAGCCTGTCATCGGGCCGGCCACCTCGGGCCGGGCCAGTTAGCTCGATCCGAGCTATGTTTCGACCGGCGGTCGGTCCTTGACAGGAACGCCCCGCCGAACATCTTCGGCCCCAAACTGGGCCTTCACCAGTTCGGCAAAGAAGCCACCGCGCTGCACCAACTCGTCGTACGTTCCGGACTCGATGATCCGGCCGTTATCGAACACCAAAATGCGCGTCGCGTTTCGGATGGTCGCAAGCCGGTGCGCGATGACGAACGTGGTGCGACCTCTCATCACCTCGTCGAGTGCCGTGGTGACGCGCGCCTCGGTCACTGGGTCCAGCGCGCTGGTGGCTTCGTCGAGAATGAGGATCGGCGGGTCTTTGAGCAGCGCTCGGGCGATGGCGAGCCGCTGGCGTTCGCCGCCGGAGAGAAGCCGGCCGCGCTCGCCGATCGGCGCATTGAAGCCTTCGGGATTGCGCTCGATAAAATCGAGCGCTTGGGCGCGGGCGGCCGCCGCGCGCATGTCGGCCTCGGTGGCATCCGGCTTGCCGACCCGCAAATTCTCCGCGATCGAGCGGTTGAACAACAGCGTCTCCTGAAACACGACGCCGATATTGCGGCGCAGCCCCGTGAGCACGAGCGCGCGGACATCCATGCCGTCAGCGCTGATCACGCCGCCCTGCGGATCGAAGGTCCGGTGCAGAAGCGCGAGCGCCGTCGACTTGCCGCTGCCGGTCGGCCCGACCAGCGCCACGCGCTCGCCCGGCAAGGCGGTGAAGCTCAAGTCGGCGACGGCGGGGCGCTTGCCGTCGTAGGAGAACGAGACGCTTTTGAATTCGACGAGGCCGTGCAGCCGCCCGGGATCGACCGCATCCGGCCGGTCGCGCACCGCCGGCACCGTGTCCATCACCGCGAAGAATTCAGCGAGCTTCGGCGCGTCCATGAACAGCCGGTTGGCGAATCCGACCACCTGTTCGAGCCGGCCGATCAGGAGCGAGGCGATCGCCATGAAGCTCACGATGGCGCCGACCGAGGCGAGCCCGACGAGCTTCAGATACGTGCCGACCAGAAGGATCGCGAGCAGCGTCAGCGTGGTGGCGCTGCGGGTGAGCACGGCCGCTATCGCCCACCACGACAGCACCGGCATTTGCGCCCGCAACAGCGAATTCACCAGGCCCTTGAGCGCCGACACTTCCAGCTCGACGCGCGCGAAACTCTGCACCACCGCCACATTGCCGAGCGCGTCGGCCGCGGTTTCGGCGAGATCCGAATAATGCCGCTCCACCGCGCGCTGCATCGCTTCGGCGCGGCGCATCACGATCACGGTGAGAATCGTGAAGGCCACGCACAGCACCAACAGCGGCAGCGCCAGCCGCCAATTCAGCACCAGCGTGGTCGGCAGCAGCACGATGATGAACACGAAAGCCGCGAAGTGCTCGCGGAAGAACTGCACCCACAGCCACCAGAGCGTATCGGTGCCGGTGAGCATGATCTTGAGCTGCCGGCCCGAATGCGCGCCGGCATGATAGGCGAGCGGCAGTTGCAGCACATGCTCGAAAAAATCCGCCAGCACGAGGTTGCGGCGGCGATGCGCGAGGCGATCGGCGAACCAGGCGACCAGCGTCGAGGCGGCGATGATGAACAAGCCGAAGGCGACCCAGGCGCCGATCAGCGGCGCCAAGGCGCCGATCGCGGGTCCCACGCCGGCGGGAAGCGCGCCGGACAAAGCGTCGATGATATGCCCGAACAGCACCGGTTCGACGAATTGCGCAACGGCGAGCGCGATGTTGGCGAGCGCGAGCAGGCCCGCAAGCCGAACCTCCGGCGCGAGCAGGTCGAGCACTCGGAAATAGATGCGTAAAAACGACATACCGAACGTATTATACGCTGAGATGTCGGAAGCCGCACGACGCCAGATGTGTCGCGCAGCGAACCCGCAATGTCAGGACAGCTCGCGCAGACCGGCGCGCATGACATCCGCGCCTGCGGTGTGCAGGAGCCGTTCGACCCGAGCATGCTCACGTTTCCAGATCGGCGCCGCGGCGGCGAGTGAAGCGCGGCCCGCGGCCGTGAGAATGAGCCGGCGGCTTCGCCTGTCGTCCGGATCGACGACCACTTTCACCAAGCCGCGTCGCTCGAGCGGCTTGAGATTGGCGGTGAGCGTCGTGCGGTCGAGCGCGAGCAAGTTCGCCACCGAACCCATGGTCGGCGGCTCGGCGCGGTTGAGCGAGGTCAGCAGCGAAAATTGCCCCTGCGTCAGCCCGACCGGGCGCAATGCGTCATCGAAACGTCGCGCCAGCGCCCGCGCCGCCCGTTGCACATGCAGGCACAGGCAACGGTCGCGCACATGATGCGTGAAAGCGTACGACGCTTCGGCGCGATTTGACATCTGACAATTATGTTGATATCAACCTTGTCTGTCAAGCGATGGAACCGCCTTGCCATCCGACGACACGGCCCCAACAACTCAGCCCAACAGCCAAGGAGACGTTCATGCACGTGCAACCGTATCTGAATTTCGACGGCCGCTGCGACGAAGCGCTGGAATTCTACAAAAACGCGATCGGCGCCAAGGTCGGCATGCTCTTGCGTTTCAAGGAAGCGCCCGACAAGTCGATGATCTCGCCCGGCAGCGAAGAGAAGGTCATGCATTCGGCCGTGCAGGTGGGCGACTCGACCGTGCTAATGTCGGATGGCCGCTGCACCGGCAAGCCGAACTTTAACGGCATCGCGTTGACAATCTCCGCCAAGACCGAGGCCGAGGCCGACAAGCTGTTCAACGGCTTGGCCGAAGGCGGCCAAGTAACCATGCCGCTCGCCAAGACCTTCTTCTCGCCGAAATTCGGCATGGTCGCCGATAAATTCGGTGTCGGCTGGATGGTGCTTGTGGCAAACTAGCTCTGACAGTCGACAATTGTGGGGGCCGAAATGACGAGTGCCGGAGGTGTGGATTTTGCCATTTTCCGGGTGCTCGATGCCCCCCGCGACCGCGTCTGGGCAGCGCTGACCGAACCGGAGCAGATGAAGGAATGGTGGACGCCCGTAACCTTCACCATGATCGCCATGAACATGGACTTTCGCCCCGGTGGCTTCTTCCACATGGGGATGCGCTCGGGCGAGGGTTACAAGATGTGGGGCAAATTCGTCTATCAGGAGATCGTCCCCCTGGAACGGATCGTCTTCGTCAACTCGTTCTCCAACCAGGCCGGCGAGATCACGCGCCATCCGATCGTGCCGACCTGGCCGCGCGAAACCAAGGTCACTGTCACGCTCGAGGAGGAGTCCGGCGGCAAAACCAAGCTCAACGTCCGCTGGTCGCCGCACAATGCGACCGAGGTCGAGCAGAAGACGTTCGATGTGTCCCATGTCGGTATGCAGGCGACGTGGGGGGGAACGTTCGATCGGCTCACCGCCTATCTGGCGCGGACGGCATAGACCGCGGTCCGGCGATTGCCGCCCGGCACTGACCCGCGGCGACGATCGGTTCCGAGAGGTCAAGCACTGAGCACGTGAGAGCTGGAGCTGCGATCGTCGCCGTCTGACGCGATTGCGGTCTATCTCTTGCTTGAGCCTGATCCTTTTCGGAAAGCCGGTTTCCGCTTTTCCGGATCGTGCTCAACGTCGCCGCGTTCCCTCGGCCAACCCAAGGGAAGCACAATGCCCGCATTGGCACGCAAGATTACCCCGTTTCTGTGGTTCGACACCCAAGCCGAAGAGGCGGCAATATTCTACACAACGATCTTCAAGAACTCCCGGATCAACCAGATCAGCCGCTACGGCAAGGCCGGGCATGACACGCACGGCATGGATGCCGGCTCGGTCATGACTGTCGCGTTTGAGGTTGAAGGGCAAAGCTTCGTCGCGCTCAATGGCGGCCCGCATTTCAAGTTCAACGAGGCGGTCTCTTTCCAGATCACCTGCGAGACGCAGGACGAGATCGATTATCTCTGGAGCAAGCTGTCGGAAGGCGGCCAGGAAAGCCGGTGCGGCTGGCTCAAGGATAAATTCGGCCTCTCCTGGCAGGTGGTGCCGGCCATCTTGCCGCATTTGCTGATGGGCGACGACAGGGCAAAGTCCGAGCGGGCGATGGGCGCGCTGATGCAAATGAAGAAGCTCGACATCGCCGCCTTGCAGCGGGCGCACGCCGGACACGGATAACGTCACACGCCCGCGCCCGCCCTCAACGGAGAGCGGCAATGCGCGACCTGTTGCTTTACGCCTCTGGAATACTGGGCCTGGCAGCGGCCTTCTTGCACGGCTGGCTCGGCGAGACGCGGGTCTTTGCCCGCGTCCGCATCGAGCCGGAACGGCTGCGGACACTCATCCGCCTCGTCTGGCACTGCAGCGTTGTGGCTTGGGCCGCAGTCGCCGTTTTGCTGATCGCTGCACCCGCGATGGGTTCGCCGGCGGCGCGATATTGGATCGTCGGCGCCGCCGTCGTCGTCTTCGGCTTCGCCGCGATCGCCAATGCCTGGGCCACGCGTGGCCGCTTCTTCGGCTGGGCGGTGTTGACGGTGGTAGTCGGCCTGGCGATTGCCGGACTGTGAGCCTGGCATTTTCGCCGTTCCCGGTGGCGTAACTCGGGCTTCATTCGAACAGGCCGCGCAACTCGTCTTCATGGCCAAACGCTCACTTGACAGGAGGGCGTCGACGGTATTTAACCGATCAGTTATTTAACCAGATGACTAAATGAACCTCGACGCCACCTTCGCCGCCCTCGCCGATCCCACCCGCCGGGCCATCCTGGCCAGGCTCGCGCGCGGCGAAACGACGGTGCAGCAGCTGGCGGAACCTTTCGCAATGAGCCTTCCCGCCATCTCCAAGCATCTGAAGGTTCTGGAGCACGCCGGCCTGATTTCGCGTTCGCGCGAGGCGCAATGGCGGCCGTGCCGGATCGAGCCGCGCGCGCTCAAGGATGTCGACGACTGGCTCCATCACTATCGCCGCTTCTACGACGAGAGTTTCGATCGCCTCGATAGCTATCTGAAAACGTTACAGGGCAAGGACCCCGGCAAGCCCACCAGGATCAAGGGCAGTAAAAAAGAGAGTAGACATGGCCGTAAGAAGTAGCCTCGATCTCGATAGCGATCCGCGCTCGATCATCGGCGTGCGCGAATTCGATGCGCCGCGCGATCTGGTCTTTGCGGCCTTTACCGACCCCAAGCATCTGGCGCAATGGTGGGGACCGAACGGCTTCACCACGACCACGCACAGTTTCGATTTCCGCCCGGGCGGCGTGTGGCGCTTCGTCATGCACGGCCCCGACGGCCGCGATTATCAGAACCGCATCACCTTTGAAGAGATCGTGCCGCCCGAGCGCATCGTTTACCGCCATGGCGGCAGCGACGACGTTGAACCGGTGCACTTCAAACAGACTGTTGTCTTCGAAGACATCGGCGGTCGCACGCGTATCACCTGCCGCAGCGACTTCCCGTCGGCCTCTGCGCGCGACCGTGTGATCAAGGAATACCGCGCCGACACCGGCCTGGAACAGCACATGGCACGGCTCGACGAATACGTGTCGGCCAATCTGGCGTCGCGGGCCACGCCGCGCGTCGCTAATGCATCCTGACAGGAGCATTCATCGTGCTGCAAACACAGAGCAAGGATTTCGTCATTACCCGCCTCTTCGACGCGCCGCGCGCGCTGGTGTGGGCATGCTTCACAGAGCCCGCGCATATGAAGGAATGGTGGGGCCCCAAGGGCTCCACCATCGTGGCGTCGAACATGGATTTGCGCGTCGGCGGCACCTATCACGGCGCCATGCGCGACCCACAAGGCAATGTCATGTGGGCCAAATTCGTCTATCGCGAGATCGTGCCGCCGGAGCTTCTGGTCTGGGAGCACTCGTTCTCCGACGAAGCCGGCGGCCTGACGCGGCATCCCTTGAGCCCGACATGGCCGCTGAAGCTCTTGACGCGAGTCACATTGGAGGAAGCACCCGGCGGCAAAACCAAGCTGACGCTGCGCTGGGCTCCGCTTGATGCGACCGAGGAGGAACAAAAAACCTTCGCGGCGGCACACGACAGCATGAACGGCGGCTGGACCGGCACGTTCGATCAGCTTGACGCCTATCTGGCGCGCCCTCAAGCACGATCCCGAGAAAGCCTGCCCCGGACTTGATCCGGGGTGGGACCCGATTTTCGGAAAAGCATGCCCTCGGGCTCGACCCGAGGGATCATGCCGCCGCTCGCCAGCCAGATCGCCGGCGATTGGCGGCCTCGGTAATGAGGTCGTACTTAGGACGCCTGCGGAAGGGCTTTCGGACCGGCGGCGTATCCATTGCGCCCGCTTTTGACCGCGCCGGCCGTTGCGCGCCGCGGCGCTTGGCCGGCCGGCTTCGCCGCGCTGGCTGCGGCATGCCCATGCGCAAGCCGGAAATAGCCGACGCGCTCGTCCATGACTTTGGCCTGCTGTTCGAGCGTCTTGGCGGTGGCTGCATTCTCCTCCACCAGCGCCGCATTGCGCTGGGTCACCTCATCCATCTGGGTCAACGCCTTGTTGACCTGATCGACGCCGTTCGACTGCTCCAGGCTGGCGCCGGCAATGTCCGACACAAGCTCCGCGACTTCCTTGATGGCAGCGGCGATTTCATCAAGTGCCGAACCGGTCTTGCTCACGAGCTCGACACCCTGCTGAACTTGGCCGCTTGAATTGGTGATGAGGTCCTTGATGTCTTTCGCGGCTTGCGAGGAGCGCTGCGCCAGCATGCGCACTTCCGATGCCACCACCGCGAAACCGCGCCCGGCATCGCCGGCGCGCGCCGCTTCGACCGCGGCGTTGAGCGCCAAGAGGTTGGTCTGCCGGGCGATCTCGTCGATGACGCCGATGATATCGGCAATCTTGCCGGACGACGTTTCGATCTGCGCCATCGCCGCGACCGCATCGGCCACCACCTTGCCGCTGCGATCGGCAATGTTGCGCGCCTTGGCGGTCGATTGATTGGCTTGCTGCGCGTTCTCGGCGTTCTTCTTCACCGTGGCCGCGATTTCCTCCATCGACGCGGAGGTTTCTTCGAGGCTTGCGGCCTGCTCTTCGGTCCGCTGCGACAGGTCGGTCGTGCTGCCCGAGATTTCCGCCGAAGCGCTGGTCACTTCCTGAGCCGCGCGCTTGATTTCGGCGATGGTCTGCCCGATCCGCTCCGCCGTCATATTTGCGTTGTTCTTCAACGTGGCGAAATCGCCGCGATATTCCGAAACGATGCGCTCGGACAGATCGCCCTCGGACAGAGCGGACAGCATCTGAACGAGATCGCGCAACGCCTGCGCGACATTGTCGCACAAGCCGTTGATCAGGGTGCCGATATTGAGAACCAGTCCGGTCTTGCCTTCCAGCGCGACCCGCCGCGAGAAATCGCCGGCTGCCGCAGCCTGGACGATGTCGCCGACCGCCGTCTGGAATTCATCGGCCATTTTCGCCAACGCCGCCTGGCGCTCGGCTTCGGCGCGCCGATCCTGCTCGGCCTTCTCGGCGGCTTCGCGCTGCGCCTTCTCGGCCGCCCGCACTTTGAACTCGTCGACGGCCTTGGCGATGTTGCCGACTTCGTCTTTGCGTGCGAGCCCGGGAAGCACGACGTCGAAGTTGCCGGCGGCGAGCTCGCGCATGCTTTGCGTCAGCGCCGTGATCGGGTTGGAGACCCCGCGTGCCAGGAAGAAGGCGATCAAGCCGCCGACCAGCAGGGTCAGCGCAGCGATGATTTCCTGGATCTTGACCGTCGCTGGCGATCGAGCTCTCGGTCGAATTTCGCGCCTCGCCGAAAGCCTCTTGCAATTGAGCGCGCGCTTTTGCGATCGTGACTTGCATCTGCTTGATCGGAGGCGCGATCTTGTTGACCTGTAAGTCCCTTACTTGCTGCTGGTGCTTGATATAGGCTTCCGCCGTTGCGGCGTAGTCCGCCAGCACGAGCTTGAGCTGCCCGATGCGCGCGCGCAGGGTCTGCGCCCCGCCGGCGGCTTCGAGCGCAGCGAGCGTTTCCGTAGCTTTACCGACCTCGCTTGCCAAGATCGCCAGCCCTTTCGGGTCAAGCGTTGCCTGAGTTCGCCAGTTGGCGACCCGCACCGCGAGCAATTGCGCGGAGAGTTTTTCGGTCAGATTGATAACAGCTTCATCTGAACCGGCTCTGGGCCTTTTTAACGATCTCATTCGTGGTTGCCGTCAGATCGTCGCCGACCGTGTACAGCTTTCCCTGCTCCGCCTCCATTTGCTTGACTGCGTCCAGCAGCGACTGCGTCACTTTCTGCGTATCGGTGATATCCGATTGGAGTCCGGTATAAAGCTTTCGGCGTTCCTCAGACAGCGTCGCCTTTGCGGCGTCGCCGAGAGTGGCAATGGCTCTACCGGCGGTTTCGCTATTTTCCTTGGCCGCAGCCTCGTCGTGATCGTAGGCATAACGAAGTACGCTGCGGCGCATCCTTTCGAGGTAGTCCTCGATCTCCAATGCCCGGGTGGTGTTGTCCGCCAGCGCATTCATTTTCACGACATTGGTCTTGATGCCGTTGAATTCCGTGATGGCATAGACGGCTAGCGCCAACGCGATAAGAACGAGAAATCCGAATCCGGCATAGAGCTTGGACTTGATCGACATCGACATTCCTTGAAGTCAGTCGGCTATGTTACTTCGCAATGCGCGTTCTGCGCATCGGCGGGGGTCAGGCGGCGGCTGGCGTTGGCAGAGTGAGTCTGCATTTGCGACGTGAGGAGGGACTTGAGATCGATCAGCGCGATCATCGTTTTTTCGACGGCGACGAGCCCGGACAAAAATCCGGTGCGGGCGTCATGCGACACCTTGGGGATAGGCTGGATCTGCGATGGATCTACCGCGATGATGTCGAGCACGCGGTCGGCCAAGAGCCCCACCGTTTCACCATCGATTTGAATCACGATGATGACGTGCATCGGCGTGGCGTCGGTCGGGCCATGTCCGAACCTGCAACGCAGGTCGATGATCGGCACGATCACACCGCGCAGATTGAGGACGCCACGCATGTAGGCGGGCTGATTGGGCAGCTGAGTGATGACCGACCAGTCTTTGATCTCGCGCACCGCCATGATGTTGACGCCGTATTGCTCGTCGCCAACCGCGAAGCTGATGTACTCGCTTGTCGCCGCCGCCGCGCGGGCGTTCTCGTCGTCTCGCCGATTACCCAAATCCGGTGTGGATATTTCGCTGTTAGCTGCAACGGCTGCCGTCATGATATTCATATCCGATATTAAACTGCGCTAACGTTCCTGCGCCCTGGATGGCTGACTTGCGCAACGCTACGTCAAACAACTTAATTTTGCTGAAACTTGCGGCGTCGCCGCTGTGCCGGTGGCGACGATGAACAACGCTGCGTTCAGCCCTCCCCTATTCGGCGCGCCGTTCGCGCCGCCCGACGAGGATTTGGCCGCCGGTTTTTTGGTCGGCGCGGGGCTCGACGCTGCAGCCGAGCGCCGCATCGATGCCCGCGCGCGCGGCCTCGTCGAAGCGATTCGCGCCAGAGCCGGCGGCCTCGGCGGCATCGAGGATTTCCTGCATGCCTATTCGCTCTCGACCAAGGAGGGCCTCGCTTTGATGGTCCTCGCCGAGGCGTTGCTGCGCGTGCCCGATGCCGCAACCGCCGACCGGCTGATCGAAGATAAGCTCGCCGCCGGCCGCTGGTTCGACGGCGACGTCAAATCCACGGCGCTCTTGGTCTCGGCTTCCGCCTGGACGCTTGGGATCGCGGCGCGCATCATCCATCCGGGCGAGACGCCCGAGACCATCCTCGACGCCATCGTCAAACGTCTCGGCCTGCCCGCCTTGCGCACCGCCACCCGGCAGGCCATGCGGCTGATCGGCTGGCATTTCGTGCTTGGCCAGACCATCGACGAAGCCTTGGCACGCGCCCGCAGTCACGGCGAATTCCGTTATTCGTTCGACATGCTGGGCGAAGGCGCGCGCACCGCCGATGACGCCGACAAATATTTCGACGCTTACGCCGGTGCGATTGCGGCTATCGGCGCGAGCGCCGGCAATGCCGCCTGGCCGGCGCGGCCGGGTATTTCGGTCAAGCTCTCGGCGCTGCATCCGCGCTTCGAGGCGATCTCGCGCGAGCGCGTTCTTGCGGAATTGCCGCCGCGTGTCGCCGAGCTCGCCCGCATGGCGAAGGCGCACGAACTCGGTTTCACCATCGACGCCGAGGAAGCCGACCGGCTCGAATTGTCGCTCGAGGTTATCGGCGCAGTGCTCGGCAATCCGGCGCTGCGCGGCTTCGAAGGCTTCGGTCTTGCCGTGCAGGCCTATCAGAAGCGTGCCTTGGCGGTTATCGACTGGACCGAAGAGGCGGCTGCCGCGTTCGGCAACCGGCTGACGATCCGGCTGGTCAAGGGCGCCTATTGGGACACCGAGATCAAGCGCGCGCAGGAGCGCGGCCTGCCCGACTATCCGGTATTTACCCGCAAGGCCATGACCGATCTTTGTTACATGGCTTGTGCGCGGAAGCTCCTTGCCGCGCGCGAGCGCATCTTTCCGCAGTTTGCCACCCACAATGCGCTCACCGTCGCCAGCATCATCGAGGATGCCGGCGGTGTCCAAGGCTACGAGTTTCAGCGCCTGCACGGCATGGGTGAGGCGCTCTATGAGACGCTGCTCAGCGAATTGCCCGATGCCGTCTGCCGCGTCTACGCGCCGGTCGGCGGCCACCGCGATCTCCTCGCCTATCTGGTGCGGCGCTTGCTGGAAAACGGCGCCAACTCGTCCTTCGTCTCGGTCGCGGCCGATCCGAGCGTGCCGATCGAAGATATTCTGCGCCGCCCGCAAAGCGTGATCGCGAGCCCGCGCGAGGCCCGCAACAAAAAAATCCCGTTGCCGCGCGATCTCTACCGGCCCGAGCGCCAAAACTCGCTCGGCATCGAATTTGGCGCGCGCGCAAGCCTTGACGCGTTGCTGGCTGAGATCCACGACGGAACGCGACCCGCTGAAGCGGCACCGCTGGTCGACGGCATTACGCTCGTCGGCATCGAACGCGCAGTCACTTCACCGATCAACGGCCGCACCGTGGGCAAGGTCCGGGAGGCGGACGAAGCGATCGTGCGCACAGCGATGGCGGCCGCGGAGGCGGGCTTTCCCGCCTGGGCGGCGACGCCCGGCGAGCAGCGTGCCAAAGCGCTCGAGCGCGCCGCAGAGTTGCTCGAACACCACCGCGGCGAACTCTTGGCGCTCCTGCAAAATGAGGGCGGCAAGACGCTCGACGACGCGCTTTCCGAGGTGCGCGAGGCAATCGATTACTGCCGATATTATGCAGCGCAGGCGCGTGGGCGGCTCGCCGTGCAGACCCTCCCCGGCCCCACCGGCGAAAGCAATGTGCTGCGCTATCGCGGGCGCGGCGTGTTTGTTTGCATCAGTCCGTGGAATTTTCCGCTCGCGATCTTTCTCGGCCAGGTCGCAGCGGCGCTTGCGGCAGGCAATGCGGTGGTGGCGAAGCCCGCCGAGCAGACCCCGCTCATTGCCGCGCGCGCGGTGGCGCTTTTGCATCAAGCCGGCGTACCGGCGACCGCGCTTCACCTGCTGCCCGGCGACGGCAAAGTCGGCGCAAGCCTCGTCGCCGATGCGTGTACTGCCGGCGTCTGCTTCACGGGCTCGACCGAGGTCGGGCGTGCGATCAATCGCGCGCTCGCCGCCAAGAACGGACCGATCGTGCCGCTGATCGCCGAAACCGGCGGCATCAATGCCATGATCGTCGACGCCACCGCTTTGCCCGAGCAAGTGATCGACGACGTCATCACGTCGGCCTTCCGTTCGGCCGGCCAGCGCTGTTCGGCGTTGCGGCTTCTTTGCCTGCAGGACGATATCGCCGAGCCGATGCTCGCGATGCTCGTCGGCGCCATGCGCGAACTGAAAATCGGCGATCCGCGCCAAGCCTCGACCCATGTCGGGCCGGTGATCGAGGCCGAGGCCAAGCAAAAACTCGAGGGCTGGATCGCCGATATGGCGAGCGCCGACC
This sequence comes from uncultured Alphaproteobacteria bacterium, assembly GCA_963845075.1. GTDB lineage: Bacteria > Pseudomonadota > Alphaproteobacteria > Rhizobiales > Xanthobacteraceae > BOG-931. The sequence continues at coordinate 597,187 of CAWJRE010000022.1, read as the reverse complement.
GGCTTCGCTTCCAGTGCGAGCCGCCCGCAGAGCTGCCGGCAGGCGGTACATATGTCTTGCCGGCGCTGATCGAGTTCGACCGCGCCCGCGAACTAAAAGAAGAAGTGTTTGGCCCGGTGCTGCATGTGGTGCGCTGGAATGCCGAAGAGCTCGATGCCCTGCTCGACGATATCGCGACCAACAACACCGCGCTCACGCTTGGCGTGCATTCGCGCATCGACAGCACCATCGAGCGTGTGGCCGCGCGCCTCCCGCACGGCAATGTCTATGTCAATCGCAGCATGATCGGAGCCGTGGTCGGCACCCAGCCGTTCGGCGGCACTTTGTTATCCGGCACCGGGCCGAAGGCCGGGGGCCCGAACTACCTCCGACGCTTTGCCACCGAGCAGGTCGTGACCGTTAACACCGCTGCAGCGGGCGGCAATGCCGGGCTGCTCGCGCTCGACGAATAGATCAAGAGCTAGATCAGAAAGCGCGCCAAATCAGCAGAACAGACGGGCCGCGTAAACCAATATGGCCAAATAAAGCACGATTGACGCATCAAACAACTAACTTTAACACAATTGCGACGTTATCGCGATATTCTGATGCGGCTATGAGCGATTCGATTACGCGGCTTTTTCAGGCGGCGCAGGCGTGCAGGCACGACGATCCGTCGACCTCGCGCACCGCGCGGCTTCTTCGTTCCGGCCGCAGCAAGATGGCGAAGAAGCTCGCCGAGGAAGCGGTCGAGGTCGTGATCGACGCCATGAACGGCGACCGCGACGCCGTCGTCAAGGAAAGTGCCGATCTGATCTACAACCTGGTCGTGCTGTGGATCTCGTCCGGCATCCGCCCGGAAGACGTCTGGCGCGAGATGGATCGCCGCGAACGGCTCCTGGGCATCGCCGAGAAGGTGCCGAAGAAGGTGCTCGACGACAGCACGCGCCGCCAGATCATCGCGCTCGAAAGCCGCCGCGTCCGCAAGCGGCGGTGAATTGTGGCTGCGCTTTCGCGGCCGATAGACAATCGCCACCCGCACCGCTAGGAGCATGAGCGTTGGGTCCGCTCATTCCCGCGCAAGCGGGAATGCAATTGGGGCTTTGTGCCGGGTCGGCGCCGGAGTTTACCCCGACGTGATCGGGGGCGGGGACGAACGCACAAAGCGGGTTGGTCAAGTTCCGCTCGGGATCGAATCAATGCTCCGCCGCCTTTACGATTGGTGCGTCGACGCGGCCGGCAAACCGCACGCGGCGTGGGTCTTGGGCGCCGTGTCGTTTGCCGAAAGCTCGTTCTTTCCAGTGCCGCCCGACATCATGCTGATCCCGATGTCGCTCGCGCGGCCCGAGCGCGCATGGTACTTTGCGGCCGTCTGCACGCTCACCTCGGTCGCCGGCGGCTTGCTCGGCTATTTCATCGGCGCGGTGCTCTACGACACTGTCGGCGCCTGGCTTATTCATCTTTACGGCTATGGCGACAAAGTCGAGGCGTTCCGCGCCGCTTATGCGCAATACGGTAGCCTGATCATCCTGCTCAAAGGGCTCACGCCGATCCCTTATAAGATCGTGACGATCACGTCCGGCTTTGCCGGTTTCAACCTGCCATTGTTCATCATTCTCTCGCTGATCACGCGCGGCGCGCGCTTCTTCGTCGAAGCTTTCCTGCTCAACCGCTATGGCGCGCGCGCACGCGGCATCATCGAGAAAAGGCTCGGTCTCTGGGCCGGCCTGGCGGCGGTCGGCGTTGTGATTGGCTTTATCGTCGTCGTCCGGGTATTCTAGGATCTCGCTTCCGCCGCTTCGTAAATGCACGAAGGCGCGCCGATCATGACGAGGTTCGCGAACCGAAAGCACGTTTGCGGCACCGCCTCTGCGGCGTCACTGGCTGTTTGTTTGGCGCTCGCCGTCGCTGCAAGCGACAAGGCATTCGGCGAAGGCGCCAGCCAAGCGCCCGCAGCCGCTCCGGCGCAACTTGCACCGGCCGCGCCCGGCGCGGCGCCACCGGCCGCCGGCGCACCGACGGCAGGCGCGCCAACGATGCCGCCACAGTCTACGCCCGCCTTCCGGCCGGGCTTTTTGCATCAACTGAGAACCTGGTGGGACGATTCGCTCGCGGTGTTTGATCGAAAAGATAAGAACCCGAGCGGCACGGCGAGCGATGCAGACAAAAAGCCGGAGGACAGTAATCCAGGCGTCGCCGACAAGGCCAAAGATGCGGCCGCGAGCGCCGTGACCACCACCCAGGATGCGATGAAGAACGCGGTCGAGGCCACCAAGGGAGCCGCGTCGAGCGCGGTCGAAGCGACCAAAGGCGCAGCATCGACGGCGACCGATGCGATGAAAGGCGCGGTCGAGGCGACCAAGAACGCCGCAACCGCCATCGTGCGGCTGCCGAACACGCGCGTGATCCAGGTGAGCGAGGTTTGCGCGCGTGCGCCGAACGGCGGTTCCGACTGCGCTTCGGCGGCGGCGACCGGCTGTCGCGCCAAGGGCTTTAACGGCGGCTCGCCGCTCGACGTGCGCACCGCGTCGCGCTGCGATCCCAAGCCGCCGCAAGCCGGCCAGATGCCGACCGTGCAATGCTCTCCCGAGTCGGTCGTTACCCGCGCGGTCTGCCAGTAGTTTTCATCAGCAAGCAATCTTCATCAGCCAGCAGTCGTGATCAGCCAGCAGTCAAAAAGGAGACGTTCGCGGCCATGATGTCCGAAGCCGATCGTAACAAGGCCGCCGATATTCTCATGGCGGCGGAAAAGACCCGCAAGCAGGCGGTGCAATTGTCCAAGACCTGGCCGGACATCACCATGGAGGACGCCTACGCCATCTCCACCGAAGTCGCCAAACGCAAGATGGCCGCCGGCGCCAGGCTCATCGGCCACAAGGTCGGGCTCACCTCGAAGGCGATGCAGCGCTCCTCGCAGATCGACGAGCCCGATTACGGACATCTGCTCGACTATATGATGGTGGCCGACGGCGCCCGCGTGCCGCATGAGAATTACTGCCTGCCGCGCGTCGAGATCGAGCTCGCCTTTATTCTCGGCAAGCCGCTCAAGGGCCCCGGCGTGCAGCTTCACGACGTGCTGCGCGCCACCGATTATGTGGTGCCGGCGATCGAGATCGTCGATGCGCGGCTGCAGGACCCGCGCAAGATTTTCGACACCGTCTCCGACAACGGCGCCGCCGCCGGCATCGTCATCGGCGGACGGCCGGTCGGGCCGCTCGACATCGATCTGCGCTGGGTCGGCGGCATCATGTATCGCAATTCGGAAATCGAGGAGACCGGCGTCGCCGCCGGCGTGCTCGGCCATCCGGCGCTCGGCGTCGCCTGGCTCGCCAACAAGCTCGGCCAGCACGGCGTCACGCTCGAGCCTGGCCATCTCGTTCTCGCCGGCTCCTTCACGCGCGTGGTGCACGCCAAAAAGGGCGACACGCTGCACGCCGATTTCGGCGCGCTCGGCGGCATCGCCCTCCAGTTTGTTTGATCCTCAGCAGCCATGATGCTCCGCTCGTCCCCGCGAAGGCGGGGACCCAGCTGGATTCCCGCTTTCGCGGGAATGAGCGGTGAAGGGAGCGCCCTTCTTGGGCTGCTCGCACCTTAGGGGTGACGGAAAAGAAGCAGCGGTGTTGATCGCTCTTTCCATTCGCGCAATCATGCGCGCGGGGCGGCGCGTGGCGAAGCTGCGGGTCGAACATTTTGCGCACGAGCATCAAGCGCTGGCTCTTCCTCGCCGTAGCGTTGGCGTTGCCGGCGACAATACTGCACGCGGCGCGGCCGACCGCGCCCGATGCTGTGGGACCCACGTCGCTCGCCGGCCAGCTTCTGATCGCCTCGCCCGAATTGCGTCAGCCCGAATTCGATCACGCCGTCATCTTGCTCGCGAAGCACACGCGCGAAGGCGCGCTCGGCATCGTCATCAACCGGCCGGGCAAGATGCACCCCATCGCCGATCTGCTCACAGCCTTCGGCGCCGATGCCGCGGGCGTGCATGGCGATATTCAGATTTTTCTCGGCGGCCCGGTCGATCCGGGCATCGGCTTTGTGGTGCACAGCGCCGAATATCAGACCCCGGACACGCTCGACATCGACGGCCGCGTGGCGCTCACGATCGCGCCTGAAGTGCTGCGCGACATCGGCCTCGACAAGGGTCCGCGGAAAAGCCTCGCGGCGTTCGGCTATGCCGGCTGGGCGCCGTCACAGCTCGACAACGAGCTGGCACACGGCGTCTGGATCACCCTGCCGGAAGATCCGGCGCTCGTATTCGATGACGACCGCGCCAAGCTTTGGGATGACGCACGCGCGCGGCAGAAAACCGGACGGTGAATCTCGCTCAGTGCACCGCCGCCGCCAGCAGCGTCGCCTTTTCTTCCGTCGTGGCTTCCGCGCAATCGCGGCACTCGAAGGTCCACAATTCCGGCAGTGCACCGATGCCGGGAATGGCCCGCGCAAAGCGCATGGGCTTGCCGCACTTCGGGCAGATCGGCGTCGGTCTGATTCGTTCTGGGCTCATATTTACTTTATGCGCGCTCTTTGTCCGCCCCGCTTTGCGCTAGATCAACCGCGGCGTGTGGGTTCAGAAGAGAGGGGCGGTGAAATTCGCCATTCGGGCGCGTGGCGCGCCCCTTCTCCCCGCGTGCGGGGAGAAGGTCGGGATGAGGAGGCGCAGCCGCTTGTTGAGCCTCGCGGCAAGAGCCCCCAACAGGTTCCCGCCCGCGCGTTGACACCCAAAGCCATCGGCCTACATTAGTAGTGTTCCGAGGGGAGCTCCGGGAGGAGCTGAGACCGCGGGTTGCGGAAACCCTTTGAACCTGATCCGGGTCATGCCGGCGAAGGGACAGGAATACCCTTAAAGTGCCAGCACCTCCCGCGACAGCATTGCCAACACGCGCATCCGAGAGAGCGCGCGACCGGGAGAAGATGCGCCATGCAGCCTGCTGTGTTCATCGCCAGATTGATCGGCCCGGCTTTCGTCGCGGTCGGCCTCGGCGTTCTGGCGAACGGCCCGTTCTACACCGCCTTGATCCTGGAAGCCGTGCACAGCCCGACGCTGATCTACTTTTCCGGATTGATGGCGCTCGTGCCCGGGCTCGCCATCCTCAACGTGCACCGCTCGTGGAGCGGCTGGCCCGTCATCATCACCATCATCGGCTGGCTGATGGTGATCGGCGGCGTCATCCGGCTGGTGCTGCCGGCCACCACCGCGACGCTCGCAAGCGATCTCTATTCCAAGCCGTTCGTGCTTTTGATCGTCGCTCTCGTCGTGCTCGTGGTCGGCGCGTATCTCTGTTTCGAAGGCTATCGTGGCCAGAAACAAATAAAAGCAACGACACCAACAAACAAACTGATGACTGGAATGAACGCATGATTCCGAAAGGCGCGCTCCGGACCTGATCCGAGACGGAAGCCGGTTCGCAAAAAGCGGAAACCGGTTTTGGCCAAGATCATGCGCAACAGACAAAAGGATTACCCCCGATGAACAAGCATCTCGCCGAATCCGATCTCGCCACGCCGAAGGTCACGACCGGCCCGATCACAGGCTCGCGCAAGGTCTACACCGCGCCCGAAGCCGCGCCCGATCTGAAAGTGCCGCTGCGCGAGGTTGCGCTTGATCCATCGTCCGGCGAGCCGCCCGTTCCGATCTACGATCCGTCCGGCCCCTACTCCGATCCGGACGCCACGATCGACGTGGAAAAGGGCCTGCCGCGGCTCCGCACCGCCTGGGTGCGCGAGCGCGGCGGCGTCGAGGACTATCAAGGCCGCGACATCAAGCCGGTCGACAACGGCAATGTCAGCGGCAAGCATCTGGCGCGCAGCTTTCCGAATACGCCGAAGCCGCTAAGGGCGCATGTTTCCTTCTCCCTCCCCGCGAGAGCGGGGAGGGTGGCGCGCATGGCGCACCGGCGAGGGGCAACGGCGGTCCTGACCCCTACCCAGCCGGCTACGCCGACTGACCTCTCCCTTCAGGGGGAGGAACAGAGCAATCCTCCCCCTCACCCAGCTCGAATGGGCGCGCGCCGGCGTCATCACCAAGGAAATGATCTACATCGCCGAGCGCGAAAATCTCGGCCGCAAGACAATGCTGGAAGGCGCGCAAGCCGCGCATGACGACGGCGAAAGCTTCGGCGCGTCCGTGCCGCTCTTCATCACGCCGGAATTCGTGCGCACGGAAGTGGCGCGCGGCCGCGCCATCATTCCGTCCAACATCAATCACGCCGAGCTCGAGCCGATGATCATCGGCCGCAACTTCCTCACCAAGATCAACGCCAATATCGGCAACTCCGCCGTCACCTCGTCGGTGGAGGAGGAAGTGGAGAAGATGGTGTGGGCGATCCGCTGGGGCGCCGACACGGTGATGGACCTCTCCACCGGCCGCAACATCCACAACACGCGCGAATGGATCATCCGCAATGCGCCAGTGCCTATTGGAACAGTGCCGATCTATCAGGCGCTGGAGAAAGTGAACGGCGACCCCGTCAAGCTCGACTGGGAGTGCTACAAGGACACGCTGATCGAGCAGTGCGAGCAGGGCGTCGATTATTTCACCATCCATGCCGGCGTGCGGCTCGGCTACATCCATCTCACCGCCAACCGCGTCACCGGCATCGTCTCGCGCGGCGGCTCGATCATGGCCAAGTGGTGCCTGGCGCATCACAAGGAAAGCTTCCTCTACGAGCGCTTCGACGAGATCTGCGATCTGATGCGCAAATACGACGTGAGCTTCTCGCTCGGCGACGGGCTTCGCCCCGGCTCGATCCGCGACGCCAACGACCGCGCGCAATTCGCCGAGCTGGAAACGCTCGGCGAGCTGACCAAGATCGCCTGGGCCAAGGGCTGCCAGGTGATGATCGAAGGCCCCGGCCACGTGCCGCTGCACAAGATCAAGATCAATGTCGACAAGCAGCTCAAGGAATGCGGCGAGGCGCCGTTCTATACCTCGGGCCCGCTCGTCACCGACATCGCGCCGGCCTACGACCACATCACGTCGCGCCATCGGCGCCGCCATGATCGGCTGGTTCGGCACCGCCATGCTCTGCTACGTCACGCCCAAGGAGCATCTCGGGCTGCCTGATCGCAACGACGTCAAAGACGGCGTCATCGCCTACAAGATCGCGGCGCACGCCGCCGATCTCGCCAAGGGCCATCCGGCCGCGCAGATCCGCGACGACGCGCTCTCACGCGCGCGCTTCGAATTCCGCTGGCTCGACCAGTTCAACCTCTCGCTCGATCCCGACACCGCGCGCGAATATCACGACGAGACGCTGCCCAAGGAAGCCCACAAGGTGGCGCACTTCTGCTCCATGTGCGGCCCGAAATTCTGCTCGATGAAGATCACCCAGGACGTGCGCGACTATGCGGCGACGTTGAACGATCCGGCAAAGCGCGCAGTTGCGGGAGTCGATGCCAACAGCGGCTGGCTCACAGCGGAAGAAGGCATGGCGCAGATGTCGAAGAAGTTCTTGGACCTCGGCGCCAACGTCTATGTCGATGCGGACAAAGTGAAGGAGAGTAATAAGGCGTTGTGATTTGTAGGGTGGGTTAGCCGAAGGCGTAACCCACCGCGCCGCAGATGGCGGATTACGCTTCGCTAATCCGCCCTACGGCTTCCGTGGCGCTATCCTCTCATAGTGGTGGGGATGGCGTCGACCAGTAGTTTGCGAAAAATGACATCAGGACGGCGGCAGCAAGAATTGAAGCCGCCGCCATTTCATAACGAGTGTGCTTTGCCCTGAAACCAAGAGGCATCAAGATGAACGCGATGACAAATGCGACCGGGCCTAATACTCCGGCGATAGCTCGTAGCTTGTTGTTCTCCCAATCAAAGGCGAAATTCGATGACATACTGGAGAGGAGGCCGGCCTGCTCTGGGTGAACCTCCTTACGATCGGATAAAATAAACATCTTAGTTCCAATAAACCGGCCCCTGTAGTCTATGTTTGATTGATTTTTAGAGCTGTAGATCACGGAAAGCTTCAATGCATCTCCGGGATCGAACTCTTGCCACTCAACTCGCAAGCTTTCGTTCTCAACAGTGAGGTGAGTATTTAGTTCACTCAGCGTAGCGTTTGCCGTTTCTTGAACTTGGGCTGCTAAAATTCTAGTGCCTTTATCAAGTACCAAGATGATTGAGCGCCTCAATCGATCCGACTTCTCCCCAAGGGGGAGATCGCCAGAATTCCAAACAACGATTTCAAGCGCAAAAACGTCCGAGCTAATGGGATTGTTCTCGGCATCAAGAATTTTGATATCTGGAATCGCATGTGCAATTTTCACTGTCTTGAATTTCAATGAAATTTCTCCCGCTGGCTTCGATGCGAAATAGAAATAAGCCGAGAGAGCAGCGCCAAGCAGTATGCCAGCGACGCCGACCCAATGATTTTGGGCTTTCAAAAACTCCGCGCAGCGTTGGAGTATTTGAAACAAGATCTAACTCCTTTACAGTTACCCTAGTCGAGAGGCGAGGCATTGAGCGTGATGAGAACACGCTGCTCGCTTGCCATAATTTAATATAACAACTATTGCGTGCAAGCCAAAAGATAGCGCAATTCAGTACAGGCTGTCCGGCAAGCACAAGCTGCGTTGAGCAAGCACAGCCCGGATGAGCGAAGCGACATCCGGGGCTCGGGAACGTTCGGGCGCAATCCCCTATGTCGCTGCGCTCATGCGGGCCACCAGCGAGCGTTGTCTGGGTTGAGCGACGCGAAACCCGAGGCCACACATTGGATTCCGAATTTCGCTGCTGCTCAATCCGGGACTATTTCTTGCTTGGCTTCAGCGATTCGCTCAGCGCTGCTTACATGCGCGCCACACGCACATCGGCGTGGGGCGAGGTGTCCACGCTGGGAAGGCGCTCCGGTGTCGCCAAGAGACCGCGCCATTCGGATATTCTAAAGGGGTACAGCACAGCAAATAACGACAAGATAGCAACAATGCCTACAAGTAGTATCTTTAACTCGTTTTCCGGATCTAAAAAGACGTTGCTCAGATTTGCGAGACCCTTCGCTGGGTCACGTACGAATTCGTAGCGAACGAGCACAAAGGTAGCAGTTCCAACCAGCAAGAAGAGTGTCAAAAGCATTCCGACCCCCTTGGCGACACGCGAGGGGAAGAAGAATAACAACTTTGCTACAACGAGGCCCATCCCGCAAATGGCCAGGAATCGCACGGTCGAAATTTGCTTTAAAAATTCTTCAGTGCCCATATAGGCGATTACGGCGCATAGAGTGCCTATCAAGGCAAGAAATGCGGCGTCTCTCGCTGTCCGTTTTGATTCCAGACGAAACTCGACGTGCAGCTCCCGTATCTGTTTGCTGAGAGCCGCCAGATTTCCGCCAATGTGCCGCGCCAGCGCGATTGTCAACGTCACCACGGCGCCAATTCCCAAGATACCGGTTGCTATAACAAGCACCGCGGCGACGACGTAACTTAGCGGGATCAGCGCAAGGTGTAAGGCCGATACTAAAAGGCTGAAAAGTTCGGTCGCAATTAGGGCCAATATGCTGCCGATTGTTTTTAGGATCGACCAAAGCCAAGACCCAATTGTACCGCCGAAAAAGTAGACTATGAGCAGCAACAAAACGGCTGCGATTAGCAATGCTATCCAATTCGGCCTGCTCACGGCACGCCTCAACAACTCAAGGAGCCCCGAAGCGATAATAGTTTGTCTAGCGACAATGCGCAACTAATGATTGTAGCGAGCGTAGCCGGATGAGCGTAGACATCCGGGGTTCAACCTTTCGGCCCGATCCCGCATATCGCTGCGCTCATGCGGGTTACTCAGCCCGTAGGATGGGTTGAGCCTTTGCGAAACCCATCGATCATCCTCGCCGCTGCCGATGGGTTTCGCTTCGCTCAACCCATCCTACAAAGTTCGGGCCCGCGGAGCCGAAACCGCCGGGGGGCGCCGGCATGATCAGCAAGACAATTCGGATCGGCGCGGTGCGCCACCTCGCCCTTGCCATTGCTCGGCCGGCTGCTTGACCATCGCCGCTCTTTCTACCGCCGGCGCGCAGACGCCCGACAAGGCGCGGCACATGATCGATGGGGTGCGCGACGCGCGCTATTGCGAGCTCATCCCGGTGGTGCGGCACGGCGTTCATCTTATCGCCACCGTCTACAACACGCTTGGCCTCAACGATTGCCCGCCGGACATCTGGGACAAGATCACCGAGGCGGCGATGAAGAAGCGCTTCGGCGCGCTCAAGGTGGTGCTCAACGGCCCGCGCCATTTCGTCATGGATGCGATCGCGGCCGCGGGCGACACCGCCGCCGGCAAGACTGTCGACGCCGAGGGCTTGGCGCTGACCGCGCGGGCGACCATCAAGGTCGATCTTTCGGGGCTGCGCGCCAAGCCCTATCGCGAGCGCACGATCGAGCGCGAGACCCGCTATGTGTTCAGGGCCGGCAAGCCGGTGTTCCTGCTGGTGCGGCCGGACGGCGTGCGTTACGCCATGCAGTCCTACGCGCAGATCATCGACAAGTCGCTCATCCTACGACGACCTGCCGGCGCTGGCGAGCCGGCTCAAGCTGCCGGCCGGCTGGCGCTACGAGACCATGACGCCGGACACCGACCTGTTGCTCGGCGCCCAGGGCAAGGCGACCGTCGTGCAGGACGATCTCGACGACACTTATCAGAAGCTCGATTGAGCGGGGATAGCCGTAGCTGATAAGATTGGCTGAGCCCTTATCGAAGGAGACACGCGATGGTCGCCCCGCCGCCATTTCGGTTCGTCGCGGCAACGCTGACGGCCTTGTGTCTTTCGACCGCGGCATGGGCCGACTCCGCCGGAGATGCCGCTGTTGCCGCCATGGATGCGGCCGTAAATCGGGCCGTGACGCTCGTGTTCGATTATCAGGTCGACAATCAGGAGCCGGACAAGCCGTTGCGCGTTCTAGCGGTGAAGCTGCAAACGAACGGCGCAAGCAAGCTGTACGAGTTCACCGCGCCGCCCGACATGCAGGGCACCAAGGTGCTCATCCTCTCGCCGACGCAGATGTATGTCTATCTGCCTGCGTTCGGGAAGGTGCGGCGTATTGCCAGCCATACCCACGATCAAGGTTTCTTCGGGCTCGCCTTCAGCCAGGACGATCTCGCGACCACATCATATGGTGTGCAGTATGCCGGCCAGATTGCCGCGCAAACTCCGGCTCAATATGTGCTCGTACTCACGGCCAAAGACGTGCCGAACGCAGCTTACGCCAAGATCGAGATGACGGTCGCCAAGGACCGCATGATCCCGCTTCAACTCAAATACTTCAACGCCGAGGGCGCCAATATCAAGACCGAAACCCGTTCGAACTATAGCTGCGCGGGCGCTGCCTGCACGCCGGGCGAAATCAAGATGGTCGACAACGTCAAGGGCAATTGGACGCGCTTGGTTCGCAAGAGCTGGCAGCAAAATGTCGCGATTCCCGAGGACGTGTTCTCCGTTCGCAATCTGGGGCCGCGATGAACTGCCCCCTCGCTTTTTGACGCACTTGTGACCGGGCAGCGCACACCTCAAGACGATGGGCCCTCATTCGTCATGCCCGGCAGCCGGGTTCGGCCCTCGGTGGCGGTTTTGAAATAGTCTCTTGTGCCGGACGCGCACGTCTTTATGCTGAGCGTAACAACAAGACGTCGATGGCTGGGACAAACCCGGCCGCCCGATATGGATGTCGCAGCAGATTTTCCGCCGGGCTTGAGGTGTGGGGGGACGGAAATGCCAGCATGGACAAGACGTGCATGGGGAAGGCGTGCGGCCTTCGTGGCCGCCGGACTGTTTGCAGTATTCTCTTTGGTCTCATCGGCCGGCGCGGTCGCGCCGCCTGCAAGGTTGCACGGGCTTCCCGCGGCCGAACTGTTCTCCAAGGCGAGGGTCGTCTGTGAGACCAGGCAGGAAGGCAGGAATGTTCGAACGTTTTTTTGCAACGATGGGCAAACGTGCGTCAACGCGGCCGGCACGTGGAAATGCCGCTCGCCGGCGCCCGCCGGAATGAGTTGCGCCACCTGCCTCGCCAATCAGAAGCGCAATTCGGACTCCTGCACCCGGTCCGGCGATTTGATGCAGCAGAGCGCCTGCGTCAATCGCGTCAACGCGGAATATCTCAAATGCATTCCCGGTTGCCATTAGGCTGATCCTGCCGCTCGGCTTTCTCGGCCGGACCCGTCTTGCAACGGCGAACCAGTCGTCTATCGGCTGCCGCCTGTGCTAGGACCGCGCCTTGAGCATGATCCGGAGAAAGCCTGCCCCGGACTTGATCCGGGGTGGAATCCGGTTTTCCGAAAAGCATTCCCTCGGGCTTGACCCGGGGGATCATGCTCAAACAAAAAAGCTAGAGCGGGATACCGATCGAACCATAACTCATCCCGCTCCAGCCTTCGGAGTCCCCCACATGCCTGATGCCCTCGAACTTCTGAAAACACGGCGCTCGTTCAAGGCGGTCGAGCTGTCCGGTCCCGGCCCGTCGCCGGCGGAGATCGACACCTTGCTCACCGTCGCCGCGCGGGTGCCGGATCACGGCAAGCTCGCGCCGTGGCGCTTCATCGTGTTCGAGGGCGAGGCGCGGCGCGGCGCGGGCGAAGCCATCGCCGCAGCCTTCCGCGCCAAATATCCGGACGCCAAGCCGGAGCACATCGCGGCCGAGCGCGAACGGCTCATGCGCGCGCCGCTCGTGATCGCCGTAGTCAGCCGCGCGGCGCCGCATGTGAAGATTCCCGAATGGGAGCAGGTGCTGTCGGCCGGCGCCGCCGCCATGAATCTCGTCACCGCCGCGCACGTGCTCGGCTACGGCGCCAACTGGATCACGGAATGGTACGCCTATGACCGCACCGTGCTCGATGCGCTCGGGCTCCTGCCGCACGAGCGCATCGCGGGCTTCATCCACATCGGCCGGCCGCCCGGCCCACCCGAAGATCGCCTGCGTCCGGCGCTTGCGGAGATCGCGACGCGTTTTCCGGCCAACGGAACGTAGCTCGTAGGATGGGTTGAGCCCTTGCGAAACCCATCACCGACCTGCGACGCGGATTGATGGGTTTCGCTTTCGCTCAACCCATCCTACAAAGCGCGTGACGCCCTCGCTCGCAGTCACAAGCCCACGCTCCAAAGGGCCCGCATCGAATGTCCGAGCAACTGCAATTCGATCCCGCCACGATGGACCCGCGCGCGGTCTATCGCCTGCTCATCGGCTCGGTGGTGCCGCGCCCGATCGGCTGGGCGTCGACGGTGAGCGCCGACGGTGCGTCGAACCTGGCGCCGTTTTCGTTTTTCACCGTGGTGTGCGTCGAGCCGCCGATGATCTCGCTCACCATCATGCGCAAGCCGGACGGCAGCGAGAAGCACACGCTCAAGAATGCGCGCACCACGGGCGAATTCTGCTTCAACGTAGTGACGCGGCCGGTGTGGAAGGAGATGGTCGAACTCGGCCAACGGCTTTCCCGAAGACGATTCCGAATTCGCCGAGACCGGCTTAACGCCGATTCCGGGCGTGCGGGTGAAAGCGCCGCGCGTGCAGGAGGCGCCGATCCATTTCGAATGCAAGCTCGAACGCGTGCTCGAGCTCGGGCCCAAGCGCCAGGCGCTGCTGATCGGCGAGGTGGTCTATATCCATGTCGATCCGGCGGTGATGACCGGCGGCTATATCGACATGCGCAAGCTCGATCCGGTCGGCCGCCTCAACGGCTTCTTCTATGCGACGCTCGGCGAAATCCTCGAGCGCCAATTCAACGACGGCGGCGCGCGCTAACAAGTGTGGCCGTAGGATGGATTGAGCACTTGCGAAACCCATCACAGCCGCGCGATGGGTTTCGCGTTCGCTCAACCCATCCGACGCAAGCGAATTTTGTCCGTGCTCTGTCGGGAGGATAACGGCTACCGCCGCGCCGGACTGACGCTGACCGGCTCCGGCGCGCCGTGCTGGTGGTGGTCGTGGTTATGATGATGATGCGCCGCGGCCGAAGGCGGCGCAGCGGCGTGATGCAGCTCCACCGGCTGACCGTGCGGCGTGTTGAGATAGGCCTTGCGCCAGGTTTCCTGGCGCTCGCTGATTTCGGCTTGCGACGCTGCGCCCTTTTGCCCGACGATGGTCTCGAGCGCCGCCAGCCATTGGCGGTAGTAGGCGGCGTTGGCCGCCTCGCCGGGCTGTTGCGGATGCGCCTTTATCTCGGCACTGAATAGGTCCACCCATTCGTTCCAGGTGAAAAGTCCCTGGCGGCTTAAGTGGACAGCGCAGGCGAAGGCTTGCGCCATCCACGGCTCCGCGAAGGCCGGGCCATCGATTTCGCGGAGCAGCGCGTCCGGAGAGATAGAATTGGACGGCACTGAAGGAGCCTCGGTCATGGCTCACGCCGCCGGTTCGATATAGGGCTCCCACAAATCGATATAGACCGCGTCGCGCGGCGCGGCGTCGTCGCCCCATAATTCGCGCGCCTCGAAACGCACGCTGTAAACGTGATGCGGCTGGTCGCCGAGCCCGTGCGCGCGGGTGTCGGCGAAGGCGAAGCCGCCGTGATTGTGCTGCACCACGCCATGCTTGCCGCGGATGTAGCGCGGCAGCCGCGTGTGGGTCGGCGGGTTGATGTTGCGGGCAACGACCTTGTCGCCCGCCTTGAAGCGCGGCGCCGTCGTCACCTGGGCGCGCGCGGAGGCCCCGGTCTTGATCGCGATCTCGACCATGTCCTTCGGCAAGGCGGGCATCACTTGCCTCCCTTTTTGGCGAGCTCGGCCATGCGCTGCTCAAGCTCCGCATGGGTCACGACCCCCTTCTTGTCGAGGAGGTCTTCCGCCGCATGGAGCCAATGCACGTAATATGGCGTCATCAGGTATTCGGCCGGCGCCATCCGCTCGATCGAATGGCGGATTTCGTCGACGTGGTACTGTCCGGCCGCAATGGTCAGATTGAGCAGCGCAAAAATGTGCCGCTCCCAATCCGCGTGGAAGACCGGCTCGTTCTCTTCGCGCTCGATCTTCCCGAAGCCCTGCATCCCGCCCAAATCGTGGATCCCGTTCATCGCTGTCCTCCGGCCGTTCTCAAGCTTTGACCTTGGGGATGTCGGTGCCGATCATGGCATCGCGCGTGACCAGACCGGCGAGCTTTTCTTCGCTCCAGCCGTCGGTGCCGGCCGGCCGCATCGGCAGCACCATGTAGCGGATCTCGGCGTTAGAGTCCCAAACGCGGACTTCAACGTCCGGCGCCACGTCGACGCCGAACTCGGCGAGCACCTTGCGCGGCTCGATGACGACGCGGGCGCGGTAGGGCGCCGCCTTGTACCAGTTGGGCGGCAGGCCCATGGTCGGCCACGGATAACACGAGCACAGCGTGCACACGACGACGTTGTGAACCGCCGGCGTATTCTCCAGCACGACCATGTCTTCGCCCTGGAGGCCGGTGAAGCCCAGCTCGGCGATCGCCTTGCTGCCGTCTTCCAGGAGGCGCTTTTTGTAGGCCGGATCGGCCCAGGCGTGCGCCACCACTTTGGCGCCGTTGCGCGGACCGATACGTTTCTCGAACAATTCGATAATCTCGTCGACGGCGCCCGGATCGACCAAGCCCTTTTCGACGAGGAGAGATTCCAGCGCCTTGATGCGCAGCGTCGGCTCTGAAGGCGGTTCGGTATGGGAGTGCTCATCCATCGCAGGCGATCCTTTATCTTCGAAAGGCTCAGGGACGAAGGATCAAAGACAGAAAGCTCAAAGACAGAAAGGCGCACGCATCATAGTCGACCGCGGCCCACTCTTTCAAATAGTGTCGCCACAGAGTGGCTCAATTCTTCGAATTTTCGTATCGGCATTCTCGCTGAGGCATCGGAATCGCTATGCCGCTTATTTCTGAGGCATCAAGCCGATCTTGCTGCCTTGCCATGAGGCGCGGCCAACCGCCGGACCACAATCCGGGCACCATCCGGGAACCAGCATGATCACGCTCTACTCCTACCCCACACTGTTCGGCGTCGCCGACAATAACGGCTACGGGCTGAAGGTCTTCGCCTTCCTGCGGCTGGTTTCAGCGATGCGTGATGAATTCGGAAAACCGGCTTCCACTGTTCCGGATTATGCAGCCGGCCTGCCGTTCGTGCACGAGCATATTTTCGATGCGTCGAAGGCGCCGCGCGGGCAGCTTCCCTACGTCGTCGATGACGGCGAGACGATCGGCGACAGCGAAACCATCGTCGCCCATCTCATCGGCAAATATGCGCTCACCATCGATGCGGCGCTGAGCGCCCGCGAGCGCGACTTGAGCCTGCTTATCACCCGCATGCTCGATGATCTCTATTGGGTGATGTCCTATTCGCGCTGGAAGGATGAGCGTTACTGGCCGTTGTTCCGCGACGCGCTGATGCGCGAGCATCCGAGCCTCACGGAGGAAGGCCTGCTCAAGGCGCGCGAGTTCAATTTTCAGCGCTATCACTTCCAGGGCATCGGCCGCTTTGCGCCTGATGCCGCTTACGCGCGCGGCCTCGCCGATCTCAAAGTGCTGGCCGACCTCATTCCAGCCAGCGGCTATGTGCATGGGCCGGCGCCAACCAGCGTCGATGCCGGCATCTATGGCTTCATCGCCAATATTTTCTTCTACGACATCGACACGCCGCTCAAGCAGTTCGTCGTGTCACAGCCGAATCTGGTGCGTCATTGCACCGCCATCCATCAAGTCGTGACCCGGAGGCAAACGTAGCCCGGATGAGCGGGAGCGATATCCGGGGGCGCAAACCTTCCGGCACACCGTCCCGCATGTCGCTACGCTCATGCGGGCTACCTGTCACTCCGCGCAAATCGCGATCATGCAAGATGCAGGCTTTGTCAGAACGAAACGCCGATACGCCGGCCCTTCTGCCAGACGATCCGGCAGGATTTCTTGACGCCGCCATGATGGAGGATGAACCGCGCCGGAATGGCCTCGGTGCCATGCACTTCGATGCACGCGCCGCCGGCGCTGATGTCGACCACATTGCAGCCGATCACGGGCTTCTTCAGATCGACAAATATCGATCCGGCCCTGGCGGGCCCGTTCGGCCGAACGCGATGGTACCTTCTTTGCTCTCGCATTGCAGTCGATCGCGATAAGCGGTGCCGTTCGAAACGATTGCAGCGAAGCCGGGCGGACTCCGGCTTCCGCTCCGGCGATTTGCCGATCCACGCGCAATCGCCCGCCTATTTGGATACCCGATCAGAGTGAAGAACCCTTAAACGACACCGCATAGTGGTGCGCCACGCCCCAGTCCGACATTTCAGCGCGCCCTGATCGCGCGTTGTTTACGGAGCGTTTGCCACCGCGGGTCCGCGTCCGGACCCCGCCCCGCTGCGGCGCCGCGGCGGTATCGTTTGGGCCTGCGTCCGGCTATAGTCGCGAGCCAAGATTTCGAGGAATCGACCATGAACGACGGCCCTTCCCTTTCGCTTGCGGAACTCGACCGGCGCATCGCGATCGCGCGCGACAATATCCGGCAATTGATCGAGCAAGCGGCCGCGTTCTCGGGCGCCGAGGATGAAGACCGCAACGCCGATCGCATCGCACAGCAGACCGAAGAGCTGGAAAAGCTGATCAAGCAGCGCGACACGCTGCAGAAGAAATAGGCGCCCGGATCCGGATGGAGCCGGCGCGCAGGCCGTGATTGCACGCTATCGGAGGCCCGCCAGCGACGGCAAGACGGCGCGAAATTCCCCGACCAGACGCGAGTCGAGTCGCGCGCCCATATCCAGCAGCACCTGATAGGCGGCATCGCAACTCGACGCAGATTTGTAGCAGCGCCCCTCGATCAGGGCCGCGAAGATATCGACGATTGTGAGAAGGCGGACAAAGTCGGATATCGCGCGCCCCGCAAGCCCGTGCGGATAGCCCGTTCCATCCAGAAACTCGTGATGATGCAGCACGGCGTCCATGATTTCGGCAGGGATTCCGGAGACATTCCGCAGCGCCTGCCATCCGAACATCGGGTGTTGTTTGATCACGTCCATTTCGGCCGCATCGAGCGCGCCCGGCTTCTCCAAGATCGAGGCGGGAATTTTGGCTTTGCCGATGTCGTGCATGATGCCGGCGAATGAAAGTCGCATTGTGTCGGTGCGGGAAAATCCGAGTTGCAGCCCGAAACCGACGGCCAAACCGGTCACCAGCAACGAGTGCCGGTAGGTGTGGCTGCGATGCCTGCGTACCGTTTCGATCCATGACGCCAGGCCTTGCTCCTCCACTTGGTCGGTGATGGCCTCGGCCGCTCCATTCATCGCAGTTTGGTCGAACGGCGCCCCAAGCCATGCCAGGGCAAACGCCGCTTGCACGGATTCGAGCGCAACCACGATCCCGGGTGACGCTTCGTCGCAAAATTTCGGCTTGCCGCGCACGCACCGGAAGTCGCCGTAGAGCTTGGTCAAGAGCGCCGAGGCATTGACCGGCGGCTGCACAAAATCCGTTGCGCCGACGGCACGCGCACGCACCCGATCAAGCCGGGAACCCTGATCGGTGACGAAAATGACCTTCGCGCCTTTCGGCTTCTGCGTCAGCCAGTGCCTGACGCCGCGGACGCGCTCGAGATCGTCGAGATTGACGGCAACGATCGTGTAACGGCCTGGCGGCTGCGCTGCGCCGAGCTCATCCGGCGACAGGCATTGGATATCGAACAACCCCTCGAGTTGCCAGTGCACGCGCCGCGCGTTTTCGGGCGAGTCGCATATTGCAGCAAGTTGGTTCATTTCCACTTACTCCAATTCCACTCACGGCAATTCACTCACGCCAATCGCAATCTTTGCGCTGCGGCCGCGCGGCTTTGCCCCGCCGCGGCCGCCGGCTGAAGTTTTCGTGCTCCTTGGGCTTTATGTCAGCGAGAGACGTCTGACGAACTTGGCGCCGACGATCGGATCGTTGCGCCAGACCACTTTGTAGGTCCCATCCTTGAAGCAACCTTCGCTGGAAAATTGCAGAACGAATTCGTCCGGAATTTTGAGGCCGTTGGCGTTGACCCGCACGCCCCCTTCCGAGAAGTCGGTGACGAGACAGAAGCGCGGCGGACCACCGTCGGTCGGGATCATGCTCGCCAATCGCCCAAGGCGATGACGTTGCGTCTGACGTCTTTCGTCGTGTGTTGGCAACGACATGGTAGGTCTCCGCTTGCCCCCATGGGCTGTGCCGATGCCGCGGACGCGCCCATGTATCTCTCCAGTACCTCTGCGTGTACCTCTGGTTGCCTACGATAATAATCTACTTCAAATTGCAGCCGCCCTAAGTTGCAAGTTCAACCTCGCGCCAGATTTGACTAAAATTGTCTGCAATTAACCCGCGCAGGAAACAGCGATAGCGTAGAACGGCGCCTGAGCAAGCACGCGGGCTCTCGACCGCAATGCTTGTTCTTCAATGAGCGTTGTTCGCCAGAGGAGAAAGTCAGCATGCGCTTCTACACGTCACCCGATGCCGCGGCGGCAAAATTGCCGTTCAGTCAGGCGGTGCAGGTCGGCGACGTCCTCTATCTCTCCGGCGCACTCGGCCACAAGCCGGGCACGCGCAAGGTGGTTGACGGCGGTATCGAGGCCGAGACCCGGCAGACCATGGAGAATATCGGCGCCGTGCTCAAGGCCAACGGCCTGACCTTCGACGACGTGTTCAAATGCACGGTGATGCTCGCCGACATGGCCAAGTGGGAAGACTTCAACAAAGTTTATCTCACCTATTTCAAGCCCGGCCGCCTGCCGGCACGCTCCGCCTTCGGCGCCAGCGCATTGGCGCTCGGCGCGCAGGTCGAGCTCGAATGCTGGGCCTATGCGGGGAAGAAGTGAGATCGCGCGGCTGTTGATCTTGCGGGCTAGATCGTCATGATGCTGCGCCTCGCCTCGCCGCTTGTGCTCACATTGCTGCTCGCACCGGCATTTGCGGCGCCGGCAGCCGCCGCCGAGCCGTCGTTCGATTGCCGCACGGCAAAGACCGCACGCGAGCTTGCCACCTGCAACGACGCCAAGCTCGCCGCCGCCGACCGCGAGCTCGCTGCCGCATGGCGCGAAGCGATCGCGCGTCTCGATCCTGTGACCGCGAAGGCGCTGCGCGAGGATCAGCGGAAATTTCTGTCCGACATCGACGACGGCTTCGACGCTGAACTGTGGGGCAAGCAGGACCGGCCGGAAGGCAAAGAGCTGCGCGCGCAGGTGGCGCAGCTGCGCCGCGGCGGCGACTATGATGCCTTGGCCGCTTTGGAGGCGCAATTGCGCGAGCGCATCGCCTTCTTGCGCAATCTCACGCCCGCCGCCTCCTTCACCGGACTGTGGAAGAACCACGATTCGGAGTTTTTGGTCGCGGCCGGCGACAACGGCCGCTACCGTGCGACCTACGGCAACAACAGTTTCGGCTGGGCAAAATATCAGTGCCACTTCACCGCCGACTTCGGCACGTCGGACGCTGCCGACAAGAGGCGCGCCGCGCCGGCCGCGCACAATACCGACGTCGACGAAAATACCGCAAGCACGCTGCTCATGACCCGCGACGGCGCGATGCTCACCCTCTCCGAGGAATTCCCGGACAATGTCGGCGACGCGCCGCTGCCGCGCATCTGCCCGCACGGCGGCGACTTCCGTGAGCCATTCTTTCACACCGGTCTGCGCGCCGATGACGCCCGCCGTCTGAAGCCGGATGAGTGAAGTGCGGCGCTCAATCGTCCAATCAGCATGACGCGCACCGCTCGCATCGGAGCAGCCTTTGTCGCCTCGCTCGTGGCAGCCGGACTCGTGCAGCAGGCCAGCATGGCGGTGGCGCAGGTGCGCGAGCCGATCGAGGCGTTGCTGCCGCTCGGGCTGATGGTCCTTCTGCTGACAGCGATCGTGGCGCTGGTGGTGTGGCGGCGGCCGGCGGCGATCGATTTTGCCGCTGGTGTGCTGCTCACGCTGCTCGTGGTGATCGGCGCCGGCGCTTATCTCCTCGGGCGTGCCGTTCTCACGCCCGGCGTCGGCGGTAACATTCTTTATTTGATCGCGAGCTTCGTCGATCTTTATTTCATCTTGCCGGGCGTGGTCGCCGTCGCGGTACTTTGGCTTCTGCTGCGAAACATGCGCCGCTCCGTTTCGGAGGATGGGTTGAGCCAACGGGTCCGGCCCGAAGTGGCCGGCCCGATCATTAACTCCGCGAAACCCATCATTCGTGCCGGAACTCGTGCCAAGTCGGATCGACCGTGAATAATTCCTGGGCGTGGCTGACGCCGCGCAAAGCATAGCGCCCGACCGACACCAGCCGCTCTTTCGCCTTGCCGGCCGCCGCAGCGAAAGTCGGCGAGAGGAGAATCGGCTGCTCGAGCGAGCGGCAGAGCGCAGCGATGCGGCTTACTTCGTTGACCGCCGGCCCGATCACGGTGAAGTCGAGACGTTCCTTGCTGCCGATATTGCCGTAAAACACCGCTCCCAAATGCAGCGCCAGATACATGTCGGTGGTCGGCAGACCGTCGGCGCCGCGCCGGCGGTTCAGCTCGGCGAGGCTCGTACGCGCTTGCGCAGCCGCGGCGAGCGCTGAGCCGCAGGCTTGTTCGCGATCCTCGGCGTTGAAGATCGCAAGTGTGCCGTCGCCGATCAGCTTGAGCACATCGCCGCCGTGCGCATGGATTGCCGAGATGATCGCATCGGCATAATCGTTGAGCAGCGGAATCACCTGTTCCGGCGGCGACGTATCGCTGATGCGCGTATAGCCGCTCAAGTCGCTGAACCAGAGCACCGACTCGATCCGATCGGCCACGCCCCGCATGATGCCGCCGGCGAGCACACGCCGGCCGGGATCACGCCCGAGATAAGTTTCAACCAGCGTGCGCGCGATGCGGGTGAGCGAAGCGGATTTCACCGCCAGCGCCAACAGCGGCACAAGCCTCTCGAGGTCTGCGACGTCGGCGTCGCCAAAACCCTCCGCACGGTCCGTCGCCCAGGACGAGTAGACGCAGTCCATCTCGCCGATGATGCCTTGCGCCTTGAAACGGTGAACCATCGCGACAAATTCGGTGGCGTCGGGAGCAAGGTCGGCGATGGACGGAAATTCCGCCCGGCTTTCGGCACTGATCCGGCGCCGCAGCAGCGGCTCGCCGCTTTCCACCAGGCGATAGAATGGACTTCTGAGCCAACGCTCCTGCGCCTCGCCTTCGCGCGAGGAGCCGTATTCGCGCAGCGTGGTCTTGCCGTCCGCTTGCCAGCCGAAGAAATGCCCCTCGTAGAGCGGATGCAACGTGTCGATCAGCACCGCGGCGCGCATCAGCGGCAAACCGAACGCCACGGCGCGCGTGCAGAACCCGCTGACCAGTTCCGGTTCCTCTTCGCCCGCCAGCCCCTCGTCGGCGATCCAGGCCACGAGCTCTGCGAATTGTGCGTCGTTCATTCCAAACCACTCAGCTCGTACTCTGTGATGGGCAGCGGAAGATTATGGAATACGAGTGATGTTTCGGGCGCGGGTCCGCCGAACTATGAAGTGGGTAGCGGCGTAGGAGGGCCACTTAAAGCCGCCTTTAGTATATTTTCCATACGTAGCTTTGTTTCTTCGATGTCGTATTGGTCATCGTCCATCTTCGGGACCATCCTTCGGGAAAAAGATCAATCGTTTCCATTTCCTCGGCATTCCGTTCCAGTCGGTTGTCTTTGGGGGTTCAGCAAACATATCCCAACTCCTGGTCGGATCGAAACGGTTATGAGGATTGGATAGTTCTTTGAAGCCATGAATTTGAGTTAGCATCCCGTTTCGATGCACCACGTTCGACATATAATATTTGATCGAAACAATTCTTCCGGTCTGTCGGAAAAAATCGCGCGCAATATCCATAAGGGCAACTGCAACAGGCAGATCGTCAAACCATCGCGGCGGTATTTTCACGAAAATGAAGCTTGGCCGATCTTTGGGAAACTGTTTGCGTGCATGCGTAAGAGAATTCTGGACGGTCTCAATGCTAAAATTTGTACTTTCGATTTTGCACTTTGCGTCGGCACACACCGTCCAGTCAGGTAAGATGATTTCAATGTCGTAATCAGCCCCTTTGATTTGCTGCGGCTTTACGTAGCGAAAATCAACGTTCCCGCAGTATAGCATTCTGCCGAGATCTAACTCGGCATAGGTTGATTCAATGTCGGCGCGCCTGAGTCTCTCAATGCACAGATCGAAGCCGGGAACAGCTTCCAGATTCCACAGCAATTCAGCAAGATCGACTACCTTAAAAGTGCTTCTCTGTGTTTCTGGGCCGTGTCCTGGAATTATCCGCAAAAATCCCGGATCACTCGTTTCCGGACTCATGTGTTTGTTCGCCCAATCTAACCCTAAAAAATGCTTGATCATTGCGACAGATAGCCAAAATGATCGCTGGGTATCGTCGTCTTGAATCTTCTCTGGGAAGGTGCTGAGCACCTTCAGTAGATGATATCGTTGGATGGGTGGTCAGTCAGCCATTTCGGACAATCCAGTATTGTCTTTTCGGTCTTATTCCGGAGTATGTCGCGGCCATGTTTTGTGACGCGGAGATTCGCGGCGCTTCGAATCACTAGCCCTGCGGCGACAAATTCATCGACTAATCGGTCGCTGCCACTTTCCAATTTTATATCCATTGAAAGGGTTGAGTGACAGCAAGCCAACTCACGTTTACGCGGTTACTTCTGCAAGTCGACCATTATTGCAACGGCGAAGACACCCAAGACTGGGGCCCGGGAGGCTCGCTGTATTACCTTATGACCCAACGGTGCTTTGCAGGAGCAGAATTTCGCCGCATGTGAGTTCGAAATTCAATTCACCTGAGCATTTCGCTTGGGGCCTTTGAGGGGGCAGTACGGAGCTGACGTTGCCATGAGCGGATCCGAGAACGCTGCCGACGATCTGACCGGCGTCTGGAGCGGCATGTACCGACAGACCCTGGTCGGCTCCGTGCCGTTCACGGCGACGCTCATTCAATCGGGCGATCACCTCGGCGGCTCGACGCACGAGCCGTGCATCAGATCCGATTGCCCGCGCAAGACGCACCTGGCCATTCTGTCGGGTCACCGCAGCGGCTACTCGGTCTCATTCATCAAGTCCTACGATCCGCCCGGCTTCGGCTTCGATACCGTAAACTACGCGGGCGAATTGAACGCGGACGCGACCGAGATCGCCGGGGTATGGTCGATCGGCAATGTCTTCTTCGGCGCGTTTGTGATGACCCGCGCCAGCCGCCGCGCCGAGGTCAAAGCCGATGCGAAACTGACGACTGTGGAGTGAGCATTTTCCTAGCGTGGCGTATTGCTTCCAGCGTCCGCACGATGGGTCCAGCCCTCGCGAAAGCCGTCTTCTTCTCGAACGATGGGTTTCGCATTCGCTCAACCCATCCTACCTGCCTTACGCAGATACATCGCCCACGTCAGGAGCAAACCATGCGTCATCGGATTGCCATCGTCGTCGCCGCTCTGCTCTGCATCGCTCTCGCGTCAACCGGCCGCCTTGGCGCGGAGGAAAATGCCCTGCCGGCTCCGTCCACGGCGCCGCTTTTGTCGACCGGCACCACCATCCTGGGCGAGACGTTGCACTACCCGACGAACGGTCCGGCCCATGTGACCGCCGCCATCGTCACACTGCCGCCGGGCGGGCGCACCGTTCTGCACAAGCACGGCGTCCCGATGTTCGGCTATATTCTTGAAGGCGAAATCACCGTCGATTACGGCGACCGCGGCAAGCGCACCTATCACCAAGGTGACGCTATCATGGAGGCGATGGACGCAGCCCATTTCGGCGCCGACGCCGGCCCGCAGCCGGTGCGCATTCTCACGGTCTACATGGGCGCGGACGGCGCGCCGCCGAACGTTATTCCTGTGCAGCCATGAGCCGGCGAAACCCGTGGGAGGCAACACCGGCTGCGTCACGCGTATTTCTGGTCCCGCTCCAAGAGCTCGATCGAGATACCTTGCGGACCGCGCAAGAAGCAGATGCGCAGGCCGGGCCGGATGGTGCGCGGCTCCATGGTGAATTCCACGCCCTTGGCTTTGAGGTCCGCGGCCACCGCGTCGATGCCGCTCACCGTCAGCCCGAAATGATCGAGCCCCTGGTAGGGCGTGACCGGTGGCGGATTGACGTTGTCGCTGGGCGCGACCGGCATGATGAAGACATCGGCGCCGCCGAGTTTCAGATCGATGCGCGGCTTGCCCTCCACAGTCGAACGGATCACCTGCGCCCCAAGGATGCGCTCGAACCAAGCAGCCGTCGCGTCCGGATCGGGGCTGCGCAAATGAATATGATCCCATCGGTAATTCGGCGCGGCATTTGGCATCGGCGGCGTTTCCCTTCGTTAGGCGCATGGCCAGTGACTTAGACGGCAAGATCCTGCCCGCAGCGCACCGGCACGGGCATTGCGCCGCAGATTGCACTTCATTTGCGCACAGCGCGTTACAAAGCGTGCGGCGATCAAGCATGACATAAGAGTCTCCCGCGCGGAGAATCCGCACTATCCGCCAGTGGAGAGTCCGTCAGCGGCGTGTCGGCCAGTGGACTACTTGCCTGCCGCCTTGCGCAGCGCCGCGTTGATGCGCTCCTGCCAGCCGGGCCCATCCTCTTGGAAGAAGTCGAGCACGTCGCGGTCAATGCGCAGCGACACCATCTCCTTGACGCCGGGCGCCGCCTGCGCCTTGGGCGGCAACTCGGGCGGGGGCTTGGTCGTTGCCGCCTTGAACGCCTTCTCGGCTGCGGTGCGCGAATCTATCGGTCGTCGGGACATGGCACATTTATAGCAGAGGTTGCTGCGAACGGCATCGAATCGGTTATGAATGCGACTATGGGAAAGTCAACGCGCCAGCCAGTCTTGGCGGCCGGCGGCATTGTGGTTCGCCATGGCGGAAAGCCGCTGGTCGCTATCGTCCAGCGTCGCCGGGACAACGCTTGGGTTCTCCCCAAGGGCAAGCTCAAGGCGAACGAGAAGCCGATCGCCGCCGCCAGGCGTGAGGCCATGGAAGAAACCGGCGCCGATGTGCGCGTGCACGAATTTCTCGGCGTGATCTCTTATGTCGGCGGCAGCGGGCCGAAGATTGCCCATTTCTGGCGCATGCAGGCGGTCGGCACCTCGATCAGCGAGCCCTTGGACGACATCAAGGCCGTCGAGTGGCTGCCTTTGTCCACAGCGATCGAACGCTTGAGCCTGGCGCACGAGCAGTCGTTCCTGCGCAATGTCGGAAGGAAAGCCATCAAGCGCACGCAGAAGAAGCCGCGGCGCAAACCGGTCGCGGAGGCGATCATACACGCCGCCGACATCGCACCGATGCCGGACGATCTTCCCGTGGGCGCCGCGCTGCCGATCGCTCCGGAAGGGGCCATGTTCGCCAATGGAAAGCACGCGAAGTCTCAGCCGCGCTGGGAAATGATCGCGCGATTGACCAGGCACTGGCAGACGGCCGTGGGACGCACGCGCCGGGCGGGCTAAGCCTCTGGCGCCCTGTGATTTTGCCTGTCGTGGCCGCTGACGGCCGCTTTCTGCATCTGAGTCCTGCCTCGCGTATCCTTGCGCCACGCGAGCTTGCCTCATGTGAGTTTGTCACATGCAGCGTGGTATCATGACTGCGGCTTATGTCGACGAGGGTGCATGCCGGAGAAGCGCTATCGCTTCGTTCCGCCGGGCGGTGGACCGAACTACGACTGGACCCGCGATCACACCTTCGTCAAGGTGGCCGCAGCCGACACCGGCGGTGCCTATGCGCTGATGGAAGACAATCTCAAGCGCGAATTTGCGCTTGGTCTGCATCTGCATCGCCAGCACGCCGAGACATTTTACATCCTCGACGGTGTCGTGAATTTCCATATTGACGGCGATTGGATGGCGGCGGAGCCGGGCGCATGCGTGCATATTCCGCCAGGCGTGCCGCACGCGCTCGATTTGCCGGCCGGCGGCACGGCGCGCTGCTTGATGATCTTCCAGCCTGCCGGCTTCGACCAGTTTCTCGCCGAGCTTGCGACCTTGAGCGAAGCGCAAATGGCCGACGAAACATTGATGGATGCGCTCAACCACAAATACGACATCATCAATCTCGGCGGCGTACCGCCGCGCCCCTAGCTGAAAGCGCTCGGCACGATGGAATTCGCGCTTACGTTCTGGCGTCAATGGACCGAGGCACGCGATTGCACCGGCAAGCGTCGCTCATGAAGGCAGGAAACGGGTGGGATTCGTCGGTCGGCCTGAGCATTTGTCCTCCACGTAGAGGAGGATCACATGCACTTTCGCATCCGAGGTTTGCCGGCCGAACAATTCGCGCCGCTATTTTCATTGTCCGACGAGGAACTTGCCGCGACCGGCGCGGTGCGGCGCATCGCCGATGACCGGAATCCCGGTTATCCCTGCCGCGTCAGCCTCACCGATTCAAATCCCGGCGACGAGCTCATTCTGGTCAACTATGAGCATCACGCTGTGGATTCGCCCTACCGGATGCGCTTTGCCATCTACCTGCGCGCGGGCGACAAGACCTTCGACGCGTTCGACACGGTCCCCGACCAGCTTCGCGCGCGCATGCTTGCGGTGCGCGCCTTCGATACCGGCGCCATGATGATCGGCCACGCCTTGGTCGATGGCAAGGAACTCGAACCCGCAATCGAGCGGTTGTTCGCCGACGCGCGAGCGGCCTATCTGCACATTCACTTTGCCTCGCCCGGCTGTTACGCCGCGCGCGTCGATCGCGCGTAACTGCGCTTCAAGCGGCGCGCCAGCGGATCAGCCGAAGCGCGCCAGCGACGATCAGGGTGAGGCCGGCCACGACGGCCGCGATATTCTCGAGCGTGCGCAGCAGAAATGCCGCGCCCAACGCCCACAGCGATTGCGGCTCCTGATCCCAGGACACCGGCGTCACGTCCCAGAAGAAGGCCCGCCGCAGGCCGAAAGCCACGGCAAAAACGATCACAGCGAGAACAAAGAGCTTGAGTGCGGTGCCGATCGACATTTGGTACGACTCCTCCCGCATGAGCCGACGTGTTTTCTCTAACGCGCGGCGAGACATTGCACTTTGACCGATATCAAGCCTTGGAGCATGATCCGGAAAAAGCCTGCCCCGGACTTGATCCGGGGTGATGCCGATCCAACCATAACTCATCCCGCTCTAGGCAAAGCCGCTCACACCCAACCACAAGCGCGCCGGTGCGCAGGGCCCGAACTGTTCCACGGGGCCATCGCTGCACTTTAACTATCACCTTGAAATAAAAGCAAAAAGCGCCTGCAAACTGGCGCTTTTCATTGAGAATTCGTTAATGCGTCCTGGTCACGCTTTGCCGCCGGAATTCAAGAGGCTCGCATGCATCAGATTGTCTATACCAGCACCGCTTCGGAAGATTTTTCCACCGCAGACCTGAAAAAGCTCTTGCTCGGCGCCCGCAGGCGCAACAAGGCGCTCGGCGTCAGCGGCATGCTGGTTTTTCACGACGGCACCTTTCTGCAGGCACTCGAAGGCGAACAGCGCGCGATCAACGAGATCTTCGCCAGCATCGTGTCCGACCGGCGCCACCGCGACATCGACGTCCTGCATCGCGGACCGGGCTTCGACCAGCGCATATTCGGTGATTGGTCGATGGGCTTCGCCGATTTCACTGGCGCCGCCGATATTCTCAAAGGCTTCGTTCGTCTCAACGAACAACTGCGCATCAGGGAACTCGACGGCTCGCAGGCGATGGAACTGCTCGCCACCTGCGGAGCCGAAGACGAGATCAAGAGCGCCGGCGCCTAGAGCATGATCCGGAAAAAGCCTGCCCCGGACTTGATCCGGGGTGGACGCCGGTTTTCCGAAAAGCATTCCCTCGGGCCTGACCCGAGGGATCATGCTCCACCAAAGATCTAGAGCGCGATGACGATTCAACTTAGAGCCATCGCGCTCTAGTCTAACGTCCGCCGCCAAACACTGGCATGCCGAGAGCGCGGAACCTCGCGCGCGATCATCGGATCGGTTATACTGTCTTCCGCTTCTCCCATCGCGCGCACACGACGGAACGGACGCACATGGCTCACATCACATACAAGGTCGTCCGCCACGAAGATGGCTGGGCGTATACCGTAAACGGCGCCTTCTCCGAGAGCTTTCCCAGCCATGCCGAGGCACTCGAAGCGGCGCGCCGTGCGGCCGCCGAACAGCGCCAGCCGGGACAGACCGAAGGCATCGAGTACGAGGACGAGAGCGGCAAATGGCACCGCGAACTCGCGCGCGGCGACGACCGGCCCGAGACCGACGTCGAGGACAGCGCGTAACACGCCCGACAGCGTGATCGATCGCCAAAGTCCGCCGCGAAAATCTCTGTGGCGGACTTTTTGCCGTCGTGCCGCCGCTCTGTTCACTTGATCGAGGTCAGAGCGGGTACCAGTGGCAGCGGTAAGGGCCGACGACGAACTCGCGGTAACATTTCACAAGGTGGCCGCGCCTTGTCCTGTACTCGGCATATTGCGCCGGCTCGAGCGGCGATGTGGCGGCGGCCGCTTCTTTCATAGCCGTTGCGGCGATCGGAACCGCACCCGCACTCGAAGCGCAAGCGAGCCCAAAACCAAGACTAAGACCGGCGGCCAGGCCGAGAAGCAGCAGTGTGTTACGCATGGATACCTCCTCCGATAGCTCCCATCGGCAAACGACGGGCGCTCCGTTCCGGTTCCACACGTTGGGCTAACGCGCGCGTCTAATCGGGCGTGCGTTGCGCCGAAAACACATCAAGCCGCAGCGGCAACGCAGCGCCGAGCCAAGCCGCATGCGCGCTGTGATCGCGATAGTCATTGCCGGTTTCGGGATGGAGCAGGACGCTCAATCCGTCGCGGTTGAGCATGAGCCACGGCAGAAAAGAAGCGAGTTCGCTCGCCGGAAACGCGATCTGATACATCGATTGCGTGTGCGGGCCGACCAGCTCGTCATGCCAGCGCCCGAGCGTGGCAAGCGGAAATTCCGCAGCCACCCGTGCGCGCAGCCGTTCGGCGCGGTCGCGCGTCGCCTGCGGGTCGTAATAAACATGCGCGTGATATTCGGCGATCGACGATGGATCGCTCGTGCTCGTTGGCTCGTCGTCTCTCACGCTTGCTTCTCGTTTTCGCTCACGCGATACGTCAGCTCACCAATCCAGAATGTCACCGTCGTAGATCGTTCCGCCGAGCACCGGATCCATCTCCTGGATCATCTCACTGGCGACGGACGGCTTGCCGGGGCCGATCGACATCGGCGCTTGCGGCGGCGGCGACACCAGGTCCCGGTAATTCTTCATCGCCAGTTCGTCGCCGACGAACACGCATTTGCAATAATCGGGATCGGCATAGAGGTAATAGCGGCGGCCGGCCTTGGTGCGGGCGACGAATGTGCGCGGCGGCAACTGCCGTAAGCGCTCGATCTGCCCCGGCGTATCCGCCGCGCGCATGACAAAGCCCATGTCCTCGAGCTTCATGTCCTTGCCTTCCTGGTTGGCGTCGGCGCCGCCGGACAGGCCGAAGATCAGGAAAGCGACAATGCGCGCGCGCCGGACCAGCATGCGATACCTCATGGATGCGGGGCGCTGTTGCGCACCCGCCCGAAGTGGCGCGACAGGAGAATCGCCATGACCAGCACGCCCAGCATGGTGGCGAGCGATAGCGCCGGAGGCGGCGGCAGCGGCGGGAAGGAAAGGCGCAGCAGCACGCCGCCGATGATGAAGTTGAACCAGCCCCAGATCACGTTGACCAGCGCCGAGGATTTGCCGATGCCGCGCGGCCGTGCAAATGGGGTCTGAAATTTGTTGCCGCAAATGCCCTGCACGAAATGCGGAACGCCGTTGGCCAAAAAAGCCCCGGCAACAAAGTGCGCGAGATAATCATACCATAACATAATGTGTGATCCTTATTTGGCTCCGAAAAACGGATGCAAGGTCATCGCTCGACACGCGCACGGGCGCAGCTTTTGAAGGATGCCGACGGCCGCTGTCCGCATCAAGCCCAAGGTTGCACCACCGGCGGGCTCGGCCGATAAAGACCCGCCAGCAGAACGGCAAGAATGCCGGTGATGAAAATCCCGTCAAAGGTACCGGCGCCGCCGATCGAAGCGACCGGTGCGCCGAGCCCGGCCACCTTGTCCAGGTTGGTGAGGTCGGCGCCGATCAGCGTACCCATGCTGCCGGAAATATACGCGAGCGGCGCCGCGTCCCGGCGCGATAGCAGCAGCGAAACCGCGGCAGTGATCAGGGCCGGCACGAAAATCGGCACGGCGATGCCGACTCCGGGCACCGGATTGGCGAGCCAGTGCAGCACGACCGCGACGATGGCCGTGGCGATGGCGCCCGAAACCCACAAGCGCCGGCTGGTGAGCAGATAGATCGACATGATGGTCGGAATGACCGCGCCGCCGACATTGATCGCGATCACCGTGCCCGGCAGGTTCTCGACCATCGGCACTGTGTATTCCATGCCGAAGAATTCGATCACCTTGTCGGACTCGACCTGCTCCGGCGGCAGCGCCGCGATCGGTATGTTGAAATAGCTGCCGATCAGCGAGCCGAGCAGCAGCAGCATGGCGGTTCCGGGACTCACGCCCAAGCTCAGATAGGCGTGCCGCAATGCGCCGATCACGACCAGGATCACCAACAGGCCGACAAACAGCGCGACCAGAATCGAGAAAAAGCCCGGCGTCAGCGGCAGATAATGAAATTGACTAAGATGCATAGGGCCGTTCCAAATTTGGCGCACACAGGTTAGAGCATGATGCAGAGAAAGTCTGCCGAACACGTCCAAGGCAGGCTGCGAAAAAAGATCATGCTCGACTAAAAGTCGGAGCACCAATCGATTTTCCGTCGGCGCATCGCATGCGGGCGCGGAGGGGGCAGATGACGCAAGCGCCGGTGCACGACGTTCCACGATGGGTGCCGGCATTATTGAGCTTCGCTGCCGGCTATGTCGACAGCTACACCTTTCTCGCCCTGTTCGGGTTATTCGTGGCGCAGGTGACCGGAAGCTTCGTCACCGCCGGCGCGCAATTTGTCGTCTACGACATCGGCTTCGCCGGCAAGATGATCGCCATCTTCGCATTTTTGCTGGCGGCGGCTTCGACCGCGGCGCTGATCGGGCTTGCCCGCGACAAAGGCCACGATGCTTTGCCATGGATGCTGGCGCTGGAGACGGCCTTCCTCGTGGTCTTCTGCTTTCTCATGCTGGCCGGACCGCCGGTAAGCGGACCCGAGGATTGGCATGGCATCGTCGCCGGCGCCTTCGCCGCCATGGCAATGGGCGCCCAGAGCGTTGTCGTGCGGCTCCTCATGCGCGGCATTCCGCAGACCAACGTCATGACCGGCAACATGACCCAGCTCGGCATCGAGACGACGGAGCTTATCCGCGCCTGGCGGCGTCAGGCGCGCCAGCCGGATGAGGCTCACGTACACGATTTTCTCGCCGTGCGGGCGCGGCTCTCGGTGGTTCTGTCGATCACCATTGGATTTATTCTCGGCGCCGTTGGCGGCGCGGCGGCTTTTGCCAAGGCGGGCTTGCCCGGCATTCCGCTTGCGGTCCTGTTGGTCGGCGCGCTGACCGTGTGGGCGATCCGGCGCGAGCAGGTCGCGTGACGCGCACGCTAGAGCATGATCCCGAAAAGTGGAAACCGGTTTTCGGATAAGATCATGCTCAAAACGAAGAACCCAGACCGTGATCCGATTCAATTGATCGGATCACGACGCCCGGCGTCCGCAGCGAACGGAGTTGGCTATCGACCGCTCACGCATTATGCCTGCGGCACGCACGGTGGCTGCCGGCCAGTTCGCATCCTCCGGGCGCCTACCTATTGGTCATGGAGTACGTGCAATGCCGGAGCATCCCGAAGCGATCATCGCCGGAAAGAACCGCCCGTTCACCGGAGCGGAATTCCTGGAATCGCTGCGCGACGGCCGCGAAGTGTACATCTACGGCGAGCGGGTGAAAGACGTCACCACCCATCCGGCCTTTCGCAATTCAGCCGCTTCGGTCGCGCTGCTCTACGATGCGCTGCACGCCAAGGAAACCAAGGACGTGCTGACCGCGCCGACCGATACCGGTTCGGGCGGCTATACCCACAAATTCTTCAAGGTCGCGCACAGCCGCGAGGATGTGATCGCGCAGCGCGACGCCATCGCCGCTTGGGCGCGCATCACCTATGGCTGGCTCGGCCGCAGCCCCGACTATAAGGCTGCCTTCATCAACACGCTCGGCGCCAATGCCGACTTCTACGGCCAGTTCGCCGACAATGCCCGCGCTTGGTACAAGCGCGGCCAGGAGGCGGTGCTGTTCCTCAATCATGCCCTGGTCAATCCGCCGATCGATCGCAACAAGCCGGTCGAGCAGGTGAAGGACGTCTACATCACCGTCCAGAAGGAGACCGACGCCGGCATCTACGTCTCGGGCGCCAAGGTGGTGGCGACCAATTCGGCGCTGACGCACTACAACTTCCTCGGCCAGAACATGAGCGCAGAAATCACCGATCCGAGCATGGCGGTGATGTTCATCGCGCCGATGAACACGCCGGGCATCAAGCTGATCTGTCGGCCGTCGTACGAGATGGCGGCGGCCGCCACCGGCTCGCCCTTCGATTATCCGCTGACCTCGCGCTTCGACGAAAACGATTCGATCTTCGTCTTCGACAACGCCTTCATCCCGTGGGAGAACGTGCTCATCCATCGCGACGTGCAGAAGCTGAAAGACTTTTATCCGAAGTCCGGCTTCTTCAATGGCTTCACCATGCAGGGCTGCACCCGGCTTGCGGTGAAGCTCGATTTCATCTCTGGCCTGCTCTACAAGGCGGCGCGCGCGACCGGGGTCGAGACGTTCCGCGGCGTGCAGGCGCAGATCGGCGAAGTGATCGGCTGGCGCAATCTGTTCTGGTCGCTCACCGATGCCATGGCCTGCAACCCGGTGCCGTGGGTGAATGGCGCGGTGCTGCCCAATCCGCAAGGCTCGGCGAGCTATCGCCTGTTCATGACCGAGGCCTATCCGGCGATTCGCAACATCATCGAGAAAGTGGTCGCGTCTGGCCTGATCTATCTTCCGTCCAACGCGCTCGATTTCAAGAATCCCGAGATCGACAAATATCTGCAGCGCTACGTGCGCGGCTCGAACGGCATCGACTACAAGGAGCGCATCAAGATCATGAAGCTTCTGTGGGACGCGATCGGCAGCGAGTTCGGCGCCCGGCACGAGCTTTATGAAATGAACTATTCCGGCAGCCACGAGCTCATTCGGGTGTTCCAGTTGCAGCAGGCGCAAGGCAACGGCACGCTCAAAGCGATGGAAGCGCTCGCCGAGCAGTGCATGGCCGACTACGACGAGAACGGCTGGACACACCCGGCCTTCACCAATCCCACCGACGTTTCGGTGCTGGGGAAAGATTGATTTGAAGTAGGGTGGGTTGAGCGGCAGCGAAACCCACCGTTCGGCGCGGCTCTAGACCATGACTGCTTGAAGCTGAATTGTTGCGCGTGGTCCCGTCATCCTGAGGCGGCCGCGAAGCGGCCCTCGAAGGATGCGCGGCCCGGGCCGTCGCCCTTCGAGGCTCGCTTCGCTCGCACCTCAGGGTGACGGAAAACGCTTCAATACAAAACAACCATGCGCCGATGATGGGTTTCGCTCGTGCTCAGCCCGTCCTACCGAGTTCAATCCTTCGGCCCTCAATTAAACCCGCGGCCGCCGTTGATCCAGATGTCCTGGCCGGTGACGAAATCCGATCCCGGTCCGAGCAGATAGAGCAGCGTACCTAGGAGATCGTCGGCGTGCGCCTCGCGGCGGAAGCAACGCTGCGCAGTCAGCATCGTGCGCATGTCAGGCTGGCGGTTGTCGTAGTCGCGATCGAAAGCGATGTAGTCCGGCGTCAGCGTATTGACGCAGATACCGTATTCGCCGAGCTCGCGCGCCAGCGCGCGCGTCAGCCCGATGATCGCCGCCTTGGACGAAATGTAGTGCGCAAAACCGGGCGGCGCGGTCGGCACCGTCATCGACGACACGTTGACAATCTTGCCGCCGCGCTGCCGCTTCATCGCCGGCGCCACCGCGCGGGCGCAGAGCCAGGCGCCGCGCACATTGACCGCGAAGCAGCGGTCCCATTCCTCGTCCGTCAGCTCGGTGAAATCCTTTTTGACGATCGCCGTATAGTAGGCGGCGTTGTTGACCAAACCGTCGATGCGGCCGAAGTGTTCGAGCGCCTGCGCGGCCATCGCCTCGGTCGAGAAGCGGTCGCTGACATCGACCTTGGCGGCGAGCGCGGTTCCGCCGGCCGTTTCAATCTCGGCGGCCACTTCGCCGGCCGCGTTGAGATCGGCGGCGACAACGCCGTAGCCGGCTTCGGCCAGCGCCTTGGCATAGACGCGGCCGATGCCGCCGGCAGCGCCGGTGACGATCACGATCTGCATCTACTTCTCTCGACCCCAGGCCACATGCAGCTCGGCAAAGCCGCGCGCGAAGAAGGCCGGCTCGCGCACGCGCGCTCCGCCGCCTGCGCGCAGCCCCCGCAGCCGCGTGAGCAGCGCCGGCAGCGCGATGCCAAGCTCGAGCCGCGCCAGCGGCGCCCCGATGCAGAAATGGATGCCCTTGCCGAAGGCGATATGCCGCGCGAGGTCGGGCCGATCGGGATCGAACGTGTCAGCCTCCGCGAACACACACGCGTCGCGATTGGCCGAGGCGAAATGCGCCATGATGCGGGCGCCGGCCGGAATGGCGATGCCGCCAATCTCGGTGTCACGCATGGCGGTGCGGAACAACCCCTGCGCCGGCGATTCGAGCCGCAGAATTTCCTCGATGGCGCGCGGTGCCTGTTCAGGGTCGAGCAGGTGGTCGCGCAGATGCGGACACGAGAATAGAAGGTTCAGCGCGCTGCCGATCGCGCGCGTCACCGTGACATGGCCGGCGACCATCAGGTCGAGCGGCAGGCCGGCGATTTCGAGGTCGGTCAGCGGCGGATCGATGTGGTTGCGGGCGGCAACCAGCGCGCCGATCAGATCGTCGGTCGGCTCGCGCTCGCGCCGCCGGACGGCATCGAGAAAATAATGCTGCAAGGCGACAGTGCCGCGCGCATGCGCGAGCCGCTTTTCCAGCGGGCCTTCTTGCTGCACCAGAATCCAGTCGTTGCCCCAGACATGCAGCTGCGCCAAGTCCTCGCGCGGCAGGCCGAGCAACTCTCCGAGCACGCGCAGCGGCAACGGCCAGGCGAAGGCGCCGATCACGTCGATTTCGCCCGTGGGCGGCAACGGCGCGAGCAATTCGTCGACGATGCGCCGGATGGCGGGCTCAAGCGAAGCGATCCGCCGCGGCGTGAAACCCTTGGTCACGAGGCCGCGGATACGATCGTGCTGCGGTGGATCGACTTCGATAATGTAGGGCATCTCGCGAAAACCTTCCGCGAGAATTGCAGCGACTTCCTTGGGCACCGGCGTCGAGTCCGATTTCAGCGCGCCCGTCGAGGAAAACGTCTCGTGATCCTTGAGCACGGCCAGAACATCGTCGTAGCGCGTCACAACCCAGAGCTTGAGCGCCGGCACATAAAAGACCGGCTGTTCGCGGCGGGCGGCGGCCAGAATGTCGAAGGGATTTTCCCGCTGCTCGGGCGCGAGCGGATTGAAGGGCACTGCGAGCGTCGGCGCGGTCATCGCAAATCCGCTCGCACGATCCTTGGATCAGCCCCCAACACGTCATCTCCCCTCAGAAACGGCTTTTGCTCGTTTGCCGAAAAGCCTCCCGCTTTTCCGACGCTTCCGCAAGGCGAAAGATTGCGCCTGACGCAACGGATCGCGCGGGCCTAAAACAGCTCCAGCACGGCGCGATGGGCCTGATCGATCGCCGAGTCGGTATAGGCCGCGGCGCCGGCGTCCGAATTGGCGATCGTGATGCGTCCGAAGCGTGCGCGGCCGATGACATGCGGAGCCTCGCCCGGCGGCCAGTCCGGATCGAACAGCGGATTGTATTCGTAGGCGTAGCCGTGCGGCCAGCGATTGACCGTGATGGCGGTGATGTCGCGCTTAGCGTCGAAGCCGCCGGGGCCGAGCATGCGATCGAGCTGATCGCGAATATTGCGTTCGAAGGTCTCGAAGCTGGTCTGCGAGAATGTCTTGCCGGCCGACGCGGTGCTGCTCGCGCTCCGGCAAGCCGGGTGCGACCGGCACCCGCACGAGGTGGATCAGCACCGGCTCGTCCGGCGAACGAGCGCTCGCATAACCGCCGATATCGACCACCTCGTTGAGCGCGAGCGAAGAAAAATACGAGCCCGGCGCATAGACATGCGCGACGCCCAAAGCCTTGAAGGCTTGCCAGTTCCGCAAGGCGACACTGGCATAGATCAGCGGAATCTTCGACGCATAGTGCAGGGCCTCTTTTTGCCGCTGCGGCAATTCCGGGCAGAGATAGGGAATGATCATGTTGTAGCAGGCGAGCACGCACGCTCGCGCGCGCACGGATGAAAGCGTTCCACCGCGCGCGTAAACGATCTCCACGTCGTTTGCCGAAGCGGCATCGCCGAGATGGCGGACACGCACGGCGGTGGTGCTGAGCCGGATGCGAATCGGCGCCTGCGCACGATCGAGCCGCGCATAGTCGAGCCTCGCGGTGACGACATCTTCGGCGCTCGTCCCCGGCAGACTTTCAGGAATGAGATTGCGGACCAGAAGCCGCACGAGCGAGGCATTGCCGTCGGGGAAATGAAACGTGTAGGAGCCCCCATCGGCATAACCGGCGGCGGTGTAACCCATATGCGGCGCCGAACCGGGCTCGAGCTTGAGCCCGCGAAAGCCCGGAAAGTCGAAGGCCCAGACATCGAGCGCGGACACCGCATCGGCCCCGACGCCCCACTCGCCATGCGAACGCGCCTGGTAGACCGCAATCGCCGCCGGATCGGCCTTGACGACATCGCGCAAGAAATCGCGATAGCTCATGCGCGCCAGGCGCGCTTTCTTTTCCGCCGACGACAATCCGGGGAAATAGTCGGTCTTCCCCTCCTCGATGCGCACGATGTCGTCGCGCGCCTTGTCCGGCAACGGCGCACCGGCAAGAATATCGCGCCACGCCGCGCCTTTGCGCGCCATCACAAGCTTGTCGGCGCCGAACGTCTCGCGGTCGAAGAAAATGCCGCGCGCCAATCCGTGCCCGGCATAGAAATTTTCGTCGGCGCATTTTTTGGTTAAAGCAACAGGATCGACGCCGAGCGTGCGCAGAAGGCCGTCGGCAATCGCGCTATAGGGCCGCGGACTGTCGATCGCGTAGGTTCCGCCATTCATGAGCGCGAGCCGGCCGGCGAGCGCGAATTCATTGCGCTTGGCATGGCCGCCGACATCATCGTGATTGTCGAGAATGAGAATGCGGGCATCCGGCCGCCTGGCGCGATAAAAATGCCCCGCCGCGAGCCCGCTGATGCCGCCGCCGACTACGACCAGATCATAGTCTTCGCCGGTCGCGGCGATCGCGCCCGCATGTTGCCAAAAATCGGCATCGCGCAACGCGTGTGCGGTTTCGAAACTTCCCGGATAGCTGCCGCGCAGCCCGGTCAGCGTTGGCGGATAATAACCCGCCGCATCCTGTGCCGCGGCTTCTTCCGCGACCGCTGTGGCGATAAAGCGGGGCGAAAGCGCGCCGGACGCAGCGCCACCAATGGCGATCGCAACGCCGTCGAGAAAATCGCGCCGCGTGATCCCGTCGGCGGCGGCCGCAAGCGTGACGATAGGATTGTTCTTCTGAGCGCTCATCGCAGCTTGCTCCGCCAACCGCATTCAATTGACATACGGCCGCGCCGCAATCCCTCGCCCGCAAAGACGACTTAATAAGGATCGCTGGCTTCCAGGATCTCCTGGCCCATCAGGGCGCATGAGCCTTTGATCTGCGCATAAATGAGCCGCATCCGGTAATCGGCCTTGTAGATGTGGCCCCAGACTTCGAGCACATCAAAACGGCCGTTGCCTTTCAGCGCCTTGACCGGCGGCAATACTTTGACGTTCTGGTCGACCGCGGCAGGCTGGCCCGATTGGACCTCGCCATGAAAGCGCAAGAGCTGATCCGCCTTGGCGATCGCATCGGCCGCACAGGCGTGAGGCTCCGCTTGCGCCGCCGTGGCGGCGACAACGAAGGCAAACGACGCGAGGACGGTTTTCATTGCGGAAATCCTCCGGGGAGCTCCAATGCATGGGTACGCAAATATCATATGCCGCCTAACAAATTCGATGGGCGAATGGGAAAATCGGAGATGCCGGCTGTATCGCATCGTGATGAAAGAATAGCGACGCACGCAACGCCGGCGCGCTTCGGCGCGTTGCAGCGCCTGACGCGACGCTTTCGAAGCACCCGCCTCAGACCATCGGCGACAGCGGCTCGAAATTGCCGACCAGCGCGCGGCCGTAGATTTCCTGCGGAATTTCGCCGGCCAACAGCCCGTGACGGCTGGCCATTTCCAGATCGCGCCAGACCCGCTGGATCGGATTGGACTCGGCGAACGCGGAAGCGCCCTGCACATTGAGCAAGAGCCCGACCGCTTCGCGGCAGCGCGCCATGGCGTAGCCGAGATCCATGCGCATCTGCGCGCGCTTGGTGAAGGGAAGTTCTTCGCCGGCGCGCGCCGCTTCAGCAATATCATCGCACCAGCGGCGCACATGCAGCACCGCGGTTTCGATCAAGGTCGCCGCCTCGGCAAGCTCATGCTGCATGCTCGGCGCTTTGCGCAAATCGTCATAGAAACTGTAGGCGATCGCTTTCGGGCTTTTGTTGATGCGCTCGAGCGTCAAATCCAGCGCCGCCTGCGCCATGCCAAGCACCGGTGCGGCGACCGCGATGATCGCCGTCGGCGCAAACGACTCGCGATAGACGAATTCGTCGCGGTTCGTGCGCGGCGATCGGCCCTGCGCGAGAATTTCCGTCGGCAGCGCGCGATGCGCCGGCACGAAAATGTCCTTCGCGATCACGGTATGGCTGCCGGTGCCGCGCATGCCGACGACGTGCCAGGACTCCTCGATCGCAAGATCGCGCATCGGCACCAGCAGGATGCTCGGCGCCACGGCATCGCCCCGCGGCAGCGGTGCCGAAAGCACGGCCCAATGCGCATGCAGGCAGTTCGAGGCGTAAGCCCATTTGCCATCAAGACGATAGCCGCCAGCGGCGGCGCGGGCGCGTGCGGTCATGCCGAGCGCGCCCATGAAACGCACATCCGGATTGCCCGCGAACACTTCATGTTGCGCCTCGTCGGGAAACAGCGCCGCGATCCACACGGTCGCGATCGAAATAAAGGCGACCCACGAGGTCGAGCCGCAGCCGCGACCAAGCTCGGTCACCACGTCCATGTAGGTGCGAATGTCGGCCTCGAAGCCGCCGAACCGCGTCGGCGTGCGCAGCCGGAAAAGCTGCGCCGCATCGATGGCGGCGAGCACCTCGTCGGGAATGCGCCCGTCGCGCTCGATCTCGGCCGCCTTGGCGCGCAGAAGCGGCACCAGCGCCGCCGCCTTGGCGGTCAATTTCTCGCGCAGCGCCTTCTGCCCGGCGGCTGTGTTTTCAGGCCGCGCCGTCGCCGCGCCGGCGAGATCGCTCCCTTCGAAGCCGTGCCGATCGGCCTTCATGTTGCCCTCCCTACGTCGCGCTCCCTACCGCTCCCCAGCTTTTCGTTTCTTATCTGCTGGGCGGCAGGCAGTGTCTCATGCCAACATTGCGCGCAACAATGCATTTTTGGTAGCTGACCGCGCCGGCATCATTTGAATACGGGGCGCGGCGTGCCGCCGCCGCGAGGAAACGCAGATGACATTTGCTGCAACGTTACAGCGGCTGCGCGCTTCGCTGACCAAATCGGCCGGCACCGTCGTGTTCGGCATGGAAGATGGAACGGTATCCATCTTCGGATTGATCTTCGGCGTCGCCGCGACAACGACAAGCACCCAGACGGTGGTGATCGCCGGCGCGTCCGGCGCCGTGGCGGCCGCGGTATCGATGATGGCCGGCGTCTATCTCGACGCCGAGACGACGAATGATGCCTTGGCGGCGAAACGCGCGTTGGCGCAGTCCGACCTGACGTCCCAACGCGACGCCATCGCCGCGGCGCTTCCGAGCCGCCTCGGCGCCGCCGGGCTGACCATCGAACAAACGGCCGCGCTGGCCGGCGCGGTGCGGGACAATCCGGCGGCCTTGTGCGCGCTCCATGTCGCGCTTGAAGCTGCACCGGGGGAATCGTCGAATCCCTGGGAGCAGGCTCTATGGATGCTGCTTGCCGATTTTGCCGCCGCGGCCGTCCCGATCGTGCCGTTCGTACTGCTGCCGATACCTCAGGCCCGCGTGGTTTCGGGCGTGGTGACGCTCCTGCTGCTGATCGGGCTCGGCCTCGGCCGCGCCCGCATCGCCAAGCGCGACACGTTGCGCACCGTCCTGGAAACGGTTTCGATCGGCATTGCCGCAGCGCTGGCCGGCGTCGCCATCAGCGTCCTGATCGATCACGGCTTCGGCGGCTAGAACTTGCCGAGCGGGAAGGCGGAAGGAAGCCCCATGGATCATCTCAAACGAGTCGCCGACGAGTTCGCCCGCCAGGCGCAAAACTTCGATCATTGGGCGGCGAAGGCTGACGATCCTGGCCGCTTTGGCGCCGCGCTTGGCGATGCGCGCCGCGGCAAGTTGCTCGACGTCGCCTGCGGACCGGGCGTCGTCACGGCGGCGCTCGCGCCGGAGGCAAGTTCGGTCGTCGCTTTCGATGCCACGGAAGCGATGCTGGAAAAGGCCAAGGCGCGTTGCGCCAAAGCCGGGTTGAGCAATGTCGCGTTCAGATCCGGCGACGCCGAAAACTTGCCTTTCCGGGACGCGGAGTTCGACGGCGTGGTCACGCGGCTCGCGATCCATCATTTTGCCAATCCGCAGCGCGCCCTCGACGAGATGTTCCGCGTGTTGCGGCCCGGCGGCGCCGCGGTGATCGTCGACGCGGTATCCTCGGAAGACCGCGACGAATCGAAATTGCACAATGCGATCGAGCGCCTGCGCGACCCCTCGCATGTGCGGATGCTGCCGGCGTCGGAGCTCGATGCCGGCGTCGGCCGCGCCGGCTTTCGCAACCTCGAACACGCGACCTGGGACATGGACCGCGAGCTCGAAGAATGGCTCGCCATCGTCGACGATCCTGCCCGGGTCGAGCCGATCCGCACCGTCATCCGCGCGCTCGCTGAATTGGGCCGCACGGCCGGCTTCGGTTTGTCGATCGATCACGGCCGGGTCGTGTTCTTTCATCGCTGGCGCCTGATCAAGGCGCGCAAGCCAGCCGGCGCGCGCCCTTGATGGAGCAGATCGATCCGGCGAACGACTTCGGCGTTCCGATCATGCTCTAATGCGCGATCTCGTAGCCGACCGTGATCCGCACCTGCAGCGTGTCTTCGCCGGTCGCGATCGGCGCTCCGCCCGGCATGGCGGCGCGCATCGCGACCTTGGGAGCAAACAGCGGCGCCGACGAATCCTCCGTGACCCAGGCGACGCTGCCGAGCGTCAGGCCCGCGGCATGCGCATAAAGCTCGGCCTTGCGCCGCGCATCCACCATGGCCGCCTCGCGCGCCCGGTCGAGCGTCTTTGACTGTTCGGCGTGCAGGAATTCGACATTGCCGGCATCGGTCGCACCGGCCGTCACCAGGCGGTCGAGGATGTCGCCGACCTTGTCGATCTGACGGATCGTGACGCTGACCTGGTTGGACACACTGAAGCCGGTCAGCCTTTGCTCCATATTCGGTCCCGGCGACGTATAGACCGGCTGAACAGAAAACCGCGACGTCTGGATATCTTTTTGTTCGATGCCGGCGGATTGCAGCGCGGCCAGGACCGCGGCCATTGCTTTCGCATTGGCGTCGCTTGCTTCTTTCGCGGTCTTGGCGCGCGTGGTGACGCCGCTCGTGATCCGCGCATGGTCAGGCGCCGCACTGACGCTGCCCTCGCCGATCACGATAATGCGCGCCTCCGGCGCCGGCTTTGCGTCGTCGGCGCGTGCGGGAAGCGCCGCAGCAAAAATAACGGCGAAGAGTGCGGCAGCGCGCAAAAGCGCACCGCGTCCGGTGTGTACTGCAACTGCATTGGTGAAATGCGATTCGTTCATAACAGATCTCCGTTCGTCGCGGGGGCGCGTGAGCAGACTCACACGCTCATTGCAAAACGACGTCAAAACTGTGGTGGCGCCGCGACAGGACTCGGCGCGGGAGGCGCCGGCCACTTTGTACGAAATGGAACTTAACGCCGAAGAAAAATTCGCAGCGCCTGCCACGCGTCTGGTAGCCCAATGCCGCGCATGTTACGGTTGCATATCCGAAGGACGCTCTGACACTTCTCATTTTCAACGGCGTATCTGCGCCTGATGCGCAATCCGTGGCGACGGATTGTGGCGAGATGTCGGTACGGCCGTTGTGCGCCACTTCGGGCCTATAAAACATCGGGAGGAAGCGATGCATCGACGTGCATTCATCACCGCAACTGCGGCTGCTGCGACTGTCGCCACTCTGAAAGGCGCGACCGCCGCAACCGTTCCACCACTCGGTGCGACCGGCGTGCCGGTCCGGCCGGGCGAGGCGCTGCCGCTTGGCCCCTTGCCGGGCGGCCGCTATCCGGATCCGCATGTGGAATCATTGGTCAAGCCGAAAGGCGCCTTCGGCGCCTCTGGCTTCCCGGCCTTCGCCGGCACGATGGCGGTCGAACGAGTGGCCACCGGCTTTCGCTGGGCGGAAGGCCCGGTCTATTTCCCGGCCGGCCGCTACGTCCTGTTCAGCGACATTCCCAATAATCGCATCATGCGCTACTGCGAGGACGATGGCCATGTAAGCGTATTCCGGCAGCCGTCGATGAATTCCAACGGCAACACGATCGATCGCGAAGGCCGGCTGATCACTTGCGAACACGGCGGCCGGCGCGTGACGCGCACCGAGCTTGACGGCTCGATCACCATCATCGCCGACAAATACAACGGCAAGCGGCTGAATTCGCCGAACGACGCCGCCGTCGCTGCCGACGGCTCGATCTGGTTCACCGATCCGGTCTACGGCATCGGCGGCAATTACGAAGGCGTCAAATCCGCGCCCGAACAGGACAAGCACAATGTCTATCGGGTCGATCCGAAATCCGGCGATATCAAAGTCGTGGTCGACGATTTCGTCGAACCGAACGGCATCGCCTTCTCGCCGGACGAGAAAAAACTCTATGTCATCGATACCGGCTTCACTGACGGTCCCAACAATCCGTCGCACATTCGCGTCTTCGACGTGGACCTCGAAGGCGGCAAAGTGTCCAACGGCAAGGTGTTTGCCGAAATGCCCAAGCCCAGCATCACCGACGGCGTGCGCACCGACACCGCCGGCAATGTCTGGTGCTCGGTCGGTTGGGGCGACACCAACGAAGACGGCGTTCGCTGCTACAATGCCGGCGGCGACCTGCTCGGCAAAGTCCACATCCCGGAAACGGTCGCCAATCTCTGCTTCGGCGGCACCTTCAGAAACCGGCTGTATATCTGCGGCTCGAGCTCGCTCTACGCGGTCTATACCAGCGCGACCGGCGCCTTGAAGCCGTAGCGATACGAAGCTGCAGCGAAAAAGCGCCGGTCAGTCCCGGCGCAACTCTAGAGCATGATCCGGAAAAGTGGAATCCGGTTTTCCGAAAAGATCATGCTCAAACAAAAAGCTAGAGCGGGATGCCGATCGAACCATAACTCATCCCGATCTAGCATCATGATTCTGCGCGCCACTGGCCGGACGGCAGTCCGGTCAGTGCGCCGCGCCGGGGCAAAGCTGCGGCCGGCCTGCGGCTATCATCGCTCTGTCACCTTGCTGAGACATCGTGGGTGCCCGATCGCGCTGCGGTCCTCTCGATTTTGC
This sequence comes from uncultured Alphaproteobacteria bacterium, assembly GCA_963845075.1. Lineage (GTDB taxonomy): Bacteria > Pseudomonadota > Alphaproteobacteria > Rhizobiales > Xanthobacteraceae > BOG-931. The sequence goes on along the minus strand of CAWJRE010000022.1, from coordinate 552,544 downwards.
GCGAGGCACTTTCGTGTTTTCTTTGGCCGGCAAGAAGGCGCTGATCGTCGGCATCGCCAACGAGGATTCGATCGCGTTCGGCTGCGCGAAGGCCTTCCGCGCGCAAGGCGCCGAGCTTGCCGTCACGTTCCCCGACGAGAAAGCCGAGCGCTTCGTGCGTCCGGTCGCCGAAAAGCTCGCAGCCGACATGATCTTGCCGCTCGACGTGCGGCGTGACGAACAATTCGGCGCGCTCACCGAAGCGATCGGCCGGCGCTGGGAGCGTATCGACATTTGTCTTCACGCGGTCGCCTTTTGCCCGAAAGCGGACCTGCGCGCGCCGGTGACCGGCTGCTCGCGCGACGGATTCGCTGTTGCGATGGACATCTCGGTCTATTCGTTCATCCGCCTGGTGCGCGAGACCGCACCGCTGATGTCCGCCGGCGGCGCCTGCATGACCGTATCCTTTCTGGGCGCCGAGAAAGTGATCGAGCACTACAACATCATGGGGCCGGTCAAAGCCGCGCTGGAAGCCGCCACCCGCTCCATGGCGGCGGAGCTCGGCCCCCAAGGCATCCGCGTGCATGCTTTGTCGCCCGGGCCGCTAAAAACCCGGGCGGCTTCAGGCATCGGCCATTTCGACGAGCTTCTCGCGGCCGCCGCCGCGCGCGCGCCAACCCATCACCTCGCAACCGTCGATGATGTCGGCGCCTATGCGGCGTTCCTGGCCAGCACCGAAGCCGCCAACATCACCGGCGGCATTCACTACATCGACGGCGGCTATCACATCGTGGGCTGAAACCATGAGCAGTACGTCTGCACTCGTGCAGAATCAGCAACGCCACTTGCAGGCTAGCAGAGAGAACTGGACTTATGCCGGCGATCAAGCCGCATTGCTCGGCCATTGGAGCTGGCAGCACGCGCAAGCCATCGCCCGTAACCAAATCGACGCGGCACGGGAGACCGCGATAGCATTGTCGACGCTGGCGCCTCAGTTCCTGGTGCCGAATGCCGCCGATGCGTTTTCCGAATACGCAAAAGACTGCGCCCAGCGCTGGATTCTTTTTCTCGACACGCTTTGCCAGCGCGGCGAGGCGGTGATCGCGCGCGAGAAAGAGGCCTTCGCGCCGGTGCTCGCTTTCGACTACGACCTCATCATCGACGGCCGCAAGCTTGAGCGGCCGGTCAATTACGCGCTGGTGCGCATTCACCCGCCCGAAGGCACGATGCCGCCGCGCGAGGATGGCCGGCCGTGGGTGATCATCGATCCGCGCGCTGGCCACGGCAGCGGCATCGGCGGCTTCAAAAGCGAATCCGAGGTCGGCGTCGCGTTGCGCGACGGCCACCCGGTGTATTTCATCATCTTCTTTCCCGAGCCGGAGCCCGGCCAGACGCTGGCCGATGTGTGCGCGGCGGAGGCTGCTTTCCTGCGTGAAATCTACGCCCGCCATCCGGCGAGCCCGCGGCCGCTCATCACCGGCAATTGCCAGGGCGGCTGGGCAACGATGATATTGGCGGCCACCCATCCCGACCTGATGGGTCCGATCGTTGTTGCCGGCGCGCCGCTTTCCTATTGGGCCGGCCAAAACGGACGCAATCCGTTCCGCTATTTCGGCGGCATCGCCGGCGGCGCGGTCCCGGCGCTGCTTGCCGCCGATCTCGGCGCCGGCAAGTTCGATGGCGCCCATCTGGTGCTGAATTTCGAGTTGCTCAATCCGGGCAAGAACTGGTTCCGCAAGAACTACGATCTGTTCGCCGATGTGGACCGCGGCGCCGCGCGCTTTCTCCAATTCGAGCGCTGGTGGTCCGGCTTTTATTTCATGAACGGCGAGGAGATCCGCTGGATCGTCGAGAATTTGTTTGTCGGCAACAAGCTCACCCGCGGCGAAGCGTTTCTCAGCGACGGCACGCTTATCGACCTGACCCGGATCGCGGCGCCGGTCGTCGTGTTTGCTTCCTATGGCGACAACATCACGCCGCCGCAGCAGGCACTGAACTGGATTCCCGATCTCTACGGGTCGGTCGAGGAGATCGCGGCGCATGGCCACGTCATCATCTATACCCTGCACGAAAGCATCGGGCACCTCGGCATTTTCGTTTCCGCTCAGGTTGCCAACAAACAGCACGAGCAAATTGGCTCTGTGGTCAAAACCATCGAGTCGTTGGCGCCCGGGCTTTATGAAATGCTGATCGGCGAGGACGAGAGCGGCTATACGGTCGCCTTCGAAGCGCGCAGCATCGACGACGTTCTTGCACTCGACGACGGCCGCGACGAGGAGCTTGAGTTCGCCGCGGTCGCCGGATTGTCGGAGTGGGCGACCAAGACCTACGAGCTCACCTGGCAGCCCGCGCTGCGCGCGCTGGTCACACCCGCCGCGGCGGAAATCCGCAAGCGTTCTCATCCGTTGCGCCTACAGCATTATTTCTTCTCCTACCGGAATCCGTTGTTCTCCAATATCGGCACGCTCGCCGAAGCGACCCACAAACACCGCGCGGCGGCTGACAAGAACAATCCGTACCTCGCTTTCGAACAGCTATGCGCCGATGTGGTCGAACAGGGCTTCGCGTTCTTCCGCGACACGCGCGACGCCGCGATCGAGCTCATGTTCCATAGCCTTTACGGCACCCCGTGGATGAAGCGGATCGGCGCCGCCGGGCAAACGCTTCCACATGTGCACGACGCCCGCGACTTCCCGCAGGTGCAGGACGCCATCAAGCGCCTCAAAATGGGCGGTTATGCCGAAGGCATTGTCCGCATGCTCGTGCTGCTGGCGCGTGCCCGCGGCGCGGTGCGGCGTGAAAAGCTCGAACGGTCCGACAAGCTGCTGCACAGCCGTCCGCCGTTCAATTCGATGACGTCGCAAACGCGCAGCCGCATGATCCACGAGCAATCCATCATTGTGGAGTTTTGCGGCGATGAGGCGATCACCACCTTGGCGGACATCCTGGTCGACCCGGTCGACCGCTACCGCGCGCTGAATCTGGTGATGGACGTCGCCGGCCCGGTCGAGGAGTTCGACGCCCCGACGCTCGCCATGTTCCGGCGCTTTCAGGCCGCGCTCCTGACGCTCGCGAAGGAATGGCGCGACCCGGATCTCGGGCAGCATGAGGCGCCGCTGCCGATCGAAAGCGCGATCGCGGGCACGGTCTAGCGGGCTATTCGATAGTTGCGGGACTCCGCCTCGGGGCGCGGCCAGGTCCAACGGACTTGACCGTTCATTCCCGTCTCCGGCAAAAATACAAGCGGATACGGCCGTACCGGGCTGCAAAGCCGCATGGCCGAGAAAATCTCGCTATTCAAAGAAGTCAAAACAACCAAAAGGGAGATCGCCGATGGCCGACGCCGTGATCGTTTCCACTGCCCGCACGCCGATCGGCAAGGCCTATCGCGGCGCCTTCAACATGACGCATGGCGCCGATCTCGGCGGCCATGTGGTCAAGCAGGCGGTCGCGCGCGCCGGCGTCGATCCGGCGGAAGTGGAGGACGTCATTCTCGGCTGTGCGCTGCCGGAACGCGCGACCGGCGGCAATATCGCGCGGCAAGCGGCGATCCGCGCCGGTCTGCCGGTCACCGTAGCGGGCATGACGGTGAACCGCTTCTGCAGCTCGGGGCTGCAGGCCATCGCGCTTGCGGCGCAGCGCATCATGACGGGCGAAGCCTCGGTGCTTACCGCCGGCGGCTTGGAAAGCATCAGCCTGGTGCAGGACGGCAAGAGCGTGCCGGTCCACGACGATTGGATCGTGGAGCACAAGCCCGCGATCTACATGCCGATGATCGACACCGCCGACATCGTCGCCGAGCGTTATAAGGTCAGCCGCGAGGCGCAGGACGCCTACGCGCTGGAAAGCCAGCGCCGCACCGCGACTGCGCAACAGGCCAAGCGCTTCGACGACGAGATCGTGCCGCTGCCGACCACCAAAAAAGTCGTCGACAGGAACACCAAAGCGGAAAGCTTCGAGCCGGTGACGCTGATGAGCGACGAAGGCAACCGGCCCGACACCACGCTCGAAGGGCTCGCCGCGCTCAAGCCGGTGCGCGAAGGCAAGTGGATCACCGCCGGCAATGCGAGCCAGCTTTCCGACGGCGCATCGGCCTGCGTGGTGATGGACGGAAAGCTCGCCGAGCGGCGCGGACTAAAGCCGCTCGGCACCTTCCGCGGCTTCGCCGTCGCCGGCTGCGAGCCCGACGAGATGGGCATCGGTCCGGTCTTCGCGGTGCCCAAACTGCTCGCGCGCCAAGGACTGAATATCGGCGACATCGATCTGTGGGAATTGAACGAGGCGTTCGCGAGCCAGGTGCTCTACTGCCGCGACCGGCTCGGCATTCCGCAGGAGCGACTCAACGTCGATGGCGGCGCCGTCGCTATCGGCCATCCTTATGGCATGAGTGGCGCGCGCATGACCGGCCACGCGCTGATCGAAGGCCGCCGGCGCGGCGCCAAGCTCGCGGTCGTCACCATGTGCGTCGGCGGCGGCATGGGCGCGGCGGGACTGTTCGAGATTCATTGAATTTCTCAGCTACATTCCTGCCCAAGCGCGTTCGCGATAACCTATATCGTCATTGCGAGCGAAGCGAAGCAATCCAGTCTTCCGAGCATCCTTCTGGCTCGCTTCGTCGCTTCGCTCCTCGCAATGACGGTACGAGGAGGACAACGATGGACCTTCGCTTCACGCCGGAAGAGAACGCATTCCGCGCCGACGTGCGCGCCTTCATGAAGGACCACCTGCCGCCCGCGATCCGCAACAAAATGATCGAGGGCCGCCGGCTGGGCAAAGAGGACCTGATCGCCTGGCAGCGCATCCTCAATGCCAAAGGCTGGGCGGTGCCGCACTGGCCGAAGCAATGGGGCGGCACCGGCTGGAGCCCGGTGGAGATTTATCTGTTCCGCGACGAGATGCAGCAGGCGCCGGCGCCGGAGCCGCTGCCGTTCGGCGTCAACATGCTCGGGCCGGTACTGATCGCCTTCGGCAACGAGGCGCAGAAGAAGCGATTTCTGCCGGGCATCGCCAATCTCGACGACTGGTGGTGCCAGGGTTTCTCCGAGCCGGGCGCCGGCTCCGATCTCGCCGGATTGAAGACGCAAGCCAAGCGCGACGGCGACCATTATGTCGTCAACGGCCAGAAGACCTGGACGACGCTGGCGCAATATGCCGACTGGATCTTCTGCCTGGTGCGCACCGATCCGGCGGCGAAAAAGCAGGAAGGCATTTCGTTCCTGCTGATCGACATGCGCTCGCCCGGTATCACCGTGCGCCCGATCCAGACCATCGACGGCGGGCACGAAGTCAACGAGGTGTTCTTCGACGACGTGAGGGTGCCGGTTGAGAATCTCGTCGGCGAGGAGAACAAGGGCTGGAACTACGCCAAGTTTCTGCTCGGCAACGAGCGCACCGGCATCGCCCGCATCGGCATTTCCAAGTCGCGCATCCGCCGCCTCAAAGAACTTGCCGCGCTCGAGCAGGCCGGCGGCAAGCCGCTGATCGCCGACGAGCGCTTCCGCGCCAAGATCGCCGCGGTCGAGATCGAGCTCAAAGCCTTGGAGATGACGCAGTTGCGCGTCGTCGCTGCCGAGCGCACGCGCGGCGCAAGCGACAGGCCCGATCCGGCCTCGTCCATTCTCAAGATCAAAGGCTCGGAAATTCAACAGGCCATCACCGAGCTGCTGCTGGAAGTGGTCGGCCCCTATGCGCTGCCCGATCAAATACCGCATGACGAGAGCGAGCGCTGGAACGAGCCGCCGATCGGGCCCGACTGGGCCGGCACGCTCGCGCCGCAATATTTCAATTACCGCAAGGTCTCGATCTATGGCGGCTCGAACGAGATTCAGAAGCAGATCATCGCCAAAGCGATCTTGGGACTGTGACAATTTTGCTTTGCCGACATCCTCCGCTCATTCCCGCGCAAGCGGGAATCCAGTTGCTGGATCCCCGCCTGCGCGGGGACGAGCGGATGAAGAGCGGCAAGTGAGGCGCCAACCAAATGGACTTTGAGCTTTCCGAAGAACAGCAGCTCCTGAAACAAACCTGCGAGCGCTACTTCGCCGACCACTATCAATTCGAATCGCGCAAGCGCTATGCGCACGAGCCGCGCGGCTGGAGCCTGATCGCCTGGAAGCAATATGCCGATCTCGGCCTGCTCGGCGTGCCGTTTGCGGAAGAGCATGGCGGTACCGGCGGCGGTCCGGTCGAGACCATGATCGTGATGGAGCAGATCGGGCGCGTGCTGTTGCTCGAGCCTTATCTCGCCACGGTCGTGCTCGGCGGCGGCTTCCTTCAGCGTGGCGGCTCGGACGCGCAGCGCGCCGAGCTTTTCCCAAGATCGCCGCGGGCGAACTCAGCCTTTCCTTCGCCCATGCCGAACGGCAGGCGCGTTACGATCTCGCGAACGTCGCCACCACGGCGCGCCGCGACGGCGGCGCCTACGTGCTCGACGGCGCCAAGACGCTCGTGCTGCATGGCGACACGGCGGAAAAATTCGTCGTCTCGGCGCGCGTTTCCGGGGCGCAGACCGACCGCAATGGCTTGGCGCTGTTTTTGATCGACGCAACGGCTCCCGGCGTCTCGGTGCGCGGCTATCCGACGGTCGATGGCTTACGCGCCGCCGAAGTGACGCTGAGCAATGTGCGCGCCGACGCCGGCGCCGTGCTCGGCGAGCCCGGCGCCGCCTTTGCGTTGATCGAGCGCGTCGCCGACCAGGCGATTGCGGCCTTGTGCGCCGAAGCGGTCGGCGCCATGGCCGCCATGCACGAGACCACCGTCGAGTACATGAAAACGCGCAAGCAATTCGGCGTCACCATCGGCAGCTTCCAGGTGCTGCAGCATCGCGCCGCCGAGATGCTGATCGCGGTCGAGCAAGCGCGCAGCATGGCCATGCTGGCGACGATGATGGCGGCGGAGGACGATGCGCGCGAGCGCCGGCAAGCGATATCGGCGGCCAAAGTCCAGATCGGCCGCTCCGGCCGCTTTGTCGGCCAGCAGGCGATCCAGATCCATGGCGGCATCGGCATGACCATGGAGACCAAAGTCGGCCACTATTTCAAACGCGTCACCGTGATCGACACGCAATTCGGCGACGCCGACTATCATCTCAATTTGGTCGCGGCCGGCGGCGGGTTGATTGCACCTTAGTGCTTCTTTGTCACAACAAACCCGCCGACAGCAGTCGCTACCGGCGGGCTTTTTTTGCGAATATGTTCAGACGCCGGATCAGGCCGGCTCTGTCGCCAATACCGGATAGTCGGTATAGCCCTTGGCGCCCGGCGTATAGAACGTGTCCATATCCGGCGGATTGAGCGGAGCGCCAGTCTTCCAGCGTTCGACCAGATCCGGATTGGCGAGAAGCGGCCGGCCGACCGCGATCAGATCGGCCTTGCCGGCTTCGAGATCGCTTTCCGCGCGCGCCGCGTCGTAGCCGCCGGAAAGGATGAGCACGCCCTTGAACTCCTTGCGGAAGGTATCCTTGATCGATTGCGGCACCGCCGGCGCGCCCATCGGTGAATGATCGACGAGGTGAATGTAGAACAGGCCGGTCGCATTGAGCGCGCGCGCCAGATAGGCGTAATCCGCTTCCATTTCCGGATAGATCGGCATGTCGTTGAACACGCCGAACGGCGAGAGACGGATGCCGACTTTGTCCTTGCCGATTGCCGCGGTCGTCGCCTTCACCACATCGAGCACGAAGCGCGCCCGGTTCTCGATCGAGCCGCCATATGCGTCGGTACGCTTGTTCGAATTCGGGCGGATGAATTGCTCGAGCAGATAACCGTTCGCGCCATGCAGCTCGATGCCCTCGAAGCCGGCGGCGACGGCGTTCTTGGCTGCGTGCTCGAATTCGCCGATCGCGGTCTTGATGTCGGCTTCGGTCATGGCTTTCGGCGTCGGATGCGGCTTCGGGCCTTCCGCGTCGGTGTACATCTCGCCGGTGGCAAGGACCGCCGAAGGCCCGACCACGGCTGCGCCTTGCGGCAGATTGTTCGGATGACCGATACGGCCGGTGTGCATCAATTGGACGAAGATCTTCGCGCCCTTGCTGTGCACCGCGTCCGTGATCTTCTTCCAGCCGGCGACTTGCGCGGCAGAGAAGATGCCGGGGATGCGCGGATAGCCAAGCCCGTTCGGCGAGGGCGAGGTGCCTTCGGTGACGATCAGCCCGGCCGACGACGCGCGCTGCTTGTAGTATTCCACCATCAATTCGTCAGGAACGTTGCCCAGCGCCCGGCTGCGCGTCATGGGCGACATCACAAGGCGATTCTTGAACGTGTACGGACCGAGCGTGACCGGCGAATACAACAACGACATGAATTGTCCTCCGACTTCTGGAACCCCGGCATGGGAGCATCGGACATGGGAGGACGCTTGTGGGCCTGCAAGCACGGCAAGAATGACGAAGGCATGACGGAGGCCTCACATCATTACGCTTTGAAGCCGCAACGCCGCCGCGTGAAAGATTTTATGCGAGAAACCCGTAACGACGAGAACGATCTTCCAATTCCAGCGCAGAGCTGAGGTGAGCGCCCGCCGATCTGCATGGGTGGAATCTGATTTTGTAAGTACTCTCAATATTCGTCAGTATCCTGCGTGTAACCGTGTCATTGCAACTCGGGCGCAGCAACGCGGCCTGCGGATGCGCGCAATGAGAAAAGTGTAACACGCTTTCCTCGGTATCCTTTGTGTCACTGCACGCGCCGTCTGAACACGGTGCGATCGCGGGTGGCATATGGTGAGCGGCGAATAGCGAGGAGCGATAAAGAAGCGCGACAGAGCGGGTAAGGAAGAGAAAGAGCCGCGCGCGTCACGCAGCCAATGAAATGCGTCTGCAATTTCCCTTACGCCACTGGCTTCTTCCCCTACTCGCCAATCCGCCACTCGCTATTCGCCTTCTCGCTTTGTGTGTGCACGCGCAGGCAAATTGCCCGTCAACCAAACATTAAGGATAACAAATCATTTCCAAAACGAGCCCGACTGATGCGCATTTGCAACACGCCCGTGGGAATTTGCGCAGTGGATTCCCTCGTCCGGTTTCGTAGGAACTTTGTTAGTTGCCCCCCTCTTAGATCGCGCCATCGCAACAGGGGGACAAAATCATGCGTACCCGTTTTCTGACTTTGGTTGCCGCCGTGGGCCTGGGGGCCGCGCTGGCGCAATCCGCTTCGGCCGCGGATCTCTCGATGCCGCCGATCTACAGAGGACCGCCGCCGGCCTACTTCACCTGGACCGGCTGGTATGTCGGTCTCAACGGCGGCGGCGGCTGGGGCCAGACCAATCACACCGCGACTGTCAACGCCGCCGGCCTGCCGCCCGTCACAACCAACAACTTCAATACCAGCGGGTGGCTCGGCGGCGGCACCATCGGCTACAATTATCAGATGGGCCAATGGCTCGTCGGTGCTGAAGCGGATCTGGACTGGTCCAACATCCGCGGCACCTTCAACGGCACCGTTCCGGTCGCGGGGGTCGGCGCCGCGGCGTTCTCGCTGAGCTCGCAGCTCAACTGGCTCGATACGACCCGCGTGCGTGTCGGCTGGGTGTGGGACCATACGCTGTTCTATGGCACCGCCGGCGCCGCCGTCGGCGGCGTGACGGCCACGGCGGCTGCGTCTGCGGCCGCCGGCGGCATCGGCGCGGCGGTGACCGCCGCCGACACGCAGACCCGCTTCGGCTGGACCGCGGGCGCCGGCGTCGAATACGCCTTCAACAACTATCTCAGCGCCAAGGTCGAATACATGTACGTCAATCTCGGCACCCAGACCCAGATCAACGTCGACAGCGTGAAGTTCAACACCAACATCGTGCGCGCCGGCATCAATCTGCATTTCTGATCGCCGCAAGCGCATAGCGCAGGAGCCACAAACCCGCCGGCAGCATTGCCGGCGGGTTTTTGTTTCGGCGGAGATTTGCTCGTTTCCTTTACCGCTCGTCCCCGCGAAGGCGGGCACCCAGAAGTCCACAGCACTGCCCGACATGCCGCGCTGGACTCCCGCGTTCGCGGGAGTGAGCGGAGATAACGTCAATCTGGTTGGATCATCCGCTAACCCCGCCGCGCCTTGGCCGGCGCCTCTTCACCGCCGGTCACTTCCACGATCAGATGGTCGCGATGCTCGCGGCCATATTCGTCAACCGCCCGTATGGCGACACAATGCGCGCCGGTTTCAAGATCGCCCGGCAATCGCGCCGTCCAGATGTGCGACGAAGGCTCGGCTTTCACCCACGGCTTCTTGGTCGCTTCATTGCGCGCGAAGACCTCCTCGACGAACGGATCTGGCCGTCGCACGCGTTGCATCGGTACCGGCGCCCGGCCGCCGATGCGATACTCGACCGACGTGCGCGGACCGCCGTCGAACACATTGACGATGAGATCCGTCGCCGACACGCGCGCCTGCGGCAGCGGCGAGCCGAGCAATTGACCCATGCGATAGGTGTTGTAGAGCTCCTTGCGGTCGCCGTGAAAAACCGAATCGAGCACGATGCGCATCTGCCGGGCGTTCGGCTCGTTGGCCGGCTGGAAGCGCGTCGCATAGCGCGCTCCGTCGATCGACAGAATATGAAAGCCGTTCGGGCTGCCGTCGCGGCTGTCGGCGACCGCAATGCCGCGATGATCGTAAGGCCCGCTCCACCACGAGCCCGAGACCGCAGTCAGCACGTGATGGTGATGCGGCGCCGGTCCGGCGAAGCCATCCTCGGCGCCGAAATAGTGATGCTCGGTCGTGTGCGTATGGCCCGACAGGCTCAACGTGTTGGGACGGCCGGCGAGAAGCTTCAAAAAGTCGGCGCGATCGGCGGTGTTGGTCCCGGGGTCGTCAGGGTTGAGATCATTGCGCAGCGGGATGTGCATCGCCGTAACGACCAATTTGTCGGCCGGCGTTTCCTTGAGCACGTTGGCGATGAACGCCAATTGCCGCTCGCCGATGCGGCCTTCGTAAAGGCCCGCCGAATAGGGCCGCGCCGCGTCGGCGCCCAGATAGTCGACATTGTCGAGCATCAGAAACAGTGCGCCGCCATATTCGAACGCGTAGGAGGGCGGGCCGAACGTCCGCTTGAAGGTCTCGCGCGAATAGCGCGCGTCCGGCGCCTCGAAATTGAGGTCGTGATTGCCGCCGATATTGTACCAAGGCACGCCGATCTGACCGATGATGCCGTTGAGCCGCGGGTAGAGCGACAGGTCGTCGAACATGATGTCGCCGGCGGTGATGCCGAAAGCGGCCGCATGATTGCCGATCAGGCCGGCCACCACATCGTCGCGGATGAAGTCGACTTCGGCCGCGCTTTCCGGCTGCGGATCGGTGAAGACGAGCACATCGAATTTTTGCGGCTCATCGGCTTTCTTCAGTGCGAAGTCCACCGAGTCCGGCAGCGCGCCGCTGGGTTCGATGCCGCGATAGCGCAACTTCAAGCTCTGCGGCGAGCCCGCGGGCTGGTGAATGTAGTAGAAGCGCGGCAGCATCTGCTCGTCGACCGGCACCGCATAGCCGGTGGGCTTGATCACGAAGATGATGCTTTCTTCATCGATCGGCAGCGTGTAGCGCCCGGCGGCATCGGTCTTGACGACGTCGCGGCCGTTGGAAACCAGGACGCCGGCGATACCCGGATCGCCCGCCGCGCGCCGCGTGCCGCCGGAGCGGTTCTCATAAACGAAGCCCGAAACCGTGTTGGCGGCGGTCGCCGCCATGACCGGTCCGGCCGCAACCGCGATGGCCGCCGCGGCGCCATATTTCACGACGTCGCGGCGCGAGGGCTCTGAATCACCGCCGCCGAAGCCTTCATTGAACGTTTTCATGGCCGCATCTCCGCTTCCGGTCGTCGCCTCCGCGCGACCCTTTTGCGGAATAGTCGATCCGGCTGACTGCAATATGACTTTATGGGAACCACTTTGCGCGACGGCTCATCGCCGCAAGACCTGAAGCCGTCAGGCCCGCCGAAAGACGACGCTGAGATTGTTCGCCGGCATCGGCACGGTCTCGGCGAGTGTGAGTCCGTGTTCTGTTGCCAGCGCGCGCACGTCGCCGATGTCGCGGATGCCCCATTCCGGATTTTGCCCGCGCAGCCAGGCGTCGAATTCCTGATTGCTCCGCGCGGTATGATGGCCGTCGATCTTGAACGGGCCGTACAAAAATAAAATGCCGCCGGGCTGCAACACGCGGCCGGCGCCGGCGATCAGGCCCTGGCAGGCGGCCCATGGCGCGATGTGAATCATGTTGCAGCAAACGATGGCATTCACCCGCTTGACCGGCCACACTTCCGCGGTTGCGTCGAGCCGCACCGGCGCAAGCAGATTGGGCACCGCCGCCTCGGCGCGGAATGCGGCGATGCTGGCCAGCGCCTTGGGGTCGATGTCGCTCGGCAGCCACGACGCGCCCGGCAGCGCCTTGGCGAAAAACGCGGCGTGCTCGCCGCTGCCGCTTGCCATCTCCAGCACCAGCGCCCGCGCCGGCAACAGCCGCTTGAGCACCGCCAGTATAGGCTCGCGATTGCGTTCCACATGCGGATGAAACATCCGCGGATCGGTCGGTTCGATCATCTCACAGCGTCATGGCCGGCTTCATGCCGGGCATCCCGATTCCCACCCACAGTGCTGACTAAGCGAGATGGCCGGGTCAAGCCCGGCCATGACGGAAGGGTATGCCCGTTCGTAATCACATCGGCGGCGTCACACCGTCCTTGCCGTAATTGATGCGCGCCGCCTGCAAGGTGCCGTCCGGCTGTTTCTTCGCCGCCCCAATGAAAATCTTGGTGCCCGGCTTCAGATCGGCCTTGTCGCCCGGATTGTAGGTGACGATCGCGGTCTGCGGCGTGACCAGGATTTTCTTTTCGCCGTTCTTGTATTTGAGCGAGAGCGTCTGGCCGTCGACGCCGGTCACGCTTTCTTCCACATTGGCATTGGTCATGGTGGAATTGGGTTCCAGATCCCAGGCGTAATGTCCTTCGCCGGTGCCGCGCATCGCTTCCGGAAAGATGTGCACTTCGATCGCTTTTTGACTGCCGTCGGGCTGCGGCATGCCGGTCGAGCCGACAAACAGGCCCGGCTTGATGTCGGCGAGCGACGCCTTGACGATGGCGACGAGAACGCCGTTGTCCATCAGGGTGATTTTCAGCTCCGCGCCGTCACGCGCTTTGACCACATAAATTGGGCCGTCCACGCGCTCGATCGTGCCGCGCACGCGCACCGTATCCTGCGCGCCGGCCGCCGAGCCGAAAACGGCGAGCGTCAAAGCGGCGAGACCGAGTGTGCATGCCATCGCCTTTCGCATGGTTCCCTCCCGGATCTGAAATCGTTATGCGGCTAGCGTAGCGCGGATCAGGCGGCGGCGAAACGCGGGATCGGACCAGCCAACGCGGGCCCTACCTCCCTTTTGATGCGGGATGTATGGACTGTCGCTTTGCGTACATTTCCCCGCTCGATCACCATTGAGCATGCGGACAACGCCATACCTCAGCGCCCACTTTGCCGCACCGCGGCCGTTCCTATCGTCCGCTCTTTAGCCACGCCTGCTCGCGTGCATAAAAGGCTTCGAGCAGATCGGGCCGGTCGTCGCCGAGCAATTCCGGATTCACTTTGTAGCCCCGCTTCACCTGTGTGTAGCCGATGAATTTGTAGGAAGGCCGCAACTTCGCGATCACGTCCCAGTCCACCGGCAGCGGATCGCGCGGATCGACGGTTTGCATCTGGTCGCGCTGATAAATGCCTTCGAACGAGCCGAGCTTCCAGCCGCCGGCGCTCTTGATCACGCGCGAGACGAAGCGGCAATACTGAAACGTATCGAATTCGATGCCGTCGAAGGTGAGCCGGTCGAAGATCAGCGCCGGCGATTCGACCAGCGCCCGGCTTTCGTTGATCTCGAGCCGCGCCGGCATGATCCAGTGCTTGGCCTGGCTGCCCGATCCCATTTTCTTGCGCGAGGCTTCGGCGAATTCCTCGACCGTGCCCTCGAACCAGGTGGTGCGCACCGGCGCCCTCGGCACATAGCAGGCGACCATGCCGGCGAAGTCGCGCTGATCGCGGCAGAGCCGCTCGAACCGCACCAGGTCGAAAATCTCCGTGCGATCGAGCAGCCGCTCGAGGCGCGCCTGATAGGTCGTGTCGGTCATGATGGCGGTTCGCTCCCTTGCGAGATTTTCCAAGACTGTAGCCTGATAAGTCGTGTCGGTCATTGGCCGTTTGCCCCCTTTTTGAACCCGTGCCGTACTTGAGCCCCAGCGCGTGCAGTACCTGATATTTTTACTAGCGCATGACCTAGGACTTTTACCAGTTTACGCAGCTGAAAATTCACTCTCTATTTGGCGAAACGATCAAACGGCGCCGCCGATGAAGGCTGGTTCGGCTGCGCGGTGATTGCTTATGCCTTGGGATGTACGGATGCATGGCGAACGCGCGCCAGAAAATCCTTTGCATCGAAGATGACGATGAAACCGCCGCCCTGATCGCCGAAAAGTTGATCGAGCGCGGTTCGAGGTTGTCGTTGCTGACGGTGGCCGGGAAGGATTGCAGGCGCTGATGACGTCTCCGCCGACCTCGTTCTGTGCGACATCGGGATGCCGGTAATGACCGGCTTTGAAGTGCTCCAGTCATTGAAGGAATTGGGCTCCCGTTTCGGCAAGATACCGCTCATATTCCTGACTGCATTGACCAGCCGGGACGACGAACTCAAAGGCCGCCGCCTGGGGGCCGATGACTATGTCACCAAGCCCATCGATTTCGATCGGCTTGTGGCCATCATCCAGTCCCGGCTTGCCGGCGTCGCGCGCACACAACCTTCGGCGGCGCGCGCCGTGCTCAACGAACGTCAAATCCAAATTCTGACGCTCGTGGCGCTCGGCAACACCTCTGTTCAGATTGGACAGAAGCTCCGCCTGTCCAAACGCACCGTGGATTTCCACATCAACAATGCGCGCATCAAACTGCGCGCGACCACCCGCGCGGAAGCGGCGATCAAGGCCGTGGCCGCAGGCTTGATCAAACCGGAGGACTACCGTGATCAAGGGCGTGCTGACATTCGGGCTGACCCGCCGCCCGATCGTTCTGCTCGGCCTTTTGGTATTCATCTGCGCCGGCTTGATCGCCTTCACAAGGCTCAACATCGAGGCGTACCCCAATCCGGCGCCCGTCATCCTGGAAATCACCGCGCAGGCGGCCGGTCTCTCGGCCGAGGAAATGGAGCGCTACTACACCATCCCCATGGAAGTCGGCCTCGCGGCGACACCCGGCGTCGATATCATCCGTTCGACCTCCTTTTACGGCCTGTCTTTCCTTCGCGTAACGTTTAGATACGGAATCGACTACTACTTCGCCCTCAATCAGACCGCGATCAGTCTGCAGCAAAATGTAAACCTGCCGAACAATGTCGTGCCTTCTATTCAGGGATCGAGCTTGGTCGGCGAAATCTATCGCTATCAGGTCAAAGGCCCTCCGCATTTCGGTCTGACCAACCTTCGCACCGTCCAGGATTGGGTGGTGCAGCGCCGGCTGCTTGCTGTCGAAGGCGTCGTGCAAGTCAACACCTGGGGCGGCACTACCAAAGAGTTCGAGGTCGAAGTCGATCTGCACAAACTCGATGCCTACAATGTCACCCTGCCCCAGGTGATCAGCGCGATTGGCAATGCCAACGTCAATGTGGGCGGCCGCACTATCAATTTTGGTCAGCAATCGGTGAATATCCGCGGCGTCGGCCTTTTGGACAGCGGCGGTGCAGAGGATCTGACAAAAGGCTACCGGTCCGCGACATCGAAAACGTCGTACTGGCCCAGTCGAACGGAGTGCCGATCAGGGTCAGGGACGTCGCGCAAGTCTCGGTTGGCCATGTGCCGAGGCTGGGAAATGCCGGCCGCGACAGCGAAGACGATGTCGTTGCCGCTATCGTAGTCATGAACAGGACGCTTCACACCAACGACGTCGCGCCGCGCGTCAAAGCGGAGATCGAAAGAATCAACGGCGACGGAACACTCCCGCCCGGCGTGAAGCTCGTTGCATTTTATGATCGCACAACGTTGGTCAGCGTCACGACCGCGACGGTGCTGCACAATCTGATCTTCGGTTGCATCCTGGTTTTTTGGTCCAATGGATCTTCCTGGGAAATCTGCGTAACGCGATCATCGTCGGCGTCAATATCCCGTTCGCGCTATTCTTCAGCATCATCGTCTTGGTGCTCCGCGGAGAGGACGCGAACCTGTTGTCCGTCGGCGCTGTCGACTTCGGCATCATCGTCTATTCCGCAGTCATCCTGGTCGAGAACATCTTCCGGAACTGCCAGGGCGGCCCGGAAAATCGCCGGCACCTGCTCGAACAGCTCGCGGAAGGACGATTCGGCGACGATCCAACGCGTTTGGCCGGGGACGGCGGGGCGTGGACGGACCGGTTGCGAACGATCTTCGCGAGCGCCCTCCAGGTCGATAAGGCAGTTTTCTTCTCCACCGCGGTCACGGTGGCGGCCTTCGTTCCGCTGTTTACCATGCAGGGGGTCGAGGGCCAGATATTCAATCCCATGGCTCGGACGTACGGCTACGCGCTGGTCGGAGCGCTGCTGGCGACGTTCACCGTGACCCCTGTTCTGGCCGCATACCTTTTGCCCGAGCACCTCGATGAATCCGACACGCTCGTTGTTCTGGCGCTGCGGCACACTTACACGCCGGTGCTGCGTTGGTCGCTGCAGCACCGCAAGACCATGGCGGTGAGCGCGGCCGCCTGCCTTGGCCTCTTCGCGCTGATCATGCCGCGGCTCGGCACCGAGTTCTTACCGGCGCTTGAAGAGGGCAACCTCTGGATCCGCGCCACCATGCCGCCGACGATATCGCTCGAAGCCGGCATGCCCATCGTCAAGAGGATTCGCGAAATCCTCCTGAGCTATCCGGAAATCGTCACCGTCGTGTCGCAGCACGGCCGGCCGGATAACGGCAGCGACGCCGCCGGATTCAACAACGCAGAGTTCTTTGTTCCGCTCAAGCCGTTCGAGGAGTGGCCGACCGGTGTGTCCAAGGAAAAGCTGATCGACGAGCTGCAAAAGAGGTTCGCCGCCGAGTTCGTGGGCATCGGCTTTAATTTCTCGCAATATATCCAAGACAACGTCGAGGAAGGCCTGTCGGGGGTGAAGGGCGCCAATTCGGTCAAAATTATTGGACGCGATTTGCGGACACTGGAAGCGATTTCGCAACAGGTCTTGAAAGAAATGGCGAGCGTCGAAGGCGTGACGGACCTCGGCGTCTTTCCGGTCCTCGGGCAGCCCAACCTCAACATCAAGGTGGATCGTGACAATGCGGCGCGGTACGGGCTCAACGCCGGCGATATCAACAGCGTGGTTCAGGCCGCCCTGGGCGGCACCACCGCGACCACGTTGTTGGAAGCCGACCGCCAGTTCGGCGTCATCGTACGGCTGACCCGCGAATATCGCAGCAATTTCGACGAGATTCGCAACGTCAAGGTCAGCTACCAGACGCCGGCCGGCACGAACGCCTATATTCCGCTGAGCGAGCTGGCCGACATCTCCCTCGATACCGGGGCGTCTTACATCTACCACGAACGAAACGAGCGCTTCATTCCCATTAAGTTCAGCGTGCGCGGGCGCGACCTGGGAAGCACGGTCGCGGCGGCGCAGCGACGGATCGCGCAAAATGTGAAACTGCCCGTCGGCTACCGCATTGTCTGGGCCGGCGAGTTTGAGGAATTGCAGCAGGCCAAGGCGCGTCTCGAAATTATCGTGCCGATCAGTCTGTTGATGATTCTGGTGCTGCTCTATGGTCTGTTCAATTCGCTGCGGGACAGCTTGTTGGCGCTTGCCGGCATTCCTTTCGCCGCGGGCGGCGGCATCCTGGCGCTCTATTTTACCGGCCAGGATTTCAGCATCTCCGCAGCGGTCGGTTTCGTCTCGCTGTTCGGCGTATCGGTGATGAACGGCATTCTGATCATGACATATTTCCACGAGGTCAGGACCCCCGGCATGAGTGCGGTCGAGGCCATGTTCCATGCCGCTTCGCAGCGGATGCGGCCGATGCTGATGACGGCTCTGTCCGCCTGCATCGGTTTGCTGCCGGCTGCGATTTCCACTGGCATCGGCAGTCAGGTGCAGCGTCCGCTCGCAACTGTTGTTGTCGGTGGAATGTTCCTAGGCCCGATCATATTGCTCGTCGTCGTGCCAGCGGTGCAGACCCTGTTTCTGGATCGGCAGCGCAATGCGGCGGAAGCCCTGCCAAGAGACCAGCCGAGCGCGCTACGTCCATGAATGCGGGCGAATAAGGCGTCAGGCCGCGGCGGCAGCGAAGATCGGATCGTCGATGAGCTGCGGGCCGACCGAGAATACGTTGCCGATATAGTCGGCTTGCGGGTCGAACGCGAACGGCGCCCCAACATGGCTGCCGGCCGGCGGCAGGAAATGGCGGAAACCGCAATCGGAGAGCAGCGCCGTCATCTGAATCATGGCGGTACGCCCCAGCCCTTCCGCGAAAGCAGGGCCGCGTTCCCAGATGATCAGAGCGACACGCCCGGCCGCGAGCAGCGCTTGTGCTCCGACAATGACATTAGGCTCGAAGCCTTCGGCGTCGATCTTGAGAATGAGCCGCCGCGGCGCCTCCTTGGCCATGTTGGCGAGCGCGCCATCGAGCGTAACGACAGGGACCCATTTCGAAAGCGCGCGCGCCGCAGGCGCAAGCCCGATGCCGCGGATGCTGTGACCCATCGTGGTGTTGAGCACGAGCGGCGCCAGTTCGTTCTTGTTGCCGCAGGCGGCGCAAATAACCGTGACCACGTTCGACAATCTGTTGCGGTTGACGTTTTCGGTCAGCACCGTCGCATTGGTCAGATCCGGCTCGAAGGCGACGACCTCGACGCCGCCGGCGGGATGAGTCGCGGCCTGCAACGAGAAAAAGCCCCAATGCGCGCCGACGTCCACAAACAGATCACCGGGCCGCAACACCCGCTCGAGGAGATCGCGGGTCGGCGGCTCGTAGCCGGCATTGGCCTCGTTGATGATCAAATGCTGCGCGCCGACATCGCCGGCCAGACTGGCGAGGAAATGCAAGTGAAAGCGCGGCGACTGATCAGGATGCTTGAGCGAGGACGGCAAGATGGCCCAGCCATTGACCGTCTGCAGGCTGATGGTCTGGTCGGGATTCATCGATGCTCTCGCCCTGCGCGCGCCCCAAGCGAATCGGCGCCAGCGGATTATATCCTTGTCCGACACTAAATAACCGGAAGCGGCAGCGCGCAGCCTCAGGACCATCATGAAGACCATTGCGATCATCGGCAGCTCTGGAACCAACGCGCGCCCCTGGACCGACGCATTCCTTAAGGCCGGCTGGCATATCCGCAGCCTCGTGCGCGATCCGCGTAAGATCGAAAGCCGCCCGCATCTCACCGCCACGGCCTTTGATTTCAGCGATCCGCAAAGTCATGCGCCGGCGCTCGCGGGCGTCGACGTGCTGGCGCTGATCTCGCCGGCGCAGCCTGACCAGGTCGCATGGGAGAGCGCGCTCATCGCCGCTGCGCAACGCGCCGCAGTGGGCGGCATCATCAAACTCTCGGTGCTGGGCGCCGAGATGGCCGCGCCGATTTCGTTTTTCGCCCGCAATGCCGCGCAGGTCGAGCAGGCCTTGCGCGCCTCCGGCGTGCCGCATGTGATCCTGCGCGCCAACGGCTTCATGCAAAACGTGCTGCGCCAGCGCGCAGCGATCGAGGCGGGCAATTTTGTCGAACCATCCGGAGCGACGGCAGCAAGCCGTATCGATGTTCATGATCTCGCCGATGTGGCGGTGGCGGTTGCCAGCAGGCCGTTCGACGGCCGCGCGCTCACGCTTACCGGGCCCGCCGCGCTCACGGGCGACCAGATGGCCGCAACGCTCTCCGGCGTGCTGGGTAGGCCCGTCCGTTATGTCTCGCCCCCGCTCCCGCAATTCCGCGCCGCCCTGGTCGAGCGCGGCCTGCCGGCCTGGCAGATCGATGCCTTCGTCGAGCTGCAAGAGGCGGTACTGGACGGGCGGGCACCTCACCTCGCCGTGGTGACAAAGGACGTGGAGGCCAACACCGGACGGCCGCCGCGGTCGTTTGCGCAATTCGCCCAGCGCGAATTCGGCCCGTCGAAATAGAGCATGATCCGGAAAAGTGGAGGCCGGTTTTCCGAAAAGATCATGCTCCACTAAAAGGCCGGAGTGCCAATCGATTCAATCTGAAGCGATTGGCACTCTGGCGTCCATTGACCGGCTGGGCGCTTTCGTGTCACGTGCCCGGCTTTAGCCAAAAAACTCGAAAACGACTGCAATTCCAATGGCCATTCAACGCTACAACGCCGCCGAGGCGGAGGCCCGCTGGCAGAAAATCTGGGAAGAACGCGGCATCTTCGCCACGAAGAACGACGACGTCCGCAAGAAATACTACGTGCTCGAGATGTTCCCCTATCCGTCCGGGCGCATCCATATGGGCCACGTGCGCAACTACACCATGGGCGACGTGGTGGCGCGGGTGAAACGCGCCATGGGCCATTCAGTGCTGCATCCGATGGGCTGGGACGCCTTCGGCATGCCGGCGGAAAACGCCGCCATGGAGCGCAAGGTCCATCCGAAGATTTGGACCTACGAAAACATCGCCGCCATGAAGGCGCAGCTCAAGTCGATGGGCTTATCGCTCGACTGGAGCCGCGAGATCGCGACCTGCGATCCCGCCTATTACAAGCATCAGCAAAAGATGTTCCTCGATTTTCTCGCCGCCGATTTGGTCGAGCGGCGGAAGTCGAAGGTGAATTGGGATCCGGTCGATCAGACCGTGCTCGCCAACGAGCAGGTGATCGACGGGCGCGGCTGGCGCTCCGGCGCCATCGTCGAGCAGCGCGAGCTGACGCAATGGTTCCTGAAGATCACCAACTATTCGCAAGAACTGCTCGACGCGCTCGACACGCTCGACCGCTGGCCGGAAAAAGTCCGGCTGATGCAGAAGAACTGGATCGGCCGTTCGGAGGGCTTGCTGGTGCGCTTCGCGCTCGATGCGAAAACCGCACCGAACGGCGAAAGCGAACTGGAAGTCTTCACCACGCGGCCGGACACCTTGTTTGGCGCCAAGTTCATGGCGGTGGCGCCCGATCATCCGCTCGCCGCGGCGGCGGCGAAGAAAAATCCGAAGCTTGCCGCCTTCATCGACGAGTGCCGGCATCGCGGCACCGCGCAAGCCGATATCGACACCGCCGAGAAGCTCGGCTTCGATACCGGCATCCGCGCGCTGCATCCGTTCGATCCGAACTGGAAGCTGCCGGTTTATGTGGCGAACTTTATTTTGATGGACTACGGCACCGGCGCGATTTTCGGCTGCCCGGCACACGACCAGCGCGACCTCGATTTCGTCAACAAATACGGGCTCGGCAACACGCCGGTGGTTTGTCCGCCCGGCGTCGATCCGAAGAGCTTCGTCATCACCGACACCGCCTATGACGGCGACGGCCGGCTGATCAATTCGCGCTTCCTCGACGGCATGACCACGGCGGAAGCGAAAGAAGAAGTGGCGCGCAGATTGGAGAAAGAAACTGCCGGCAATCGTCCTGTCGCCCAGCGCCAGGTGAATTTCCGGCTGCGCGATTGGGGCATTTCGCGCCAGCGCTATTGGGGCTGCCCGATTCCCATTATTCATTGCGAACAGTGCGGCGTCGTGCCGGTGCCGGCGAAAGATCTCCCGGTGACGCTGCCGGACGACGTGACCTTCGACCGGCCCGGCAATCCGCTCGACCACCATCCGACCTGGAAGCACGTGAAGTGTCCGCAGTGCGGCGCGCCCGCCGTGCGCGAGACCGACACCATGGACACGTTCGTCGACTCGTCGTGGTATTTCGAGCGCTTCACCGATCCGTGGATCGCGACAGAGCCGACCGATCGCCCGATGGTCGATACCTGGATGCCGGTCGATCAATATATCGGCGGCATCGAGCACGCGATCCTGCATCTGCTCTACAGCCGCTTCTACACCCGCGCGATGAAAAAGACCGGCCATGTCGGGCTCGACGAGCCGTTCGCCGGCTTGTTCACCCAAGGCATGGTGGTGCACGAGACCTATCGCACGGCGAGCGGCGAATGGGCGGCGCCGGCCGAGGTCAAGATCGACACGCAGGGCGACGACCGGCGCGCGGCGCTAATCGCGACCG
Source organism: uncultured Alphaproteobacteria bacterium (assembly GCA_963845075.1). Classification (GTDB taxonomy): domain Bacteria; phylum Pseudomonadota; class Alphaproteobacteria; order Rhizobiales; family Xanthobacteraceae; genus BOG-931. Next base: position 530,468 of record CAWJRE010000022.1, on the reverse strand, counting down.
GCGAAGAGGTCGAGATCGGCCCGATCGAGAAGATGTCGAAGTCGAAGCGCAACACGGTCGACCCCGACGAGATCATTTCCGGCTACGGCGCCGACGTGGCGCGCTGGTTCATGCTGTCGGACTCGCCGCCCGAGCGGGACGTGGAATGGACCGAGCGCGGCGTGCAGGGCGCCTGGCGCTTCGTGCAAAGGCTGTGGCGGCTGGTCGGCGAAGCCGCCGAGGTCGCCGAATTGGCCCCGGCCGAGCGGCCCGCGGCCTTCTCGCCGGCGGCGACCGCCTTGCGCAAGGCCACCCATCAAGCCCTGGCAAAAGTCACCGATGACATCGAAAAGCTGCACTTTAATGTTTGTGTGGCGGCGATCTACGAATTCGCCAATGCGCTGTCGGGGGCGATCGGCGACATCGGATCGGAGGGGTCAGATAGCGGGGCGAACCCCTCCCTTGCCGCCGACATGCGCTGGGCCATGAACGAAGCGGTTAATGTTCTTGTGCAACTCTTTGCGCCGATGATGCCGCACCTCGCCGAGGAATGCTGGGCCATGCTCGGCCATGACACGCTGGTCGCGGAAGCCGCCTGGCCCGTGGTCGAGCGCGACCTTCTGGTCGAGGATACGCTGACGCTGCCGGTACAAATTAACGGCAAAAAGCGGGCGGAAGTGACGGTCGCGCGCGACGCCAGCAATGCCGAGATCGAGGCTGCCGTTCTGGCGCTGGATGCGGTAAAAAAAGCGCTGGACGGCAAATCGCCCAAGAAGGTGATCATCGTGCCGGGACGGATCGTCAATGTGGTGGCGTAACCTTCGGCAATGGCAGGCGCTCGCCTGGCCGGCCCGTTTGGCGGTGGTGCTGGCCGCGGCCGGGCTCACTGCCGGCTGCTGGCAGCCGCTCTATGGCGCCCGCCCGGGGCCCGGCGGCGAAGGCGTGCAGGATAAATTTGCCGCCGTCGATATTCCGCCGATTGCCGCTCCCAAGGGAACGCCGACCGAGCGGGTCGCCATCGGCATGCGCAACGCGCTTGCAATTCGACCTGCACAACGGCGGCAGCCCGGCGCCGCCGATCTATGCGCTCAAGGTCACGGTCGGTTCAGTACGCAATTTACCGCCTACATCGATCCCACCACGGGCCGCCCGGACACGCAGATTCAAATCGTCATCGCCTAGCTACCAATTGATCGAGCTCGGCACCGGCAAGATGGTGCTCAACGACATGACTATCGCGCATGTCGACTACGACATCCCGGGCTCGCAGCAGCGCTTCGCCGGCCAGCGCGCGCGGCGCGATGCGGAAGATCGCGCCATTCAAGTGGCCGCCGACGCCATCCGCAACCGGCTTGCGTCGTACTTCGTCGCCGGGACGTAATCTCATCCGACCGAGGCTTCTCGACCGTCATGCGCGGGCTTGACCCGCGCATCCCGATTGAGCAGGCAATGTCGTGCAAATAAATCGGGATGGCCGGAACAAGTCCGGCCATGACGCCCAATGGTGACGCCGCAATGGTCGCTCTCAAAACCGCCGACATCGAAAAATTCCTGGCGCGGCCCGATCCGGCGCGGCCGGTCGTGCTGGTCTACGGTCCCGACGCGGGCCTCGTCAGCGAGCGCGTCAACGCTTTGATCAAGGCGTCGGTCGATGATGTGAGCGATCCGTTCTCGCTGGTGCGGCTCGAAGCCGAGGACCTTTCGGCCAACCCGGCGCGCCTTGTCGAAGAGGCGCAGACGATCCCGCTGTTCGGCGGCCGCCGTGCGGTCTGGGCCAAGGCCGGCAGCCGCAACATCGCGCCGGCAGTTGAGGCGGTGCTGGCGCTGCCGTCGAGCGAATGCCGCTTGGTAATCGAGGCCGGCGATCTGCGCCGCAATGCGCCGCTGCGCGTCGTCTGCGAGCGCGCCAAGAATGCCGCCGCGCTGCCCTGCTATGCCGACACCGAGCGCGATCTGGCGCGGCTGATCGACAGCGAGATGCGCGAGGCCGAGCTGACGCTCAAGCCCGACGCGCGCGCCATGCTCATTCCGCTCCTTGGCGGCGACCGCGCCGCCTCGCGCAACGAATTGCGCAAGCTGGCGCTCTATGCGCGCGGACGCGGCGAGGTCGACGTGGACGATGTCACCGCCGTTGTCTCGGACGCGTCTGCGTTGGCGCTCGACGACCTCATCGACACCGCCTTTGCGGGACGTCCGGCCGAGCTTGAAGCACACCTTGCGAAAGTGCGCGCCGCCGGCAGCCCGGTAGGCTCGATCTTCTTTGCCGCGCAACGCCAGCTCGCGCAGCTCCACAGATGGCGCATGGCGATCGAAAGCGGCGCGCATTTCTCGATCGACTCGGTGCAGCCGCCGCTGCACTTCCGCCGCAAGACTTTGGTCGAAGCGGCGCTCAAACAATGGAACGCGGCGCGGCTCCTCGCCGCCATGACCGAGCTGGCGGATGCCGTTTTGGCCTCACGCAAAACGCCGGCGCTCGCCGACACTATCGCCGAGCGTGCGCTGCTCTCGCTCGCAACCAAAGCCCGCCGGGCTGCGGCGTAGTCTCTGGTCGTAGGATGGATGCGCAGCGAACCCCATCGGTTAGGTGGGCATTCAGCACGAGGAAGGTCTTAGGATTCTTCGGAAATTACGCATTCTGAAATAACTCGACGGTTCGGAGAGAGAGCCCATGGGCATCGATGACCAAATTTCCGCGTTTGCCGCGCAATTAGACAGGTGGTTCGGCGACTTCGCGGTCAAGCTCCTTCAGCCGGGCGACGAGATAGCGGAAACCAAGACGCGGGTGGCGGGACTTAAACTCCTGAAACAGTTCGATGATCTTAAGAGCCAAGGCTTGGCATCGCTTGCGACTTTGTTAAATTTCGCTGACGTCGCTTCGGAGAGTGAACGCATTGAGACGCTGCTACGTGGTTTCGAACGTGCCGCCAGGTTAGAAGGCATCAGTAACGACCTGCAAGATTGGGACGGCGTGAAGCGGATCGACCACATCATGGACGACATCGTCGTGGCGTTGGCCGCAATCGGCCCCGGCCGCACTCTTCTTGTCCCGCTCCTCGAGCATGACAACGCACGCGTCTGTGTTCTCGCGGGGCGATATCTAATCGATCTGATGCCCGATCGCGTGGTTCCAATTTTGGAGAAAATAGACAAAGAGGGGGACGGTTCTTCTGACGGCTTTAGCGCTTTTTTGGTGCTCCAGGCTTGGGAAGTTGAGCGTCGGGGACGCTTCAACGCAATAGAGGGTCGAGTGGTGCGCGGGTGATCGCGAGCTAACACCGTTTCTGGCAGCAATTGTCGCAGCGACGTTGACGGCCGAAGCAAGATCAGACTTGGGCGAGGCGGCCGCACCTCTAGCCTTCGCGCGTAGAGCGCGACGCAAGTTTTAAGGTAGGGTCGGTTCTGACATCCGGGCGGACAATGGCCGCGGAGCCTGTAATGCGTTTCACTTCATTCAACCCATCTTGCAAAAGGCCGCGAAGCACCGCCGCCACAACACCTACGTCGGATTCTCCAGACTGAAAGTCTGCGAATTGTCGTCATAGGCGAAGGCTTCGCCATAGCGGGCCCAGGCCGTCACCGAGCGCAGCGTTGCCTCCGCGTCCTCGGTGCTCATGTGATCTTCCAGCTCGTCGAAGAAGCGGCTCTTGGGCGCTACATGGTTGCTGCGCTCCTGCAGCACGCGGCGGATGTGCGCAGAAAGCGGCACATAGGTGAGGAGCTGGCGCTGGAAGATCTTCTTGCGGTCGTCGGTGCCGGCCTCGACATATTGCCTGCCGACGTCGGTGAGCTTGATATCGCCGCCTTCGATTTCGGCGAGATGCAGCATCTGCAGCGCGTCGGCGACCGGGAACAGCTCGTCGCCTTCCAGGTGCTGTTCCTCGGCAAAGACCGGAAGGTCGGCCTTGCCGTTGTATTCGCCGGCCAGCGTTTCAAGCACGCCGGACAAGAGGTTGGCGGAAACGCGCGGCAATATCGTGTCGATCGATGTCGCCACCGTTCCGGCCGCGCCACCGATTTTCGGCGGCGTTGCCGTGCGTGCGGTCATCGCCACATAGACTTTTTCGACCAGATCGCGGAAGCGCGGATCGAGCCGGTTGCGCGGCTGTTTCAGATCGACCGCGATTTCGCGAATGATGCGGCCCGGATTGGACGAGAACAACAGGATGCGGTCGCACATCAGCACCGCTTCCTCGATATTGTGAGTGACGATGATGATTCCTTTGATCGGCAGCTTGCCGTCGCCCCACAATTCGATCAAATCGGTGCGCAGCGTTTCCGCCGTGAGCACGTCGAGCGCCGAGAACGGCTCGTCCATCAACAGAATGTTCGGATGCACGACCAGTGCGCGCGCAAAGCCGACACGCTGGCGCATGCCGCCGGACAGCTCGCGCGGATAGGCGGATTCGTAACCGTCGAGGCCGATCAGGTCGATCGCCGCCAGCGCGCGCTTCCTGATTTCGGCGTCGGGCAGCCCGAGCGCCTCGAGCCCGAGTTGCACGTTTTCAAGCACGGTGAGCCAGGGGAACAGCGCAAACGACTGGAACACCATGGCGATGCCGGGCGCCGGCCCAAGCACCGGCTGGCCCAGATAGGTGATCGAGCCGGCCGACGCCGGCATCAGGCCGGCGATCGAGCGCAGCAGCGTCGACTTGCCGGACCCGGTGCGGCCGAGGAGACCGACGATCTGGCCCTCGATCAGTTTCAGCTCGATGCCGTCGAGCACCAGATGCTCGCCGCCATCGGCGCGCGGAAAAGTCTGGCGCAGCGCATGAATGTCGAGAAGCGCGTTGCTCATCGGAGCACCTTCTTGGAGCATGTCCCGGAAAAGTGGTTGCCGGTTTTCCGTAAAGGACATGCGACAATTTAAGAATCTAGCCGATGCGGAACTTGCGTTCCGCGTACAGATAGAGTGGACGCCAGAATACGCGGTTGATGACCACGACGAAGAAGCTCATCACCGCAATGCCGAGCACGATCCGGTGAAAATCGCCGGCCTCGGTCTGCTCGGCAATATAGGCGCCGAGTCCGTAGGCGCGCAGATGTTCGTCACCCCAGGATGCGACCTCCGCGACGATGCTGGCGTTCCAGGAACCGCCCGAGGCGGTAATCGCACCTGTCACATAATACGGCAGCACCGCCGGCAACGCGATGCGCCGCCACCACAAGAGGCCGCGCACCCTGAAATTGACGCCGGCGGCGCGCAGTTCCGCCGGAATGGCGGCGGCGCCGGCCACGACATTGAACAGAATGTACCACTGGGTACCCAGGATCATCAGCGGGCTCAGCCAGATATTCGGATCGAGCTTGAGCGCGACGATCGCCGAGACCGCGATCGGAAATAAAAGATTGGCCGGGAAGGCGGCGAGAAACTGCGCCACCGGCTGAACGAGATTTGCAACCTTCGTCCGGGTGCCGACCCAAACGCCGATCGGCACCCAGATGATGCTGGCGAGCGCGATCAGCACCACGATCCGGCTGAACGTGGCGAGGCCGAGCAGAAAGGCCGCCAGCACGTCCGATGCGCTGATGTCCTGCAAGACGAAGCTCACCACCTGCCAGAGGGCAAGCGCGGTGAGCGCGACAGTAACGGCCGCCCACTGAAACGTGACCCAGCCGTGCTGCGGCTGCACCTCGCGCTTGGCCGGAACGGCTTCCTTCCACCAGCCCGCGACCAGAAGTCGCCGCCAGGAGGACGCAAACGGCTCCGTCAGCCGGTCGACCAGCCGGGAACGGCGCATCACGTCGAGCACCCAGGATTCCGGCGGCACGACGCCCGGCTCCTGCTCGAAACGAAAGCGATCGGCCCAGGCGATCAACGGCCGGAACAACACCTGATCGTAGATCAGGATCACGATCAGCATGGTGACGATCGCATAGCAGACGGCGGCGAGGTCGCGCCGCTCTATGGCGAGCGCGATGTACGAGCCGACGCCGGGCAGCGTGATGGTCGTGTTGCCGACGCTGATCGCTTCCGAAGCGACCACGAAGAACCAGCTGCCCGACATCGACACCATCATGTTCCAGATGAGCTGCGGCATCGCGAACGGCACGTCGAGCCGCCAGAACCTCATCCACGGGCTCAGCCCGAAATTCCGCGACGCCTCGGCCAGCTCGTTCGGCACGGTGCGCAGCGACTGGTAGAAGCTGAAGGCCATGTTCCAGGCCTGGCTGGTGAAAATCGCGAAAATCGCGGCGAATTCCGCGCCGAGCACGCGCCCGGGCGCCAGCGCCAGGAAGAACACGATGGTGATCGAGATGAAGCCGAGAATCGGCACCGATTGCAAAATATCGAGCAGCGGAATGAGCAGCCGCTCGGCCCGTTTGCTCTTGGCCGCCAGCGTCGCGTAAGTGAAGGTGAAGAGGAGCGAGAACAGCATCGCGACCAGCATGCGCAGCGTCGTGCGCGCGGCATATTCCGGCAGATTGCGCGGATCGAGCGATACCGGCTGGCGCTGCAACTCAGACAAGGGCTGCAGCAAATGGCGGCTTGCTTCGCTCAGGAACACCAACAGGCCGAGGATCAGGAGCACGGCCAATACGTCCCAGCGGGTGAAGAAACGACCCCAGCCGCCGACGGAAATAGGCACATTCAGCCGCATATCAGCTTGCCCGAGCCACGTGCGACACGGTCGGTGTCACAACTTCGTCATGAAAAACGCGGCCCCAAAGCCCCATCCCCGGCCGCGCGCTTGGCGCGATCACATAACACCGGCGCGGCGTTGTTCAAACATTATTGCGCCCGTTACCTGCGAGGTAATTTGAACGGCGCCCGGGCCGGGGCTAGTCTTCGGCCATGCTCGATCGCAGAGAGCCCGTCGGTGGATTGTTGCGTCAGTGGCGGCAGCGCCGGCGCCTGAGCCAGCTCGATCTCGCCTGCGACGCCGGCATCTCGACCCGGCATTTGAGCTTTGTCGAAACCGGCCGCGCCCATCCGAGCCGCGAGATGCTGCTGCATCTCTCCGAACAGCTCGACGTGCCGGTGCGCGAGCGCAACGTGCTCTTGGTGGCCGCGGGCTATGCGCCGATGTTCCCGGAGCGGCCGCTGACCGATCCCGGCACTGACCGCCGCCCGCAGCGCGATCGATCTCGTGCTGGAGCGTCAGAAGCCCTATCCGGCCTTTGCGCTCGACCGGCAATGGCGCGTCGTCGCCAGCAATGCGGCGCTGCCGGAACTGTACGAAGGGGTCGCCGCCGATCTCCTGGAGCCGCCACTGAATGCGATGCGGCTTTCGCTGCATCCGCAGGGGCTCGCGCCGCGCATCGTCAATCTCGCCGAATGGCGGGCGCATCTGTTGTATCGCCTGCGCCGCCAGGTCGAGCTGACCGCCGATCGCGCGCTGATCGATCTTCTGAATGAAGTGAGCGCCTACCCGGCGCCGGCCGATCGTTCTGGAAAGACGCCCGATGTCGAACACGAGATCGCGGTGCCATTCCGGATCAAGACCGGCGCCGGCGTGCTGTCCTTCTTCAGCATGACCACGGTGTTCGGCACGCCGGTCGATGTGATGCTGTCCGAATTGGCGCTGGAATTGTTCTTCCCCGCCGACGACGACACCGCGTCGGCGGTGCAGCGTCTGGCGGCGAGCGCGCGCTGCGGCGAATTAGCGAAGTTGTATCCCGGGCGCAGCGCAGCACGTCAGTGATGCGCTGCAGAACCGGGATCGCCGCAAACTCCGAGTCAGGAGCTCCGCGTGTGTGACGACCCCGGATCGGCGGTGCACCGCTTACGCGCTGCACCGCGTCCGGGGAACGCTGCAGTGATGGCGAGCCGCCGCCGAATTCACTCGCTCTGCATTTCTTTACCTGCCGCGTAATCGCTTTGGCGCTTGCCTCGCGCAACGATCGTCGCACGGCTCACAAGCGGCCGTTGATCCACTGGAGCATGATCCCGAAAAGTGGGAACCGGTTTTCGGAGAAGATCATGCTCAACCCAAAAGCTGGAGCGGGATGCCGACTCACCTAGAACTCATCCCACTCCGTGAGGAGAAGCCAGATGCCCAACGTCAACGAAACCGTGGTCCGTTATCTCGCCGCCTGGAACGAACGCGATCCGAAACGCCGGCGCGAGCTCGTCGCCGCAGCCTGGACCGAGGAAGGGAGCTACATCGATGCGCATCGTCACGGCCACGGCCACACGGCGATCGATGCGATGCTTGCCGCGACGCAGGTGCAATTTCCGAACTACCGGTTGAGCCTGGTTAGCGGCATCGAAGCGCACAACAATTTCGTGCGCTTCTCCTGGGCCGCCGGCGGCACCGCCGAGGCGCCGCTCTATATCGGCGGCACCGATTTCGCGACGCTCGCGCCGGACGGCCGGATGAAGACGGTCGCAGGCTTCATGGACGCGTCGCCTGCGATGTAAGGACGAAAAGCAGACGGCGGCACTGACGGCACCGCCCGCACGCAATCATGGGCGGTGCCGAATTTTTGCAAGCGGGTTCTGGATCAGTTGCGACGGCGAGGCGGAGGCCGCATAACGTCGTTGCATTCTTCCCTGAGTTCGAGCCTTTGGGCGAAGCGCCGAACGAACAGACGATCTCCTTGCCGCCGGCGCTGCAAATGGAGCTTGCCGCGGCGCAAGCGGCGTGGCTGGCGCGAAACAATACGCGCCGGCTCTGGAGCAAAGACACGACGCTGTGGACCGGCCGCGACGAAGCCTCCTGGCTCGGCTGGCTCGATGTCATCGACAGCGAGCAGCGCGCGCTCGAGCCGCTGCAAGACTTCGCCCAGGACCTGCGCGCGCAAAAGTTCACCGACGTGCTGCTCCTCGGCATGGGCGGCTCGAGCCTCGGCCCCGAGGTGCTGGCGAAAAGCTTGGGCTCGGCGCCCGGCTATCCGGCGCTTCATGTGCTCGACTCCACCGATCCCGAGCAGGTGCGGCGTTTCGAAGCGAGCGTCGATATCGCGCGCACGCTCTTCATCGTCGCCAGCAAATCGGGCACCACGCTCGAGCCGAACGTGCTGATGGATTATTTTTTTGCGCGCGCGTCCGCCGCCGTCGGGAGCGCAGCCGCCACGCATTTCGTCGCCATCACCGATCCCCGCTCGTTTCTGCAAAAGACCGCCGAGGAAAAAGGCTTTCGCCGCATCTTCCTCGGCATTCCCAGCATCGGCGGCCGCTATTCCGTTCTGTCGAAATTCGGCCTGGTCCCGCTGGCGGCGACTGGGCAAGACGCTGGCGCTTTCCTGCGCGACGCGCGCGCGATGGCGCAGGCGTGCGGTCCCGCCAGCGACCCTGCCGATAATCCCGGTGTGGCGCTAGGCATCGTCATGGGCGTCCTGGCCAATGCCGGACGCGACAAGCTCACCCTCATTGCGTCGCGCTCGATCGCGCCCTTTGGTGCCTGGGTCGAGCAACTGGTCGCCGAATTGACCGGCAAGAACGGGCGCGGCATCATTCCGATTGCCGACGAGCCGCTCGGCGATCCATCGGTCTATGGCGCCGATCGTCTGTTCGTCTATGTGCGCGACACGTCACATCCGGAGCCCGCACAGGACAAGGTTGTGCATGCGCTCGAAGATGCCGGCCATCCGATCGTCCGCATCGCGGTCGCTTCGCCGCACGGGCTTGCGCAGGAATTCTTCCGCTTCGAGGTGGCAACCGCCGTTGCCGGAGCGATTCTGGGCATCAATCCGTTCGATCAGCCCGACGTCGAGGCGAGCAAGATCGCAACGCGCGCTATGACGGAGGCGTTCGAGAAAACCGGCGCGCTGCCGGCGGGGCCGCCGGTCTTTGCGGCACGCGGGGTCGCTCTCCACACCGATCGCACAGAATGCGGACAGCCTGCGCAAGCTCGGTGCCGGACCGAGCCTGGAAAGCTGGTTCAAGGCGCATTTCGCGCGGCGCGCTGTTGGCGATTACGTAGCGCTGCTTGGCGTATCTCGACGCCACTGAAAGCGCGGCTGCAAGCTTTGCAGAATGTGCGCGTCAGCATTCGCGACCGAACGCGGCTCGCGACCTGCCTGCAATTCGGCCCGCGGTTTTTGCATTCGACCGGACAGGCCCACAAGGGCGGGCCGAACAGCGGCCTGTTTCTTCAGCTCACGGCGGAGCCTGCTGCCGACGTCACGATACCGGGCCGCGCCGCAAGCTTCGGCGTGATCGAGGCGGCGCAAGCGGCCGGCGATTTTCGTGTGCTCGCCGATCGCGGCCGCCGCCTGCTGCGCGCGCATATCGCAGATGGCATCGATGCGGGCATCGCCGTCATCGCCGAAGCGATCGAGCGCGCGCTCGCATAGAGCATGATCCGGAAAGAGCCTGCCCTCGGACTTGATCCGAGGGTGGAAACCGGTTTTCCGAAAAGCATGCCCTCGGGCCTGACCCGAGGGATCATGCTCCAACAAAATTAGAGACCACTATCGAAGCCGCCCGCGGATGCCGCCACTGCAGCGCGCAGCCGTCTACTCCGCAGCCGCGCGATGCGACCGCGTGAAGATCAGGCGCAAAGCGAAAGGAATGCGCTGGTACAACAGAATGCTGAGCCAGCTCACAATCACCGTGCCGCAGAACACGATGACGGCTTTCACAAACGCGATCAGCGGCGCGCCGAGTAGCGCGTACTGCAGCCAGACGGTCGGGACGTAGTGCACGAGATAAAGGCTGTAGGCGTTGGTCGAGAGGCTATCGAGCGCGGCCGAGCGTTTGAGGCCGAACCGCAGGCTCGAGGCAATGACGAACAAACAGCCGGCGGCACAAGCCACCACGAAACACACATCGGCGGCGATTTGGATGAACAGTGGCGCCGTCCCATCCAACGTGAACCAGGTCACGCCCATCCACAGAAACCAAGTGGCGACCGCGATGGCGGTCCACAATTTCCAGCGCCGCCCGAGCGCGCCATCGACATCCACGAGACCGACATCGAGGCCGGCTGCGCCAATGCCGACGCCGACGAAAAAATACACGCCGTACAGCAGCGGCCGGCACCATTGCACGGACAGGATTCCGGAATTCGACCAGCCCCAGGGCGTAAACACGACCGCCAGCGGCACATAGGCGACCGCGGAGACGGCGACCAGCACGCCGAAGAAAACGGCGGGCCGTCGGCCGGCCTTGTCGCACCAGCGGCCCAACGCCGGGATCGCCGCAGGCGCGATCAAATACACGCCCACCAGCACGAAATTGAGCGCGAGAAGCTGCCACAAGAACCAGAGCTGCGCGTTGGGCAGGAACGGCAAAGCGATATATTGGCGAAGATACGTCGCCACGCTCGGGTCGCCGCCCAAGTCGAGATAAGCCGGATAGAAGGCGATCGGATTGAGCACCAGCACGCCGAACACGTACGGAATGCCGAGACGGCGCAAACGATCGCGGATGAAACCGAAGCTTCGCTTGCGCTGCAGACTGGACCAGACGAACAAGCCCGACAGCAGGAACATCAGCGCCATGAGGTAGATGTCCTGCCAGGCGCAGAACAAATCGAATCCGAACCAGCGGCTGCTGTCCGCGACGGGAAACGACCGCCACATGTAGGGAGCCTTGTTGAAGGCCGCCGGGTGCTCGGGAATGAACTGCACGTAGGCCAGCACGGCATGGAAGGCGAGCACGATCAGAATGACGACCGCGCGCAGGTTATGCAGCGCTAAGCTCGAACGTGACATCGTCGCCGGCAGTGCCATGTGACCCGGGATCCCCCAACAAGGCGCTTAAATGCCTTGGTAACCAATTTTAATCCAGTCGCTGGCACAATCATCGGAATGACCAGGGGGCGTGGCAAGCACGAAAATGGGCCGGTTGATGGCTTTTCTGCCAGGGCTTTGCACACAAATCGTCGTTAAATCACCGCATTGTGGAAGGACCATCGCACCGCTCCCAATGGCGACTCGTGATTCCTTTTGACCGCGAACGGATGGAGAAGCGCGTTGGTAATGCGATCGACAAAACTGATCTTGGCCGGCCTGGTGGCATTGTTCGCCGCGGTTCAGCCACTCGCCGCAGCGGACCCGTCGGTTGCCGGTCTGTGGCAGAAAACAGACGAGGCGACCGGTAAGCCGGTTATTTGGTTCTTGTTCGTCGAGAACCATGGGACCTATCAGGGCGTCGCCGCAAAACTTTTCCCGCGGGCGGAAGACGGACCGCAATCGCCGGTCTGCACCGCCTGCCCCGACGACCGCAGGAATGCGCCGATGCTCGGGCTGCCGATCATCCGCGACATGAAGCGCAACGGCATGCGCTACGAGAACGGCAACATCATGGATCCGCGCGACGGCCAGATCTATCGGGCCGTGATGACGGTGAGCCCCGATGGGCAGACACTCACCGTGCGCGGCTTTCTCGGCTTCGAGCTTCTGGGCCGCAATGAAGTTTGGTACCGGCTGCCCGACGACGCCATCAAGCACCTCGATCACAGCGTGGTCGCGAAATATCTGCCGAACCAGGCGCAGGGACGGGCGCAAGGACAAACGCAAGCGCAAACTCAAGGACAAGCCGACGTCGCCACCACGTCAGCGTTGCGGCGCACGCAGACCACCGCGCGGTCCGCAAATTAAAGACCTGAGTTGAGGTAGATCTATAACTTCGTCGTGGCCGGGCTTGTCCCGGCCATCTACGTCTTTGTTTCGAGCCAAATTGTAAGACGTGGATGCCCGCGATAGGCGAGCAAACGGGTCCGGCCCGAAGTGGCCGGCCCGATGGTAAACTCCGCGACGCCGTTCTTCGAACGGCTATGCGCGGGCATGACGATCCAACTCAATCTCATGCTGCTCTAAGTCGTCGCCGGGCCCGTTTTTGGACGTCACGGCGGGTCTTTGGCGGCGATTCCCGCTCTCAGCCCACGCGCGGCACCTCGGCCGGCTAGGGAGCAAGGCAAGTGCCAGCGGGAACTGACCCGTTCTGGGACAGAGGTTATGCGAGCGCGTTAACGATTACCAGGATGGCAAAGACTACCAAAAGGCAACGAGCGCGGCCTTGAGCCGTTTCCAAGCTGCCTCGTTGCCGGGCAGTCCGAAGCGGAGCCACTTCGCGTTCTGCGGAAAGACGCGCACCCAAATCCCGGCCTCGCCCAGATGCTGAAAGAGCGCATTCGCGGCCGGCGTTTGCACCAGCCGAAACAGGCTCGTGCCGCCGACACGCGGCAGCGCCAAATCGGCCAGCATGGCGTCGAGCCTTTGCGTCGACTTGTCGAGCCGCGCGCGTGTGCGCTCGATCCAAGGTGTGTCGGCGAGCGCTTGTGTGCCGACAGCGATTGCAGGTCCAGAGACCGCCCAAGGTCCTAGCGCCGCAGCAATTTTCTTACCGAGCGGTGGAGCGGCGAGCACAAAGCCGAGCCGCAGACCTGCCAGCCCGAAAAATTTGCCGAACGAGCGCAGCACGACGATGTTGCCGCTTGCCACATCCGGCGCCAGGCTTAATCCCGCCGGAGCGACGTCCATGAACGCTTCGTCGATAACGAGCAGACCGCCGCGCCGGCGAAGATCGGAGGCGAGTGTCAGAAGATCGCTTCGCGCAAACAGCCTGCCGTCGGGATTGTTCGGATTGGCGACGATCACGAGCGCCGCGTCGCCGCAATCATCCAAGCGAGTCACTGCTTCGACTTTGTGCCCGGCGAGCGCGGCCGCGCGGCCGTGCTCGACATAGCCCGGCGTCAGAACCGCCGCGCGGCCCGGCGACACCAGTCGCGCGACGATTGGCAGCACGATCTGGGTGCCGGGGATCGGCACGACGTGACTCTCGGAAGGAGCGCCGTAAGCGCGGGCGGCGGCCCGGGCCAGAGCCCGCACATCCGCCGGTGCCGGCAAGCGCGCGAACAATTCCGCCGCAAGGCGCGGCACCGGATACGGATAGGGATTGATCCCGGTCGACAGGTCGATGAAAGGTTCAGGCGCGCCGGGAAAACGGCGCCGGGCGGCGTCAAGGTCGCCGCCGTGAAACAGTTCCTGGTCTTCGTCCAACAGCCTTTGGCCCTCGCCGCCGCTCGTGATCATGACCGTCGCGCTTACCTTCATCGCCATGCTGATCGAGCTTTGCGTCGGCTATCCAGCAACCTTGCATCGCGCGATCGGCCATCCGGTGACCTGGATGGGCCGCCTGATCGCATGGCTCGACCGCGCGCTCAATCGCGAAACCGCGACACCGCAAGCGCGGCGGGCCGCGGGCGTTGTGGCCGTTCTTATCCTGCTCGCCATCGTTGGCGTGCTTGCGTTCCTCGTCCAATCCGCATTGCTGCGTTTGCCGTTCGGCATTTTGGCCGCGGCGCTCGTTGCCTCGACGCTCGTCGCGCAACGAAGCCTGCACCGCCATGTCGCCGACGTCGCGGCCGCGCTCGAAATCGGCGGTATCGCCGCCGGCCGCGAGGCGGTGGCGCACATCGTCGGCCGCGACACGGATAAGCTCGACGCCGCCGGCGTCGCGCGCGCGGCGATCGAAAGCCTGGCGGAGAATTTTTCCGACGCGATCGTCGCGCCGGTTTTTTGGATGGCCATTGGCGGGCTCCCCGGCGCCGCACTCTACAAGGCGATCAACACCGCCGACAGCATGATCGGCCACCGCACGCCGCGTCACGCAAGCGTTCGGCTGGGCGGCGGCGCGGCTTGACGATCTGATCAACCTCCCGGCCTCGCGCTTATCCGCGTTTCTCCTGGTTGCGGCGGCGGCAATAAGCGGGAACCGTGCAGGCACCGCCTGGCGCGCCGTGCGCCGCGACGCCGGAAAACACCGCTCGCCCAATGCCGGCTACCCGGAAGCCGCCATGGCGGGCGCGCTCGGCCTTTCGCTGGCCGGACCGCGCGTTTATGGCGGAGCGCCTGTGGAAGACGCCTTTATGGGGGAAGGCCGGCGTGAGGCAGAGGCCGCCGATATTCGCCGCGCGCTCGCGCTTTATCGCACTGCCGACGCCATTCTGATTGTGCTGCTCGGCATCCTCACTCTCGCGCTCATCGCGCTAGCTTGAGCAGGCGATCGATATCGAGATGCGTCGTCAGATGCGCGGCAAGCGCATCGAGCGTGCGCTCGATCCCATCGTCGTAGCGAATCGTCGCGGTCGCTTTGAAGCGCGCAAGCCACGCCGCGCGCTGACGGTCGTCGCCGAACAAGCCATGCACATAGGTCCCGATCACCCGCCCGTCCGCCGACATGGCGCCCTCCGGCGAGCCATTCGCGAGCCGCGCGAAGGGACGCGCACAATCGGCTCCCTCGGTCACGCCCATATGCATCTCATAACCGGCGAACGGCGCGCCGTCGTTCGACGTGCCGCGCACCGGCTCAAGACGCTTCTCCGCCGACAGCGTCGTCGCGACATCGAGCAGGCCCAGTCCCTCCACCGCAGCCGGCGGGCCTTCGACACCGCCCGGATCGGCGATGGTGCGGCCCAGCATCTGATAGCCGCCGCAGAGGCCGAGGATCATGCCGCCGCGGCGCCGATGCGCCGCAATGTCGATATCGAAGCCGGCGGCACGCAGAGCCGCGAGATCCGCGATGGTCGCTTTCGAGCCGGGCAGCACGACGAGATCGGCATCGCCCGGCAGCGCCACGCCCGGCCGCACCCGGATAAGCTCGACCTCCGGCTCGGCATCGAGCGGATCGAGATCGTCGAAATTGGCGATGTGCGGCAGGATCGGCACCGCGATCCGCACGCGCGCCTTCGCTTTTGTCCGCGGCCGCTGCTCGAGCGCCAGCGCATCTTCCGCGGGCAGCAAGCGCGCGTCGGCGAAATGCGGCACGAGCCCAAGCGGCTCCCATCCGGTCGCCTGCGCGATCTGCGCCATGCCGGTTGCGAACAGCGCCGCATCGCCGCGGAATTTGTTGACGATGAAGCCGCGAATAAGCGCTGCGTCCTCGGGCGCCAGCACGGCCTTGGTGCCGACCAGGCTTGCGATCACGCCGCCGCGGTCGATATCGCCGATCAGCACGACCGGCACGTCGGCCGCCCGCGCAAATCCCATATTGGCGATATCGTTGGCGCGCAGATTGACTTCGGCCGCGCTGCCCGCGCCCTCCACCAGCACGATATCGGCTTGTTCCCGCAAGCGGCCGAAACTCTCCAGCACGTAAGGCAACAGATCGCGCTTCATGTGCTGATACGCGGCCGCCTTGGCGCTGGCGAAAACGCGGCCCTGCACCACGATCTGTGCGCCGATCTCGCTCTGCGGTTTCAGCAGCACCGGATTCATGTGCACGCTCGCCGGCACGCGGGCGGCGCGCGCCTGCAGCGCCTGCGCACGTCCGATCTCGCCGCCATCGTCCGTCACCGCTGCATTGTTCGACATGTTCTGCGGCTTGAACGGCCGCACCGCCAGACCGCGCTGCGTAAGCGCGCGCGCAAGCCCGGCGACGATCAGCGATTTGCCCACGTCCGAGCCGGTGCCGGCAAACATGAGCGCGCGCGCCGGCATGATTTCAGAACTCGATGCCGGGCTGCGCCTTCACGCCGGCGGCGAAGTGATGCTTGACCAGCGTCATTTCGGTGACGAGATCGGCGGCGGCTGAGCAGCTCCGGCTTGGCGTTGCGGCCGGTCACGACCACGTGCAGGCCGGGCCGGCGCGCGCCAAGCGCGGCAACGACGGACGCAAGATCGAGATACTCGTAGCGCAGCGCGATGTTGAGCTCGTCGAGAATGACGAGCTTGAAGCTCACGTCATCCATCAATTCGCGCGCCTTAGCCCAGGCGCGTTCGGCCGCCGCGACGTCGCGCGCGCGATCCTGCGTCTCCCAGGTGAAGCCTTCGCCCATCGTGTGCCAGACGATCTGATCGCCGAATTTCGCCAGCGCATCGCGTTCGGCGGTATGCCACGCGCCCTTGATGAATTGCACCACGCCGATGCGCTCGCCGCGCCCGAGCATGCGCAGCGCAAGGCCGAAGGCTGCGGTCGATTTTCCCTTGCCGGCGCCGGTGTGCACGATCAACAGGCCTTTCTCGATCGTCTTGCCGGCGACTTCGGCGTCCTGCACCGCCTTGCGCTTCGCCATCTTGGCGCGATGGCGCTCGGCTTCCGCCTGATCGATCGGTTCGCTCATCGAAGCTCGCTCATAACGTGCCTTTCAGCGCCAGCGGCAGGCCGGCGACCATCAAGATCACGCGCTCTGCGCGCGCCGCCATGCGCTGGTTGAGAATGCCCTGCATATCGCGAAACCGGCGGCCGAGCGGATAGCTCGGCACGATTCCGGACCCAACTTCATTCGCGACCAGAACAAGCGGCCCCTTCGTCGCGGCGAGCGTCTCTTCCAGTTGCGCGGTCTCCTCTTCGACATTCGCCTCGGCGAGCATGAGATTCGACAGCCACAGCGTCAAGCAATCGACCAGCACCGGCCCGTCGCCGCACGCTGACAGCGCCTTCGCGAGTTCCCGCGGCGCCTCGATGGTGCGCCATTGCGCGCCGCGGCGCTCGCGATGGCTTTTGATGCGCGCCGCCATCTCTTCATCGCCCGCCTCGGCGGTAGCGACATAAGTCCAAGGCGGCGGCAAAGCTGTGATCAAGCCTTCCGCATGGCGGCTTTTGCCCGAACGGGCGCCGCCAAGAACCAGTGTGAGCTTCGGAACGCTGGACATGAGGAACAGGACGCACAACTCGCGCGCCAGATTGACAGGCCGGGGCGCCGAAATCTATCACTAGAGCACTGACGGTTCCTCGCAAGAGGGTGAAAAGGGAATGCGGTGCGGGCGATTGGTCCCAAATCCGCAGCTGTCCCCGCAACTGTGAGCGGGAAGTCTCGTCCACGTAAGCCACTGGAAGCCTGATTGCTTTCCGGGAAGGCGGGCGAGGCGACGATCCGCGAGCCAGGAGACCTGCCGTCGTCCGAGTTGACGCGACAAACATCGGTCGGGGTGTATCGATGGATGATCTGAAGGACGCCAAGTCTTTTGGCCAAATCTTTTGGTCAAGCCTTTTGGCCAAGTCTTTATGGCCACGTCTTTTGGTCCTCGCTCGCGCCGGCAGAAGGTTACGCGAGGACCACTGTGCTTCATTTCCTGAAAAAGGCGGTCGACGACGCGTCGTCCGATCAGCGCGGAAAAATTTCCGCGATCTATCTCTTGCTCTTTGCCATCAACGGCGTCGCCTGGGCCTGGGCGGTGATCGCGCTCGCCGACCGGCCGACACTCCTGGGCACCGCCGTTCTCGCTTATGTGCTCGGGCTGCGACACGCCGTGGACGCCGATCACATCGCCTCCATCGACAATGTCGTGCGCAAGCTGATGCAGGAAGGCAAGAAGCCGGTCGCGGTTGGGCTGTTCTTCTCGCTCGGGCATTCGCTGGCGATCGCGGCGGCCGTCGCCGGCATCGCCGCCGCGGCATTCGCGCTCGAGGGGCGCTTTCAGAACTTCAAATCGGTCGGCAGCATTATCGGCACCGGTGCCTCGGCGTTTTTTCTGCTCGCCATCGCCGCCATCAATCTCGTGATCCTGCGCGGCGTGTGGCGGAGCTTTCGGCGCGCACGCCGCGGCGAACCAGTCGCCGAGCACGAGCTTGATCTTCTGCTCTCCGGCCGCGGGCTCCTCTCTCGCCTGTTCCGGCCGCTGTTCCGCATGGTGACGCGGAGCTGGCAGATGTTGCCGGTCGGCTTTTTGTTCGGACTCGGCTTCGACACCGCGACCGAAATCTCGCTCTTCACCGTCGCCGCCAGCCAAGCCTCCGGCGGCATGAGCTTCGGCACGGTGATGATCTTCCCGGCGCTGTTCATGGCCGGCATGACCTTGGTCGACACCACCGACAGCGTGCTGATGGTCGGCGCCTATGGCTGGGCCTTTCTCAATCCGATCCGCAAGATTTGGTACAACCTTACCATCACGGCCATTTCGGTCGTGGTCGCGCTGCTGATCGGCGGCATCGAGGCGCTCGGCCTGATCGCCGGGAAACTCCAACTCGAAGGCGCGTTCTGGGAGGTGGTCGGCGACCTCAATCAAGGCCTCGCCAATTTCGGCTACCTTGTGGTCGGCATCTTCATCGCGAGCTGGCTGATCTCTTATTTGATCTATCGCTGGCAGAAGCTCGATCAGCCGCTGGTCGCGCCGGTCTCGGAGGCGCCATGACCGAAACCGTGAGCAAGGCCATGACCGACGCTCCGAGCATCACCAGCGCTCCGACCATCTATGTCTGCACGACCTGCCGGCCGCCGGGCGAGCCGGATAGCGCGGTGCGTCCCGGCGCCATCCTCGCGACCGCCACCGCGCAGGCCGCCGCCGGCACCGAAGTGGACGTGCGGCCGATGCGCTGCCTCGGCAATTGCAGCCGCGGCGCCAGTGCTGCGCTGCGCGCCAACGGCTCGTGGACCTATCTGTTCGGCGGCCTCGATGCGACGTGCGCAGAGGCATTGATCGAAGGCGCGCGCCTCTTGGCCCGCGCCGCCGACGGCATTCTTCCCTGGCGCGGACGGCCGGAACGGCTCAAGCGCGGCATGATCGCGCGCATCCCGCCTCTCGGATTTCAGGAGATCGACGAATGAACGGCTCGCTCACGCGCATTCCCTGCACCATCGTCACCGGCTTTCTCGGCGCCGGCAAGACGACCCTCATCCGCCATGTCATTGCCAATGCGCAAGGCCGGCGGCTGGCGGTGATCGTCAATGAGTTCGGCGATGTCGGCATCGACGGCGAAATTCTCAAAGGCTGCGGCAATACCGCCTGCCCGGAGGAAAATATCGTCGAGCTCGCCAATGGCTGCCTGTGCTGCACGGTCGCCGACGAATTCGTGCCGGCGCTCGATGCCATTCTGGCGCGCGACGGCGTCGAGCATATTGTCATCGAAACCTCCGGCCTCGCGCTGCCCAAGCCGCTGGTGCAGGCCTTCCATTGGCCGGCGATCAAAAACCGCGTCACGGTCGACGGCGTTGTGGTCGTCGTCGATGGCGCAGCACTGGCCGACGGCCGTGTCGCGCACGATCTGAACGCGCTCGCCGAGCAGCGTGTAACCGACGCCGCGCTGTCGCATGACGATCCGATCGAAGAAGTGTTCGAGGACCAGATCGCCTGCGCGGATCTCGTCGTGCTCAACAAGCGCGATCTCATCGACGAAACCGGTCTCGCCAAGGCGCAAGCCGCGATCGCCGATGCGCTGCCGCGCAGCGTCAAGGTGATCACCGCCGCCGACGGCAAGGTCGATCAGAAGCTTTTGCTCGGTCTCGGCATCGGCACCGAGGACGACATCGCCAATCGCCGTACCCATCACGACGACGAGGAAGAGCATGACCACGAAGACTTCGATTCTTTCGTGGTGCCGCTGCAAGAAGTTGCCGATCCGGCCGCGCTCGCCGCGCGCGTCACCGCGCTGGCGGAAGGATTCGACGTGCTGCGCGTCAAGGGCTTCGCCGCGGTGGCGAATAAACCGCTGCGCTTGCTGGTCCAAGCCGTCGGGCCGCGCGTCACGCATCAATATGACCGGCCCTGGGCCGCGGATGAAACGCGCGAAGGGCGGCTGGTGGTGATCGGCCTCAAAGGTCTCGATCGCGCCGCGGTCACGCACGCGCTCGTTGGTTGACGCGAGTTAGACGATGCATTTGCTGACGACGACCGCAACCTCACTCGACGACATCGTCGAAGCGGTCGATCTCGGCCAACCGCCCGGCGAGATCGCGATTCTGTCGTTCGCCGACAGCGACCTCACCGGCCTCGACAGCCGCATGGGAGGCGGAACGCGCCGTGCTGCCGAGTGTGCGGCTCGCGCATTTGCGCGACCTGCGCCATCCCATGTCGGTCGATCTGTGGATCGAACGCGTCGGCGCGCATGCGAAGGTTATCGTCGTGCGGCTGCTCGGCGGGCTCGACTGGTGGAAATACGGCATCGAACGCCTCTCGGCGCTGGCGCGCCAACGCGGCATCGCACTCGCCGTCCTGCCGGGCGAGGATCGCGACGACGCGAGGCTTGTCGCCGCTTCGACCTTGCCCGCTGATGAGCTCGACACGCTGCTGCGATATTTCCGCGAAGGCGGCCGCGAAAATCTGCGCGGCCTGTTGCGGCGGCTGGCCGGCCACGCCGGCGCTGAGCTGGAAAGCCCCGCGCCGCGAAGCGTACCGCGCCATGCCGGCTATCTGCCCGGCCAAGGCGCGGTCGATCTCGACCGCCTCGCCGCCGCGCTCGCGTCCGGGCAAGGCGGTCATCCCGATCGTCTTCTACCGCGCGCTGCTGCTTGCCTCCGACACCGCGCCGGTCGATGCGCTGTGCACGGCGCTCGCCGCGCGCGGGCTTGCGCCCGCGCCGCTGATTGTCACCAGTCTCAAAGATCGCGATGCAGCCGGCTTCTTGCGCGACGCCTTGGCGCGGTTGCGGCCATCCCTCATCGTCACCATGACGGCCTTCGCGGCTGGTAGCAGCGAGAGCGACGCGTCGCCGCTCGATGCCTGCGACGTTCCGGTGCTGCAAGTCGTCAGCGCCACGACCCGGCGCGCCGCGTGGCGCGACAGCGCGCGCGGGCTCGGCGCCGCCGATCTCGCCATGCATATCGTTCTCCCCGAGCTCGACGGCCGCATTCTCGCGGGAGCGATTGCGTTCAAGGATGCGCTGCCGGCGCAGGAGCAGCTTGCCTTCACCGCGCTCGCGAGCCGTCCCGAGCTTGATCGCATCGAAATGGTCGCCGACCGCATCGCGGCTTTGGTTCGTTTGCAGGCGCGCGCGCGCAGTGAGCGCACCGTCGCTGTGCTGATGCCCGATTATCCCGGTGCACCCGGACGCAGCGGTTATGCGGTCGGCCTCGACGTGCCAGCAAGCGTGCTCGCGCTACTCGATGATCTTGCCGCGCCGGCTACGCCATCGCAAACGCCCCAACGGACGCGCGCAGCGTTGCTCGCCGCGCTCACGGCCGGCGCGGACGACTGTGCGCTCCCGCTCGCACAATATCAGGCGTTGCTCTCTCGCCTGCCGCCGGCAGCGGCGGTGCGGCTGAAAGAGGCTTGGGGCGCGCCCGAAGCCGATTCCGATCTGCGCGACGGCGCCTTCCGCTTCCGCGCGCAAAGGTTTGGCAATGTCATTGTCGCCTTGCCGCCGGATCGCGGCCGCGCAGCGGAGCGGCGCGCCGATTATCACGATCCGTCGCTGCCGCCGCGCCATGCCCTTGTCGCGTTCGGGCTTTGGCTGCAGCACGTCGCGCGCGTCGACGCGCTCGTGCATATGGGCGCGCACGGCACGCTCGAATGGCTGCCGGGCAAGGCGGTCGCGCTCACGGCGGAATGCTTTCCGGAAATCGTCACTGGGCCGCTGCCGGTCATTTATCCTTTCATCGTCAGCAATCCGGGCGAAGCCGCACAGGCCAAGCGCCGCATCGCCGGCGTGACCATCGGCCATTTGCCGCCGCCGCTTGTTGCCGGCGGGCTTTCCGGCGACGCGCGCGAGCTCGAACGCCTGATCGACGAATACGCGCAAGCCGAAGGGCTTGATCGCCGCCGCCGCGAGCGGCTGGCGAAGCTGATCGTCGAAACCGCGCAGCGCAGCGGATTGGCGCGCGAAGCCGGCATCGGCGCCGCCGACGTGGCTGACGACGCGCTCCGCCGCATCGATGCCTGGCTGTGCGATCTGAAAGATCTCGCCGTCAAAGACGGCCTGCACATTTACGGCCGCGCGCCCGCCGGCTCGGACGATCCGCTGTGGCTGGCAAGCGCGAAGGCCGAGCGCGCCGCGCTGATCGCAGCCCTCGACGGCCGCCGCGTCGCAGCCGGTCCGGCCGGCGCGCCGTCGCGCGGGCGGCGCGATGTGCTGCCGACCGGCCGCAATCTCTTCACTGCCGATCCGCGCACCTTGCCGACGCCGACCGCCATGGATCTCGGCCGCCTTGCCGCCGACGAAATCGTGCGTGCGCATCTGCAAAGCCATGGCGAATTGCCGCGCGCCATCGTGATCGATCTTTGGGGCAGCGCTACTCTGCGCACGGGTGGCGAAGAGATCGCGCAGGGGCTCGCGCTGATGGGTTGCCGGCCGCTCTGGGATCATGCCAGCGGCCGCGTGACCGGCGTCGAGGTCTTGCCGGCCGCCGCCATGGGCCGCGCGCGCGTCGATGTCACCTGGCGCATTTCCGGACTGTTCCGCGATCTCTTTCCGGCGCAGATCGCGCTTCTCGATGCCGCCGTGCAGGCAGTCGCCGCGCGCGACGAAACGGCCGACGAAAATCCGCTGGCCGATGCGCGGCGCGCCAGCAGCGCCGGAAGACTCGATCGCATCTTCGGCACCGCGCCGGGCGCCTACGGCTCCGGCATTGAAGATCTCCTCGGCGGCGAAACCGATACCGCAACGCTCGGCACCGCCTATCTCGCGGCCACCTCGCATGCTTATGGCGGCGCCACAGGCGAAGGCGTCGCTGCATCGGGCGCTTTCGCGCAGCGCGTTGCATCGGCCGACCTCCTGGTCCATCCGAGCGACGATCCGGCGCGCGATCTTCTGGAAGGTGCGGAAGACGCAGCCTTCGTCGGCGGCTTCGCGTCGGCGGCAAAAATGCTCGGCCGCCCCGTCGATCTCGTCATGCTCGACGTGACCGATCCGCAGCGCCCGCGCGCGCGAACCTTGTCGGCGGCGCTGGCGCGCATCGTGCGCGTGCGCGCGATCAATCCGCGCTTCATCGCCGGGCAAATGCGGCACGGCTATCGCGGCGCCGCCGAATTAGCCGAGACGGTCGATCGCCTGGTCGCCTTCGCCGAAACCACCGGCGCAGTGGCGAGCGAATTGTTCGATCTCCTGCACGACGCTTATGTCGCGGACACCGCGGTGCGCGACTTCCTGCTGCGCGAAAATTCGCCAGCCGCCGCAGCGATTGCGGACCGCCTCGAAGCCGCGCGCCGGCGCGGATTTTGGCACCCGCGCCGCAACGACATCGACGCCACCCTCACAGCGCTGCACCCTGAACCCTCCCCCCAGCCGGGCCGCGCTCGCGCGCGCCCGAATACAACCTTGTCGGGGGAGGGTAGGGAGGGGGGTCGGGAGGCGACGCGATGATCTTGACCCTTGCACAGACCCTTTCGACAGCCTCCCCACAAGGGGGAGGAGCGTTGCGCCGCGGCGCCTGTCCCGGATTGTCGGCGCCGATGCCGACCGGCGATGGCTTGCTGGCGCGACTGTTGCCGACCGGGACTATTCCGCTCGATGCGTTCCGGGCGTTGTGCGCAGCCGCCCGCGAACACGGCAACGGCATCATCGAGATCACCGCGCGCGGCAGCATTCAGGTGCGGGGGCTGAGCGCGGCTTCGGCGGTCCGCTTCGCCGCGGCCATCGCCAGGCTCGACATCGCGGCCTCGGACACCATTCAGGTGCTGAGCAATCCGCTCGCCGGACTCGATCCGGAAGAAATTCTGGATGCCAGCGAGATCGCAGCCGCATTGCGCCGCGCGCTGGCCAAAACGCCGCTCCCCCGACACCTCGCGCCCAAAGTCTCGGTGATCGTCGATGGCGGCGGCGCGCCAGGCCTCGGCCACCTCGTCGCCGATGTGCGGCTCCGCGCCGGACGCAGCAACGACCAGGTCGTGTTCCACATCGGCGTTGCCGGCGACCAAACAACCGCGATGTCCCTCGGCGTCGTCGCGCTTGATCACGCGATCGAAGCGGTCCTGCATTTATTGGATGTCATTGCCCGCAGCGGCCACGCCGCGCGGGCGCGCGACCTCGTGGCCGCAGACGCGGGTGACGCCTTCCGCGCTGCGATCGCCGACTTTTTGATGTCCGATGCGCTGCCGGCCGGCGTACAAAAATCGAGCGAACCGGTCGGCAGCTATCCGTTGCGCGACGGCACATTCGCCTGCGGTTTTGGCCTCGCCTTCGGTCATGCAACCGCGGCATCGCTCGAAGAACTGACAGGCGCGGCGGCCGCGCAAGGTGCGGCCGGCCTGCGCACCGCGCCCGGACGCGCGCTTCTCATCCTCGGCCTCGCGCACCACGCGGCCGCTTCGATGGCCGCCGTCGCCGAACGTCTGGGTTTTGTCGTTCACGCCGACGATGCCCGCCGCTCAGTGTTCGCGTGCGCCGGCGCGCCGATCTGCTCGTCGGCGCATATCGCCGCCCGCGCGATGGCGCCGCGCGTCGCCGAAATCGCGGCGTCACGACTCGGCACGGACTTCGATATCCACATTTCGGGCTGCGCCAAAGGCTGCGCGCATTCCAAACAAGCGGCGCTCACCATCGTCGGCACGGCCAACGGTTGCGCGATGATTGCCAATGGCCGGCCGGGCGGCGTGCCTTTCGCGACTGTCGCAACGGACGAACTGCCCGAAGCCATCGCGCGATTTGCGGATGCGTCACGGCGCGAGGACAGCGAAGAGGACGGCCAAGAAAACAACCAAGAGAACAGCCGAGAGACTAGCCAAGAGACCGATCATGTCTGAGCGAGCCGCCTATCTGCGCGACGGCACAGCGATCTATGAGCGCTCGTTCGCTATCATCCGCGCCGAAGCCGACCTCTCGCGCTTCTCCGCCGAAGAGGCCGACGTCGCTGTGCGGATGATCCATGCCTGCGGCGCGGTCGAGGCAGCGCAGCACATCGTGTTTGGCGCAAACCTGGTCGCGGCCGCGCGCGGCGCGCTTGTAGCCGGCGCGCCGATCTTCTGCGATGCCGAAATGGTGGCGCACGGCATTACCCGTGCGCGCCTGCCTGCGCGCAACGACGTGATCTGCACGCTCAACGATCCGCGCGTGCCCGGTCTCGCAAAGAAATTGCAAACAACGCGCTCGGCGGCGGCGCTCGAATTATGGCGCGACCGGCTCGCCGGCGCGGTGGTCGCCATCGGCAATGCGCCCACGGCGTTGTTCCGCCTGCTGGAGCTTCTCAATGCCGGCGCGCCGAAGCCGGCGGCGATTCTCGGCATTCCGGTCGGCTTTGTGGGTGCCGCCGAATCGAAAGACGCGCTCGCCGCCGACCCGCGCGGCGTGCCGTTTTTGATCGTGCGCGGGCGCATCGGCGGCAGCGCCATGACGGCCGCCGCCGTCAATGCGCTGGCGAGGGCCGGACTATGAGCGCCGGCAGCGCGGGCAAGCTCATCGGCGTCGGCGTCGGGCCCGGCGATCCGGAACTCATTACATTGAAGGCCATTCGGGCGCTCGCGGAAGCGGATGTCGTCGCTCATTTTGCCAAAGCCGGAAACTCAAGCCACGCGCGCGCCATCGCGGCGCAGCACCTGCGTCCGCAAGTCATCGAGCTGCCGCTCGCTTATCCGGTGACGACCGAGCTGCCGAAATGCAGCAACGGCTACCGCGATGCGCTGCGCGACTTTTACGATGAAGCGGCGGCGACCATCGCCGCGCATCTTGAAGCCGGACGCATCGTGGCGGTCATCAGCGAAGGCGATCCGCTGTTCTACGGCTCCTACATGCACTTGCACACGCGGCTCGCGCCGCGCTTTCCGGTCGAGATCGTCGCCGGTGTCACCGGCATGTCGGGCTGCTGGTCGGCGGCCGGCACGCCGATCGCACAGGGCGACGACATCTTCACCGTGCTGCCCGCCACCTTGCCGGAGGACGAGCTTACGCGCCGGTTTTCTGAAACCAACGCAGCGGTGGTGATGAAAGTTGGCCGGCACCTGCCGAAAGTGCGGCGCGCGCTGAAAGCCAGCGGCCGGCTGCCGCGCGCCATCTATGTCGAGCGCGGCACCATGAGCGACGCGAAACTCGTTCCGCTCGCGGCCAAGCCGGACGACGACGCGCCCTATTTCGCTATCGTGCTGGTGCCCGGCTGGGAGGAACGGCCGTGAATGGGCACCTCGCCGTCGTTGGATTGGGACCGGGCGATGCCCGCTGTCTCACGCCGGAAGCCGAGGCGGCGCTGGCAGACGCGCATGCGTTGTACGGCTACGGGCCCTACCTCGATCGTGTGCCGGCGCGCGCCGGTCAAATACGGCATGCGTCCGACAACCGCGAAGAGCGCGCCCGCGCCGCCGCCGCGCTGCGGCATGCGGTCACAAGGCGCGCGCGTTGCGGTCGTGTCGGGCGGCGATCCCGGCGTGTTCGCCATGGCGGCCGCTGTATGCGAGGAAATTGAATCAGGCCCGCAAAGCTGGCGCACGCTCGATGTCACCATCGTTCCCGGCATCACCGCGATGCTTGCGGTTGCCGCGCGCATCGGCGCGCCGCTCGGCCACGATTTTTGCGCGCTGTCGCTCTCGGACAATCTCAAGTCTTGGGAGCTGATCGAGCGCCGCCTCGATGCGGCGGCGAGCGCGGGCTTTGTGATCGCGCTCTATAATCCCGTGTCGCGCGCGCGGCCGTGGCAGTTCGGCTCCGCCATCGAACGGCTGCGCCGCCACCTGCCGCCGTCGACGCCGGTCATTTTCGGACGCGCGGTGACCAGGCCGAGCGAACAAATCAGCATCGTCACGCTCGACGAAGCAGAAACAGTCGAAGCCGACATGGCGACGCTGGTGATTGTCGGTTCGCGCGAGACCCGCGTCATCGCGCGGCCGGGAAAGCTGCCGCTCGTTTACACGCCGCGCGCCGCCGCCGAGGTGAGCGCATGATCGAGCCAGGCGATCGCCTCCTCCACCGTCGCGACGCTCGGCGCATCCGGCACTGGCGGCCGGCGCAACATGATCACCTCGATTCCGAGCGCGCGCGCTGCTGCGATCTTGCCGTAGGTCGCGCCGCCGCCGCTATTCTTGGCGATCACGGCCTCGATCCGGTGCGTGCGCATGAGCGCAAGCTCGTCCGCTTCAACGAATGGCCCGCGGCCGGTGACATAAGTGGCCTGCGGCAGCCGCAACGGCGGATCGACCGGATCGACGCTGCGGATCAAATAAAAGTGCTGCGGCGCTTCCACCAAAGGCGCGATCTCGTTACGGCCCAGCGCGACCAAGACGCGGCGCGGCGTCGCCCCGAGCGCGCGCACGGCGTCGCGCACGTTCTCGACCTCAGTCCAGCGATCGCCGGCGACCGCGATCCACGGCGGGCGGTGCACAGCGACGAACCGCACACTGCTCATCTGCGCGGCCGCCCACGCATTAGCGGAGATGCCGCCAGCATAGGGATGCGTCGCATCGATCAGCACATCGACGTGTTCGCGCTGCAGATAATCGGCGAGGCCCGCGGCACCGCCGAAGCCGCCGCTGCGCACCGGCACCGGCTGGCGCGCCGGCGCGACGGTCCGCCCGGCGAGCGAGAGCGTCACGTCGAGACCGGCGCGGCCGGCCAACCGCTCCGCCAGCAGGCGCGCCTCGGTCGTGCCGCCAAGAATAAGGATGCGCGTCATGCCGCTGCCTGAGACCATCGCGCACGAGGGTGCCGCATCGCCCCGCTGGCTGTCCATCGTCGGCATCGGCGAGGATGGCGTCGAGGGTTTGGGCGCCAGCGCGCGTGGCCTGATCGGCGCGGCGGAGATCGTGTTCGGCGGCAAACGGCATCTTGCCCTGGCGGCGCCGCTTATTCGTGGCGCCGCACGGCCCTGGCCGAGCCCGTTCGATGGCGCGGCCGATGAGGTTCTGAGCCATCGCGGTCGCCAAGTCTGCGTGCTGGCGTCCGGCGACCCCTTCCTCTACGGCGTCGGCGCTACTCTGGCGCGCACGATCGATCCGCGCGAGATGATCGTGATGCCCGCGCCGTCGGTTTTCAGCCTGGCGGCGGCGCGGCTCGGCTGGTCGTTGCCGCACGCGGCGCTCCTCTCCGTGCACGGCCGCAACCTCGATCTCATCCGCCCGCATTTGCAGGCCGGCGCGCGCCTTCTTGTCCTCACCTCCGATGGCGACGGGCCGGCTGCCTTGGCGCAGCTTCTGACAGACTTAGGCTTCGGCGGCTCTCGGCTGACGCTACTGGAAGCGCTCGGCGGGCCGCGTGAGCGCGTTCGCAGCACGACCGCAGCCAACTTCGATCTCGGCGCGGTCGATGCGCTGAACACGCTTGCCATAGAGGTCGAAGCTGCCCCCAACGCGCGCATCATTGCCCGCTCTTGCGGCCTCCCCGATCATCTGTTCGAGCATGACGGCCAGATCACCAAGCGCGAAGTGCGCGCTGTGACGCTGTCGTCGCTCGCGCCGCGCCGCGGCGAGCTTCTGTGGGACATCGGCGCCGGCGCGGGCTCGGTCGCGATCGAATGGATGCTGGCCGACCCGTTGTTCATGCGCGCCATCGCCATCGAAGAGCGCGCCGACCGCGCGGCGCGCATTCAGCGCAACGCCGCCGCGTTCGGCGTGCCGTCACTCGAAGTCGTGCAAGGCGCGGCGCCTGCAGCGCTTGCAAACCTGCCGCCGCCCGATGCGATTTTTATCGGCGGCGGTGCGAGCGATGCGGGTGTACTCGATGCTGCGCTCGCAGCTTTGCGCGGCGGCGGCCGCCTGGTGGTCAACGCCGTCACGCTCGAAACCGAAGCACTGCTGGTCGCACGTCACGCGGCTCTGGGTGGCGAATTGATCCGCATCGCCATTTCGCGCGCCGGCGCCGTTGGCAACAAGACCGCATGGCGGCCGGCGATGCCAGTCACCCAATGGATTTGGGTCAAGCCATGATCGCCGCCGGCATCGGATGCAAGCGTGGCGCTCCGGCGTCCGACATCGAAGCCGCCATCCGCGCAGCGCTAACGCGTGCGCAGATCGGCGCCGACGCGCTCGATGTCGTCGCCACGATCGAAGGAAAAAGCGCCGAGGTTGGCATTCGTGTAGCCGCGGAGAAATTCGGCGTCTCCGTCGTCGTCGTGCCGGAGCTGGAACTCGCCGCCGCGAGCGACCGGGTCGAAACGCATTCCGAACGCGTGTCGGCGCTTATGGGCGTCGGCTCGGTAGCCGAAGCCGCCGCGCTTGCCGCGGCCGGATCTGCAAGCAAACTGATCGTGCCGCGTATCGTCGTCGGCACCGCCACATGTGCGCTCGCCGCCTCGCTGCCGGAGTGCGCGCCATGACCGTGCATTTCATCGGCGCCGGACCGGGCGCGGCCGACCTGATCACCGTCCGCGGGCGCGATCTGATCGCGCGTTG
Organism: uncultured Alphaproteobacteria bacterium; assembly: GCA_963845075.1. Classification (GTDB taxonomy): domain Bacteria; phylum Pseudomonadota; class Alphaproteobacteria; order Rhizobiales; family Xanthobacteraceae; genus BOG-931. The sequence continues at coordinate 500,699 of CAWJRE010000022.1, read as the reverse complement.
CCCCGTGTGTCTCTATGCCGGCTCGATCATCCCGCGCGACCTGTTGCGCCACTGCCCGCCCGGCGCGCGCATTGTCGATACCGCGCCGCTGTCGCTCGACGAGATCGAAGCCGAGTTCGTTTCGGCGCACGCCGCCGGCCATGACGTCGCGCGGCTGCAATCCGGCGATCTTTCGATCTATTCGGCGCTCGCCGAACAGCTTCGCCGCCTCGATCGCCACGGCATCCCCTACACGCTGACGCCGGGCGTGCCGGCGTTCGCCGCTGCGGCGGCCGCCTTGCAATGCGAGCTCACCGTGCCGGAAGTCGCGCAGAGCGTCGTGCTCACGCGCATCGGCGGACGCGCCTCGCGCATGCCCGAGAAGGAGCAGCTTGCGACCTTTGCGGAAAGCGGCGCGACGCTCGTGCTGCATCTCGCTATTCACGCCGTCGAAAAAATCGCCGGCGAGCTCACGCCGTTCTATGGCGCCACCTGCCCCGCAGCCGTGGTGGTGCAGGCGAGCACGCCCGAGCAACGCATCCTGCGCGGCACGCTCGCAGACATCGCCGCCAAAGTCGCGGCCGCGCGCATCGCGCGGACTGCATTGATCATGGTTGGCCCGGCGCTCGCGGCGGAGAATTTTCGCGACAGCGCGCTCTATGATCCCGACTATCGCCGCCGCTTCCGCGGAGGCGCGGCATGAGTAGATTGCTCAGTTATCCCTCCCCCCACCCGGGCCGCGCTTGCGCGCGCCCGAGTGCAAGCTTGCCGGGGGAGGGTAGGGAGGGGGGTCGCGAGGCGGCGCGTGGACGCAGACGGGCGCATGCGCGCCGGTCTTTGGTTACGCGCAACCTCCCGACCCCCACCCCTAACCCCTCCCCACAAGGGGGAGGGGAACTGCAGTTACACGAAATCAAACGGCGCACGCCCGACCAGCACCGCGTCGCGGTCGAACACGACAATCTCGATCGCAATATCGCGGCCGGCCACAACACGCTCGGCCGTCGCCTTCGCCGCACGCGCAACCTCATCGCCGAGCGCAATGCCTTCGGCCTGCGCAAGCGCAAAGGCCTCCGCGGCATTGTTGGCGCGCAAGAATGCGCGTGCACAATTCGGCCGAGCCGCCGGCGGCTTGCGTAAAGCGCGCCAGCGCGGCGTTGTCGACCGCGCCACGCTTGGAGTGCAGATCAGTCAGCCCCTGCGCGAGCTTCGTCATCTTGCCGACGCCGCCCGCAATGGTGACGCGCGGCAGCGGATGCGCGCGCACATATTTGAGCATGCCCCCGACGAAGTCGCCCATGTCGATCAGCGCGATCTCCGGCAGGCCGTAGAGTTTCTGGATTGCGGCTTCCGAATTGGACCCGGTGGAGCCTGCGATGTGAACAAGCCCGGCGGCGCGCGCCACGTCGATGCCGCGATGGATCGAATGGATCCAGGCCGAGCAGGAATATGGAATGACGATGCCGGTGGTGCCGAGGATCGACAGGCCGCCGACAATGCCGAGCCGCCCATTGAGCGTCTTGGCGGCGAGTGCTTCGCCGCCCGGTATGGCGATTTCGATCTCGGCATCGGCGGCGCGGCCGTGAGCGGCGGCGACTTCGGCGATAGCGTCGCGCATCATGCGCCGCGGCACCGGATTGATCGCCGGCTCGCCCGGCGGAACCGGAAGTCCCGCCCGTGTCACGGTGCCGATGCCTTCGCCGGCGCGAAACGTCACGCCGTCGCCCGGCCGGCCGAGCCGCACCGTCGCGACAACGAGCGCGCCGTGCGTCACGTCGGGATCGTCGCCGGCGTCCTTGACCACGCCTGCGCTCGCCGCCTCCCCTTCCCGGCGCGTCATCGCCAGCGCAAAGCTTGGCCGCTCGCCGCGCGGCAATGTCACCTCGACCGGATCGGGAAATTCGCCGGTGACCAGCGCCGCAAACGCCGCCTTCGCCGCGGCGGTGGCGCAGGTGCCGGTGGTCCATCCCCGGCGCAATGGCCGTTCCTGGCGCTCCATATCTCGTCCTTTAATCACGCATCCTTTAATCCTGCGCGCTGCAATCGTCACCACTGGAGCGCGCCCGCATGACCGCCTGGGATTCGATCGCAGCGCGGCGCGAGGGCGTTCCGGTCCTGATGCCCGGCCATGTCTGGCTCGCGGGCGCGGGCCCGGGCGATCCCGGGTTGTTGACGCTCGATGCGCTTGCAGGCCTGCAGCAAGCCGACGTGATCGTTCACGATGCGCTGGTCGATCAGCGCGTGCTGGCGCTTGCGTCGAACACAGCGCGGCTCGAATTCGCCGGCAAGCGCGGCGGCAAGCCGTCGGCCAGCCAGGCCGACATCAGCGAGCGGCTGATCGCGCTCGCGCGCGAAGGCCGGCGCGTGCTGCGGCTCAAGGGCGGCGATCCGTTCGTGTTCGGGCGCGGCGGCGAAGAGGCGCTCGCACTCGCTGCGGCCAACATTCCGTTCCGTGTCATCCCCGGCGTCACCGCCGGCCTTGCGGCGCTGGCAGCGGCATCGATTCCGGCGACGTTGCGCGGCATCAATCGCGCGGTGATCTTCGCCGCCGGACATGGCGCCGACGAGAATTTCGACTGGGCACCGCTCGCCCGCGCCGGCGCACCAATCGTGCTCTACATGGTGATGCACCATCTCGAGCGGATCGCCGATGCCTTGATGGCCGCAGGTCTCGCACCCCAGACGCCGGCAGCCGTTATCGCCTCGACCGCTACGCCGCAAGAGCGCGTCCTCATCTCCACGCTCGACAAGCTCGCCGCCGACGCCCGCGAACAAAAATGCGAGCCGCCGGCGATTGTCGTGATCGGCGAGATCGTGAAAGTCCGCGAGCAATTGCTCGGCCGCCGCCGCATGCGTTCCGCCGCACCCGAAATGAAAGCGCGCGGCTTCATCGTCGCCGCGCCGCATTCCGGCGCCGGCAAAACCACCGTGACGCTCGCGCTCTTGGCCGCTTTGCGCCGGCGCGGGCTGATCGTTCATTCGGCCAAAGCGGGACCGGACTATATCGATCCGGCTTTCCATACGGCCGTTACGGGCACGCCGAGCGTCAATCTCGACAGCTGGGCGATGTCAGGACAATTGCTCGACGCGCTCGCCGCAAACGCCGCTGATGGCGCCGACATTTTGGTGATCGAAGGCGTCATGGGTTTGTTCGACGGCGCGGCGGCCGGCAGCAAACACCGGCGCGGCGCCACCGCCGATCTCGCCGCCCATTTCGGATTGCCGGTCGTGCTGGTGCTCGACGTGGCGCGGCAGGCGCAGTCGGCGGCCGCAATGGTGCGCGGCTTTGCTGCGCACGATCCGGCCGTCCGCATTGCCGGCGTCATCCTCAATCGGGTCGCGAGCGAGCGCCATCGGGCGCTGGTTGCCGACGCGATCGCGGCGCTCGGAATTCCGGTGCTCGGCGCACTGCCGCGCGAGACGGCGCTCGCGCTGCCCGAGCGGCATCTTGGCCTCATCCAGGCTGCGGAGCATCCAGACCTTGCCGCGTTGATCGAGCGTCTCGCCGACACCGCCGAGCGCCACATCGATCTCGACGCCATCATCAGCCATGCCGGCTTTCTCAAGCTCGCCTCGGCCATTGGCCGACCTGCGCCGCTGCCACCGCCCGGCCAGCGCATCGCGCTCGCCCGCGATCAGGCCTTCAGTTTCGTCTATCCGCATGCGATCGACGCCTGGCGCAAGGCCGGCGCGGAGATTTTACCGTTTTCCCCACTCGCCGATGAAACGCCGCCGGCGGAAGCCGATAGCTGCTGGCTGCCGGGAGGCTATCCCGAACTTCACGCGGAGACACTCGCGCATGCGCGCAATTTCGCCGCCGGCCTCAAGCATTTTGCCGAGACCCGCCCGGTCCATGGCGAGTGCGGCGGCTACATGGTGCTGGGCCAAAGCCTGGAAGACGCGGCCGGCCGGCGCCATCCGATGACCGGCCTGCTCGGCCATTGGACGAGCTTCGCCAAGCGCAAGCTGCATCTCGGCTATCGCACCGCGCGGCTACTTTCGGCGAGCGTGCTGGGCGATGCCGGCACCGTCATCCGCGGGCATGAATTCCACTACGCCTCGCTCATGTCGGCGGGCGGCGACGACCCGTTCGCCGAAGTCGCCGACGCCGAAGGGCGGCCGCTGGACACCCCGGCGGCCGGCGCGGCCACGTCACCGGCACGTTCTTTCATGCGATTGCGGTGGCGGAGGAATGAGTCGTTGGAACGGGTATTAGTTGCCCGTCATCCTGAGGTGCGCGCCAACGGCGCGCCTCGAAGGATGAATCGGCCGAGGCGCTCGGGCCGTCGCCCTTCGAGGCTCGCTGCGCTCGCACCTCAGGGTGACGGACAACGAAGGAACGCAAACCGCTTTAGTCGAAATAGTCACGTGGTGGCCCCCGCGACCTCCTCCTCGACATCGCGCAGCCGATCCTTGCCGAAGAAGATCTCGTCGCCGACAAAGAAAGTGGGGGCGCCGAACGTGCCGCGCGCAACCGAGGCCTCGGTGTTTTTCAGCAGACGGTCCTTGACCTCGGGCTCCTGCGTGCGCGCGATGAGCCGCGCTCCGTCCAATCCGGCCTGTTGCAGCACCGCGGCGGCAACTTCCGCATCGTCCATCTTTTTCTGTTCGGCCCACATGGCCTTGAACACGGCAGTCGACATAGCGATCGAATACGTCTGTCCAATTGCGCCGCGACCGCACCGCGCATGACCAGGAGCGTGTTGACCGGGAAGAACGGATTCCAGGTGAATTGCGTGATGCCGTGGCGGCGGATGAAACGCCGCATTTCGAGCTGCTCGTATTCCAGACGGTTCTTGATGCCCGCCAGCTTTTCAACGGGCGAGCGGTTATTGGTGAGCTTGAATACGCCGCCGAGCAGGATCGGCACATATTCGAATTCAACGCCGGTCCGCTGTTCGATCTCGGGAACGATGAGATGCGCCAGGTAAGCATTCGGGCTGCCGAAATCGAAATGAAATTCAACCTTTGCCATCTCACCACACCTCGCCATAGGGCCGCACATCGAGTTCGAACGTCCAGGCGTCGCGCGGCTGCCGGTAGAGCTGCCAATAGGCTTCGGCGACCGAGGACGGATTCATGAGCTGATCCGGTTGCAGATTCTCCAGCGCCTCGGCGCCGCCCGACTGCTTGATCCGTTCGCGCACGAAAGCCGTATCGACCCCGGCATCGATGATCAGATGCGCGACGTGAATATTCTTCGGGCCGAGCTCGCGCGCCATGGTTTGGGCGACCGCGCGCAGGCCGTGCTTGGCGCTGGCGAAGGCCGCGTATCCCTTGCCGCCGCGCAGGCTTGCGGTCGCGCCAGTGAAGAAGATGCAGCCTTTGCCGCGCGGCAGCATCAGGCGCGCGGCCTCGCGGCCGGTGAGGAATCCGGCGTAGCAGCTCAATTCCCACACCTTGCGAAACACGCGTTCGGTGGTGTCGAGCAGCGGAAAATTGACGTTGCCGCCCACATTGAAGATGCAGACTTCGAGCGGCGCGTGCGCGTCGGCGGCGCGCAAGAATGCCGTGATGTCATCCTCCTTGCGGGCATCGAGCCCGCGCGCCACGATCGTGCCGCCGGCGGATTCGACCGCGGCGACCAGCGGCGCAAGCTTGTCGGCATTGCGCCGTCCCGCGAAGATGGTGAAGCCTTCAGCGGCGAATTTCTTCGCAATCGCCGAGCCGATGAAATCGCCGGCGCCGATCACCGCTGCCGTCGCGTTGCGCTTGGTCAAAGGCGGCCCTCCCGAAGAACCTGACGGCATGATGTACAACAGACCGGGCTGCAAACCCAATCGGATGGCCTTGCGGTGCGAGGCCGCCAGCGCTGCTAAGATAGCCGAGCGTAACGCAAGGGGTCTCCATGACGCTTGACGGCGACATCGTCATTCAGCCGCTCAGATCCGACGATCATCCGCATTGGCTGCCGTTGTGGAAGGACTATCAGGCTTTCTACGCGGTCGACATTCCGCCGCCGGTCACCGCGCTGACATGGACGCGATTGCTTGACCCGGCAGAGCCCGCTGCCGGTGCGCTGGCGTGGCAAGGCGCGGTCGCCGTCGGGCTGGTGCACCATATCCGGCACCGTTCCTGCTGGACTGCCGGCGATTATTGCTACCTGCAAGACCTCTTTGTCGCGCCCGCCGCGCGCAAATCCGGGGTCGGCCGCAAGCTGATCGAACACGTCTATGCACTGGCGGCGCGCGAGGGCTGCGCGCGCGTTTACTGGCTCACCCATGAAACGAATTCAGTTGCCATTGAGCTCTACGACCGGATAGCAAAACGCACGGGCTTTATTCAGTACCGAAAGGATCTTTAGAGCCTACCGCACTTTCCGCTTGCCGCAGCAAGACGGCGTACCGTTCGCGAGATGTTTGCATGGGACCCTTCAAAGATATCGGCGTACAAAAGACCGGCCACGTCGCGCTGGTCGAGATCAGGCGGCCGCCGCATAATTTTTTCGACGTCGCGCTGATCAAGGAGCTCGCGTCCGCTTTTGAAGCGCTCGACGCCGATGCGGAATGCCGCGCGCTGGTTCTGGCCGCGCAAGGCAAAGCCTTTTGCGCCGGCGCCGATTTCGGCGGCGACGACAGCGACGGCAGCGCGCTGTTGAGCGGGCCGACGCCTGGCGCTGCGCATCTCTATATCGAGGGCAACAGGCTATTCCGTACCAAGAAGCCGATCATCGCTGCGGTTCACGGCGCAGCCGTCGGCGGCGGCCTTGGGCTGGCGATGGTGGGCGACTTGCGCGTGACCTGTCCCGAAGCGCGCTTTTGCGCCAACTTCACCCGGCTCGGCTTCCATCCCGGTTTCGGGCTGACGGTGACGCTGCCCGCGGTCATCGGGCCGAGCAAGGCGGCGCTGATGTTTTACACGAGCCGCCGCGTCAGCGGCGAGGAGGCTTTCGCCATGGGCCTCGCCGACGTGTTGGTGCCGCAGGATCAAGTCCGCAGCGCCGCGCTCGCGCTCGCCGCCGAGATTGCCGAGAACGCGCCGCTCGGGCTTATCGCCACGCGCGCCACGTTGCGCGGCGACATTGCCGACCGCGTGCGCGCGGCGACCGAACATGAGCTTGCCGAGCAGATGCGGTTGCGCAAGACCGAGGATTTCAAGGAAGGCGTCAAGGCGATGGCCGAGCGCCGCGTTCCGGTTTTCACCAACCGCTGAACAGCGCCCAGAGCATGATCCGGAAAAGTGGAGACCGGTTTTCCGAAAAGACCATGCTCAAACAAAAACGCGCGCAACAAACAAAGCACGAGGGAGAGGACATCCGCCAATGGCAGTCAGAGTAGAGAAGAACGGATCGGTGTGGACGGTGATCCATGATCGGCCGGAAGCGCGCAATGCCATGGATCCGGCGAGCGCCGACGCATTGACCGCCGCGTTTCTTGAATTCGACGCCGACAAGAGCGCATCGGTCGCCGTATTCTACGGCGCCGGCGGCGCCTTCTGCGCCGGCTGGGATCTCAAATATGTCAGCACGCTCGACGCGGCGCATCCGCTCGGCGAACTCGACATCCCGGCCGCCGGACCGCGCGGCAACGGCGGCGAAATTCCGCGCGGCCCGCTCGGACCGTCGCGGCTCGAATTGGACAAGCCGGTGATCGCCGCCATCGAAGGTCCGGCCGTCGCCGGCGGCATGGAACTCGGACTCTGGTGCGATTTCCGCGTCATGGCGGAGGAATCCTACTTCGGCGTGTATTGCCGGCGCTGGGGCGTGCCGCTGATCGACGGCGGCACCGTGCGGCTGCCGCGTATCGTCGGCCAAGGCCGCGCGCTCGAAATTATTCTCACCGGCCGCAAAGTTCCCGCCGACGAATGCCTGCGCATCGGGCTGTGCGAATATGTCACGCCGAAAGGCGGCGCCCGCCGCAAAGCCGAAGAGCTCGCGCAAGACATCGCGCGGTTCCCGCAAGTGTGCGTGCGCGCCGATCGCCGCTCCGCCATCAAGAGCCACGGCCTGCCCGTACGCGATGCACTGATCCAGGAATGGTACAACGGACGCGAGGCACTGATCCTTGATGGCGTCGACGGCGCGACCCGCTTCAAGGACGGCCTCGGCCGCCACGGCGACTTCGCGAAAATTCGCTGATTGCGATTTGGCGCCCGCTAACCACGCGGAGCAGCGGCGCCGGCGCACTCAGGTGCGCGCGGCGCCGCATGCATAACAACGCCCTAACAACCTGTGCGGCAATTCGTTAATGCCGCAACACTAGCAGAAACCGACCATTCATATTTACTCGGTGGATAGACCTTTTAAGTCATAGTCCCGGCGTGCAATTTGCCGTCCGTCGCCACTGAACGGTGGAGTGTTAATGGGTTCCGCGCTCCGGACCAACCAACCGCATGAAGCGCTGCCGCCGGAGATTTATCTTCCGCTGGTCGATTCGCTTTTCAAGGAAGGCCGGACTCTGTTCGCGGGCACCATTCTGGGTGCCGGCTCTATTTTCATCACCTACTGGAAAACCGGCGAACCTCTCCTTCTCTACTGCGCCATCGCAGTCCTGCTCGTGGCCGCTCTGCGCGGACTAGTGATGCGCGCCTATCAGCGCGCGCGGCCGGCCATCAAGACCGTCGAAGCGGCGCGCCGCTGGGAACACATCTACGTCGCCGGCGCGGCAACCTCGATCGCGCTGCTCGGCCTGTGGTGCTATCTCGCCTTCGCGCGCACCTCCGATCCTTTTACGCAGCTTGTCAGTTTCTCGATGACGATTGCGTATACGACCGGAATCTTCGGCCGCAACTTCGGCAGCGCGCGCTTTGTCGTGGTCCAGATCTTCTGCGCCTGGGCGCCGATAACCGCGGCGCTGTTGATCTATGGCAACATCTTTCACTGGATCTTCGCCGGCCTGCTGGTCCCCGCCTTCCTGGCGCTCAAATTCATCGCCGATCGGCTGCGCAGCACGCTGCTCGATGCCGTCGTTTCCTCGCGCGACATGTCGCTCCTCGCCAAGCGCTTCGACACGGCGATCAACAACATGCCGCACGGCCTTTGCATGTTCGACTCCAAGCGCCGGGTCGTCGTTTCGAACGGCAAGCTGAAGCAGCAGCTCGGGCTCGCGAGCGATCTCGAGCTGAAGGGCCTGTGCGTGCGCGAGGTGGTCGAGGCCATCATCAAGGCCGGATTGCTGTCGGAGACCGGCGCGCAAAGCATGATCGATCACCTCGACGCGCGGCTTGCCGGCGGCGACGATTCCGCCTTCGCCCTGGACCTGATGAACGGGCGCACGCTCGAATTCACCGTCCAGCCGATGGAGAACGGCGGCATGGTGGTGTTGATCGAGGACATCACCGAGCGCAAGATCGCCGAGGCGAAGATCAATCATCTGGCGCGCTTCGATGCCTTGACCGGGCTGCCCAACCGCGTGGTGCTGCGCGACCGCATGGAACGCGCGCTCAACGAATGGCGCGCCGACAACATGTGCGCCATTCACTTCATCGATCTCGACCAATTCAAGCAGGTCAACGATACGCTCGGCCACACCCGCGGCGACATGCTGCTCGAAGCCGTCGCCGAACGGCTGAAGAACGCGATCCGCGACGCCGACGTGATCTCGCGCTTCGGCGGCGACGAGTTCGTCATTCTGCAGGCGCCGATCAAATCGCTCGAGCAAGGCGAGGCGCTGGCGACGCGCGTGCTCAATGCCTTGGCCGGCACGTACGATCTCGACGGCCACAAGGTCGTCGTCACCGCCAGCATCGGCATTGCGCTGGCCAAGAGCCGGATCGATCCGGAGCAATTGCTGCGCAACGCCGACATCGCGCTCTATCAGGCGAAGGCCGACGGCCGCGGCACCTTCCGCTGGTTCGAGGCCAAGATGGAAGCAAGCGCGCAGGCGCGCCGTGCGCTCGAATTGGATTTGCGCAGCGCGACCGAGAGCGAAGCCTTCGAGCTCTATTATCAGCCGATCTTCAATCTCAAGACACGGCGCATCGAAACCTGCGAGGCGCTGCTGCGCTGGCCGCATCACGAGCGCGGCATGGTCTCGCCGTCCGAGTTCATCCCGGTCGCCGAGGAAATGGGCCTCATCGTCGAGATCGGCAATCAGGCACTCTACAAGGCATGTCTCGAATGCCGCCGCTGGCCTGGCGACACCGCAGTCGCGGTCAATCTGTCGTCAATCCAGTTCGATCGCTCCAATGTGCCCGCGCTGGTGCGCGAGACGCTGGCCGCGACCAACCTGCCGGCGCATCGGCTCGAGATCGAGATCACCGAGACGACGCTGTTGCAGAATACGCGGCGCACCCGCGCCGACTTGCATCAGCTCGCGGAAATCGGCGTGAAAATCTCGCTCGACGATTTCGGCACCGCCTATTCGAGCCTGTCCTATCTGCACAGTTTTCCGTTCCACAAGGTCAAGATCGATCAATCGTTCCTGCAGGATTTGAGCGACGACCAGCGCCGCATCACGCTGTTGCGCGGCATGACGCGCCTGAGCGCGCAACTGGGATTGCGCGTCGTGGTCGAGGGGGTCGAGACCGAAGAGCAGCTCGAATTGCTGCTGGCCGAGGAAAGCATCGACGAAGTGCAGGGCTATCTGTTGTGCCGACCGATGCCGGCGGCCGATCTGCGCAAGCTTCTGTACGCGACCTACGTGTCGCCGCCGCAGAAATCGCCCTGGCCCGCGCGCGTCCGCAGCGACGCCGCCTGAGCGCAAGACATCTCAGCAGCGGGTTGCCTCAAGGCCCTGCAACAAGGCATTGCAGCAAGACATTGCTGCCATTCTTAGAAGCATAACGCAGGTTAACTTTAACCGGTTGTGCAAATTGCAAATTTGTTAGGGAAGTGTTAACCGTTTTCCTGGCGGCGCGGAAATGCGCTCCCAGGGAAGGTGAGTATGGTTCCGGTCGCAGCTTCGCGCCGATCGCCTTCGGTCATGTCGCGGGGCGAAGGCTCTCAGACTGAAGGCCCGCACAGCAGCTTTTCCGTCAGCGTTGCAAAGCTCCTGGACCGGATCGACTACCGTCGCGCCGACACCGCCGAGTCGCGCGAAGCGATTTTTCGCCTGCGTTATCAAGCTTATATGCGCGACGGCACGATAACCGCCAACGCCTCCGGCACCTTCAGCGATCATTACGACGACACCGACAACGTCTATTTATTCGGGCTCTATATCGACGGCGAATTGGCCAGTTCCATTCGCATTCATGTGGCGACGCGCGAGCATCCTTATTTTCCGACGCTCGAGGTCTTTCCCGAATATCTGCAGCCGCAGCTGGACGCCGGCAAAGTCATTGTCGATCCGACGCGGTTTGTCGCTGACGAGCGGCTCTCGCGTATCCATCGCGCGCTGCCCTATGCGACGCTTCGGCTGTGCGGGATGTGCGCCCGATACTTCAAGGCCGATGAGCTGCTCGCAGCGGTGCGAGCCGAGCACCAGGCGTTTTACCGGCGCATTTTTCAGCACCGTATGGTGTGCGCGCCGCGACCTTATCCGCTGCTCGCCAAGCCGATCGGCTTGATGACGATCGACTATCCGGCTGTAGCCGAGCAGGTGCATCGCCGTTATCCGTTCTTTCGCTCGACGCTGTTCGAGCGGCGCATGCTGTTCGAGCGAGCGCCGGTTTCTGCAAGTCCAGCTTCTGAAAGTCCGGTTCCTGCCAACCAAGACGACAGGCGGCTGCAGGACCACCTCGCCCCTTTTGTGGAATGCGACACCGCACGGCTCGCGGGTTAGAGTGACGCGACCGCGACAATCCGGCCTCGACGCTGATCCGGGCGAATTGCGAGTTCCGAAGCGATCTCGCTCGTTCAAAAAGATCTCGCTCCCGCCGAAACGTTAGCAAGCCGACCGAAGCGCGTCTTCGCCTCCTAAAATCTCGCTTTGCACGCGTCGTCAATGACGCACGTCACGTCGCGCGCGCGCTCGCCTGTGGAAAGAATGAGCCGACGCACACGCGATGTTAGCGAGATCTGAATCGTTCCTGTAAAATGCAAGCAATCGATTTCAGCCAACATTTCGAAGCGGTCGCTTAACGAATTCGCCGCAGAATTCGCCGCCGAGAAATTCAGCCGAATTGGCGGACACATCGATGAGCCACTACCGCATCATCCCCGACCGAGCCGAGCCGGGCAAACCGTACCGCGCTCAGCCTGTCGCGTGTCCCGGCTGCGGTGCGGGCTTCGCGTTTTGCCGCAGCGAGAATCCCGTCATCGACGCCTGCGGCTTCGAGAGCTACACCTTCGCCTGCAAGGAATGCGGAGCATCGTTGTCCGGCATCGTCGATCCGTTCGACAACGCGTTGCTGATCACCGAAATGGCCGCCTGAACCAACCGACAATTTCGCTACTGCCGCGTAAACCGCCCGCGATCGTGCGGCGCCGAGAAATCCAATTCCGGACCGAGCGGCACGATGCGCGTCGGATTGATCGCGGTCATGCTCATGAAATAATGCCGCTTGATGTGGTCCATGTTCACGGTCTCGGCGACACCCGGCGTCTGATAGAGGTCGCGCAGATAGTTCGAAAGGCTAGGATAGTCGACGATGCGGCGCAGATTGCATTTGAAATGGCTGTAATAGACCGCGTCGAAGCGAACGAGCGTGGTGAACAAGCGCCAATCCGCTTCGGTCAGGCGCGCGCCGGTGAGATAACGCTGCCGCGATAGAATGTCTTCGATCCAATCGAGCGCCGCGAACACTGTGCGGCAGCCGTCTTCGTAAGCTCCCTGATTGGTGGCGAAGCCGGCGCGATAGACGCCGATATTCACGTCGTTATAGACGCGCGCGTTGATGCGATCGATCTCAGGCCGTAGCTCCAGCGGATAATAATCGGTGCGGTCGTTGGTCAGTGCGGCAAACGCCGTGTTGAGCATCCGGATGATCTCGGGCGACTCGTTGTTGACGATCGTCCGCCGCTCCTTGTCCCACAGCACCGGTACCGACACGCGGCCGGTATAGCGCGGATCGGCGAGCAGATAGATTTCGCCGAGACGTTGTTTGCCGTTGAGCGTATCGGCGATAGTGCCGGGGCTCGCGCCGAATTCCCAGCCTTGCTCGCCCATGACCGGATCGAGGATCGAGATCGAGATTACGCTCTCGAGATCCTTGAGCTTGCGGAAAATCACGGTGCGATGCGCGTACGGGCAGGCGAGCGAGACATAGAGATGATAGCGCCCGCGCTCGGCCGCAAAGCCGCCCTCGCCCGACGGTCCGGGGCTGCCGTCCGGCGTGATCCAATTGCGAAACACCGGCTCGGCCGGCACGAAGCGCCCGCCATTGGCCGACGTGTCATACCATTGGCTGTGCCACACTCCATCGACGAACACGCCGTGCGCCATCGCCTTTGCTCCCCTCAGAGCATGATCCCGAAAAAGCCTGCTCCGGACTTGATCCGGGGAGGATGCCGGTTTTCGGTGAAGATCAAGCTCAAGCGAAAAATCCAGATAAGCCAGTCTAGCCTAGACCGCGGTGCATGAGATACCGGACTCGGCGCGTCGGCTGCAAATCGCCTCGCGCGTGACGGCGCGCGCGAACTGCGCCATGATTTGCGGGACATCATTCGTGGGACATTTTCTGTGGGACGCGGCCCCAACCGAATCGCCTTGTGCGATTTCGGCAACTTAAGCGCCAAGTCGGCAGCAGCCGACTTGGTGGCGCCGCCGGCCGAAATGCGAGGGCGACAATGATTGAGCGGTACAGCGATCACGCTGCCAACGAGCGGACCTTCCTCGCCTGGATCCGTACCGCCATCGCCGTGATGGCCTTCGGCTTTCTGGTCGAGCGGTTCGACCTGTTCCTGCAAATCGCCGGGCAGACGTTGGCGCGGCACGCCTTGTCGCCGGGCGGACAATTGGCCGGCAACATTGCCGGCCTCATCCTGATCGCGCTCGGCGCCGCCACGATCATTTTGGCGCTGCTGCGCTTTCGCAGAACCGCACGGGAAATCGACAGCCCGGAACGGCTGCCCGGCTCGGGTGAGCGGCTCGACGTGGCGCTCGCCGCGCTGCTCGTCATCCTCGGGACTGCGCTGTTTGTCTATTTGTCCTATACGGTGATCAGGCAGCTTTAGCGGCACAAGGTGAGCGCGCTCAAGGACTTTCTCGGCCGCGCGGGAGGAAATCCAAATGAAAGCGGTTTTCATCGATCGGTTTGGCGGACCTGAGGTTCTCACTTATGGCGATCAGCCCGATCCAGTGGCGGGACCTGGTCAAGTCGTGGTCGATGTCGCCGCGGCGAGCGTCAACGGCGCCGATTGGCGCGTGCGCGCCGGCCAATATGCGGAGGCTAAATTTCCCCTGATCCTGGGCCGCGATTTCTCCGGCACCGTTTCAGCGGCCGCCGCCGACGTTCATGATCTGAAAGTCGGGGATGCCGTCTTCGGCGTGCTCGAAGCCGGCCGCGAGGGCGCTTATGCCGAGAAGCTCGCGATCGCCGCGGCAATCATCGCCAAAAAGCCCGACGCGCTTTCACACGTCCACGCGGCCGCGATGGCGCTCACCGGCCTTACCGCAGTCATTTCCATCGAGACCACGCTCAAGCTTCAGCGCGGCGAGACGATCCTCATTCAAGGCGGCGCCGGCGGCGTTGCGAGCTTTGCCATCCAGCTCGCCAAGCATATCGGCGCGCGCGTCATCACCACCTCAAGTACCGCCAATCTCGACTATGTCCGCGGCCTCGGCGCCGACGAGGTCATCGACTACAGCGCGCGGGATTTTACCCAGGCGGTCAGCGGCTGCGATGCGGTCTTCGATACGGTCGGCGGCGATGTGGCGCTGAAATCGTTTGCCGTGTTGCGGCCCGGCGGCCGCGCCGCCTTTATCGCTTCCGGGCCGACGGCGCCAAAGCCGGAGCGCTCGGACGTGACGTCCTTGCGTCCGGCGGTCGGCCGCTCCCGTGCGCCGCTCGAGCGCATCGGCCAACTGGTCGCCGCCGGCGCCGTTCGGCCGCCGGAAATCAAGCTATTCCCGCTGTCGCAGGCCGCCGAAGCGCATCGCATCAGCGAAGGCCGTCACTTCCGCGGCAAGCTCGTCTTTCAGGTGCGCTAAGACGCTGCGCGTGACGCGGGCGGAACGCGCCAATGGTGAAATTCGCCGGCGACTATTCGTCATTCCGGGGCGCGACAAAGTCGCGAGCCCGGAATCCATAAGCCTGAGTCGGTGCCAATTTTTGCTTGGCGCGTGGCTATGGACTCCGGACTTGCCGCTGCCACGGCAATCCGGAGTGACTCGGTCACCGCAGCTGAGCGATCTCGCTGCCGAGACCGGCTATTCCATCTTGCCGCCTTTGTGTTTGCACTCGGCTCTGAACTTCTTGCGCTCTTTTCCGTGCAGATTCTTGGCGTTGGCCTGATCGGAGCAGGCCTTGGAGATCGCCTTCTTGTCCATGGCGCCTGCCGCTCCCTGATCGGCGGCCGGCGGCGGATTTTGCGCGAAAGCCGTGCCGGCTCCGATCGCGAGCGAAAAAACAATTGCCGCAACGACAGTCGATTTCGTCATCATATTGTTCTCCCCACTATGTGGAATGTGCAGATACGAATCGAGCCCCTGGCCAAACTTATCAGGCTTGCGCTTCGAGCAGTAGCCTGATCGGCGCCTATCGCACTGTCATCCGGTTTCTGGCAGCGGTGCGCCACCCTGGCGCCGTGGCGTGCACCACGCGCAGGCCAAAGGATGGCGTGGCCGCAGCGGTCGGCAATTGTCGCCGCCCGCGAGAGTTCAGTTGAGTTGCATGCCGATCATACGACCTGCAAAACGATCTTACCGCGCTCGTGTGGACCTGTTCCTGCCAGCATCTCGTGTGCAGCGCGCACATCGGCCAGCGGCAGGATGCTACCGACAGCGGTGCGGATCTCTTTTCGTTTGATCATGTCTGCAAGTCAGCGGCAAAGTTTGCCGCAGTCCGCTATTGCCGGAGCGCACCAGCGCATCCCAGGGCCCGACGCCAGCGGCGTGCACCCGCACCAGGATTTCCCTCTCGCCGGGGTCGGCGACCTCGATACTTTCAAGAACGACGATGTCCGGCGAGCCCCAGTGATGGACCCGCGCCGCTTTCATGGTCCGGCCGCCGGCAGAAATTGGTGCAACCGGGTTCGCACTGAGGCTCATACTGGGCTTTCTCCACCACTCAAAGCTTTGGCGAAATTCAAGCCGTGGCGGAAAATTTATTTGCAGCCGTACCGGGCTGGCGGACGGCGGCCGCCATCCCTAGATGCGCGGCACGTCGCCTGGATGACAGTCGGGTTCGTTAACAAGCGCTCGCCGCCGTCGTTCAAATAGGCAAAGTTCAAATAGGCAAGAAGCGCCCCAAGCGGAAGAACCACCATGTCTCCCCTATCGCTGCTGCTCAACCTGTTATGGATGATCTTCGGCGGCATCTGGATGGCCATCGGCTGGCTGATCGCGGCCGTGATCATGGCGATCACCATCGTCGGCATCCCCTGGGCGCGGGCAGCCTTCAACATTGCCTCCTATGCGCTCTTGCCGTTCGGCCGCCGCGCCGTCTCGCGCGCCGAATATCTCGGCAGCGACGACATCGGCACCGGCCCGTTCGGCTTCCTCGGCAATCTGATCTGGCTCGTGCTTGCCGGCTGGTGGCTGGCGCTCGGGCATCTGATCACCGCGATCTGCCTCGCGATCACGCTTATCGGCATTCCGTTCGCCTGGGCGCACTTAAAGCTCGCCGGCATCGCGCTGTGGCCGATCGGCAAGATGATTGTCGATGCGGACGACGTGCGGTTTCGCTATCAGCGTCCGTAAAACTCACGTAGCGCATTCACGCTTTCATCATCAGCGCATTCGTTTGCCTCGCGGCGAAGCGCATTCTGCATTGTGCAAAGGAGCCCATATGACCAGTCATCACCATCACGCCGTCGTCTGGATCGATCATCGCGAAGCGCGGGTGTTCCATTTCAGCCCGACCGATGTCGAGAAGCTGGTGCTGCACCCGGACAATCCCACCAAGCACATTCATCACAAGGCCAATTCGATCGGCAGCGGGCACGCCGCCGAAGACCACGCCTTTCTTCACGCGGTCGCCCAATCGGTCGCGGATGCCGGCGCAATCCTCGTCACCGGTCCGGCCAATGCCAAGACCGCACTGGTCAAACATATCGGCGAGCACGATCCGCAAGTGGCGAAGAAGATCGTCGGCGTGGAAAGCGTCGATCACCCGAGCGACGCGCAGCTCGTCGCGCATGCGCGCAAGTATTTCAAAGCCGAAGACCGCATGCTGCCGCAAAAGGGCTAGGCGTCCTCAAGCGCCTTCTGGCCGCGTGAGGCGGCAGTCTTTATGATCCCACCCGTGCGCCTTGCCGCTCACGAAGCAAGGCTGCGGGAGGTCATATGGACAAGGACAAGCTAAAGGCGTTTGCCGACAAAGTGTTTGGCGACATGGCCGGCGCGATGACCGCCGGCATGGGTTATATCGGCGTCAAGACCGGGCTGTTTCGCGCCATGGCCGGCAAGGGAGGAATGCGCGTCGAAGACGTCGCGCGCGAGACCAAGCTTGTGCCGCGCTACGTCGAGGAATGGCTCAAGGGCATGACCAGCGCCAAATATCTCGACTACGATCCCGCCACCAAAACCTATCGCCTCCCCGACGAGCACGCCTATCTGCTCGCCTCCGACGACAGCGACCATTTCATGGGCGGGCTGTTCCCGATCGTGCCGGTGCTGCTGCGGCTCGCGCCCGATGTCGCCATCGCGTTCGAGCGCGGCGGCGGCGTGCCGTTCGAGAAATTCGGACCCGAAGGCGTGTTCGGCCTCGATGTGATGAACCGCGGACAATATGAGCACCGGCTCACCAGCTATTGGCTCAAGGCGATGCCGGACGTGCAGGCACGGCTTGAAGCCGGCGGCCGCGCGCTCGATGTCGGCTGCGGCGCCGGCCGCATCGCGGTGACGCTCGCCAAAGCCTTTCCCAGGGCCAAAGTCGTGGGGCTCGATCCCGACCGTGAATCGATCCGTCAGGCGGAAGCGGGCGCCGCCGAAGCCGGGCTCTCCGGCCGCGTTTCCTTTGTCGCTTCGACCACCGGCAATCTCGATCGCGGCGAAGGTTTCGACCTCATCACCGCCTGCGACTGCATCCACGATTTCGCCGCGCCGCAGCCGACGCTCAAGGAAATACGCGCGCTGCTCAAGCCCGAGGGCACGCTGTTCATCATCGAGCCGCGCGCCGCCGACAAGCTCGAGGACAACATCAATCCGATCGCGACCATGCTGTACGGCTTCAGCATCTTCCACTGCATGACGCAATCGCTGGCGCAGGGCGGGCCCGGGCTCGGCACCTGCATGGGCCCGGCCCGCACTGAAGCACTGTTGCGGGATGCCGGTTTCCGCGAGTTCCGGCAGCTCGACATCAAGAGCCCGACCAACCTGTTCTACGCCGCGCGCGGATAAGATTTCGCCACAGGCCGCCCGCGCGCGGCGGCCTCGACACGATGGCCCTTCTTCAGCCGATCAGTTCGCAACGCCCTCGACGATAAATGACAGCGAGTCCGTCGACTTTATTCGGGCGTCGGTGATCTCTTTGGTGGCGGGCAAGTCGTTCCAGGCCAGCGCCTTCTCCATGCTGTCGAAAGCAAGCAGGACGAAGCGCTGGGGCGAAGGCCCGTCGAGGCTTTTGACCGTTTGGGTGCGGACCACGTAACGGCCCCCGGCCGCGGCCAGCGCCGCCGGGGAGGCTTTGTCGATCACGCCCGCCTTGAAGGCGTCGGCGTCCTTTATGCTGCGCACCGCGACCACGACATAGGCGGGTGGCTTGGCCTGCGCGTGCAGTTCGTGAATGGCGGCGGCACCTATTCCGATTCCGGCCAACGTAGCCAACGCGATTTTGTATCTCGTGTTCATGCTCGTTCTCCTTCTCGGGGCTTTGCAGCAGCCAAGCTGCTGCGGGTTGATCTCAAGCTTTTCCCGGCGGAATCGGTGTACCGATTGAATACCCTCTCAAAGTTGTACGATCATTAATTTACTACCATGTGATATTGGTCTGCAAGGCATCCAATGCCCCAGGCCCCGCCTAGAGGTTCGCAAGCTTCGGGCGGAATCGGCGTGCCGCCAGAAAGCCGAACACGACGAAGAACACCAGCACGACCACTTGCACGATCACGAACGGCGGCTCCGATCCGGTCGGCGCCAACTCGTGCAGGAAGGACAGTTTGGCGAAGGCCTGAATGACGCCGACGAAAGCGTCCAGATAGAGTGCGGTCATCGCCGCGACCACATAGATCCAGCGCCACGGACCCGACACTCGAAACACGTAGATCGCGAGCAGCGCGACGGCGAGTAGGATCAGCGACAGGATGCCGACCATGCGCGGCGGATCGAGTCCGAACGGCGGCAATGGAAAGCCGGTGACGCTGGTGAGGACGATGGTGACGAGAAACAATTCCGTCCAGCCACCCAACGCGCGGCCCTTCAACAGGCCAAAGAGCACGACCAAACCCGCCACCAGCGCGATCAAGCTCAGAGCAACATGGATTTGAAGAAACAGATGGGTCGGAATTCCCCACGTCATCGCAAACCTCCTGTTCGACCGGGCGCTTGGGTTGCGCCGTCGTGATCAAGTGAAAGTGATGGGAAGTACGGGCGACATCGCCTGCAGCCGAACTGCTGCGCGGACGGACGCGATATCTCCCCCCAAGTAAGGCCCGAAGTATATTCCGCAGCGGGGCAAAGTCGAATGACAGACCGCCTAACAGGGCTGCGGCCGGCGTTTGCCGGTCATGCAATCCAGGCTAAGTTCGCCGCCTCGTTGGCGGCAATCCGTCAAATCCCGAGACAAGATCCAGAGGAACCCCCATGTCTTTTTCGATGTCCGGCGCATCGCTTTCCGTATTTGAACTCGGCCTCAGCACGCTTTCGGCCCTGCTCGACAAGGCGGAGGGTTTTGCCGCCGCAAAGAAGATCGATCCAACCGTGCTTCTGCACACGCGGCTTGCGCCGGACATGTTCGACTTCACCCGGCAGGTGCAGGTGGTCAGCGATCAAGCGCGCCGCGGCGCCGCGCGGCTTGCCGGCGCCGAACCGCCGAGCGTCGAGGACACCGAGACGACGATCGATCAGCTCAAGGCGCGGCTCGCCAAGACGATTGCTTATCTGAAGACGCTCGATCCCAAGCAAATTGACGCGTCCGCCGACCGCGATATCAAATTTCCGCTCGGCGGCGGCACCAGCGGCCTGATGAAAGGCGCGGACTATCTCAATTACTTCGTGCTGCCGAACTACTATTTCCATCTCACCGCCGCTTACGCCATTTTGCGGCACTGCGGAGTGGAAATCGGCAAGCGCGATTTTATTGGATCGATTCCGCTGCAGCGGGTGTGAGACGCGTTACCAGAGCATGATCCGGAAAAGCTTGCCCTCGGGCTTTGACCCGACGGGTGGAATCCGGTTTTCCGAAAAGCATGCCCTCGGGCTTGACCCGGGGGATCATGCTCAAACAAACAGCGGCACGACTCTGACCTCGTGTGATGTCCGCTCGTTGGTCGCCGTCGGAGGCGAAGCGGACGTTGCGCAGATTTCGCTAAGAGTCCGGCCGCGACCGACCCTGCCAAGACCCATGTCGGAAGTCGAGCGCCAGTGCGAGGTGTGACCTTTGTCATAGGCGGCAGAAGTTCGATGTCCTAGGCTCGCCCAACTTCGATCCGTCGATAGCCAACGGTGAATACTTAAATCGCTTCGCTGCAACGAGTGTGGGAGGGCGATATGGCGTGGCTAGGTCGAAAGAAACTCGCATTCATTCCGTTGTCCCGGACAAACATCCAGCCGCCGGATGTCATACCGCCGGATTGGCCCGATCAGATTATGCAACGGGTGTTTTTCGACCCGCCCGCAGACCCGACGACCGGCAAGCCGATACCCGGCATCGATCGATCCGTCCGCGCCTATTTCCACACTGTATCCTCCGGATCGGCGGATCTCGATATCGTCGTACTGCCGCCCCAAACCATCGCGGAAAAGGACGTTCCGCCCGATGCTCTTGAGGCGACAATGGGCAACCAACTGAGATCCGAGGGCTTCGATGGCGCGGCGATCGTGATGCTCGGTGGACCCGGCGGCGGTTCGACGAGTCAGCTTTCGAATTTCGCTTGGTCTCGGTTTTGTATGTCCGATAATCTCGGTGCCTGGGTCGGCGAGATCCTGCACCAAACTAACTTATGTGATCTTCCCGACCTGTTTGACTGGGGTGGGAACATGGGCCCCTTTGACCAGGAGGCTGGCTATCTCGCCACTCATCTCTCGGGCTGGACGAAACGGGCCGTCGGATGGCTAGATCCTTCGACCGTGGCCCTGCACCTGGGGCAAGCAGCAGAATACACTCTGCACTCAATCAGCCTCATCCAACCGCCCCCAACCGGAAGAATAGCCGCAGTGCAGATCGGTGCTCAGGTGCCGTATCTCATGGTCGAAGCACGCCTGCAGGCCGACCAATTTGATATCAATATTCCTAACGATGGCGTTATCGTCTACCGAGTCCAGACAACAGATCCACTCGGGAATGCGCAGAATGACACCGCTCCCCTTGTACTGCTCACGAAAGCTGCGCTCACGGCAGGACAATCATTCACGACAGACGGCGTGACGGTTCAGGTTGGCAATTCCGTGCCCGGCGGCTTCTCCGTCCAAGTCAGCACGTCAAGTCCTCTAGGGATTGTGCCTGATGTCTTCGAACTAACGGCGAACGTTGCATCAAAGATGATCACCAAAGCAGGGTTCGTACCGAAGTTTTCGACAAAGTCTGGTCTTTGGGTGTCCAGTCAATCTCCGACCGGAGGGTCAGCTGCGCCGTTAGGCAGTACTGTCACCATGACAATGCATAGCGGCCCAATGCCGTGACGCAGTGAGGAGGCGAGAATCCCGACGACCTGCCGGTGCAGGGGCCGTAATGGCACTAGTGAGACCTTGGGAAAGGTCTGACTTGAGTTCGGAAAGTGCACCAAGGTGGACGTTCATCAGGTCGCTACGCTCTTCGCGATTTTTTGAGTCCCCGCCCCGGCTTCAAGATCCGCCGCCCGCCGCCAGCACCTTGCGGATCTGCTCCAGCACGCGCCAGCGAAATTCTTCCGGCTTGGTCCGGAACGGCGCCTCGAACCGCGCGGTCGCGCTCTCGCTCAGCATGAGATTGTAGGGCGCGCCCTCGGTGTCGCCGGTGATGCGGAAATCCGTGCGATAGCAGACGATCGGCTTGCCCTTGGCATAAGCGTAACCGCACTCCCAGGCGGTGCCGCTGTCCGGATCGGGACCGTCCATACAGGCGACCACCATGTCGGCCCAGTCGATCGCCGCAACGTCCATCTCAAAGATCGCGCGAGCGGTCTTGTCGCGCGGCTCGTGTTCTTGCGGCAACCAGACCTCGAAGCCTTCGCTTTCGAGAAAACGCGCCAAGTCAGCATTGAAGCCTTGCTCCGCCAGCGAGAACAACGGCCCGGCCAGGTAGATTTTTGTCATCGCGTTCTCCGTTGCTCGCTACTGGTCGCGCGGACCCCATGATGGGTTTCGTTGCACTCAACCCATCCTACACACTGCCGCTCATGGATTTCACGGGCCGATCCGGGTTACGTTCGCTGTCGCAGGATGGGTCGAGCGCGAGCGAAACCCGTCACCGGCATCACGGCTCTATCGATGGGTTTCGCTTACTCAACCCATCCTACACGCCGGCACTTTGAGCGGAGCGTGCTGATGACAAAAGACGCAGCCATGCATTCATCGACGCGCGCAGTCCGCGTCGGCAGCGCCGATATCCACGTGACCGAATGGGGCGCCGGACCGCCGGTTCTCTTGCTGCACGGCAATCCGGACAGCGGCATCATGTGGGAAGGCATCGCCGAGCGCCTCGCGCCGCACTATCGCTGCGTCGCGCCGGATCTGCCGGGCTTCGGCCATTCGGAAGTGCCGGCCAATTTCGAGCGTTCGCTCGACGGCTTGGCGCAGTTCGTCGAACAATTCTTGAACGCCGCCGCGATCGAGCGGCCGCTCGATCTTGTGGCGCACGATTTCGGCGGCCCGTTCGCCTTCGCCTGGGCGGTCAAACATCCCGACGCGGTGCGCCGCATGGTGGCCATCAACACCCTGTTCTTCAGCGACTATCGCTGGCATTTCTGGGCGCGCATCTGGCGCACGCCGATCCTCGGCGAATTGTCCATGCTGGCCATGAACCGCCCGATGTTCGCGCAAGAGCTCAGGCGCGGTTCCAAAGGAGTTAGCGACGCGCATATCGACAGCACCTGGGCGTTGATGACGCCGGGCATGAAGAAAGAAGTCTTGCGGCTCTATCGCGCCACCGACGCCGCCAATTTCCAGCCGTGGGAAAGCGCTTTTCTCAAACTCGTGCGCGAAAAGCCGACACTCGTGATCTGGGGCGACAAGGACCCTTACATCGCGCCGCGCTTCGCCGAACGCTTCAACGCCCAAAAGGTTCTGCATCTTCCGCAAGCCGGCCACTGGGCCGCGGTCGAAGCGCCGGCGCAATGCGCCGACGCCATTCTGCAATTTTTCTCCGCCGCCGCGTGAGGTCGCGAGGTGGACCCCGAATTCATCAACGACCTGTTCGCGCCGTTCGGCCCGGTGACGGTGCGGCGCATGTTCGGCGGCGCCGGAATTTACCGCGAAGGGCTGATGTTCGCGCTCGTATTCGACGGCGCGATCTTTCTGAAAGTCGACGACGCGAGCATCCCGGATTTCGAGCGCGAAGGCAGCCGGCCCTTCGTCTATACGCGCGCCAAAAGCCCCGGCAAGATCGGGCGCGCCTCGCTCTCCTATTGGCGGCTGCCCGAGCGCCTTTATGACGATCCCGAAGATCTCGCCCGCTGGGCCGAGCGCGCGCTCGTCATCGCCCGGCGCAAGAAAACAACGCCGCGCGCGCGGACCAAGCGCAGCGCGTCGGCAAAAAAGCGCAAACCGGATCGCAGGCCGTCTCGGCAAACTTGAAGTTCCTGATATCAAGCGTGACCAATGCTGAGAGCCGAAGGACTTCGGGGCTTATCTCGATGGGCAAATTTTAGTAACAACGGGCGCGAGATTGAAACGAGTATCTGCCGTGCACGTCTGACACGGTAGGTTTGTTCTTTTTTTCGCTAATCCATTGGCTCGATTGGCTTTTCATTCTATCTCACGCACTCAGGTCACTGGGCTGCGGGATCAAGACGTTGTTGCACGACGAACCTTCGACTGCGCTTCCTGCGCAATTTCAGCGCGCTACGAATAATGACATTGGCGCAGAGTTTGGAGCAGCCGCGCCCACAAGTTCGAGAGATCTGGCGGCAGAGCTGGCGGCTCAACTCGTTCGTCTCGATCTGTTTGAACGCCTCGCCGCAATTCGCGCCCGCATCGGCGGGCCCGTCGTTTTCACCACGAGCTTTGGGCTGGAGGATCAGGCGATTACGCATGCGCTTTTTTCGCAAAAACTCAAGGTCGACGTGGCGACGCTCGATACCGGGCGGCTGTTTCCCGAGACGTACGAAGTCTGGGCCGCGACCGAGCGCCGCTACGGCGCCAGGATCGCGGCATTTACGCCGGACCGGGCGGGCGTCGAAGCTTTGATCGCCCAGCAGGGCATTGACGGCATGCGTTCCTCGGTCGCAGCGCGGCTTGAATGCTGCGCCATCCGCAAAGTCGCGCCGCTGGCGCGGCTGCTTGATGGCGCCGCCGCCTGGATCACGGGTCTTCGCGCCGATCAGTCAACCGAGCGCGCCACCACCGCGCTTGCGTCGTTCGAGGAAGGGCGCCGGCTGATCAAGATAAATCCGTTGTTCGATTGGACGCGCGAGCAGGCCGTCGCCTTCGTTCGCGCCCACGACGTTCCTTACAACGCGTTGCATGATCGCGGCTTCCTATCGATCGGATGCGCACCCTGCACCCGCGCGGTTGCGCCGGGCGAGCCGGAGCGCGCCGGGCGCTGGTGGTGGGAGCAGGAAGATAAAAAAGAGTGCGGTCTGCATATCACCAGTGACGGGCGCGTCATCCGCGCCGATTCCCCGCACGCTTGAAAACGGCACAGCACAACATGGACGCTCTCGCCCCAGCCTTTGTTCCCGCCGATGATGCGACCGCGCCGGCCGATATCGAAACGCGGCCGGCGCCGTCGCTCACGCATCTCGAGCAGCTCGAAGCGGAAAGCGTTCACATCATCCGCGAGGCGGTCGCCGAGTCGGAAAATCCGGTGATGCTTTATTCGATCGGCAAAGATTTGTCGGTCCTGCTGCACCTGGCGCTGAAGGCGTTCTATCCGGCGAAGCCGCCGTTCCCGCTGCTGCACGTCGACACGACCTGGAAATTTCGCGAGATGATCGCATTTCGCGATGCCCGCGCCCGCGAGCTCGGCATCGATCTGATCGTGCACGTCAATCAGGACGGACTGGCGCGCGGCATCAATCCGGTGACAAGCGGATCGGAACTGCACACCGACGTCATGAAAACGCAGGCGCTGCGGCAGGCACTCGATCATTATCGTTTCGATGCCGCGTTCGGCGGCGCTCGCCGCGACGAAGAAAAGTCGCGCGCCAAGGAACGCGTCTTTTCATTTCGCAACGCCAATCACCTATGGAATCCGAAACGCCAGCGCGCCGAGCCCTGGCGAATCTATAACGGCCGAAAGCGCCGCGGTGAAAGCATCCGCGTATTCCCGCTGTCGAATTGGACCGAGCTCGACGTTTGGTTCTACATCCATCAGGAGCGCATTCCGGTGGTGCCGCTGTATTTCGCCGCGCCGCGTCCGGTCGTCGAGCGCGACGGTACGCTCGTCATGGTGGACGACGAGCGCTTGCCGCTGGCTCCGGGCGAGCGCCCGCAGATCAAGACCGTGCGGTTTCGCACGCTCGGCTGCTATCCGCTGACCGGCGCCATCGAAAGCAATGCGCGCACCGTCCCCGAAATCATTCGCGAAACGCTGGAGAGCCCTTATTCCGAACGGCGCGGGCGCGTCATCGATCGGGACGGCGCTGCGTCGATGGAGCGGAAAAAGCAGGAAGGCTATTTTTGATGAATGCCCAAGCGCAGGTCGCCGATTATGAATTCGCCACGCTGTTGCAGCGGCAGGCGCGCACGAGTTTGTTGCGATTCATCGCCTGCGGATCGGTCGACCACGGCAAGTCGACACTGCTCGGGCGTCTGCTGTACGAAACGAAGCAGTTGTTCGAGGATCAGCTTGACGCGCTCGAAAGCGACTCGCGCAAGTTCGGCACCCAGGGCGGCGAGCTCGATTTTTCGCTGCTGTTGGACGGCCTCGCCGCCGAACGCGAGCAGAAAATAACCATCGACGTTGCCTACCGCTTCTTCGCCACGGCGCGCCGCAAGTTCATCGTCATCGATGCACCGGGCCATGAGCAATACACCGCCAACATGGCGACCGGCGCATCGGTCGCCGATCTCGCGCTCATCTTGGTCAGCGCCGACGAGGGGCTGACGCGGCAGACCAAGCGTCACGCCGTGGTTCTTTCGATGCTTGGCGTCCGCAACATCGTGCTCGCGGTCAACAAGATGGATCGCGTCGGCTGGTCGGAAGTGATCTTTCGCGGGATGGAGGCGCAATTCCGCGATTTCGCGGCCACTCTTGGGATCGACGCCGTGGTTTCCATTCCGGTGGCGGCCAAGAGCGGCGACAATGTCACAAGCCGCTCCGATCGCATGCCCTGGTATGACGGGCCGTCATTGCTTGAATATCTGGAAGATGTAGAGCCCGTTCGCCCGGCCGAGCGGCAGCCGTTTCGCATGCCGATCCAGTGGGTCAGCCGGCCACACGAGGATTTTCGCGGTTATAGCGGGCTTGTCGCGCGCGGCGAAGTTCAGGCCGGCATGTCGGTCAAGATTCTGCCGTCGGGACGCGTTACGCGCGTTTCGCGCATCGCCACCTTCGACGGCGATCTGAAAAGCGCGGCCGTCGGACGCTCGGTGACGCTCACCTTCGCCGATCAGATCGACGCCTCGCGCGGCGACGTCGTGGTCGGCATCGAGGCTGAGCCGGTGATGACGGACCGGATTGCGGCACGACTGTTCTGGATGAACAGCGACGCGCTCCGGCCCGAACGCCGTTATCTGCTCAAGCTGGCGACGACCACTGTCACGGCGACAGTCGAACCGGACATGAGCGTTTTCGATCTCGATACGCGACGGCTGGTCGCCGTCGATGCGCTGGCGCAAAACGAAATCGGTTTGGGCACGCTTAAACTCGATCGGCCGATCGCGGTCGATCGCTACGCCGAGTGCAGGGATACCGGAAGCTTCATCCTGATCGACCCCGAAACCTACGATACCATCGGCATGGGCTGCGTCGAGAGGGCCGAGGCGTACGGCGCATCCGCGGCGAGCTCCGCGCTGACAGTGCGCGGGAAGCTCGCAAGCTGGACCGAAACGCATGCACGCTCGCTCGCCAAAGCAGTGAGTTGGCGCGCCACCGGCAGCATCGATACATTTCTCGTCGCGTTCGTGATCACCAGCAGTCCGAAGATCGCCGGTTCAGTCGCGGTGACCGAGATTGTGACCAAGATCCTGATCTACTATCTGCACGAGCGTATGTGGGCGTGGATCCCGTGGGGCAAGCGGTAGCGGGCTGCGGTTGCGATTACATTGATGGTTGCCAACCGCCGCTTGGTGTGTGCGATGCCCACGTGTTGACGCGGCGGGGGTCCCGATAGTGGGGCAGATGAGAGGCGGCGCCTGGGCGGCGCTCGCAATAGCTGCTGCGATCTGGCACGGCGCAGATTCCGCGCTTGCCGACGGACTCGATTGGTCGCGCGCCCACCTCAACACAATCAGTCAGCAGCCCACGGCGGACTCGATGACGCCTATGATCGATCCCGGTGCAATCGCGAGCTGGCGCGCGCTCGCGGCGCAAGTCCGCGCCAGCCAGCCGGCTTGGAGCAGTCCGCTGATCACCACCACCGGTATGCTGGAGCAGCGCTTCCGTTTTGATGCGTCTCAGCACATGCTGGCAACGGCGCCGACACCACCGTCCTCGACGGCGGCCGCGGGTTGGATTTGATCGTCAGCAACAGCAACGAAATACAAATCGCCGCGCCCCCTTACGACGTACGCAATACGCCTACCGGGAAGGGCGCGTTGACCGGTTTCGGCGACTGGGCCTTTGTGCGCGTGAAGCAGCAGCTGGCGGCGAGCCCGGCCAGCGGCGGCGACTATTTCGTGACGGTGTGGCTGCAGGTGCAAGCGCCCACTGGGATCGCGCCACTGACCAATCATGCGTGGACGTACATTCCGACTTTGGCGTTCGGCAAGGGCTGGGGCGATTTCGATATTCAGGCCACGATTGCGGCTGTCCTGCCTAATTCCGACGTATCGGTACTAGGCGACCAAATTCAGACGAACATCGCGTTTCAATACCATCTGTTGAAGATCTTCTGGCCCGAGTTCGAGGTGAACTGGACGTACTGGGCCGACGGACAGCGCGGCGGATTGAACCAGGTGTTTCTCACCCCGGGTCTTGTGATCGGCCGTTTCAAGCTCTCGGAGGATATAGCGTTCACGACCGGCGTCGGTTATCAGGTTGCAGTGTCGCCGCATTATCAGGCAACGCCGCTGACGCCGGCCTACAACAACGGCTGGGTCTTCACCACGCGATTCAATTTTTGAGTGGCGAACTCTACTGCATCGCGATTGAGCGGGCCGGCGGCGATTTTGTTGTTCAAATTGATCGGGCGTCGGGGCCCCGGTGTGTCGTGCGCATCCGGCCAATCGATGATAGATTGTGTCATAGCTTCAGCGGTACGTGCGTACCGACAAATTTTATAAATATCCGCCGGTCGCTCGTAACCGCTTTTAACGCGCGGAAGCCATGCTTCGCTTCACGCCACAGAACCGGGAGTCGAACATCATGTCCAGCTTAACCGGGTCGCCTAACACGGCGCACGACACGGCGCTCGAGCCGTTGCGCGCCAAGTCGGGTTGGATCATCGCGCTCGGCGTCGTCTTTGTGATTGCCGGCATCATCGCGCTCGGCAGTGTGGTCATGGCCACCGCCGCCACCGTGTTCGTGGTCGGCATCATGATGGTGATCGCCGGCGTCGCCGAGGTGATCAACGCGTTCCAGATCAAGACCTGGGGCAAGTTTCTGCTCTGGCTGCTGCTTGGCGCCCTTTACATCGTCGCCGGATTCTTCGCCTTCGAGAACCCGCTCCTGGCCGCCGCGGTGTTGACGCTCCTGCTCGGCTTTTCGCTGCTCGTGTCGGGCATCATGCGCATCGTGCTCGCCTTCAGCATGCAAGACACGATGCCCTGGATCTGGGTGGCGTTCTCCGGCGTCATCACCTTTTTGCTCGGTCTCCTGATCGTCGCCAAGTGGCCGGTATCGAGCCTTTACGTTCTGGGCATCTTCTTGGGCGTCGATCTGGTGATTGCCGGCGCAGGCTGGATCGGCGTCGGGCTCGGGCTGAGGCGCCACCTGTAGAGCGCGATGCAGCAGGTTCGTGCAGCGGGACGATAGTTCGGAAAACGAAGTCGTCCCGCCGGCGGCAATCGCCTGGCCGAAAATTGCTTGGCTGGCGATCGCCTAGCTCCTGGCCCTGCGACGCTATAGACTCGACGCGCCTTTGAGGAACGCAAGGGGGTTGCCATGCGCTGGGTATATCTGGCCATCGTCGTCGTGTTTCTGGCCGCGATCCTGATTTTCATCGTGCAGAACCGCGAGCTGGTGACGATGTCGTTTCTTGGCTTTGGCGTGCGCGCGCCGCTCGCGATCATGGCCGCGGTCGTCTATGTGCTCGGCGCGATCACCGGCGGCAGCCTCTACGCCTTGCTGCGCAAATCGGTGCGGGAATCGCGGCTGGGAGGGACACGGTAGAGCATGTCCCAGGAAAAGCATGCCCCGGACTTGATCCGGGGTGGCCACCGGTTTTCCGAAAAGGACATGCGACCGCACAAGAATCCAGAACACAGACCGATTCGACTGAATCGGGCTCTGTTCTAGCGGCGCGGCACGGCCCGATGGCACAAAGCGTGGACCCGCCGCTGCTCGATCCGCGGCGGGGCGACGTCGAGGACGACGTTTCCAGTCCGAAGCAACGATCCTTGCTCGCCATCGCGGGCAGCCTGCTTGCTGAAATCAGCCTGCCGAAGCTTCTGTTCGCTTTGATTTTTTCGATCGTGCTGCCGGCCTTGCTGCTCGGCCTGGCGCCTCTGGTCGCGACCGCCTGGTTGCTGAAACTATCCAGGACCGCGACGCAAATGACAGGACTAGGCGCAGCTTTTGTCCTGATGGCCGTCGTCGCGGCCGGATGGTTCGGATGGCAGCCGCTCTTGCGCATCGCCGAACGAAACTTTTGGTCGCTCAATGCGCTCGCGATCCAGCCCGGCTATGCGTTCTGCCGCGAGGGGCTCCGCTATCTGGCCGAGCGCATGCTCAGCACGGCTGCGAGCGACACGACGCGCGCGCGCTTGCGCGCGACCAGCTCGGCCGCGGCCGCCATCATCTTGTCCATCGTCGCCGTCGTGATCGCGGCCGCGGTCTGGCCGGCGTCGCGCTGGATCGGGACGGCGGCGGATCTGTTGGATGTGCGCGGCCTTATCGTACCGACGCTCGCCAACGCCGTGGTGGTTGTCTGCGCCTATCTTACGGTCGCCGCGCTGATCTGGGGCTTTGCCGACGCGCTCATGGACCAGCCGATCAATCTCGGCGCGTTCGACGCGGCGTCCGGCGGGCCGACCTGGCGCGTCGCGCACCTATCAGACATCCATCTGGTCGGCGAACGTTATGGATTCCGGATCGAAAGCGGCCGCCGCGGGCCGCGCGGCAATGACCGTTTCGCGCGTATCCTGGAAGGCATCGAGGCGATTCATAAAACCCGCCCGCTGGATCTCATCCTGATCACCGGCGACATGACCGACGCCGGAATCGCAACCGAATGGGCGCAATTCCTCGATGCGGTGGAGCTGCATCCGGCGCTCGCCGAACGCATGCTCATCCTTCCCGGCAATCATGACCTCAATATCGTCGATCGTCTCAACCCGGCGCGGCTCGATCTGCCGTTCAGCCCGATCAAGCGCCTGCGGCAGATGCGGACGCTGTCGGCGATCGCCGCCATTCAGGGCCATCGCGTGCGCGTGGTCGATCCGGATTCCGGCGCGCTCGATCGGACGCTTGCGCAGGCGCTGGCGCCGCATCGGCAGTGGATCGCCGCGTTTGCCGACACCGGCGGCCTGCGGCTGGCGATTGGCCTCGGCCAGCTTTGGGATGATCAGTTTCCGCTGATCCTGCCGCCCGCCGAGCCGAATGGCCTCGGCGTCGCCATCCTCAACTCCAACGCCGAAACGCATTTCTCATTCACCAATGCGCTCGGCATGGTGTCGGTCGAGCAGACCCGCAGATTGGCGGCGGCCGTCGACCGATTTCCGCACGCGCATTGGATCGTCGCGCTGCATCATCATCTGATTGAATATCCGATGTCGGTTGCGAAGTTCTCCGAGCGCATCGGCACCGCGCTGATCAACGGCTCGTGGTTCATCCGCAAGATCAAAAGTTTCGCGCCGCGCGCGATCGTCATGCACGGCCATCGCCACATCGACTGGATCGGCACATGCGGCGATCTGAAGATTGTCTCCGCCCCGTCGCCGGTGATGGGCGCGACCAACGAAGTGCCGACCTATTTCCACATTCACACGTTGACCGCCGGCCCGAGCGGGCAAGTTTGCTTGCTTGAGCCGGAACGCGTCGATATCGCAGGCGTGAACGCGGCCGATTGAACCGAGATCAAGCCCCTGTCTTTTCGGCTTGCGGCGGGCCGCCGAGCAGATCAGCCAGCCATCGGCTGGACGGATGCTGCGCGCAGAATGTCAGAATGGCGAGCGCGATCGGCACGCCGATGAAGGTGCCGAACAGTCCCCACACAAAGGTCCAGAAAAAGATCGTGAACAGCACGACAAAGGGCGAAATGGACAGCACGCTGCCCGACAGGCGGGGCTCGACGTAACTGCCGATCGCGAATTGGATGATGTTCAGGCAGATGAAGGTGCCGACAACGCCCTGCCAGGTGTCGAAGTGCGTCATCGCCAGAAGCGTCGGGAACAGCGTAGCGATGAAGGGACCGATGAAGGGAATGTAGTTGAGCGCAAACGCGATGACGCCCCACTCGGCGGCGAATTGCAATCCCGTCACCAAGGCGAACAATCCGACGAACAGGCCGGTCAGGACGCTCATCTGGGTTCGCACCAGCAGATATTTTCTGAACTTGACCGCGGTTGCCGCGCTGCCGTCGATGATCACGCGCGCCGCCGCGCGGTTGCGCGAGCGTCTCCACCTTGCGGCGGATATCATCGACTTCCAGCAAACCGAGGATCACGTAGGTCAGCGTGATCAGCCAAAAGGCCAAGGTCGAATTGATGCGGCCGGTGACGTACTGCGCCTTCGTCAAGAGCCATCGGACATTGAAGTGCTCGGCCCAGAGGCCCGCGACCGATATGCCGTGGCTGTCGAGCCAGGTCACCAGATTGTCGTAAAGCGCCTGATAGCGCGCCGCGTCGCTCATCAGTGCGCGGCCCACCCGGCCGAAACCCCAGACGACCAGCGACGCGAACGCAAGCCCCACCGCCACGATCACGATCAGCGTGATCGCGAGCGCCAAGAGCTTCGGCATGCGCGCCTGCAGCCATCGCTGCAGCGGCCACGTAATGCCGATGATGAACAGCGCGAGCACGAGTGGCGCGAACACGCTCGCCGCCTGATAGGCCGCGAACGCGACCGCCACGGCAGCCACGATCGCAAGCGCGACCTTCACCTCGACCGATGCCATCGTGAGCTTCTCTCGGCTCGTCGAAACGGAGACATTCGCAGAACGCTTTTCCTCAAAAGTCCGCTGCCGTCGAAATACGCCTGTAACGGGGTCATCGTACAAGTTAATATACGATGCCTGCACCTCTTCCCCACGCGCGAGCACGTATTCAAAATGGTGGTGAGGTAAAATTGATTGGCCTGGCACTGATCCGCTCCGACCCTTAGCCCACGGTGGACCCGAACATGCAGGCGACCGCCGACCCGTTGCCGATCGATCTGGCGCTGCAGGGCGGCGGCTCGCACGGCGCCTTCACCTGGGGCGTGCTCGACCGCCTGCTCGAGGAAGAGCGGCTGCGCATCGTCGCCATTTCCGGCACGTCGGCGGGCGCCATGAATGCCGCGGTCTTAGCCGACGGCTGGGCCGAAGGCGGAGCAGCCGGCGCGCGCGCCGCACTCCGCGCCTACTGGCAAGAGGTGTCGCGCGCGGCGGCGCTGAGCCCACTGCAGCGTTCGCCGCTCGATCGCATGATGGGGCGATGGACGCTCGATACCTCGCCCGCCTACATCGCCATGGACCTGATGTCGCGGCTTCTCTCGCCCTACGATCTCAATCCGCTCGCCTACAATCCGCTGCGCAAAATTCTCGTCAAATGCATCGACTTTGAACGGCTCGCCGGTTCGCCGATCAAGCTCTTCGTCACCGCGACCAGCGTGCGCACCGGCCGCGGGCGGATTTTCCGCAACGCCGACATCAGCGCCGACGTGCTGCTCGCCTCGGCCTGCCTGCCGACGATGTTTCGCGCCATCGAGATCGGCGGCGAGCCTTATTGGGATGGCGGATATGCCGGCAATCCGACCATCACGCCGCTCATTCGCGAAAGCGATGCGCACGACACCATCCTCGTCCAAATCAACCCGCGCGAACGGCCGGACACGCCGCGCTCCGCCTCCGAGATTCTCAATCGGCTGAACGAAATCTCCTTCAACTCGCCGCTGATGAAAGAACTCCGCATGATCGCGCTGCTGCGCCAGGTGGCCGATCCGGGCAGCGGCGAAGGCGCGCGCTGGGCCAACATGCGCGTGCACCGGGTCGTCACCGACATGCTGGCGGCGTTCGGCGCCTCCTCGAAGCTCAATGCCGAATGGGAATTCGTCACCATGCTGTTCGGCGAAGGCCGCCGCGCGGCCGACGATTTTCTGAAAACGAACGGCGAGCATCTCGGCAAGCGCTCCACCGCCGATCTCGACGTGCTGCTGAGCGAGTGTTGAGATCGGATTCTTCGGGCATTATGTCATGCACGAAATGTCATGCACGAGACATACGAAAGCCCTGAAGACGACAAAGGCGACGAGCAGCTTCGCAGTTGCAGCGTCGCCTCTTGATAACCTAGAATTTCGTGCACAAACCTCAGGGAGGGCAATCATGGGCCGTTTTCTCATAGCGATGTTTATCGGGGCAACAATCGCTGCGGCGGTTTCAACGTCAGCATCGGCATGGCACTGCCTGGCCAGCAGTCCCAACGGAGCAACGGGCACCGCCTTCGGCATCATACTGGAAAGAGCCCAGTCAATCTCAATGCGCCGGTGCATCCATCGCGGCGGTGGGGCTGGTTGCCAAATCGCATGGTGCCGACCGTACTAGGATAGGCCCTTCTTCACGGACATATCATGCTCTGCGCATCCGCTCTGGTGCGCTCAATCCGGCATGGTTCCTGCTTTGAAGCAGCACTTGATTGGAGCCATGCTCCGCTTTCGGGCCTTTCACGCCGCGCTTGTTCCACGGCGATTGCTGCGCACGCTTCTGCGCTTCGGTGAGGGCCATCTCGTTCGCCCTCACAATTGTCGCCATATGGCCTGGCTCGAAATCCCGTGGTTATGGATTCCGGGTTCGCGGCTTGCAGCCGCGCCCCGGAATGACGGCAGAGATTGATATCGATCGATTGAGTCTTTGAGATGGGACTGCTCGGCATCCTTGTCGGCCTGCTGCTTCTGGTCTGGCTCGCGTTCCGCGGCTGGAGCGTGCTGGTGCTGGCGCCAGCCGCAGCGTTGGTCGCCGCCGCCTTTGGCCGCGAGCCGCTGCTCGCCAACTGGACGCAAACCTTCATGGGCAGCGCCGCGACTTTCCTGGCGCAGTTCTTTCCGCTGTTTCTGCTCGGCGCGGTGTTCGGCAAGCTGATGGAAGATAGCGGCTCGGTCACTGCCGTGGCGCGTTTCATGACCGAGAAGCTCGGCAAAAGCCGCGCGATGCTCGCGGTCGTGCTCGCCGGCGCCGCCGTCACCTATGGGGGCGTCAGTTTGTTCGTGGCGTTCTTTGTTCTGGCCCCGATGGCGCAGACGCTATTCCGCGCGGCCGGAATTCCCGGCCGGCTGATGCCGGCCGCGATCGTGCTCGGCACCTCGACCTTCACCATGTCGGCGCTCCCCGGCACGCCGTCGATCCAGAACGCGATCCCGATGCCGTTCTTCGGCACCACGCCTTTTGCCGCGCCCGGGCTGGGCATCGTCGCCGCGCTCATTATGCTCGGCTTCGGACTGTGGTGGCTCAATCGCGCCGAGCAAGCAGCGCGCCGCCGCGGCGAAAGCTTCGGCGCTGAGACTTCGGTGCAGCCCGACGCCGCCGCCGACGATGAACACGTGCGCGAACGCGCCACCACGGCGCGCGAATTCGACCCGGCGGAGATTCATCACGGCCACCACAGCGACACGACGCCGTCCCCGTTCATTGCCGCCTTGCCGCTCGGCGTGGTCGTCGCGGTCAATCTCACCATGTCGTTTCTCGTTCTGCCGCGTCTCGACTTCTCGTTCCTGGCCGAGGAGCGCTTCGGCGGCACGTCGATTTCGGCGGTGGCGGGCGTGTGGTCCGTGGTCGTCGCGCTTGCGGTCGCGATCGTCGCAGTCGTTCTTTGCAACCGCCGCCGGTTGCCGGCGTTGCGCCAATCCGTCGATGCCGGCGCGAACGCGTCCGCGCTGCCGGCGCTCAGCGTCGCGAGCCTTGTCGGCTTTGGCGCGGTGGTTGCGGCCTTGCCGGCCTTTGCCGTCGTGCGCGATTGGGTAGTGGGCATCGAAGGCGGCCCGCTTGTCTCCCTCGCGGTCGCCACCAATGTGCTGGCGGCGCTCACCGGCTCGGCCTCGGGCGGATTGACCATCGCGCTCGACGCACTCGGCGCGACCTACATGAAGATCGCAGCAGAAACCGGCCTTAATCCGGCGCTGATGCATCGCGTCGCTGTCATCGGTTCAGGCACGCTCGATCTCTTGCCGCACAACGGCGCGGTGGTGAGCCTGCTCGCGATCTGCGGCGTGTCGCACCGCGAAGGCTATTTCGATATCGTCATGGCCGGCATCGTCAGCGCGGTTCTGGCGCTCGTCGCCGTCATCGCGCTCGGCAGCGTGTTGGGATCGTTTTAGGGCGCGATGATTTTTGGATTGAACCGTCCTACGTCGTCATCGCGAGCGAAGCGAAGCAATCCAGAAGCTGGCGAGAGGAGCTGGATTGCTTCGTCGCTTTCGCTCCTCGCAATGACGACCTTGAGCCGACCTAGTATCATCACTCTCAGGAAACCCCATGGCCGACGATCTGACTGCCGACGAGATACGCGCGCTCCTGCAGCTCGAGCCCAACGCCACCTGCGGCTTCGTGCGCCAGACCTATCTGAGCGCGCTATCGATCGCGCCGAACGGCCTGCCGGCCCCGTTTGCCGACGGCCGGCCGCTGGGCTCCGCGCTCTATTTCATGGTGACGCCGACCGCACCGGTGCAGCTGCATCGCATCCGCAACGACCAGCTTTATCACTACTATCTCGGCGATCCGATCGAGCTGTTTCTGTTGCACGCGGACGGTAACGCCGAGCGCATCGTGGTCGGACCGGACCTCCGCGCCGGACAGCGCGTACAGCAATTCATTCCCGGCAACACGTTTCACACCGCGCGCGTGATCGGGCAGCGGCGCTGGTTTCTCGGCGCCAGCACCGAATGGCCGGGCGTCGTCCCGGCCGATGTCGAGATCGGCAATCTCGACGCGCTGGCGAAAAAATATCCGGCGGTTGCTGTGGAGCTGCGCGCCATCGCGGCGTCGGTAGAGGCCGCGTAGCCCGGATTGAGCGAAGCGAAATCCGGGGCTGCTTGTAGGATGGGTTGAGCCAACGGCTCCGGCCCACAGTGGCCGGCCCGATGACAAGCTCCGCGAAACCCATCACTCACAGCGAATACCAAAGAACGATGGGTTTCGTTTCACTCAACCCATCCTACGCGCGCCGGCGCCGGAGAAACTAAAATGATCGCGCTCTACAGCGGCGGATCGTCCTCGTCTTCTCTCTTTAACGTGATCGCCGCCTCTTCCAGATCAAGCTCGCGTTCGATGCGGCGGCGGGCTTCGTCGGTGATCTGCCCCTCCTGCAGGAGCCGGTAGATGTATTCGCGCTCGGCGTTGATCAGGTCGGCGCGCAGCGCCAGCGCTGCCGCGATCGCCTCCTTGCCATCGGTATCCTTCGGCACTTGCCGGGCGCGATTGTCTTGGCGCGAGCGCAGCAGCGCCAGGACGCTCGGTTCGGTGTCGCCGTCGGCCGCAAGCCGCTCGAGCTCGCTCTCCGCCACGTTGAGGGTTTCGAGCCTCGCCTTGAGCTCGGCGCCGCGTTCGCGCCGGCGCTCGTCCTCGGCATCGCGCGGCAAGGCGAGCCACTGCACGATCGGCGACAGCACGATGCCCTGCCCGATCAGCGTGACCACGATCACCCCGAACGTGACGAACAGGATAAGATCGCGATCCGGAAATGCCGAAGCGGCTTCCGTGGTCAACGGAATGGCGAGCGCCGCCGCCAGCGAGACGACGCCGCGCACGCCGGTAAAGCCGAGCAGGAAAGTCCACTGCCACGGCGGCGACGGATCGCGCCGCGCCAACGCTGGGCTGAACCAGCGCGGCAGATAGATCGCCGGAAAGACCCAGACAAAGCGCGCAACCACCACTACGGCGACGACGAGCGGAATGGCGATCGCAAGCTGACGCAGCAGTACCGGATCGGTGCGCTCGATCAGGATGCGCAGCTGCAAGCCGGTGACGAGAAAGATCAGGCCTTCGAGCAGATAGACCAAAAGATCCCAGAAGAAGATGCCCTGCAGCCGGGTCGCCGCCGGAATGAGCAGCGGGCCGTTCCAGCTCACGTAAAGTCCGGCGGCGACTGTGGCGAGCACGCCCGAGCCGCCGAGATGCGCCGGCAGCAGAAACGCCACATAAGGCGTCATCAGCGACAGCGTGATCTCGACCCGCGGATCTTGCGCCCAGCGGCGCAGCCGCAGGCTGACCCAGCCGATGCCGACCCCATAGGCGATTTCGCCGACCACGATGAGCGCAAATTCGCTAACCGCCGTGCCGGCCGAAAACACGCCGGTGCCGACCGCGGCGACGGCGAAGCGGTAAAGAATGAGCGCGGTAGCGTCGTTGGCCAGCCCCTCGCCCTCGAGCACGACGATCAGCCGGCGCGGCAATCCCAGACGGCGCACAATGGCGAGCGGCGCCACCACGTCGGTCGGCGCCACGATGGCGCCGAGCACGAAGCCGACCGCCCACGGCATGCCGAGCAGATAATGCGAAACCGCCGCCACCGCCCAGGCGGTGAAGAGAATGCAGCCGAACGCGAGCAGGATGATGGGGCGCAGATTGAAACGGAATTCGCGCCAGCTCATGGCGACGCCGGCCGAATAAATCAGCGGCGGCAGAATGCCGAGCAGGACAAGTTCCGGCGCAAGCGCAATGCGCGGCAGGCCGGGAATAAGCGCCAGCAAGATGCCGGCAACGACCAAGAGGATCGACGACGCGGTATTGAGCCGGCGCGCCACCACCGCCACGACCACCAGCACCGCGAACAGCAGGAGAAATGTCTGGATGGTGGCTGTCATGGGGTCGGCCCTTAGCCAGTAGGATGGGTTGAGCGCCAGCGAAACCCATCAGCAGTGAACAATAAACATGCGATGGGTTTTGTTTCACTCAACCCATCCTACCGGTGAACAAAAGCCTACAAAAAACTCTGCGGATCGATGTCGATGTCGAGCTTGAGCGAGCCCTTCGGCTTCGGTCCCTCTGCCAGCCATTCGCGCACATAAGCCGAGAGATCGTAGGCGCGCGGCGCTTTGATCAAAAGCCGCAGGCGATGCCGCCCGCGGATCAGCGCCAACGGCGCCTCGGCCGGCCCGAGAATGCGCACGGCTTCATCAAGCGGGGCCGCGCGCGCCAGCGCGCGCGCAAAGCTTTGCGCGTCGTGCTTGTCCTCGCCGGAGACGACGATGCTCGCGAGCCGCCCGAACGGCGGATAGGCGCTGCGCTCGCGCGCCTCGATCTCGGCGTCGTAGAACGCCTCGCGGTCCTGCGCGATCAGGGCGCGCATCACCGGATGTTCCGGCTGATGCGTTTGCAGATAACCGTAGCCGGTGCCGGCATCGCGCCCGGCGCGGCCGACAACCTGATGCAGAAGCTGGAACGTGCGTTCGGCGGCGCGCGGGTCGCCGTTGCTCAAGCCGAGATCCGCATCGATCACGCCGACCAGATTGAGCTTCGGAAAGTGATGCCCCTTGGCGACGAGCTGCGTGCCGATGACGATATCGAAACGCCCGGCGGCCACATCATCAAGTTCTTCGCGCAGCCTTTCAACCGTGGCGACGAGATCGCTGGAAAGCACCAGCAGCCGCGCCTGCGGAAACAATTCGCGCACCTCTTCTTCCAGGCGCTCGACGCCGGGCCCGATGGCGACGAAGGAATTGACGCCGGAGCATTTCGGGCACTCGGCCGGATGCGGCATGGCGAAGCCGCAATGATGACAGACGAGCTGCTTGCGGAAGCGGTGATCGACCAGCCAGGCGTCGCAATTCGGGCAGGCGAAACGAAAGCCGCAGGCGCGGCACAGCGTCAGCGGCGCATAGCCGCGGCGGTTGAGAAAGAACAGCGCCTGCTCGCCGCGCTCGATCGCAATCTTCACCGCGCCGGCAAGCGTCAGCGCGATGAAGCGGCCGGGCGGCGGCCGTTCGCGCGTGAGATCGATCGCCTCGACCGACGGCAGGCGCTGGCCGCCGAAGCGCTCCGGCAAGGCGAGCCGGCGATAGCGGCCGCGCCGCGCATTCACTTCGGTCTCGAGCGACGGCGTCGCCGACGACAGCACCACCGGGATCTGCGCGATGTGCCCGCGCACCACCGCCATGTCGCGCGCGTGATAATGCACGCCGTCTTCCTGCTTGTAGGCCTGGTCGTGCTCCTCATCGACCACGATCAGGCCCAAATTGGCGTACGGCAGAAACAGCGCCGAGCGCGCGCCGACCACGACGGAAACGTCACCCTCGGCGACTGCCCTCCAGGTGCGCGCGCGTTTGCGCGGCGACAGCTCCGAATGCCATTCGGCCGGGCGTACACCGAAGCGCGCGGCGAAGCGGTCGAGGAATTGCGCGGTCAGCGCGATCTCCGGCATCAGGATGAGACTTTGCCGGCCGGCGCGGATCATGTCCGCTACCGCCTCGAAATAAACTTCCGTCTTGCCCGAGCCGGTGACGCCGTCGAGCAGGGTCACCGCATAGCCGCCCTTCGCGACGGTCGCTTTCAGTTCCACGGCCGCGGCAAGCTGGTCGCCGGTGAAATCGGTCGCGGTAAAATCCGGATCGGGCTTTTCCGCCACCGGCTCGGGCGGCAGCACCACGGTCTCGAGCGTGCCTTCGTCGATCAGCCCGTCGACCACGCCGCCGCTGACGCCCGCTTCGCGTGCCGCCTCGGCCTTGCCGCGCACCATGCCGTCAGCGAGAAGCGCAAGCACGCGCTCGCGCGCCGCGGTTTTGCGCTGCGGCGGAGGACCAACAAGACGCACGCCCACCCGCTCGCGCTCGGGCGCGAAGATCCTGGCCCATGCGCAGACACATGCGCAGCACCATGCCGCGCGAGCTCACCGTGTAATTCGCAACCCAGTCGACGAAGCTGCGCAGCTCGTCCTTGAGCGGCGGCAGATCGAGCTTTTCCTCGACATCCTTGAGCCGGTTATCGAGCCGCGGATTGGGCTTGGGATTGTCCGCCCACACCACCGCCGTCGCATCGCGCGCGCCGAGCGGCACCGACACGATGTCGCCCGGTGCGAGCGACAGTGCCTCCGGCACCCGGTACGAATAGGCCCGGTCGAGCGCGACCGGCACCAAGACATCGACGACCCGTTTGGCCATAAGGAGAAGTGTCCCGATTCCACCATCTTTAGGAAGGGGAAAGGGCTTGGATTTAAGCTCTGAACATGCCCTCGCACAGCCCCCGCTCGTTCCCGCGCAAGCGGGAATCCAGTCCTGAGCACGCTAAAGCCTCGGTCCCCGCTTCCGCGGGGACGAGCGGATCGAAAACCGTCGCTGCCGAGATCGAGCGCTGGCTCACCCATCTGGGCGCTGAGCGGCGCTATTCGCCAAAGACGCTCGAAGCCTACCGCCGCGACGTCGAGCAATTCCTCGATTTCCTTACGGGGCATCTGGGCGGCCGGCCTTCGTTAAAGGATCTCACCGCGCTGACGCCCGCGGACGTGCGCGCGTTTCTGGCCAAGCGCCGCGCCGAAGGCATCGGCAGCCGCTCGCTGATGCGCACGCTCGCCGGCCTGCGCGGCTTCGCGCGCTATCTCGAGCGCAATGGCAAAGGCCGGGTCGCTGCGCTTTCCGCCGTGCGCGCGCCCAAGATCGGCAAGACCCTGCCGCGGCCGCTGCCGGTGACGGCCGCGCGCCGCATCGCCGATTCCGAGCTGCACGGCGACGAGAATGCAGAGCCGTGGATTCACGCACGCGACGCCGCGGTGCTGGCGCTTCTCTACGGCAGCGGGCTTCGCATCTCGGAAGCCTTGGGCCTGACGCGCGCCGATGCCGGCAGCGGCACGCGCGACGCCATTACGGTGACAGGCAAAGGCCGCAAGCAGCGCATGGTGCCGGTGCTGCCGCAGGTGCAGACCTTGATCGCCGAATATGTGGCGCTCTGCCCTTACGATCTGCCGGCCGACGGCGCGCTCTTTGTCGGCGCCAAAGGCGGCCCGCTGTCGCCGCGCATCGTGCAGCTTGCGATGGCGCGGCTGCGCGGCACCCTCGGCTTGCCCGAGACCGCGACGCCGCACGCGCTGCGGCACTCCTTCGCCACGCACCTGTTGGCGCGCGGCGGCGACCTGCGCGCCATCCAGGAATTGCTTGGCCACGCCTCGCTGGCGACGACCCAGATCTACACCGAAGTCGACGCCGAGCGCCTGATCGAGGCCTATCGCGCCGCCCATCCGCGCGCGTAGCGCAATTTCGTGCTAACCGTCATTCCGGGGCGCCACGCAGTGGCGAGCCCGGAATCCATATTCGCTGACGGTGGCTATGGATTCCGGGCTCCTCGCTTCGCTCGGCCCCGGAATGACGGGCAGAGGGGCAAAAAAATCATGCCGGAAGCACACGAATCGATGGAGCATGCCGAGCACGCCGAACACGCGGCGCACTCGAACAGAAAAGTCGCGCTGGTGATCGCCATCCTCGCGCTGTTCCTGTCCTTTTCCGAAATGCTGGGAAAGAGCGCGCAGACCGAAGCGATCGGCGCCAATGTGGAGGCTTCCAATCTCTGGTCCTTCTTCCAGGCGAAGACCGTGCGCATACCTTGGTCCGCACCGCCACCGAACAGCTGAAACTCACGGCCGAAGCCGCCTCGGATCCGGCAACACGGACGGCGATGGAGAAACAGATCGAGGCTTGGCAAAAAACCGCCGCGCGCTACGATTCCGAGCCGGAGACACACGAAGGCCGCAAGGAGCTGGCCGAACGCGCCAAGGAGGCGGAGGAGAACCGCAATACCTTCCTGGCGAAATATCACGCCTACGAGATCGCGTCGGCGGCGTTTCAGATCGGCATCGTGCTGGCGTCGGCCGCGGTCATCACCGAGATCATCGCGCTCGCCTGGCTGGCGGGGCTCCTCGGTGCCGGCGGACTTGCGGTGATGGCGCTCGGCATACTCGCGCCGCATGTGCTGCATTCGCTCTAAACGCGGTTCCGTCATTCCGGGGCCGAGCGCCAGCGAGGAGCCCGGAATCCATAGTCACGAACCATGCAGAGATTCTCCGCGCCAATCCCGCTTGACCTGTGGTTATAGATTCCGGGCCCGGAATGACGTGCGGTGGAGGTTCCGATGATCGCGCCCGGCAAGGCGGAGAAGAAGGCGGCACGCGCGGCGCGGCTGTCGGCCGCCCTGCGGGAGAATCTCAAGCGCCGCAAGGCGCAGACGCGCGGCCGCGCTAAAAGCGATGATCTCGAAGAACGCCCCGCCTCCGAAAAGGCCGCCGCGGAGGCTGGAACTCCTGACTTTCGCCGCAATCGGGGCCGCGACTAGGAGCGTGACCCCGAAAAGCCTGCCCCGGACTTGATCCGGGGT
Organism: uncultured Alphaproteobacteria bacterium; assembly: GCA_963845075.1. Lineage (GTDB taxonomy): Bacteria > Pseudomonadota > Alphaproteobacteria > Rhizobiales > Xanthobacteraceae > BOG-931. The sequence continues at coordinate 457,699 of CAWJRE010000022.1, read as the reverse complement.
GGAGGCCGGTTTTCGGACAAGATCATGCTCCAATAAGGTGCCGGTCCGGTACTACCCGGATACTGACGTTCGCACGGGCCGACCGTTCGGGTCCGGCCATTTGGCCTCGGCCATTTGGGTTTGCGAATTTCAGAATCATCGAAGGAAACTGGCAACGTGTCGTTGCTAGTGTTTTTGGAATTTGACGTGCTCCGATGTGAGGCTTCTGGGCAAGCCTAACGCTAGCTTGTAGGAAGCCGCGATTGACGCACGCGCACTTGACCCCAAATCGGGGCCACAGGGGGCATCATGGATCGTATTCGCATTCTCGGCGGACGGCGGCTGAACGGCACGATCCCGATCTCGGGGGCGAAGAACGCCACGCTTCCCTTGATGATCGCGAGCCTCCTGACCGACGAGACACTCACGCTCGACAATGTGCCCCGGCTCGCCGACGTCGCGCTGTTGCAGCGGATCCTCGGCAATCACGGCGTCGACGTCACGGTCGGCGGCAAGCGCGCCGGCGAGACCGCCGATCACGGCCAGACCTTGCAGATTTCCGCCGCCAACATTGTCGACACCACCGCGCCCTATGAGCTCGTCTCCAAGATGCGCGCAAGCTTCTGGGTGGTTGCGCCACTCGTCGCCCGCATGGGCCAAGCGCGCGTGTCGCTGCCCGGCGGCTGCGCCATCGGCACGCGTCCGGTCGATCTTTTGATCATGGCAATGGAACGGCTCGGCACGAAGATCGACATCGACGCCGGCTATGTCGTCGCACACGCGCCGCACGGGCTTAAAGGCGGCGAGATCGTCTTTCCGAAAGTCACGGTCGGCGGCACCCACACCGCGCTGATGGCGGCGTCGCTCGCCGACGGCACGACCGTCATCGAGAATGCGGCGCGCGAGCCCGAGATCGTCGACCTCGCCAATTGTCTCAACAAGATGGGCGCGCGCATCACCGGCGCCGGCACCGAACGGATCGAGGTCGTGGGCGTCGCCAAGCTGCACGGCGCACGTCACAGCGTACTGCCCGACCGGATCGAAACCGGCACCTATGCGATGGCGGTCGCCATGGCGGGCGGCGACATTCTGTTGCAGAACGCGCGTCCGGAATTGCTGCAGGCGGCGCTCGATGTGGTGGAAGCGACCGGCGTCACCGTCACGCCGACCGATCAGGGCATTCGCATCGCGCGCAATGGCGGGCATCTCGATCCGGTGGAAGTCACCACCGCGCCTTTCCCGGCCTTTCCCACCGATCTGCAGGCGCAGTTGATGGCGCTGATGACGCGCGCGCGCGGCACCTCGCAAATTGTCGAGACCGTGTTCGAGAACCGCTTCATGCACGTGCAGGAATTGGTGCGGCTCGGCGCGCGCATCAGTCTCGAAGGCGAACGCGCCACCATCGAGGGCGTCGACCGCCTCAAGGGCGCGCCGGTGATGGCGACCGATCTGCGCGCGTCGGTCTCGCTCGTGATCGCGGCACTCGCCGCCGAAGGCGAGACCATCGTCAACCGCGTCTATCACCTCGACCGCGGCTTCGAGCGGCTGGAGGACAAGCTCACCCGCTGCGGCGCCGCCATCGAGCGGATTTCGGGGTAGCAAGAGCAAAGGCGTAGCCCCGGCCAGGGTTCGGAACTCAATCAGCCTCCAACGGACGGTCCGGTCAGTCCCCCTTCTCAGAAATTGGCGTGCCGGGCGACGCTTCGACGCTCGCGATCCGATCGAGGTTTGCGATCAGGCGCGTGAGCAGGGCAATAAGCAGCCCGGCTTCCTCGTCCGTGAAGCCGCGCAGTACCTCACGATTACCCCGGAGTAAGACAGCAACCGCATCCGGCAGGCGCGCTTCCGCGACCTCCGTCAGTGTGATGCGGCTGCTGCGCCCATCGGCCGGGTCAGGGGCGCGCCGGATCAGCCCGTCCCGCTCCATGCGGGCGAGCATCTGCGCCATCGGCGGTTGCTCGATCTTGGCGAAGCGGGCGAGATCACGTTGCGTACTTGCCCGACCATCCTGAAGCGCGACCAGGACCGGCAGATGTCCAACGCCGAAGCCAAGCGGCTTGAGGCGGGCTTCGCTCAGGCGGGCGAACCCGCGCGCCGCGAGACTGATCAGGTGCCCAGGCGTCGAGAGCACATCTAGGTCCATCACACTCACCCCTTGCACCCACCATCATGATAATGCATACGTGCATATATAAATATATATGGCTTCTGACGCAACGCGGACGCCATGCCACGGAGAGACCCAATGGATGGTGATGTCGAACTCCTCAAGCGCATCTACGATTGCTTTAACGCGCGGGACATTGACGGTGTGCTGCCCGTGCTCGCCGATGATGTCGCCTGGGCCAACGGTATGGATGGTGGCCACGTTTATGGGCGCGAAGCAGTACGCGCGTACTGGACGCGCCAGTGGACCATGGTCAGTCCGCGCGTCGAGCCTGTGAGCTTTCATCGAACTGCGGATGGCGCGATCATCGCAGAAGTCCAGCAGTCCGTCCGCGATCTCGAAGGCAAACCGCTCCAGGGGCAGACGCACGGGCTTAAAGACAAGACGGTAGGACACGTTTTCCGTTTTCGAGAGGGCAAGGTGGCTCGCTTCGACATACAGGATGCTGCCTAGTGGCCAAGACTTGTTTAGAGCCAGAACGCTATAGCGGTGACAAGGGCGACGCCTGAGAGGAAGTTGGCGGCGAGTTTGTCGTAGCGGGTGTGGACATGGCGGAAGGCCTTGAGGCGGCAAAAGGCATTCTCGATGAGGTGACGGCCCGGGCTGGTTCCTCGGCAGATGCGGCTCGATCGCCGCCCACGCCTCATCCGACACCCGGAACAGCGCTATGCGCCACCTTCCGTGATCCACACCATCCGTGAATCGGGAGAGCTGCTCCGCCTCAAGCGTCTGATTGGGTTTGAGCCCTAGAGATAAGGCACCCCATTTTCGGACTTGCAGCCTCGAGCGATCCGGCCATATTCGGCCTCATGGCAAAAGAACGTGTCACTTTCAAAATAAAGCGGATCGCCGAGGGCGATTGGCAGATTGAAGCGCATTATCCGGGTGTAGAGATTCGCTACATCAAGGGCCTAAAGAGCAAGGCCGAGGTCGATGAATGGCTGCAGGGAACGCGGCGCATCGATTGGCTTAGATCGCAGGGCTACGCAAAATGAAGCAGCCAAAGCGCCCGCACGACCTAAACTAGTCACGTCCCTATTTGGGGGACGATGTATTGACATTTGTCTCCGTTTCAGATACATCCTGAACAATCTCGCTCACGAGGGACGCATTCCGGATGCGATCCGCAATGTGGAGCGAGTGCGGTGCTTCCGCGCGGGCTCGCAACCCGCGCCGGAGCGGCTTCGGGCATCATTCCCTTCGGTATTACGGCCGAGGCGTGGGGTGCTGCCACTGCACTGGGACGCGATAGAGCGGATAACGCCCGCTTGATTCTCGATCCAGGAAGCATGGCCTGGAGCTGAGTCGGGATGGGAGTCCCGGCGAGAGCCGCGGTCGAAGCGCCGGAAGGCGGGCGCGCCTCCGATAATGGCGCGCAGCCGCGCGGCAGATGGGTGGCGCAGACTGCCTACACTTGTCTGCGCTGCGCGGCACATGGTTGGCATGCGCCTTTCGGCGCTTCGCCTCCCTCTTTGGGCGGCGACAGTTTTTGGCATGGCGTGGTGGTGCGCAAGCCTCGGGCACGAGAAGTGTCGCGAGAACGGTTTCGTTTATCCGCCCCCGCGCGTTAGCGCGGGGGCAGGGGACCGGCTCGCAGCGGTGTTCGAGCGGGCCAGCTCGCTCCCGACAAGCGCGCCACTTGCGCGCTACCGCGCGCATGCTGCGCGCGCACGTCCGCCCGCGCGGGGCGAGGGAGAGGGACAAGCCAGGCGGGCCACGCCACCCCATGCAAAGCGGGCGGACATGGCTTATGTGTAGCTTTCCGAGCGCCTTACGTGCCGGTTGTGTATTGCGGAACGCCGCAAAGCCAGAACACTTGAAAGACAGAAAACTTGGAGGACCGAATGCCCCCTGCCCCCATTTCGCTGGTCGATCGCGCCGGTCTGGACCGTCCACGGCTCGCCAAGATCATTGGGCGCGGGCTTGAAGGCGCCGACGACGGCGAGCTTTTCCTCGAATACCGGCAGGCCGAAATGCTGGTGTTCGACAATGGCCGGCTGAAACAAGCGACCTACGACACCTCCCAGGGGTTCGGGCTGCGCGCGGTCAAGGACGAGGCGGTCGGCTATGCCCATGCCTCGGACGTCTCCGAGGCGGCCATTGCGCGGGCGGCCGATGCCGTGCGCGCCGTCAAGGGCGGCTATTCGGGCCACTATGCCGGGCCGCCGCCGCGCACCAACGTCAAGCTTTATGGCGAGGACAGCCCGCTGGCGTCGCCCGCCTTCGACACCAAGGCGCGGCTTCTGGAGACCATCGACGCCTATGCCCGGGCCAAGGACCCGCGCGTCCGCCAGGTCTCCGTCAGCGTTGGCGCCACCTGGCAGGCCGTGGAGGTGGTCCGCGGCGACGGCGAAACCTATCGCGATGTCCGCCCGCTGGTGCGGGTCAATGTCGCGGTCGTGGTTGGCGATGGCGACCGGCAGGAAACCGGCAGCGCCGGCTATGGCGGCCGCGAGGGCTATGAGGGTTTCATCGTCACCGACAGGTGGCAGCACGCGGTCGACGAGGCGGTACGTCAGGCGCTGACCAATCTCGAGGCGGTGCCGGCGCCGGCCGGCGAGATGGACGTGGTGCTCGGCCCCGGCTGGCCGGGCGTCATGTTGCACGAGGCCGTCGGCCATGGGCTGGAGGGCGATTTCAACCGCAAGAAGACATCCGCTTTCGCCGGGCTGATGGGCCAGCGCGTCGCCGCCAAAGGCATCACCGTCGTCGACGACGGCACCATGGGGTTGCGCCGCGGCTCGCTCTCGATCGACGACGAGGGCACGCCGACCAACCGCACCGTGTTGATCGAGGACGGCATCCTCGTTGGCTACATGCAGGACCGGCAGAACGCGCGCCTGATGGGCATGCAGCCGACCGGCAACGGCCGCCGCGAGAGCTTCGCGCATGTGCCGATGCCGCGCATGACCAACACCTACATGCTGGCCGGTACGCGCGATCCGAACGAGATCATCGCCTCGGTGAAGAACGGCATCTACGCCGTGCATTTCGGCGGCGGCCAGGTCGACATCACCTCGGGCAAGTATGTGTTCGAATGCACCGAGGCCTATCGCATCGACGACGGCAAGATCGGCGCGCCGATCAAGGGCGCCATGCTGATCGGCAACGGGCCGACCGACCTCAACCGCATCTCGATGATCGGCAACGATCTTGCGCTCGATGACGGCATCGGCACCTGCGGCAAGAACGGCCAAGGCGTGCCGGTCGGTGTCGGACAGCCGACATTGCGCATGGATCGCATCACCGTCGGCGGCACCGGCTGATGAAATCGGCTGCCGGAATATGGTATTCATCAGAATTGCTTCCGCTCTTCTGAACCTTTCTGAATCATTGGACTGTCAACGACTGAGGTGATGGCGATGGGTGGCTGGGCGAAACCGGTCGTCGATACGGCTGCGATCGTACTGATCGTGTTGGCGGCAAAGACCGCGATCGCCGAGCCGTACTACGTTCCGTCCGGATCGATGGAGCCGACGCTGCAAATCGGCGACGAGTTGTTGGCCACGAAATATCCCTACGGCTATAGCTCGGCGTCGCTGCCGCCTTTCATCACTCTGCCCGACACGCAGCGCATCCTCGCCGCGCTGCCCGAGCGCGGCGACATCGTGGTGTTTCGCTGGCCGGGCGACCGGTCGCAGATTTGGGTGAAGCGCGTCGTCGGGCTACCGGGCGACCGCATCGCCATGCGCGGCGGCCGCTTGTGGATCAACGGCCGACCGGTGGGGATCACGCCGGACGGCACCGGCGAGGTTGAAGCGGAGGACGGCTCGTTCCACTCTGCCGCGCGCTTCATCGAGACGCTGCCGGGCGCTCGCAGCCACACGATTTTCAAGCACACCGCCATCGGCGCCTTCGATGACATGGCCGAGATTGTCATTCCCTCCGACCATCTGTTCGTGATGGGCGACAATCGCGACAACTCGGCCGACAGCCGGATCGCGGTCGAAGCCGGCGGCGTCGGCTTGTTGCCGACGACCGATCTGGTCGGTCGCGTCGACGCCTTGGTTGCGTCGTGGGATCTCGCGGTCCGGCACCAGCCGATCTGGACATGGCCGGCGGGCTTGCGGCTGTCGCGTTTCTTCACGACGGTGCAGTGAGCGGCCGGGCCTGCAGTCGTAGACTTCTCAGACATCTCCGCTCGTCCGCCGCCCCCGATCAAGTCGGGGGTAAACTCAGGCGGGGACCCAGGCTGGATTCCGGTTTTCGCGGGAATGAGCGGAAATCTACCGGGTCTCGCGACGTCGCCTCATCGCACGACGCCGGAGACGCAGCACGGACTGCGGCGCGGCGGCTTGATCGTGTCCTTCAGAAAGCACTGCGCGGCAGCGGTCCCATAGCCCGGTCGCAGATACGTCCAGGCGCGGCAACGGCCGTCGGCTTTGCAGGCGGCCGCGCAAGCCTTGCCGCGCGGGTCGACCGGAGTATCGAACGCCCGGTAGTCGCCGCCGACGCGATCGATCGAATATTCGGTTTCGCCGAGCGCCGGCTCGATCACGCCGGCGCCGCGCACACCGGACACGCAGCAACTCGCTTTGGCGCGCGGCACGACTTCGCGCTTGAGCCAGCACATGGCCTGCTCGCCCGAAGCCGACGGATACGAAAAGCTCCACGACCGGCAGCTCTTGTCGTGCTCGCAGCGGGCCGCGCACACGGCCGGATCGCCGCTTGGCACGGGCGCGCTGGCATAGTCACCGCCGGGCCGGTCAAAGCCCAATTGCGCGCAGGCAGGCCTTGCTCCCGCCAACGCCGCCAGGACGGAAAGGAGGGCCACGAAGCCAAAGGTGTATGGGAAAGAGCGTACCAGGGTGCGTACGCGCATGCGCCGCTCTGCATTGCCTTGCCACGTGCCCCCGTTGGACAGCAAAACGTCCTTCTCGGCGAAATGCCACAAGAATTTTGGTTTTACGCCCGCTTTCCTTTTGATTTGCGCCGAATTGCCTCAGCGCCGTTTTTTCTTTGGCACAAGCGCCCGCTTGGTCGCGGTGGCGCGGGCGCATTCTTTGCCGGGCATGGTTGGCAACTTCCTAATCAGCGTCGACATTTTCCCGCCGCGCGCACCTTTTTTCGCGACGTGCCGGCAGGGCTTGCTGGGCGCTTAGAGCATGATCCGGAAAAGTGGATACCGGTTTTCCGAAAAAGATCATGCTCAAGCAAGAAGCTAGAGCGGGATGACGATTCGAAGAAAAGTCATCCCGCTCTAAGCGCGGAAATGTTTGGACAGTTTCAGGCCCTGCGCCTGGTAGTTCGAACCGATGCCGCTGCCGTAGAGCTGGTCCGGAGCGGCCAGCATCTTTTCGTATACCAGGCGTCCGACGATCTGCCCGTGCTCGAGGATGAAAGGCACTTCGCGCGAGCGCACCTCCAGCACGGCGCGCGCCCCCAATCCGCCGGCGCCGGCATAACCGAACCCGGGATCGAAGAAGCCGGCATAATGCACGCGGAATTCGCCGACCAGCGGATCGAACGGCACCATCTCGGCGGCATAATCGGGCGGCACTTGCACCGCTTCGGTCGACGCCAGGATGTAAAATTCGTCCGGATCGAGGATCAGGCTGCGATCGGCGCGCGCCGGGATCGGCTCCCAGAAATCGGCGACCTCATAAGCTGCGCGGCGCTCGACTTCGATCACGGCGGTGTGGCGCTTGGCGCGATAGCCGACGATGCCGGCGCCGTTTGCTGTTGCGCTTCCGGAAAGATCGACGCTGACGGCGACGCCTTCGCCCATCACGGCTTCGGTGCGATCGACCAGGCGCTCGCGCGCGTGCAGCGCGCGCAAAGCCTCGCCGCCGAGCACCGCATCGCCGTGACGAAAACGAATTTGCGACAACCGCGAGCCTTCGCGCACCAGCACCGGGAATGTCTTCGGGCTGATCTCCGCATAGAGCGGACCGCGATAACCGCCTTCGATCCGATCGAAGCCGCGTGTCTCGTCGGCGATCACGCGCGTGAAAACGTCGAGCCGTCCGGTCGAGCTCTTCGGATTGGTGACGGCCGCAATCTCCGGCGGCAGATTGAGGCTTTCGATCAGCGGCACAATATAGACGCAGCCGGTTTCCAGGACGGCGCCGTCGGTGAGCGCGAATTCGTGCAGCTTCAATTCGGCGATGCGGCGCGCGACCGTGCTGCCCGGCCCCGGCAAGAAGCTCGCGCGCACCCGACAGGCGACGGCACCGAGGCGCAGGTCCAGGCTCGCCGGCTGGATTTGATCGGCGGCGAACTGCCGGGTGGTGGGAATCCCACCCGCCTCCGCCAGCGCCGCAATCAGGCGGTCGGGAAGAATGCCCTTGTCAGTGGGCGCAAAGGAAAGCGACATGCGATCACCAATAAGCCGATGGCCGGCTTGACGGAAAGACGCCAGCAGCGTAAGAGCGACGTTATCCCGTGGTCATTTGAGCCGGCCGGCTTGCAGCCACGTAAAACAACTTGCTAAAAGGCCGGGGACGCGTGAGCCCGGCCCGAGGATTTGTCCTCCCGGCCGGGTTTTTGTTTTTGGCCGAGGAGGGCCAGATGTCCGCGTCACAGCAAGACCGTTACCGACCCGAAACCCGTCTGGTGCATTCCGGCACGCTGCGCTCGCAGTATGGCGAGACGTCCGAAGCGCTGTTCCTCACCCAAGGCTACGTTTACGAAAATTCGGAACAGGCCGAGCGGCGCTTCAAGAACGAAGAGCCGGGGTTTCAATATTCGCGTTTCGCCAACCCGACCGTTGCGATGTTCGAAGAGCGCATGGCGGCGTTCGAGGGCGCCGAGGCCGCGCGCGCGACCGCGACCGGCATGGCGGCGGTGACGCTCGCCCTCACCGGCCAGCTCAGGAGCGGCGATCACGTGGTCGGCGCAAAGGCGCTGTTCGGCTCGTGCCGCTACATCGTCGAAGATTATCTGCCGCGGTTTGGAATTGCCTCGACCTTGGTCGACGGCACCGACCTCGACCAATGGCGCGACGCGGTGCGGCCGAACACCAAGACCTTTTTTCTGGAGACCCCGACCAACCCGACGCTCGAGATCATCGACATCGCGGCGGTTGCCGATATCGCGCATGAAGCCGGCGCGACACTCGTAGTCGACAACGTGTTCGCGACGCCGCTTTTTCAGTCGCCGCTCGCTCTCGGCGCCGATTGCGTGGTCTATTCGGCGACCAAACATATCGACGGCCAAGGCCGCTGTCTCGGCGGCATCATCCTCGCGTCGGAAGCGTTTATTCAGAAGCATGTCCACGTTCTGCTCCGGCAAACCGGGCCGTCGCTGTCGCCGTTCAACGCCTGGGTCATGCTGAAAGGATTGGAAACGCTGCCCGTGCGTGTGCGCCGGCAAACCGACAACGCCGCGGCACTTTCGGCGGCGCTCGCCGAGCATCGCAAGGTCACGCGCCTGATCTATCCGGGCCGTCCGGATCATCCGCAGGCCAAAGTGGCGCAGAAGCAAATGCGCGGCGGCTCGACATTGGTCGCGTTCGAGGTCGAGGGCGGCAAGAAGGGTGCGTTCCGTTTTCAGGACGCGCTCAAGCTCGTGCGTATCAGCAACAATCTCGGCGACGCCAAGAGCCTCATTACCCATCCGGCGACGACCACGCATCAGCGGCTGACGCCGGCGCAGCGCGGCGAGCTCGGCATCAGCGAAGGTCTGTTGCGCTTGTCGGTCGGCCTTGAACATCCCGACGACATCATCGAGGACGTGCTGACTGCACTCGAAGCGGTATAATGGAATTTCAGTGCCCGGATCGCGCGGCGGACGCGACCGGTCGCGTGGCGGCTTCGGCGATGGCGTCGGCGAGAAGCTTGGCGACGCAACCATAGCCCCAGTCGTTCATATGCAACTGGTCCAGAGCGGCGAATGTCTCAAACGGAAGGTGCCGAACTTCGTACCAATTGCGCATGATCGCGAAGCGCTCGAACAGATCGATATTTTCCTGCTTGGCGGTGATGGCGAGCTGATCTTCCATCCCGGGCGTCTCTGATTTGGCCAGCACCTTGGGTGCGTATTGCATGTCCATCAGCACCACGTCGGCGCCGGCTTGCTTGAGTTGCGCGATGCCCTGGCGCAGCAAGACGCCGTGCGCGGCGAGCGAATGATCCCGCATCACCGAGTTGGTGCCGACTTGCCAGAGCACCAAATCGGGATGAGCGGCAATCACATCGGCTCCGAAGCGCGCCAGCATTTGCGCCGTCTCTTCGCCATTGACGCCGCGATTGAGCACGGTGATTTCATGCGACGGGAAATGCTCCCTGAGCTCGACGGCGAGACGGCTCGGATAGCTCGCCGCCGGCGAGCTTGCGCCGGCGCCGTACGTCGAGGACGAGCCTACGGCGACGATCACCAACGGCGCGCCGCTCGCCAAGCGCCGCGCGGTCCGCGTCAGCGGATGGACGAGACGCGTGAGCTCCGTGGGAGCGTTGCAGGCGGGCGCTGGCGCCGCCGGCCGCTCGGCTGCGCTCTGCGACGATGCAGCAGCCGGCGACCCTGCGACTTCGGCGCGCGCGGAAGCCGCAACGGCCAGCGCAATCAAACCGGCTGCGCCAAGCGTAACAAAGCCGAACGGAGATTTGTTATCTGCTGACATCAACGCGTCGTCTGCATCTTTGCGGCGTCGAGATGGGCGGCATTGATAATCTGAGACGCCAGAGCCCGGCCGATGCATTCATGAACACGACGGGCCATAGCATAACCCGTCGTTGCCGCATAGAGGTCGAAAGTTCCTTCGTCGCTCCAATAGTGCATGATGCCGAGGCGGTCGAACAGCAAGACGCCGCGCTGCTCGGCCACCCAATGCATGACATCCGCGAACGGAGCGACGCTGAGCATCGATTCAGTGCGCGGGCTGTATTGCATATTCATCATAACGACATCGGCGCCGGCGGCGGCGATGGCGTCGAGCCCTTGGTCGAGGCTGTTGCGGAAATCCTCCGGCTCGACCCCGCGCAAGGCGTCGACGGTGCCGGCCTGCCAGATCACCAAAGCCGGATGGTCGTCGGCGAGGATTTTCGGCATTGCAGCAGCCATATCCGCCGTAGTCTGCCGCGAGGGAACGTGCGCAGTAACCTTAATTTCAACGCCGGGCAATCGCTCTTTGAGGGCCTGCTCCAGTTGCGCGGGGTAGGCAAAGCGGGCTCCGTCGGGGCCCGCCAAAGCGGACGAGCCTGAGCCCACCACCGTGATGTCCAGACGGTGCCGATCTTTCACTTCGGCGCCGACATGGGTGAGGTCATTCTCAGCCGGAATGAGCCGGTCGGGCACGTCACAACTCGGCGGCTGTGACTCCGCCGCGACGGCGCCACCTGCAAATGCGATCGCAGCCAGAACGGCCAGGACAAAAGTCATGCCTCGCCTCCCGCGAGGTCTGCGTCAGGTGATTTGACGCGCGCAAGGGGGCTTCGCCCTTCTATGCCTTTGTACCACGATACCAGATATGCGGTAGCAACCATCAGGATAATGCCTAACACGCTGATGGCCATCTGCAGCAAGGGGCCGCCCGAGGATTCCGCGATCACGAATTGGCCGGCGAACGCCAAAAATACCCCAAGGCAGAAAACCTCCAGCGAGTGCTGGCCGCAAACGATCGCCGGCCAAAGGATCGGCGATTTCAAGCCCGGCCAATGCCGCGGCACGAAGCGGACGGTGACGGCGGCGAGCGCCAGGAAATGCGCAAACCGCAGCACATCGAGATTGGTCTTATCGATCGGATACATCCAATCCGCCAGCCAGCCGGGCACGAAACGATCAAGCGATTCAACGTGCCAGGTCAGCGTGACCAAGAAGGCGAACACCAGATAGGCGATAGCGACGGCAAGCACTGCGTTCGAGCGCAGAACGACGCCGAGTTTTTGCGCCCCGCCAAGCGCGCACCATGCGCCGAAGACGAACAAGAGCTGCCACGCAAACGGATTGAAGAACCAGACGCCGTTCGGGTAGGCGGGCAGATTCCAATCGAGCCGCCAGGCAAACGCATAGACCAGCGCCGAGCCGCCCAGCGCGACATTGGGGTGGCGCAGCAAGAGAAACAGCATCGGCGGAAATAACAGCAACAACACGATGTAGAGCGGCAGCACGTCCATGTTGACGGGCTTGAATTTCAACAGCAGCGCCTGAAAGATGGTGATGTCCGGCTGTTTGAGAAAATCGAGGATTTTCATTTCCTCGGCATAGAGCGGATTTTCGAACGTGGCCGCGACATAGGCGATCTCCGCCATGAAGATCGTGAACAGAAAGATGTGAGCGACGTAGATTTGCCAGGCGCGGCGCAAGATGCGCGCGCTGGCCAACACGAAGCCGCGCTCACGCATGGTGCGCCCGTAGACGAAGGCTGCGGTGTACCCGGATATGAAAATGAAGATCTCGGTGGCGTCGCTGAAGCCGTAATTCCTGATCGTGATCCAATTCACGATGTTTTGCGGAATATGGTCGAGAAAAATCAGCCACAGCGCCAAGCCGCGGAATAGATCGAGCCGCAAATCGCGCTCGCTCGTGGCCGATTGGGGCGGGGACGCCATCGCCATGGAATCTGCAACCATTGCCCGGCCGCGGTGCAGCCAATTCGGATCCGCCCCCGCCAATGTAATGCACGGGTTTATTGCGTTCGCAAGCAATCGTGGCGCGCGTGCGTGCTGTCGCGGCCTGACTTGAGGACAGCGTTCACCTTGTTGTTGCAACTTGCGGCTCAACGCGATTCACTGACGACAGATGAACGCGGGGCTGCCGAGCCTGTGACGGTTCCACGGCGCCGATCGGATAGAACACTGGGATTTCCCATGTATCGCGCAGTCACCCGGAATATCGAGGTCGTGGTGACCCCCCGCTTTGTCGCAGACCGTTCGTCCCCTGATAACAATTATTTCTTCTGGGCCTACACGATCGCGATCACTAACAATGGCGAAGACACCGTGCAGTTGAAGACTCGCCATTGGCACATCACCGATGCGAGCGGCCGCCGCCAGGAGGTGCGTGGTGCCGGCGTGGTCGGCGAAGAACCGGTCCTCAAAGCCGGCGAATTGTTCGAATATACCAGCGGGGTGCCCCTGCAGACGCCGTCGGGATTCATGTTCGGGACCTACGGCATGGTCAGCGCAAGCGGCGAACATTTCGACATCGAGATTCCGGCCTTCTCGCTCGATGCGACTGAAGACAAACGCACGTTAAACTAAAGCTCTGGCGCACCGAGAAAACGTCGTGCATTGACTTCGCGCGTCGTTGAGAACAAAATAAGAACTTAAATTTCGCCGAGAACGCATGCCGATGCGAAAATCTGGTAGCGCCGATTTGCCGCTCCATAACGGTCATGTGCCGAAATGGCTTACGGACCGCATGACCCGGCTTGGCGCGGTCTTGACCGAGGCCATCGTTCACCACTACGGGCGCGATGAATTTCTACGCCGCGTGGCACATCCTTTCTGGTTTCAGTCGTTTGGCGCGCTGATGGGAATGGATTGGCATTCCTCAGGCATCACCACGAGCGTGCTCGGTGCGCTCAAGCGCGGCCTTAAGCCCTTGAGCGGTGAACTCGGCTTGCATGTTTGCGGCGGCCGCGGCAAGCATTCGCGTCTGACGCCAAGCGAGCTCGTGGCTCTTGGCGATCGCATCGGCTTCGATGGCGACGCGCTGGCGAAGGCCAGCCGACTGACCGCCAAGGTCGACAGCGCCGCCGTTCAAGACGGTTTCGATCTTTATTTGCACGGCTTCATCGTCTGCGATGAAGGGCGCTGGGCCGTCGTCCAACAAGGCATGAATGGCGATCGCAAGCAGGCGCGTCGTTATCACTGGCTGTCGGAGGGGATGACGAGTTTCGTCGACGAGCCGCACTCGGCCATCGAAGGACAGAGCCAAGGCAACATCATCAATCTCACCGATCGCCGCGCGGGCCACTCACGGCGCAAACAGATCGAGCTGCTCGGCAGCCTTGGACCCGACCGCATCGCGCGCGAGGCTGCCGCGCTCGCATCTTCGCATGAGGCGGCCAGTCCCAAGCCATCCGAGGACGAACAGCCGGCGCAAGCAACGTTGCCGTATCTTGTTTTGCCCGCGCATCACGACGTCCGGGCGAGCGACGTTCATCTTCGGCGTCTGCACGGCAATCTTGCCGCCGCAGCCGAGCGTGGACCTACCGACTTTCCCGATTTGCTGCTCACACCCGGTGTGGGGGCGCGCACTGTCCGCGCGCTCGCATTGGTGGCGGAGGTGCTGCACGGCGCACCTTGCCGCTTCAGCGATCCTGCACGATTTTCGCTCGCTCACGGCGGCAAGGATCGGCATCCCTTCCCGGTTCCCATCAAAGTTTACGATGAGACCATTTGCGTGCTCCGTTCCGCCGTCGATAGAGCAAAGCTCGGCCGGGACGACGCGCTGTTCGCTCTGCGGAAGCTCGATGCGGAATCGCGGCGCCTCGAGCGCGTCGCGAACGGGCCGGCATTCGATGACTTCATCTCCGACGAATTCGTGCGGTCACATGAATATGGCGGCCGCAGCGTTTTCGGCTGGGAGCTGCCCTTGGCGGGCCGTCGCGAGCAACCCAGCGCGCCCGGGCGAAAGTAAAAACGCCTATTCCTTCCAGCGTGGGCGGCGGCCAGCCCCCGACGCGCTAAGAAACAGCCGAATCTCCTGGCGTAATTTCGGCAGGTTCAAAGACATAGGTCGAACTGCAAAATTCGCAGGTCACGGTGATCTTCCCGTCCTCGACCATGTCGTCGCGGTCCCGCTGCGGAAAGCTCTGCAGCATATTTTCCACGCTTTGGCGCGAGCAGGAGCACTGCGCTTGCACCGGCGCCGGGCGGAATACGCGCACGCCGCGTTCGTGAAACAGGCGATAGGCCAACCGTTCGCTCGATAGCGCCGGATCAATCAGCTCGATGTCGTCAACCGTTTCCACCAACGAGCGGCCTTCGACCCAGGCATCGTCTTCTTCGTGTTGGACAGAAGCTACCGCGCCGGGCGGAGCGTCGCCGGGATGAAGATCCGCTTGCCGCGCGCGCTCAGGCGACTTCGGCAAGAACTGCAGCAGGATCCCACCGGCGCGCCAACGACGGCGCGCGCCGCCGTTCTCGCCGCCGCGGAATTCCTCGGCGACCGCAAGCCGCACGCGGGTCGGTATCTGCTCGGAGCGGAGAAAATATTCGTGCGCCGCCTGCTCTAAGTCCTTGCCTTCGAGCGGTACGAGACCTTGGTAACGGCTCATATCCGGACCTTGGTCGATGGTCATGGCCAGATGGCCGCGGCCGAGCAATTGGCCCGGCTTGTCGTCGCCGGCGGCGATGGCGGCCGCGACCCGGTCGGCGTCAAAGCGTGCGCAGGCGCGCACGTTGCCGGGCCAGGTGAAATCGACCACCAGCATGCTGACCGGGCCGTCGCTTTGCGTCTGTAAGATGAACCGGCCCTCAAACTTGAGGGCCGAGCCGAGCATGACCGTCAGCACGATCGCCTCACCCAGGAGTTTCGCGATCGGCAGCGGATAATCGTGGCCGCTCAAGATGGCATCGACGGCCGGCCCAAGCCGAACGATGCGGCCGCGCAGATCGAGCGCGGACACCTCGAAAGGCAGGATCGTATCGTCAACGCTGGTTTGCGCCGGCGCCCGAACGGGAATGTCCAATTGAGGATTGTTCATCGCCCACGAATATAGGCAATGAGAATGAAATTGTGAGCCCTCTGGAACCGGCCGAGGCCGGTCTTACCGTCCGCCCTCGAGGCACCATGTCAGGATGCCTTTCTGCGCATGCAGCCGGTTCTCGGCCTCGTCGAACACGACCGAATGTGGGCCGTCCATCACCTCGTCGGTGACTTCTTCGCCGCGATGAGCGGGCAGGCAATGCATGAAAAGGGCGTCCGGCTTAGCCCGCGCCATCAGCCGCTCATTGACCTGATAGCGTTTGAGCAAGTTGTGGCGGCGGGCGCCGTCGCGGTCTCCCATCGAAACCCAGGTGTCGGTCACGATGCAATCGGCGTCCTTTACTGCTTCTTCCGGATCAGTGCCGAGGGTGATCGCGGCGCCCGAGGATTTGATCCATCCGACCAGCGGCTTTTTCGGCGCCAGTTCCGGCGGGGTGGCGACCCGCATGCGGAAAGCGAACCGCTCGGCGGCGTGCATCCACGAGGTCAAAACGTTGTTGGCGTCGCCGGTCCAGGCGACCGTGCGCCCGCGGATTGGGCCGCGATGCTCTTCGAAGGTCATGACGTCGGCCATGACCTGGCACGGATGGGAGCGCCGCGTCAGGCCGTTGATCACCGGCACGGTGGCGAAGCGCGCAAGTTCGGCGACCGCCTCGGGGTCGAGCGCCCGGATCATGATGACGTCGACATAGCGCGACAATACCCGCGCGGTGTCGCCGATGGTTTCGCCGCGGCCGAGTTGCATTTCGTCAGCAGTCAGCATGATCACATCGCCGCCGAGCTGGCGCATGGCGACTTCGAACGACACACGCGTGCGGGTCGACGGCCGCTCGAAAATCATCGCCAGCGTCTTGCCGGCGAGCGGCCGCTCATTGCCGGAGCGCTTGGCTTTGATGGCGCGCGCCAGATCGATCATCCGGCGCAATTCCTCCGCCGGCACGTCGATCAGATCCAGAAAGTGGCGGATCGCCGTCATTGTGCCGCCGTTTCCTTGGACGCCGCTTCCTGCGCGCGCGAAAGCCGGGCACAGGCGCGATCGAGCCGCGCGATGCCTTCGGCGATCTCCTGCTCGCTGATGATCAGCGGCGGCAGCAGCCGCACGACATTGTCGCCCGCGGCGACCGCGATCATTTTTTCGGCGCGTAGCGCATCGACAAGCTCGCCGGCCGGCACGCTGGCACGTACGCCAACCAGCAGGCCTTCACCGCGCACCTCGGAAATGACCGACGGATATAGATCTTTGATCTCCGCGAGCCGTTGCTTGAAGAAGAGCCCGGTCCGCCGCACGCGATCGAGGAAGCCCGGCTCCAGCATGACGTCGAGCACTGCGTTGGCAGCGCTCATGGCAAGCGGATTGCCGCCGAAAGTCGAGCCATGCGTGCCGGCCGTCATTCCCTTCGCCGCCTCGCTCTTGGCGAGGCACGCTCCCACCGGAAAGCCGCCGCCGAGCGCCTTGGCGAGCGCCATGATATCCGGTTCGATGCCGACACGCTGATGAGCGAATAGTTCTCCGGTACGACCCATGCCGGTCTGCACTTCGTCGAGCAGCAGGAGCAATCCACGCTGATCGCAGAGTTCGCGCAAGGCACGCAGGAAAGAAGGCTCGACGACGCGCACGCCGCCTTCGCCCATGATCGGTTCGATGAGGATCGCACCGGTCTCGCGGGTGACCGCGGCTTTGGTCGCTTCCAGATTGCCGAACGGCACCTGGTCGAAACCCTCCATGACGGGACCGAACCCATCGAGATATTTCTTCTGCCCGCCGGCGGCGAGCGTTGCCAGCGTGCGGCCGTGGAAGGCGCCCTCGAAGGTGATGATCCGATAGCGTTCCGGTGCGCCATTCGCCGAGTGATATTTGCGCGCCATCTTGATGGTGCATTCCATCGCCTCGGCGCCGGAATTGCAGAAGAAGACGACGTCGGCAAAGCTTGCGTCGCACAATCGCTGCGCGACGCGCTCGGCCTCGGGCACCTCATAGAGGTTCGAGACGTGCCAGATTTTTTGCGCCTGCGCTGTCAGTGCAGCGATCATCTGCGGATGAGCATGCCCCAGCGCATTGACAGCGACGCCGGACGTGAAGTCGAGGTAACGCTCGCCGTTGGTTGCAACAAGCCAAACGCCCTCGCCCCGTTCGAAAGCAAGGTGCACACGCGCATAGGTCGGTAACAAGTGCGATGTCATGGTTTTGCGCCCGCGCGTTGCGCAGTTTCAAGCTGCGCGGCCGAAAATAAAATGTGCCGCCTCTCCGGGCGGCACCACTTCAGCATTTTATTTGCGCGCCGCCGGCCGGTCAACTCGTTAACGCAGCGCGCAAATAGCCGGCTTGTCCACGCACTCGTCCACATTGGGCAGGAATATGTGGACGCGTATGGGCCGACTCTTGCGCCAAACTCGCGCCATATTGTAGTCTTTTGCTTGTCAAGTACGACATCTCGTGCGGCGGACAGTTCCTCGAAAGCGTTGGTTGCGTGACGTGTTAGGCGGCGAGCACCGTCTGACCCGGAGGGGGATTCCGCCAAAGGCTGCACTCGCATCTTGGAGGAGGATTGAGCATGTCGTGGACTGACGAGCGGGTCGAATTGCTGAAGAAGCTATGGTCCGACGGGCTGTCAGCCAGTCAGATAGCGGCCGAACTCGGCGGTATTACTCGCAATGCAGTCATCGGGAAGGTCCACCGGCTCGGCCTCTCCGGCCGTGCCAAAGCTGCTTCCAGCGCCGCCCCGCGGCAGCGCAAAGCGCGTTCGTCCACCCATATGCTGCGGATCGGACGCGGCGCCATCCGCGGCAACACAGCGCTGGCGCACGCTTACGAGATCGAGCCAGAGGTGACGCCGGAGCTGGTCGAGAACGTTATCCCGATCGGCCAGCGCCGCACCATACTGGAATTGACCGAGCAAACCTGCCGTTGGCCGATCGGCGATCCCGGCAGCACGGAATTCTTCTTCTGCGGCGGCAATACGATCGCGGGTCTGCCTTATTGCGCGTATCACTCTCGCGTAGCGTATCAACCGGCGGCCGATCGTCGCCGCGACCGGCGTTCGCCCGCGCGCTAGCGACCGCGCCGCTGTCTCAGCACGGAGTACCACAACGATCGCGAAGTGGAATTCGTGCTCTGCCTCACGGCAGAATCCGTCGCATCAACCGACCAGAGCGCCGTCATTTTGAATCGACAGGCGCTCTACCGTCGTGGCGAGCACGATTGTTCGGAAACCACTGTTCCACCCGAACCGGGCGCGCGCCTTTCGGGATCGCGCCTAGCTCGCTTTGCCGAAGCGATCGTCCAGCGAATAGCCGGCGCCGCGCACCGTGCGGATCGGATCGATACCGTGACCGCGATTGAGCGCTTTGCGCAGACGGCCGACATGAACGTCGACGGTGCGTTCGTCGATATAAACGTCGCTGCCCCAGACTCCGTCGAGCAATTGCTCGCGCGAAAACACCCGGCCGGGCCGCTCCATCAGGAATTCCAGCAGGCGGAATTCGGTCGGGCCGAGGTCCACGGGACGGTTTGAACGCGATACGCGCTTCTTCTCGCGGTCGAGTTCCAGATCGCCGATCATCAGGACGGTGGCCACACGTTCGGGGCTGGCGCGGCGCAGCAATGCGCGAATCCGCGCCAGCAATTCCGGCACCGAGAACGGCTTGACGAGATAATCGTCAGCGCCTGTCGCCAGGCCTCGCACGCGCTCGCTCTCCTCGCCGCGTGCCGTCAGCATGATGATCGGCAGCGACTGGGTTTGCGGCCGCGCGCGAAGCCTTCGGCACAGCTCGATGCCCGAGAGGCCGGGCAGCATCCAGTCGAGCACGATGAGATCGGGCGCGGTCTCCCGCAGCCGCGTATCGGCCTCATCGCCTCGCGCGACCGCGTCGACGTCGTAACCTTCTGCCTCAAGGTTGTAACGCAGCAGCGTGGTCAATGGCTCTTCGTCTTCAACGATCAGGATGTTGGCACCCATCCCCGTCTCCTATTCATTTTTGCAGCAGAGCTGCTCCAAAGCTCGTGGTGTCTCCCTTTGGGCGCTGGTCGGTGATCGGGCGGCCTTCAATCATGTAATAGACCGTCTCCGCGATGTTGGTCGCGTGATCGCCGATGCGCTCAATATCCTTCGCACAGAACATGAGATGCATACAGAACGTGATGTTACGCGGGTCTTCCATCATGTAGGTCAGAAGCTCACGAAACAGCGAGGTACAAATCGCGTCGACCTCCTCGTCGCCGTTCCACACCGCAAGCGCGGCCGCGACGTCGTGGCTCGCGTAAGCGTCGAGCACCTGCTTGAGCAGCGCGGCGACAAGCGTCGCCATATGCTCGACCCCGCGGATCAGTTTTTGCGGGTGCAAATCCAGATCGAGCGCCACCACCCGTTTGCCGATGTGCTTGGCGTGATCACCGATCCGCTCGAGGTCGTTGCACACGCGCATGGCGCCGACGATCTCGCGCAAGTCGATAGCCATCGGCTGGCGGCGAGCGATGGTCAGAATCGCCTTCTCCTCGATGTCGTGCTGCATGGCATCGACGGTCGGATCGGTGGCGATCACCCGCTCGGCCAGATCGGCGTCGCGATCCACCAATGCGCGCGTCGCATCGGCAATTTGCCGCTCCGCCAAACCGCCCATTTCGGCGACCTTGCGCGTGATCTCCTGCAGATCGACGTCGAAGGCTTTGGCGGTATGGTCCACTCTGGTGGTGATATCGGTCATCGTGGTTACCCGAAGCGGCCGGTGATGTAGTCCTGCGTGCGCTGGTCGTGCGGCGCGGTGAACATCTTGCTGGTGGAATCGAACTCGATCAGCTCGCCCAGATACATGAAGGCGGTGAATTCCGAGACGCGCGCCGCCTGTTGCATGTTATGGGTCACGA
The DNA here is from genome assembly GCA_963845075.1 of uncultured Alphaproteobacteria bacterium. Lineage (GTDB taxonomy): Bacteria > Pseudomonadota > Alphaproteobacteria > Rhizobiales > Xanthobacteraceae > BOG-931. The sequence goes on along the minus strand of CAWJRE010000022.1, from coordinate 437,099 downwards.
TCACGATGGTGTAATCGTCCGTCAGTTCGTCGATCAGTTCCTCGATCTTCGCGGTGGAGATCGGATCGAGCGCTGAGCACGGTTCGTCGAACAGGATCACTTCCGGACGCACCGCCACGGTGCGGGCGATGCACAGCCGCTGTTGTTGCCCGCCGGAAAGGCTCTGCCCGTTGGCTCCGAGCTTGTCCTTCACCTCGTCCCACAGCGCCGCCCGGCGCAACGAAGTTTCGACCCGCCCGTCGAGCTCGGATTTGGGCAGCCGCTCGTAAAGCCTGATGCCGAACGCGACGTTTTCATAGATCGACATGGGAAACGGCGTCGGCTTCTGGAACACCATGCCGATGCGCGCGCGCAGCAGATTGAGATCCTGCTTCGGCGAGAGAATATTGGCGCCGTCGAGGATCACGTCGCCGGTCGCGCGCTGATTCGGATAGAGGTCGTACATCCGGTTGAGCACGCGCAGCAAAGTCGATTTGCCGCAGCCCGACGGACCGATGAAGGCCGTCACCTTGTGCTCGTAGAGCGGCAGGCTGACCGATTTCAGCGCCCGCGACTCGCCGTAGAAGAAATTCAGGTCGCGAATCGTAACCTTCTCGACAAGTCCAGAGCGATCGCTGGGAGCGACTGAGACCGACGGAACGGCAACGGACGTTACACTCATGACTGCCTACCTGATGAGACGAGACTGCGGGCGGTGATGCTGAGCGCCAGGACCGCGAGCGTGATGATGAGGGCGCCGGTCCACGCGAGCGACTGCCAGTCTTTGTAAGGACTCAAGGCGAACTGAAAAATAATGACCGGCAGGCTTGCCATTGGCGCGTTGAGGTTCGTGCTCCAGAACTGATTGTTGAGCGACGTGAACAAGAGCGGTGCGGTCTCGCCGCTGATGCGCGCCACGGCCAGCAGCACGCCGGTGACCATGCCGGCGCGCGCGGCCCGATAGCAGATGCGCGTTATCGACATCGAGCGCGGCAGGCCGATCGAAGTCGCCGCTTCACGCAACGAGTTGGGGACGAGCGTCAGCATGTCCTCGGTCGTGCGCACCACGACCGGAATGACAATGACGGCGAGCGCGACGCCGCCGGCCAGGCCCGAGAAATGGCCCATCGGCGCGACCATGACCTCGTAGATGAACAGACCGACCACAATGGACGGAGCGCTCAACAGAATATCGTTGATGAAGCGCACGACGCTGCTGAGGCGGTCATAGCGGCCGTATTCGGCCATGTAGGTACCGGCAAGAACGCCTATCGGAGTGCCGATCGCGACGGCGAGGATCGTCAAAATCAAACTTCCGATAATAGGATTGAGCAGCCCGCCGCTCGACCCGGGCGGCGGCGTCATTTGCGTGAACACCGCAAGTGACAGGCCGCTGAACCCCTTCCAGAGGAGCACGCCTAGGATCATAACTAGCCAACCAAGCCCGAACGACAGTCGCGGCAAACGCGAAACCCTTTGCGACGATGTCGTTTCGGCGACGGGTAGCGTAGCGAGCGGTCATCAGTTATCCGATCCGGCGGTCGATGCGCAGCAACAGGTAACGCGCGGCAGCGAGCACGATCAACGTAATCACAAACAGGATCAATCCCAGCGCGATCAGCGCCGATGTGTAGAGATCGCCAACCGCTTCGGTGAACTCATTGGCGATAGTCGCAGAGATCGTGGTGCCAGGCGCAAGCAACGAAGCAGAAATCCGGTGCGCGTTGCCGATGACGAAGGTCACGGCCATGGTCTCGCCGAGCGCCCGGCCGAGGCCCAGCATCACGCCGCCGATCACGCCGACCCGCGCATAAGGCAGTACCACGTAACGCACCACCTCCCAGGTCGTACAACCGACGCCGTACGCGGCCTCCTTGAGCACTGGCGGAACCGCTTCGAAGACGTCGCGGGAAATGGAAGTCACGAACGGCAGCACCATGATCGCCAGAATCAATCCGGCCGTCAGCATGCCGATGCCGTAGGGCGGTCCGGCAAAAAGCGGGGCGATGCCTGGCACATTGCCGAGCGTATTGATCAGGAACGGCTGCAACGTGTCCTGCAAAAACGGAGCGAAAATGAAAAGTCCCCAAATCCCGTAGATGATGCTGGGAATGCCGGCGAGCAGCTCGATTGCGATACCGATCGGCCGCCGCAGCCATTGCGGGCACAGTTCGGTCAGAAAGAATGCGATCATCAGCCCGACCGGGACCGCGATCAGCATGGCGATGAACGAAGTGATGAGCGTGCCGTAAATAGGAGCGAGCGCACCGAATTTCTCGGTGACCGGATTCCACCGTTCGGTCGTAAGAAATTCGAAGCCGAAAGTTCGGAGTGCCGGCAGCGAACCGGCAATCAGTGAAATGATCACGCCGGTGAGGAGCAACAGCACGCCGACGGCCGCTGCGCGGGTCGTGTGACGGAAGGCGAGATCGCCAAGGCGGAGCCGATCGAGCAACCGGGCGCGCGTTCCGGCCTCGACGGACACCATCGCCCCCTCTTCCATCGTCACGTCAACCACGGATCGCCTCCGAGCCGGGTCCATCTAGGGGCTCCTTCACCGACATCCGGGAGCGCCCACTCAAACGATACACCGGCCGCCGCACAAGATACTCGCGCGACAGGCCGGTTACGAACAAGGAGCGGGGCACCGAGCAACGACTGCGGGCCCCACCGTTTGCATCAGACTTAATGCGCCATCGTGGTGTGGAGCGGCTTGCCGCTTGCGTCCGTAATTTCCTTGGCCCACATGCTCTCAATCTGATCGATGACTTTTTTCGGCATCGGAACGTAATCAAGTGCCTCGGCCATCTTGTCGCCCTTGGCATAGGCCCAGGCAAAGAACTTGAGGGCTTCGGCGGCGGCAACCGGGTCCTGCGGCTGCTTGTAGATGAGAATAAACGTCGCTCCCGCGATAGGCCATGAGGCCGCACCCGGCTGATTGGTGAGGATAACGTAGAAGCTATCAGCCTTTTCCCAATCAGCGTACGCGGCAGCGGCTTGGAAGGCGGCCGCGTCCGGAACGACCGTCTTGCCATCCTTATTGATCATGCCCACCGTCGTCATGCCATTCTGTTTGGCATAGGCGTATTCAACATAGCCGATCGAGCCCTTGGTCTGGCTCACATTGTTGGAAACGCCTTCATTGCCCTTGGCCCCAATGCCTGCGGGCCATTCGACTGAAGTGTTTGCGCCGACCTGCGACTTCCATTTCTCGCTTACTTTAGACAGGTAGTCCGTCCAGATAAACGTCGTGCCCGAACCGTCAGATCGGTGAACAACGACAATCGCCTGCGAGGGCAGCTTTGCGTTCGGGTTAAGCTTTTTGATCGCCGGATCGTCCCACTTGGTGATCTCGCCAAGGAAGATTTTTGCCAGGGTATCGCCGTCGAGTGTCAGTTCGTTGGACTTGATGCCCTCGAGATTGACAACTGGCACGTCACCGCCAATCACCGTTGGGAACTGAACCATGTTCCACTTCTTCAAATCCGCAGGCTGCAAGGGCATATCCGAGGCGCCAAAAGTCACCGTCTTCGCTTGGATCTGCTTGATTCCCCCGCCCGAACCGATGGATTGATAGTTGAGCCCATTGCCGGTCTCTTTTTTGTAGGTGTCGGCCCATTTGGCATAGATCGGATAGGGGAAGGTAGCGCCGGCGCCGGAGATATCGATGGCGGCGGCAGGAAGAATGGTCGCGGCCAGAAAGCCGGCGACGGCTAGAGTTCTCAGCTGTTTCACTGGATGCTCCTGTCAGCGGAATATGTGGCGACGCGGACCTTGACCACGCCTGCTGGGTCCCGTTCGGGACCTCACTTGTGTTCGACGCCCAATTGTTCGACGCCCGATAAGCAACGCGCTGCGGCGAGGTTCGGTCGTGAGGACCACAGCGGCAAGATGCTTATTTTCGGCACGTCACCGTTCTATGAGGCGAGCATGACAGTTAGATGACAGTATACTATATTGATTCTACGCAGTTTTCTCGGTTGTGACGGCCACGGCCAGGGGAAGGTAAATAGTGAATGTAGCGCCCGCCCCCGGCATGCTCTCGATCAAAAGCCGGCCGTGGTGCCGGTTTAGGATGTGTTTGACCAGCGCAAGCCCTAGCCCGGTTCCGCCCTGTGCGCGGCTTTCGCGCACGTCCACCCGATAGAAGCGTTCGGTCAGTCGCGGAACATGCTCCGGCGCGATGCCCGGCCCGTAGTCCCTTACGCTAATGCGCGCTTCCTGCTCGCCTTCCGGGGATTCTCCCTCGCTGAACCCGATGTCGACCCGTTTGCCCGCAGCCCCGTATTTAAGGGCGTTTTCCACCAGGTTCTCGAACACGCGGACAAGCTCGTCGCGGTCGCCGGGGACGCGCATGGCATTGGCCGCATCGATATGAACCGTCACGCCCCGATCGCGCGCCAGGGTTTGCAGTCCGTCCGCAACTTGGCGGACGATCGGAACGAGATCGACCGGCGTGTCGGGGCGGCGATGCGCATTGAGCTCGATGCGCGAGAGCGACAACAGGTCGTCGATCAGCCGCGCCATGCGCCGCGCCTGCTCCTGCATGATGGGAAGGAAGCGCTCGCGGGCTTTGGCGTCATCGCGGGCAGATCCCTGCAATGTCTCGATGAAGCCGGAAAGAGCCGCGAGCGGCGTGCGCAGCTCGTGGCTGGCATTGGCGACGAAATCGGCCCGCATCTCCTCCACGCGCCGCAGTGGCGTGAGATCGTGGAATGTCATTAGCACAAGATCGGGCATGCGCAGTTTGGGGTCGCGCCGCACCGGTTTGACGATCACCTCGAACCAGCGGTCGATCGGCACGCGCTCGGAATATTCCACACGCTGTTCGTCGCCGGTGGCGTAGGCGCGGCCGATCGCCTCGATCAGCTCGGGCATCCGAAGCGCAAGCGACACCGGTTCGCCCAGACGCAAGGCCGGCGCCAGCGAACGCGCGCTTTCGTTTACTGTCAGCACCCGGCCGTTGCGGTCGAGCGCGATAACCGGATCAGGCACCCCGGCGATGACAGCTTCAAGCGGCTCGCCCGCGCGTTCGGCGACGGCTACCGGTCGCACCAGCCGGCCGGCTTCCTCGGTTGCCCGGTTCGCCAGCAGAGCGGCCAACGCCAGAATGACGAATCCCAAAAGCCCGTAACCGGACGAGATCGCGCCAAGCGCGACGAAGCCCCCGAACACGATCGCCGCGGCGACAGTGACGACCCGGATACCGCGCCACCTGCTGTTCGCCGGCGCGCGGCCAGCTTCATTCAAACTCATCGACGTGCCTTTCGGGCAAGCTCTCGATGTCTATCCTCGCCCGTTCCGCCGACGGATCAAGCCATGTCGGATTTTTCTCGCACCAAGCCGCTCATCTGAGTCAGCGGTCTTGCGAGCGGGCGCGCAACGCGTCGCGCTGCTCGGCCGTGTAACACCTCGCGTATTCCGAGGATCAACAGCGAAAGCGCGAACGGGATGATGTAGTAGAGCAACCGAAACAGCAACAGACCTGCCAGCAGGTCTTCTTTGTCGAATTGCCAAAGCGCGACCATCATCGTGGCATCGAACACGCCGAGGCCGCCGGGCGCATGGCTCGCGAAGCCCAAAAGCGTCGCGGTGACGAAGATGACCGCCACCGGGATGAAGCCGAGATGCGGCTCATCCGGCACGAGCATGTACATGGCGGCGGCACAGAACGTGAGATCGAGAATGCCGATCAGGATCTGAACGAGCGTCAGCGGCCCGCCCGGTAGCGACACTTTCCAGCCGTCGCGACCGATCACCCGCGGCTTTACCCAGACCCACGCGATATAGGCCGCCAGTACGATCAAGATCACAATCGCAAGGATGCGGTTGAGCCCGACCGGCAGCCGGTCGATGTCGCTCGCCTGTTGCGGAGCATACAGAATCCCGAGGCCGAGCATGGCGGCATTGCCCAGCCAGAAGGTTAGTCCGGCGACAAAGCAGATCTTCGTGACCTCGACGACGCTCAATCCCCACGCGGAGTAGATTCGATAGCGCACGGCGCCGCCGGAAAAAACACTGGCGCCGACATTGTGCCCAACCGCATAACTCGTGAAGCTGCCTAGAACTGCAGCCCAATAAGGGACCTCGCCGCGGCCGATCGTGCGCAGCGCGAAGAGATCGTAGAAGGTCAGGGTCATGTAGCCGGCAGCGACAAAAAGCCCGGCAATGACCAGCGTCCGCCAGTCGGTCGCCTCCAACGCGTCGATGAGCGCGTCGAGGTCCATATCGCGAAGAATGTGATAGAGGACGAAGGCGGCGATGACGATGATGGTGACGCTAAGCGCCACGCCCAATCGACTGAAGCCGATCTTCTGGTTGAACAAATGCGCGATGGTGCGCAATCCGTTCAGCATGCGGCGCTCCCAACCACCATCATGGGCTCGTTGACCGCCTCGCGCAGACCGCGATCGGTCGGCCGGCCCCATCCGGGCACGACCGCTTCAGATCGAGTCGATGGCAGCTAACGTTTTGACGACGCATGATCTTTTCGGAAAACCGGTTCCATTTTCCGGATTCTGCTCTAGCAGATGTGGCGCGAGCGCGCGAGGGTGGTGCAGACGCCAGCATAAACCGCGCTCTTTGGCCACAGCCAGCGGATCGGTCCGGGCTTATGGGACAAGGCCCATTTCGGACGGGCAGGTTTGCGGTTGACGAAAGCTGCGGCTGACGCTTGTTACCTCTCGAAATTCTCAGGAGCTTTTGCCAATGACCAGGACCAAACCGCCCTTCCGCGCCGATGTGGTCGGCAGCCTGTTGCGTACTGCCCCTCTGAAGGAAGCGCGGGCCAAACGGGAAAAAGGCGAAATCAGCGCGGCGGCGCTCAAGGAGGTCGAGGACCGCGAGATCGAGAAGATCATCAAGAAGCAAGAAGACGTCGGCCTGAAGGTCGCGACCGATGGCGAGTTTCGCCGGTCCTGGTGGCATTTCGATTTCTTCGGGATGCTCGACGGCGTCGAGATCACCGAAGTCGATCACGGCATTCAGTTCCATGGGGTGCAGACCAAACACCGCACGCCGCGGATCACCGGCAAGCTCGGCTTTTCGAGCCATCCCATGCTGGATCATTTCAAGTTCCTCAAAGCGCACACGCGTGTCACGCCGAAAATGACCATACCGAGTCCGGCCATTCTGCACTTTCGGCTCGAGCCGGCCGCCATCGCGACCAAGGAATATGCCAATCGCGACGCCATTTTCGACGATCTGGCCAAGACCTATAAGCAGGCCATTCGCGCTTTCTATGACGTCGGCTGCCGTTACCTGCAATTCGACGACACCGCCTGGGCCTATCTCTGCTCGCAAGCGGAATTGAAAAAGGCGCGCGAGCGCGGACTGAACGCGGAGCGTCTCGCCCAAGACTACGCCGGCATCATCAACAAAGCGTTGGAGGGCAAGCCCGCCGATATGGTGGTCACCACCCACATCTGCCGCGGCAATTTCCGCTCGACCTGGATCTCCGAGGGCGGCTACGAGCCCGTGGCCGAAGTCCTTCTGGGGCAACTCAACTACGACGGCTATTTCCTCGAATACGACACCGAGCGCGCCGGCGGATTCGAGCCGCTGCGCTTTCTGCCAAAAGGCAACAAGATCGTCGTGCTTGGGCTGATCACCACCAAATCCGGGCAACTCGAGAAGAAAGACGACGTCAAGCGCCGGATCGAGGAGGCGACCAAGTATGCCGCCCTCGATCAACTCTCGCTGTCACCGCAGTGCGGTTTTGCCTCGACCGAAGAAGGCAACGTGCTGGCGGAGGAGGAGCAATGGGCAAAGCTCCGAATGGCGGTCGAGCTTGCCGACGCGATTTGGGGCTGAGGCGTAGCTCAATCGCGATCTGATCGAGAACTCTCCGCGGCGAACGTGCTGCGATACATCACTATCAAGCGGCTGTGCGCACGAGCGCCGCGCGCCGGCCGAGCCGTTTATGCACGTGCACCATCAGGCTCATGGCGAATAGCGGCGTCGCCAGATTGACGATCGGGATTGAGACGAAGGCCGCGATCAACAGGCCACCGACGAACACTGTGCCCGCGTAGTGCTTGCGGAAGGCTTTCGCCTCGTCCGGCGGCCGAAAGCGCATCGCCGCCAGGTTGAAATATTCGCGGCCAAGGAGCCAAGCCGTCGCCAAAAAGAAAATCACGACGCCAAAGCCGGCGAACAGCAGAAACGGCAACGCGCAAAGATAGACTAGGACCGCCAACAGCGCGGTCTTGCCGCCCTCGATAACGGCGAACCAAAGAGGAAGCGCCACGCCGGGCGGATCGGCCGGGTAATGCTCGCGCTCGACCTCGTCGGCGATCTCGTCGGCGAAGAAACTTGCCACGAAGGCGGTGACGGCCGGCATCAACATCACGCTGCCGACGACGATCCCCAATCCGGCGGCGATCGACAGCACCCAACCGAGCACGGTCGCGGGCATGTGCGCCTGCGGCCCCAAACCGCTCTCGACGGCGGCGCTTCCGGCGCCCAGCAGCCAGGCGATCAGGCGATTGAGGACGATGGCGACCACGACAATGAGCGCGAGCGCCAATCCGATCGCTTTCCACAGCACCGCGCGCAACGGCGGCGAAAGCATCTGACTGATGGCCCTGGCGGCGTCTTCGAGCATGGAACCCTCCGCTGGACCGCAGAGGTAAAGATGAGAGGGCGCAAGAACAAGTGGCGATCAGGCCGCAATCGTGCCGTCGCCTCCGCCCGCACGCACGGCCTCGGGAACCAGCGGAACAGGCGCGGCCGCGAGCGACGGCGCCTCGGCCCAATGCAAAGCCTTATAGTCGAAGCCTCGGTTGATGGTGGGCTTCACCACGTTGAAAAAAGGAGAGATGTCGAAATCGCGCGGGCAGTAGAGCGACGAATGGCGAATCTCGAGGATTTGTTCGATCGCCTGCCGGCTGCGCGTCAGCGTGATCTTGGGCAGGATGGGATAGTGAACGGCGCGGAACGCTTCCGCGATCAGTGCCGAACAAATCAGCCGCGATGGGTCGCCGGAGCCGAGCGCAATCAACCGACGGCGCCAGCGCTGAGGCACCGGCAGCGGAAAGAGATAGCGCATGAGATCGATGATATTCTTGAGATCGTAGGCGAAGCCGATCCGCTCGATCGCGTAGGTACACACACTCGCGCAATCGGCCTCGGTCAGACCGACCGGCCGGCAGATCCGTGTATGAAAGCAGACATATTTGGAGAGCGGCGCCGATACCACGCCCTCACCGACATTGGCCTCGACCAGCACGTGCGGCTCGCCGTCCTCGGTGACGCAGCCGAGGACAGGACCAACATAGAGCGCCGAGTGCGACCACGTCGATTGGGTGAGATACTTGATGACGCCTGAAATGTTGTTGTTGCCTTCAACCAGGAGCACGTCTCCCGGCTCGAGCGATTGCCGCAAAGCCTCCGGATCGCTCGGCGTGAACGGCTCATAGCCGTGCACCGGCTTCTGGAGATAGCGAGCGATAATCCGGCCAATGCCATCAAGCAATCTGCTCACGCGGACCTCCCGAGGATGCGCGCGATTTTTTCATCGCATCTTCTTTTGCCGCGAGTTTAATCAAAGGCCGTTGCGATTTGGTTCACGCGCGGTCCCGACATACCGCAAGATGCTTGATCTTCAGAATTCATCAACCGTAACGTTTGCGCGGGGCGCTTGCTTCGTGCAATCTGCGCGCGCCATCAAGCATCCGGAAACCATGACGCGACTGAGCCGCCGCTCGTTTCTGACCGCCTCAGCCGCGCTTGCGACCGGGCCTGCCTTCGCCGCGGGCACGGCAGCGACCCCGCCTGTAGACGTCGTCATTGTCGGCGCCGGCGCGGCCGGCATCGCGGCCGCGCGCCGGATCACCGCCGCAGGCCGAAAATTGGTGGTGATCGAAGCCGCCGATCATGTCGGCGGGCGCTGCGTGACCGATACACGCACCTTCGGAGTGCCGTACGACCGCGGCGCGCATTGGATACACGCGCCCGATTTCAATCCGCTGATGAGGCTTACGGTCCGCCGTGGGCTTGAAGTCTATCCAGCGCCGGCCGGCCAGAAGGTTCGGATCGGCCGGCGGTATGCCCGCGAAGGCGAACAGGAGGATTTCCTCGCGCTGCAAGTGCGCGCCAATCGCGGCATCGCGGATGCTGCGCGCAAGGGCGACGGTGCCTGCGCGCAGGCGCTGCCGAACGATCTCGGCGACTGGCGGCCGGCGATCGATTTCGTGCTCGGCCCTTTTGGCTGCGGGAAAGACCTCACGCAGGTCTCGACGGTGGATTTCGCCAAATCGCTCGAGCGCAATACCGATTCATTTTGCCGGCAAGGGCTCGGCACGCTGATCGCTTCTTTGGCCGAGGGTGTTCCGGTCAGACTGTCGACGCCGGCAACCGCAATCGATATGCGGCGTGGCGTAGTGGTCGAAACCCCGAGCGGCCCGATCTCGGCACACACCGTGATCGTCACGGTATCCACCAACGTTCTTGCATCCGGCGCCATCAAATTCACGCCCGAGCTTCCCAAGCGACAGGCTGACGCGCTCGGCAAACTCTCGCTCGGCAGCTACGACCACATTGCGCTTGAACTCGCCGGCAATCCCCTCGGCTTCGAGGCTGACGAATTGGTGTTCGAGAAATCGACCAGTGCGCGCACAGCGGCCATTCTCGCCAATGTTTCGGGCACGCACCTTTGCCTGATCGAAGTCGGCGGCAGTTTCGGCCGCGAGCTCTCCGCCAATGGCGAGGCTGCCATGGTCAATTTCGCGGCGGATTGGCTGACCGAGCTCTACGGCAACGATGTGAAAAAGGCGATCAAGCGCTCCCAGGCTACGCGCTGGAATCACGAGCCGCGCACGCTGGGCGCTTTTTCGGCGGCGGCGCCCGGCGGCCAGGGCGCGCGCCGCATCCTGATGGAGCCGCTGCAGAATACAGTGTGGTTTGCCGGCGAAGCCGCGCACGAGACCTTATGGGGTACCGTTGGCGGCGCGTGGGAGTCCGGCGAGCGCGCGGCCGACGCGGTCTTGCGCCGGCTTGGCGGCGGCAAGGAGGCGCCCTCAGCGGAAACAAGCGGAACGCCTGCACGCCCAGCGCAACGCGTGCGCGTCGCACCGCGCTATCAACGATAATCCCCGGCTTCTACGCGGCGGGACATCACGGCGGCAGCGGACAACAATCGCCGCCGCGGCTGGCGGGCAGATTTGCTAGTAGAGCGCGATGACTTCAGGTTGAATTATTGTCGCGCTCTAGATCTTTGGTGGAGCATGATCTTTTCGGAAAACCGGTATCCACCCATCAGGTCAAAGCCCGAGGGCAAGCTTTTCCGGATCGATGCTCTAGGCGCGCAGCACGCCGCCCGTTCGCTTGCCGACCTCGCCCACGATCTTGGCGGCAAGGGCTTCGATCTCGTCGTCGGTCATCGTGCGCTCGCGCGGCTGAATGGTGACGGCAATCGCGATCGACTTTTTGCCGGGCTCGATGCCCGTGCCCTCGTAGACGTCGAACACTGTCACGCCTGCGATCAATTTGCGATCGACGGATTGCGCGGCGCGCACGATGTCGGCGGCTTTCACGTTCCGATCCACGACAAAGGCGAAATCCCGCTCGACCGGTTGGAACGGCGACAATTCGAGCGCAGGCTTGGCCCGCGTAGGTTTCGCCTTCGGCTCCGGGATGCGCTCGAGAATGACCTCGAAGGCGACCAACGGGCCTTCGGCGTCCAGCGCCTCGAGCGCGCTCGGATGCAATTCGCCGAAATGGCCGAGCACGTTCTGCGGCCCGATCTGGATCGTGCCCGAACGGCCGGGATGAAACCAAGCCGGCCCGCCCGGCACAACTTGCAGCGCCTGCGGCGCCGCGCCGGCCGCGACCAGAACGCTGATCGCATCGGCCTTGGCATCGAACGCATCGACTTCGCCGTCGCGCTTGGACCAATGGCGGCCGAGGCCGGAGGGCTTCGCCAAAGCACGCCGGATTCCAGCAGCAGCGGTGAGCTGATCCTGCGGCTGATCGCCGCGAAAGACCTGACCGACTTCGAACAAGCCCACGTCAGGGAAACCTCGATCGGCGTTTCTTTGCGAGGCGGCAACGAGGCCGGGAATGAGACTAGGCCGCATATCGGACAGCTCGGCGGCGATCGGATTGGCGAGCGCGAGCTCCGGCTTGCCGCCGCCGAACAATTCCGCCTGGGGTTTGGCGATGAAAGACCAGGTGACCGCCTCGACCAAATTACGCGCGGCAAGCGCGCGCTTGGCCTTGCGCGTCCGCACCTGGATCGCGGTGAGTATCGGCTTGCGCGGATTGTCGCCGCGCGGGAACGGCGTCAGGGGCACACGCTCGACACCAACGATGCGCACGACTTCTTCGACGATATCGGCTTTATTTCTGACGTCGGCGCGCCAGGAGGGGACCGCGATCTTGACGCGCTCACCCTGGCCGGCGACAAAAAATCCGAGGCGCTCCAGCACGCCACGCATCTCATGCAGCGGCACCGTCAGGCCAGCAAGGCGCTTGAGCTCGGACAACGGAAAATCGATGACGATCTCGGGCGCCTCGGCCGCGCCCGCAACGGTGATCTCCGACGGGGTGCCGCCGCACAGATCGAGCACCATCTTGGTCGCAAGTTCCAGCCCGGGCAGCGTGAAAGCCGGATCGACACCGCGCTCGAAACGATACCGGGCGTCAGAGTTGATGCCGAGCTTGCGCCCGGTCTGAGCAATATTGATTTCGTTCCACAGCGCCGACTCGACGAGCACATCGGTTGTTGCTTCCGAGCAGCCGGTCTTTTCGCCGCCCATGATCCCGGCGAGCGATTCCACACCGTCCGTATCGACGATGACGCAAACGCTGTCGTCGAGCGCGTAGGTCTTGCCATCGAGCGCGAGCAGCGTCTCGCCGGCGCGACCGCGGCGCACAGCGAGGTTGCCTCGCACCTTGGCGGCATCGAACACATGCAACGGCCGGCCGCGGTCGTAGGTCATGAAATTCGTAATGTCGACGAGCGCATTGATGGGCCGCAGGCCGATCGCCATCAGCCGCTTCTGCAACCACTCCGGCGACGGACCGTTTTTGACGCCGCGAACGAGCCGAAGCGCAAAGGCCGAGCACAAATCCGGCGCCTCGATGTGGACGCTAACAGGACAGGGGAATTCGCCTTTGACCGGCTTAATGGTCGGATCCTTGAATTTCCCCATGTCGGCGGCGCCGAGGTCGCGCGCAATACCGTGCACGCCAGCGCAGTCGGCGCGATTGGGCGTCAGATTGATCTCGATCACGGGGTCATCGAGCCCGGCCCATTGCGCGTAATTCGCGCCGACCGGCGCGTCCTCGGGCAGATCGATGATCCCTTCGTGGTCGTCGGAGATTTGCAGTTCGAATGCCGAGACCAGCATGCCGCGGCTCTCGACGTCGCGGATCTTGCCGACGCCGAGCGTGACATTCTTGCCGGGAATGAACGCGCCGGGCGGCGCGAACACGCCTTTCATTCCGGTGCGCGCGTTCGGCGCGCCGCAAACCACCTGGATGGGATCGCCTTTGCCGATATCGACCATGCAGACGCGCAACCGGTCGGCGTTCGGATGCTGTTTCGCTTCGACCACACGCGCGATGACAAATGGCGCAAATAGCTTCGCCTTGTCCTCGATGCGCTCGACTTCAAGCCCGATCATGGTGAGCTTGTCGGCAAGCTCCGCCAGCGGATGATCGGTATCGAGGTGTTCCTTCAGCCAATCGAGCGTGAATTTCATCGAATCAACTCGGCAATGAATGCGCTCACGAGCCCGCTCCCTTCCCGGGAACGTACAGATAGAGCAGCGGCAGGCTCAGGAGAACCAAGAGCGTGAGCATGATGGCGGCGCGATTGCACAGCCTGAAAATCTTGTGGCGGAGGATGAGCTCGTTGCGCGCCGCCTCCTTGGCGGGTTTTTCCAGATCGTCCTGGAACATGGAAAGACAGCGCAGGCAGCCAAGCGCGACCATCAAGTAAAACATGATCTCCACGACGATCACGCCCTGCTCGAAATAGTCATTGGCGACGACCGGCGCCGAGATGCCGAGCGCAGCGATCATCATCGAGGTATGGGTGAGAAGCCCGCTCGCCTTGCTATCGATGATCTGGAAGCCGCGGCCGATCACATTCGGCACGCTGGTTTCGTCGTGATCCACCGCCAGATGGTTGACGTAGCGTTCGACATGGTCGTCGCGCAAATCGCGCGTGACGGCGCGATAGAGGAGACGGTCGACAGTCCGAAGCAACGACATGTCCGTCACGCGGCGCCTGCGAGGTGGAGTGTCATGCGCTCAAACCTGCGGCCAGCGTCGGCAGATCGAGCGGGCGGAAGCCGTAGTGCGAAAGCCAGCGCACATCGGCTTCGAAGAAGGGGCGGAGATCCGGCATGCCGTATTTGAGCATGGCGATACGGTCGATCCCCATGCCCCAGGCGAAACCCTGGTACTCGTCGGGATCGAGCCCGCAATTCTTCAACACGTTCGGGTGCACCATGCCGCAGCCGAGAATTTCCATCCAATCGTTGCCTTCGCCGAAGCGGACTTCGCCTTTGTCGCGCCGGCACTGGATGTCGACCTCGAGCGAGGGCTCGGTGAACGGAAAGAACGAGGGACGAAAGCGCATGCCGACGCGATCGACTTCGAAGAAGGCTTTGCAGAACTCCTCCAAGATCCACTTCAAATGACCGAGATGCGAGCCGCGGTCGATGACCAGGCCTTCGACCTGGTGGAACATCGGCGTGTGAGTCTGATCGCTGTCGCAGCGATAGGTGCGGCCCGGAATGATGACGCGGATCGGCGGCTTTTGGCTCAACATGGTGCGCACCTGCACCGGCGAGGTGTGCGTGCGCAGCAAAAGGCGCGATCCGTCCTCCTTCGGATTGAAGAAGAACGTATCGTGCATGTCGCGCGCCGGATGATCTTCCGGAAAGTTGAGCTTGGTGAAGTTGTAGTCTTCGGTCTCGATGTCGGGACCTTCGGCGACGGCAAAGCCCATGTCGGCGAAGATCGCGGTCAGTTCGTCGGTCACCTGCGTGATCGGATGGACGCGGCCGATTTCGAACGGCGCCTCGCGCACGGGCAACGTCACGTCGACGCTCTCGGTATTGAGCCGCTCCTCCAAGGCTGCGTGCTTGAACGCTTCGCGGCGCTCGGCGAGCGCGGCGTTGACGCGATCCTTCAATCCGTTGATCAGTGGCCCCTGGCTCTTGCGCTCCTCCGGTGCCATCGCGCCGAGCGTCTTTAGGAGAGCCGAAATCGAGCCTTGCTTGCCAAGCGCCGCGACCCGCACGGCTTCGAGCGCCGTCTCGTCGCCGGCGGCCGCGACATCGGCCAGGATTTGCTTCTCAAGCTGCGTCGTGTCGGACATCGCTGTTCACTCCGGCATGAACGGCAGGTCGGTATCGGCCGGTCGCTCACCGGCCTGGGTGGGCATGCAATGGACCTGACCGCGATGATGGGTCCGGTGATTGAACAGGTGGGTCACCGGCACCCAATGGGGCTCGGTCACGTCGCGTTGGACTGCAAGAGAATGGTGAGTCATTTCCGCCGCAAGCCATGACGGCGCGATGGTGTCCGCCCAATCGATGATCGTTTGATCGAAACGGACCCGTTCGGCCTTCAACGCCGTCCAGTCCGCACAGAGCGATCCGGTATCCGCTATCCCGACCGGCGGCCGCGCCGAACCAGTGAGTTGGCTCATCCACTTCTGATCGCCCCACAAGAGGTGATTGAACGTCTTGTGGATCGAGCCCCAAAAGGCTCCGCGCACGCGGCGCCACTCGGTTTCGGACAGCCGGTCGGCTGCGCTGTAGAGGTTCTCGTTCTGCCAGCGGTTATAACGGGCCATGCGTTCAACATTGGCGCCGTCGATCATGACAGCTTAGGCGGCCAGTGCCGATTTGACCTGTCCGACGATGGCCTCGAAAGCGGCGGGCTCACGAATGGCGAGGTCCGAGAGCACCTTGCGATCGATGACGATGCCGGCCTTGGTCAGCCCGGCGACGAAGCGGCTGTAGTTCAGCCCGAACGGGCGAACGGCCGCGTTCAACCGTTGAATCCACAAGGCGCGGAAGGTGCGCTTGCGCCGCTTGCGGTCGCGAAACGCATATTGGTTCGCCTTCTCGACCGCCTGCTTGGCGATGCGGATCGTGTTCTTGCGCCGGCCGTAATAGCCTTTGGCGGCCTTGAGGACTTTCTTATGCTTGGCATGAGCAGTGACGCCGCGCTTGACGCGTGCCATGGCTGATCTCCTTCGGAAATAGCGGAACCTGGAACGGGTGAATGGGCCGCAGCGAGCGGCAGCCAAGGATCAGCCGTTCGGCAGAAAGTATTTCTTGATATTGTCGCCGTCGGTTTTGAACAGCACGTTGGTGCCGCGCAGCTGACGAATTTGCTTCTTCGTGCGCTTGATCATGCCGTGGCGTTTGCCGGACTGGGCGTAGAGGACCTTGCCTCCGCCGGTCACCTTGAAGCGCTTTTTGGCGCCCGATTTGGTCTTCATCTTGGGCATTTGGCTCTCCTTGGCCGCAAGGCCCCCACCCTACCCTCCCCCGCAAGCGGGGGAGGGTAGGGTGGGGGTTGGGCCGATGATGCTCATCAACGAGCGATGTGTGCTTGGAGCACGCCGCCGCCACGGCAGCCCTGATCAGCCGGGCGACGGAAGGGCGCGGTTATGGCAGAGCGCATGAAAAATGGCAAATGCCAAAGGCGGTCACGGCGAAAGCCGTCGCGGCCTTTTCACGCCTGGTGTCCGAAGCTTCCTAAACGCTTAGGGAAGCTCGGAAATCAGCTTGGCAATTTCGGGCTCGGTCCATGCCCGTACCGTGCGCGTACGTACGTTCCCCTCCGCGCCCGCCGCCATGGCCATTTTCGCCATGCTGTCCCCGTCATTCGCCTCGGCGATCACCAGAATGTCGAATTCGCCCGTAGTGAGGAACACCTGCTTGATCTCGACTCCAAGCTTTTTGGCCCGCTCGCGTGCCGCCTGAATGCGCTTGGGCGTATCTTTGACCGTACGCACGCCCTGATCGGTCCAGCTCAGCATTCCAACGAATGTCGGCATGGTCGTCTCCTCTTCCTGAATGATCCCCGTTGCCCGGGGCACGCACTATTCCGGAAGCAAATGCCTCATTCCCGCCGAGGCGCACGTCAGCGTAGCGCGAATGCGCTCTGTGGCGCCGCGTTATCGCGGCGCCAGGACCATGACTACTTGGCGGCCTTCGAAGCGCGGTTCCTGCTCGATTTTGGCGATCTTCGCCGTATCGCCTTTCACCCGGTCGAGCAGCTTGTAGCCGAGATCCTGGTGGGCCATTTCCCGGCCGCGAAACCGCAGCGTGACCTTAACCTTGTCGCCCTCTTCGAAGAACCGCTGGATCGACCGCATCTTCACGTCATAGTCGTGATCGTCGATCATCGGCCGCAGCTTGATTTCCTTGATCTCGACGACTTTCTGCTTCTTGCGCGCCTCGGCCGCCTTCTTCTGCGCCTGATACTTGTATTTGCCGAAATCGAGAATCTTGCAGACCGGCGGGACCGAATTCGGGGCGATCTCTACGAGATCAAGCCCGGCCTCTTGCGCCATGGCTATAGCGGCGTTGATTTCTGTGACGCCCTTGTTGGCGCCGTCTTTGTCGATGAGTTGGACCTCGCGAACGCGGATCTCCTCGTTGATGCGCGGCCCCTCCTTGGCGGCGGGCTGCGGCGTTCTGATTGGACGACGAATGGGTGTTCTCTCCTCTGCTGTTGCGAACATAACTCAACTGCGAACCACGTGGTTGCCAACACGCGGCTGCGAAACGCCTCGGCATCCAACGCGCATCACGATGGATGTACGTCCGCGATGCTATTCGGCGAATGCTCAAGATTGGGAGTTTTTGTCCGTAAGTCAACGACAATGCGGCGCGATATCTTGCATTTAAGAGCCTTTTGCTGCGAAACGTGATACCGAAGCTCAACCCCGCACCCCCTTCCCCGCCATAGCGCCGACCGCAGGCATGAACGATAACGGCCTGAAATTCCTGGACATTGGAACGGGCGCCGGACGTCGCCGCATTGCGGTGCGCCAGCAGGCGGGCGCCGCTCCCGGGCTGTTCTGGCTGTCCGGTTACAAGTCCGACATGAAGGGCACCAAGGCCGAAGCGCTGGCGCATTGGGCGGCCGAGTCCGGCCGGGCTTGCACGCGTTTCGATTATTCCGGCCACGGGGAATTGGGCGGCGCCTTCACCGATGGAACGATCGGCCGTTGGCTCGAAGACGCGCTCGCCGTGTTCGACGCCTGCTGCCGCGGCCCGCAGATCTTGATCGGATCGTCGATGGGCGGCTGGCTGGCGCTGCTCGTCGTCCGCGCGCTGCGGCAGCGCTCCCCGGCACCGCCGGCATCGGTAGCCGGACTGGTTTTGATCGCCCCTGCGGTCGATTTCACGGAAGAACTGATGTGGAAGCGCTTTACACCGGCGATCAAGCACGAGCTTGAGGAAAAAGGCGTGTGGACGCGCCCATCCGAATATTCGCCGGAGCCTTATCTGGTCACCCGTGCGCTGATCGAGGAAGGACGCAGCCATCTTCTGCTCGGCGGAATGATCGAGACTGGATGTCCGGTGCGCATCCTGCAGGGTGTCGAGGATCCGGACGTGCCATGGCAGCACGCCGTCGAGCTCGTGTCGCGGCTGGCGAGCGACGACGTGGTTCTCACGCTGGTCAAGGACGGCGATCACCGGCTGTCGCGTCCGGAGGACATCGAGCGCTTGATCGGGGCTGTAGCGGAATTTTGACCGCGGTTGTCGCCGACGCAATACGGGGCTTGCGACGCGCGCGGGCCGGCGGCACGCGCTAATCCTCGGCGCGTTACGCGGCGGAGCCGAATGCGACGCCGAGCTTATTGTTGGTCCGCCAGACGACGCGGCACAACCGCCGTGTGCGACCGTGCTCAAACGTCAGATCGAAGATCTCCGGCACGCCAAATGTGCTCGCAAGCTTGAGGCACGCTCCGCCGCCGGTGATGTTTTCGACCGTGCAAAAAATGACCGGCGAGCGTCGCGGCACGATGATTTTTGCATTGCGTGAAACGCGCGTGCGCTTCAGCGCTCTGCGCTCGACCTTTTTGGATTCCCTCACTGCGGCATCGACCACGACACGGCCCGCTTGAAGCCGGGCGCGCAAAAACACACGTCGGCCGACGCCGTCTATCGGTCAAAGCTTACAAATCGTCGAACGCAATCGCCGAAATGAAGTTAACCGGGCGGAACTTTGTTCCGCCCGGCGCGACTGCCGTATTTTCCGTGACTCACGCCTTGCGGTTATCGACGCTGATTGCGCCAGCGCCATAGGCGACGACGTACAGAAAGCCGCCGGCCATCACCAGGTTCTTGTAGAAATTGATCATGTTGGCCTGGTCACCCACCGGCAGATGAATTCCGAAGCCGGTGACAAGACAGAACAAGGCCAGCACCAACGCCACCCAGCGCGCCTGGAACCCGACAAGGATCATCAGTCCGCCGATCAGTTCGATGATGATCACGATCCATACCAGCACGTCAGGTGCCGGCAGGTGGTAGCTGGCGAAATACCCAGCCGTGCCGGTTGGATTCATCAGCTTGCCGAAGCCCGCCCAGATGAAGAGGCTCGACATCAACAACCGGCCGAGCGGCACCAAATACGTTTTTGCGTTCTCCATGTCCTATCCCCCAACTCCTGTTAGCGCCCTTTGAGCGCGACGCGAGCCTAACAGCCGGTCGAAGGGCCGCCAATCACAAACGCGGGAGATAATTCGCTGCACTGCGCAACGAATTGAAAACCCACAATGCGTCGGTCACCTGCGTGATACCAACGAACACGCGTGACAGCGCCGACACACGGACAGACGAGAGAGGTCGTGATGTCAGGACAGGAATCGCTGCACTGCATCGACGGCTTCGCGCTTCTCGTCGAGCACGAGGTGACCCGCGCCTTTGAAGATCTGAATGTCGGCCTTGGGTATGAAGCTCCGCCAAATCTCGGCCTGCGTGACCGGGATCAATCGATCCTCGTCGCCCCAGACCAAGAGCGTCGGCATCGTCAGCCGATGCAGATAGCGCGACATTTTCCGATCGTAAGGATGCTCCCACAACAGCCGCGCCAGCGTGCCGCCTTCGCGATAGCGATCGCCCATGAAGTCGAGATCCGGCCCTTCCGGCAGGTACGGCTTGATCACGTCGAAGTTCGACACCAGCAACTCGGGGATCTTCTCCGGCGGCAGGCTCAGCACGTCGCCGGTCGGCCGCGTCTTGCCGCGCAGACCGGCCGGCCCGACCAACACCAGCCGTTCGACCCGCCGGCCATGCTCCATGGCGAATTTCGCCGCCAGCCATCCGCCGAGGGAGAAGCCGATCAGGCGAAACTTGTCGACGCCGAGCGCGTCGAACAGGTCGAGGTAATGCATGACATAATCATGCATGTCGCTCAGGCTCGGGTCGTCGGCCGAGTCACCGAAGCCCGGATGGATGGGAATGATGACGCGGAATTTCTCCGTCCACGGCCGGGCGAAATTGAAGCCGTGCCAGATGCCGGCACCGTGGAAGAACACGAGCGGCTCACCGCGACCGGCGGTGAGTACGGCGGTCTTGACGCCATTGACGGTGTGAGTTTGGCGTTCGAATCCAGCCATCGGGTCCGGGCGGGCCATGCGCATACTCTCCTTCTGATCCTGATTACTCGGCGGCGACACGACGCTGACTGGCAGCGCGTGCCCGCATGCGCGGAATGACGTCCTCGCCTAGGCAGGTCAGGTTCTTCACCACCTTCCAGTGAGGCATGTTGCCGATGGCGCCGAGGATGTTGAAGTGGTTGGTTCCCAGCCGCTCGCCCCATTCCTCGAGTTGCTCGACCACCTGATCGGCCGTGCCCACCGCAACGAAGAAAAACTCGTTGACCGTCTCGAAGCTGAAGGCCCCGTGCAGCTTGTCGGCAAGCGCCGCGCGCTTTTTCAGCTCGGCGACGGACAGGTAGCCGGGAGGCGCGAGGAATGTCGGCGTTGTGCGCAGCGCGTCCTCGAAGAAGAAGCGGATGTGCTCGATCGCTTCCTGCTCCGCCTTCTCTTTCGTTTCGGCAACGTAGGTGATCACCTGGACCGGAAGCTGCTCGGGCCGGATGTGGTGGCCATGTTCGGCAGCAAGCCGGCGCAGACTTCTGATTGAGCTCAAGCGCGCGCTGCTTGGTGACGAAAACCGACGAGTAGCCGAAGCCGAGTTTGGCCGCGAGTTCGATCGTCTCCGGGCTGCCGGTGCCGACGATGTAGCAGGGCGGATACGGCTTCTGATACGGCCGCGGCCACGGATTGAGATAGCGATACGTGTAGTAATCGCCGTAATAGGTGGTTGGGCCGTCCTGCGTCCAGGCTTGCAGAATAATGTCGATCGATTCCCGATGGCGCTCGCGCGCCGTCGCCGGGTTGATCGGATTGGCCCAGTATTCCATGCCGGTGCCGAGCGGAAACGCGACTTCGAGCCGGCCCTGCGACATGACATCGAGCATGGCGTACTCTTCCGCGAGGCGATTTGGATATTCCAGATTTGGCGGCGTGCCCCACACGCAGATTTTGGCGTTCTTGATCTGCGGAATGATCGCTGCGGCAATCAGACTCGGCGCCGCCATCATGCTGTAGCTGGTGTTGTGGTGCTCGTTGACGACGACGGCGTCGAAGCCGACCTTGTCGGCGAGCAGAAGTTCAGCGAGATACCGCTGATAAAGTTCGTAGCCGCGCTTGGGATCGTAATATTTGTTCGGGAAGTCGACCCAGAGCGATTTGTAGTCCTTGTGATTCTCCGGCAAATGCACGTAAGGCATAAAGTGCATAAAATCGAAACGGACAGTGCCGCTCATGGTGACCTCCCCTTAGCGACGCCGAAGCAGCCGTCGCTCGAATATTGTGATTCCGACTAGCCTGCGCTCCCTGCTGCCGCATACGGAGCTATCAGTTGCTGTCAGCGATTTGTGCGAGTCATACCCGCTCCGTTCCGGCCGCGCAAACCTGGGCGCCCGATTGCGCTTGCTGTTCATACGCACGCGTCGGGCCCATCGCGGCGCGGCCGAAAAGTTAGTTTCAGCGTAGCGACAATCGTCGCGCGGAGTCGCCGCTACCAATACAAACGGCGCCCCACGATATGTGGGCAGGTCGCGGTATAATACCGGCTGCGCCTTCACAGCCTCTCCTCCCTCACCGACCGTGCGTGAACTGCGCCCCAATCGGCGTTCTGCTGTAACGCGACAGTTTAAATGAAGGCGATTGCCTCTGGGAGGCGCGCATTTTTTCCTGCGCGTCCTATTATTTTAGAAACAGCGCCTTCCTGGAAATTATGCGCCTTCTAAAAGGCGCGTTCAGCAGCGCCTTAGGGCCGATCCCGATCCGGCGGGCGCGCCGGCGCGCGAACGCTTCGCGGCGACACGCCGAATTCCTTTTTGAAGGAGGTCGCGAAGGAACTTTGATTGGCAAAGCCGTTGCGGATGGCAATCTCCGAAATCGACCGCTGGTGCAGCTTCTCGTCGGAAAGATCCTCCCGCGCACGCTGGAGCCGCTTGGCACGAATGTGCGTGCTCACGGATGCGTCCGACGACTCGAAGACACGGTGGAGATAGCGCGTCGAGACGCCGATCGCAGCGGCGACCGTGGCGGGATCGAGAGCCGCATCGCTGATGCGGCGATCGATATAGGCAAGCGCGCGCCTGCGCACGGCGGCCTGCGCAAGCGACGGTCCCTCCGGCATATCTGTCGGGGCGGCCTCGAAGGCAAGCGCCAGAATGTCCAGTATCTGCGTTGCCAGGTAGGCGGCGCCCTGCTCGCCCGCTTCGCTGGCGTTTTGCACGAGCGAAGCAATCATATCGGCGGCGATACTCCCCATCCCGGGGCCGATCGGGCGCGCCACCGCGCAATGTGAGTGAATGTCCTTGAACTTCGATCTGAGAACGACCTCGGGAGCCTTCAAGAAAAACGTGTCGGTCACGCCTGCATGCTTGAGGACGTAGGGCGCTGCCAAATCCACCAGCGAACAACTGTTGGCATCGAGCAGCGCCTCACGGCCGAATTGCTCCAGCGTCATCGGCCCTTTCTTGACGAACAAGAAAACGCAGCTTTGGCGTACGTCTCTGGCGATGTGGCGGCGCCTGCGGCTGGCAATCTCGTAGTCGGCGATCACGTGCGTCAGGTCGAGATCGTCGAGCAGGCAGTGCGTGATCTCGCCTTGGAATTCAGGTACGCCGCGAACCTGCACGTCCATCGAGGCGTACAATTGACTAACGACGGCCTCCCAGGCGCGCCGCTTGTCGCCGCCGAACGTTCGACTGGAGTAAACCGCGTTCATGGGTCCTCCCTGGTCCCTCATGTCCGCAAGTAGACGGACGGAGGGCACTGTTGGCGCCCCCGTATATTGTGCTCGCAGAATTATAGACTTTTATGCCTTGCCAGCGCTAGGCGTGCCGTTCGCGCCAAGAGCCAGCCGGCGCTTACTGAGGGCGTGCCGGAGCCCGCTCCGCACCGGCAGGAACTCGTCAGGCCGCAGGTGCTTCGTAGTCGCGACCGTGGTGTCGCCGCGACGATGTCGGGGTGCTCACGCCATTTTGCTTGATCAATTTCCGCGCGAGCACCCCAAGAGATAAAGGCGGAGCCCTCGACCGCTCAAATAAGCGGCGTGATGTTGTTTTCGACCCCGAGCAGCGCCTTGCCCAAGAGCTCATAGCCGACCGGCGGCAACACCACCGCATGCCGCGACGCGACAGCCGCATCGCGCCAGATGCGCTGGAGCGGACTGGCGTCGGCAAAGCCCGCGGAACCGTGCGCGAACAACAGCTTTTCGATGGCCTGGGTGATTTTCTCGACCACATAGCCGGTATCGGCCCGCACCCGCGCGCGCGTCAGCATATCCGGATAAACGCCGCGCACGGCCGCCGTATCGACGTCCTCCGCCGCGCGATAGGCGTGGAAATGCGCGGTGTCGATCATCATGGCGGCTTCGGCGACTTGCAGCTGGAATGCCACCGACGCGCTTTGCTTCTCGAAGAACGTATAAGCGATAGTGCGCGAATTGGCTTTCTGCCGGACGAAATCGAGAGCCGCACGGCCGAGCCCGAGAATTGGCCCAACCAGAATGATCGCCAGGAGCGGAATGAAGGGAGAGCGATATAGTGCTTCCTGGCCGCGCATTTCGGTCGGGTAATCGCCTTCGATGGCGCGCGGCATCGACAGGACGCGGTGGTTCGGAACGAAGGCGTTGTCCGCTTTCAGCGAAATACTGCCGCTCGACTTCATGCCGGCGACGAACCAGGTATCGACCTGCTCGAGGTCCGACATCGGAAACAACCCGAGGCCCTGGTCGATCGGCTCGCCGGCATCATTGACGATCGGCATGCCGAGCACGGCCCATTGCGAGTGCCAGCCGCCGGAATTGTAGTGCCACTGGCCGGTGACGCGATATCCGCCGTCAACTTTTTTCACGGTCGCCGTCGGATTGAGCACGCCGGAGATGCGGACATCGGGATCGACCCCGAAAATCTCGTCCTGCGCTTTGACCGGAAACAGGCCGGTCAGCCAGCAGCAAACGTTGTTGAGATTGACGACCCAGGCGGTGCCGCCGTCGGCCTCGGCGACCGCCGAACTCACGTCGAGCATGGCGCGGGTATTCATCTCCCAGCCGCCGTAGCGCTTCGGCGTGCAAACCTTGAACAAGCCGGCTTTGCGCACGGCCTCGATCGATTCTTCGACAACGCGCCGGTTGGTTTCGCCGAGCGGTCCGTTCTTGCTCAGTAACGGCTTGAGCTCGCGGGTTCGGGCGACAAGCTCCTCGACAGTCGGCGCCGCGACGCTGCGAACATTGGCGATTTTATTCATGACACACTCCCTCCCGCGTACCGCGCACTGCACCGCGCGCTTATTGGTCCTGCACGACGCCTTGCCGCTGCGCGTCGCGCAGCGGCGGCGAACTCACCAGAATATCCGTCGTTCTTTTGAGGTGATCGTCGATCAGCCGGCACGCGAGCTCGGCGTCGCGGGTCAGACATGCATCCAGAATGGCTTTGTGCTCCGCATCGACATCGCGATTTTCACGGCCGAGCGCGAAGGAGAGATGCCGGTAACGCTCGCTCTGGGCGTAAAGCATCGTCCGCAAATTGAGCAGCCATGGGCTATCGCAACCAGAGGCGAGTGCGGCGTGAAAGGTGGTGTGTGCGGCGACCCATCCGTCATTCAATCTGGACGCGGTGTCGGCAACAACGATCGGAATGCGATGCAGCCGGTGGTAAGCCGCGACGATCGACGTTTCCCATTCCACGTCGCCATGCGCGATCGCCGAACGCAGGCACATCTGCTCGATCGCGATGCGCGTCCGCGTCAGATCCTTCAGATCCGCAATGGAAACCGGGGCGACCGAGTAGCCTTTTTGCGCGGCGGCTATCGTCCACTTTTCAGCCGACAGCCGTGACAGCGCCTCGCGCACCGCGCCGGGGCTCATTTGCAGCCTGGCCGCCACGTCGCTGATCGTGATCTTGGCGCCGGGCGCAAGCCGGCAATCAAGAATTTCCGCAAGCAACGCCTCGTAGGCTTGGTCGGCCTGGGTTGCTGCGCGATCGATGCCGGCGAGCTTGATCATCCTCATGCCGGCCAGAATGCGACATCGTGACTATGGGAGCAAGGAAAAATTATTTTCCATTGACAAAAATATTTTCTGGTGGATTGAATCTGATAGCTGGCAGCCACGGCTTGGCCGTAGCCTGACCGCAAATGAGAAGCGAGGAAGCGCGATGACGGCGATTCACGGTTACATCCAGCCGAGCCGCCGCCCGGGTGAGCTTGGCATTCATTCGGTGGATCATTTCCACTTCGCCGTGCCGGATCTCACCGTCGCGCAAAATTTTTATGGCGAATTCGGCCTCGATGTCGGTCAGCGCGGCAACCGTTTGACGCTCAGCACCTTCGCTCAGCCCCACGTCTGGGGCACGATCGGCGAAGGGCCGCGCAAGAAGCTCGGCTATATCTCGTTCGGCGCGTTTGAGGACGACATCGAGCGGTTCTCGCAGCGCCTGCAGGACATGGGCATCAAACGGCTCGACCCGCCACCTGGGATCGACTCGAATGGGCTCTGGTTCTGCGACCACAACGGCATTCTGGTTGAAATCAAAGTCGCGACGAAATCATCGCCCGACGAGAAGACCCGCTTCGGCCACCAAGAAGCTGGACCCGGTCAGCGCGGAGCGCCTTTCCGCAGCACCATGCCGCGGACAAGGCCGCGGCGCTTGTCGCATGTGCTGATGTTCACCACCGATGTCCGCAAGGCGATCGAGTTCTATACCCGCGTGCTCGGCATGCGACTGTCCGATCGTTCCAGCGACAATATCGCCTTCCTGCACGGCATCCACGGCAGCGATCATCACATGATCGCCTTTGCGCGCTCGAACGCTCCCGGCCATCATCACTTCAGCTGGGATGTCGGCTCGGTCGACGAGATCGGCGCCGGCGCCATGCACATGCTCGACAAGGGCTTCACCAAAGGCTGGGGCTTGGGCCGCCACGTGCTCGGCTCGAACTACTTCCACTACGTGCAGGATCCGTGGGGAAGTTTCAGCGAATATTCCGCCGATATCGACTACATCCCCGCCACCTGCGACTGGGCGGCGGGCGATCACCCCCCGGACGATTCCTTCTATGCCTGGGGCCCGAATGTCCCCGAGGACTTCGTTCATAACTACGAGGCGTAAAGTCCGCCCCGCGGCCGGCTAAGGCGTGACCGCGGGCACCCATTCACCGCAAGATTCAAAACAAGCGGTGGCCCGCATCCCGGGTCAATCTACCCCGTATCCCGGGCTGGATCGATGGTGTATAGGACGTTTCAACCTGTCCGCCGTGCCCTATCGGCGACGACGGGCCTAACAGTCGATCCAATCCCAAATTGGACGGCAACTCTTGAACCAGGGAGGGAAGCCAGAATGCAAAGCAAGTGGGGAACCAAAGCTAAGCGGTCGGAAAAAGTCGACCAGCAGCGCCGCAAAGTCATCAAGCTGATGGGCGCCGCAGGCGCCGGCGCGATTGCGTCGCCGTGGATGTTTCAATCGTCGCGCGCGGCCAGCAAGACCATCAAGATCGGCATGGTGACGCCGGAGACCGGCCCGATCGCCGCGTTCGGCGAGCCGTCGCAATGGGTCGCCGCGGGCGTGCGCAAGCAGCTTGCCGACGGCATCACGGTCGCCGGGCAGAAATACAATGTCGAAATCATCACCAAGGACAGCCAGTCCAACCCGAACCGGGCCTCGGAAGTCACGGCGCAGCTGATCAACAACGACAAAGTCGACATCATGACCGGATCGTCGACATCCGACACGGTCAATCCGGTCTCCGACCAATGCGAGCTCGCCGGCGTGCCGTGCATCACGTCGGACGATCCCTGGCAAGCCTGGTTCTTCCCGCGCAAAGGCGATCCCAAGAAGGGCTTCGAGTGGACCTACCACTTCTTCTGGGGCTTCGACATGATCGGCAACACCTTCGTCGACATGTGGGAGACGCTGCCGACCAACAAGGTGGTGGCGACGTTGTTCACCAACGATCCGGACGGCATCGGCGCCTCCGACAAGGAGCGCGGACTGCCGGCGCTGTTCAGATCAAAGGGCTACGACGTCCACGAACTTGGCCTTTATCCGCCGCTGTCCGACGACTTCTCGTCGCAGATCGCGGAAATGAAAAAAGCGAATGCCGACATCGTCTGCGGCATTTTCAATCCGCCGCAATTCGCGACCTTCTGGACGCAATGCGCGCAGCAGGGCTTCAAGCCGAAGATCGTGACGCCCCCCAAGGCGGTGCTTTTCCCGACCGCCGTCGAGGCGCTCGGCGACCGCGGCGTCGGCATATCCACCGAAGTGTGGTGGTCACACCACCATCCGTTCAAATCGGGCCTGAACGGCGACACCGCGCAGCAATATTGCGACGCCTACGAGAAGGCGACCGGCAAGCAGTGGACCCAGCCGCTCGGCTTCAAGCTCGCCAACCTGGAAGTGGCGATCGACGTGCTCAAGCGCGCCAAGAAGCTCGAGCCGACTGCGATCCGCGACGCCATCGCGCAGACCGACTATCAGTCGATCGTCGGTCCGCTCACCTGGAAGGGCGGGCCGCTGAACCCGGTGCCGAATGTGTGCATCACCCCGCTGGTCGGCGGCCAATGGAAGAAGGGCAAGAAGTTCAAATACGATCTTGAATATCGTCTCCAACAAGACGGCGCCCAACATTCCGCTCGACAGCCCGTTCGAGGCGATTAAGTATTCCTGATCTGCTTCCTGGTGGGGAAACAAACGCCGCCGCGCTTTACGCGCGGCGGCATCTGCTGACAGTCCTTCATGACGGTTCTTCTGCAACTCGACAGCGTGTCCAAATTCTACGGCGCGCTCAAAGCCGTGGACGCGGTCAATCTCACCGTCGAGGACGGCGAAGCCCTGGGGGTGATCGGCCCGAACGGCGCCGGCAAATCCACGATGTTCAATCTGATCACCGGCGACGTGGCGCCGACGGCGGGCCGCGTCGTGTTCGGCGGCGCCGACATGACGGCGAAGCCTCCGCATGCGCGCTCGCGCATGGGCATCGGCCGCTCGTATCAGATACCGCATCCGTTCGCGAACATGACCGTGTTCGAGAATCTGTTGGTCGGCGCGATCTTCGGCGGCCGCACCAACGAGCGAGACAGCTACAGGCGCTGCAGCGACGTGCTGAAAATCACGGGCCTCTACGACAAAGCCAACAAGCCGGCGCGCACGCTGACCTTGCTTCAGCGCAAGCGCCTGGAGCTCGCGCGCGCCTTGGCGACCCAGCCGAAGCTGTCTGCTGCTCGACGAGATTGCCGGCGGTCTGACCGAGCACGAATGCGCCGAACTGGTGAAAACCATCAAGGAAATTCACGCCGGCCGGCACGACCATCGTCTGGATCGAGCACATCGTGCATGCGCTGGTCTCGGTCGCGAGCCGGCTGGTCGTGATGAATTTCGGCCAGGTTTTGGCACAAGGCGATCCGCACGAAGTGATGGCGAATGCCCGGGTGCGCGAAGTGTATATGGGCATCCCGGTATCATGACACTGCTGCAGACACAGAATTTGTCGGCCTTCTACGGCGACTTCCAGGCCCTGTTCGATATCAACGTCACCGTCGAAGAAGGCGAGACGGTCGCTATCATCGGCGCCAACGGCGCCGGCAAGACCACGTTTCTGCGCGCGGTCGCGGGCGCGCTCGATACCGCAACGGATATGGTGCTGTTCGAAGGCCGGCCGATCGGCCATCATACCGCGCACGATATCGTGCGGCTTGGGATAGCGATGGCGCCGGAAGGCCGCCGGCTGTTTCCGAGCCTGTCGGTGGAGGAAAATCTTCTGCTCGGCGGCTACAGCAAGCGTCCCGGTCCGTGGAATCTGAAACGCGTCTATGAGCTTTTTCCACGGCTGCATGAGTTGCGCCGCCTGCCGGCGACCGACCTGTCCGGCGGCCAGCAGCAGATGACGACGGTCGGACGCGCGCTGATGTCGAACCCGCGGCTCTTGCTGTGCGATGAGCTGTCGCTCGGGCTGGCCCCGGTCGTGATCCGCGACATCTACGACTGCCTCGGGAAGATCAGCGCCGAAGGCACGACGGTCGTGCTCGTGGAGCAGGACATCAATCGCGCGCTCGACGCTTCGGCGCGCTTCTATTGCTTCCAAGAAGGACGGCTCGCTTTGACCGCGCCGACCAAAGGCTTCGACCGCGCCGCAATCAGCGCGGCTTATTTCGGCATCTAGAGCATGATCCGGAAAAGTGGATACCGGTTTTCCGAAAAGACCATGCTCAAACAAAAGCTAGAGCGGTAGCCGCGATGGAATGGCTCAACACGTTCATTCAAGGCACCCTGCTTGGCGGCATCTATGCGCTGTTCGCGATCGGATTGTCGCTGTCGTTCGGCATCATGCGGCTGGTCAACATCGCACACGGCGATCTGATCGTACTCTCGGCCTATGTGGCTTTGGTTGTCGGCCAGGGCACGGGACTTGATCCGATCTCGTGCCTGATCATCGTCGTGCCGGTCATGTTCCTGGTCGGCTACGCCTTGCAGCGCGGCCTGTTGAATCAAACGCTGAGCGGCGGCCTATTGCCGCCGCTGCTGGTCAGCTTCGGCATTTCGATCATCATCCAGAATGGGTTGCTGCAGGGGTTTGGCGCCTACACGCATCGTCTGCAAGAAGGCGCGATCGAGACGGCGAGCCTGCAATTCCCCGGTGGCATCACGATCGGCGTCTACCCGCTCGTGGTCTTCGGCGTGGCGCTGCTCGCGCTCGGCAGTTTGCAACTGCTGTTTTATCAGACCGGACTGGGGCGCGCGTTTCGCGCGGTTTCGGATGACGCCGACACCGCCGAACTGATGGGCGTCGACAACCGTAAGCTCTACGCGGTGGCGCTCGGCATCGCGATGATCTTCACGGCGATTGCCGGCGTGTTGTTCGCCATCCGCACGAATTTCGATCCGGCGGCCGGTCCGATCCGGCTGATCCTGGCCTTCGAAGCGGTCATTATTGGCGGCCTCGGCAGCATGTGGGGCACGCTGATTGGCGGCATTGTGCTCGGGATCGCTCAGTCAGTCGGCGCGGCGCTGTCGCCGACTTGGCAAATCCTCGCCGGGCACCTCGCCTTTCTCATCATCTTGATCATTCGCCCGAGCGGCCTGTTCCCGCGTACGAGAGACTGACATGGAAACCGTTCGGGTCGATCGCGGAACACGGACCAGCTACGCTCTTTGCCGTCGTCGCGTTGATCGCGCTCGCGGTGCTGGTCGCGATGCCATGGTGGGGCGACGCCGGGCAGATGCGGCTCGTCGCCGAGATGGCCTACTATCTGGCGCTGGCCCAGCTGTGGAATTTGCTCGCCGGGTATGCCGGCCTCGTCTCCGTTGGGCAGCAGGCCTATGTCGGCCTCGGCGGCTATGCCTTGTTCTATCTGACCGGCGCGCTGAACGTGAACGTCTACGTGGCGCTGCTGATCGCCGGTCCATTTGCGGGCCTTCTGTCGATCCCCGTCTCGATCGCGGTGTTTCGGCTGCGCGGCGCTTATTTCGCGATCGGCACATGGGTCGTCTCCGAGGTATTTGCGCTGTCGGCAAGCCTCATCGCCGTACTGGGAGCCGGCTCCGGCTTGTCGCTGACGCCCGCCATCGTGCGGCAGATCGCGCCCGACCGCGCCGGGCGCGAGGCCATGCTTTATTTGATGACGCTTGCGATCTCCGCGATCGTGTTCGGCGTGGTCTATCTGTTGCTGCGCTCGCGCCATGGCCTGGCGCTGACGGCGATCCGCGACTCCGAGCCGGCGTCGGCCAGCCTTGGCGTCAACACCTTCCGCACAAAATTCATCATCTACATCGTAACTGCGGCCTGCACCGGTCTGGTCGGCGGGCTGATCTTTCTGCAGAAGCTTCGCATATCGCCGGAGGCCGGCTTCAGCATCAACGATTGGACGGTGGTGGTCATCTTTATGGTGGTGATCGGCGGCATCGGCACGCTCGAGGGCCCGTTCATCGGCATGCTGGTCTTTATCGTCTTGCGCGAGCTCCTGGCCGACTATGGCGCCTACTATCTGATCCTGATGGGCGCGATTGCCATCATCGTCATGCTCAAGGCGCCCTCGGGAATCTGGGGCTATATCAGCCATCGCTTCAACATCGAGCTCTTCCCCGTCGGGCGGCGGCTGGCGCTGGCGCCCGCCGAGGACGGCGGCAAACAATAGAGCGCTAAAACTCGATCTTGCGTTTACCCAGGAACGCATCGATGCCTGCACGAGCATCGTCGGAAATCATGCTGACCGCTTGCGCGACGCTTTCGGTCCACAGCCCGTCGGAGGCCGACATGTCTTCGATGCGCGGGATGGCCTGCACGATCAAATAATTCGGGATGCGCGCATTCTTGGCGATGGTGCTGGCAAGCTCGATCGCTTTCTCCAACGTCTTTCCCGGTTCGACAAGATAGTGCGAGAGGCCGAGCCGCTCGCCGGCTGCGGCATCCAGCGTACGGCCGGTGAGCATCATTTCAACCATACGGCCCGAGCCGATGATCTTGGCGACCCGCACGCTCGCGCCGCCGCCGACATAAAAGCCGCGGCGGCCTTCCGGCAATTGGTAGAAGGTGGTCGGATCGGCGACGCGCACATGCGTTGCGGTGGCGACCTCCAGCCCGCCGCCGATCACGGCACCTTGCATCGCTGTCACCACCGGCCGGCCGCCGAACTGAATGGCGTCGAGGGTGGCATGCGCAAAGCGCGACATGAAAATGCTGTCGAACGCCTCGCGATGCCGGTGCTCGGACAAATCGAGCCCGGCGCAGAAATGCTTGCCGGCGCCGGCAAGCACGACGCAGCGCACGTCGGGCTCGAAATTCTCGAACGTGGTTTTGAGCTCGCTCCAGAGTTTTTCGCTCAGCGCATTGCGCTTGGCGGGACGGTTGAGAGTGACGATCGCAATCGGGCCCTGGCGCTCGACCAAAAGAATTTTTTCCGTCTCGCTCATTTGCTTCCTGTCGATTGAGATTGAAGGGATGGATTGTCCGAATTGGCTGTGGCCCGCAGCACGGTTTCGCGCAGCGCGCGCCGGAGCACCTTGTTGGTCGACGTGCGCGGCAGTTCCGCGACAAACGTGTAGGTCCGCGGCCGCTGATAAGCCGACAAGTCGCTGGCGCGGACATGCTGCTCGAGCATTTTTGCGTCGAGCGCCGGATCGGCGCGCACGATAAAGGCCTGCACCCGCTCGCCCCATTCCGGATCCGGCACACCCACCACGGCGCATTCAGCGACGCCGCGATGGGCAAGCAGGACTTCCTCGACTCGCGCCGGCATGATGTTGATGCCGCCGGAAATGATCATGTCGTCGCGCCGGCCTTCCAGATAGAGATAGCCGCCGGCGTCGATGCGGCCGAGATCGCGCGATCGCCACCAGCGCCTGTCGCCATCGACGATAAAGCTCGCGGCGGTCGCTTCCGGATCGCGCCAGATGCCGGCGGCAAGTGAAGGACTGGAGATCAGAATTTCGCCGACCTCGCCGGGCGGCACCTCATCGGCCGGGCCGCCTCCCGGCACGACCACCCGCAAGTCGCCATTGAGCAGAGGCCTCCCGACACTCACCAGCCGGTCCCCGATCATTTCCTCGGCGGTGATGCAACTGCCGGCAGCGCCGGTCTCGGTCGAGCCATACATCTGCACGGCGTTCGGGCTGATCTTTTCGCGGAGGCGTTTCAAGGTCGGCGCATCCATGGGTTCGGCAGCAAAGCCGATCAAGCGCACGGAGCTGAAATCCGCGCCTTGTTGGTCGGAATTCAGAAGCCGGCGCCAGAGCGTGGGCGTCAGGAAAACGTGGGTCGCGCGCTCTTTGGTGACGCGCTGCACCAGATCGCCGAGGTCGAAATGCTCCATGAAAATGGTGCAGGCGCCGGCGTTGAGAAACGGAAACCAGCCGTTGTAGCAACCGATGAAGGCGGTGCTCAGCGGCACTACCGACCGGTCGCGCGGCAACAGTCCCTGATAGAGATAAAGATTGGTGCGCGCATTCTCGATGAAACTGCGATGGGTGTGCACGACGCCCTTCGGGATCGATGTCGTTCCCGACGAAAGGACAATCACCGCCGGATCGTTCTCGGCCGGGTGGGCTGGTGCGATATCGGCACGTGCCTTGCTAAGGTCGCCGGGAATCGACGCCGCCGGAGAAAACGTTCCGGTGCGTTTCGGCGGCACGGCCGATAGTGCCTCGACACAGGCCGTTAGCTGCGTGTAGGCGGCGGCGATGCCGGCCGCCAAATGCTCCATCGAAGCATCATAGACAAGCAAGCGCGGGCCCATTTTGCGGCAGACCGCGGCGAGCGTAGCGGCGGATTCACGGGTGTGCAGCGCCATCGGCAGCGCACCCAAAC
Organism: uncultured Alphaproteobacteria bacterium; assembly: GCA_963845075.1. Classification (GTDB taxonomy): domain Bacteria; phylum Pseudomonadota; class Alphaproteobacteria; order Rhizobiales; family Xanthobacteraceae; genus BOG-931. The sequence continues at coordinate 403,249 of CAWJRE010000022.1, read as the reverse complement.
GCACAGCGCCGAGCCAAGCAACGAGATAGATCGCGCTCGGCGGGCAGAGCAGTGCAAGCGGCTCGCCGGGTACGGCGCCCAGCGACGCAAACAGTGCCGCCGCCCGGCGCGAGAGAAGATCAAGCTCGGCGTAGGTCAGCCGCGTCACCGAATCGACCACCGCTTCGCCATTGCCGAACCATCGCGCGGTTCGTGCAAACGAATTCGGAATCGTCAGCGGCAGACCGATACTCATGAGGTGTTGAACGCCTTACTGGACTTTGAGGCCCATCTGGCCGGCGATCAGATTGCGCTGGATCTGGGAGGTGCCCGCCGCAATCGTTGCAGCGCGCGCATCGCGGAAATGCCGCTGCATGTCGAACTCCATGTTGTAGCCGTAGCCGCCCATCACCTGCATGCCGACCTCGGTTGTTTTCACATAGGTCTCGGCGGCGAGCAGCTTTGCCATCGTGATCTCCTTGAGCGCGTCCTCGCCGCGGCTGACGCGCCAGGCGGCTTTCAGCGTCAGCGCCCACGCGGCTTCAACCTGCGCCTCCAGGTCGGCGAGCATGTGGGCGATCGCTTGAAAACTTCCGATTGGCCGGCCGAATTGCTTTCGCTCCTTGGCATAGTTCACCGCCATATCGAGGGCGCCGCGTGCGCTGCCGCAATCGCAGGCCGCGGCCACGACGCGCTCGGCCTGCAGGCCGGACAGGATGCAATCCCAGCCTTTGTTCTCGCCGCCGATGAGCCGGTCGGGCGCGATACGCGCATCGTTGAAGAAGAGCTCATAGGTGCCGACCGACCGACGGCCCAGCATGTCGAGCCTGCGGATTTCGAGACCGGGCGTGTCGTTGTCGACCAGAAACAGCGACAGGCCTTGCCGGTAATGCGCGTTCGGATCGGTCTTCACATAGACGTTGATCACATTGTTTCGCGCGCCGGCCGCAGTCGCCCAGATCTTTTGGCCGCTGAGGACATATTCGTTGCCGTCGCGCCGCGCTTGCGTGCGCATGGCTCCCACATCTGAGCCGGCATCCGGCTCCGACATGGAAATGGACATGCGGATCTCGCCGGACATCAGCTTGGGCAGCCAATAGTGCTTCTGTTCTTCGGAGCCTTTGCGCGCCACGTTGAGGGCGCAAAAAATACTGCCGCCAAACGCCATCACCGCGTCGGCGCTGTAGCGGCCGAGCTCTTCGGAGACGATGGCAAGGTCGACCACGCTGCCGCCGGCGCCGCCATATTCCTCGGCGAACGGCAAGGCGAACAATCCGGCCTCGACCCAAGCATCGTAGAGTTCATACGGATAAAGCCGCTCGCGATCCAACCGGCGCAGATACTCGGGCGTCGCCACCCGCTGCATGAGCTTGTGGACGCTTTCCCAGAGGAGTTTCTGCTCAGACGAATATTCGAAATCCATATCCTCTCCCCGATACGGAAACCGCAGCAGTTACTTACGCGCGGCGCTTCGCTTGGCGGCCGGCTCCGTTAGTCGCGACCAAGCTTCGCTGACGGTTCGCTGTTGCGACCGCCGCATCGTTTTTGGCGGGGCGAGACCGCTGAACCGGTTCGGCCGAAAGTCCGGCAATGAAAATGTCGGCCATTGTTTTGGCCACGGCCTCTGCGCTCTCCGGTCGCGTCGGGTCGAACCAATAGGCAATCCAACTCGCCATCCCGATGCCGGCAAAGGCCGCGAATGTCGGTTCGACATCGGCACGACAGCGCCCCTGGTGTTGCAGCTCCGTGATCGCATCGCGCACGATGTCGAAGCCGCGGCGCCAGGTCTTCTTGATGTCCTGCAAATGCTTCGGCGACAGCCGGCGCGCTTCGCGGATCAGGAGCATCGCCGCCGGGTCGAGCGCCAGCATGCGCGCGTGCTCATGCAAAAAGACCCGCAGCCGCTGCTGCGGATCGGTCTCGCGCGCCGCGGCGTCGAAAACCGGCTTGAGCCCTCGCCCCATTGCGGTCTGGTGGACGAGAAAGAGCAGATCCTCCTTGCTGGCGAAGTGGTGATAGATGCCGGCCTTGGTCAACCCAAGCCGCTTGGCAAGGAGCGACATCGGCGTGTTGTCATAGCCGCGCTCGAGAAAAAGCCGCAGCGCGACTTCAACCACCTCCTCGACCCGACCGATCTCCTGCGGCTTCGTTGGCATGTCGAAAAAATCTCTTTCGGCCCAGCGATGAACACGGGCTCAGGCCGGGCCACTTCGCGCAAAGCTCTTTACCTACCGGCCGGTCGGTCTGTATATAGACCTCGGCAGTTACTCCTGTCCAGTTGTGCGCTCGGCCTCATCTGCCGGAACGCACGCGTGCGACGTGCAGGACCAAATAGAACGACGGGCGGTGGCTGATCCGACACCTGCCGCTCGCGCAAGGGAGGGACTCGCGTGACCACGATGCTTGCGGCCAAGCTCCATAAGATTGGCGAGCCGATGCGGCTTGAGCAGGTGCCGGTGCCGACACCGCGGCCAACTGACGTGCTGGTCGCCGTCAAGGCGTGCGGCGTAGTGCCAAATCTGATCAACGTTCTCACGCATTGGCAGACATGGTTTCCGGAATTGCCGCTGCCCAAGCTGCCGGCGATCTTCGGATTGGATGTCGCCGGTGTCGTCGCCTCAGTCGGCGATCAGGTGCAAAACTTCCGCAAGGGCGACCGGGTTTATGTCACGCCCGGATTGTTCTGCGGCTCCTGTCCGGCCTGCCGTGCCGACGACACCATGAATTGCACTAACTACACATTCCGCGGCTATTTCGGCTTCGGTCCGGATGCGCAAAAACAGTTTGACGCGTATCCGTATGGCGGCATGTGCGAATACATCACCGCGCCGCAGCACAACCTGGTGCCGCTCTCCGACAATGTGTCGTTCGAAGAAGCGGCGCGCTTTGGCTATATCGGCACGGCCTATGCGGCTTTGCGCAAAGCGGGTGCCGGCCCCGGCAAGACGATCCTGATCAACGGACTGACCGGAACGCTCGGTCTCGGCGCCACGCTCACCGCGCTTGCCCGCGGCGTCACCCGCATTCTCGGCACTGCGCGCGATCGCAAGCGTCTCGCACGCGTCAAGGCGCTGGCGCCGAACCGCATTGAGACTTTGGCGGAAGCCGACGGCCAATCGGTCGCCGACTGGGCGCGCGGCTTTACCGGCGGGCATGGCGTCGATGCGGTCATCGATTGTCTCGGCCCCGGCACATCCGGAACGCTGCTGATGAATGCGATCTATGCACTGCGCCGCGGCGGCAAGGCGATCAATATCGGCGGCGTCGGCGAGAAGACCGTGATGGACGTGCACTGGATGATGGACAACCAGATCGAATTCATCGGCAGCAACTGGTTCAGCGTCGAGGACGGCGATGCGCTCGCAGCCATGGCGCAGACCGGCACGCTCGACCTTTCGGTGTTCGAGCATGTGCGCGTGCCGCTGAGCGAGGTGAACCGCGCGCTCGACGGCTCGCAATTCCGCGACGGCGGCTTTACCAATGTCGTGATCGTTCCTTGAGGAGCGGCGAATGTCGCAATCGCATCGCGTCATCATCACCGGCACCAACAAGGCCGGGAAATCCGTCGTGGCCGAAGACGTTCATGCGCCCCTGACCGGCCCAGGAAATTTCGATTTCTGGCAGACCAAGCCCGGCCAATCGCCCCACGACCTTTCGTTCGGCCGCTCGCCGATGAAATTCTATCCGCAGCCGGGCGGCACGATGTTTCGCCTCTTTACCATCCCGCCCGACGATCCGAACATGAAGCCGGCCGACGTCGCGGCCCTGCAGGACTGGTTCTTCAAGGAGGTCGGCGATCCGGCGGCGCGCGCAGATACCAGCCGCCATCCGATGATGCACGCGACAGCGACGATCGACTACATCGTGCTTCTGTCGGGCGAGATTTCGCTCCTGCTCGATGAGGGCGAGCCGATCAAGCTCAAGCCGTTCGACGCAGTGGTACAGCGCGCCACCAATCACTCCTGGGTCAATACCGGCCACGAGCCGGCGCTGTTGATGTGCGTCATGGTCGGCGGCAAGTGACACGGCGCCGACATATCGGGCGAGTTCGGAATGAAAGACAACGACACCCGCGCTGCCGAAGAGCTTTTTCCGTCAGGCCACCAGCCGCCGTCGGACTATGAACGGCCGGCCGAGCATGCCCGGATCGTCTGCGACAAAGACATCGCGGTGCCGATGCGCGACGGGGTCAACGTCGTGGTCGATGTCTATCGTCCTGACGCTCCCGGCCGCTTTCCCGTGCTGCTGGCCTTCGGCGTTCATTCCAAGGAGCTGCAAGGCAACGAATATCCGCACACTTTCCCGCCGCAACCCTCGTGGTCAAGCCTGTGGCTCGGTCACGCGGAAGCCGGCGATACGGAGTTCTTCGTATCGCGCGGCTATGTGCATGTGATCGGCTCGCCGCGCGGCTATCTCAAATCGGGCGACGGCGGCTCGCGCGAATGGGACAGCTACGACGTGATCGCGTGGATTGCGCAACAGCCCTGGTGCGACGGCAATATCGGTATGATCGGCATCGGCGCGTTCGCTTCCGAGCAATTTCACGCCGCGCGCCAGCAGCCGCCAAAGCTCAAGGCAATCTTTCCCTACGACCCGCGCGGCGCGTACGGCAAGTTCGGCGGCTTCCGCGAGGAATATCCGGGCGGCGTGCTTCATGCCTTCCGCTATTTGATGGACCATTTTTCTTCCGTTCACACGACCCGTGGCGCGCCCGGCGCCTTGCCGCCTGACAAGGAAGAGAAGTGGCGCGAGGCCATGGCCGATCCGGATATCCGGATGTATCCGCACTTGCACAATGTGCTGGTCCAGCGCGGACAACACATGCCGCGCTATTTCGATGTGCTGATCGACCCATACGACGACGAGAAAACAATCGTCGAGGCCGAAGCGGAATTTCCCAAAATCACCGTGCCGACTTACACCGGCGCCGGCTGGTACGGTTACACGTACAAAACGCACCTCGCGGGCGCGCAAACCTATTTCAGCAAGATCGCCGCTCCTAAGAAAATGGTGCTGACCGGCCCGGCGCATCCCGACCGGCCGCTGCGCGCGCTCCGCGGCGAGATGCTGCGCTGGTACGATCACTGGCTTAAGGGTCGCGACAACGGCGTCATGAAGGAGCCGCCGGTCAGCTATTGGGTGATGGGCGCCAATCAATGGCGCCATGGGGCCGATTGGCCGCTGCCGGAAACGCGGTGGACGAAGCTTTATCTCGCAAGCTGGGAGCGGCTGACGCCCGACCCTTATGTCGCCTCTAGCGTGGACAACTATGTTCCGCCCGACGTGTTCGCGCAGATGCCGCCGACACAGACCAACCGCATCGCCAAGCTTCGCTTCCTGACCGATCCGTTGCCGCACGACCTGCTGGTGGCGGGACCGAGCGTTCTCAAGCTTTTTGCTTCGATCGACGGCGACGACACCAACTGGATCATCGTTCTGAAAGATGTCGGACCCGATCCGACGGTGCGCACTGCGCGCGAGGGCGAGCGCGAAATTCCAACCGACCTGCCGGAACGCGAATTGACCCGCGGCTGGCTCAAGGCGTCCAACCGCGCGCTCGATCCTGCGCGTTCAAAGCCGTGGAAGCCCTGGCACAAGCTGACGCGCCAGGCGCGGCAAAAGGTGACGCCGGGCAAGATCGAAGAATATGCGATCGAGATTTTCGCGATGGCGAACCTCTTCCGCAAAGGCCATCGCATTTGCGTCGAAATCACCAGCCTCGATCTCTCGACCGGCGTTCTCGGCGCCACCAATGTCGAATATATTCCCTATCACGTCTGCTCCAGCCGCACGGTGGTGCATCGCATCTATCACGACGCAGCCCATCCCTCGCATCTTTTGCTACCGGTCATTCCGACCGCGGTCGGCCAAAGTGCGGGGTGAAGAGGCCACAGCTCACGTGCGCACGAGCGGAGGTGACCCATGGACCTTAATCTGAAAGACAAGATCGTGCTGATCACCGGCGGTTCAAAGGGACTGGGCCGCGCCATCGCGCATCGTTTCGCCTCGGAAGGCTGTCATCTTCATCTGGTCGCACGCACACAGGAGACACTGGACGAAGCCGCCAATGCGCTTCGCCAACAATTCCCAGTCAAGGTCAGCACGTTCGCCGTAGACCTCGCGCAACGCGGATCCGCACAGCGCGTCGCCGAGACCTGCGGCGATGTCGATATTCTCGTCAACAATGCCGGCGACGTTCCCTCAGGCTCGCTGGAGGCAATTGGGGAAGACCGCTGGCGCGCCGGCTGGGACACCAAAGTGTTCAACTACATCAATCTCAGTCGCGAATATTTCGGCCGCATGAAGGCGCGGCGCAGCGGCGTGATCGTCAATTTGACCGGCATCGGCGGCGATCTGCTTGATCCGAGCTACATCGCCGGCGGCGTCGGCAACGCCGCCATGGCGGCCTTCACCAAATCGCTCGGCTCGAACAGTCACAAAGTCGGCGTGCGCGTGGTGGGGGTCAACCCGGGGGCATGTGCCACCGAACGTTACGAACGACTGGCGCGCGCGAAAGCGCAGGAGCGGTACGGCAATCCCGATCGCTGGCAGGAAGCACTCGGGACACTCCCGTTCGGCCGCCCGGCGACGCCGGACGAAATAGCCGCGGCCGTCGTCTTCCTTGCCTCTCCGCTATCCGGCTACACGACCGGCGCGATTCTTGACGATCGATGGCGGCGTGACCGGCGGAAGGGAAATTCCGCGCTAGAGCTTCGTGTTTGAGCATGATCTTTTTCGGAAAACCGGTGTCCACTTTTCCGGATCATGCTCTAAGCCGATTTGCGCTCTGTGCATGCCGGCATTGTTCGCATGCGACTAAGGTTTGGGCGAAGAGTTTCCTCTCGCCGTGGTAGCGTCAGCTTTCCCACAACCAAGGAGCGCGTGATGTATAAGATATTAGCAGCGGCAGCAGTTGTCGTGGCATTCGGCGGATTGAGCGCGCCGGCGGCCCGTGCACAAAACATGACGCTGACCAGCGCCGAGGTGGCCGACGGCTCGACCATCAAGGACGCTCAGGTGGCGAACGTCTTCGGCTGCAAGGGCGGCAACATTTCCCCGTCTCTGAGCTGGAGCGGAGCGCCGAGCGATACCAAAAGCTTTGCCATCACGGTGTACGATCCGGACGCGCCGACCGGCAGCGGCTTCTGGCATTGGGTCGTGTTCAACATTCCCGCCTCCACCACTTCGATCCCGGTGGGCGCGGGCGACGTGAAAAAGAAGCTCATGCCCAAGGGCGCCATCCAGAGCCGCACTGACTTCGGCACCGATGGTTATGGCGGTCCGTGCCCGCCGCAAGGCGACAAGCCGCATCATTACATCTTTACGGTCTATGCGGTCGACGAGGACAAGCTGCAATTCGCCAAGGACCACAATGTGTCGGCCGCGGTCGTCGGCTTCGAATTGCATTTCCACAGCAAGGCGAAAGCAAGCCTCACGGCGACTTATGGCCGCTGATTAATCTTTCAGTTCTCATTCCGCACGGCAAGCTGCGCCAACCGTGCGTGCTGTGTTATAGATTTGCAGCATAGCGCGGCCAATATGGGGCGCAGCTTCATCTTTGGGCTGTGTCGGCGGGTGAAATGACCAAAGCGAGCGACGCGCGTCCGCATCCGGTGCGCAATCGTCCTCCGTTCGAATGCATTGCGCTCGTCCTGCAGGGCGGCGGCGCGCTCGGAGCTTATCAGGCTGGCGTCTATCAAGCGCTTGATGAGGCAGGCCTCGATCCCGACTGGATTTCCGGCATATCGATCGGCGCTTTCAATTCCGCCATCATTGCGGGCAATCCCCCGGGCGTACGCGTCGAGAAACTGCGGGAGTTCTGGGAGAGCGTCACGCAGCCCTTCGTGGATTGGCATCCACCGGCTGCGTGGCTGGCGGAAGCGGAAGCCAGCGCCTCATTGGCGCCGCAGCCATCCGATTTTTGGACATTCGCCAGCAATTTGCTACCGGCGCTGAACTTCGATGCGTCGCGCGGCCTGCTCAATCAATGGGCGGCCGGGCGCGTGCTCTGGAACGGCACGCCCGGCTTTTTCGCGCTGCGGCCGGTGACGCCCTGGTTCTGGCCTGGCAGTTCAGTGCGGGCGACGAGTTACTACGACACAAGCGCGCTCAAGGAAACGCTGGAGCGCCTGATCGATTTCGATCGCATCAATGACGGACCCACGCGCTTGAGCGTCGGCGCCGTCAATGTGCAGACCGGCAATTTCGTTTTTTTCGACACGACCAAGGACCGCATCCGCCCCGAACACATCATGGCAAGCGGCGCGCTGCCGCCGGCATTTGCGGCCGTCGAGGTCGACGGCGAATATTATTGGGACGGCGGGCTTGTCTCAAACACGCCGCTGCGCTGGGTGGTCGACGGCCGCCCGCAACGGGACACCTTGGTCTTCCAGGTCGATCTCTGGCCGTCGCGCGGCGATCTTCCCCACAACATGGCTTGCGTGAACACGCGGCAAAAAGAAATCATGTATTCGAGCCGAACCCGCGCGGCTTCGACGCGCTTCATGGAGATGCAGACGCTTCGCAATTCCGTCGCCGACCTCTTGAAGAAGCTGCCACCCGAATTGGCAAACGAGCCGGAAATCGCGCTGCTGCGGCCGTTTTCCGAACGCAAAGTCTGGAACCTGATCCACCTCATCTATCACGCCAAGGGCTATGAGGGCGATTTAAAGGACTATGAGTTCTCGCGCCAGAGCATGGTGGATCATTGGCGTGCCGGTTACGACGACACGGTACAGACGCTTTCGCATCCGGAAGTGCTGGAGCGTCCACGTTCACCCGAGGGCGTCTTCATCTTCGACATTGCCGAACACCCGCGCGAGTAAGCCGCGGCCGGCGATACGTAATGCACCAGAGCATGATCCGGAAAAGTGGAAACCGGTTTTCCGAAAAGATCATGCTCCACCAAAGAGCCAGGCGCCAATCAATCCAATCTGAAAACGATTGTGCTCCAGAGCATGATCCCGAAAAGTGGAAACCGGTTTTCGGACAAGATCATGCTCAAAACGAAGAATCTAGACCGTGATCCGATCAACTGAATTGGATCAGGGTCTAGTCAAAACCGAGAGGACGTCATGAAAGAAGATGATGTGCGCAAGCGCGCTTTTGCCATGCCACTCACCAGTCCGGCTTATCCGCCGGGACCATACCGCTTTCGCGACCGCGAATTTCTCGTCATCGCCTACCGGACGGACCCGGTTAGGCTGCGCGCGCTGGTGCCCGAGCCCCTCGAGATCGATGAGCCCATCGTCAAATACGAGTTCATTCGCATGCCGGATTCGACCGGCTTCGGCGACTACACCGAGACCGGACAAGTCATTCCAGTCTCATTCCGTGGCCGCAAAGGCGGCTATTCGCACTGCATGTTCCTCAACGACGAGCCGCCGATCGCCGGCGGACGCGAGCTGTGGGGCTTTCCCAAGAAGCTGGCGCAGCCGACACTGCGCGCCGAGATCGACCAGCTGGTCGGCACCCTCGACTACGGCCCGGTGCGGGTCGCTACCGGCACGATGGGCTATAAGCACAAGTCGCTTGACCCCGCGGCGATTACGGCCTCGCTCAAGGCTCCGAACTATCTCCTGAAAATCATTCCCCATGTCGACGGCACAGCGCGCATCTGCGAACTGGTCGAGTACTACCTTGAGGATATCGACCTGAAGGGGGCCTGGACCGGGCCCGGCGCGCTTGAGCTTCATCCGCATGCGCTGGCGCCGGTCGCCGAGCTGCCGGTGCTCGAAGTCATCTCGGCGACGCACATTATTGCAGACCTGACGCTCGGCCTCGGCAAGGTGGTCTACGATTATTTGGAGTGAGCGCGGCGTCGTCTGACGCATGAATCTTATTGCGACTGCGCTCGAAACGCGCTCGGGCTCAATCCGAAAATTCGCTGGAAGCGGCGGTTGAAGGTGGACAGGTCGCCGAAACCGGCGGTGAAAGCGATCTCCGAAATGTTTTCGTGCATTCGCCGCAAGGAAACCGCCGCGCGTTTCATCCGCGTGTGCAGAATGAATTGATGCGGCGTCATTCCTACCAGCGCGCGGAAAGTGCGCAAGAAGTGATAAGGACTCATCGCGGCAACGTGCGCCAGTTCCGCGATCGACAATGGCCCATCAACGCGTGACTCGATGTAACGCAACACGACGCTGATCCGCCGTTCATCGCGGACACCCGGCGCGGGCGGACGGGTTTTGCTCTCATTGAGCGATCCGGAAACGGCACCGGCGATGCGCAGCGCCAATTCCTCGAACGCCGCGGCATCGCCATCGTCGCGAGCGGCTTCGGCCGCCGCGATCACCGGCAATAATCTGTCATGCGGCGGCAGCCGCGGAACAGAAAAGAACGCGCGGCGCGCACCCGGAACACTGCTGACCACCGTTTCCAGAAATTCCGGCGCCAGTCGGAACGACAGGCAGCGATCGCCAACGCCGTGGTCGTGACTGCATTCAAAGCAATGGCAGTCATTGCCTAGCAGCAAGGCTCCGGGGGCAAGCACGGCCGAGCCTAGTGACGAGCGATAGCGAAAAGTTCCTCCGGTAACGGCGGCGATGCACACGCCGTCGTGCCGCTCCTCGAACGGAGGATCATGCGGCCCGGAGGTGCAGATCACATCCTGGACGCGCCAGCCGGGTCCGGAAGCCAAAACTCGCGATGCCAGAGCCATGATGAAGATTAGCAATTTTTCCCAAGCCGGGGCGGCTCAGCACCATTTAGGAAAAGGCCGCGAGGTTGCAACAGCAAAAGAGCGGCAACATGACCGCACGTTCCTTTATCGAGGCCCTTGCCAGCGCCAAGCCGGCCGCCGACCGCGCCGACAAAATGAATCTCTATGGTTGGCTGATCGGCCGTTGGACCATGGACGCGACGGTCCATCTGGACGACGGCGGCACGCATCGAGGCCCGGGCGAGATCCATTTCGGCTGGGTGCTGGAGGGACGCGCCATTCAAGACGTCTGGATCCTGCCGGGTGTCTTTCATGGCACCACGCTGCGCGTCTATGACCCCAACATCGATGCCTGGCACATCCTCTGGAGCGATCCGCTCCGACAATTCTACACCCGCCAGATCGGGCGGGCACAAGGCAGCGACATCGTTCAGCTCGGCAAAAACGATGCCGGCGAAGCCGTGCGCTGGAGCTTCACCGAAATAACGCCAGCCTCGTTTCGTTGGCTCGGCGAGCGCTCGCGCGACGACGGCAAGAGCTGGCAGCTGCAGGCCGAATTTTTGGCGCGCCGCACCTCATAGCGTCTCGTTATCTTTTCACCGCAAGGAGCAGATGATGATCGACCACGTCTCCATTGGAGTGCGCGATATCGCGCGGACCAAGCGCTTCTACGACGCGGCGCTCAAGCCGCTCGGTTACAAATGTCTCAGCGAAGGCGAAGGATCGTTGGGCTATGGCAAGGACGCAGTTACGCTCTGGATGTCCAGCACGGATCGCCCGGTGCCCGCCGACCTGAAATCGGGTCTGCATTTTTGCTTTGTCGCGCCCACGCCGCGCAGCATCGAGGCATTCCACGCGGCGGCATTGAGCAACGGCGGGCGCGACAACGGCGCGCCTGGCCTGCGCGCGGATTACAGTCCCGATTACTATGCGGCCTTTGTCATCGATCCCGACGGCTATCGGCTCGAGGCGCATTGCAGCCGTTCCGCAGCATGATCCGAGGAACCTCTGATCTCGCTTCAAAATCAGAAGGGCCGGCTTGCGCCGGCCCTTCCATGTTGACGCCTCTTAGATTTATCCGCCGTTATTCGTAGGTCTTCTTGCAGGGCGGATTGTCGCGGCCGGGCGGAACGAATTTGTCGAAGGCCGCCTTGGAGAAGCCGAGCCGCTCCTGGACGTTGGGGATGGTCTTCACGACCTTGCTGATGAGATCGCCCTTCTCGTCCTTCACGACTTCGGTCACGAAGTTCGTGCCGATCGCCTGGCGGTTCTCGTCGAGCGTAATCTTTCCGTTCGGCGCGTCGAGCACGATCTTGTTCAGCACTTCGCGGAATTTCTTGTTGCCGTCCGAGAGATCGCCCTTGACCGCGTCGAGCGTGTTAAACACCGCATCGGCCGAGTTGTAGTAGTTGATGGCGAGCAACGACGGGCTGGCGAAGGCGTTCTTGAAGTAGCCGGTCTTCGGGTGCGCCTGGTAGGCTTTTACGAACGCTTGCCATTTCGGGTTGGGGTCGTTGTCGGCCATGCCGCTCGCCGCGACCGTGCCGATCAGCGCTTCCTTGGCCTTGCCTTTCGACGACAGCACGGTCTGGTCGACCATGATCGAGCCGCCAAGCAGATGGGCATGACCGCCGGCCTGCTGATACTGATTGAGGAAGTTCACCGCGTCGGCGCCGCCGAGGCCGAGATAGATGGCGTCGACGTCATCCGGCAGCGATGAGATGACCGAAGCGAAGTCCTTGGTGCCGAGCGGGACCCAGAAGCGCTTGGTGATTTCGCCGCCGGCCTTGCAGTACTCGACCGTCAGCCCCATCACCTGCGTATAGACGAAGGAATAATCTTCGCCGACGACCGCGATTTTCTTGTAGCCCTTCACATTGTAGGCATAGTCGCCGAGGCCGGCTTGCCACTGGGCGCCGTCCATGTTGGTGCGATAGAAGGTCGGCGACGGCGTGATGCCGGCTGATGGATCTCCATAGGTCGTCTCGAGCGCGCCGGACGCCGCATTCATGACGGTGATCTGCGGCTGGGTCTTCGAGTAATCGCGGATCGCGATGCCCTCCGAACCCGACAGCGGCGAGATCAGAATGTCGACCTTGTCCTGTTCGACCAGTTTTTTGGCGGCACGCACAGCCGAATCCGGGCTGGCATCGGTCGCGCCGACAATGGTTTCGATTTCCTTGCCGCCGGCCTTGCCGCCGTGCGCCTGAACCGCGAGCTCATAGCCGCGCATGCCGTCCTCACCGAGAACGGTGTAGGTGCCCTCAAGTGTTGCTGTGACCCCTACTTTGAGCTTGTCGGCGGCGTTGGCCGCCCCGGTGCCGACGACCGCAGTCATCGCGACCGCGACTGTTAATCCAATACCCTTGTACATTGGGTTTCCTCCTGATGCCCGAACGCCGTTAGACGGTGTCGTTTTGCCGGTCGAAAGCGCTTGTGCGTCTCGGGAGGACAAAAAGCCGCGTCCTCCCGCTCCGACCGGCCGCAAATCGTAGCAGCGAGCGGACTGGCGGGACAAGCCTGACCGGCCCGCACGGCGCGCTCGATACCGTGTCTGCTAGTCTGATTCTTCCGTTAACCGCGCGACGAAAGGTGGCACAACCGCCCTGAGCCAAACCGCGGAACGTCACTTGTCAACGGCGCGGAGCCGTCGTTTAATCCGACAAAACAACAAGCTGCACGTTGGGAGGCGCCCATGAGCACCGCGTTAGCGGTCTGTCATGGATCGTTTGGCCGCGTAACCGTCTATCGGCTGGACAAGCCGATGCGCACGCATGCGCATCGCGAGGGTCATCTCACCTTCCTTCTCAGCGGGCCGCCGGCGATCATTACCATCGAGGACGTCCCCCATCTTGTCGACCAGACGGCGGGCGTCGCCATCAACCCCTGGCAGCCTCATTCGTTTCAGCCCTGCTCGGGCGATCAGCCATCGGTCTTTCTGGTGGCTTATATTTGCGAAAGCTGGCTCGATCGGGATCAGGAGGGCCGCGGCAGTCTTCGGTTTGGCGGCAACCTCCTGCGAGTGGGAACGACCATTCGTTCCATTTGCGCGAGCCTTGCCCACACGCTGGTGACGAACGCCAGCTATCGCATCGTCAATCGCTATTTGAATCAGTTGTTTGATGCGAGTTTCGACGAGTCCTGGAGAGCCGGAAGCCGGCTGAACCTGGCGGCGCGACCGCCGCAACCGATCGATTTTCGCGTGCGGAAGTCGTTGCGGATTCTCGATGACTGCATCACCGAAGGCGTCGAACTCGACAATGTCGCGCGCGATGCCGGCCTATCGCGTCCGCATTTCTTCAAGCTTTTCCGCGAGAATACCGGCGTGACCCCGGCGCTTTATGCCAACACCATGCGGATCGAGCGCGCGCTCGATCGGCTCATGGGCTCGCAAGCTTCGGTCACCGACATCGGCTTCGAGCTGGGTTTCTCGTCGCAAAGCCATTTTACCCATTTCTTTTCAGCCAATGTTGGCATTGCGCCGACGCAATACCGAACCATCGCGCGGGTCGTGAGCGAATAGCAGGCGCCTAAAGCCTTACGCGTAAACAATAATCGGCCCCGCTCCGGCGCGCGTCCGGAGTGAAAAAAGCGGCGGGTCGGTAACGGCAGTCATCCAAACAGAAGAATTGAGAAAATCAGACTGCCGAGCATGCCGGCATCCTCCCGTTTGGGTAGGTTTCCGGCAAAAATCGGAGGAAACGTGGTGTCCACGACCGTCAGCGAGGACAGCCCGGCTGTAGCGCGTGGCGACGCGCTTGGGCGCTGGATCGGGCGTCACCCCATCTGGGCGCTGGTCATCGCCGTTGCCGTGATTTTCTTTCTGTGGCTCGTGCTCGCGCCATGGCCTGCGGGCTTTGAGGACGTGTTCGGCAAAAAGCGGCTGTTCATCAACGCGCTGTTCAACGGAGCCACGCTCGGCGGATTGTACTTTCTGGTCGCCACCGGCTTCACCCTGATCTTCGGGTTGATGCGCAACGTCAACCTCGCCCACGGCTCGCTCTATTTGTTTGGCGGCTATATGGGCTACGAGGCGACGCAATGGACCAACTCGTGGCTGTTTAGCTTTGTCATTGCGTTTATCAGCTGCGCAATCGTCGGCATCGCCATGCAGTACTTCATCTTTCGACGGATGGAGGGGCAGGACCTGCGCCAGACGTTGGTAACGCTTGGACTTTCGATCGTCTTCGCCGACCTCATGGTCTGGGTCTGGGGCGGCAACGCCATTCAGATCGATACCCCCGACTATCTGTCGGGCCCGATTCCCACCCCTATCGTCGTGGCGGTCAAATCCAGCGGCGAGGCCGTCTTTCTACAATATCCGCTCGTTCGGCTGGTCATCTTCGCGGCGGCGGTGCTGATCGGCATCGGTATGTGGCTCGCGCTCAATCGCACCCGGATCGGCGTCATGATCCGTGCCGGCGTCGATGACCGCGACATGCTCTCGGTTCTGGGATACCGGGTGCAGTGGTTGTTCGTCGCGGTCTTCGCGTTCGGCGCGGGACTTGCCGGAATGGCCGGCATTGTCGGTGGCACCTTTCAATCAATTTCGCTCGGCGAGGATTCGCACTTTTTGCTAGCGTCCTTGCAGGTGGTGATTGTGGGCGGGATGGGATCGATACCCGGCGCCGCACTCGGCGCGCTGATCATCGGGCTCGCCGAGCAATTCGGCCAAACCTATTTCCAGAATTACGCGACCGTCTCGACCTTCGTGATCATGGTGATCGTGCTGGCCGTACGGCCGCAGGGGCTGCTGGGGAGACGCTGACAATGGCGCTCTTGCAGACCACCGAAACCGGTCCGATCGAGATCACCGACGCGCAGCGCGGCGGAGCATTCTCGCAGTGGGTGTCGCGCAACGCCGCCATCCTTCTGCTCGGCATCGTGCTCATCATTCTGCCCGCCGTCGCCAGCAATTTCATTCTGGTGCAGGTCGTCGGCTGGGCGATGATCCTCGGCATCATCGCCTTGTCGCTGATGTTCCTTGCTGGTTACGGCGGCATGGTGAGCCTTGCGCAAATGACCGTCGCCGGAGTCTCCGGCTACATGATCACCGTGTTCGGCGTGAGCTCGCTTCCGGCCATCAGCCTGTTCTGGCCGTGGTGGATCGCCGCCCCGATTGCAATCGTCATCGCTGTCGCCTTCGGCGCACTGACCGGCGTGCTCTCGTCGCGCACCGAAGGCATCTACACGATCATGATCACGCTCGCGATCGCCGCGGCGTTTTTCTATCTCACTTTGCAGAACTGGCCGATCTTCAACGGTTTTGCGGGTTTCACCACGATCCCGGCGCCGGTCGCCTTCGGCGTCAACTGGAAAGAGCCGCTACCGCTCTATTATCTGATCCTGTTCTTTGCGGCGCTGAGTTACATCGCGGTCGTCTATATTTCTCGCGCGCCGTTCGGACTTGCGCTGCAAGGCGTCCGCGATAATCCGCGCCGCATGGAGGCAATCGGCTACAATGTTACCGCCCACCGCGTCGCCGCCTACGCATTCGCCGCGCTGATCGCGTCGATCGGCGGCATCCTGATGGTGTGGCTCAACAATCAGATTTCGCCGGGCTCGGCCGGCATCGAGGCCACTATCGACCTTCTCGTCATCGCCGTGGTCGGCGGGCTCGGACATCCGATCGGCGCGTTTGTCGGCGCGATCATCTACGTGATTCTGCGCACCTTTGCGCTTGACGCGCTGGTCGCCGTTGGCCTCGACGGGCGGCGGTTCCAGACGCTGATCGGTCTCGGCTTCCTGCTCATTGTGCTGTTTTCGCCCGACGGCATGATCGGTCTTTGGCGCCGCCTCGTCGAGCGCGCCTCGCGCTCCGGCAATTCCAACAACAGCGGCAACAGGAGCGGCCATTGAGCTCGATCGCCGAACGGATGGCCGCAGCCGGTACCGGCAACGCGATCGAATTGCGCGGCGTGAGCCGGATGTTCGGAGCGCTCGCGGCGCTGACCGATATCACGCTTTCGGTGCGGCCGGGTGAGCGGCGCGCCGTGCTCGGCTCGAACGGCGCCGGCAAGACGACGCTGCTCAACTGCGTGACCGGCGATTTTCCACCCACCGCAGGAACCGTGCGCTTCTTCGGCGAAGACGTGACGACGCTGCCGCCGCACGAGCGCATCCGCAGGGGCTTGCGGCGCACCTATCAGATCTCGCTCCTGTTCTCCCGCCTCACCGTGCGCGAGAACGTCTATCTCGCCTGCCGCGGCGTCTCGCGCGGGCGCTTCTCGTTCATCCGCACCAGTGTGCGCGATGCGATCATGCAATCCGTCGTCGATCTGATCTCGCTCGCCCATCTGGAGTCGGTCATCGACCGTCTGGTCGGTGAGCTGGCACATGGCCAGCAGCGCCAGCTCGAAATCGCGCTGGCACTTGCCGGCGCGCCGCGCTTTATCCTTTTCGATGAGCCGGCCGCCGGCCTGTCGCCGTCCGAGCGCGGCGATCTGGTCGCCATCCTCACCGCGCTGCCCGCTCATATCGGCTACATCATCATCGAGCACGACATGGACGTCGCGCTGCGCGTCGTCGAGAGCGTGACGATGATGCACAACGGACGCATCTTCAAGGAAGGTGCGCCGCACGAGATCGAAGCCGATCCGGAAGTGCAGGAGCTTTATCTCGGAGGCGGCCATGCCTGAGCGCCGTCCCGCCAATCTCCTGGAAATCAGAGGGCTGAACGTCTTCTACGGCCGCAGCCACGCGCTGCAAGGCGTCGATCTGACGCTCGAACACGGCGTCCTTTCGCTGGTCGGCCGCAACGGCATGGGCAAGACGACGCTGTGCAAAGCGATCGTCGGGCTGACGCCGGCGGCAAGCGGCTCGATCCGTTTCATGGGCGAGGAACTCATCGGCCGCACGCCGGCCGAGATCGCGCGACTTGGGCTCGGCTATGTGCCGCAAGGCCGGCGCTTATGGCCCTCGGTTACGGTCGACGAACATTTGCGGCTTGCCGGCGGCAACGGCCGCGGCCAATGGACGATCTCGCGCATCTACGACACGTTCCCGCGGTTGGCCGAGCGGCGAAGCAACCGCGGCAATCAGCTTTCCGGCGGCGAGCAGCAGATGCTGGCGATTTCGCGCGCGCTGCTGCTCAATCCGCACCTTCTCATCATGGACGAGCCGACCGAGGGCCTCGCGCCGGTGATCGTCGAGCAGGTCGAGCAAATCCTGCTCAATCTCGGCGAGGAGAGCGATATCGGCGTGCTCGTCGTCGAGCAAAATATCGGCGTCGCGACCGCGGTGGCCGAAAAAGTCGCGATCATGATCAACGGCCGGGTCAACCGACTGATGGAGGCGGCGCGGCTCGAGGCCGATCGCGAACTGCAGCAGAGGTTGCTCGGGGTCGGCCAGCATGGCCAGGCCGAGCCGCCCGAAGAAGCCGAAGCACAAGCGCCCGGCCCGCAGGACGAGCGGCGGCCGTCGAAGCCGCGCGGCCCGATCCGCGTCTACAACGCCAACCCGATTTTGCCGACGCGCTGGTCGCAACCCGTACCGGCGGCGCAAATCGAAGCGGCCGCGCGCACGCACACCGCAACGCCTGAGCCCACCTCCACTGAGGTTGCTCCAGCCGTGGAAATCCGTCCGATCCATCGCGGCGGCGTTGCGCCGGTCATTGTCGCCGGCACGCTCGACACCAAAGGCGACGAACTGCGCTTCATTCGCGACCAGATCGCGGGTGCCGGCGTGCGCGTGCTCCTGGTCGATCTTTCCACGTCAGGCGGACCGTCGCCTGCCGACGTGCCGCCGCATCATGTCGCCGCCTATTACCGCGGCGGACCGAATGCTGTGTTCACGGGCGACCGCGGCGCGGCGATCACCGCGATGGCGGAAGCCTTCGAGGCGTGGATCAAGCGGCACGAGCCGGTCGGCGGGTTGATCTCGGCCGGTGGATCGGGCGGCTCGTCGCTGGTCGCGCCGGCGATGCGCGCGCTGCCGATCGGGGTGCCGAAAGTTCTGATTTCGTCGGTCGCTTCCGGCAATGTCGCGCCTTATGTCGGGCCTTCCGACATCATGATGCTCTATTCGGTCACCGACGTTGCGGGTCTCAATTCCGTGTCGCGTCAGGTTTTCGCCAACGGCGCGGCCGCCATCGTCGGCATGGTGCGGGCGCGCGCCGCCAACGTCGAGCGCGAGCGCAGGCCGACGACGCGCAGCGGCGGCAAGCCGGCGATCGGGCTGACGATGTTCGGCGTGACGACGCCTTGCGTCGACGCCATCGTCGACGCGCTGGAAGAAGATTTCGAGTGCCTGGTGTTTCACGCCACCGGCGTCGGCGGGCAGTCGATGGAGAAGCTTGTCGATTCCGGCGCGCTCGTCGGCGTCCTCGACATCACCACCACGGAAGTCTGCGACCTGCTGCTTGGCGGCGTACTGCCGGCCACCGAAGACCGCTTCGGCGCCATCGCGCGCATGCGCGTACCGTATATCGGCTCCTGCGGCGCGCTCGATATGGTCAATTTCGGACCGATGGAAACCGTGCCGGAGCGCTATCGCGGCCGCACGCTGCAGGTTCACAATCCGACCGTGACGCTGATGCGCACCACGCCGGAAGAAAACGCGCGCATCGGACGCTGGATCGGCGAGCGGCTCAATCGCATGGATGGGCCGGTGCGTTTCTATCTGCCGGAAGGCGGCGTTTCGGCGCTCGATTCTCCCGGCCGGCCATTTTCGGATCCGACCGCGGATGCGGAGCTGTTCCGCGCGCTGGAAGCGACCGTGCGGCAAACCAGCGCGCGCCGCCTCATCCGCATGCCGGAACACATCAACGATCCGCGTTTCGCCGCGGAGATCGCCGCCGAGTTCCGCCGCCTGTTCGGCACGCGGTTCACCCGGCGCCGCGCAAGAGGTTAAGGCATGCCGCGTATCCGACGCTCCGAGATCCTCGCTCGTTTTCGCGCCATGAAAGCGCAAGGCCAGCCAATCATCGGCGCCGGCGCAGGCACGGGCATCTCCGCCAAGAACGAAGAAGCCGGCGGCGCCGATCTCATCGTCATCTACAATTCCGGCCGCTACCGCATGGCCGGCCGCGGTTCGCTCGCCGGCATGATGCCGTATGGCGACGCCAACGGGGTCGTCGTCGAAATGGCGCGCGAAGTGCTGCCGATCGTCGCCCGCACGCCGGTGCTCGCCGGTGTCTGCGGCACCGACCCGTTCCGGCAGATGGATGTCTTTTTGGACGAGATCGTGCGCCTTGGTTTCAGCGGCGTGCAGAATTTCCCAACCGTGGGCCTGATCGACGGCCGCTTCCGCGCCGGGCTCGAAGAAACCGGCATGGGCTATGGCTGCGAAGTCGACATGATCGCCAAGGCGCATGCGCGCGATCTGTTGACGACGCCTTATGTCTTTAATCCTGCGGAAGCCGAAGCCATGGCGCGCGCCGGCGCCGACATCCTGGTCTGCCATTTTGGCCTTACGGTCGGCGGATCGATCGGCGCGGCGACCGCGACCAAGCTTGAGGATTGCCCGGCGCTGACCGATGCGATGGCCGCGGCCGCGCTCGCGGTCAATCCACAAGCGCTGATTCTGGTTCACGGCGGTCCGATCGCCGAGCCGGAGCATGCCGAATACGTGCTGGCGCGCGCCAAAAGCTGTGACGGCTTCTATGGCGCCTCGTCCATGGAACGCCTGCCGGTCGAGCGCGCGCTATCGGCGCAAGTTGCCAAGTTCAAAGCCATCAAGAAGGTCAAGAGGAACTAAAGAGCGGCCCGCGGGAATCACCTACGGGCGGGAGGAGAGTAAGATGTCCGTCGCCATTCTCGGCAGCCTCATCATCTGGCTGATTGTCGCGGTTATCGTCATCGCGATCGTCGTCTATTTCGTGAACTGGCTCTACCGCCGCTCATCGAAGGAAGTCTCCTTCGTGCGCACCGGCCTGTTCGGCGAAAAAGTCGTCATCAACAGCGGCGCCTTCGTGCTTCCGTTCATTCACGAAGTCACGCCGGTCAACATGAACGTGCTGCGCATGCAGGTGGTGCGCAACCGCGACGACGCGCTCATCACCAAGGACCGGATGCGGGTCGACATCGAGTTGGAGTTCTACGTGCGCGTGCCGCCGACCCGCGAGGCGGTGACCATCGCCGCCGCCACGCTCGGCCGCCGCACCATGAATGTCGCCGAGCTCGATGCGCTTCTCTCCGGCAAGCTCGTTTCGGCGCTGCGCGCCGTCGCCTCCGAAATGACCATGGAAGAAATGCATGAGCGGCGCGGCGAATACGTCACGCGCGTGAAAGAATCCGCTCTGGAAGGATTGAAGCGGAACGGCTTGGAGCTTGAGTCGGTCGCGATCACCGATCTCGATCAGACTGACCTCGAATTCTTCAATCCGTCGAATCGCTTCGACGCGGAAGGCTTGACCAAGCTGATCGAGGACATCGAAGCCCGCCGCAAGCTGCGCAACGACATCGAGCAGGAATTGATGATCCTCATCCGCAGCCGCAATCTCGAAGCCGAGAAGCAGGCGCTGGATATCGACCGCGAAAGCGAGACCGCGCGCCTCAATCAGGAACGCGACATCGAAGTGCGGCGCGCGGTACAGCGCGCCGAACTCGCCCGCGAGCGGTCGCTGCGCGACACCGAGGCCGAGCAGGCGCAGATCGCCGGCCGCGAGGAAGTTGAAAAAGCCCGCATCGCGCACGAGCGCTCCTTGTCGGAAGCGCGCATCGCTTCCGAGCGTGACGTCCGCGAGCGCGAGATCGAGCGCAGCCGCCAGATCGACGAGGCGGAAATCGCCGCGCGCGAACGCGTCGAACGCGCCCGCATCGCGCAAGAGCGCGTGCTGACCGAGGCCCGCATCGCCCGCGAGGAAGACGACCAGCGGCGCGAGATCGAGCGACAGCGCAATGTCGAAAATGCCGAGATCACCGCGCGCGAGGAAACCGAGAAAGCGCGTATCGCGCAGGAGCTTGCCGTGAGCACGGCGCGCATCGCGCAGGAGGAGGAGAACCGGCGGCTCGAAATCGAACGCACGCGCAATTTGGAGCAGGCCGAGATCGCGGCCCGCGAGACGACCGAGCGCGCCCGCATCGCCCAGGAGCGCGTCGTCACCGACGAGCGCATCGCGCTGGAGGAGGAAATCCGCCGCCGCGAGATCACCCGCAATCGCGCGATCGACGCGGAAGAGATCGCCGCCGCGCAGGCGACCGAAGCCGCCCGCATCGCGCGCGAGAAGACGCTCGCCGGCGAGCGCATCGCTTCCGAGCTTGCTACCCGCACGCTCGAAATCGAGCGCACCCGCTCGCTGGAGCAGAGCGACATCGCGGCGCGGGAGATCACCGCCGCGGCACGCATCCAGCAGGAAGAGCGCGTGCGCGCGCTCGATATCGCCCGCAACCGCGCGGTCGACGAAGCTGAGATCGCGGCCCGCGAGGCGGTGGAAGCTTCCCGCATCGCCCGTGAGAAGAAGATCGCGGTCGATCGCATCTCCGCCGAGGAAGAAACGCGGAACCGCGAAATCACCCGCATCAAGGAGATCGAGGCGGCGGAGATCGCCGCGCGCGAAGCGACCGAAGCAGCGCGCATTGCGCTCGACAAGAAGCTTGCCGCCGAGCGCATCACCGCCGAGCGGGAAACGCGTGGTCTTGAGATCGAGCGCAACGAAACCCTCGAATTGGCCGAGATCACCGCGCGTCAGGCCGTCGAGTCGATCCGCATCACCGAGGATCGCAAGCTCGCCGGCGAGCGCATCGCGCGCGACGAGGAGGTGCGTTCGCTCGAGATCGCGCGCAACCGCGCGGTCGACACCGCCGAGATCGCCGCCCGCGAGGTGGTGGAGGCCAGCCGGATCGCGCAAGAGAAGCGGCTTGCCGCCGAGCGCATCACTGCCGACCAGGAGACGCGGGCACGCGATATCGCCCGCGAGGAAGCGATCGAGGACGCCGAGATCAAGCGGCGCGAGGCGATCGAGACCGCGCGGATCACGACCGAGCTTGCGCTCGAGCGCGAGCGGATCGAATCGTCGAAGGCGCGCGACGTGCTCGATGTCGAGCGGCGCAAGGTCATCGAGATGGCCGAGCAGGACCGCTCGATCGAGATCGCGACCAAACTGGTGGAGCGTTCCGACGCGGATCGGCGCGTGAAGGAGGCCGATATCGTCGCCGCCCAGCAGGTGAGCCGCACCGATGTGGTGCGCGAACAGTCGCTCGACCTCGCCCGGCTCGAGCGCCGGCGCGCGGTCGAGCAATTTGAGGTGGCGCGCACGCAAGCGCTGCAGGAAGCCGAGATCGCCGCCCGCGAAGAAGTGGAGCGCGCGCGTATCGCTTCCGAGCGCGGCATCGACGAAGCCCGCATCCTGCGCGATCGCGAATTGCGGCAGCTCGAGATCGCGCGCGAGACCGCGGTCGAGAATGCCCGCATGGAAAGCGCGATCGAAATTCACCGCAAGTCGCGCGAGCAATCGGCGGCGCAGGCCGACGCCGAGGCCGCCCGCGCGCAGGCGGTGGAAGCCGAGGAGCGTGTCAAGACTGTGCGCGAAGCCGAAGCCGCACGCCGCCGGCGTCAGGTCGAGGTGCTGATCGCCGAGAAGGAAGCCGACGAAGTGCGGATTGCGGCCGCCGCCGAGCAAGTACGCGCCGCGGTCGAAGCCGAAGCGCAACGGCTCCTCAACGAAGCGGAGAATGTGCTCTCCGACGCATCGCGCGCCTCGCTCTATCGCCGCCGGCTCTTGGAGCGCATCGAAGGCATCGTGCGCGAGAGCGTCAAGCCGATGGAGAAGATCGAAGGCATCCGTATCCTGCAGGTCGACGGCCTCAATGGTGGTGGCGGCGGTGGCAGCCGCAGCCCGAGCGACGAGGTGATCGAATCGGCGCTGCGCTACCGCGTGCAGGCGCCGCTGATCGATCAGGTCCTGGCCGAGATCGGCATCGAAGGCGGCAGCCTTGCGCGCATGGGCGGCCTCATTCGCGAGGCGCGCGACATGCAGGGCATCCGCAAAGACACAGCGCCGAAGAAGCCGCCGGAAGGCGGCAGCGGTGGCGGATCGTCGGGCCAAAGCTGACGATCATCGATAGCGAAGGAAGGAGGAAACGACACCCATGGCCCGCGTCTACATTTCGAGTGTCATCAACGGCCGCTCCGATCGCGTCTGGGCGCGCGTGCGGGATTTCAACGGCCTGCCCTCCTGGCATCCCGGCATCGCGGAAAGCCGCATCGAGAACGGCGAGCCGTCGGACAAGATCGGCTGCATCCGCGATTTCCGTTTGCGCAACGGCGACCGCATTCGCGAAAAGCTGCTCGGCTTGTCCGACTTCGATCTGTTCTGCACCTATTCGATCCTCGAATCCCCGATGGGTGTCGAGAACTACGTCGCAACGCTGCGGCTGACGCCGATCACCGACGGCGAGCGGACCTTCGTCGAATGGACGGCGGAATTCGATTGCGCGGCGGAACGCGAGGCCGAACTCGTCAGCAATATCGGCAGCGGCGTTTTTCAGGGCGGCTTCGACGCCCTGAAGCGGCAATTCGGAGGCTAGGCGGTGATCCGCATCGTGCGCTCGACGATCATTGACGCGCCGACCGACCGCGTGTGGGCCTTCTTGCGCGATTTCAACGGTCACGACCGCTGGCATCCGGCGGTCGCCAAGAGCACGATCGAGCGCAATCAGACCTCCGACAAAGTCGGCTGCGTGCGGCACTTCTTCCTGCGCGACGGGTCGGAGCTGCGGGAAAGGCTGCTGACATTGTCGGACCTCGAGCAGACTTTCAGCTACTGCCTGCTCGATACGCCGGTACCGCTGTTCAACTACGTCGCCCACGTCCGGCTGGCGCCCGTCACCGACGGTGACCGAACTTTCTGGGACTGGCGATGTTCCTTCACCACCCGGCCGGGCCTGGAAGAAGAAATGCGGCAGATGGTCAGTGAACAAATCTATGACGCCGGGTTTGCCGCCGTTCGCACCCACGTGACCGGAGCTGCGACCGGCGCTTCGCGAGAGGGTCGCGCATGAGCATCAGCGTCAAGACGTTCCCGCGGCTGGCGGACGCGGCCGGCGCGCTGTCGCAAGAGCGCGGCGCGCGCTTTCTTGCCGGCGGCACGCTGGTCATGCGCTCCGTGAACGAGGCCGATCCATCGATCGAGACGATCGTGCGCTCGACCGACCCCGCGCTCACCCATATCGGGGTCTCCTCGGGCCGCGTCGAGCTTGGCGCCAGCGTTACGATGGCGGCGATTCTTGCCGAGCGCGAATTGTCCTATCTCCATCCGGTCGCACGCATCATCGGTGGTCCCGCCGTGCGCGAAGCGGCGACCGTAGGCGGCAATTTGTTTGCGCCGCCGCCTTATGGCGATTTCGCCGCAGCATTGCTGGCGCTCGATGCGACCGTGATGCTCGCCGGAGGTTTCGGCCAGCGCGAATTGCCGCTTGACGAATTCTTGAGCCGCCGCGAGCGCGGAGCGACACTTGTTGCGAACGTCGCGTTCCGACGGCCCGCGAACGACACCTTCCGGTTTTTGAAAGTCACGCGCGTGCACCCAAAGGGCGTGTCCATCATGTCCATTTCGGCGCAACTGCCGCTGTCGAGCGGGCGGGTGAGCGGCGCAAGGATCGCCTATGGCGCGATGGGCCCGGCACCGCTGCGCGCCAAATCGGCCGAGCGGGCGCTCGAAGGCCGCACGCTCGATGCCGCCGGGATCGCGCCCGCGCTCGCGGTCGCCCATGACGGCACTGCGCCGACCGACAGTGCCATCGGCAGCGCCTGGTGGCGCCGCGAAATCCTTCCCGTCCATTTGCGCCGGCTTTTGCTCGGCGAACAAACCGTGAGGCAGTCGTGAAAACGCCGATCCAGTTTCGTCTCAACGGCGAAGACGTTGCGACATTTGTCGAGGGCGGCGCCAACCTTCTCGATACGCTGCGTGAAGCCGTCGGCGATCTCTCCGTCAAGGGCGGCTGCTGGCAAGGCACGTGCGGGACCTGCACCGTCCTGGTCGATGGATCGCCGCGGCTGTCGTGCCTGACACTTGCCGAAACCTGCGCCGGTCGCTCGATCGAAACCACGGCCGGGCTGCGCCGCGGTCCCGATCTGCATCCGCTGCAGACTGCGTTCATGGAGCGTTTCGCCGCCCAGTGCGGCTATTGCACGCCGGGCATGCTGATGGCGGCCAAAGCACTGCTCGACAAGAATCCGAACCCGACACGTGAAAACGTCGTCGATGCCATCGGCGGCAACGTCTGCCGCTGCACCGGCTATGAGCCGATCATCAATGCGGTGCTCGACGCCGCGCGCGGCGACAGCCGCCGCCGTGCCTGAAGGACAACGCCATGCTGGAATTTCGCAAGGACATCTTCGCCGACGAACGCGACGACAATCTGCACGAGATCGGCCAGCCGACACAGCGGCAGGATATGCTCGGGCATGTCACCGGTACGTCGCCCTACTACGACGATCATCGCTTCGCCAACCTGCTGCATCTGAAAATCCTGCGCAGTCCGCACGCGCATGCGCGCATCCGCTCGATTGACGATTCGGCAGCAGCCCGCGCGCCGGGCGTGAAGCGCATCATTCGCGCGGCCGACGTCCCGGTCAATCTCAACACCCTGTTGAGCCTGATCCAGTTCGGCAAGGACGACGAGCCGTCACTCGCTTCCGACGTCGTACGCTACAAGGGCGAGCCGATCCTCGGCATTGTCGCCACCTCCGAACGCGCCGCGATCGAGGCGATGGCGCTGGTGCGCATCTCCTACGACCAATTGCCGACGGTGTTCGACGTCGAGGAAGCGATCAAGCCGGGCGCGCCGTCGATCAATCCAGCCTATCCAAAGAACACCTTCGAGTACTACAACAAATACGATCATCAGAAGCTGCGCTACGGCGATACCGAAGCGGCCTTCGCACAGGCTGATGTCGTGTTCGACGAGCGTTATCAGATGTCGCCGATCGAGCACGCGCCGACCGAGACCAACGGCTCGATCGCGGTGCCGGACACCAACGGCCGCTTCATCGTCTACACATCGACCCAGGCGCTGTTCTTTTCGCTCGACACGTCGGCGAAGATCAATGCGGTGCCATCGAACCAACTGCACTTCATCGGCGGCACCGTCGGCGGCGGCTTCGGCGGCAAAGTCGACACCTTGACCGAACCGCTGTCCATCCTGGCGGCGCGTCTCACCGGCGCGCCGGTGCGCTATCGTTTCAGCCGTCACGAGGAGATGCAATTCGGCTCGCCGCGCGGCGGAGAGCGCATCTATGTCAAAGACGGCATCATGCGCGACGGCCGCATCATCGCCCGCACGGTGCGGGCTTATTTCGACAGCGGCGCCTACACGCGGCTGTCGAGCTACGCGGTCGTCAAATGCGCCGCGCACATTCCAGGACCCTACACCATTCCGAACGTCTCGGCCGACGTGTACTGCGTTTTCACCAATCGCACACCGGCGACCGCAATGCGCGGCTTCGGCGTCACCGCGCTCGACTTCGCGCTCGAATGCCAGATGGACAAAGGCGCTACTGCGATCGGCATGGATCCGCTCGAATACCGCATCCTCAACGCCTATCGCGACGGCGACATGAAAGCGCACCGGCGCGAAGCCAAGAACTGCGCCCTGATCGAATGCGCGCAAGTCGCCGCCGAGAAGGCCAACTGGCCGCTGCGTGAAGAATTCCGCCGGATGTCGTCGCGGCAAGGCGGTGGCGCAGCGCGCGCCGGAGGCTCGATCGATCGTACGCGCGCACCGGCACCGGCTGCACCGGCACGCGCACCAGCCAGCACGCCGCAGCGTGTCTCCTACGAACGCCCGACGCCGGCCGCGCCGCCTCCCCACACGCCGCCACCTGCTGCACCGCCACGGAGCGCACCGCCGCCACCTGCCGCGTCGCCCGCCGGCTCAACGCACGGCGCGCCGCGCTTCTCTTCTGTTTTCGGCACGCGGAGGCGCTGATCATGGCCAAGCATCGCGGTCGTGGCGTCGCGACAATCAACTATCCGATCGGCATGAATCTGGGCGGCGACCCGAGCCAAGCGTTGGTCCATTCCAACCCGACCGGCAAATTCACTGTCGCGCTCTCCTCCATCGACCTCGGACAGGGGATGAAATCGGTGACGCGGCAAATCTGCGCCGAAACGCTCGGCGTGCCGGTGGAAGATGTGTATGTCGACACCGCCGATTCCGACACCGGTCCGCATTGCATGGGCTCGTTCGCCTCGCGCGGCACGCATCGCGTCGGCAATGCGGTGATGGTGGCGGCGCGCGAAGCGCGCGCGGTGATGATGGAAGCGGCCGCCGAGGAGCTTGAAGTCGATCCTGGCGATCTCGAAACCGACGGCAAGGGCTCGATCCGGGTGAAAGGCGCGCCGCACCGATCGATCTCGGTGCGCGACGTCGCCATCGCGGCACAATTCCGCCAGGGCAAGACCATTTCCGGACGCGGCATTTTTCTCGTGCCGCTCTCCGACGTCGATCCGGAGACCGGCGAGATGTCGCCGGCCACTTGCTACGCGCACGCCTGCCTGATCGCTGAAGTCGAAGTCGACGATGAGACCGGCGATGTGGCGGTGCTGAAAATGACCAGCGCCTATGAGATCGGGCGCGCGCTGAACCCCAAGCTTGTCGAGCAACAACTCGTCGGCGGGGCCTGGATGGGCATGAGCCACGCGCTCTACGAGACGCCCGAGCCCTACTATCCCGATACGCGCGAGGGGCCGCGCGACTTTAACGAATACTTGATGCCGGGCCCCGGCGACATTTGCCCGCACGACATCGTCGTACTCGAGCGCCCTGCTCCCGACGGACCTTATGGCGCCAAGGGACCGGGCGAGATGTGCGCCAATCCGGTGCTGCCGGCGGTCGCCAATGCGATCTTCAACGCGGTCGGCGTGCGCATCGATGAGCTGCCGATCACGCCGGAAAAGGTTCTGCGCGCATTGAAGGCGCGCGGCGGCACACAGCCGGCGCGCGCGCGGTAACACGGCATGGCGGTGCGCCATACCATTGTCGGCATCGGCAGTCCGCGCGAGCTCGAAGAGGCTTTGCGCGCAGCCTATTATTTGGCGGACGACGAGCTTTCGACCGCCGCCTATCTCGCGCTCGCGCTGGGCAAGCCGCTGTTGCTCGAAGGCGCGCCGGGTGTCGGCAAGACCGAAGCCGCCAAGGCGATTGCCGGCGTGCTCGGCCGAGCGCTGTTGCGCCTGCAATGCTATGAGGGCATCGACGCTTCCGCCGCGCTCTACGAATGGAATTTTCCGCGCCAGATGCTGGCGCTGCGCCGTCAGGGTGAAGGCGCCGGCGGCAATGTCGATATTTACAGCGACGAGTTTTTGATCGAACGGCCGATGCTGGCCTGTTTGCGTCGTCCGCAGGAGACCATGCTGCTGATCGACGAAATCGACCGCTCCGATCATGAGTTTGAGGCCTTCCTGCTGGAGTTTCTTTCGGACTTCCAGATTTCCATTCCGGAACGCGGAGCAATCCGCGCCTACGAACGGCCGGTGGTAATTCTCACCTCCAACCGCACGCGTGAATTGCACGAAGCCTTGCGCCGTCGCTGCGTCTATCACTGGATCGAATATCCGACGCCCGAGCGCGAGATGCGCATCATCATGATGCGCGCCTCCGGCGTCAGCGAGCGGGCCGCGCGCGCGGTCGTCGCCGCGGTCGGGCGTCTGCGGCGCGAGCCGCTCGCCAAGCTTCCAGGCATTGCCGAAGCGGTCGAATGGGCGGAAGCCGCGACTTTGCTCAACGAACAAGGCGCGCGCTGGCCCGATGCCTTCCGCCGCTCGCTCGGTGTCGTACTCAAGGATGAAGACGATCTCGTTCATATCGCGCCGCGGATCGAGGCGATACTCACGGAGGCGCAGGCATGATCGACGCTGCGCGGCCGATCGCTCACTTTCTCGGCTTCACCGCACTGTTGCGGCGCGCGGGCTTCGCTGTTGCACCCGAGCAATCGATCGCCTGGCTCAGCGCGATCGAGCTGCTCGGCCCGCGGGAGATCGGCGACATCCGACGCGCCGCGCGCGCCACGCTCGCGCCACCGCCGGAACGTTTCGCCGAATTTGACGCCTTGTTCGATGCGCATTTCCTCGGCTCGACCGTGCCCGGTTTGGAAGGCGAACCGAGCGAGGAGGAGCCGCTGAAAGCGGCTGAGGATTCCTCGGTCGGTCCCGAGCCGATTTTCGGCGAGGAGACCCGCGAGTCGGGCGCACAAGCGACGACCGCCGAACGGCTTACGGCCCGCCGTTTCGGAGCCGGCGGCGAGGGCGAAACACTGCGCCTTTTCTCTCGCGCGCTGCCGGCGCGCATGCCGAAACGGCGCGGCTACCGCTGGCATTCCGCACGCGGCGGCGCCGGCACCGATGCGCGGCGCATGTTTCGCGATGCCATGCGGCATGCCGGCGAGATCATCAGTCTGCGGCACCGGCGGCGCCGGCTGCGCCAGCGCCGCGTCGTTGTTCTCATCGACGTGTCCGGCTCGATGAAGGAGCGCACACAGGCGCATCTGGCTTTCGCGCACGCGCTGGTGCGGGCCGCCGACTCGGTCGAAGTTTTCACCATGGGGACGCGGCTCACCCGCATCACGCGGCCGCTGCGCCTACGCAATCGCGAACAAGCGCTCGCGACGGCTTCCCTGCTCGTTGCCGACTGGGATGGCGGCACGCGCATCGGCGATGCGCTTAGCGCCTTTCTCGCGGTGCCGCGGTTCGCTGCGCTGTCGCGTGGCGCAGCTCTGGTCGTGCTGTCGGACGGGCTTGAGCGCGGCGATCCGACCGCCATGGCGGACGCGGTCGCGCGTCTCGCGCGCTTGTGCTGGCGAATCATCTGGCTGACGCCGCTTGCGGCCGATCCGACCTTTGAAGCGCGGACAGCGGGCCTTGTCGCCGCACGGCCATATCTCGATCGTCTCGCCGACGGCTCCTCGATCGACTCCATCTGCGCCAATGTGCTCGACATGGCGAATGAGAAGGCTGCATGACCGACATTATTGATGCACACCACCACATCTGGCGCCGTCGCGACCTTCCCTGGCTCGACGGCCCAATGCAGCCGCGCATCTTCGGCCCCTATGAGGCGATCCGGCGCGACTATCTGATTGACGAATATTTGGCCGATCTCGCCGGCACCGGCGTCACCAAATCCGTCTACGTGCAATGCAATTGGCCGAAAGACCGTTTCGAGGACGAAGTCGCCTACGTGCAGCAAGCCGCCCATGAGACCGGATTTCCGCAAGCCATCGTCGGCTACGCCGATTTTCTGGCGAGCGACGTGCGGCCGCAACTCGACCAGCTGACCAAATATCCAGGCATGCGTGGATTGCGCATGCAGCTGCAGTGGCACAAGAATCCGCAATATCAGTTCGCGCCTGGCCCCGACTTGGCGCGCGATCCGACCCTGCAAAAGAATGTCGCGCATCTTGCCGACTACGGCTGGTCGTTCGACCTTCAGGTGTTCGCCGGCCAGATGCAGGGCGCCGCCGAGCTCGCCGACAGCGCGCCCAAGGTGACCTTCATCTTGCAGCACGCCGGCATGATCGAGGATCTTTCGCCCGAAGGCTGGGAGCAATGGCGAAAAAGCATGCGGCTCCTTGCCTCGCGCCCGAATGTCGTTTCGAAGCTCTCGGCGCTCGGCACCTTCATTCATAAAAACGATCCGGCGCATATCGCCGCCGTGGTGCATGAAACAATCGATATTTTCGGGCCGCAGCGCTGCCTGTTCGGCTCGAATTTTCCGGTCGAAAAACTGTGGACCGAGTACGCCGATTTGATCACGGCGTACCGCAAGGCGATCGAGCCGCTCGGCGAAGCGGTCGCCCGTGCCGCATTCCACGACACCGCAGCAAGAGTTTATCGGCTCAATTGACTCGCGGCACAATTCGCGAGCTGGGAGGAAAGAATTATGGCGCTTGAGATTAAGGTTCTCGATTACGGGGACATCGAGCTTGAAATCGAGCTTCCTGGTGCTGGGACGCGATTGCGGACGCGTTCGCCGCGTGCCGGTGCTCGGCTTTCTCGTGCTCGGCGGGACGTGGCCGGTCGTGATCGATACCGGCTACCGCTCCAACCAGATCATGGAGACGCTCGGCATGCGCGGGCTGCAAAGCCACGAAACCATGATCGAAAACCAGCTCAAGAAACACGGCCTGCGGCTCGGCGACGTGCGCTACGTGCTGCACACCCATTTGCACATCGACCATGCCGGCAAGGACGATCTCTTTCCGATGAACACGGCTGTCGTGATCAATCGCCGCGAGCTGGAATATTCCGTCTCCGGCCTCATGCATCCGCAATATCCGGCGGTCGACATCAAGCACCTGATCGACCGGCTGCACACCAAGAGCGCGCTGCGCCTGCTCGATCTTGAAATCACCGGGCCCATCGAGCTGATGCCGGGTCTGACGTGCGAAGCCGCCGGCGGTCACACCGAAGGATCGATGAACGTCACCGTGCAGACCAGCGAAGGTGCTGCGACCATCTGCGGCGACGTGATCTATGACTTCAACGATCAGATCATCGAGCCTTTCCACGAGATCAGCGACATGGAGCCGCGTGTCACCGGCAACCACGGCACGACCAAGCGCCAAGAGAAAGCGGCGATTAAGAAGGTGCTCGCCCGCTCGCGCTTCGCGCTGCCGATCCACGACTTTCCGGCGCTGATCGAAGGCGGCCAAGTGGTCGGCCGCCTGCGTGATTCCGTGCCCGGCCCGATCGTGCAGTCGCTGCCGAAGCGCAACTGGTTCCCGGCCTGAGCGAAGGAGCAACCGATGAGCCACACCGCACTGCGCCGCGAATTTTCCGATCTGATCGATCTCGACGCCTCGGTCGACCGGCTGGCCGGCGGCTTCACCTTCACCGAAGGGCCGATCTGGCACCCGCGTGACCAATATCTGTTGTTCTCCGACATGCCGGCCGACGTGCGCCGCCGCTGGGACGAAAGAAGCGGCGTGCGCGAGGTCATGCGGCCGTCGAACAAGTGCAACGGCATGACCTATGACGCCAATCTCGGCCTCATTGTCTGCGAGCACGCCACATCGAGCCTGATCCGCGAGCGTGACGGCCGCCGCGAGGTGCTTGCGTCGCATTTCGAGGGCAAGGAACTCAACAGCCCGAACGACGTCTGCGTGCGCTCCGACGGCGCGATCTATTTTTCCGATCCGTGGTACGGCCGCATGCCGGTGTACGGTGTCGAGCGGCCGCGCCAGCAAGGCTTTCAGGGCGTCTATCGCGTGCCGACGGGCGGCGGCGAGCCGCAGCTCCTCGTCGATCGCAATCTGTTCGACCAGCCGAACGGCCTTTGCTTCTCGCCGGATGAGAAACTCCTCTATGTCAACGACACGGTGCGCTGCCTGATCCGCGTCTTCGACGTTAATGCCGACGGCACACTCGGGCCCGACCGGATTTTTGCTTCCGGCATCCGCTCCGAGCTCGAACCCGGCGTGCCGGACGGCATGAAATGCGACAGCGCCGGCAACATCTGGGTCACCGCGCCCGGCGGCGTCTGGGTCTACGGCAAAAACGGCGCACTGCTCGGCAAGGTGCGCGTGCCTGAATTGGTGGCCAATCTGCATTGGGGCAAGTCCGATTGGCGCACATTGTTCATGACCGCAACGCATTCGCTCTATGGCGTGCGCACCAAGATCGGCCCGCATGTCGAGCCGTTCATGCGCGCGAGCGCCGGCGCTTCCAGCGCTTCGGCCAGCGCGTCCGCTTCGGCGCCGGCCGCGGCCGAACGCGCCAGCGGCCGGCAAGGCATGACGCTTGATCCGTCGCGCTGCGCGCTGATCATCCAGGACATGCAGAACGACGTGATGATGGACGGCGGCGCGTTCGCCTCCTCCGGGTCGCCGCAGCATGCACGCGAGCAGAATGTGGTCGAGAATATCCGCCGGCTGGCGGACGTCGCCCGCGCACGCGGCGTGATGATCATCCATGTCTGGTTCGTGGTCGAGCCGGGCGCGCCCGGTTTCACGCTCAACGCGCCGCTGTTCGAGGGCCTGCTCGACGCCAAGGCGATGGTGCGCGGCACTTGGGGCGCAGCGCCTGTCGCTGGCCTCGAGCCGCAACCCGGCGATCTCGTCGTCGAAAAAATCCGCATGAGCGCCTTCGAGGGCACCAAGCTTGAAACCGTGCTGCGCTCCGGCGGGCGCGACACCGTCATCGTCACCGGCGCCTGGACCAACATGTCGATCGAACACACCTCCCGCACCGGCGCCGACAAGGGCTATTTCATGATCGTGCCGGAGGATTGCTGCTCGACCATGAATGCCGACTGGCACCGCGCCTCCGTGCAATACGCCATGCAGAACGTCGCCGCAGTGACCAAATCCGGCGAGGTGATAGCGGCACTGAGTTAGCGCGTCATTGCGAGCGAAGCGAAGCAATCCAGGTTGCACGCCGTTGATTCTGGATTGCTTCGTCGCTTTCGCTCCTCGCAATGACGAGCGCCCAATATTGGCTCCGCTCATTCCCGCGCAAGCGGGAGACCAGAAAAAATTTCTTGATTACGTATAAAACAATTGGATCCGCGCCTTCGCGGGGATGAGCGGATCAAACATCCGCTCAATTCGGCAGCTGCAAGCCTTCGCTGACGAACACGCGCTGCACCGCAGGCCGGCGCGCCATGCGGCGCGCGTGCTCGGTCCAGCGCGGAAAATCGTGCGCCATGTCGTAATTAAGAAGCGGGCTGCGCCCCCACAACCAATAAACCAGCAAATAAGGATCGGCGACGCTGTAGCGTTCGCCGATCGCCCACCGGCCCGGCCCGATCCTTTGCTCGACCGCTTCCCATAAGGTGCGGCAGGTTTTGCGGCCGGTGGCGGCGACATCTTCCACCGCGCGCGGATCGGAGGCGTAACGCGCCGCGCGCCGCACATAGCCGGCGCTGACGTGAACGGTGGACGACAGCCAGCCGAGCCACTCGGCGCAGCGCGCTTCCTCGCGCGGATCCCAAGGCCACAAGCCCGACGCCGGATGACGCGCCGCGATGTAGCGCAAAATCGCCGGCGCTTCGGTCAAAGCCCAATCGCCATCGGTGAGCACCGGCACGCGCGCTTTCGGATTAAGCCGCACGAAGTCCGGGCTGTTCTGCTGATTGGCGGCAAGATCGACGCGCGCAAGCTCGTAGCGCTCGCCGGCTTCTTCGAGCGCGATATGCGGCGCGAGCGAACAGGTGCCCGGCGTGTAGTAGAGTTTCAACATGCGTCTTTTGAGCTATCCAGCACGCGTCATTGCGAGCGTAAGCGAAGCAATCCAGCGCGGCCGCTCCTGGATTGCTTCGTCGCTGCCGCTCCTCGCAATGACGGAGGTTGATTTCTGTTCATCCAAATATTCCTAATACGTCGCGCGGCCGCCGGAGAGATCGAACACGCCGGCGGTGGTGAACGAATTTTCCGCGCTCGCGAGCCAGCAGATCATCGCGGCGGCTTCGTCGAGCTCGAGCATGCGGCCGCGCGGAATTTTCGAGACGATCATGGCCAGGAAATCCGGCGCCTGGCTCAGGCAAGCGTGGTCTTCGCCACCGCCGGCGTCACGCAATTGACGGCGATATTGTAGTTCGCAAGCTCCTTGCCGAGCGATTTGGTGAAGCCGATCACCGCGGCCTTCATCGAGCTATAGGCCGGAGCTTTCGGATTGCCTTCTTTGCCAGCGACCGAGCTCAGATTGACGATGCGGCCGTAATTCTGAGCGATCATGTGCGGCACCACGGCGCGGCAGCAGTAGAACGTGCCGATCAGCCCGACATTGATCACGTCGCGAAATGCTTCCGGCGGATATTCCCAGGTGTTGGCGTTCGGGCCGACGATGGCGGCATTGTTGATGAGAATGTCGAGCTTGCCGAAATGAGCGAGCGCCTGTTTGGTGCCGGCCTCGACCGCCGCGAGGTCGGCGATATCGACGGTGAGCCCCTGCACGCGCGAGGGCTCGTTCAAGCCGGCCACGGTCTTGTTCAGAAGCTCGGTGTCACGATCCCAGATCGAGACCTTGCCGCCCGACGCAAGGATGCGGGTCGCAACCGCCAAGCCGATGCCCTGCGCACCGCCGGTGACGATCGCGACGCGATCCTTCAGATCATAGACATTCATAGCGACAGCCCTCTTGGATATTTGGCTGCTTTGGCAGCCCTTTTGGGCACGCAGTTTAAGGGCAGGTGCCCGAAACCGGATGCCCGGCAGTCTGAAATTTCCGGGGAGCGGCCGACCGGCCAACCGGGCGCTTCGCAATACCCACCGATGCAGCGCGGCGCGTCACTCACTCAAGATCACGACGCCGTAGGGATAGAGCCCGTTTTCTGGACCATTTTCGAGACGCTTGAGCACGCGCTGCGTCGGCCAGAGCACGGTGCCGGATTTCAGCCGAACCGCCAGCGTGACTTCCGGCCAGTTGTCGCGATCGTTGCCTTCCCATTGGCCGTCACCCTGGCGGCGGATGGTTTCCCCGAGATACGCGCCGAGCCCGAAAATGTGCGCGCCAAATTGTTGCGCCAGGTGACCGCCCGGCTTGGGCTTGCCGTCAGGCGCCTCCTCGTCGATGAAGCGATCGAGGTCCTTCAGGCTTTCGAGGCTGAAATCGGCCTTGTAGCCCCAGCCGGCGAGCGACTTCGCCATCCAATCGGCCGCCTCGACCGCATCCTTGACGATGGAGGGCCGAAACGCCTCCGGCGAGGCGCGCTTGATCGGAACCGTCTCGGCGGCGTTCCCTGCCGTGACGCCCGCCAGGCACAGCGCGATGGCGATTTTCGCAACCGGCTTTGCGGGAAGCTTCGCAAGCAAAGCTTCGCAGAAATGCTGCAAGAATCTCGACAGGAAACAGCATGCGAAACAGCGCTTTCTGTTTCGGTGTGGGGTGGCGCGCCCGAGAGGATTCGAACCTCTGACCTTTGCCTTCGGAGGGCAACGCTCTATCCAGCTGAGCTACGGGCGCAATGAAGCGCGATTGCGGCTTAAATAGCGGATACGCGGTGTTGCAGCAACGGCCCCGGCGAGGGCGCTTGCCGCACCCGTCCGCGGCTCCTATAGGAAAGCCCTGACAGCCCACCGTCATCCTGAGGCGGCCGCAACGCGGCCCTCGAAGGATGCGGCCGAGGCGCGGAGGCCGTCGCCCTTCGAGGCCCGCGCTTCGCGCGGGCGCCTCAGGGTGACGGACATTTTCAAGGAGTAATTCATGGCGCAGCCGGCGGAAAAGCGCGACAGCAAGGCCACCGCGATCAAGGACGCGGCCTTCAACTGGGAAGACCCGCTCGACCTCGAAAGCGAACTCACCGAGGAAGAGCGCATGGTGCGCGACACCGCGCGCGACTATGCGCAGGAGAAGCTGTTTCCGCGCGTGCTCAAGGCCTATCACGACGAGAGCTACGATCCGGCCGTGATCCTCGAAATGGGCGCGCTCGGGCTGCTCGGCCCCACCATCCCGGAGGAATATGGCGGCGCAGGCCTCGGCTATGTGGCCTACGGCCTGATCGCGCGCGAGATCGAGCGCGTCGATTCCGGCTACCGCTCGGCGATGTCGGTGCAGTCCTCGCTGGTGATGCATCCGATCTATGCCTATGGCAGCGAAGCGCAGCGGCGCAAATATCTGCCCAAGCTCGCGACCGGCGCGATGGTCGGCTGCTTCGGGCTCACTGAGCCCGACCACGGCTCCGACCCCGGCTCGATGATCACCCGCGCCGAGAAGGTGGCCGGCGGCTTCAAACTCAACGGCGCGAAAATGTGGATCACCAATTCGCCGGTGGCCGACATCGCGGTGGTGTGGGCGAAGCTCGACGGCAAGATCCGCGGCTTCATCGTCGAGCGCGGCACCAAGGGTTTTTCCACGCCGAAGATCGAGGGCAAGCTTTCGCTGCGCGCCTCCATCACCGGCGAGATCGTGCTCGAGGACGCGCGTGGTGCCGGAAGAGAATCTGCTGCCGAACGTGAGCGGGCTTGCCGGCCCGTTCGGCTGCCTCAACATGGCGCGCGCCGGCATCGCCTGGGGCGCGCTCGGCGCCGCCGAATTCTGCTGGCACCGCGCGCGCGACTATGTGCTCAACCGCAAGCAATTCGGCCGGCCGCTCGCCGCCAACCAGCTCATCCAGAAGAAGCTCGCCGACATGCAGACCGAGATCACGCTCGGCCTGCACGCGGTGCTGCGGCTGGGCCGCATGATCGAGCACGGCACGGCCTCGCCGCCGGCGATCTCGCTGCTCAAGCGCAACAATTGCGGCAAGGCGCTGGAAGTGGCGCGCATGGCGCGCGACATGCACGGCGGCAACGGCATTTCCGAGGAATTCCATGTGATGCGCGTGCTTTCCAACCTGGAAACGGTGAACACCTACGAAGGCACCCACGACATTCACGCCCTGATTCTCGGCCGCGCCCAGACGGGTATTCAGGCGTTTATGTAACTTTTTCATCCCTCCCCGCGCAGCGGGGAGGGGGGACCGCGCGCAGCGCGGTGGGTGGGGCGACGGCGAAGAGGCTTGCGCAGCAGCGCCGCACGTTTGCTGAACCGCCGCATGCCCCCTCCACCATGCTTCGCATGGTCCCCCTCCCCCGCTCCGTTTCACTGCGCGGGGGCGGATAACGGAGAATCACACGCGCCCGCCCCGTGCGTCGGCCGCCATGCGGCGCAGCGTCTCGGCAATCTCCGCCTTGCCGCCACCCGGGAGCCCCTTCGATGCCAGGTGTCCAAAAATCATCATGGAGGCGCGCGCAACAAGCCAATGCGGCAGCCTCGT
The DNA here is from genome assembly GCA_963845075.1 of uncultured Alphaproteobacteria bacterium. Classification (GTDB taxonomy): domain Bacteria; phylum Pseudomonadota; class Alphaproteobacteria; order Rhizobiales; family Xanthobacteraceae; genus BOG-931. The sequence goes on along the minus strand of CAWJRE010000022.1, from coordinate 364,978 downwards.
TGCCTAACCTCGCATGACAATCGGCCTGGACCAGCAACCCGAATGCATCCTCTACCCATTGCGCGGGATCGATGTGCTCAGCGCGATCAAAATCCTCCAGGGCTTTCTCATATTCACCGATGCGGCAATAGACTTCCCCACGCGACCAAAATGCGACAGGCCTTGGATTGAGCTGGATCGACACGGTGAGGTCATCAAGAGCGCGTCGCGGGTCACCGAGCTCCAGCCAGGCAATATGGCGACTGAAGTAGGCATGCGAGTTGGCCGGATTGTCTGCTATCCATTTGTTGACAATTTGAAGATAGTGCTGCGGATCGGATCGCAGAAGATTGTGCAGCACCTTCACCTCTTCCGGCGTCGTCGGTTCCTTCATTGGTCTCTCTTTCGCCTGCGGCCGTATCAATATACGGCACTGAGCATTTCAGGCCGGGCTTTTTCGAGTTCCCGCGCGAGCGTCGAACGTTTCCCGGGCGCGGCGCAGCACGAAGTGGTGCGCTGCAGACCCGGGATCGTCACGAACGCCGAGTTCTGCGAAGGTCCCGGATCTGCGATGCACCGGTACGCGCTGCATCGCGTCCGGGACACGTAGCCACCATTCCAGCCCGTCGACTAGTTTGGCACCAGTGACTGCGAAATAGGCGAAGGAAAGCATATTTCCACACATCCCCAAAATATGGAGCACCTATTTCGCGGTCTTGGGCCGCGAGAACGTCGCAAATTCTCTTTGCAAATCGATATTCTGTTTAGTAGTCCATCACCAAGTTCGCGCTCGGGTATCGCGACAAACGGCGAAAGGCATCGCCGCCAATCGCGGCACAAGCGAAAGAAATTCCGTTTTCGCACAAGTCTCCGGTTGTCATTCCCGTGAGCGTGGAGATGCAGGACGGGAATGAGCCTATCAGCCGGCACAAAATCATGCCCAGCAAATATCCTGTCTCAGAAAGCCTAGTGGTAAAGTCGGCGGGCCTTTCGCGCGTTGTTCTGTTCGCGCCAGTAATAATCAAAATCCACACGTAGTCGTAGAAGGCCAATCCGCAGATCGTTGCTCAAGTCGTCGAATGTCCATGTTGGCGCCCGTCGCCGGAGTATCGCGTAGCATGTGAGTGTTCGTAGCCGCCGCTATCCAGAAGCAGAACACTTGTCTTTCTAAATTCTCTGCATAGTTCTGCGAATTTCCGTCTCCTCTCGTCGCACTGGGTCACATGACCCCAAACTAGCGACACCGGCTCGCGAAGAGAGTGTTGCAATTGCAGTGCGCTAAATGGAGGTAATCGCGTTTCGAGCTGAACTAAATAACGGTACCAGAGTGGGAGTAGCAATCGATTCGTTTTCGACGCGCACGGGAGCGCATTGCCATCGCCGCCCTTTGCAACCGGAGGTCTATCTACGACCCCTTCTGTAAGAATGATCGTGATTGGAATCGGCACAAACAGAGAAACGCGACGCGTCTTCTCACACTTTGTAACTCAACTACCCCGCCGCCTTCGGCTCCGCGCGCTCGTCGGCCGGCTTGTCGGAGACGCCGGCTTCGGCGAAGGTCGCCATGCCGGTTTGGCAGCAACAAGTAGCCCGGATGAGCGCAGCGAAATCCGGGATCAGTCGGCGAGGTTTGCCCCGGATTTCGCTTCACTCATCCGGGCTACACGGCGACGCCGGCAAATGGCGCCGCAGGCCCCCTCCCCGCCGCGCTGCGCGCGGTGACCCTCCCCCGCTTCGCGGGAGAGGATAAGGCAGGCGAGCGCGGCGCGGAGAATGAGCAGCGCCCGTGGCGGCGCCGGAGGCTTCGCCGAGCCGCCCTCCTTCCAACGCCCGGATCCTTGTAAGTCGTAAGGCGGTAAGTCATATTGTGGACATGAACCGCCAGACGCGCCAGCCTTCCGTCTTCTCCAAGGTCTCGGTCAAGAGCCAGACCGTGATTCCGCGCGAGGTTCGCGAGCGCCTGCGCTTGCGGCCCGGCGATACGCTCCGCTACCGCATGACCGAAGAAGGCATAGTGCTCGACAAGGCACCGGCAAGCGAAACAGACGACCCGTTCACAACCTTTTCGGAATGGTCGAACGAGGCCGACGCGAAGGCTTATGACGGCCTCTGACGAAAAGCGGTTCGGGCCGTTCGATGTCGTCGTGGTGCCGTTTCCCTATGCCGACCGGCTCGCCGAGAAGCGGCGTCCCGCGCTGGTGATTTCCAATCGCAAGCTTGCGGTCCACGGACTCGTTTGGGTCGCCATGATCACCAGCGCCGAAAACGAGCCCTGGTCGAGCGATGTCGCAATCGCCGATCTCAAGCGCGCCGGGCTGCCGGCTCCATCGGTCGTTCGCCCGGCCAAGATCGCATGCATCGAACCGGCACGAATCGATCGGCGCATCGGCCGCCTCGACAAGACCGCAGCACGCGCCGTGGCGCAAAGGTTGCGCGGTTTTCTGGGGTAACGCGAGTTTTTTGTTTGCGCGTGTCCTTATCGGAAAACCGGGTTCCACTTTTCCGGGACATGCGCTAGCCCGCCGCCTTCGGCTCCGCGCTCTCGTCCGCCGGCTTGTCGGAGACGCCGGCTTCGGCGAAGGTCGCCATGCCGGTGTGGCAGGCGAGCGCGGCGCGGAGAATCAACAAGGCCGTGGCGGCGCCGGAGGCTTCGCCGAGCCGCATGTTGAGATCGAGCAGCGGCTTCAGGTTCAACTCATCGAGCAGCGCGCGGTGGCCGGCCTCGGCGGAGACGTGGCCGGCGAGCGCGTGGGCAAGCGTATCGGTGCGCAGCTTGTAGAGCGGCGCGACGGCGGCGGTGCAGACAAAGCCGTCGAGCAGCAGGGGGATGTTGTGGCGGCGTGCGGCGAGCGTGGCGCCCAGAATGGCGGCAAGCTCGCGGCCGCCGAAGGCCGCGGCGATGCGGAGCGGATCGTGCAGGAGCGCGGCGTGGCGGGCGAGCGCGCGGTCGATGACGTCGCGCTTCCTGGCAAGGCCCAGATCGTCGACGCCGGTGCCGCGGCCGGCCCAGCGCTCACCGCCGCCGCCGAACAAGGCGGCCGCGATCGCCGAGGCCGCGGTGGTGTTGCCGATGCCCATTTCGCCGAGGCAGAGCAGATCGCTCTCCGGCTCGACGGCATCATAGCCGGTGGCGACGGCGGCGATGAATTCGGCCTCGCCGAGCGCCGGGCTTTGCGTGAAATCGGCGGTGGGGGTTTCGAGCTCGAGCGGAATGACGCGCAGCGACGCGCCGGCCGCGCGCGCGAGCTGGTTGATGGCGGCGCCGCCTGCGGAAAAATTCGCCACCATCTGCACGGTGACCTCGGCCGGGTACGCGGAGACGCCCTGGGCGGTGACGCCGTGATTGCCGGCGAACACCAGCACCTCGGTGCGCTCGAGCCGCGGCGGCGCGTGGCCCTGCCAATGGGCGAGGAAGGCTGTGATCTCCTCGAGGCGCCCGAGGCTTTTCGGCGGCTTGGTCAGCGTGTCCTCGCGCATGGCGACGGCTGAGCTCGCGGCGGGGTGGCCGCCCGGCAGGTCGAGACAGACGGCGCGCAGATCGGCGAAGGAGGCGAAGGGGGGCATGGGGTTTTTCCTACGAACGCGATCCGCTCGTCCCCGCGAAGGCGGGGACCCAGCTGCGTGCACCAGGCTCTAGATTCCCGCCTGAGCGCCTCGCGACACGGTCGGGATGGCCGGGACATGAGCGGAACTTCGGCTCGCACGGTGCTTTGCAAACTTGGCCGAGCCCGACCACATTTTGCGTCGAGTGATGCTTCGATTAGAAGCACGCGGGGCGCGAGCGAGGGCACGATGGCATCCGGAGCATTGGGCGAATGGGGAGAGCGGCTCGAGGCGCGGGTCGGCGAATTCTCCGCCAGCATTCATTTCCTGACACGGCTGCCGCTGCCGCGGCACGAGGGCGCGGCCGGGGCGAATTTGGCGCAAGCCGCCTGGGCGTTTCCGCTCGCGGGCTTCGTGGTCGGGCTGATCGGCGCGATCGCTTATGCGCTGGCGCATAAGTTCGTGGTGTTCGCCTGGCCGGCGGCGGCGCTGACGGTGGCGGCGACGCTGTTGGTCACCGGCGCGCTGCACGAGGACGGGCTCGCCGACACCGCCGACGGCTTCGGCGGCGGCGACACGCGCGAGAAGAAGCTCGCGATCATGCGCGACAGCCGCATCGGCACCTATGGGGTGTGCGCGCTGATCATTTCGCTGCTCATTCGCGCCGACGCGATCGCAAGCCTGACCGAGATCGCGCTGGTGGCGCCGGCGCTGATCGCCGCGCATGTGGGGGCGCGCGCGGTGCTGCCGTTCGTGATGTTCCTCTTGCCGGCGGCGCGCAGCGACGGGCTTGCGTTCGCGGCGGGAACGCCTTCCGGCGTGAGTGTTGCGATTGCGGCGGCGCTTGGATTCCTGGCGCTGCTGTTTTGTCTCGGGCTTGCGCATGCGCTGGTCGCCTTGGTGGTGCTGGCGATCGTGGTGTCGCTGCTGTGCTGGCTCGCGACGCGGCAGATCGGCGGCCAGACCGGCGACGTGCTCGGCGCAGTCGAGCAGGTGAGCGAGATCGTCATTTTGCTGGTGGCGCTGCGGTAGCACACATCCCGCCCCGCGAAGCGGGGAGGGGGGACCGCCCGGAGGGCGGTGGGAGGGGCGTCGGCCTCGCGGCCAGCCTCGGCGCCGCGTGCCCCCTCCACCATGCTTCGCATGGTCCCCCTCCCCCGCACTGCGTGCGGGGGCGGATTAGTTACGATTGCCGCGGCGCCAGCAGGCGCGTGCCGACGACGACGGCGAGCGCGATCAGGCCGGGCGGGACGGCGAGCGGCAGACTGACCGCGGCAACGGCGGCGGTGGCGGCCCAGCCGATGGAGGAAAAAGCCTCGGCGAAGGTGGCGACGCGCGAGGAGACCTGGCGGCGGCGGAATTGGCTGCGTTTCGCCTGGGTGCGGAACCAGAGCTGGATCGCGGTGGCGCACGCAGCCGCGATGACGATGCCGGCGCCGGTGATCGCGGCGTGCCAAAGCGAGGCGACGGCGATGACCGCGACCAGCGGCGCAAAGATCACGGCGATGATGGCGATCACGGCTTCGATCTTGGCGCGCAGCACGTAACGCTGCGGGATCGGCGCGGTAGCAACAAGATCGGGCGCGTCCTCGCCCGAGATGGTGAGCCAGGCGAGGCCGCCGGCGAGCTGGCCCGCCGCCATGACCAGCACCGGCACCAGCAGATTGAGCGCGCCGCCGCCAGCTTCGAACGTGCGCCAGAGAAGGATCGCGGGCGGGAGCAGATAAAGCATCTGCATCAGGGTCTGCGAAGCGAGCCAAGGATCGCGGCGGAGAAGGAGCCATTCCTTGCGGCGAAGCGCGGCGCGCGGCGAGGCGACGCGGAAGCTTGTTGCGCGGCGCGGGCGCGCGGCGGGCGAAGCGCCGGCGCCGGACGCCGCGATGGCATAATCGCCGAAGCGCGGCGCGACCAGCGCAATCATGGCGGCGAGCAGAACGACGCTTGCGGTGAGCACGGCGGCGAGCGCCGGGAGATCGCCGAGCACGGCGCGCGCCGGCCACCAGAGCACGCTGGCAAGATCGGGCGCGAGCGCTTCCAGCGTTTGCGATTGCAGCACGTCGGCGCGCGACAAGGTGCCGTAGGAGAGAATGGCCGCGACCTGCAGCCCGATCACGAAGGCGGCGCCGATGATGGCGGCAAGCACCTGCGCGGTGAGCCGCGTGCGCTTCGGCCCGATGACGCGAAACAGCGCCACGGTGAGCGCGACCGCGACGGCGGTGGCGGCCGCGCCCATCGCCAGGATCACGCCGTAGGCGCCAAGCCAATGCCAGCCGCCGCGGAAGGCGAGCATGTTGATGAAAGGACCGGCGAGCGGCAACGCCATCGCGGCGACCGCGAGCGCGACGGTGGCGATCCGCACCGCGAACAGGCGCTGCGCGGCGACCGGTGAAGCGAGAATCAGATCGAGATCGGCGCGCGTGTAGAAGGCGCGCGTGATCGATTCCATCGCCTGCGACACCATCAAGAGCCACGACAGCAGGACCGTCGCGCTGACGCCGATCAAAAAGTGCTTGTCGATGACGGCGGTGGCGAAGCCGCCGACCACGAAGTAGGCGACCGCATGCATGCCGATGACGAAGGCCGCAATGCCGAGCGCGACGCGGCGGCGGCGCGCCGCCTTGCCGGCGGTCATCATCGCCACCCAATCGCGCCAGGCGAGCCGCGATTCGTGGCGCGCGAACCAGACAGCGGTGCCGGGCTGGATCATGGGGTTACTCTACTTTCCTCCCCCGCAAGGCGGGGGAGGGGGACCGCGCCTTGGCGCGGTGGTGGGGGCAGGCTTGCTCCGTGCAAGCGGACACTTCCCCCCACCGGCGAGCGGAGCTTGTCATCGGGCCGGCCACTTCGGGCCGGACCCGTTGGCTCGCCACCTCCCCCGTAAACGGGGGAGGATATGTTCAGCGCATTTCACGCAGCTTCCGCCAACTCGGCGACGAGGGCGAGGAAGGTGTCTTCCAGGCTCGCATTGCCTAAACCTGCATTGCCATTCATCGCGACGCCGGCGCCCGCGCCGTTGCCGGCGGCTTGCCGGTCCACGTGGCGGCGCAAGTCGTCGAGCGTGCCTTCGGCGATGAGCCTGCCGTGCGCGATGACGCCGATGCGATCAGCCATGCGCTCGGCGACTTCCAGAATGTGCGTCGTCATCAGCACGGTGCCGCCTGAGCGCGCGCGTTCGCGCAGCACGGTCTTGACCTGGCGCGCGGAGCCGGCGTCGAGCCCGGTGAGCGGCTCGTCGAGAATGATCAAGAGCGGGTCGTGCACCAGCGCGCCGGCGAGCGCCACTTTCTGGCGCATGCCTTTCGAGAACGTCTCGCAGCGCTCGCGCGCATGCGGCGCGAGCCCGAGCCAGTCGAGCAATTCGCGGGCGCGCGCCTCGGCGAGCTTCGGCTCGACGCCCCAGAGGCCGGCGACGAATTCCAGATATTCCTCGGGCGTGAGCTTGTCGTAGGTCATCGGCTCGTCGGAAATCCAGGCGGTGAGACGCTTGGCGGCGACCGGATCGGCGAGCGCATCGATGCCGGCGATGCGGATCGCGCCCGCGTCGGGACGCAAGAGCCCGGCGATCATGCGCAAGGTCGTGGTCTTGCCGGCGCCGTTCGGGCCGAGCAGCGCGTAGAACTCGCCGGTGCGCACGGCGAGATCGAGGCCGTCGACCGCCGGGCGGTCGAAGCTTTTGGAGAGCCCGCGGATTTCGAGCGCGTAGTGGGTGTGAGCGATCACGGCCAACGACCCGTCATCCTGAGGTGCGCGCCATTGGCGCGCCTCGAAGGATGCGGCCGAGGCGCCCGGGCCGTCGCCCTTCGAGGCTCGTTACACTCGCACCTCAGGGTGACGGAAAATAAGGCTAACCGACACTGGTTTCGGGGCCGTGAATCGACGGCCCCGATTTTCGGCGATCGCCGGAACTGATTTTCCGCAGGTGTTATCAGCCGCTGATATTGTAGGCCGCGAGCGCCGCCATATTGACGATCTGCGAATCGTGGGCGCCGAGCTGCACGATCTGCACCGAGCGGTCGAGCCCGACCAGAAGCGGGCCGATGACGGTGGCGCCGCCGAGCTCCTGCAGCATCTTGGTCGAGATCGAGGCCGAGTGGAACGCGGGCATGATCAACACATTGGCCGGGCCCGGACAGGCGGCAGAACGGATAGGCCTCGCGCAGTTCCATGTTCAGCGCCACGTCGGCCGCCATCTCGCCGTCGTATTCGAAATCGACGCGCTGACGGTCAAGAAGGCGCACGGCCTCCTGTACGCGCTCGGAGCGTTCGCCCGGCGGATGGCCGAAGGTCGAGAAGGCGAGCAGCGCAAGCCGCGGCTCATAGCCGAGCGCGCGCGCCACCCGCGCCGCCTCGAGCGCGATGTCGGCAATGTCGGAGGCGTCGGGCATCTCAGTGACGGCGGTGTCGGCGACCAGAACGGTGCGGCCGCGCGCCAGCACGAGCGACACGCCGATGACGCGATGGCCGGGCTTCGGATCGATGCAGCGCTGCACGTCTTCCAGCGCGACCGAGAAATTGCGGGTAACGCCGGTGACCATCGCATCCGCATCGCCGAGCGCCACCATGCAGGCGGCGAAGTGGTTGCGGTCGGTATTCACCAGCCGCTGGCAATCGCGCTGCAGATAGCCGTGGCGCTGCAGCCGCTCATAGAGATGAGCCGCATAGGCGGCGTTGCGCGATGACAAAGCCGCATTGACGATCTCGATGCCGCCGCCGAGCTCGACGCCTGTCGCCTTGGCGGTGTCGCGCACGCGCGCTTCGCGGCCGACCAGGAGCGCCGTGCCCAGGCCCTGCTGCACGAACGACGCGGCGGCGCGGATCACCTGCTCTTCTTCGCCCTCGGCAAAAACGACGCGGCGCGGCTGCCGGCGCAAGCGCTCGAACACGCGCTGCAGCACGCCAGCGACCGGATCGAGCCGCATGCGCAATTGCTGCCGGTAGGCTCCCATATCGACGATCGGCCGGCGCGCGACCTTCGAATCCATCGCGGCTTGCGCCACCGCCGGCGGAACGGAGGAAATGAGCCGCGGATCGAACGGCACGGGAATAATGTAGTCCGAGCCGTATTTCGGGCGCGCGCCGTAAGCAGCGGCGACCTCGTCGGGGACGTCTTCGCGCGCCAATTGCGCCAGCGCGTGGGCGGCTGCGATCTTCATTTCCATGTTGATCGCGCGCGCTTGCACGTCGAGCGCGCCGCGGAAGATGTAGGGGAAGCCGAGCACGTTGTTGATCTGGTTCGGATAGTCGGAGCGCCCGGTCGCCATGATGGCGTCGCTGCGTACCTCCGCCACCTCTTCCGGCGTGATTTCGGGATCGGGATTGGCCATGGCGAAGATGATCGGCTTGTCCGCCATCACTTTCACCATGTCGGGCGTCACCGCGCCCTTCACCGAGAGGCCGAAGAACACGTCGGCGCCGGCCATGGCCTCGGTCAGCGTGCGGGCGTCGGTCTTCGCCGCAAAGCCCGACTTCCACTGGTTCATGCCCTCGGTGCGGCCTTCGTAGATCACGCCCTTGGTGTCGCAGAGGATCAGGTTCTCGGGGCGGAACCCGATGGCGCGCAGAAGCTCGAGACAGGCGATGCCGGCGGCGCCGGCGCCGTTGCACACCACCTTGGTGGTTTTGATCTCGCGGCCGGTGAGCTCGAGCGCATTGATCAGGCCGGCCGCAGCGATGATGGCGGTGCCGTGCTGATCGTCATGGAAGACCGGAATGTCGAGCAGTTCGCGCAGCTTCTGCTCGATGATGAAGCATTCCGGCGCCTTGATGTCTTCCAGATTGATGCCGCCCCAGCTCTTGCCCAGGAGCTTGACGCAATCGATGAATTCGTCCGGATCTTCGGTCGAGACTTCGAGGTCGATGGAATCGACGTCGGCGAAGCGCTTGAACAGCACCGACTTGCCTTCCATCACGGGCTTGGCGGCAAGCGCGCCGCGATTGCCGAGCCCGAGAATTGCGGTTCCGTTGGTGATGACGGCGACGAAATTGCCCTTGGTGGTGTAGTCGTAGGCGCGGCTCTCGTCCTCGGCGATCGCCAGCACCGGAACTGCGACGCCGGGCGAATAAGCGAGCGACAGGTCGCGCTGGGTGGCCATGGGCTTCGTGGCCACGACCTCAAGCTTCCCCGGCCGGCCCTGGCTGTGAAACAGCAAAGCTTCCTGATCGGTAAACGTCGGCCGGTGCGAGCGGCCGCCAGATTTCGTAGCCATTTCAATTCCTTGGTGAGAAGCGTCGGCAGTCGGGCCTTGCGGGTGGGACGACGTTAGCGGATGCCATGAGCGGAAGCCACTAGAGCGCGATGGCTTTGGGTTGAATCGTCATCGCGCTCTAGATCTTTGATGGAGCATGATCTTTTCGGAAAACCGGTATCCACTTTTCCGGATCATGCTCTAACGGAAACCATGGCCCCTGCTCAAGGGATGGCAGCCGGCGCCGATTGCGGGCGCCAAAAGCGCCGCAGTCATCCGGCAAGGAGATTTAGAGAGAACGAACGAGCGGAGGACGAACACACGGACATTGAACGCGAGGGTTTGACAGGGTAATTCCTGCAGTGCCCTGCCCGCGTCTTTTGAGTCCAGCCGCTTCGCCCACGATCCACGGCTCACGACCAAACGCTCATGATCAGATTTCTGCTGCGCTTCATCGGTCTCTGCATCCTCGCAATGGCATTCGTGCTGTTTGTCTATGACGGCACCAAATCGATCGCCAACCAACACGTCGTCTACGCCAAGCTCGTGGAGGTTTGGGCGATGGTCGATCAGTCGAGCCTCAATCAGGCACTGGCCTGGTTGAAGCAGAAGGCGCCTTGGGCCTGGGACCCCTACATGCAAGCGGTCTTCGACTTGCCGGCCTGGGGCGTGCTCGCGATCGTCGCCATGATCCTGATCGTGCTCGGGCGCAAGAAAAAGCCGCTGATCGGCTACGCGCGAAACTAGAGCGAAAGCGGCGTGCGCCTCTCCCTGCCGTCAGGCCTGCGCCGCCTCCTCCTGACCATCGGCATCGTCATTCTGATCCTCCTGGCGCTGCCCTATCTGCTGGTGCCGCTCTACCGGTTTGGTCATCCGGTTTCGATGCCGATGATCTGGCGGTTCGTCACCGGCAGCCGGGTCGAGCGCATCTACGTGCCCTTGAGCCGCATCGCGCCGAGCCTGCCGCTCACAGTCATCATCGCCGAGGATGGCAGCTTCTGCCGCAATCGCGGCGTCGACATCGGCGCCATCCGCGAGGCTTTGCACCAGGCCGACGACGACCTGCAGGAGGCGCGCGGCGGCTCCACCATCACCCAACAGACGGTGAAGAACCTGTTCCTGTGGCAGGGCCGAAGCTTCATCCGCAAAGCGCTGGAAGTTCCGCTGGCGCTCTGGATGAATCTGGTGCTGCCCAAGCGCCGCGTGCTCGAAATCTATCTCAACATCGCCGAGTGGGGCCCGAACGGCGAGTTCGGCGCCGAGGCCGGCGCCCGTTACGCCTTCGGCAAACCGGCACGCGATCTGACGCCGCGGGAAGCTGCCGAACTGACGGCTATTCTCCCCAACCCGGTTCACCGCAGCGCCCGGGTGCCGAACCTGCAACTGCGCAAGCTCGCCGGCCTTATACGAACGCCGCGCCGCCGCCCATCCGGCACTCGATGCCTGCATCCGGCCGCGGACGCCATAGCCGACCGTTCCGGCGCGTGCAGGAATCCGTTAAGATTATCCGGTACTTCGGCGGTTACATCTGGGTCGCCGCATGCGCGGGGACGAGTCGACAACCGTCACGACCTTTAATCATCGAATCCGTTCTGGCGTTCCGAGACGTCTTCTTCTATAAGCCCGCCAACCCCAGAATAGCGGCGACCTACCAGGAGACGTTCACCATGGCCGTGCCGAAGAAAAAGACTTCCCCGTCGCGACGCGGCATGCGTCGGTCGGCGGACGCGCTGAAGCGTCCGGCTTATGTCGAAGACAAGGATTCCGGCGAATTGCGCCGGCCGCACCACATCGATCTCAAGACCGGCATGTATCGCGGCCGCCAAGTGCTGGCCAAGAAGGCTGAAGCTTAAGAATGCATCGCCTCTCCCCGCCCGGCGAGTTGCAGCGGCGCGCATAAATGAGCCGGGAGATGGAACGCGACGGGCAGTAGCGCCTTTCCCGACTTTTTTGCTTTTCGTTTTGAGCATGATCTTGTCCGAAAACCGGATTCCACTTTTCGGGATCATGCTCTAAGTTGAAGATCCATCTCTTCCGGTAAGGCGTAGAGATCTTCCAGTAAGGCGTAGAGAATATTTCGGTGCGGCTTTGAAATAAGAGGCGCGCAGTATGTTTATTCTTGGCTTTCCTCTGCTTCTCATTCCCTTCGCCATCTACAACATGATCGCGTTCCTGACGCCGGGCGTCGGCTGGACCGCGCCGGTCGCGACCATCCACATGATGTCCGGCCAGGACTGGGTGCTGACCTACGAGGATCTGCTGATCGCCTTCGCGATCCTTCTGCTCGCGGTCGAGATCATGAAGGCGACGCGGATGGGCATGCGCACGATCGTCGACCACGTCCTGGCGATGGCGCTGTTCATCGTGATGCTGATCGAATTCCTGCTAGTGCGTCAGGCGGGAACGTCGACGTTCTTCCTGCTGACGATGATCAGCCTGGTGGACGTGCTGGTCGGCTTCATTGTCAGCATCCGCAGCTCGCAGCGGCAGGTCCAAATCGACGCCGAGCGGGCGCTGTAGAGCGGAATCGGGAACAGCCCTTACAGCCAGCGCGAGAGCGCGGGACGGTGCGCCGCCGGGCGCCGCTCGATCGCGCCATAGACGGTGACCGCTTCCGCCGGCTCGGCGCGCCGGCGCATCCGCGTCTGCGGCACCTGCGCTACCGTCGCGATCAGTTGTGCCAGAAAATCCGCCCGCGGCCGTCCGAAGTCGGCGCTTGGATGCGTCGAGGCGTAGCTGACGGTGACGGGAACAAGGGCGGTGCTCACGTGTTGCGTTTCCTGTACCGAAATGGCACGCCGCCGCCCGGGTGCGGGACGCGAACGCCAAGTTCGGTGGGCAAGCCGCAAACCGCGTGCCGCACTGCCTGTGCAGCACGTCCGCTAGGGCGATTTTCCGAATTCTTTAAGCTGTCGCGGTAGTTTAAGGTTAAGTTCGTCCGATTCCCCGACGGCACTGCAGGAGCGGATTTTGCGCTCCGCGAATGACGAATTTCGGCGAGCGGTCCGCGGTAACCTCTCGGGCACTTAAGGACGACGAGGCGACGGTGAACGACAAGGCTTCGCGCGACCCAATTCCCGCCGCCGAGCCCGACACGGTGCAGGCGCCGGATAGCGCGGCTGCGCCGCCGGCCCGGCTCGATCCGAGCGAGATCCTCGCCTCCGTCGGCGAAGCGCTCTACCGCTGGGACATCAAGAACGACGATCTAACCTGGAGCGCCAATGCGGCCGACGTTCTGCTCGTCCGCGACATTGGCGCGATCGGCAGCGGCCGCGGTTATGCGCAGCTATTGGAGCCCGACAATGCGCAGGCTCCGTTCGACGCGATCGTCAAATCCGCCCAGCGCGACGAGGGCCAGGGCGTGACCTACCGCATCCAATACGCCATCCGGCCGGATGCAGGCTCGGAGACGCGCCTGTGGGTGGAGGATGCCGGCCGCTGGTTCGCCGGCCCCGACGGAAAGCCCGCGCGCGCCCACGGCACCATCCACGTCATCAACGAGCGCCATGAACGCGAACGCAGGCTCGAGCACCTCGCCCGCCGCGACGAGCTCACCGGCGAATTCAACCGCTATCACCTGACCGAAATCCTGGAGAAGGCGATCGAGGAAGCCGTGCGCTTTCGTTCCTCCTGCGGCTTCCTCCTGGTTGCCATCGATAATCTCGGCGGCATCAACCGATCCTACGGCTACGACACCGCCGATCAGGTGATCCGCGTGGTGAGCAAGCGCATCCGCGGCCTGATGCGCGGACGCGACACGCTCGGGCGCTATTCGGGCAACAAATTCGGCGTCGTCCTGAAGGACTGCACGCCCGACGACATGGCGGTCGCAGCCGAGCGGCTGTTGGCCGGCGTGCGCGACGAACTGGTGCCGACCGATGCCGGCGCAATCGCGGTGACGGTGACGATCGGCGGCGTGACGGCGCCGCGCCATGCGCACACCGCCGCCGACGTGCTGGCGCGGACGCAAGAGACGCTCGACGCCACCAAGGCGAAAAGGCGCGGCTCTTTTCTTCCCTATCGGCCCAATGTCGAGCGCGAAGCGCAACGCCGCGAAAATATCCGCGCCACCGACGAGATCGTGGCCGCGCTCAACGAGCGGCGGATCTTTCTCGCCTACGAAACCGTCGCGCATACAGCCGACCGGCGGCCGGCTTTCTACGAGTGCCTGATGCGCGTGCGCCGGGCCGATGGCAGTCTCTTGGGCGCGGGCGAGGTGATCCCGGTGGCCGAGCGGCTCGGGCTCGTGCGCTTGCTCGATCATCGCGTCCTCGAACTCGTGGTCGACGAAATGGTCGCGACACCGACCTTGCAGGCGAGCGTGAATGTTTCGCCCGGTTCCACGACCGATCCCAATTGGTGGACGGGCCTGGGCTCGCTGTTGCGCACACATCCGAGCGTAGCGGAGCGGCTGATCGTCGAGATCACCGAGAGCGCGGCGATCCACGATATCGACGAGACCCGCGGCTTCGTCACCCGCGTGAAGGACTTCGGCTGCCGCATCGCGATCGACGATTTCGGCGCCGGCTACACCTCGTTCCGCAACCTGCGCAAGCTCGGCGTCGATATCGTCAAGGTCGACGGCGCCTTTGTGCAGAACATGATCCGGTCGGAAGACGACCGCGCCTTTGTGCACACGCTGATCGATCTCGGCAAACGGCTGAAACTCGCGACCGTGGCCGAATGGGTGCAGGACGAAGAAACGGCGAAGCTCCTGCAATCCTGGGGCTGCGACTACATTCAGGGCGTGCTGATCGGGCTTGCCTCCACCGAGCGGCCGTGGCGCGCGGGCGGAATGGCGAAGGCGATGTGATCCAAGATTATCCGCCCCCGCGCAGCGGGGGAGGGGGACCATGCAAAGCATGGTGGAGGGGGCTGGCTTGCTCTGAGCAAGTGGATACTTGCCCCGCCGGCTCGCTTTCGCTCGCCACCTCCCCCGCTGTGCGGGGGAGGAAAAGACTACGAGCCGCGCTCCGACAGGCGATCGACTTTCTTCTGCATCTCCTCAAGCTGCCGCTTGAGATCGTCGATGTCGCCGCCTTTGCCGAACGGCGTCTTACCGGCTTCCGCTTCGCTTTCGCCGCCGACTTGACCCGCCTGGCCTTCGCGCCGGGCGAATGGAGCAAACATCGCGAAGGTGCGCTCGAACATTTCCATGTTCCGGCGCACCTGCTCTTCGAGCGAGGTGAAAGCGCCGACCCCGAAGGCCTGCGCCATCTGCTGGCGGAACTTCTCCTGCTCGCGCGTCAGCGATTCGATCGAGACTTCCAGATAACGCGGCACCAGCATCTGCATGCTGTCGCCGTAGAAGCGAATGAGCTGGCGCAGGAAGGTGATGGGCAGAAGATTCTGGCCCTCTTTGTTTTCCTGCTCGAAGATGATTTGCGTGAGCACCGAGCGGGTGATGTCTTCGCCGGTTTTAGCGTCGTAGACCACGAAGTCTTCGCCGGTCTTGACCATGGCGGCGAGGTCTTCGAGCGTCACATAGGTGCTGGTGCCGGTGTTGTAGAGGCGCCGATTGGCGTACTTCTTAATGGTGATGGGCTCTGCAGTCTTACTCATCGTGTCAGGCTTGGTCATCGGTTCTGCCATGGGGACAACCGCCGTTTGTTCTGTCGTCAAAATAGGCGCTTTCGGCCGCAACGGCTACCGTTTTGTGCGAGGCCGTTTTTTGCAGGCCCGGGCTGGCGCCAAGGGCGCCCGCCCGGGCGGCACATGGCTGCGATGCGGTGCGCTGGTCCCGGCTTGTCGGCGGACTGTCGCCTCCTTATGACATAGATCAAGTCAGCCGCGGCGATCCCGCGTTAGTCACCCACAGCGATCAAAGCGATCCCCGAAAGGACCTCCCATGAAGGACGATATTGTCATCGTTGGCGCGGTACGCACCCCGATCGGCGCATTCAATGGGGCACTTGGCTCTGTGCCGGCCCACGAACTCGGCAAAATCGCCATCAAGGCGGCGATCGATCGCGCCGGCGTCGAGGCGCCGCGTGTATCCGAAGTGATCATGGGGCAAATCCTCACCGCCGGCCAGGGCATGAACCCGGCCCGCCAGGCCTCGCTCGGCGCCGGCATTCCCATCGAAGTGCCGGCCTGGGGCGTCAATCAGGTGTGCGGCTCCGGATTGCGCGCGGTCGCGCTTGGTTACCAGGCCATTGCCAACGGCGATTCCGAGATCGCCGTGGTCGGCGGCCAGGAATCGATGAGCCTGTCCCCGCACTGCGCGCATCTGCGCAACGGCGTGAAGATGGGCAATTTCGACATGGTCGACACCATGATCAAGGACGGCCTGTGGGACGCCTTCAACGGCTACCACATGGGCAACACGGCCGAGAACGTGGCGCGCCAATGGCAGATCACCCGGGCGCAGCAGGATGAGTTCGCGGTCGGGTCGCAGCAAAAAGCCGAAGCGGCGCAGAAGGCCGGCAAGTTCAAGGACGAGATCACGCCGGTGACCGTGAAGGGCCGCAAGGGCGATGTCGTGGTCGACACCGATGAATATCCCAAGCACGGCACCACGATCGAAGTCATCGGTAAATTGCGCCCCGCCTTCGACAAGGAAGGCACCGTCACGGCGGCGAATGCGTCGGGCATCAATGACGGCGCCGCCGCCATGGTACTGATGACCGCGGGCGAAGCCGCCAAGCTCGGCAAGACACCGCTCGCGCGCATCGTGTCGTGGGCGCAGGCCGGCGTCGATCCCAAGGTCATGGGAAGCGGCCCGATCCCGGCGTCGCGCGCGGCGCTGAAAAAAGCCGGCTGGAGCGCCGCCGATCTCGATCTCATCGAAGCCAACGAGGCGTTCGCCGCGCAAGCGTGCGCGGTCAACAAAGATCTCGGCTGGGACACCGGTAAGGTCAACGTCAATGGCGGCGCCATCGCGCTCGGCCATCCGATCGGCGCGTCCGGCGCGCGCGTCCTGGTGACGCTGCTGCACGAGATGCAGAAGCGCAACG
The DNA here is from genome assembly GCA_963845075.1 of uncultured Alphaproteobacteria bacterium. GTDB lineage: Bacteria > Pseudomonadota > Alphaproteobacteria > Rhizobiales > Xanthobacteraceae > BOG-931. Next base: position 348,315 of record CAWJRE010000022.1, on the reverse strand, counting down.
CCAAGAAGGGCCTCGCGACGCTCTGCATCGGCGGCGGCATGGGCATCGCGCTCTGCGTGGAGCGCTGAGCGCAAAAGCCGCATCCGATTGACCTGCATCATGGCCGGGTTTGTCCCGGCCATGTAATTTTGGAATACACTCAGGTGGACGCTCGCGAAGCCGGGCAAGACGAGGACGGATCAGGGGAGGAGATCATGCCACGCGTCGCAATCGTGACGGGAGGAACCCGCGGCATCGGCGCGGCAATTGCCAAAGCGCTCAAGGCCGCAGGTTATAAGGTCGCCGCGAACTACGGCGGCAACGACGAGGCGGCGCAGAAATTCAAGGCGGAAACCGGCATCCCGGTCTACAAATGGGACGTGTCCTCGTTCGAAGCCTGCGCGGCCGGCGTGAAGCAGGTCGAGGCCGATCTCGGCCCGGTCGACGTGCTGGTCAACAATGCGGGCATCACCCGCGACGCGCAGCTGCATCGCATGAAGCCCGAACAATGGACGGCGGTGATCAACACCAATCTGGGCTCGCTGTTCAACATGACGCGGCAGGTGATCGAGGGCATGCGCGAGCGCAAGTTCGGCCGCATCATCAACATTTCGTCGATCAACGGACAGAAGGGCCAGTTCGGCCAGACCAACTATTCGGCCGCCAAGGCCGGCGAGATCGGCTTCACCAAGGCGCTGGCGCAGGAAGGCGCGCGGCTCGGCGTCACCGTCAATGCGATCGCGCCGGGTTATATCAACACCGAGATGGTGCAGGCGGTGCCGAAAGACGTGCTGGAAAAAAGCATCCTGCCGACGATCCCGATCGGCCGGCTCGGCGAGCCCGAGGAGATCGGACGCTGCGTGGTGTTTCTCGCCTCCGACGATGCCGGCCTGATCACCGGCTCCACGCTCACCGCCAATGGCGGTCAGTACATTACGTAGAACGCAACGCGGCCGTCGCTTCTTTGATTTGACTGGTCATTTGCGACGCGGTGGCGGCATCGCCAGCGGGCGCTCGGATCCCGGATGCGGCCCGCCCAGCGCGTGATATAGTGGATGCTCGCTCGGAGCGGCGCGGTGCTGCTGGTGTGATACGTCTGGGAAATCGAGGCGCAGATCAGACTGTGGACGCAACAGCCTCAATGGGTTGCCATGCGTAAGGGCCGTGAGAGCGCGCGCAACGGCGCGGCGTACCGGATGGTGACAGTCCGGGCGGCGACTTTTGTCGCCGGGATGCTGATGGCGGCATCTGTGCTGATCAGCCCGGCCCGCTCCGAAGAAGGATTTTTTGATTTTCTGTTCGGCGGCTCGCGGCGCTGGGAGCCGCCGTCGCACTCCTACGAGCATCCGCCGGCGCCGGCGCCGCTACCGGGACGCATCGCGCCGGCGCCGCTCGGACGCGAGAGCATCAGTGAAGGCGGCGGCACCACCGGCCATGGGGTCGCCTTCTGTGTGCGGCTGTGCGACGGCCATCATTTCCCGATGGAGAATATGGTCAAAGGCACGCCGGGCGAAACCTGCCGGGCGATTTGCCCGTACAGCAAGACCAAAGTGTATTTCGGCGCGGAGATCGGCGGCGCGGTGGCGCAGGACGGCCAGCGTTATGCCGACCTCGACACCGCTTTCATGTACCGCAAGCAGCTCGTCGACAAATGCACCTGCAACGGCCGGGACGCGATGGGCCTTGCACCGCTCGATGTGCGCAACGATCCGACGCTGCGGCCCGGCGACATGGTCGCCACCAAAGATGGGATTGCGACCTTTACGGGCCGTTCGGGACCGGGCGCGAATTTCACGCCGGTCAATCCGGCGACGCTGCCGAACGATATTCGGTAGGCGGAGGCGGCGCGGGTGACGCGTGTCCATCCAACGCCACGCGTCTGGACAAAATTGCGAAATTATGTACATAAACTGCCATGCGCAGTTACCCGTTGCACGAAGCCCGATCCAAGCTTTCCCGGCTGATCGACCGTGCCCTGAAGGGCGAGCCGCAGCGCGTGACCCGTCACGGAAAAGAGGCGGTGGTGATCGTCGCGGAAGCGGACTGGGACTCGCGACCAAAGAGCGCCGCGAGCCTAGCCGACCTCTTCGTTAAGACCGTCGGCGGCGACGCCAAAGGATTCAACGACGTCGTCGGACGGCAAAAGTGGACCAAGGACAAACGTGCACTCGGCGCCGAATTCGCCGAGTGAGGGATGTATCTCCTCGACACCAATATCGTCTCACTGTTCGATCCCCGGCGCGCGGCCGAAGCAGGCCCGATCGTTCAATGGATGCGTGAGCACGATTCACTGCTGTTCTTGAGCACGATCACGCTGACTGAGATCGAAGCCGGCATCCTCAAGCTCTCGCGCGAGAAGAAGAACGCGCGCGCTGGTCAATTGACTGCGTTGCGCGATGGCCTTATTGCCGATTTCAAGGACCGACTGCTCCCTCTCGATGCCGAAGTCGCGCTGATGCTGGCGCGTCTTGCCGAGGCGGTCAGGCCGATGGTGATCGAACGCTCCGATCTGATCATCGCAGCGACCGCGAAAGTGCATGGATTGACGGTGCTGACGCGCAACGTGCGGCACTTTCAGCCGACGGGCGTCGATGTGATCGATCCTGTCAGTTCTTTACCGAAAAGCCGGTAATCAGCTCTTCGGCTCCCAGTCCGGCGGCGCCAGCTCGAATGTCGCGAACTCGAAGCCCGGCGCCACTGTGCAGCCGACCAGAGTCCAATCGCCGAGCGAGCGCGCCGCCTGCCAGGCATGGGCCGGCACGATGCCTTGCGGGCGTTCGCCGGCGGCAAGGTCGTTGCCGAGCATGATGCGCTCGCGCGGTCCGGATGCGGCGGCGATTTCGAGCTCAAGCGGCGCACCGGCGTGCCAGTGCCAGATTTCGACCGCGTCGACGCGATGCCAGTGCGAGCGCTCGCCGCGCGCCAGCAGAAAATAGATCGCGGTCGAGGCCGCGCGAGCGGCCCCCACCCTACCCTGCCCCGCTTGCGGGGCAGGGTAAGTGAGAGAATCGCGAAACGTCTGGCGGTAATGCCCGCCTTCCGGATGCGGCTTGAGATCCAGGAGCCGGATGATTTCGGCGGCGGTGAGCATGCTAGAGCGCAATGGCTTCAGGTTGAATCATTGTCGCGCTCTAGATCTTCGATGGAGCATGATCTTTTCGGAAAACCGGTATCCACCCTCGGATCAAGTCCGAGGGCAGGCTTTTTCCGGATCATGCTCTAGAATTTATTTTTGCGCTCGCGTATTTCCGCGAACACCTTCCAGGCCGGGCTGCCGGCGAGACCGACAGACCGCGCGACCTCGGGTAGGTCGGCGCGCAGGAACGGATTATCCGCCTTCTCGGCGCCGATCGTCGCCGGGATGGTGGCCTTGCCGGCGGAGAGGAGCCGCTTGACCTCGTCGGCGCGCGCCGCCAACGCCTTGTTGTCGGGCTCGATGGTCTTGGCAAAGCGGATATTGGCGTCGGTATATTCGTGGCCGCAAAAGAATTGCGTGTCGTCCGGCAGGCCGCGCAGCTTGAGCAGCGATTGCCACATCATTTCCGGCGTGCCCTCGATGACGCGGCCGCAGCCGATCGAGAACAGGGTGTCGCCCACGAAGGCAAGCTTGTCCGCCGGGAAGAAGTAGGAGATGTGACCGGCGGTGTGGCCGGGCGTCTCGATGACGCGGCCAGCGAGCCCACCGACCTTCACGGCATCGCCCTCGCCGACTTTTTCGTCGACATGCGCGATCGGCTGCTTCTCGCCGCGCGGCGCCACCACGCGGCATTTGTGCTTGGCCTTGAGCTCGCCGATGCCGGCGGTGTGATCGCCGTGATGATGGGTGACCAGGATATCGGTCAGCCGCCAGCCGGTCTTTTGCAGGGCAGCCTCGACCGGCGCGGCCTCGGGCGCATCGATCGAGGCTGTGGCGCCGGTTTGCGGATCGTGCAGGAGAACGCCGAAATTGTCCGTCAAGCAGGGAAACAAGTAGGTCTGCGCTGGCATGTTCACTCCCGGTCATTCCGGGGCGTGCTGAAAGCGCGAACCCGGAAATCCATAGTCACAAACCGTAACGTAAGGGCTCCATATTATTAACCGCAAGGTCAGCGGTTAGTGATTCCGGGCTCCTCGCGGAGTTTACCATCGGGCCGGCCACTTCGGGCCGGACCCGTTGGTCGCGCCCCGGAATGACGGCAAAATACGTGGTAATTTGCGGCCATGGACGTCGTCGACCTACGCAATTTCTATGCCCAGCGGCTGGGCGTCGTGGCGCGGCGCTTCATCGGCCGCGCCATCCGCACGCATTGGACCGACACGACCGGCCAGCGCGTGCTCGGGATCGGCTACGCCACGCCGTATCTCGGCTTGTTTCGTGAAGAGGCGGAACGTTGCCTTGCGCTGATGCCGGCGCCGCAAGGCGTCGTGCGCTGGCCCTCGGCAAAGCCGGCGCTAGCGGCTTTAGTCGAGGAAGACGACTTGCCGCTCACCGACTCGGCGGTCGACCGCGTGCTGCTTGTACATGCGCTCGAGAACTCCACCGACCCGGTCGGTCTCTTGCGCGAAGTCTGGCGCGTGCTGGCCGGCGGCGGCCGCTTGCTGGCGGTGGTGCCGAACCGGCGCGGGCTGTGGGCGCGCATGGACACGACGCCGTTCGGCCATGGCCGCCCCTATTCGCGCCCGCAGCTCACGCATCTGTTGCGCGAGACCTGGTTCACGCCGGTGGCCTGGGGCGAAGCGCTTTACGTGCCGCCGGTCGGACGCGGCTGGTTCTTGCGCTCCGCCGTCGCCTGGGAGCGCGCCGGGTCCACCATCTCGGCGCCGTTTGCCGGCGTGCATATCGTCGAGGCGACCAAGCAGGTCTATCGCGCGATCCCGACCCGGCGCGAGCGGCGCCGGCTGGTGCCGGTATTGCCGCCGGTGCTGGCGCCGACGCCGGGCGCGGCGGCCTGGCGGTTTGACAACCGGCGCGAAGACTCGTCGTCGGCTTGAGCAAAAACACTATTCCCGCTCGTCCCCGCGAAAGCGGGGACCCAGTGCGCGCATTCAAACTTGGCGTGGCCCGGCCTGGATTCCCGCTGGAGTTTACCCCCGACCCGATCGGGGGCGGGGAATGAGCGGAAGTGACCTCATTGCGGCCACGGCTCGGCGGTGACGGCGGCGGCATCGGCGCCGGTCAATTCGGCGAGGCTGTCGAAGCGCTGGCGCTCGAGCGCGCCGACCAGCGCCGATTTGATGTCGGCGACCAGGCCGAGGCCGCGGAACACCAGCGCCGAATAAAGCTGCAGCAGCGTTGCGCCGGCGCGGACTTTGGCGAGCGCGGCTGGGCCCGAATCGATGCCGCCGGCCCCGATCAGCGGGAACACGCCTTCCACCCGCACATAGGTTTCGGCCAGCATGCGGGTTGCGAGCGCGCGCAGCGGACTGCCGGACAACCCGCCCGCCTCTTGTGCGAGCTTGGTTTCCCGAAGGCTCGGCGGACGCGCGAGCGTCGTGTTGCCGACGATCATGCCATCGACGCGGCGCGACCGCGCGATGCCGACCACGTCGTCGAGCTCGGCAAGCGACAGATCGGGCGCGATCTTCAGCAGCACCGGCGTCGGCCCCGCATTCGGCGCCACGCGCTCGCGCGCATCGACGACGCGCGCGAGCAGATCGTCGAGCGCGGTCGCCTGCTGCAGGTTGCGCAAGCCCGGCGTGTTGGGCGAGGAGATATTGACGGTGACGTAGCTTGCGACCGAGGCGAAGCGCTCGATCAGAGCCACGTAATCGGCGACGCGGTCGGCCGAGTTTTTGTTGGCGCCGACATTGATGCCGACGATGCCGCCGGCATCGGCGCGCGCCGCAAGCCGCCGCAGCACCGCGTCGGACCCTTGCGAGTTGAAACCCAGCCGGTTGATCACGCCGCCATCGGCATCGAGGCGAAACAGGCGCGGGCGCGGATTGCCGGGTTGCGGCCGCGGCGTAATGGTGCCGACCTCGACAAAGCCGAAGCCGAGCCGCAGCAGCACATCCGGCACTTCCGCATTCTTGTCGAAACCCGCCGCCATGCCGACCGGATTGGGAAAATTCAGCCCGAAGGCGCGCACCGCGAGCCGCGGGTCGTCGCGCGCACCGGGCAGCACCGGCGCGAATTTCAGAAGCTTGAGCGTAAGCGCGTGAGCATCTTCCGGATCAAGCGCGTGCAGGAGCGGCCGGACGAGATGCTCGAACGCGGCAATCACGAGACGAGCTCCGGAAAAGCGCGCCGGCCTTCGATCTCGTCGGCGAGCGGGCGCGCCCACAACACCGCCGACAATGGAAGCGCGGCATAGAGGTGAGGAAAAAGCTCACCACCGCGCGAGGATTCCCATTTCAGTGCGCCGCCGAGCGCGTCGCTATCGACCGCGACCAGCATCAAATCTGAGAGGCCGGCAAAATGTTTCGCCGCCGTGCCCTCTAGCTGCGGGGCGGTGGAGAAATGGATGAAGCCGTCGCGGCGATCGACCGGAGAACCGGCGTATCGCCCGGCGGTTTCGGCCTCCTCCCATGCGGTGCGCTCGCAGATTTTGTAGATCGTCGTCACGCCTTTCGCCCTGCGTCTCGACCGGCAGTCCTGCCGGCGTGTTCATAAGCGCGGCTTGGGTTGCTGGTAAGCTCCTAGAGCGGGATGATTTTTCTTCGAAACGTCACCCCGCTCCAGCGTTTTGTTTGAGCATGATCTTTTTCCGGGTCATCGCTCTGGCGCGGCTCGACTTGTGACAGGACTTGAGCGATCAGGCAATCATTCCTATCATCGGCACGGCGGCTTTGGGGGCTTTCGATGCTTACCCATGCGCAGATCTGGTCGGCGATCGATCGTCTGGCGGAGCGTGCCGGCCTGTCGGCTTCCGGACTCGCGCGCCGCGCCGGGCTTGATCCGACCACGTTCAACAAGTCGAAACGCATGACTTCGGAGGGCCGTGCGCGCTGGCCCTCGACCGAGTTGATTGCCAAGGCGCTCACGGCGACCGGCACGCCGGTCGAGGCGTTCGTCGCGTTAATGAATGGCGGCAATAGCGATGCCGCCAAGACGGTGCCGCTCCTCGGCTTCGCGCAGGCCGGCAGCGGCGGCTATTTCGACGATGCCGGCTTTCCGGCCGGCGAGGGCTGGGACCAGATCGCCTTTCCGGAAGTCGCCGACACGCACGCCTATGCGCTGAAGATTTCCGGCCAGTCGATGCTGCCGGCCTATCGGGACGGCGACGTGATCCTGGTTTCGCCGTCAGCGCCGGTGCGCCGCGGCGACCGCGTGGTAGTGAAAACCCGCGACGGCGAAGTCATGGCCAAGGAGCTCAAGCGCCGGACCCCGAGCGCCATCGAGCTTCGCTCGCTCAATGCCGAGCACGAGGACCGCACGCTCATGGCCGAGGACGTGCTCTGGATGGCGCGCATTCTGTGGGTGAGTCAGTAGGCGCCGAGGCTGATTTACGAACAACAACTCCACGCGGGCGTCATTGCCGGGCTTGACCCGGCAATCCAGGCGGAGGGCAGGCTCGCCCGCCTGTCCCGAAATGAACGGAGCGGCACTTCAGCATGGACCACCGGGTCAAGCCCGGTGGTGACGATGTGAGAGGGGCCTGTGCAAACAATTCACGCCGATCTTGCGAGCGCGCCGTCGATCATGTCGATGGTGTTCTGAATGCCGTAGGCGGCGACGAACGAGCCGAAGCGCGGGCCTTTCTCCTGGCCGAGCAGCACCTGATAGAGCATGTTGAACCAGTCGAGCGAGACGCCGGGCTTGCCGTCCTTGGCCTTCTTCTTCTGATCGAGGAAGGGCTCGCGGCGGCCGACCTCATAGACCACATCTTGGATGGTCTGCGCGTCGGCGTCGGGCCGCAGTTGCGACAGCGCATCGCGCAGGTCGATGAGCGCGGCACGTTCGGAATCGCTCGGCTCGCGGAATTTCTTCGCCGGCAGTACGAAGTCGCGGAAGTAGTGAATGGCATAATCGACGAGCTTGACGAGATGCGGATGGGTCGCGCGCGTGACGCCCGGGCGATAGCGGCCGATGAAGCCCCAGAGCGTATCGGCATTCTCCGCATTCGATGCGGTGACGAGCGAGAGAAGCATCGCGAACGGCACCGGATTGTCGATCTTGGGCGGCTCGCCGGAATGAATGTGCCAGACCGGATTCGACAGCCGTTCGCGCGGCCCCTGCCGCTCGTAGGCTTCCAGGAATTGATAGTATTCGTCGACGTGACGCGGGATCACGTCGAAATAAAGCCGCTTGGCCGCCTTCGGCTCGCGGTACATGAACAACGAAAGGCTCTCCGGGCTGGCATAGCGCAGCCACTCGTCGATGGTGAGGCCGTTGCCCTTCGACTTCGAGATCTTCTGGCCGGTCTCGTCCAGAAAGAGCTCGTAGTTGAAGCCTTCCGGCGGCGCGCCGCCGAGCGCGCGGCAGATTTCGCCGGACAGCTTCACCGAGTCGATCAGATCCTTGCCGGCCATCTCGTAATCGACGCCGAGCGCGACCCAGCGCATCGCCCAGTCGGGCTTCCACTGCAATTTGCAGCGGCCGCCGGTAACGGGCGTGGTCACGCGCTCGCGCGTATCCGGATCTTCGTAGGTGATGGTGCCGGCCTTGGCGTCATGGGCGAGCACCGGCACCTGCAGCACGCTGCGGGTGCGCGGCGAGATCGGCAGGAACGGCGAATAGGATTGCGCGCGCTCCTCGCGCAGCGACGGCAGCATGATCGCCATGACCTGCTCGAAATGCGCCAACACTTTGAGGAGCGCTTCGTCGAAACGGCCCGACGTGTAGCAGGCGGTCGACGACATGAACTCGTAGTCGAAGCCGAACTGATCGAGAAAGGCGCGCAGCCGCGCGTTGTTGTGTTCACCGAAACTTCCATGCGTGCCGAACGGATCGGGCACCTCGGTGAGCGGCTTGTTGAGATGCTGCGCGACCATCTCCTTGTTGGGGATGTTGTCGGGCACCTTGCGCAAGCCGTCCATGTCGTCGGAGAAGGCGATCAGGCGCGTCTTGATCTTGTCGTCGGTGAGCACGCGGAAGGCGTGGCGCACCATGGTGGTGCGCGCCACTTCGCCGAAGGTGCCGATATGCGGCAGGCCGGACGGGCCGTAGCCGGTTTCGAAAATGACTTCGTCCTTCGGCCGCTTCTTCAGCCGCGCAACGATCTTGCGCGCTTCCTCGAACGGCCAGGCGTGCGACTGCTCGGCGAGCGCGCGCAGGTTCGATGCATCTTCAATGGTCACTGCCGTCATTGTTTGTTTCTTAAAGCCGCTTGTTCTTAGAGTGGTCCGTTTCGCCGAAGCGCGAGCGGAACGAGACCAAAATGCGATCGACTTGGATCAGGTATTCTCATTCCGCTCGTCCCCGCGAAGGCGGGGACCCAGTGCTTTGCAGCCGCCCCTGGATTCCCGCTTGCGCGGGAATGAGCGGTGATATGCGTCCGCTTGATCGGATCATGGTCTAAAACGGGCCGATGGGGAAATAGCGCAGCCACAGATCGGTGAAGCTGCCTTTTTCCCAGAGCTGGAACAGCGCCCAATTGAGGGTCTGCCGCAACAGGTCGTTGTCGCGTTTCACCGCGATGCCGATGCCTTCGCCGAAGAAGCGGCTTTCCAGAAACGGCCCGCCGCGGAAGCTGCAGCAGCCGGCCGAATCCGCGCCGTTGAGCCAGAAAGCGAGCGCGATGCCGTCGCCGAACAGAAAGTCGACGTCCTTGTTGCGCAGCGCCTCGCGCGCCGCCTCGGCGTTGGGATAGGCGCGCACCTGCGCCTCGGTGAACATGGCCTTGAGGTAGGCCTCGTGCGCGGTGCCGGCAACGACCGCGATCTTCTTGCCTTCGAGCCGCTCCGGCAGCACGTCGGCGATCGGCGAATCGAGCCGCGCCACGAAACGCGCCGGCGTGCGGTAATAGGGATCGGTGAAATCGGCGCGGCGGCGGGTGTCCGCGGTCGGCGCGATCGAGGCGATCACGGCATCGCCGCGATTGTCGTTGAGCGCATCAAGCAGCGTATTGAACGACCGCGCCTGGATGGTGCAGCTGATCTTGATCTCCTCGCAAATGAGCCTTGCGAGATCGACATTGAAACCGGCCGGATTGCCGTCCGGGCCGATATAGTTGAACGGCGGATAATCGACGTCGGTGAGAAAGCGGATGGTCTGGATGCGGGTCAGATCAGGCCGCTCCGGACGCCGGCGCGGATCCCAAAAGCCGGGAAGTATCACGGCGCGAGGCGCGGCGGCGGTCTCGTTCGCCGGCGCGGCCACGGCCGGGCGATCCGGCGCCGCAACCGCAAGTCCGAGCAAAATCGCCGCGCCAAACCAGAACGGCCGGCGCAGCGGAGCGCGGCAGGCGGCTGGTCGTGGCAAGCTCTGTTCCATCGGATAAGCCGGTTGTACTCGCGCGGCCCGCTTAGCGGGATCGCGGCCAAAAGTCGAGAAAAAGCAAGGACGGCGTGACGTCGGCCGCTCCTGGCTAGCAAGTTTGCCAAGCGGCTCGGCTTGGTCACGCCCTCTCCCCGCGTGCGGGGAGAGGGAGCAGCCAGCGGCATAACCGAGGAATGGCGGCGCGCCGGCAGCGTCAAGACATTGTTCTTGGCCGGTCAAACATACAAATTCAGGGGACCTCCTCATTGCAGAACCGCGCGCTAGCCGGGCGGAGAGATAGTCATGGATTATGTCCTTCATCAGCCCGCAAAAACCGTTGTGGAGCCGCCCAAATTTCCGGGCCAGGTGGTGCTGGTCTTTCAAGGCGGCGGCGCGCTCGGCGCCTATCAGGGCGGGGTTTATCAGGCCCTGCACGAAGCCGGCATCGAGCCGGACTGGGTCGTCGGCACCTCGATCGGCGGCATCAACGCGGCGATCATCGCCGGCAATGAGGTTCCCGAGCGGCTTCCACGCCTGCACGCCTTTTGGCACCGGATCGAGAGCCGGCCGCCGTGGGGCGACACACCATGGGGCAAGCTCGTCAGCCACACCGCCGCCTATTGGAACACCATACTGGGCGGCATCCCCGGCTACTTCACGCCGAACAGCGCGGTCGCCTGGGGGCCGAACGCTCTGGTCGGGGTCGAGCATGCGGCCTTCTACACGACCGACGGCCTGCGCAAGACGGTGACCGAGCTCGTGGACTTCGAGCGCGTGAAAGCCAAGAAGCCGCGGCTGACCGTCGGCGCGGTCAATGTGCGCACCGGCAAGATGCATTATTTCGACAGCCGCAGCATGCCGATCATGCTGGATCACGTGCTGGCGTCGGCGGCGGTGCCGCCTGGCTTTCCGGCGGTCCGCATCGACGGCGATCCCTACTGGGATGGCGGGCTCTATTCGAACACGCCGGTCGAGGTGGTGTTCGATGACAATCCGCGACGCGATTCGGTGGTGTTCTCGGTGCAGATTTTTCCGATCGCCGGACCGGAGCCGGAATTGCTTTTGCAGGTATTGAGCCGGCAGAAGGACATTCAGTTCGCGAGCCGCGCCGACAGTCACATTCCGCGCCAGGAGCACATCCACCAGCTTCGCCACATGGTGCGCGAACTGGTGCGCATGATGCCGGAAGCGCAGCGCGAGACGCCGGAGGTGAAGGAGATCGCCGGCTACGGCTGCGGCACCATGATGCACATCATCCGGCTCAATGCCGCGCCGCTCGAACACGAGGACTATCTGCGCGATATCGACTTCTCACCCGACGCCATCCGCCAGCGCTGGCAAGCCGGCTATAACGACACCGTGCGGACCTTGGCGCGCAAGCCCTGGGAAATACCGATCGATCCGATGATGGGTGTCGCGGTGTTCGATTCCGACGGTGCCGTCGCGACCTCGAGCGTGGAAAAGGCGAGCTGAGACACGGTCAAGACAAGAGGAACCATTGCGGCCGTCTGGCGATTTTGTTGGAGGAGCGCCGAGAGGAAGGCACGTCGCCAGGACGGCAAGTCGAGAGGACCGCAAGTCGAGAGGACCGCATGGCACGCACAACGACCCGCCGAAAGACCGTGCGCCGCCACGCGACTGCCGGAAAGGCGCGCCGGCGTAAACCGGCGCGGAGAAAGTCGCGGCGCGCGCGAACGACACGGCGCAAGGCGACCCGCACCTGGTCCGGCCGCGTCACGCGCGAAAGCCATGCGCTCGATCTGGAAGGCGGCGTCTTCACCTGGAAGGACCCCAAGCGGATCGCTACTTCGCTCAAGCGCTCGGCGGAAGAAAGCGACCGGCGCAAGGCCGAGCCTTACCGCTCGGCGCTGTCGATGCTGATCTTCTACATCAATCGCGCCGGCAGGAATTTGACCGCGAGCCGCCGCCGGACGCTGGAGCAGGCGAAGGTCGAATTGCGCAAGCAATTCGGGCGGGCGTAAGCGCTGCGCCGCGCACCCACGAAGAGCGTTGAACGCCACACTGCCTAACCGTTACCGCCGCGCGATTTGGCGCGGGCCATTCGCGGTTTCGCGCGCCCGGGTTCGAGCAGCGCGTCGACGTCGGCCGCAAGGCGGGCGAGAATGTCGCGCTCCTTGAGGCCGAGCGTTGCGGTATCGCCATCGGCCACCGCATCGCAGAGAATTTCAAACAACAACAGATTGGCATAGATGCGCGCCGGCGTTTGCGTAACGCCGCGCGCGCGCAACAGCTCGGATGTTTGCGCGATCTGGCGTGCGCGCTGAGCGACCCGCGCCTGGTGGACGCGCTCGTCCGTCACCGTAAGCGCGCGCAGGCTTTTGCGGAACATGCGCCATTCGCGATGATGCCGGAGCACCGCTTGCGCGATGCGAAGGCTTAGAACTCTTGCCCGGTCGCATGTCCTTTTCGGAAAACCGGTTTCCACTTTTCCGGGACATGCTCTTGAGAACGAGCGTCGGCGCCTTTTTCCGGCGCGATGGCCGCGGCAATCGCCTGCCATTCCGAACTGACCCAGCCGCGATAGACTTCGAGGAAAATCTCGCGCTTGTCGGCGAAATGCACATAGAAGGTACCGGGCGCGTAGCCGGCCTCGCGCGCGATGCGGTTGGAATCGGTGCCGAAATAGCCGACGCTGTTGAAGAGTTTCCCCGCCGCCTCCACGAGCTTGCTGCGCGTTTCTTCCGGCGCGCGCGCCGGCGATTTTTTTCTCATTGCGCTTCGGCGGCCACCGGAGCGGGCGTTTCCTTGTCGCGCAGGAAATAGATGCCGCCGAGCGCAAAGCCCAGGACGAAGAAGGCGGTGCGCGCCAGCGCAAATGGCGCCACGATCTCGACCGGCACCACGAAGGTGATCATGCCGAGCGGCACATAGCCGAACCACAGCAGCCAGGCGATCACGCGCCCCAAGCCGCCGAGCCGGTAAAAGCCGAAGGCGAACAGGAACACGCCGACATAGCTGGCGTGAAATTTCAGATTGGAGGCGACCATCTGCCATTGCAGCTCGTCGGCCGAGATCGGCGCGCCATGCACAAAGGCGTGCAGCATCATCAGAATGTGATGGTTTTCGAGCGCATCGAGCAGCGACGTGAGCAGCAGGGCCGCGAGCGCGACCGCGATCGTCACCGGGCTGAGCAGCGTGCGCAAACGCACCGCCAAAAGAACGAAGAAGGCCGAATAGATGACGATGAAAAGATTATCGAGCCCGAGATTGATCCGCAGCCCCAACGCATGCACCGGCTGATCGCGGAGTTGGTCGGCGACGAAAGCCGGCGACGGCGCGAGCTCGAACAGCTCCTGCGAAAGGCCGGTAGCGATAATCGCTGCCACCATGACGAGGACGATCGCCGACGCCAAGAACGCAAGCGCGGCCAAGGTGCGGTTCAGGGCCATGGTGTCATCCTCCTCCGGGCGGTCGCTCTAGGAAGTTAGTGATACTGATATCAATATCACTTGTCAATTCGACCTGCCCCTTGCCATGTCCGCCGGGGACCCGCGCAGCGGCCAGTTAGCCTTCGAAGATCAGGCAGGTGGTCGTGCCGTGGGCGAGCAGGCGGCCGTTGCTGTCGGTGATGCGGCCTTCGGCGGTGCCGACACGGCGGCCCCGGCTGAGGACGATGCCCTCCGCGCTGATCACGCCGGTCTCAGGCGTGATCGGCCGCACCAGTGAAATCTTGAATTCCAGCGTCGTCTGACCGAGACCCTTTTCCAAAGTCGACCAGACGGCGAGCCCCATGCAGCTATCAAGCAGCGTGGCCGCGAAGCCGCCATGCACGGTACCGGCCGGGTTGAGGTGCGCGTCGCTCGGCTTCGCTGTCACGACCACGCGTCCGTCGGACACTTCGGTTACCTCGTACCCCAACGTGCGCGCGATGGTGTTGAGCGGCAGCGATCCCTCGACAAGGCCGCGGACGAATTGGAGGCCGCTCATCTCCTTGCGCCGATCGGCGGCAACGGTCCCATAGCTTCTGCTGGCGATACCGATTCTGCATTGTCTGAACCTGGTTCGATGAGAAAAAAGCAGCACGCTGCTTAGTGTCCGCTGCGCGGCGCGGCTCGCGGGATCCGGACCTCATCCCCCAGCGCGTAGCCCGCTTGAGCCAACGGGTCCGGCCCGAAGTGGCCGGCCCGATGACAAGCTCCGCGACATGCGGGCTGGGGCCTGCCGGCAAACCCGGATATCGCTGCGCTCATCCGGGCTACGGCTGCACCGCTTGCTCAGCGCCGCTTGGCTTCGCTATGCTGCGGGACATGCGGGCGTAGTTCAGTGGTAGAACATCAGCTTCCCAAGCTGAGTGTCGTGGGTTCGATTCCCATCGCCCGCTCCAATCTTCCGGCGAGAACGGTCCGGCACGGGAAGACGGCGGGGACGGATTGATGAGTGAGGCTGGCGAGCGGCGGCGGGGATGGAGCTGGTGGTACCTGCTCTTCGTCATTCAATTCATCGCCGTGCTGTGGCCGCCCTTCTACAACAAGGCGGAGCCGGCGCTGATCGGCATGCCTTTCTTCTACTGGTATCAGCTCCTGTGGGTGATCATCGGCGCCGTTCTGACCGCGATCGTCTACTTCGCCACCGAGCACAGGCACTAGAGCATGTCCCGGAAAAGTGGGGATCAGTTTTCCGAACACGACATGCGAGCGCGCCGATAGCCGCTTTTGCATTGCCGGCTTGGCCGTAGCGGACGGGCGCTCAGAAACGTAACGGGGAGAAACGCCGTGCAGGACGTGAACTGGACTGCGCTGATCATCTTCGTCCTGCTGTTTGCCTTCATCACCTGGCTCGGCTTCGCCGCGGCGCATTGGCGCAAGGGCGACCTCGATTTGCTGCACGAATGGGGGCTGGGCGGCCGGCGGTTCGGCACCGTCATCACCTGGTTTTTGATCGGCGGCGATCTCTACACCGCCTACACCTTCATCGCCGTGCCGGCGCTCGCCTTCGGCGCCGGCGCCATCGCGTTCTTCGCCGTGCCCTACACCATCATGATCTATCCGATCCTGTTCCTGGTGTTTCCGCGGCTTTGGCAGGTCTGTCACAAGCACAACTACATCACGCCGGCGGATTTCGTGCGCGGCCGTTTCGGCAACCGCTGGCTGGCGCTGGCGGTGACCATCACCGGCATCGTCGCGACCATGCCGTACATCGCGCTGCAACTCGTCGGCCTGCAGGTGGTGATTGCCGGGATGGGCGTGTCCGGCACCGGTTATCTCGGCGACGTGCCGCTGGTCATCGCCTTCATCATTCTGGCGGCCTTTACCTATTCGAGCGGCTTGCGCGCGCCGGCCTCGATCGCCGTCGTCAAGGACATCCTGATCTACATCACCGCTTTCGCCGCCGTCATTGTGGTTCCGATGCAGATGGGCGGCTTCGGCAATATCTTCGCCGCGGTGCCGCCGGCGAAATTGTTGTTGGCGACGCCGCCCGCCAATTCGACCGGCGCCTACGGCTATTACGCAACACTGGCGTTGGGCTCGGCGCTCGCGCTGTTCCTTTATCCGCACTCGATCACCGGCATCTTGAGCGCCTCGAGCGGCCATGCCATCCGCCGCAACGCGGCGCTGCTGCCGGGCTACTCGTTCATGCTGGGGCTGTTGGCGCTGGTCGGCTTCTTCGCCATCGCCGCCGGGGTCGCAAGCCTTCCCGAATTCGCCTCAGGCTTCAAACAATTCGGCACCAACTTCGCGGTGCCGGCGCTGTTCCTGCACAGCTTCCCATCCTGGTTCGTCGGTATCGCCTTTGCGGCCATCGGCATCGGTGCGCTGGTGCCGGCGGCGATCATGTCGATCGCGGCCGCGAACCTCTACACCCGCAACATCCATCGCGAATTCATCAATCCCAATCCGACCGACAAGCAGGAAGCCCAGATGGCGAAATGGGTGTCGCTGGTGGTCAAATTCGGCGCGCTGATTTTCATCGTCTTCGTACCCACCCAGTTTGCCATTTATCTGCAGCTCCTGGGCGGCATCCTGATCATCCAGACGCTGCCGTCGGTGATGCTCGGCGTCTATACCCGCTGGTTCAACGACTGGGCGCTGCTGCTCGGCTGGGCGGTCGGCATGGCCGCAGGCACCGCGATGTTCGTTGCCGTCAACACGCCGAATTATCCGTTGGTGATCGCGGGCTTCACGCTGCCGGGCTACGCGGCGATCTACAGCGTCATTCTCAATCTCGCGGTGGCGGTGGTGCTGACGCCGATCTTCAATGCTCTGCGCGGCGGCAAGCCGCCGCTCGACGCCACCGTCGCTGCGGATTATCGGGCGTGATGCAGTAGGGTGGGCAAAATCGTTTGCTCCGAGTACTCCGCGTGGGCGCCGCGCCGCACGATTTTGCCCACGCGGTTTCGCCGTAGCTGCGCGGCGCCCACCCTACAGGCTGTCGCTCGTCGCAATGACGGACGAAATTACATCCGCGTGACTTTCACGTGCAGCAGCGCGGTGCGGCCGCCGCGGACTTCCTTGGCGCAGCGCGCGATGGCGGCGGGCACCTCGGCCGGATCGCTGACCTTCTCCGCATAAGCGCCGAACGCCTCGGCGACTTTGCCGAACTCGACCTTGGGGGCGAGCTCGGCCTCGAATTCGTTGGTGATGCTGGCGTCGCCCTCCGGATAGACCCGCAGCGTCGATTGCTTCACCGCCGACCAGCCGGAATTGTCGAGCACGATGGAGAGGAACGGCAGGCCGTATTGCTGCGCGACCGCGAACACCGACGACGGATTGCAGAAATAGAAGCTGCCGTCGCCGGCGACCTGCACCATCATCCGGTTCGGCGCCGCGAGCTTGGCGCCGAGCGCCATGGCGCCGGACCAGCCGAGACCGGCGCCGTTGGTGTTGAAGGCGGTGTTGGGGACGCGACGCGGAATCTGCATCAGCACCGCCGGCCCATTGGTGACCGCTTCGTTGAAGATGATGTCTTCGTCGTCGAGCACCTTGCCGAGCTCGGCCATGAAATAATGCGGATTGATCGCGCCGGGCTGGCCGTGGTCGGCGGCAAGTTTCGCCGCCTGCGCAAGCCGCGCCTCGCGGATCGCGGCGATGCGCTCGCGGCGCGCCGCGGCCGCCGCCGTGAAGGCGGGCGTCGCCTTCGCCTTCAGCGCCGTGAGCAACTGATCGAGGATGCGGCCGGTGTGGCCCTGCAGGCGCAAATGACCCGGGAAGGTCCACATGGGCGAGCCGAGCTTGAGAACATCGACGTCGATGTGGGCCCAGAACGCGCTCTCGTTCGGCTCCGCATCGGCCGGGAACCAGGGCGCTTCCACATCGACCAACAGGCCCACGTCGACTTCCGGTAGCGCCTTGTCGGGCGAGAAGCCGGCAAAGCAGGGGCTCTCGTAGGAGATGTTGCTCTTGGAATTGGCCTCGTAGATCGGAATGCCGGCAAATTGCGCGAGCTCATCGATCTTCTGTGCGCCGAGCGCGTCGAGGCCGCCATAGCCTGTGATCAGGATCGGGTTTTGCGCTGCGAGGAGGCGATCCGCGAGCGCCGCGATGAGGTCGGGATCGGCGCCGGCGCCGGCCAGCGCGCCGAAGCGGTCATTGGGGAAACGGCGAATGGCGTCGACGCTCCAATGCTCGGTCAGCGTTTCCCGCTGCATCATCAGATAGACCGGCCCGCGCGGCCCGCTTTGCATGATCGAATAGGCGCGCTGCAAAGCCTCCTTCACGACCACGCCGGACGGCAGCGTCCATTCCCATTTGACGTAAGGCCGCACCAGGCTGCCCTGATCGAACGGCTCCTGCACGAAATGCACGTGGGTGTCGCGGGTGCCGACAAGCTCATCATGCGAGGTGTAGGGCGCCTTGCCGGCCATGAGCAGCACCGGCAGCCGGCTGCGGTAGAGATTGTGCATGGCGTTGGCCGCATTGGCGGTGCCGACATCGACATGCACCAGCACGCCCTGGCCGCGGCCGGTGACGAGCGCATAGCCGCCGGCCATATGGGCGGCGGTGTTCTCGTGCGGGCAGCGGACGATTTTCGGCAGCGCCTCGCCGCGCTTGCGGCGATGCGCCATCTCTTCGATGATCGGCGCGTGATCGGTGCCGAGATTGCAGAACAAATACTCGATGCCGATCTCGCTCAGGCCCTCGAGCAGGTAATACGCGCTGGAGAAATTGCCCACATTGGTGTTCCGCCCTACCGCTGTGTCCATGGATTCCCGCCGATCGTGTTCTGGTTAATACGCCCGCACTATAGCATCGCGCCGCGACGTCGCCTCTGGTTCGCCGCATCGCAGGCAAACAGCGGCATTCGCCCGCACGCGCCGGCCACGCTTAAGGCCTGTCAGCTAAATGTTTGACGGCGTTAATACTTATGTCGTGGTTAACGGTTCCTCTGCCCCGGAAAGTGTCCAGTCTGTCCATGATTGACTGGACTGCTTTTCGAACTCTCGCCACAATAGCTGACAATGGTCGCGGGCGAACGGGGAGAGGCTTTAAGCATGAAGTGGCAAGCCCTGGTCGGCGCGGTGGCGTCGGCCCTCATCACGACTGCGGCGCCGGCAGAAGTTCACATCGTTAACGATGCGGGCGGCGAAGTCAGCGAATACGTCCAGAAATTCCATGAACTGCGCAAGGCCGGCGAGCATCTTGTCATCGACGGCCCTTGCCTTTCCGCGTGCACGCTGTTTACCGGCATCATCCCGCACGATCATGTCTGTGTGACCCGCCACGCGGTGCTCGGCTTCCATGCCGCCTCCTATTTCGACGACGCCCGCCATACGCTGGTGCCCACCCGCCAGGGCACGCAGGTGATCATGCGTCTCTACCCACCGGAAATCCGTGACTGGATCGAGCGCCATGGCGGCCTGAAGCCTCAGATCATGGCTTTGCGCGGCAAGGAGCTCTCGGCGTTCTACGATACCTGCCCGGAAGAGCACGTGGGCAATTAGCCGGCGTACGATCGTCGCTAGAAGGCCCGCCCTCCTTGAAGCAGCAGCACTGAACCCCGCGCGATCGGGTCACGTTGTCGGCCGCCGCATTCGGCCCTATCTACTGCAAACCAGATAAATGCCGATGCGCGAGCCTTCCGTGCGCGAAAGCTATGCACCGCGTCTGACAGCGATCTCCCGGCCGGTCTTGCTGGCGGGCGCGGCCGCTATTGCGGCTGTCGGCGTGGCCGGTTGGCTGTGGGCCCATTACGGCGCGACGGTGTTTTTCGAGACCATCCGCGCCGGCTTCGCCGCGTGTTTCGGCTGACGGGGACCGGCGTGAGCGAACAAACATCCGTGCCCCGCCGCGCGCCGGTGATCGCCGCCTTCATTGCCGGCCTGGTTCTCGTCCTGGCCGGCGTGCTCGCCGCCACGAGCTACCTGTCGAGCCGTTCGCCCGCCCCGATCGGAACGATCGGCGGCTCCTTCCATCTCGAAGACCAATCCGGCAAGCCGGTGAGCGACCAGGACATGAAGGGCCGGCCGTATCTGGTGTTCTTCGGCTACACCCATTGTCCCGATGTTTGCCCGACGAGCTTGTTCGAGATCTCGGAGGTCTTCAAAGCGCTCGACAAAGATGCCGACCGGGCCGGCGCGCTGTTCATCACCGTCGATCCGGAACGCGACACGCCGGCGGTGCTGAAGGAGTATTTGTCGAATTTCGATCCGCACTTGCGCGGTCTCACCGGCGACACGGCAGCGGTCGCCGCCGCGCTCAAGGCGTATCGGGTCTACGCCAAGAAGGTCCCGCTCACCGGCGGCGAATACACCATGGACCACACGGCCGTGGTCTATCTGATGGACAAGAACGGCCGCTTCGTCGCGCCCTTCAATCTCAAGCAGACGCCGGAAGCGGCGGCCGCCCAGTTGCGCGGGTATCTTTAGACAGAGAATTGGCGTGTCGTTTCGTGTCCCGGGCGTAGCGCACTCATGATCCGCCCAGACAGTCGTAGGGTGGGCTAAGCGAAGCGTGCCCACGACTTACGCGATGGAGCTGAAGTAACTTGCGGCGCGTGGGCACGGCGCTTCCGCGCCTTTGCCCACCCTACCTTGTCGAGCGCCCTAATCCGAGATCCGCCCGAGCGCGTAGAGCGCTTCGAGCAGCAGGCCGGGCCGCGAGCCGAAAAACCAGCGTTCGAACAGATCGTTGGTTTTGCCGGCGCGAAAGAACTGGGCGAGCCCGGTATTGACCGCGAGCCGGAACGCCCAGTCGCCGCGCGGCAGCACGATCGCGTATTGCTCGATCGACAGATCGTCCGGCAGCATCGCCAGCGCTTCCGGATGCTTGACCTGGGCGCCGGCCAAAAGAAGCTTGTCGCTGGCAAAGCCGTCCACCTTGCCGGCTTCCAGCGCGGCAATCGCCTCGTCGCGGTCCTTCACCGTGACCACCGTGGCATTGAGATTGCGCAGCTTGAGATGTTCCTTGACGACCTTTTCATTGGTCGTCCCGGATACGACCGCGATCTTCTTGCCGGCCAAGTCGGCGAAGGAATGGATGTCCGAGTTGCTCGCCACCAGGACGCCGGTCGACTCGACAAAGACGAGATTGGAGAAGTCGATCTCCTTCATGCGGCTGAGCGTGACCGTAGAGGAGCCGCATTCCATGTCGGCCTTGCCGGTGGCGACGGCTGAAAAGCGCGTCTCGACTGTCACCGGCACCCACTCGATCTTGAGCTCCGGCAACTTGAACTGCTCCTGGATCGACTTCACCACCTGCTGGCAGAGATCGATGGTGTAGCCGAGCGGCTCTTTATTATCGTTGAGGAAGGCAAACGGCCGCGCGTCGGCGCGGTAGGCGATGCGGATCACCTTCTTGGCCGCAATGGTCTTCAAGCGGCTATCCGCCGGGACCGGCGTGTCGGCTGACCATGCGGCGGGCGATACGAAAAGACTGCACGCAATCGCCGCCAAGAAGAACGCAATGCCGGCACCCCGACGATAAAGACACTTGCCCCGCATGATTCACCGCCACCCTGTTGTTCCAAGCCCGTTCAAAGCCGCGTGATTTTAGACTTAAGGCCTGGCCTTGGGATAGCCGTTGCCTCAGGAATTTACACCCAACAACTCTTTACTATACGGCCGTAAACGGCCATTCGCTTTACTATACGGCCATGACGGCCATTGGCTTGGCCGCCCGGCGGTCAACGGCCTTTCGGTCCCCGCGCGGCCGTGAACGCGAGAAACGTTGACGGGGGCGCCCGGCATCCCCTATAAGCGCCGCTTCACAAAGACCTGATAGCGATCATGGCCAATACGAAGTCTGCCAAAAAGGCCGCGCGCCAAGCGGTGCGCCGCACTGTCGTCAACAAGGCGCGGCGTTCGCGCCTGCGGACCGCGGTGCGCAAAGTTGAAGAGGCGATCACCGCCGGCGATCGCGCCGTCGCGCTCGCCGCTATGGCTGAAGCCGAGCCGGTGATCATTCGTTCGGCGCAAAAGAACATCGTGCACCGCAACGCGGCGCAGCGGAAAGTGTCGCGGCTCACGCACCGCATTGCTGCTCTGGGCAAGTAAGTCCCCGCAGCGCGTCTTGCGCAATCGCGCGATCGAACAAAGATCTCTCTCGATCGCTCTTTGAATGGATTGCAGCTGCGGTCGCCCTGTGTGCGGCGCGGCAACGCTTTTCAACGATTGCAGTGAATTGCCATTAATCTGTTGCAGAATTGTCACGTCGATTTGCAAACGTGTCTGCTGTCGTACTTTGCCGTGTTTTGCACGATCAGGCATCCAAGTTTTATTTGGTCCACGTGGGGCCCCGAGGGGCTACCCTGTGTTGGTGACCAAAATTACCGACGCGCCCTGAAAGGGTTATCCCTCATGCGCGGCGAAGGGCTTGGAGTCGACGCTGAATCCGCCATGACTCGTTTTATTTGTTCGAGGACGTGATCGCGCCTGTTCGCGTGTACGACTGTTAGGTCACGGATTTGTGAATCGCCCATTGAGTTAACGTCTTGCGCGCGCGCGCTGAAGCGGCGGCGCCGCCGACGAATCTGAAACTCCGCTATCGGCAGCTTTTTTTGTGTTGCGGGCCGGAAAGGGCGTGGTAACTTTCAGCTCCTGTCGGATTTCCGACGGGCCTTCAAAAATCGTAACGGCCAAACTCATCGAGTGTGGGTGCGGGAGCATTGTGTCCGGCGTCACTGTGAAGCGCGTCTTGATATCGTAAGCGTAGCGTCGCGGGTTTCAGAGCCATCGAAGGTAGCGATCACGACCGGCCTTTGCGGGCCGCCGATGAAGATTTGCCCATCGAATTGGGAGCGATGGAGTGGGGGCATGAGAAAAATGAAAAGCAGCCAACGCGCACACGCGAAGTTCAGTGCGTCCTCCGTTCGCAGGTTTATCGCATCTGTCCGGCACTCGGCGTCGTGCCATTATCGTCGATCGATCATCGCTTCTAGCGGCTAAGCAACCGCCTATCGATCGGCGCGGGCGTTCGCGTTCGCACGCCGCGCAACATCATCAGTTCAAACGTTCCTAATGTTTCCCGAGGTGGAGCCATGGTGAGTGAAAGCTCGCCCCAGATTCTCGTGTCGAATCCCTTTCCGGCAAAGAAGCAAAACGACATGGCAAGCACGGATCAGGAGCGCTGGCAGCGGGTCAAAAATCGGCTGCGCAGCGAGCTCGGCGAAGACGTCTTTACCAGCTGGTTTGCGCGCATGGAGCTCGACGCCGTCGAGAAAGGCGCGGTGCGCTTGTCGGTGCCGACGCGCTTCCTGCGCAACTGGATCCAGTCGCACTACAGCGAAAAGGTGCTGAGCAACTGGCAGGCGGAGGATTCGTCGATCACACGCCTGGAATTGAGCGTGCGCTCGGCCACGATGCGGCCGGTCGCCATCAAGCCGCGCGCGGCGGAGACCGCTGTGCCCGCGCGCGAGCCGCACGAAGCGCTTCTCAATGGCGCCGACGCGCGCGCCAACGGCGGCGTGCCTTTCATGTCGGTGCATGAAGCGCTCGGCGGCTCGCCGCTCGATCCGCGCCTGTCATTCGACAGCTTCATTGTCGGGCGCTCGAACACGCTGGCGCACGCGGCCGCGCGACAAGTTGCCGCGAGCCGCCGCGGCGACCAGCTCATGTTCAATCCGCTCTACATTCATGCCGGCGTCGGTCTCGGCAAAACGCATCTGCTGCAGGCGATCACCTGGACCGGCAATGGCAGTGACCGCAAGGTGCTCTATCTCACCGCCGAGCGCTTCATGTACGGGTTCGTTTCGGCGCTGCGCAGCCAGACCACGCTCGCCTTCAAGGAGGCGGTGCGCGCCATCGACGTGCTGATCATCGACGATCTGCAATTCCTGCAGGGCCGCTCCACCCAGGCCGAGTTCTGCCACACACTCAACGCGCTGATCGATGCGGGCCGGCAGGTGGTGATAGCGAGCGACCGGCCGCCGGCCGATCTCGAAAGCCTGGACGATCGCGTGCGCTCACGGCTCGCCGGCGGCCTCGTGGTCGAGATCGGTTCGCTCGGTGAAGAATTGCGGCTCGAAATCCTCAAGAGCCGGATCGCCGCCGCCTGCATCCATCATCCCGGCTTCGAGGTGCCGACATCGGTTCTGGCTTTCATCGCCAAGTCGGTCACCCACAACGGCCGCGACCTGGAAGGCGCCGTCAATCGCCTCCTCGCCCACAACAAGCTCACCGGTCAGCCGGTGACGCTGGAAATGGCCGAGCGCGAGATGCGCGACCTCATCCGCCCGGCCGAGCCGAAGCGCGTGCGGATCGAAGACATCCAGCGCGTGGTGGCTCGCCAATACAATGTGAGCCGCGCCGACCTCCTGTCTTCGCGCCGCACCGCCAATGTGGTGCGGCCGCGGCAGGTGGCGATGTATCTCGCCAAGATCCTGACGCTGCGCTCATTGCCGGAAATCGGCCGCCGTTTCGGAGGCCGCGACCACACCACCGTGCTGCACGCGGTGCGCAAGATCGAGACGCTGGCCGGCAATGACAGCGCCCTTGCCGACGAGATCGAGACGCTGAAACGGCTGCTACAGGACTGACGCTTCGGGCTGATCATTATTCCCGGGCTCGCCAAACGCGGGGGCTCGGCCCCCACTCGTGCCGGTTCCGCCGCTGTTCGGCCTGTGACAGGCCTGTGAAACGACGGGGAAAAGCGTCGGCGGGGGAGCTTCCGCCCTTGCCGAAAGCGCTGCGGCGCGCCACTTTTGCTACCCCCAAGCGCGTGATCCCGAAGGGCTTTAGGCCGTTTCGGACAAGATCACGCCCAACCGCGTGAACGGATGTTGCGATGAAGGTCACCGTTGAGCGTTCCGAATTGTTGCGATCGCTCGGGCATGTGCATCGCGCGGTCGAGCGGCGCAACACCATTCCGATTCTGGCCAATGTGCTCCTGCGCGCCGATCGCGCCACGCTGAGCCTGAAGGCGACCGACCTCGATCTTGAAGTGACCGATGCGATCGCGGCCGAGGCAGCGCCGGGCGGATCGACCACGGTGCCCGCCCATATGTTCTATGACATCGTGCGCAAGCTGCCGGAGGGCGCGCAGATCGTTCTGGAATTTTCCGGCGACCGGGCAGCGCTGGCGATACGCGCCGGCCGTTCGCGCTTCACCCTGCAGACGCTGCCGGAAAGCGACTTTCCCGATCTCGCGCCCGGCGAGATGACGCACAAATTCACGCTCAAGGGCTCCGACCTCAAGCGCCTGATCGACAAGACGCAATTCGCCATCTCGACGGAAGAGACGCGCTACTATCTCAACGGCATCTATCTGCACATTGCGGTCGCCGGGCAGGCGCAGACATTGCGCGCGGTGGCGACCGACGGTCATCGCCTGGCGCAAATGGAATTGCCGCTGCCGGACGGCGCCGCCGGCATGCCGGGGATTATCATTCCCCGCAAAACAGTCGGCGAGGTTCAGCGCCTGCTGGAAGATCCCGATGCGGAGGTCACGGTCGAATTGTCGCCGGGCAAAATCCGCTTCACCGTCGGCGCGGTGATCCTGACGTCGAAACTGATCGACGGTACGTTTCCCGACTATGCGCGCGTCATTCCGGTCGGCAACGACAAGGAATTGATCGTCGACAAGAAGGAGTTCGAGGCCGCGGTCGACCGCGTCTCAACGGTGTCGAGCGAGCGCGGACGCGCGGTGAAGCTGTCGTTGAATTCCGGAAAGCTTCTGCTGTCCGTCACCAATCCGGATTCCGGCAGCGCCACCGAGGAACTGGAAGTCGAATACGAAGCCGAGGCGATCGATATCGGCTTTAACTCGCGCTACCTGCTCGACATCGCAACCCAGATCGAGAGCGAAGCGGCCGTGCTGAAACTCGCCGATCCGGGCTCGCCCACGCTCATTCAGGACAAGGAACCGCACGGCGCGCTTTATGTGTTGATGCCGATGCGGGTGTAAGCCAAGTCTGCGTGACATATCTCGCGTCATGCCCGGCCATAGCCGTTCGAAGAACGGCGTCGCTTCGCTCGCCTTTGTGCCGGGCATCCAACGGTCTTTTGGCTGCAAAAACAAGACGTGGATGGCCGGGACAAGCCCGGCCATGACGATTAGAAACTATTGTCGTGGCCCTCATCCGCCGCCTGACGCTGAGCAATTTCCGCAACTACCGGAGTGTGTCGGTTGAGGCCGGCGACGCCAGGACAATCGTGCTGTGCGGACCGAACGGCGCCGGCAAAACCAACCTGATCGAGGCGATTTCGTTTCTCGCGCCCGGACGCGGGCTGCGCCGTGCGACGCTGGATGAAGTGGCCTTCCAGGAAGGCGACGGCTCCTGGGCCGTGGCCGCCGAGGTCGAGGGCGCGCTCGGGCTTGCAACGCTCGGCACCGGCGTCGAGCGCGCGGCCGACGATGGCGCGAACGCCCAGCGCAAATGCCGGATCGATCGCGAGCCGGTGGGTTCCGCGGCCGCCTTCGCCGATCATGTGCGTGTGGTCTGGCTGACGCCGGCGATGGATTCGCTCTTCGTCGGCGCGCCGTCGGAGCGGCGGCGGCTTCTCGATCGGCTCGCGCTCGCGGTCGATGCCGAGCACGGCAGCCGGGTGAATGCGCTCGAGCGCGCGCTGCGTTCGCGCAACCGGCTGTTGACCGAGCCGCAGCCGGACCAGCATTGGCTCGACGCGGTGGAGCACGAAACGGCTGAGCTTGCGGTCGCGGTCGCGAGCCTGCGCGTCGAAACTATCAGCCGGCTGCAACGCGTGCTCGACAGCCGGCGCGATTCCGATTTTCCCCCGGCCGAGCTTTCCCTCGAAGGCTGGATGGAGCAGCTGTTGCCGACTCATCCGGCGATCGACGTCGAGGAGCGCTACCGCGCCGTGCTGCGCGAGAGCCGCGCCCGCGACGCCGCCGCCGGCCGCACGCTCGACGGCCCGCATGTGACCGACTTGGCTGTCGTTTATGTGCGCAAGAATATCGCCGCCAGCGCCGCCTCGACCGGCGAACAGAAGGCGTTGCTGATCGGGCTTGTTCTCGCGCATGCCCGCTTGATCACCGAGATGACCGGTTCGACGCCGGTGCTTTTGTTGGACGAAATTGTCGCGCATCTCGATCCGGGGCGGCGCAGCGCGCTGCATGGCGAACTTGCCGAACTCGGCGCGCAGGCGTGGATGACCGGCGCCGACCCGGCGCTGTTTGCCGAAATCGCCGACCGCGCGACCATGCTCGAAATCCGCGCCGGGCAGGTAGAATGGGCGCAACGCTGAGCTGACATTCGTTCTCAAACGCTGTTCCAGCCGGCATGCGATTAGGGGATTTCGCCTCTCCAAAAAATGCGCGGAACAACCGCGCGCGCCAGCTCTTGTGCTCACGAACGGCAGCACATGACACACGAGCAAGCCACCATAGCGATATCCGAGACGGCAGAAGATCTCGTCGTCCGCAATCTGATCGAAGCGCTCAGTCGGATCCATGCCGATCTCGAGCGCATCGAACTGTGGACGGCTGCCTTGGCGTGTTTTCAAGAGGCAGTTCCGCGATACGAGCCGAGTTGCGATCATCTGTTGCCGGCGCGCAAGCCCGCCGCGCGTTCGACCTGATCGCGGCGAAACCATCCGCGTGTCGTCGAAAGCGAAATGGAACTCGGTCTCGCACCAATTCGTGTGACACAGACGCTCCATCGCTTTTGCACCTAAAAACACAGCGCTTCCCGCGGCTATTTCGCTGTATCGCGGCGGCTTTCAGTGAGCCAGAGAATCGGTCCTTGAAAGGCTTGCGAATCAGGCGATTTTTGTAACGCCCAAAACCTTGAAAAGTCACGTTCCGACAATATCTTATCGGTAACCAATTAGCCCTGTACGAGCCGCTGTTTTCGTGTACAAGTCAAACGGCGATTCACGCTTCTTTTCGGAAGCGATTCGAAAGCTCTCTTAATGGCCGAAGCCGCCCGCAGACCACCCGTCGCACCCTCCGACTATGACGCCGAATCGATCAAGGTCCTCAAGGGCCTCGATGCCGTGCGCAAGCGGCCGGGCATGTATATCGGCGATACCGACGACGGCTCGGGCCTGCATCACATGGTCTACGAGGTCGTCGACAACGCCATCGACGAGGCGCTGGCCGGCTTCGCCAAGGAGGTGCTGGTTCAGCTCAATCCGGACGGTTCCTGCACCGTGCGCGACGACGGCCGCGGCATCCCGGTCGACATCCACAAAGGCGAAGGCGTGTCGGCAGCCGAAGTCATCATGACGCAGCTCCATGCCGGCGGAAAATTCGACCAGAACGCCTACAAGGTGTCCGGCGGGCTGCACGGCGTCGGCGTCTCCGTCGTCAACGCGCTGTCGACCTGGCTGAAGCTCACCATCTGGCGCGACGGCCACGAGCATTCCATGGAGTTCCGCGACGGCGAGGCGGTCGCCCCGCTCGCCGTGGTCGGCGCCGCCCACGACAAGCGCGGCACCGAGGTGACGTTCCTGCCGTCGACGGCCACCTTCACCATGAC
Organism: uncultured Alphaproteobacteria bacterium; assembly: GCA_963845075.1. GTDB lineage: Bacteria > Pseudomonadota > Alphaproteobacteria > Rhizobiales > Xanthobacteraceae > BOG-931. Next base: position 320,165 of record CAWJRE010000022.1, on the reverse strand, counting down.
GGAGTTCGACTTCGCGACGCTGGAACACCGGCTGCGCGAGCTCGCCTTCCTCAATTCCGGTGTGCGGATCGTGCTCTCCGACAACCGCCACGCCGTCGAGAAGCGCGAAGAGTTGCGCTACGAGGGCGGCGTCGAGGCGTTCGTCAAATATCTCGACCGCAACAAGACTGCACTCATTCCGCAGCCGATCATGATCCGGGCCGAGCGCGAAGGGGTGATGGTCGATTGCGCGCTGTGGTGGAACGACGGCTACCACGAGTCCGTGCTCTGCTTCACCAACAACATCCCGCAGCGCGACGGTGGCACCCATCTGGCCGGCTTCCGCGGCGCGCTCACGCGCCAGATCACCGCGTACGCGAACTCGGGCGGCGTGGCCCGCAAGGAGAAGGTGGCGCTGACCGGCGACGATTGCCGCGAAGGCTTGACCGCCGTGCTCTCGGTGAAGGTGGCCGATCCGAAATTCTCCTCGCAGACCAAGGACAAGCTCGTCTCGTCCGAGGTGCGGCCGGCGGTCGAGGGCATCGTCAACGACATGCTCAAATCCTGGCTCGAGGAGCATCCGGGCGAGGCCAGGACCATCGTCGGCAAGGTGATCCAGGCGGCCGCCGCGCGCGAGGCGGCGCGCAAGGCGCGCGAAATGACGCGCAAGAGCGCCATCGGCGTTACCTCGCTCCCCGGCAAGCTTGCCGACTGCCAGGAGCGCGATCCGGCGAAGTCCGAATTGTTCATCGTCGAAGGCGATTCCGCCGGCGGCAGCGCCAAGCAAGGCCGCAACCGTGCATTCCAGGCCGTCTTGCCGCTGCGCGGCAAGATCCTCAATGTCGAGCGGGCGCGCATGGACAAGATGCTGTCGTCCGAGCAGATCGGCACGCTGATCACCGCGCTCGGCACCGGCATCGGCACCGACGAGTTCGCGGCCGACAAGCTGCGCTACCACAAGATCATCATCATGACGGACGCCGACGTGGACGGCGCCCATATCCGCACGCTGCTGCTTACCTTCTTCTACCGGCAGATGCGCGAGATCATCGATCGCGGCCACCTGTTCATCGCGCAACCGCCGCTCTACAAGATCACGCGCGGCAAATCCGAGCAGTATCTCAAGGACGATATCGCGCTCGAAGACTATCTGATCGACACCGGGCTCGATGATGCGTCGTTGCGCCTGTGGTCCGGCGAAGTGCGCGCCGGCAGCGATCTTCGCAAGCTCGTGAAAGAAGCGCGCACCATCCGCAATGTGCTGGGCGGCCTGCACAGCCGCTATAACCGCAAGGTGATCGAGCAGGCCGCCATTGCGGGTGTGCTACGCTCGCAGGTCACGAGCGATCCCGCGCATGCCAATGCGGCGGCGGACTATATCGCCAAGCGCCTCGACGCTTTGGCCGACGAGACCGAGCGCGGCTGGAGCGGCATCTTCGACGAGCAGCAGGGCTTTGTGTTCGAGCGCACATTGCGCGGCGTGAAGGAAGTCGCGGTGATCGACCAGGCGCTGCTTGGCTCGGCCGACGCGCGCAAGCTCGATGAGTTCGCGCCGTCGCTGCAGGAGATCTATCCGCGGCCGACGCCGCCGGCGATGCTCCGCCGCAAGGACGAAGAAACGCCGATCCATGGACCGGTCGGCCTGTTCGAGGCGGTGATCGCCGCCGGCCGCAAGGGCGTGTCGCTGCAGCGCTACAAGGGGCTGGGCGAGATGAACCCCAACCAGCTCTGGGAGACCACGCTCGACACCAATGCCCGTTCGCTTCTGCAAGTCAGCGTCAAGGAGATCGACGAAGCCAACACGATCTTCGACGAACTGATGGGCGACAAGGTCGAGCCGCGCCGTGTGTTCATCGAGGAGCACGCGCTTTCCGCGAGCGTGGACCTGTAAGGTCGTCATTCCGGATTGCCATCGATCTCGGGTGTTCCCGAAAGAGCTTGTCATCGGGCCGGCCACTTTGGCCGGACCCGTTGGCTCGGCCCCGGAATGACACGTAGGAAAATTATCTTCGCCTCTCAGGGCGGGCCGGCTGACGGCATGCGGTCCTGCGCTTTGTTTTGACACTGTCGCGGAGGCGCGGGATAAAATTGGCGGTTTCCGGGGGAGGGACCGCCATCATGCAATTCTCCATTTACTCCGAGCTTCAAACCTGGCCCGGCAAAACGCAGCAACAGGTTTACGCCGAGGCGCTTGAGCAGGTCGTGAATGCCGACCGGCTCGGCTATTCGACCTACTCGATCATCGAACATTTTTTCTTTCCGAAATTCGGCGCCTCGCCGAATCCGTTCGCGTTCTTCGCCAAGGCCTCGGAGCGCGCGCGCAACATCAAATTCCGCACGCTGCTGCATGTGCTGCCCTATCACAACCCGGCGGTGCTCGCCTCGCAGATCGCGCAGTTCGACATGCTGGTCGACGGCCGCTACGAGTTCGGCCTGGGCCGCGGACACGCTTGGATACCGCTGAAGGGCGGCGTGCCGGTCGAAGAATCGCGCGAGCGCTACGAGGAGGCGCTGGAGATCGTCATCGCGGCGCTCGATCGCGAGCGCTTCTCGCATGACGGCAAATATTACAAGATCAAGGACTCGCACATCGTGCCGCGGCCGACGCCGGGGCGGAAATTCCGTATTTTCCTCGGCGGCACCAGCGACTCGACCTATGAGTTCGCCGGCGAGCGCGGCTATGCGATGGTGGTGCCGCCGCTGCTGCCCTACGAGGCGCTGCGCGCGCAGCTCGACATCTATCGCGCATCTTGCGCCAAGCACGGCAACAAACCCGACATCGTCTGGATACACGCCTGCCACCTCGACCACGATCGCGACACCGCCAAGCGCGAGGCCGAGAAGATGATGCGCGGCTTCCTCAAGGGCAACGCGTCCGTGTTGTTGGAGAACAAAGACGAGATGCCCTCGAAGGAGGCGCTGGAGAAATCCGGATACGGCTTCTACGCGTCGGGCATTATGGAGAATTTCTCCGACATGCCCTACGACGAGATGATCAAAAACGACATCGTCTGGGTCGGCACGCCGGCGGACATCATCGAACGCATCGAAGCGGTGCAGAAACTGTGCGCGGGATTGACCGAAGTCGCGATCACGGTGAATCCGGGCGGTGTCGAGCACTGGAAGACGATCAAGACGCAAGAGATGTTCGCGCATCACGTGATCCCGCATTTCGCGGCGAAGAAGTAAGCGCGCGCTAGCGAGCGTGGATCAGGGTATGTCGTCATTCCGGGGCGCCGCAAAGCGGCGAGCCCGGAATCCATATTCGCTGACCTGGTGGTTATGGATTCCGGACTTGCCGCTGCGCGGCAATCCGGAATGACGCCGGTCAAAACAAATCGAAATACTCGTTGTGCTCCCAGGCGGTGACGTCGGCCTCGCCGCCGGTCTCCGCGGTGAAGCGCGCGAATTCCGCCTCCTTGATGTGCGCGAAATAATCGACAAAGGCGTCGCCAAAACCTTTGCGGAAGACGGCGCTGCGCCGCAGCGCGCTGACCGCTTCGCCGAGATTTTTCGGCAGCGCCGGCGCCTTGGTCTCGTAAGGCGTATCGGCCGAAGGGCCGGGATCGCGGCGCTGCGCGACGCCGTCGAGGCCGGCATAGATCTGCGAGGCGATGTAGAGATACGGATTGGCGGCGGGCTCGCCGACGCGGTTTTCCAGATGCGTCGAGGCATCGCCGGGCTGGCCGAACACCCGCACCATCACGCCGCGATTGTCGCGCGCCCAGACGGCGCGATCGGGCGCCAGCGCATAGGGCCGATAGCGCTTATAGCCGTTGACCGTCGGCGTGGTGAAAGCGGCGGCCGCATGCGCATGCGCCAACAGTCCGCCGAGACAATGCAGACCGGTCGCCGACAGTCCCTCGCGTTCGTCGCCGGCGAAAGCGTTGCGGCCGCCTTTGCGCGCGATCAGCGACTGGTGCAGATGCCAGCCCGAGGAAAACAGATTGGGCAATGCCGGCCGGCACATGAAGCTGACAAGCAGGCCGTGCCGGCGCGCGATCTGCTTGGCGGCGGCGCGGAACAAAATCATCGTGTCGGCTGCATCCATGGCGCGCTGCGGACGGAACGTGAATTCGCACTGGCTCGGCCCGAGCTCGACTTCCAGCGAGCGAAGCGGCATGCCGAGCGCCTCGACGCCGCGCCGGATCGGCTCCAACGCGGTGTCGATCTGATCGAAGCGCAACTCGGTGAGATATTGATAGCCCTGGTTGAGCAGGCTCACTTCGGGCGCCTGCGGCGGCCAAGTGGCATCGACAGGGTCGAGCCGCGGATTCTCCAGCTTGAACAGATGGAATTCAACTTCGAGCCCGGCAAGGAAGTCGTAGCCCTCGGCCGCAAGCCGCGCGAGCGCGTCGCGCAAGACCTGGCGCGTGGAGAACGGCACGCGCTTGCCGTTGGGGAAATAAATATCGCACAAGAGCCAGCCGGTGTTCGGCGCCCAGGGCAAAACCTGAAAGGTGTCCGGGTCGGCCACCATGACGAAATCGCCGCCGCCCTGCATCTCGTCCATGGCGAAACCGCCGCCGGCGGTGAAGACCGGATAGACGGTCTTGTGCGCCGTGTCCTTGGCAAGGAGCGTCGTGGTCATGGTCACGCCGCTTTGCATCAAGCCGGGCGCATCGGCGGCGACCACGGTCTTGCCGCGCAGCACGCCGTGCTGATCGGCGAAGGAAAACCGAACGAGCTCGAGCTTGTTTTTCTTGATCGCCTGCGCGACCGCCTTGGCGCGGCGCGCCTGCTCATCGGTCCACAGATCGTGGCGCTGGACGAAGGTGGAAGATTGGGGGCGGCGCGACGCCATTTCTCACCTCCCCCTGCAAGGGGGAGGCGGACGCGCAACGCGCGCCGGGTGAGGGTCAGTGGAAGCCCCGGATCGTAACCCCTCCCCGCCATGCTTCGCATGGCGACCCTCCCCTTTCAGGGGAGGGATAAGAAGAACTGCGCTACTCACGAAAATTCTCGTCAGTACCTGTTCGTTACATCCAGCTCTTGGTCGCCTGCCGCTCGCGGCTGGTGCGCTGCCAATAGCCCTGCCAGTCGCCGGCCGGCCCGATGCCGTCGACGCAGGCCGGGCCCGTAATGGTAACCGCTTCCGCGGCATCGAGCACCATCATGGGCTTGCCGCCCTGGCCGGACTGATCGAGCGCCCGCCGCAACAGCCGGCGATAGGCGGCGATCGCCTTGTCTGAGGTGCCGAGATGCTCCTGCGTGCGATCCTGGATCGGTCCCATCGACTCGCAGGCCCATTGGTCGTGCACGTTGATGTCGGTGCCCATGCCCGTAAAGGTCGCGTGCTCCTGCTCGTGCGCATCGAAGCCGTATTCGTTGCTCTTGTTCTTGCGCGGGACGTAATCCGGCAGCTCGTAGAGCTCGAGCCGCTGGCGGCGCATCTCGTCCTTGTCCACGGCCGCGCCGAACGAGGTGAAGATCGCGTACCAATAGTGCTTCACGTCGTCGATCGGCACGTGCCATTGCGAGATCGTCATCTCGCGGCTCATCGGAATGATGAAGGCGTTGGGGAAGATCAGATTGGTGACGCGCACATGCGCTTTCTCGTCGCTGATCTGGCGCAGCGTGACCAACCGGAAGCCGTAATCGGTCGGCTCCACTTCGATGCGCGGCCGCGGAAATTCGCGCATGATTTGGGTCATCGGCATATCCGAGTCCTTCGAGGTGTCCCGGAACATCTTGCCGTAGCCTTTGTCAGGGTCCTCGTCCTCGAAGAAGCGGTGCAGGAACGAGGTGTGGGCCGGATCGATGCCGACCTCGAGCGATTGCAGCCAGTTGCAATCGATCATGCCCTTGAAGGCGAAGGTGTGGGTCGACGGCGCGACGAAACAATCGAATTGCGGAAACGCCGGCGGCTCGCCGCCGCCCAGATACGCGAACAGGATGCCGCTTTTTTCGACCACCGGATAAGACTTGAGCTTGATGTTGGCGCACAGATTGCTGTTGTCGGGCTCGGCCGGCGTCTGCAGGCACTTGCCGTCGACGTCGAACAGCCAGCCGTGAAAGGCGCAGCGCAAGCCGCCTGCTTCCAGCCGCCCATAAGCAAGGTCGGTGCCGCGATGCGGACAATGCCGGCCGACAAGGCCGTAGCGGCCCTGCTCGTCCCTGAACGACCACCAGGTCCTCGCCCATCAGCCGCACGGCCTTCACCGGGCGGTTGCCGACAAGCTCGTCGACCAGAGCGGCCGGCTGCCAATAGCGCCGCAGCAGGGCGCCGGCAGCCGTTCCAGGGTTGGTGCGGGTGATGAGATCGTTCTGTTCCGCGCTCAGCATCGGGGTTTTCCCTGTTTTCCGGCCGTTCGTTGACCGAACGTTTGTTCGATTCTAATCTACCACGACCCGCCGCAGGGGCCAAGATGGCGCCGGCGGCACCCGCAATCGGAGGGTCATACGGATGCCGCGTGTGAAGCGAACGCCAGCCGAGCAACGTCTCGCCGACGGCGCCGGGCCGGAATTCCTGGAAGCGCTGGCGCGCGGTTTGCGCATCGTGCAGGTCTTCAACAGCGACCGGCGTCAGCTGACGCTCAGCGATATCGCCCGGGTTGTCGACCTGCCGCGCGCCTCGGTGCGGCGGACATTACATACGCTGGTGCATCTCGGCTTTGCCGAAACCGACGGCCGGCTGTTCCGGCTCACGCCGCGGATCCTGGCGCTGGCGAGCGCCTATCTGGCATCGAATTCCATCTCCGATATTCTGCAGCCGGCGGTCGAATGCCTCGCGGCCGAGGTCGGCGAAGCCTGCTCGGCCGCCGTGCTCGACGGCGACGATGTGATCATGATCGCGCACGCCGCACCGAACCGCGTGCTCAATCTCGCCGCGCAGATCGGCTTTCGGCTGCCGGCGATCGCGAGCTCGCTTGGACGGGTGTTACTGGCGGCGCTCGATGAACGCCAATTGGAAAGCCGCCTGGCGCAGATCGCGCTGCAAAAGCTGACGCCGATGACCATTGTGGATCGCGCCCAGCTGCGCTTGACGATCCGCAAGGTGCGCGAGGACGGATATTCGCTCGTAGACCAGGAGGTGGAGCTGGGCTTCCGCTCGATTTCGGTGCCGCTGCGCCGGCTCGACGGCCACGTTATCGCCTCGCTCAATATCGGAGCGCATAGCCGCCGGTGCACGCTCGACACGATGCGCTCGGTGTTTTTGCCGAAGCTCTTGGGGCTCGCGGCCGCGCTGCAGGGTCAGATGATTTAACGTGCTGAGGAGCAGCGTTGCTTTGAATGGCAGCGGCTCGCTATCGATGACCGTCGATAACTCGAAAGCGCAAGGGATTTGCTAATTCAGCGTTTTGTGAGCGATCCGCAGACCGACTTCCGTGTCCTCGCCTCGATTGTCCAACTTCCACTTACGTGCGTCCGCAAGCGCTGAAGCCAAAAGATCGATATGGTCCGTTACTTCTTTGGGAACACACTCGCACCCGGAAATGCAAATTTCATAGGGCGGTTCAATTTGATTGATGCCGCCCCAAATCATCGAATCGATAAAGGCATTCACGCTCCAGCCATGCCAATCGGGCGCACCAATAGCAGCGCGGAGCGTCGTGAGAAAATCTTTGACACTCTGCCAGTCACTACCGTCGATCTCGATGATACGCATGCGCGACGATCCGAACTTGTGTCGCTGATGATCACTCAAAATCCCGTCAGCACCAGAACCTTCGGGCTCCCCGGCAGCGTCGTTTTCGAAACCACCAGGGTCGAGATTTCCGAGCGCTCGACCGGCCATTCTTGGCCTGCCCGTTCGAGAAAGCGCTCCAACGTCGCCCAGCCGAAAAAATGCATCGGGATGATGATCTGCGCTTTCAGCGCCGTGAGAACTTCCATCATGCCGTCGAGATCGAGCGTGTAGTTGCCGTCGACCGGCGCCATCACCACGTCGACGCGGCCGATTTCGTTGAGCTGCTGCTGGGTCAGCGTGTGATGCAAATGGCCGAGATGCGCGATGCACAGGTTTGCGATCTCGAACACGAAGATCGAGTTGCCGTAACGCTCGGTGCCGCCGGTCCAGTTGCGGATATTGGTCGGCACGTTGCGGACGCGCACGTCGCGATATTTCAGATCCCAGATGGCCGGCTCCTCCGGGCTCGGTCCCCAGCCGCGCAGCACATATTGAATCGCCGGGTCGGGATGATCGCTGAAATGCGTGTCGTGCGCATGGTTCATCGTGACGATGTCCGGCAGTACCGGCAGCCGGAGATAGTCGTTGTAGTCGGTGGCGATGCGCACGCCTTCCGGACTTTCGATCATGAAGGTCGAGTGGCCGATGAATGTGAGCCGCACCTGGTCGGCATTGAGTGCGGCGAGCTTGAACGCCGCCGGCAGGACCGCGCGGCCGATTGCCGGCGACCAGACCGGGACAAGCCTCGCGCATCTCGGGTTTGGGCTCCGCCTGCGACGGCGGCGGCTCGGAATCCTGTGCGCGGGCGGCGCTCGGGATGGCCATACTGTGAAAGGCGGCAGAAAAAGCGGCCGCGAGCGTAATGCGCGCCAACACGCCTAGCGCGCCGCGAGGCCACGGGCTCACTACCGCCAACTCCTCAAAGTCTGCGCTCCGGCAAACCCATTGGAGCGGAGATATTAGCTGGGAATAAGGCCGAAGAGTATTGGCGTTTGCGCAAGCGTCATTCCGGATCGTCGCGCAGCGGCGAGTCCGGAATCCATATTCGCTGACGGTGGTTGTGGATTCCGGGCTCCTCGCGGAGCCTGTCATCGGGCCGGCCACTTTGGGCCGGACCCGCTGGCTCGGCCCCGGAATGACCAAGAGCTAGCGACAATCACGGCGCGGAGTAAATCGTTCCGTGCGCGGTGACGACGACCCATTGGCCTTCCTGCCGCTTGACGCTCTCGACCCGGCCGAGACCCGGAAGGACGCTGCCTGTGGTTATGTCAAACATGCCGCCATGGCGGTTCTCAATCAGCGCCCGGCCGCCGCGCGCTTCGCGCACGATCCAGTCCTGCAGCACTTTGTCGGACGACTTCGCTTCGCTTGCCGCCGGCGCGGGGCTCGGGATGGTGCCGGTTGTCTCCGGAGAAGCGGCGGCGGATGCGGCCGCCATCGCGGTTTTCTTCTCGAGCCGATCGAGCGCTTCGGCGATGCGGGCAAGCTTCGCCGCAGGCTCGGCCTGACCGCGCTCGAGACGATCGAGACGCTCGGCGAGCTTGGCCAACTGGCCGCTGGCGCCACGCGTCGCCGCATCGAGATTGGCTTTCAGCGCCGACACGTCAGCCGGCTCGGCCTTTGTTGCCGGCGCGTTGTGGGCGGTGGCCGCGTTCGTTGCCGGAGCTGGCCAAAAATGCTCGACGCCCGTTGCCGAAAGCGAGCCGATGAACGAACCAACCGCGGCGGCGGCCGCAAGCGACACCGCCACCATGGCGACGCGCACCGACCGTGACGATCCACCACCATTGGTGCCGGCAGATGCAGCCGCTTCGTCCTTCGGCGCTTCGCCGGACGCGTGCATGTCTTCGCCGGCTGCGGAATGCAGAGCGTCCTCCGCGCCGACCTGGCTCACTTCGTCGCCGCCGAGTTTCGGCGACCACACGACCGGCAACATGCTCTCGCCAGCCGCGCCGTGCGCATGCGCTTCCGACGACGCGTCACCGGATGCACCAGCTTCATTGGCTGCCGCCGTGCTGGCGGGTACGCCAGCGGGTGTTTCGCCGGCGGGTGTTTCGTTCGCGGGCTTTTCGTTGGTGAGCTTGGCGGCTTCGGGTTCTTGCGATTGACGCTCGCCCGAGCTCTCTTTCGAGCTCTCGTCCATGGTTTTCGGACCCTCCGGATAGAGGATGATCCGTAACCGGGTTTGGTTAGAATTTGGTTACTTCGCCCCGCCTGGCTCGCTCAGGTCGGGGCGCACGATTCATCCAACAGCCCGTCAATCCATGCAGCCCGTTTTCGCGCGCGAGGTCGCGCAGCGAGGCCTCCGGCCGCGCGCCGAGATGCTGGATAACCTCGGCCGCGGCGAGCGCGCCGAGCCGACCGCAGGTGCGATCGTCGGCGCCGCGCGCGAGCCCGGACAGGAAACCGGCGGCGAAAAGGTCGCCGGCGCCGGTGGTGTCGACCACCCGCTCGATCGGGAAAGCGGGCACCGCTTCCGTCCCCTCCGGGCCGAGGACGATGCAGCCCTTTTCGCTGCGCGTGACCACCGCCGCGCTCACATCGGCGCGCAAGGCGGCGACCGCGGTGTCGAAATCCGACGTCTGATAAAGACTGTGCAGCTCGGTCTCGTTGGCGAAAATGAGATCGACCGTGCCCGAGCGCATCAGTTGCAAGAACTCGGCGCGCCAGCGGTCGACGCAGAACGCATCCGACAAGCTCAGCGCCACGGTGCGCTCGGCCTCGTGCGCGATCTTTGCAGCCTTGATGAACGCGTCCTTGGCGTTTTTCGGATCCCACAAATAGCCTTCGAGATAGAGCACCGCGCTTGCCGCGACGAGGTCGGCGTCGATGTCGGCCGGATGCAGATCCTGCGCCGCGCCGAGATAGGTGTTCATGGTGCGCTCGCCGTCGGGCGTGACCAGCACGTAACAGCGCGCGGTCGAGGGACCGTCGGCGGCCGGCGACGTCGTATAGGCCGCCCCGGCGGCGCGGATGTCGTGCGCGAATGTGCGGCCGAGCTCGTCGTCCTTGACCTTGCCGATGAAGGCCGAGCGCGAACCGAGCGAGGCGAGGCCGACGATGGTGTTGGCGGCCGAGCCGCCCGAGGTTTCGATCGCCGGCCCCATCGCATCATAGATCGCCTGCGCGCGCGCCTCGTCGATCAGTGCCATCGTACCCTTGTGCATGCCCTGTTTGAGCAAAAAGTCTTCTTCGGTACGCGCGATCACGTCGACGATCGCGTTGCCGATGCCGAGGACGTCAAAACGAGCAGAGGGCATAGCTGAAACTCTCATGAAATAACGCTGCGGGGACGCGCACTATAACGGCCGGCACTTGCAGGGCAAGGCGCGGACGTTGGCATTTGACGCCGCGAGCGGCTTCCGGCATTTGACGCCGCGAGCGGCCCGCTCTCAGTGGGACGGCGCCGGCGTGTTGGAGAGCTTCGATGGGATTTCAGGAGCGGGTTTTCTCGGGGGTGCAGCCCACCGGCAACTTGCATCTCGGCAATTATCTCGGCGCCATCAAGCGCTTTGTCGAGCTGCAAGACCGTTATGACTGTATTTATTGCGTCGTCGACATGCACGCGATCACGGTGTGGCAGGATCCCGCCGAGCTGCCGCGCACCATCAGAGAAGTCACCGCCGCCTTCATCGCTTGTGGGATCGATCCCGCAAAGCATATCGTGTTCAATCAAAGCCAGGTGGCCGAGCACGCGGAACTCGCTTGGATTTTCAATTGCGTCGCGCGCCTCGGCTGGCTGAACCGGATGACCCAGTTCAAGGAAAAGGCCGGCAAGGACCGTGAAAATGCGTCGGTCGGACTCTATGCCTATCCGGCGCTGATGGCGGCCGACATTCTTGTCTATCGGGCGACGCATGTGCCGGTCGGCGACGATCAGAAACAGCATCTCGAACTGGCGCGCGACATCGCGCAAAAGTTCAACAACGATTTCGCCCACTCGATCCACGAGCACGGCTACGGCGAAGAGTTCTTTCCGCTGCCGGAACCGCTGATCGCAGGTGAAGCCACACGCGTGATGTCGCTGCGCGACGGCAGCAAAAAAATGTCGAAGTCGGACGCGTCGGACTATTCGCGCATCAACCTGACCGACGATGCCGACGCCATCGCGCAGAAGATCCGCAAGGCCAAGACCGATCCGGAACCGCTGCCGAGCGAAGAGGCCGGCTTGAAAGCAAGACCGGAAGCCGACAATCTCGTCGGCATCTATGCGGCGCTCGCCGACACCACGCGCGCCAATGTGCTCGGCCAGTACGGCAACGCGCAGTTCTCGACCTTCAAATCGGCGCTGGTCGATCTATCGGTCGCCAAGCTCGGCCCGATCGCAGCCGAGATGAAGCGGCTCCTGCGCGATCCGGTCACGATCGATGCGATCCTGGCGGACGGTTCGGCACGCGCGCGCAAGATCGCCGGCGAAACCATGAAGGCGGTGAAGGATATCGTCGGCCTCGTGCGGTCGTAAACGTTCGCCGTCATCCTGCGGCGCTCGGGGGGACGGACACGAGCCCGCTTGTCGGATGACGCGCCGCCATGGCAGCATAAAGCGCTTGTGGCGTGTGACGTTCGCCGCCGGGGGAATTCGATGTCGCGCAAGCGCCGCAGCTACGAAACCGGCCACAAGCCGAAGCTTCTGGTCGTCATCGACGACACCGAAGAGTGCGACCGCGCCGTCTATTTCGCCAGCCGGCGCGCCGCCCGCATCGGCGGCAATGTGATCATGCTGCGCGTGATGGAAACGCACGATCAGAGCCAGCAATGGCTCGGGGTCGCCGACATCATGCGCGCGGAGGCGCGCGAAGAGGCCGACGCGCAGCTTGCCAAATACACCGCCCGCGCCAAAGCGATCGCCGGCATCGCGCCCGAATGCGTGGTGCGTGAAGGCGATACGGCTGAGGAAATCCTCAACCTGATCGATGAGGACGAGGACGTTTTCATCCTGGTGCTCGGCGCCGGCACAGGCTCGGAAGGGCCGGGTCCGCTCGTTGCCACCATCGGCCGCGCCGCCGGCGACTATCCCATTCCGGTCGCGATCGTGCCCGGCCATTTGACGGATGACGAGATCGACGCGCTTTCGGGGTAGTAACCGTCATTCCGGGGCGCGCCGAAAGGCGCGAGCCCGGTATCCATAACCCCAGGTCAACAGGAATGGGCGTAGAGCGTCTTTCGAGAGACTTGTGGTTATGGATTCCGGGCGCGCCGCTTCGCGGCGCCCCGGAATGACGGTTGCCACTTGAACTTCCAGTGAAATTCGCCACGTATTGGCGTAGATTTGTGTATCAGGGCGCGGTTTTATGTCTCACGGCGCACCGTGCGGCAGCGCAAGCTGAAGGAAGCCAACGATGTTCATCCAGACCGAAGCGACGCCCAACCCGGCGACCTTGAAATTCCTGCCCGGCCGGACCGTGCTGGACACCGGCACGCTCGATCTGCGGAGCCGCGACGAGGCGGCGCAATCGCCGCTGGCCGAGCGGCTGTTCGCGGTCGACGGCGTCAGCGGCGTGTTCTTCGGCTCGGACTTCATTGCGGTGACCAAGGACGAGGCGGCCGAGTGGCAACACCTCAAGCCCATGATCCTCGGCGGGATCATGGAGCACTTCATGTCGGGCGCGCCGCTGCTCACCGGCGTGGGCGCCGAGAGCGATGAGGCTGACGAATTTTTCGACACCGCCGATGCTGAGACGGTCGCGACGATCAAGGAGCTGATCGAGACGCGCGTGCGGCCGGCGGTCGCCAACGACGGCGGCGACATCACTTTCAAGGGCTTCAAAGACGGTGTCGTCTATCTGAACATGAAGGGCGCCTGCTCGGGCTGCCCGTCGTCGACCGCCACGTTGCGCCACGGCATTCAGAATCTGCTGCGTCATTTCCTTCCCGACGTCACCGAAGTGCGGCCGATGTAGTTCGGCTTTTCCGGCCAGTGTCCCGATTCCGAAGTTCGCAAGAGCGTGCGGCTTGCTCTATGCGAACTCCGGAATCAAAGGGGACACTGGCAAGTATATGGATCTAGTGTGGCTTTTGGATTTGAAGTTCCTCTCAGAGCATGCGGCGAACGTGGGAGGAACGTCAATTCCGCCACACTAGGCGCCTGCATGAGCGATTATGCGCGTACTCGCCATTGATACGGCGCTGGCGGCGTGTTCTGCCGCCGTGCTCGACACCGAGAATGGCGGCATCATTGCCGGCGAAAGTCTGCCCATGGTGCGCGGCCACGCCGAGGCGTTGCTGCCGCTGTTGCAGCGGGTGATGCATCAGGCGCGGTTGAGCTTTCCGGACATCGACCGCATCGCAGTCACGACAGGCCCCGGCAGTTTCACGGGGCTTCGGGTCGGCATCGCGGCTGCGCGCGGCATCGCGCTTGCGGCGGACAAGCCTGCCGTCGGATTGTCGACGCTCTCGGCTTATGCCGCGCCGCATATCGCGAGCGACGAAAGGTTTCCGGTCGTGGCCGCGATCGATGCGCGCCATAACCATGTTTATCTGCAGGTGTTCGCGCCCGGCGGCCGTTTGTTCACCGCGCCGCGGCTGGCGCCGTTGCGCGAGGCGGTGAAAGCGGCGGCCGAGACGTCGTCCTGCATTACAGGCTCGGCGGCGAAACTTGTCGCCGCTGGCTTGTCGCCCAACGATCCGGTGCCGGTCACGGTCGACGCCAGCCCCGCGCCGGATATCGCCTGGGTCGCCCGCATGGGCGCGGTGGTGCCGGAGGAACAGGCGCCGCTCCGGCCGCAATATCTGCGAGCACCGGACGCGCAGCCGCAAAACGCCGCGCAATTGCCGCGCCGATGATGGGCTTGGTTGCGCGTCTGATCGGCCGGGCTGAGCCAAGTTTGGGCGAGGCGAGCGAACGCGATGCTGCGACGATCGCCGCGGTCCAGGCCGCGTCGTTTCAGCGCGGCTGGGGCGAAGATGAGTTCCGCGGCCTCTTGCTCGACCGCAATGTGGTCTGCCACCGCGCCATGATGGGCCGAACCTTGATCGGCTTTATCCTGTCGCGGCTAGTAGCCGGGGAAGCCGAGATCCTTTCGGTCGCCATTGCGCCCGGCTGGCGCGGCCGCGGATTTTCCCGTCCGCTCCTCGACTTGCATCTGCGCCGGCTGGCCGGACTGGGCGCCCGGACGGTGTTTCTCGAAGTCGACGAAAAGAACGCGCCGGCCGGACGGCTTTACCGGAAGGCCGGCTTTTACGATGTCGGCCGCCGGCAAGGCTATTATGAAGGCGGGGCCGCCGCGCTGATACTGCGCCGCGACTTGAGTTGAGGACGTTGGGCCGAGGGCGGCGCGGCTGACGGCATGGCCCAAAAAGCGATATGATGGTGTTACACAAACCCGCCACCGTGAGGCGAAGACAAGGGCTCGATTCGACCGGAATGACAGGTTCCCGCAAGCTGTACGTGAAATCGTTTGGCTGCCAGATGAACGTCTACGATTCACAGCGTATGGCGGACACACTCGCGCCCGAGGGCTATGTCGAGACCGGCAGCGCCGACGACGCCGACCTCATCATCCTCAACACCTGCCACATCCGCGAGAAGGCGGCGGAAAAGGTCTATTCCGAGCTCGGCCGCATGCGCCGCCTGAAAGAGGCGGCCAAGGCCGAGGGCCGCGACGTTCGCATCGCCGTGGCCGGCTGCGTCGCACAGGCCGAAGGCGAGGAAATCGTCCGGCGCGCACCGGCCGTCGATCTCGTGGTCGGCTCGCAGAACTATCACCGTCTGCCCGATCTGCTTGCGCGCGCAGCGCGCGACGGCAAGGTGGTCGACACCGAGTTTCCGCTCGACGACAAATTCGATCATCTCGTCGCGCCGAGCGCCACGGCGACGCGTGCGCGCGGGGTAGCGGCCTTCGTCACCGTGCAGGAAGGCTGTGACAAATTCTGCACGTTCTGTGTCGTGCCCTATACGCGTGGTGCAGAAATCTCGCGACCGGTGCAGAAAATCGTCGACGAAGTGGCGCGGCTCGTCGATGCCGGCGTGCGCGAAATCACGCTGATCGGCCAGAACGTCAACGCCTATCACGGCGAAGGACCGGATCGCCGAACCTGGTCGCTGGCGCGGCTGTTGGAACGCCTCGCCGATGTCGGGATCGAGCGGCTGCGTTATACCACCAGCCATCCGCGCGACATGAACGACGATCTAATCGCCGCGCATCGCGATTTGCCGGCGCTGATGCCGCAACTTCACCTTCCTGTACAGTCCGGCTCCGATCGTATTCTCGAGGCCATGAATCGCCGACACACCCGCGCGGACTATCTCGCGCTTGTTGCGCGGCTGTTCGAGGCGCGGCCGGACCTGGCGCTGACGTCGGACTTTATCGTCGGCTTCCCCGGCGAGACTGAAGCGGACTTCGCCGAGACTCTCGGCCTTGTGGACGAGATCGGCTTTTCCGGCGCTTTCTCGTTCAAATATTCGCCGCGCCCCGGCACGCCCGGCGCCGAGATGGACGATCAGGTCGATGAGACCGCGAAGTCCGAGCGCTTGCAGCGGCTGCAGCAGGCGATCGACCGCAGCCAGGCGGACTTCAATCGAAGCTGCGTCGGCCGCACGGTTTCGGTGTTGTTCGAACGGCCCGGTCGCTACAGCGGCCAGATCGTCGGCCGTTCGCCCTATCTGCAGCCGGTGCAAGTCGAAGCGCCGGCGTCATTGATTGGAAAAATCGCCCCGGTGAGCATCACCGACGTTGCAAGCAACAGCCTGTTCGGCGCACTGACACAACAGCCGGCGCTCGCCGGCGCCGGAGCCTGAATGCGCACATCTGGCCCTGCTGATCCTCTGACGACGGGTGCGGAATCGCTGGTCGCCGCGCCGGAAAGCCCGAGCCAAATCGTTCTGACTTTCGACGACAATCGCCTCGCCTCTGCTTTGTTCGGCCAATACGGCCAGAACCTTGCGCTGATCGAGCGGCGGCTCGGCGTGGCGGCAACGTCGCGCGGCAATCATGTCACGCTGGAAGGTTCACGCGAGGCCTGCGAGCAAGCCCGCCGCGTGCTCGAGGGTCTCTACGAGCGGCTCAAGCGCGGTGATGAATTGGTGCAGGGCGACGTCGAAGGCACCATCCGCATGACCTTGTCGCAAGGCTCGCTGTTCGATTTCGATCCGTCGGCGGCGCGGGAGAATTTCGAGGAGATCAATCTGCGCAAACGCCGCGTGCGCGCCCGCACCGCCGCGCAGGACGCTTATGTGCGCGCACTCAAGCGCCACGCGCTCGTGTTCGCCACCGGACCTGCCGGCACCGGCAAGACCTGGCTCGCGGTGGCGCAAGCCATACAATTGTTCGAACGCAAGGAAGTCGATCGCATCGTACTGTCGCGTCCTGCCGTCGAAGCCGGCGAACGGCTCGGCTTTCTGCCGGGCGACATGCGCGAAAAGGTCGATCCCTATCTGCGGCCGATCTACGACGCGCTCTACGATCTGATGGATGCGCGCATCGTGGAGCGCGCGCTGCAGACCACCGAGATCGAGATCGCGCCGCTTGCCTTCATGCGCGGGCGCACGCTCTCGAATGCCGCGGTCATTCTCGACGAAGCGCAGAACACCACCACGATGCAGATGAAGATGCTGCTGACCAGGTTAGGCGAGAACAGCCGCATGGTGGTGACCGGCGATCCGAGTCAGGTGGACCTGCCGCCCGGCCAAACCTCCGGGCTTGCCGACGCGGTGCGTCTGCTCGAAGGCGTCGAAGGGATCGCTCATGTTAAATTCAGCTCCGCCGACGTGATCCGCCATGAGCTCGTTGCGCGCATCGTCGAAGCTTACGATAGGGCGGCGGCGGGCAAGCGCGAGCGAACCTGATGGCGCAAGCAGCGCGCAAGCCACGCGCGGCGTCCAAAACAAGCGCAAGCGTCAAGGTCGACGTCCGCATCGAGTCCGATCTCTGGAAGGGCGAACCCGAGATCACGACCGTTGCGCGGCGCGCGATCGTGAGGGCCGCCGCCGTCGTCGCACGGCCGAAGTGCGAGCTTTCCGTGCTCCTGACCGACGATCCGACGATCCGCATGCTTAATTGTGATTGGCGCGGCGTCGATGCGCCGACCAATGTTTTGTCTTTTCCGGCGCCGCGCGCCGGCGGCGACCGGCCATTCATCGGCGATATTGTCCTGGCCTATGAGACGGTTGCGGCCGAGGCTCGGGCGGAGCACAAGCCGCTTGCCCATCACTTTGCCCATCTTTGCGTGCACGGCTTCCTGCATCTTTTGGGCTATGATCACGTGCGCAAAAAGGATGCGGAGGTCATGGAAGAGGCGGAACGGGACATTCTGCGGCGGCTTCGGATCCCGGACCCCTACCGCTAGAGCGCGATGGCTTTAAGTTGAATTGTCATCGCGCTCTAGATCTTTGATGGAGCATGATCTTTTCGGAAAACCGGTATCCACCCCGGATCAAGTCCGGGGCAGGCTTTTTCCGGATCCTGCTCTAGCCCATGCTTTGAGGGCGCCGAAGGCCTATACTGACGTTACAACCAGAGCTGATCCCCAATCCGACCAAGCCGATAAGCGCCAATGTGGCGATAGCAATGTCCCAATCTCCAATCCGAACCGAACCGAACGAGACCGAACGCGGCGGCCTGCCGATGGTCCTGCCCGAGACCGGCGGCGACCTGCACGAGGGCTGGCTTTCGCGCGTGATGCGCATTTTGTTCGGCTGGAGGGCACAGGCAACGCGTGCCGAGCTCGAGCTCGTCCTCACCGCCGAGCAATCGGAATCCGGCTTCTCGCCGACCGAAGCCACCATGCTCAAGAATATTCTTGGGCTGCGCGAATGCCGGATCGAAAGCGTAATGGTGCCGCGCGCCGACATCGTCGCCGTGCAGCAGGACATCACCATCGGCGAACTGGTCAAGGTGTTTGCCGGCGCCGCGCATTCGCGGCTCGTGGTCTATAACGACACGCTCGACGATCCGGTCGGCATGGTGCATATCCGCGACCTTCTTGGCTTCATGGCGGCGCGCGCGACAATCGAGCCGGCAGCGGCCGCCGCTGCCGACAAAGACCAACCGTCCGCGACCGATCTCGATCTCGACAAGATCGACCTGACCATGCCGCTGAAGACGACCAAGATTGTCCGCGACATTCTCTATGCGCCGCCGTCGATGCCGGCGCTCGACCTGCTCGCCAAGATGCAGGCCACCCGCATCCATCTCGCCTTGATTATCGACGAGTATGGCGGCAGCGACGGGCTCGTCTCGATGGAAGACCTGGTCGAGCTGATCGTCGGCGATATCGCCGACGAGCACGACGAGGCCGAGACGGCGGCGGTGACGCGCCAGAGCGACGGATCCTTCATCGCTACCGGCCGCGCCAGCCTCGACGACGTGCGCGCGGTGATCGGCGAAGAATTCGACGTCGGCGAAGCCGCGCAGGAAGTCGACACGCTCGGCGGCTATCTGGTGGTGCGCGCCGGCCATGTGCCGGTACGCGGCGAGCTCGTTCCCGGACCGGCGACCTTCGAGGCGGAAGTGCTCGACGCCGATCCGCGCCGGGTCAAGCGCGTGAAAATCTATCGCAGCAAGGACCGCCGCCCGGGCGGATCGCGCGATCTGCCGCAAGCTTTGCGGCCGCAAGCACGCGCGACACCGCCACGCGACGACGCGGGCAAGCCTTCTCCGAACGCTCCGCCGCCGTGAAGCCGACGGCTCTCATTCACATCATCGTCCTCTCTTACGGCTGGCGGCGATGGGCGATCGCCTTTACGGCGGGCGCGTTGTCGGCCGCCGCCATGGCGCCGCTCAGCTTCTGGCCGATTCTGTTTGTGACCTTTCCGGTTCTGGTCTGGCTGATCGATGGTGCCGGCGCCGGGGAGTGGCGGGGCCTGACCGGTGCGGCCGCAACCGGCTGGTGGTTCGGTTTCGGCTATTTTCTCGCCGGCCTTTATTGGATCGGCTTTGCGTTCCTGGTCGATGCGCCTACTTTCGGCTGGCTTCTGCCCATCGCCGTTGTCGGCCTGCCGGCCGGGCTTGCGATCTTCACCGCCTTCGGGGTTGCGCTGGCGCGCCTGTTATGGACGCGCGGCGCCTTGCGCATCCTCGCTTTGGCGGTTGCGCTGACCGCATCGGAATGGTTGCGCGGACACATCCTGACTGGATTTCCGTGGAACGCCTTCGGCTACGCTCTGACCGCGCCGCTGGTGCTGGCGCAGAGCGCCGCACTCATCGGCATCTGGGGCCTCACGTTCCTCGCGGTCGCGATCTTCGCCAGCCCGGCGACGCTGTTCGACGACCGCAGCGAAAGCCGCTGGCCACGGCTGCCGCTGATGCTGGCGGCGGCGGTGCTCATTGGGCTCGCCGCATACGGCACCGTGCGGCTGGCGCGTGCGCCAACCCGGTTCGTCGAGGGCGTGCATTTGCGCATCATGCAGCCGAACCTCCAGCAAGACGTGCGCTTCAATTATGCCGCCAAGCAACAAGTGCTGGACCGCTACATCGCGCTGTCCGAGCGCGCGGGCGCGCCGGCCGCGGGAACCAGCGATGTGACGCACTTGATCTGGCCGGAATTGGCGTTCCCGTTTTTTCTCACGCGGGAACCCGATGCGCTTGGGCAAATCGCCAGGCTGTTGCACGGGTCGACGGTGCTGATCACCGGCGCGGTCAGGCTGGCCGAGCCGGTCACACCGCCCGATATCGCCGTCTACAATTCGATCTACGTGCTCGATCGCGACGGCTTGATCGCCTCGACCTACGACAAGCTCCACCTCGTGCCGTTCGGCGAATACTTGCCGTTTCAACAATTCCTGGAGAGCCTCGGGCTGCAACAGCTCACCAAGCAGCGCGGTGGCTTTTCCGCCGGCGACCGCCGCAGACTTCTTGCCGTCCCCGGCGCGCCGCCGGCCGTGCCGCTGATCTGCTACGAGATCATCTTTCCGGGCGACGTTGGCGCTCAAAATGGAGGACAAGGCAGCGGCCAGGCCGGAGCACACGGCGGCCGGCCCGGCTGGATGATCAATGTCACCAACGACGGCTGGTTCGGCATTTCGAGCGGCCCCTATCAGCATTTCCAACAGGCGCGCGTCCGAGCGATCGAAGAAGGTCTCCCGCTGGTTCGCGCCGCCAATACCGGGATTTCCGCCGTTGTCGATCCGCTCGGCCGCATCATCGAAAAGCTGCCGCTTGGCGCCGAAGGGGTGATCGATGCGCCGCTGCCGCTGCCGATTGCCGCGCCGCTCTATGCCGGTGTCGGCGACGGGCCCGCCGCCATGATGGTCGCGATCGCGCTGTTGTTGTTGCTGCACCGCCGCCTGCAGCCGAATGTGCTGAAAGCCGAGGCCGCGCGGTCAATCGATTATAGTTAATCTAATCTACCAGCCGGTAAGTGGAGATACTGATTGGTCAATAGCCGGAAGAAAGCCCGATCGGGCACAACCGCAAACTCCAGGTTGCGCCTCCGAGCGAAATACTCAACCCTTTCGAGTAAAATAAAGAAAGCAAATCTACTGATAATCTATTATGGAAATTTATTTTCCAAACATTTCACAGCCAAAGACCCTTGTTGAAGCAGGCGCGCGCACAATAATGCGCGGGCTCAAGTTTGATATTTAAAGCAATTACTGTACAAAGGGTATGGGATAGGAGACCGGTTAAATGATTGCCAAGAAGGCACCGAACCCCATTGACAAGCATGTCGGGAGCCGCGTGCGCATGCGCCGCATGATGTTGGGGATGAGCCAGGAGAAGCTTGGAAACAATCTTGGCCTGACGTTTCAGCAGGTACAGAAATACGAGAAGGGAACTAATCGTATCGGCGCCAGCCGTCTTCAGCAAATCTCGCAAATCCTGCAAGTGCCGGTGTCGTTTTTCTTCGAAGGCGCCCCGACCAGCGCCAACGCGCCGCGCACGGACGGCATGAACGAGGCGCCCTCCCCGGCTTACGTCTCGGATTTTCTCGCCACGTCCGACGGCCTGGCGCTGACCAAGGCCTTCATGCGCATTGCCGACTCAAAATTGCGGCGGCGCATCGTCGATCTCGTCGAGCAAATAGCCGTCAGCGACAAAATCTAAACGGCGCCGCTTTTGGATTTGAATTTCCTACCGCGCGCTGCGTTGTTGGAACTTCAAACCCACTATGCGAAACGCGGCTGGCACCCAACAAATCGCCCACATTTAGCCCACATCTTGACCGCGCAGACTGACACTGCAACAACTTTGTCACGGTCAGCGCGGGGTCTCGTCGGCGCCCGAACCGAATAACGCCCGAGGCGACGAGATTGGCTCATAAGGGGAGTGTTTCTCAGTGGAACGTTCAAACTACCTGTTCACAAGCGAGTCGGTATCGGAAGGACATCCCGACAAAGTCTGCGATCAGATCTCCGATGCGATCCTGGATGCGTTTCTTGAAAACGATCTCAAGCTCGGCATCGCCGACGACAGCAAGGTCAATACCCGGCTCGGCTGCGAGACGCTCTGCACGACGAACAAGATCGTGATCGCCGGCGAAGGGCGCGGCCAGGCGCCACTGTTCCGCAAGCATGGCGACAAGGCGGTCGTCGATCGCGAGATGATTACCGAAATCGCCCGCGGCGTGGTCAAGGATATCGGCTACGACCAGGACGGCTTCTCCTATTACGGCGCCGATGTCGAAGTGCTGTTGCACGGCCAATCGCCCGACATCGCCATGGGCGTGGACGCCAAGAAGAAAAAGGGCAGCGACGAAGAAGGCGCCGGCGACCAGGGCATGATGTTCGGCTACGCCTGCACCGAGAGCGAGGTCTATGAAAAAGGCTCGTTCATGCCGGCGCCGATCTACTTTGCGCACAAGATCCTCAAGGTGCTGTCGGAAAAGCGCCGGTCAGGTGCGCTGTTCGACCTGCAGCCCGACGCCAAGAGCCAGGTGACGGTGAAATATGTCGACGGCCAGCCGGTCGGCTGCACCAAGGTCGTGGTCTCGACCCAGCACAACGCCCAGACCCGCAACGGCAAGAAATATTCGCCGGGCATGGTCAAGGAGATGATCGGCGATTCGGTCGAGGAGGCGCTGCCGGAAGAATGGATGCCGAAGAAGCCGAGCGATTTCCTGGTCAATCCGACCGGCAATTTCGTCATCGGCGGCCCGGACGGCGACTGCGGCCTGACCGGTCGCAAGATCATCGTCGACACCTATGGCGGCTATGCGCCGCACGGCGGCGGGGCCTTCTCGGGCAAGGATCCGACCAAGGTCGATCGCTCAGCCGCTTATGCCGCGCGCTATCTCGCCAAGAACGTGGTCGCCGCTGGGCTGGCGCAGAGCTGCACCATCCAGATCGCCTACGCGATCGGCGTTGCCGATCCGATGTCGGTCTATGTGGACACGCACGGAACCGGCCAGGTGGAAGAAGCCAAGCTGCAGAAGATCCTGCCGGAACTGTTTCCGCTGCGGCCGACCAACATCCGCCGTGCGCTGAAGCTCAACCGGCCGATTTATCGCCGCACCGCGGCTTACGGCCACTTCGGCCGCGCGCCGGAAAAGGACGGCGGCTTCTCGTGGGAGCGGACCGACCTCGCCGACGCGCTGAAGCGCAGCTTGCGCTAAAGCCGGTTCGCCGCGTTACGCGAGCGTAAGCACCAAAGAGGCGGTGGATCGCAACGATCCGCCGCCTCTTGTTTTGCTGCCGGGCGCACCCACATCGCGACCGGAACCGAGCGGACGCCGGAGCGGACGAACATGAAGGCTTTCTTCTTTGGATTCGCGTTGACGCTCGGACTTGCGGTGACAGCGATGCCGGCCGACGCCAAGGGCTGCATCAAGGGCGCGTTGATCGGCGGCATTGCCGGGCATTATTCCAGTCATCACGGCGTATTGGGCGCAGCGGCCGGCTGCGTGGTCGGCCATCATTTGGCGAAGCGCCGGGCAATGCAAAATACCTCGCCCGAGCACCCGCGCTAAAGCTAATCTCCGCTCAAGACGTCGAACTTTATTTGTTCAGGCCGTATGAGAGCTGATCCGGAAAAGTGGAGGCCGGTTTTCCGCAAAGATCTAGCTCCGCAATAACGATGGATTGCGAACCGCATCACGCACGCGCCTTTTTCGGCCGGCGCAAGGGTCACAGGCTGCGCGCGCGGCAAGCCGAACTCATCGAGACGGCATTGCCGCGGCTTGTGGTCGATATCGGACATCCTCCGCCCGCGGATCTCGCGACGCTGTTCCCGGTGACGGTTGATGAAATTCAGCTCGAGATCGGCTTCGGCGGCGGCGAAAACATGATCGCGCAGGCGATCGCGCGGCCGCGCACCGGAATTGTCGGCGTCGAGCCCTTCGTCAATGGCATGGCCAAGGCGCTCGCCGCCATCGAGACGGCGGGGCTGCGCAATATCCGCCTGCATTTCGACGACGCCATCGCGCTGCTCGCCTGGCTGCCGGACGCGTCGCTGGCGCGCATCGATCTGATCCATCCCGATCCATGGCCAAAGCGGCGGCATTGGAAGCGGCGTTTCGTTCAGCACGCGACTGTCGCGCAATTCGCCCGCATCCTGCGGCGCGGCGGCGATGTTCGGTTCGTGACCGACATCGCCGACTATGCTGCATGGACACTGCGGCATTTCGTCCAGTCGCCGGATTTCGCCTGGACCGCGGAGCGCGCCGACGACTGGCGCAAAGGCTGGCTGGATTTCGCCGGCACCCGCT
Organism: uncultured Alphaproteobacteria bacterium; assembly: GCA_963845075.1. Classification (GTDB taxonomy): domain Bacteria; phylum Pseudomonadota; class Alphaproteobacteria; order Rhizobiales; family Xanthobacteraceae; genus BOG-931. Next base: position 295,975 of record CAWJRE010000022.1, on the reverse strand, counting down.
ATCACGCCAAAGCCGCGCGCGAGCAACGCCCGCCCTGTTTCCTGATTTTCCGGCGGGTGTGACCGCCGCTTCAGGCGCCATTGGCCTGGCGCACCTGCCAGAAGCGCACGACGCGTCGCGCAGTGGACGCCGAAAGCCGCCCATAATTGGTGAGGGCGGCATCGAGTCCGAACGCGGACATTCCGTTCGCGACCGAGCGCAACATGATCACTGCTTTCACCGCCGGCCAGCTTAAGTTCGCGGCCTTGCACAAGATCAGCACCGGATCGAAGCGGTCGTTATCCATCAGACGATCAACAATTTCGATCTGTATCTTGGCCAGCGCCGCGAGCGTAACGACCGCCTCCTCGAATTTACGTTCGCCGCAGAAACCAAGCAGCGTTGTCTCGTTCAGCCGGTTGGCCTGACCAAGGCCGAGCACGACCCGTTGCGCCGCGCGATAATCGCGCGTGCCGACGCGCGCGCCGACCTCTTTGGAGACCTTGGCGAGCACGTCGCCGATCGCTGCCCGCATTTCCGGCGTCGCCGACGCGATCAGGCGATCATGCACGACGGCCGTCGCCTTCTCGAGCAGCGCGCGAAACATCGAGATCGGAATGTCGGGCCGCGATGCGACCTTCTCGGCCAGAATGCCGTCATCCTCGGCGCGCTTGACGAGGTTGGAGAAGCTCTTTTGCGAAATGCGCGCACCGCGATTTTCGGCGACGCTGCGCGCAACCTCGCGATCGCCGCGGCGGACAAGTACATCGGTCACCGCTTCACCCAGCGCACGCCGCTCGGAAATGGCGTGGAGGTGCTCTTGTCCCTTGGTGTTTGCGATATTCACCAGGTCGGTTTCGGCGAGCCGCGGCGAGAGCTTCAGGACCGGCTCGGCAACGGTGATGTCGTCGTCGTTGGCAAGCGTGCGCAGAACCTTGACCGGCGCGTTGGTCAGCGGAGCAAGATGCTGCGAGAGTTCGGCGCGCGCCTTGCTCTCGATTTCTTCGATCAGGAGCGAGAATACGTCGTCGAAAAGATCGACATGCGCATCGTTGTAGTGGCCGGCGCCGTCGAGAAAGAGCGCGGTCATACGTTGCAGGATTTCGCGGCGCTTTGCGCGCGAGCCGCGCTGAACGACGTCTTCCAGTTCCGGGATCAGCGAGAGGGTGTCACCCATTGTCGATAATCAGGAATCGTTAAGCCTTTTGGCTCGTTTCTGATTACCGACGACCGATTACCGTTCCCTGAACGGCCCTTGCAACGTTTTGAGGAAAGGCTATATTCTGCGCATCCGATCATAACGGATACCTCATAACGGTCGGCTGATCCGAACGGTTTGTGAGAGTGGGCCCCCCGGGACCCGCTCTTTTTTATTACCTAGGGGCCGACAGTTCCGTTTGCGGACGATTACGTAAGGACCAAAGTTTCGCAGCATGGACGACAGGCCGACAGCCTTTGCCGAGGAGCCGCGGCTGATCACCGAGCCGGGACGGGCGGCGCGTGTCGCTGCTCTCGCCGAGCCGGTGCTCGCCGATCTCGGCTATCGGCTGGTGCGCGTGCGCGTTTCAGGCGCCGCCGGCTGTACCGTGCAGATCATGGCCGAACGGCCCGACGGCAGCATGGCGATCGAAGATTGCGAGGCCGCCTCGCGTGCACTCTCGCCGGTCTTCGATGCCACCGATCCGATCGAGGGCGCTTATCGGCTGGAAATATCGTCGCCCGGTATCGACCGGCCGCTGGTGCGACGCTCGGATTTCGACCGCTATGCCGGCCATGTCGCGCATATCGAGATGCTGGCGCCGCTCGACGGCCGCAAGCGTTTCCGCGGCGAGCTTCTGGGCACGCAGGAAGAATACGTACGGCTTCGCCGTACCGATCCGGCGGCAGGCGACAATCCGGACGTTCTGCTGCCGATCGACGATATGGCAGAGGCAAGGCTTGTTCTCACCGACGCGCTGATCGCCGAATTGCTGCGGCGGAGCAAACACGGCGAAAAGCTCGAAGAGCGCGCTGCCGGGCCGCATGCCAGCGGACGACAGCACAAGCATCGCGAACGACAGGAACATCAACACGGACATGTGGGCGGCGCGCCCGGCAAAGACCGGCGCGCCAACCAACGCAAAGGAGACTGACCATGGCGACGGTAAGCGCCAACAAACTCGAACTGCTGCAGATCGCGGACGCAGTCGCCCGCGAAAAGGCGATCGATCGCAAGATCGTGCTCGGCGCCATGGAGGACGCGATCGCCAAGGCGGCGCGATCGCGCTACGGCAGCGAGACCGAAGTGCGCGCGGAGATCGATCCGAAGAGCGGCGAACTGCATCTGTCGCGTCACATGCTGGTGGTCGACGCAGTCGAAAATCCGTCGTTCCAGATCAGCCTCGAAGATGCGCGCCGGCGCCATCCGGCCGCGCAGATCGGCGACACCATCGCCGACCCGCTGCCGCCGCTCGAATACGGCCGCATCGCCGCGCAATCGGCCAAGCAGGTGATCGTGCAGAAGGTGCGCGAGGCCGAGCGCGACCGTCAGTATGACGAATACAAGGATCGCATCGGCGACATCGTCAACGGCATCGTCAAGCGCGTGGAATACGGCAACGTGGTGGTCGATCTCGGCCGCGGCGAAGCGATCGTGCGGCGCGACGAGATGCTGCCGCGCGAGGTGTTCCGCAACGGCGACCGCATCCGCGCCTATATCTACGACGTACGCCGCGAGCAGCGCGGGCCGCAGATCTTCCTCTCGCGCACGCATCCGCAATTCATGTCAAAACTGTTCGCGCAGGAAGTTCCGGAAATCTACGACGGCATCGTCGAGGTCAAGGCGGTGGCGCGCGATCCCGGCTCACGCGCCAAGATCGCGGTGGTCTCGCGCGACTCCTCGGTCGATCCGGTCGGCGCCTGCGTCGGCATGCGCGGTTCGCGCGTGCAGGCCGTGGTCAACGAGCTGCAGGGCGAGAAGATCGACATTATTCCGTGGTCGCAGGATATCGCGACCTTCGTCGTCAACGCGCTGGCGCCGGCGGAAGTCGCCAAGGTGGTGCTCGACGAAGAACGCGAGCGCATCGAGGTGGTGGTGCCCGATCAGCAGCTCTCGCTCGCGATCGGCCGCCGCGGCCAGAATGTGCGGCTCGCCTCGCAGCTGACCGGCTGGGACATCGACATCCTGACCGAGCAGGAAGAATTGGAGCGCCGCCAGGCCGAGTTCGAAAATCGCACCCGCATGTTCATCGACTCGCTCAATGTCGACGAGGTGATCGGCCAATTGCTCGCCTCGGAAGGCTTCACCTCGGTCGAGGAGCTTGCGTTCGTGGACACCAAGGAGATCGCGGGCATCGAGGGCTTCGATGAAGACACCGCGGCCGAATTGCAGACGCGCGCGCGCGACTATCTCGCCAAGATCGAGGCCGAGCTCGACGCCAAGCGAACGGAATTGGGCGTCGCCGACGAGCTCAAGGAAGTGCCCGGCGTCACGACCGCGATGCTGGTCCGTTTCGGCGAGAACAGCGTCAAGACCGTCGAGGATCTCGCCGGTTGTGCAACCGACGATCTCGTCGGCTGGACCGAGCGCAAGGACGGCGAGACCGTGCGCGAAGCCGGCATTCTCGACGGCTTCGATCTATCGCGCGAGGAGGCCGAAGCCATGGTCATGCAGGCCCGCCTGAAGGCCGGCTGGGTGAGTGAAGCGGATCTGGCCCCGCCGGCCGCCGCAGAAGAAATCCCGGTCGCCGAAGCTCAGGCCTAGAGCGGGATGAGTTTATTGGATCAGCATCCCGCTCTAGCTTTTTGTTTGAGCATGATCTTTTCGGAAAACCGGTTTCCACTTTCCCGGATCATGCTCGGGCGAAGTCTGTGACAATGAAGCGAGCGCATGATCGCCGGAACGCAAGAAGTCGCAAGCGCCGTCGAACTTGACCGCGGCCCCCGGGCCGGCGAACGCACGCGCATGTGTGCGGTGACCCGGGAGATCCGCCCCCTATCCGAGCTAATCCGCTTCGTGGTCGGCCCCGACGGCGCAGCCGTCCCCGACGTCAAGACCAAGTTGCCCGGCCGCGGCCTATGGATAACGGCCAGCCGGGAGGCGTTGGGCGAGGCAATCAAGCGCAAGGTCTTTGGCCGCGGGTTCAAGCGGGAGGTCCGGCTCCCCCCGGACCTCGCCGATCAGACGGAACGGCTCCTGGAGCGAGCGGTTCTCGACGCTTTGGCGATGGCCGGAAAGGCCGGATCGGTCGCGGCCGGCTTCGCCAAAACGGAAGCTGCCCTGGAACATGAAGAGGTTATTGCCGTCCTTCATGCCGCGGGAGCGTCCGCCGACGGGGTACGCAAGCTTCAGGCCAGAGCCCAGCGTTACCGGTCGGGGGTACCGCCTGCGGAGATTGGATTTTTGACCACGGCGCAATTGGATTTGGCATTGAGCCGCCCAAATGTGGTACATGCTGCCCTGCTCGCCGGACCTGCGAGCGAAACCTTTTTGGCGCGTTGCCGGCGCCTGGAGCGGTTTCGCACCGGCGATCAGCAACATCAGGCCGGAAAGGCTGCGCCGAGGTAACACCGGCCGGAGATATGAACGCGTATGACTGAGACGAACAAAAATAGCGGCGAGAAGCTGAGCGTCACCTCGACCAAGACGCTGACGCTCAAGCGCGGCGGCGTCGAACAAGGCGTCGTGCGCCAGAGCTTCAGCCATGGCCGCAGCAAATCGGTCGTTGTCGAAAAGGTGAAGCGCCGCGTCGGTCCGGGCGAGGCGAAGGCGGAGCCGCCGGCGCCTGTCGAGCGCAGTGCCGCGCCGGCGCCGAAGCGCAACGTTACCTCTGCCAGGGGCCCGTCGAGCGCGCCGACATCGGCTGCGTCTGCGGCCGCCCCGGCGAAGCCGTCCGGCGTCGTATTGCGCACGCTCACCGAGGAAGAGCGCAGCGCGCGCGCACACGCGCTCGCCGACGCGCGTTTGCGCGAAGCGGAAGAGCGCAAGATCGCCGAAGAGGAAGCGCGGATTCGGCAGACGCGTGAAGAGCTCGAGAAAGCCGACCGTGCAAAGGCCGAAGCGCGCAAGCGCGACGAAGAAGAACGGCGCAAGCACGACGAAGAGACCAAGCGCAAGGCCGACGAAGTCGCCAAGAAGCGGTTCGGCGCAGAGACCGCGACGCCGCTCAAGTCGGCGGCCACGCCCCGACCCACGCTTGAAGCCGACGAAGAGGAAGCTCCGCGCAGCCCGCGGCGCGGCGGCGTCGCCGCGCGCCCGGCACCGGCGCCGAAGGCGCCGCGTGCCGGCGCCGAGAAGCGCCGCGGCCGGCTCACCGTCGTGACGGCGCTCTCCGCCGACGAGGTCCGCGAACGCTCCGTCGCCTCGTTCCGTCGCCGCAACCAGCGCATGACCGGTCACCGCGACGAGCCGAAGGAAAAGATTGCGCGCGAAGTGACGATCCCGGAGACGATCACCATTCAGGAGCTGGCCAACCGCATGGCCGAGCGCGCGGTCGACGTGATCCGCATCCTCATGCAACAGGGTCACATGGCGAAGATCACGGATACGATCGACGCCGATACCGCCCAGCTCATTGCCGAGGAGCTCGGCCACACCGTGCGGCGCGTCGCCGAGTCGGACGTCGAAGAAGGCATGTTCGACGCGCCCGACGATCCGGCGAACCTGCAGCCGCGTGCGCCCGTGGTCACCATCATGGGCCACGTCGACCACGGCAAGACCTCGCTCCTTGACGCCATCCGCTCGACCGAAGTGGCGGCCGGCGAAGCCGGCGGCATCACCCAGCATATCGGCGCGTATCAAGTGAGGTCGCCGTCGGGCGGGCGCATCACCTTCATCGATACGCCCGGCCACGCGGCCTTCACGGCCATGCGCGCCCGCGGCGCGAAAATCACCGACGTCGTCGTGCTGGTGGTGGCCGCCGACGACGGCGTCATGCCGCAAACGGTCGAGGCGATCCATCACGCCAAGGCGGCGAAGGTTCCGATCATTGTTGCGATCAACAAGATCGACAAGCCGGACGCCAAGCCCGAACGCGTGCGCACCGAACTGCTGCAGCACGAGATTCAGGTCGAGTTGCTCGGCGGCGAGGTGCTCGAAGTCGACGTCTCGGCGAAAGAGAAGACCAATCTCGACAAGCTGCTCGACGTGATCGCGCTGCAAGCGGAAGTGCTCGAGCTTAAGGCCAATCCGAACCGTGCGGCGGAAGGCACCGTGATCGAGGCGCGGCTCGACCGCGGCCGCGGTCCGGTCGCGACCGTGCTGGTGCAGCGTGGCACGCTGCGTCCCGGCGATATCGTCGTCGCCGGCTCGGAATGGGGACGAGTGCGCGCGCTGGTGTCGGACACCGGACACGCGGTGGTGGCCGCCGGCCCGTCCATGCCGGTGGAAATCCTCGGCTTCAACGGTACGCCCGAGGCGAGCGATCGTCTCGCGGCGGTGGCGACCGAAGCGCGGGCGCGCGAGATCGCCGATTATCGCGCCCGGCAGAAGCGCGAGATCGCAGCCGCCCGGCAAACCGGCATGCGCGGCTCGCTCGAGCAGATGATGAGTCAGCTCAAGACGTCGGGCCGCAAGGAATTCCCGCTGGTGATCAAGGGCGACGTGCAAGGCTCTATCGAAGCCATCGTCGGTGCGCTGGAGAAGCTTTCGACCGACGAGGTTGCCGCCCGCGTGATCTTCGCCGGAGCCGGCGGCATCACCGAATCCGACGTGACGCTCGCTGGCGCGTCCGGCGCCGCGGTCATCGGCTTCAATGTGCGCGCGCACAAAGAGGCGCGCGAAGCCGCGGAACAGGCCGGCATCGAGATCCGCTACTACAACATCATCTACGATCTCGTCGACGACGTGAAGAAGGCGATGTCGGGATTGCTGGCGCCGATGCTGCGCGAGACCATGCTCGGCAACGCGACGATTCTCGAAGTCTTCAAGGTCTCCAAGGTCGGCAACGTGGCCGGTTGCCGCGTGACCGACGGCGTGGTCGAGCGCGGCGCCAATGTGCGGCTCATTCGCGACAATGTCGTCGTCCATCAAGGCAAGCTCTCGCAGCTCAAGCGCTTCAAGGACGACGCCCGCGAAGTCGTCGCCGGCCAGGAATGCGGCATGGCGTTCGAGAACTATCAGGACATGAAAGTCGGCGACGTAATCGAGTGCTATCGCGTGGAGACCGTGCAGCGGACGCTGTGAGTTCAAGTCTCACGTTCGCGTGCGATCGTTGAAGCCGGCGAGCCGGCAATCCCGATAAACACGTTCATAGTTAATGGAATGAAGATGCGCGGGCTTAAGCCCGCGCACGACTGGCAGTAAGAAAAAAGATGTCACGTCACCACCATCGCGCTCAACCGGCGGGCGGCTCGCAGCGCCAATTGCGCGTCGGCGAGCTGATCCGCCACGAATTGGCGGCCATGCTGTCGCGCGGCGACGTGCATGACCCGGTGATCGAAGCGCACATGATCACCGTGCCGGAAGTGCGCATGTCGCCCGATCTGCGGCTGGCGACGATTTACATCGTGCCGCTCGGCGGACGCGACGAGAAAGACGTGTTGGAAGCGCTCGATCGCAACAAGCGTTACATGCGCGGCGAGATCGCGCGGCGCGTTAACTTAAAATTTGCTCCTGAAATTCGTTTTCGCATCGACGAACGATTCGACGAAGCAGAACGAATCGAGAAGCTTTTGCGAACACCCGACGTACAGCGCGACCTCGCGGGGAAGAAGGACGAATAATGCCGACAACGAACAACATGTGCGATTCGCACGCGGACGAAATTGACCGCGAATCGCTGGTCGGCGCGGCGAACGAACCGCATGCGGCGTTGCCGGAAAAAGCCGCCAACAAAAAGCGCGCGAAGCGCGACGTGCACGGCTGGGTGGTGCTCGACAAGCCGATCGGCATGACGTCGACGCACGCGGTCGCGGTGATCAAGCGCTTGTTCTCGGCGAAGCGCGCCGGCCATGCCGGCACGCTCGACCCGCTCGCTTCCGGTTGCCTGCCGATCGCGCTTGGCGAAGCGACCAAAACCGTGCCGTTCGTGGTGGACGGCCGCAAGATGTACGTCTTCACGGTGCGCTGGGGCGAAGAGCGCGACACCGACGATGCCGAAGGCCGCATCGTGAATACGAGCCCAAGCCGCCCGGAGCGCGCCGCCATCGCGGCGGTGCTGCCGCGCTTCACCGGCACCATCGAGCAGGTGCCGCCGCGGTTCTCGGCTATCAAGATCGAAGGCGAGCGGGCCTACGATTTGGCGCGTGAAGGCGAGACCGTCGAGATTGCGGCGCGCCCGGTAACCATAGATCGGCTTGAGCTCGTCGATATGCCCGACCCGGATCACGCTGTGTTTGCCGCCGAATGCGGCAAGGGCACCTATGTGCGGGCGCTTGCCCGCGATATCGGCCGCCTGCTCGGCGTCTTCGGCCATGTTTCCGCCCTAAGGCGCAGCCGCGTCAGCCCGTTCATTGAAAGCGACATGATTTCGCTGGAACGGCTCGAGGCTTTGTGTCATAGAGCGGCCGCCGGCGAGGGAAATCTCGCCGATATGCTACTGCCGGTCGAGACCGCGCTGGACGACATCCCGGCGCTGGCCGTTAGCCCGGCAGACGCGGCGAGGCTCAACAGGGGCCAAGCCGTTTTATTGCGCGGACGGGACGCTGCCGTCATCCGCGGCACGGTCCAGGTCGCTTCGGGCGGACAGCTCGTGGCAATTGCCGAGATCGATCGCGGCGAAATCGTCCCCAAGCGCGTGTTCAACTTATCCGGCGTGACAGGTCGCGCCGACAGACAAAAAGGTTGGTGACGATGTCGATTACGACCGCACGCAAGGCGGAGGTTATCAAGACATACGCCGTAAAGTCCGGAGATACGGGTTCGCCGGAGGTTCAGGTTGCGCTTCTTTCGGAGCGGATCAACAATCTGACCGAGCACTTCAAGAGCCATGTGAAAGACAATCATTCGCGGCGCGGGCTGTTGAAGCTCGTTTCGCAGCGCCGGCAGATTCTCGATTATCTGCGGCGTACCAACGAAGGACGTTACAAAGAGTTGATTGAACGGTTGGGTATCCGCCGTTGAACGACTTGCGCGCGGCTGATTCCGTGCGCTGTTGGCGGTGCGCAAAGGCGACCGCCGCATGTGCGGCAGCTTAAGCTGCCGATTTGAACGACGGACAAAAGGTCCGTCCCATCGAAGAAGGTCCGAAGGCCATGGCAGGATCGCCGGACGCTGTAATGGCATGGCAGTTTCGCTGCGCCGACAGTGTCTCGCCGTCTTGCTTATGGCTTTCGCGCTTTCGCGAAAACCATGAGAGACAATCGCAATGTTCAATATTCATCGTGTCCAACTTGACTGGGGTGGCCGCCAACTCACGTTAGAGACCGGCAGATTTGCGCGCCAAGCCGACGGAGCGGTGTTCGCCTCGTACGGCGACACCACCGTGCTCGCGACCGTCGTCGCGGCGAAAACGCCGAAGGAAGGCATCGACTTCCTGCCGCTGACCTGCAACTACCAGGAAAAATACTATGCCGCCGGCCGCATTCCCGGCGGTTACTTCAAGCGCGAGGCGCGGCCGACCGAAAAGGAAACGCTGGTTTCCCGGCTGATCGACCGTCCGATCCGTCCGCTGTTCGCCGACGGCTGGCGCTGCGACACGCAAGTCATCGTGAACGTGCTGTCGCACGACCTCGAGAACGATCCCGATATTCTGGGGATGGTTGCGGCGTCCGCGGCGCTGACGCTGTCGGGCGCGCCGTTCATGGGACCGATCGGCGCCGCCCGCGTCGGCTTCATCAACAATGAGTATGTGCTCAATCCGCAGATCGACGAGATGGCCGAGAGTCAGCTCGATCTCGTCGTCGCCGGCACCCAGGATGCGGTGCTGATGGTGGAATTGGAGGCCAAGGAGCTCTCCGAGGACATCATGCTTGGCGCCGTGATGTTCGGCCACCGGCATTTCCAGCCGGTGATCGACGCCATCATCCGGCTGGCGGAGAAGGCGGCGAAGGAGCCGCGCGAATTGACTCTGGCCGACAATGCGGCGCTCGAAAAGGAAATGCTCGATCTGGTCGAGAAGGAGCTGCGCACCGCGTATGCGATCCCCGACAAGATGGAGCGCCACAAGGCAGTCGACGCCGCGAAAGACCGCGTCATGGGTCATTTCGCGCCGCCCGATGTCGAGAACCCGAAATATCCGAAGCTCCAGGTCGCCGGCGTATTCAAAGAGCTCGAAGCCAAGATCGTGCGCTGGAATATTCTCGACACCGGCACGCGCATCGATGGCCGCGACGTGAAGACCGTACGCCCGATCGTCTGCGAAGTCGGCGTGCTGCCGCGCACCCACGGCTCGGCGCTATTCACCCGCGGTGAAACGCAGGCGCTGGTGGTGTCGACGCTCGGCACTGGTGAAGACGAGCAATTCGTCGACGCGCTGCAGGGAACCTACAAGGAGACTTTCCTGCTGCACTACAACTTCCCGCCCTTCTCGGTCGGCGAAACCGGCCGGCTCGGCGCTCCGGGACGGCGTGAAATCGGCCACGGCAAGCTCGCCTGGCGCGCTATTCATCCGGTGTTGCCGCCGCACACGGAATTTCCCTACACGATCCGCGTCGTCTCCGAGATCACCGAGTCGAACGGCTCGTCCTCGATGGCGACGGTTTGCGGCACCTCGCTGTCGCTGATGGATGCGGGCGTTCCGCTCAAGCGGCCGACCGCCGGCATCGCCATGGGCCTGATCAAGGAAGAGCAACGGTTCGCCGTCCTTTCCGACATTCTCGGCGACGAAGACCATCTCGGCGATATGGATTTCAAGGTGGCCGGCACCGAGCGCGGCGTGACCTCGCTGCAGATGGACATCAAGATCGCCGGCATCACCGAAGAGATCATGCGGATCGCGCTTGCGCAGGCGAAGGACGGCCGCCTGCACATCCTCGGCGAGATGAGCAAGGCGCTCACGCAAGCACGCGCCGAGCTCGGCGAGCATGCGCCGCGCATCGAAGTGTTCTCGATCCCTGTCGACAAGATCCGCGAGGTCATCGGCTCGGGCGGCAAGGTCATCCGCGAGATCGTGGAGAAGACCGGCGCCAAGATCGACATTTCCGACGACGGCACCGTCAAGGTCGCCTCCGCCAGCGGCGAGTTCGATCAAGGCCGCGATCAACTGGATCAAGTCGATCGCGTCCGAGCCGGAGGTCGGGCACATCTACGAGGGCACTGTCGTCAAGGTGATGGATTTCGGTGCGTTCGTGAACTTCTTTGGCGCCAAGGACGGCCTGGTTCATATCAGCCAGCTCGCCGCGCGCCGGGTGCAGAAGACATCCGATGTCGTCAAAGAAGGCGACAAGGTGAAGGTGAAACTGCTCGGCTTCGATGAGCGCGGCAAGGTGCGGCTGTCGATGAAGGTCGTCGACCAGGAGACTGGCGAGGATCTGGAAGCGAAGCAAAAAGCCGAAGGCGGCGAAGCACGCGAAGCGGCAGCCGGCGGCGCGGAATAGTTCCGCGCTAACAGCGCAGCTCGAACACGACGAAAGGCGGCCGCAGGGCCGCCTTTTGCGTTTCCGCCGCGTGCGCCTCGTAAAGACGTTTGCTCGTCACCGCGTTGCTTAGCCCAAAGCCGTCATCCGGAAGTCACTCCACCGCAAGTGACTTGGCCGCGCCGGCGTCCTTGCGCGCGCCGCCTGAAGGCTTCGCGGGGACGGGAACCGGCTTCGTCTGCACGGCAGCATCGGTCTCGGTGTGATGGGTGAGACGGTCAGCGAGGAGCGACAGAGTCAGAAGCACGAACGGGAGGTAGGTGGTCCAAAATATGACATAGAAGACCATGGATTCACGCTCCTTGGCGTGATCCCTCGCCCCTCACAGACGACGCTCGAGGCACACAGGTGAGCCTCCGATAAGCAGATGTGTGTTCGACGAGCAGCTTTTTAATGCCGTGGTCTTGAAAGGTGTTTTTCAGAAAATCAAAGAATGTTTGGGCGGCGAGCAGCGTCTGAGGCGGCTTCGCCGAACAAACGACATTGCCCAGTTTCCAGTTTGCGCACGCTCACTCGACCACGATCGGCTCCGCCGGAGGCGCGCCCGCCGGCTTGCGAAACACGATCAAGAGCGGCAGGACCGCGAGTGTTGCAATCATCAGAAATTTGTAGTCATCGATATAGGCGATGATCTGCGCCTGCTTGGTGATGACGGCATCGAGCGCAGCGCGGCCCGCGGCGGTGAGCGGATCCCAGGCGTGCGCAATCGCCGGATGCTCGAAGCCGCGATTGACCGCCGTGACATTGGGAACGATGGCCGCGTGATTGGCCTGTGTGTTGCGCGTGATCAGACTGTTCACGATCGAAATGCCCACGCTCGATCCGATATTGCGGGATAGATTGTAAAGCCCGGCGCCTTCGGTGCGGGTTTGCAGAGGCAACGTCGAGAGCGTAGCGGCGCTCAGCGGCACGAACAGAAAGCCAAGGCCCGCGCCCTGCACCACGCCGACGCTGATGATGGTTGCTTGCGAGACGTCCGGCGTCCAGCCGGTCATCTCGTTGAACGACCAGGCGGTGAGCCCAAGCCCGATGGCGAGCAGGAGGCGCGTGTCCATGCGGCCGGTCAGCCGCCCGACGATCAGCATCGAGGCCATGGTGCCCATGCCGCGCGGTCCCATGACCATGCCGGCGGTGACCACCGGATAGCCCATGAGCGTTTGCAGATAGGGCGGCTGCAGCGCCATCGACGAGTAGTAGGTGAGGCCGATGACCGAAACGAACAGCACGCCGGCGGCGAAGTTGCGATCGCGGAACAACGACGGCCGGACGAACGGCCGTTCGGCCGTGAAGGTGTGCACCAGGAACAGATAGAAGGCCGAGACCGCCACGATGGCTTCGATCATGATCTCGCCGGAACTGAACCAGTCTTTCTGCTCGCCGCGATCGAGCATGATCTGCAGCGCACCGATCGCGAGACTAAGCGTGCCGAAGCCGAACCAATCGAGCTTCTCGCCGGAGTTGCGCGGCGTTTCCGGGAGAAAGGCAATCATCCCCAGCAAGGCAATGATGCCGATCGGCAGATTGATATAGAAGACCCAGCGCCAACTATAATTTTCTGTCAGCCAGCCGCCGAGCACCGGGCCGAGCACCGGCCCGACCATCACGCCCATGCCGAAGAGCGCCATGGCGAAACCCTGGCGCTCGCGCGGATAGGTGCTGAGCAGCACCGTTTGCGACAGCGGGACCAGCGCCGCTCCGAAGGCACCCTGCAACACACGAAACAAAACGATCTGCGTCACCGACTGCGCCATGCCGCACAGCATCGAGGCGACGGTGAAGCCGGTGATCGATGCGAGAAACAAATTTTTCAATCCGAAGCGGCCGGCCAGAAAGCCGGTCGGTGGCGTCATGATCGCCGCGGCGACGATGTAAGAGGTCAGCACCCAGTCGATCTGATCCTGGCTGGCGGAGACGCTGCCCTGCATGTAGGGCAGCGCCACATTGGCGATGGTGGTGTCGAGCGCCTGCATCAGCGTGGCGACGATCGCACACGCCGTGATGGCGGCGCGGTTGCCGCCGGCGAATGCGCTGTCCGTCCCGCCGGACATCACAAACCCCGGTGGCCGAACAGCGACCTGAGGAACGAGGGAAAGCCGCGCGCGTGGCCGGTATCGACATCGACTTCGACGCTCATTCCGGCGCGCAGCGGCGGCAGCTTCTTGTCGGTGGTCTCGAGGCGCACGCGCATCGGCACGCGCTGCACGACCTTGACCCAGTTGCCGCTGGTGTTCTGCGCCGGCAGCAACGAGAATTCCTGCGCCGCGGCCGGGCTGACGCTTTCCACGACGCCGGGCCATTCCACGTCCGGATAAGTATCGACGGTGACGGTGGCCTTCTGGCCGGGCCGAACGTAGGTCAGCTCGGTCTCCTTCGGTGTCGCATCGATCCACACATGATCGGTGTCGACCAGGAAGAAGGCCGTGGTGGATGCGGACAGATATTTGCCGGGCGCGATCGACGGCACACTGGTGACGGTGCCGGCGAATGGCGCCTTTACGATGGTATGATCGAGCTGCCGCTGCGCTTCGTCGACCTGCGCCCTGGCCTGGCGATATTGCGGATGCTCGGTGGTCGGCCGGTCCGGATCGCCGCCGAGCTTGGCAAGCTGCACTTTGACCTGTTGCTGGAAAGCGGCGAGCTTGCTCTTGTCGTTCTCGAGCGCGTAGCGGGTCTGATCGAACACGGCTTGCGAAACCGTGGCGGTCTTCAGCAACATCGCGTTGCGATCATAGTTTTTCTGATCGAGATCCACCTGCGCCTGCTGAGCGGCGACGTCACTCAGCATGCGCTGATAATCTTGCTTCATCGCATCGATCGACATCGCGGTCTGGGCGAGATTGGCCTTGGCGTTCTCGAGCGCGATCTGGAATTGACGCGGATCGAGACGGTAGAGAACCTGCCCGGCTTCGACGTATGCATTGTCCTTGACCGCGACGTCCTGCACGATGCCGGACACGTCGGTCGAGATGCCGACGCGATCGGCCTGCACATACGCGTTGTCGGTCGACATGATCTGGCCGCCGGTGACGTAGGAATATCCGCCGGCGAGCAGCACGATCGGCAGCAAAGCGAACAGCGTCCAGCGCACACGATCGCGGCGGCGCAAGCGCCGCACCGTGTCGGCGCCGCTGGTTTGTTCCTTGGAGCGCTTGCCGGTGGGAGCTGCCTGCGGCACCGCATGCGGCCGCGGGCTTTCGGCGGTTTCCTCGTGCAACGGTGAAACTGTCGTGCTCGGAACAGTCTTGCGGACGGGCTCAGCCATAGTGGCGTTCTCCCGTCGCGGTATGGGCATTGCGCCGGTGAATGAGCCGGCGGAAGTTTTCCCGCACGACCTCGAGCTGGGAGACCATGCTGCTCGACGTCTTCCGACGCCACGCCTTCGAGCGCGCTCGCCATCGTGTTCTCACCCAACGTTCCAAGCTGCTTGAGCAACGGCCGTGCCGCGCTGGTGAGGAACAAGCGCTTGGCGCGCCGGTCGTCCGGATCGGGCCGCCGTTCGATCAGACCGCTGTCGCAAAGCTTGTCGAGCAGCCTTGTCAGCGTGATGGGCTGCAGATCGAGCATTTCGGCGAGCTCAGACTGGTTGAGGCCCTCGGACCGATCGAGCCGCACCAGCACCGCCCATTGCGCCCGTGTCATGCCGAACTGCGCCGCCCGATAGTCGGCATAGGTCCGCAGCAGACGGGCTACGTCATTGAGAATGAAGCCGAACTCTCTGTTTCTGGAGGCTTGGAGCATGAATATAAACCTGTACCGATGCGTAGGCATAATATAAGCTAGCTTATATTATTGCCATGAAGGATCGGACAGGGCAGACCTGCAAAAGGCTCAGGGCAGTGAGCTAAGCAAGGCCGAGGTCGCTCAAAGCGGCGACATGGTGATCCGCGGCGGCCTCCGAGAAACAGCACAGCACGACGCGTGCGATCCCGCGCGGGGCAGCCGCCAATTCCGCAGCGACCGTGCCCACGGCGATGCGCGCGGCGCGATCGGGCGGAAAGCGATAAATGCCGGTCGATATGGCCGGAAACGCAAGCGACGCCAGCCGATACGTGGCGGCCAGATCAAGCGACGTGCGATAGCAAGACGCCAACAATTCGTCTTCGCCCTCGCCGCCTCCGCTCCATACCGGACCGACGGCGTGGATCACGTGCTTGGCCGGCAGCCGGTAGCCGAAGGTGATCTTGGCGCTGCCGATCTCGCAACCGCCGAGCGTCCGGCATTCGGCCAGCAATTCCGGCCCGGCGGCGCGATGGATGGCGCCGTCCACCCCGCCGCCCCCGAGCAGCGAACGGTTCGCGGCATTGACGATCGCGTCGAGCGCCAGCGTTGTAATGTCGGCGACACAGACCTCGAGGTGCGCGGCGCCGACCTCGGCGGAGAGCAGCGGGTTCGTATCCGGCATGAGCGCGATGCTATCACGCCCACTCGGCTTGCGCCTCTGCCCGCAGGTCGACGGTGCTTTTCACGCCGATATCGGCAAAGTGTTCGTCGAGAAAACGCCGCGCCGCCCGCTTGCCGTTCGTCCGCAGCATTTCGAAGAAATCGAAATCGGTCGTCAGTCTCGAGGATGCGTCGAGCTGCGTGCCGAAGCGATCAAGCACAATGCGATGCACGTTGATGCGGCGGTATTGGCCGGGCCCGATGCCGCGCGGCAGACGGCCCTGATCGATCAGGCGCGCGACAAATTCCATGGCGCGGTATTCCGCGATCAGCGGCGAGTTGAAAGTGATTTCATTGAGGCGGTTCATGATCTCACCGGCAGAAGTCGGCGTCTTTTGCCGCACCAGCGGATTGATCTGCACGACCAGCACATCCTCGGTCTGGGTGGTGCCGAAGAACGGGAAGATCACCGGATTTCCGAGATAGCCGCCGTCCCAATAGGGCACGCCGTCGATCTCGACGGCACGAAAAAGCTCCGGCAGGCAGGCGGACGCCATGACCGCGTCGGCGGTGATCTTCTCGCGCGGGAAGATCCGCACGCGACCGGTCTGCACATTCGTCGCCGAAATAAAAAGTTGAATATCGGCGAACGACTGCACGGCTTTGAAATCGACGAAGCGCTCGACCAGATCCTTGAGCGGATTGATGTTGAGCGGATTGAAATCGTAGGGCGAAAAATAGCGCGCCATCAGGTCGAACCAGGCTTGCACCGGCGAGCCTTCGACCGGCGTGAACGACAACAGGCGTTCCACGACGGCCCGCTGCATGGGCGGCAGATCGCCGGTGCTGCTGACCGAGCGCCAGAAATCGGTGAGCCGCTTTTGCGCTTCCGGGCGGCCGCCGCGCGCTAAACCATCCGTCAGCATGATCGCGTTCATGGCGCCGGAGGACGTGCCGGAAACACCTTCGATTACGAGACGATCGTCGCTTAAGAGATGCTCGAGCACGCCCCAGGTGAAGGCACCGTGCGCGCCACCGCCCTGCAGCGCGAGATTGATGCGCTTGATGGTCTGGCCGCCCGGCGCATTGCCGGCGCGGCCAGGCAGCACCGCCTTGATAATTTTCTTCACCGGCATGCGCGGCTCACGGCCAGAGCGCGATGGCTACAAGTTGAAACGTCATCGCGCTCTAGATCTTTTGTTGGAGCATGATCTTTTCGGAAAACCGGTACCCACTTTTCCGGATCATGCTCTGGCGCATGCGCCGAGACGAAGCGTCATTCCGCCGTCCAGCCGCCGTCGATCGACAGATTAGCGCCGGTGATCGCCTTGGCGGCATCCGAACAGAGATAGAGAGCGAGCGCGGCGACTTCGTCGACGGTGACGAATTCCTTGGTCGGCTGCGCGGCCAAGAGCACATCGCGCTTGACCTGTTCGGCGGTCATGCCGCGCGCTTTCATCGTGTCGGGAATCTGCTTCTCGACCAGCGGGGTCCAAACGTAACCCGGGCTGATGCAATTGACGGTGATGCCGAAGGTCGCGACCTCAAGCGCCACGGTCTTGGTGAGGCCGGCAAGGCCGTGCTTGGCGGAGACGTAAGCCGACTTGAACGGCGAGGCGACTAGCGAGTGCGCCGATGCCGTGTTGATGATACGGCCCCATTTGCGCGCCTTCATGCCGGGCACGGCGGCGCGGATCGTATGAAACGCCGATGACAAATTGATCGCGATGATCTGATCCCACTTCTCGATCGGGAATTCCTCGATCGGCGCGACATACTGAATGCCGGCATTATTGACGAGGATGTCGAGCGAGCCGTAGGTCTTCTCGGCCGTGTGGATCATTTCGGCAATTTCGCCGGGCTTGGTCATGTCGGCAGGCGAATAGGCCGCCTTCACGCCGAAATCCTTTTCGATGCTGGACCGCTCCTTTTCAATCGCGGCAGCGTCGCCGAAGCCGTTGATGGTTACGTTGGCGCCCTGCTCGGCGAGAGCGCGCGCATAACCCAATCCGATGCCGGACGTAGAGCCGGTCACCAGCGCATTCTTTCCTTTCAGCATGCTCATCCCCAAATTCAAGGCCATGCGCCCCTGCGGAACGCGCGTACGATTAAGTCCGTGCGCAAAGCGGCGGCAATGTGAGACGCTTTGTGCTGCAGCGCAATATGTAAGTCAGGAGTTACCCGCCTTTGGTGTTACCGTGAAAATCGCTACAAAATCGCTACAATGGCGGAGCTTCCGAGGATGGTGTCGCTCGTTGATGGCTAGGAAATGACAAGACCGGCAGTCTTTCCGGCGCCCAATCACGATCATGATAGCTGCGCCAACGCTGCTATCATGCATGCGGAAGAGCTATGCGCCACGCGCGGACAGCGCCTGACCCCCATGCGGCGGCAGGTGCTCGAGGCGTTATTGGCGTCGCATAAGCCGCTCGGCGCTTACGAAATCATAGAGCGATTGGCGCATCGCGGCCGGCTGGCGCCGATCACGGTCTACCGCGCGCTCGACTTCTTGCGCGACAACGGCCTCGTCCATCGCATCGAGAGCCGCAATGCCTTCGTTGCCTGCGTGCATCATCACGCCGGCGGCGACCCGGTCGTGTTTCTGATCTGCGAGCGCTGCGGAACGGTCGGAGAAGCGACCGGCGGCGCCGTGGCCGATGCGCTCAAGCATTCATGCCGCGCGGCGGGCTTCGTTCCGAAAAGCCCGGTCATCGAAATCGCCGGCATCTGCTCGCATTGCCGCGAGTGATCGTAGATTTGTTTCGCTAAACCGCCGGCGCGCGCCGGCCGCTACAAACACGAACACGATCGGCTTTCCGCACGATCATGTTCAAACAAGAGAGGGGGAGCCCCATTCAAAGCGAAGCCATTCCGCTCTGCGCCTCACGCCTTCTGCAATCTCGTCTGAAATCGGACTGACCCGTTCCTTGCAGCATTCCCCGCAATCCCGTCCGCTCGATGCGCTCGCGATCGTCGTAACCGTCGGGCTGTGTCTGACTTGGGGCTTCAACCAGGTCGCGATCAAGGTCGCGCTCCACGACATTCCGCCGCTCATCCAGTCGGCCGCGCGCTCGGCGATCGCCGCGCTGTGCGTCGCAGTCTATGCCCAGGCGCGCGGAATCCCTTTGTTCAAGCGCGACGGCACATTATGGGCCGGCGTCGCCGCCGGCGTACTCTTCGCTGTTGAGTTCCTGCTGGTTTATCGCGGGCTTGTCTGGACGACCGCAACGCGTGGCGTGTTGTTCCTCTACGCCGCCCCATTCTTCATTGTGATCGGCTCGCGTTTGTTCATACCCGGCGATCATTTTTATCCGTCGCAGTGGTTTGGCCTGGCGCTGTCCTTCGTCGGTATTGTCATCGCCTTCGGCCTGCCGACGCCGGCAGCCGATCCGCGTCAACTGCTCGGCGACCTTATGCTGCTGGGCGGCGGGGCTGCGTGGGCCGCAACCACGCTGGTTATCAAGGCCAGTCCGCTTAGCCGTGTCAGCGCCGAAAAAACGGCGTTGTATCAGTTGGTGGTTTCGGCGCCGCTTCTGGCGATCGGGGCGCTGGTCCTGGGCGAACGCATGGACGCGATGCCGTCGGCGCTGGCGGTGGCGGCCTTCGCCTACCAGGCCCTATGGGTCGTCAGCGTGAGCTTCGTGATCTGGTTCGCTCTGATCGTTCGCTACTCCGCCAACAGACTATCGGCATTTACTTTCTTGACCCCGATTTTCGGGGTCGCCGCCGGCCATCTCTTTCTTAACGAGCCGCTGACGCCGGCTTTCGCGTTAGCCGTCGCCTTTGTGGCGGTCGGCTTGGTGCTCGTAAACCGGCCGCGATAAGGCTATATCGATGGCTGCAATGGCGCTGGCGCGGCTTTCAAGGCAGTTTGCCGGGCGCCGGGACGATGGAATTCTTCGGTAATTCAAAGGGCTAGAGGATGATCGCGTTTTCCGGGCCGGCCCCCAGGCACCAGACGGTCGCGGTGAAGGTCGGCAATGTCACGGTCGGCGGAGGCGCACCGGTCGTCGTTCAGTCGATGACCAATACGGACACGGCCGATGTGGAGGCGACCGCCCGCCAGGTGGCGGCGCTGGCGCGAACCGGCTCGGAACTCGTGCGCATCACCGTGGACCGCGATGAAGCCGCCGCCGCCGTGCCGCACATCAAAGAGCGGTTGCTGCGCATGAATGTCGACGTGCCGATCGTCGGCGACTTCCACTATATCGGCCACAAGCTTTTGGCCGATCACCCGGCCTGTGCCGAGGCGCTCGACAAATACCGGATCAATCCCGGCAATGTCGGCTTCAAGGAAAAGAAGGACAAGCAATTCGGCGCCATCGTCGAGACCGCGATCCGCCACGACAAGCCGGTACGCATCGGCGCCAATTGGGGCTCGCTCGATCAGGAATTGCTCACGCACCTGATGGACGAGAATTCGCGCTCCAAGACTCCGGCCGATGCGCGCGACGTGACGCGCGAAGCGATGGTGCAATCGGCACTGTTGTCGGCCGAGCGCGCGGAAGAGATCGGCCTGCCGCGCTCGAAGATTATCATCTCCGGCAAGGTCTCGGCCGTGCAGGACCTGATCGCGGTCTATCAGGAGCTCGCGCGGCGTTCCGACTATGCGCTGCATCTCGGCCTCACCGAAGCCGGCATGGGCTCGAAGGGCATCGTCGCTTCGTCGGCGGCCATGGGTTATCTGCTGCAGCACGGCATCGGCGACACGATCCGCGTTTCGCTGACGCCGGAGCCGAACGGCGACCGCACGCTGGAAGTGAAAGTCGGCCAGGAGATTTTGCAGACGCTGGGGCTTCGCACCTTCGTGCCGCTCGTGGCCGCCTGCCCAGGCTGCGGCCGCACGACCTCGACGACGTTCCAGGAACTCGCCGCCGGCATCCAGAGCTTCATCCGCGAATCGATGCCGGAATGGAAGACGCGCTATCCGGGCGTCGAAGGCCTCAACGTCGCGGTGATGGGCTGCATCGTCAACGGACCGGGCGAGAGCAAGCACGCCGACATCGGCATTTCGCTGCCCGGCACCGGGGAGGCGCCCGCTGCGCCCGTGTTCATCGATGGCAAAAAGGCGATGACGCTTGCGCGGCGCAACGGTCGCGGCCGACTTTCAGAAGATCGTCATCGATTACATCGAGCGGCGCTTCGGTACCGGAGCCACGCGACAGACGGCGGCGGAGTAGGCCGGGCGGCACATCTGCTTCGTCCGTTCCTGGGCGTTGGGCTTTTCGAGTGATGCCGAACGCGAGCCTGAATTTCCATTTCCGATCCTGCCTGCGATCGTCGTCGTCCTCAGATCCTTCAAAGGATCCTGAAGACGACAGAACGATTCATGTGTTTGCTTCGTTGTGGCAGGTTGTCGCTTCGTTGTCGGGCACTTGCGCAAATTGCGCTGCGACGCCGTTTGGTGGAAGTGACGGGACATGTCCGGACCGCACGATCGTCACCTGCCGTTGCCTTCGCTGCTTGCGGGCGGGGTCGGCAACCTCTTGGAATGGTATGATTTTGGCCTTTACGGCCTGTTCGCGCCGATCCTGGCGCCGTTGTTCTTTCCGGCGCACGACCGCATCGCCTCGTTGATCGGAGCCTATAGCGGCTTTGCAATCGGGTTCGCAGCACGCCCCCTTGGCGGCGTCGTGCTCGGTCATGTGGGCGATCGCGTTGGGCGGCGCGCCGTCATGGTGTGCTCGATCGTGCTGATGGGCTTCGCAACGACAGCGATGGCGGTCTTGCCCGCTTACGACGCGATCGGCGTCGGCGCACCCATGCTTCTGTTACTCATACGCGTGCTGCAGGGTTTTTCCGTAGGAGGCGAGTATACCGGTTCAGTCGCGTACCTGGTCGAGACCGCGCCGAGCCAGCGACGCGGAATGGCTGGCAGCGTCGCCAACATCGGCGCGACAGCAGGCATGCTGCTTGCCTCCGCTGTTGTCACCGCGACTGCGATGCTCGCTTACTCCCCGGACGTCCAGCGCTGGGCGTGGCGCATTCCGTTCCTGATCGGCGGTGTCATCGCAGTTGCCGGCTACTTTCTGCGCCATCGTCTGCGCGAGACCGGCTATGTGCCAAAGCCGTCAGCGCGAAGGTCTCTGCCGCTTCGGGAAGCCATCGCCCAAGCCCCCGGCGCGATGCTGCTGGCGCTGCTCTTCACGTCCGGGTACGGCGTGGCCAATTATCTGACCATGGTCTTCCTTCCGACCTACGCTGCGGAATTTGGCGGCGTCCGGGCGGAACAGGCGCTCCAGGCCAACACGGCAGGGCAGGCTTTGGCGCTGTTCGTCGTGCCGCTCGCCGCATGGCTGACGGACCGAGCGATACGGCGTCGGACATTGCTCATCGCTGCCTTCGCTGCCGAATTTGTTATCGCTTGGGGCAGTTTCGCGCTGGTCGGGCACGGCAACGTTGGCGGCGTGTGGGCGGCTCAGCTCGGCTTTGCGTTCCTTTTGGCGCTCATCATGGCCGCCGAGCCGGCGACACTAGCCGAACAGTTCCGTGGTGAATTCCGCCTCAGCGGCTATTCGGTGTCTTTCAATCTCGGGATCGGTCTCGCCGGCGGCACGGCGCCGCTGGTCGCAGTGGCGCTGATCGCCGCGACCGGGAACGATATGGCACCCGCATGGTATCTGATGCTTGCGTCTGCAATTGCCGCGGCCGCAGCCTTTCTGATGGTGGACCGCAGCCGAAAACCGCTGCGCTGACGCGCTTCGCGATACTCGGTCCTCAAGGCTCGCGCACCAGGCGCCGCACAAGATCGTCGAACTGTGCGCGCCGGATCATCTCCAGCTCATTCCCGCGAAAGCAGGAATCCCGCTCTAACAAATAAATGCGAGCGGAGCCTGGATCCCCGCCTTCGCGGGGACGAGCGGTTGGGCGCGGAACTACTCGGACCGAACGTCTCAGCGCCGCCTTTCCAGCCGCTGGATCACGTCATCGAGTTGATCGAAATCACGGTAGCGGATGCTGAGCGTGCCGCCACCGCCGCGGCGCTGATCGATACTGACGGTCAGGCCGAGCGCATCTGTTAAGCGTTTCTCCGCGGCAAGCGTGTCCGCATCCTTGGCGGCTGCGCCGTGCACGCGCCTGCCGTTTGTTTGTTTCTTACCGCTCTTTTGCGCGCGCTCGCGCGCCATCGCTTCAACTTCGCGCACGTTGAGATCGCGCGCGACGATGTCTTGCGCAAGCTGTTCGGCGTTGGCTTCGCCGATCAGCATGCGGGCATGGCCAGCGGTGAGCTTGCCGTCTTGAATGTAGGCCTTCACCGCGTCGGGAAGTTTCAGAAGCCGCAGCGTGTTGGCGATATAGCTTCGGCTCTTGCCGACGATCTTGGCGATCTCTTCCTGGCTGTTGTGAAACTCCTCCATCAGCGCGCGATAGCCTTCCGCTTCTTCCAGCGGATTGAGATCGGCGCGCTGCACGTTTTCGATGATCGCAAGCTGCAACGCTTCCGCGTCGGTCGCCTCGATGACGACGACCGGCACTTCGTGCAAGCCGGCGCGCTGCGCCGCGCGCCAGCGCCGCTCGCCGGCGATGATCTCGTAGCCGTCCGGCACCCCGCGCAGCGAGCGCACGACGATCGGCTGAATGATGCCGCGCTCGCGCAGCGAAGCCGCAAGCTCTTCAAGCTCAGCGGCGGCAAAAGACCGGCGCGGATTGCGCGCATTCGGCCGCAACGCACTGGTCGGCAGCCTGCGTTGCGCGCGCGGGCGCTCGACCGAGCTTTCCTCGCCGACATCGCCGATCAGCGCGGCAAGTCCGCGTCCCAATCGCGACCGCGTCCCCTCCTCCGCCATGGCGGCTTCTCCTGCACGTTCGCTCATGCGCACTCCGCGTGTCTAAAGTATCTGCCTCTCACCCGCCGCCGGCATTCAAAAATGCTTGCGGCGACTTACGCGGCGCATATCGCCTTCTCGCGCTGGATCACTTCGGTCGCGAGCCGCAGATAGGCTTCGCTGCCGCTGCACTTGAGATCGTAGACCAGCACGGGTTTGCCGTAGGACGGCGCTTCCGACACGCGCACATTGCGCGGGATGACGGTGTCATAGACTTTGGGCCCCATGAATTCGCGCACGTCGGCCACAACCTGGCCGGAGAGATTATTGCGCGCGTCGTACATCGTGAGCACGATGCCGTGGATCGTGAGCGCGGGATTGAGCTGCTCGCGCACCTGATCAACGGTCTTGAGAAGCTGCGACAAACCTTCGAGCGCGAAGAACTCGCATTGCAGCGGGACGAGAATCGCATGCGCCGCCGCCATCGCGTTCACGGTGAGCAAATTGAGCGACGGCGGACAATCGACCAGCACGTATGTGAAGTTCGTTTGCTCCGGCAGCGGCGTTTTCAGCGGCGCCAACGCGTTGCGCAGGCGAAAGGCGCGGTCGCGCGCCTGGCCGATTTCAAGCTCGAGGCCGGAGAGATCGAGTGTCGAAGGCGCCAGATGCAGCCGCGGGACCGCGGTCTGGACGATCGCGGCGCGCAACGGCTGCTCGCCGGTGAGGACGTCGTAGGTCGAATAACGGCGGCTGCGCCGGTCGATGCCGAGGCCGGTCGAGGCGTTGCCCTGCGGATCGAGGTCGACGATCAGGACGTCCTCGCCGATCGCGGCGAGCGCAGTGCCGAGATTGATCGCCGTGGTCGTTTTGCCGACGCCGCCCTTTTGGTTGGCAATCGCCAGAATGCGCGGCGGCCGCGGAACGCCGATGCGAGGAAGGGGTGCAGGCTCCGCAAACAGGTTCGCCGCAGGCTTATCCGGATCCGGAAGATCGCTCATGGCCGCCGATGTCCCCTACTCTGTGGGTTGCGAGGCCTGACCGCGCGCACCGGTTCAAGATGACGCACAACCAGGATTTGCGCTTTCTCGTCAGTTCGACTTCTGATCAAGCTATACTCAATTTTCCAATATTTAGTGGCGTCGGTCAATTGAGACGCCACATCTTGTCCCTTTGGAAACAGGCCCAAAGCGCCCCTTTTCAACAACGGATATGCAAGCGCGAGCAGCTTGGGCAGCGGCGCCAGGGCTCGCGCCGTGACAACGTCGATGGATTCGGGCGCGTTGTCCACAAAGTCTTCGATCCTCAGCGCGTGAACGACGGCGGGAGCGCCCGTCACCTGCACGGCCTCGCGCAGAAACGTCGCCTTCTTGCCGGTGCTCTCGATCAGGTGAACTTTCGCACCTTCGGTGTCCGCAAGTGCGCAGGCGATGACGATCCCGGGAAATCCGGCGCCCGATCCGAGGTCGGCCCAGACTTTGGCGTGGGGGGCTAAATCCAGGAGCTGGAGCGAGTCGGCGATATGCCGCGTCCAAATCACCGGGATCGTCGACCGCGCGACAAGGTTTGTGTGCTTCTCCCAGGCGATCAGCAGCTCGACGAAGCGATCGAGCCGGGCCGCTGTTTCACGTGAAACAGCGGTGAGGGCCAGGGCACGTTCGCGGTCGGCGGACAGGTCGAGCGCTTCGCCCGAAGCCGCCCCCTCGCCCACCGCACTCATGCGGCGCCGCGATCGCGCTTGCGGCGCTCCCGATGGACATAGGCCGCCAGCAGCGTCAGCGCCGCCGGCGTGATCCCATCGAGCCGGCTCGCATGCCCGATGGTTCGCGGCTTGTGGGTTTGCAGCTTGTGGCGGACTTCGTTGGAAAGCCCCGGCAGGGTCTCGTAATCGATATCGTCGCCTAGCGCGAGCGCCTCGTCGCGGCGATAGGACTCCACGTCGGCTGCCTGCCGGTCGAGATAGACCGCGTACTTGGCATCAATCTCGAGCTGCTCGGCGATCTTGGGATCGAGCTCACCGAAGCGCGGCCAGATGCGCGCGATGTCGGCAACGCCGATATCCGGATAGGACAGAAGATCGAAGGCCGAGCGGCGTTGGCCGTCGCGCCGCAGCTCCAGGCCGTGTCGCGCCGCTTCGTTCGGCGTGACGTTCAGAGCCTCGGCGCTGGCGCGCGCATCCTTAAGCGCGGCCATCTTCGCCTGATGCCTGCGGGCGCGCTCCGGGCCGACGCAGCCGAGCGCGATGCCCTTATTCGTGAGACGCTGGTCGGCATTGTCGGCGCGCAGCGTCAGGCGATACTCGGCGCGCGATGTAAACATGCGGTACGGTTCGGTGACTCCGCGGGTTACGAGATCATCGACCATGACGCCGAGATAGCCCTCCGCGCGGTCGAACACGATCGCCGTTCCGCCTCCCGCCCGCGCCGCAGCGTTCAGGCCCGCGATCAGGCCCTGAGCGGCCGCTTCCTCATATCCGGTCGTGCCGTTGATCTGGCCGGCGAGGAACAGGCCCGGCAGCCGCTTGGTCTCCAGCGAGGGGTGAAGCTCGCGCGGATCCACATGGTCGTATTCGATGGCGTAGCCGGGGCGGACGACCTGCGTGCGCTCCAGGCCCGGAATGGACGCCACAATGGCGCGCTGAACGTCCTCCGGCAGCGAGGTCGAGATCCCGTTCGGATAGACGGTGGTGTCGTCGAGCCCCTCCGGCTCCAGAAAGATCTGATGCCCGTCGCGCTCGCCGAAGCGCACGATCTTGTCCTCGATCGAAGGGCAATAGCGCGGGCCGCGGCTCTTGATCTGACCGGAATACATCGGCGAGCGGTGCACGTTCGCGCGGATGAGCGCGTGTGTTGCTGGCGTGGTGCGGGTGATGGCGCATTCCACTTGCCGATTGGCGATGCGCTCCGTCAGCATCGAGAAAGGCTCGGGCGGATCGTCACCCTGCTGCAACTCCAGCGCCGCCCAGTCGATGCTCGTTCCGTCAAGCCGCGGCGGCGTGCCGGTCTTCAGCCGCCCGAGCGCAAAGCCGGCTCGCTCGAGCGTGCCGGAAAGACCGAGTGACGGCGCCTCCCCAACCCGTCCGGCCGGGGTCTGCCGCTCGCCGATATGGATGAGGCCGCGCAGAAAGGTGCCGGTGGTGAGCACTACTGCGCCGGCAGCAATGGCCCGGCCATCCACCAGCCGCACGCCCGCGACGCACCCGTCGGCGGCAAGGGCGAGGTCGTCAACCTCCCCTTCGACGATGGTCAAATTCGGCGTTTGCCGAAGCGCCTCCTGCATCGCAGCAGCGTAAAGCTTGCGATCAGCTTGCGCGCGCGGCCCCCGCACTGCGGGCCCCTTGCGGCGGTTGAGCATGCGGAACTGAATGCCGCCGGCATCGGCCACGCGGCCCATCAGGCCGTCGAGCGCATCGATCTCGCGCACCAGATGGCCCTTGCCGAGACCCCCGATGGAGGGATTGCAGGACATCGCGCCGATGGTCGCGAAGCGGTGCGTCACCAGCGCCGTGCGCGCGCCCGTGCGCGCAGCGGCTGCGGCGGCTTCACAGCCCGCATGCCCGCCACCGACAACGATGACGTCGAAGCGATTGTCCACGTTAATCTCCGGAACGGCCTTCTTTTAGATAAGCCGCAATCGCCCGTCAAAAAGCATTGGCGTTGTTTCACGTGAAACACGCGTGCTCGAATTTCGCGGGCCGGCCAAAGCCGTCGTTTTTTCAAGTCCGGAATAGCACGACCGGTTTACGATTCATTTACCAATACAAAAATCCCTGAAAATCACGTCGAGGATGTCCTCAACGTCCACGCGCCCTGTCAGCCGCCCGAGCGTCGTGGCCGCAGCGCGCAACTCTTCTGCGATCAGCTCTTCGTGCCCGGACGTGCCCTGCGCCAACCCGCGGTCCAGCGCAGCGACCGTTTCCGCAAGCGCCTGCCGGTGCCGCGCGCGCGTGACCAGCGCGCTTTCGGTCGTTGCAAAGTAAGTTTGGGCATAGGCTGAAAGCGCGCCAATCAAGGCTTCGACTCCGGCCCCGGTCGCCGCCGAAATCGCAAATCGCTTGGCGTAAGGAGCGGACCGAGATTCACTGTTTATCCACAGCTTATCCCCAACCAGATCGACCTTATTAAATACTAACCAACAGTCTGTTTTTGCTCGATTTTCGAGAATTTCTCCGGCGGATCGTTCGCTGGCCTGTGAGTCAATGACCCACAGGATCAGATCGGCCGCCGCCGCACGCGTCGTCGCACGCCGGATGCCTTCCTGCTCCACCGGATCGTCGCTCGCGCGAATGCCTGCCGTGTCGAGCAAAGTCACCGGGTAACCAGCCAGGTCGAAATGAACCTCGATCACGTCGCGGGTCGTGCCCGGATAGGGCGAAACGATCGCCGCCTCGCGCCGCGCCAACCGATTGAGCAGCGTCGATTTGCCCGCGTTCGGCGGCCCGGCAATTGCGACCACCAACCCGTCGCGCAGGCGCTCGCCCCTGCCCCCATCGGCCAGTGATGCTGCAATCATGTTGCGCAATTGCTGCGCAGCATGAAGCGCCGGACCAACAAGATCCTCAGGCACGTCGGCCTCATCGGAGAAGTCGATCCGCGCCTCGACCAGCGCCAGCGCCTCGATGATTTGGCGCCGCCACGCTTCCGCCTGGTCGCCGATGAGGCCCTTGAGCTGGCGATAGGCCTGACGGCGCTGCGCCGGTGTTTCGGCCGCAATCAGATCCGCCAGGCCCTCCACCTCCGTCAGATCAAGCCGCCCGTTGATGAAGGCGCGCCGCGTGAACTCGCCCGGTTCGGCCATGCGGCAGTCTTCGATCCGGCCGCAGGACGCCGAGCAAGGCGGCGATCACCGCCTGGCCGCCATGGACCTGAATCTCGGCCATGTCCTCGCCGGTCTCGCTGTTCGGGCCGGGAAACCAAAGCGCCAGCGCCTCGTCGATAATCTCGCCATCGGCCGGATCGCGCACCCGCGCGAGCGCCGCGTGGCGTGGCGGCGGCATGCGGCCGATCAGCTTTTGGAGCGCCCTGCCCGCTTGCGGACCGCAAATCCGCACCACTGCCACGGCCGCCGGCGGGCGCCCGGACGATAAGGCGAAAATGGTGGGGCGATCACTGGTCACGGTTTATCCGGCAACTGTTTCGCTCGGTGTACGGCCGCGCCGTTACGGCGGCGTGCCAAATCCGTCAAATCCCGGCAACTGCCACAGATCGCCAAACGTTGTAAGGAAGGAGCTTCGGAAAGTCGCACCCGAACATGATCCGAAAAAAGCCCGCGCCGGCTTGATCCGAGCGAACGCCGATTTTCGGATTAGATCACCCGTCAAGGACCAGCGCCGGAGCCAGAGCATGACCGCGACGACAACCTCATCACACGATGAAGCCCGGCATGAAAACCGGCTCGCGCGCGAAACGAGCCCGTACCTCCTGCAGCACCAGCACAATCCGGTGGAATGGTGGGCGTGGGGCCCGGAAGCGCTTGCGGAAGCCAAGCGCACGGGAAAGCCGATCCTTCTGTCTGTCGGCTATGCGGCTTGCCATTGGTGCCATGTGATGGCGCACGAGAGCTTCGAGAATGACGCCACCGCGCGCGTCATGAATGAGCTGTTCGTCAACATCAAGGTCGATCGCGAAGAGCGGCCGGACATCGACCAGATCTACATGGCGGCGCTGCATCATCTCGGCGAGCAGGGCGGCTGGCCGCTGACCATGTTTCTAACGCCCGGCGGCGAACCGATCTGGGGCGGCACGTATTTTCCGCCGACGTCGCGTTACGGACGGCCGGCCTTTGTCGATGTGCTGCGCGAGGTCGCGCGGCTGTTCCGCGAAGAGCCGGAGAAGATCGAGCAAAACCGCGCGGCGCTGATGCAGCGGCTCGAAGGCGCGGCGCGCAAGCCGGGCAGGGTGACGATCGGCACCACCGAACTCAACAACGCCGCACAGCAGCTCGGCGGCATCATCGATCCGGTCAATGGCGGCACGCGCGGCGCGCCGAAATTTCCGCAAGCGGCATTGTTCGAACTTTTGTGGCGCGCCGGCTTGCGCACCGGCGAGGCCCGCTATTTCGGCGCCGTCGATATTACGCTTCATCACATCTGCGAGGGCGGCATCTACGACCATCTCGGCGGCGGCTTCGCGCGCTATTCGGTCGACGAGCGCTGGCTCGTCCCGCATTTCGAGAAAATGCTCTACGACAACGCGCAGCTTCTCGAGCTGCTTGCCGTCGCCTATGCGCGCTTCCACAAGCCGCTCTATCGGCAGCGCGCGCGGGAGACGGTAGACTGGCTCGCGCGCGAAATGACGACAGGTGAGGGCGCGTTCTCCGCTTCGCTCGATGCGGATTCCGAAGGCGAGGAGGGCAAGTTCTACGTCTGGTCGTACGACGCCGTGATCAAAGAACTCGGCACCGGGGATGGCGAATTCTTCGCGCGCCACTACGACGTCACGCCGGACGGCAATTTCGAAGGCCACAATATTCTCAATCGTCTCAAGCCTGTTGCGCGCAGCGACGAAGACGAGCAGCGGCTTGCGCCGCTGCGCGCGAAGCTGTTCGCCGCCCGCGCACCGCGCGTGCGGCCCGGCCTCGACGACAAGGTATTGGCGGACTGGAACGGCTTGATGATCGCTGCCCTCGCCAATGCCAGCCAGATCCTCGGCGAGCCGTCTTGGCTTACGATGGCCCAGCGCGCCTTCGCCTTCATCGCGCGTGCCATGACGCGCGGCGATCGGCTCGGCCATTCCTGGCGACAGGGCCAGCTCAAATTTCCAGGGCTGGCATCGGACTTCGCCGCCATGATCCGCGCCGCGCTGGCGCTCTATGAAGCCACCGGCCGGCAAAGCTATTTGGAGCAGGCGCTGTCCTGGCAGCGCGCGCTCGATCGCGACTATGCCAATGCGGAGGAGGGGACGTACTACCTCACGGCCGCCGACGCCGAGGGCTTGGTCATCCGCCCGGCCTCTACGGCAGATGAGGCAACGCCGAACCACAATGCGGTCGCCGCGCAAAATCTCGTCCGGCTGTCTTTGTTCACCGGCGACGATCACTGGCGCGACCAAGCCGACCGGCTCATCGCGGCGATCGCGCCGGCCGCCGTCGATAATCTCTACATGCACATGGCGCTGATGAATGCGATCGATCTACGGTTGCGCGCCGCCGAGATCGTGGTGACAGGGGAGGGTGTGCGCGCCGAAGAACTACTCGCCGCAGCGCGCGCCATTCCGCCGCTCGATCGCATCGTGCTGCATGCGCGGTCGGCCGAGGCGCTGCCGCCGTCGCATCCGGCGCACGCGCAGGTTCACGCGTCTCTCGAGCCGCAGGCCTTTGTCTGTGTCGCTGAAACCTGTTCGCTGCCGGTGACGGACGCCGCCGGCCTCGCGCGCTCTCTTGAGGCCAGCCGCCAATCAGAGCGGGGCTAGGCTCTCAGCGTCACATGGTTGTTTTTCTGCTGTGATAAACGTCACAGTAGACTTCGAACAGCTCATGCAATGCTCGCTAAAGCATGATCCGGAAAAGCCTGCCCCGGACTTGATCCGGGGTGGAATCCGGTTTTCCAAAAAGATCACGCTCAAACAAAAAGCCAGAGCGGGATGCCGATCGAACCATAACTCATCCCACTCTAGTCGATTGCTTCAAGCTCGTCTTCCGCCGCACTCCGCGGCTCGACCGTCACGCCAAGGAGACTGAACCCACGAGACTTAACCGCGCGCGCTGCGCTCTCGGAGGATTGCCATGGCCCGCTCGCCAAGAGGTCGTAAGCCAAAAGCACCGCCAGCGACTCATCCCCTCGACAATGTCGGAGCGACCGAACTGGACCGTCCGGTTTTTGGCCAGCCGGCGCCGACCCCGGACCCAGCCCAATTCGAAGTCAAGCATCCGTCCGACGGTCCGATCTACAAGCAGATCGACGCGCTCAATCAAGCGCATAAACTCGCGCCGCTGCCGTTCCCTGCGCCCCGCGGCTTGCCCGAGCCCAGACTCAGCCTCGCCGATGTGCTCAACATCCAGCAAGCCGACCTGGAAAACCAAATAAAAGCAAACAAACAACTGGTCTTTCACTCGACCGGCGACACCGGCAATACCCGCGGCCCGACCGATCAAAATCTCGTCGCCGACAAGCTGGTGAGTGATTTCTCCGACTACGACCCCCAGGACAGGCCGCTGTTCTTCTTCCACCTCGGCGATGTCATCTACAGCTTCGGCGAGGCCCAATACTATTACGACCAATTCTATGAGCCGTACCGCAACTATCCGGCACCGATCATCGCGCTCGCCGGCAATCATGACGGCATGGTCGCGCCCGGGACGAAGGTTGCGACACTCGCGGCGTTTCTGGAGAATTTCTGCGTCGCGCCTCCGCACTTCCATGTCACGCCCGAGGCCGGCGGGCTTTCACGGACCGCGCAGATACAGCCCGGCGTTTTCTTCACGTTCGAAGCCCCGATGGTTCGCATCCTGGCGCTCTACAGCAATACGCTGGAAGATCCGGGCGTCATCGCCGATAGCGACATCGGCGATTCGCAGATTAAATATCTCGAGGCTGCCTTAAAGCGGGTCAAATCGGAGTCGTTCGACGGCGCGCTCATCCTCGCTCATCATCATCCGGCCTACACCGCCGGCAGCCAACACGGCTGGAGCACGGATATGCTCGGGCAGATCGACAAGGCCTGCAACGATGCCGGCGTATGGCCTCACGCGGTGCTGTCGGCGCATGCGCACAACTATCAGCGTTTTACCCGGCTCCATGGCAAGACGCAGATTCCCTATATTATCTGCGGCAACGGCGGTCACGGCCTGGCGAAGCTCCGCCAAAAGGGGATAAGCGCGCTGCGAACACCGCAGCCGCTGGACGTCCCGCAAGGCAGCGACAAGGTGATACTGGAAAACTACGACGACGAGGACTTCGGCTATTTGCGTTTGGTTGTGACGGCGACGCAATTGCGCATCGAATATCACCCCGCAAGCGACGGCACGGGAGCCAAAACGCCGGACGACTTCGTCACCGTCGATTTGGCCAAGCGCCAGCTCGTCCACTTCACCGGCGAATAGAAGCCGCACAGGCTGCGGCTTTATCCTGGGCGTTTCGTCCGCCTCTTTCGAGGTCCCGCCGCGGCTATGACCCCGGCGGGAAGACTCGCGCGACGTGAAAAGCCTTCGACGTAACGAGCCATTTCCCATCGATGCGATGGAATATAAGATGATCGATGAAACCGGTTTGGCCGATCCTCACGCGCACTTTGGCGGTCGCCAAGTCCGGCACGGTGTGTTCGATACTTAGGATCTCCTGCTCACGCGGGGATTTCATGGCGGCCGGCGACGGTCGACCGCGCATCACGTCGCGGAATTCGGGCGCCGACCACGCCGTGAGCTTTCCGTCCCGCATGCCGTGGACCAAACAAGCGCCATGGAAGACCTCGGGAAAACGATTATCGTCCGCGTCATACATCAGGTCGAAATAGCCATTGATCGCGGACGCGATGGTTTGGATCTGGTCCATTCAAGTCTCCATCAAGGGCAATACGAAGAACGCTACGTCCACCGGATCGAACCAACGTTCTCGGCTGTGACAAAAGTGGCTCAGGTGGAGGCGTGGCGCTACTACCCGCGTGTCATCTCTTAGATGACTGAGAGGCATCGGCTATGGACGAAATTGATGGTCGACTGGTTGGTGGCTTGGTCGTTCTTGCTGCCGTTGCCGACGCCCGCAGCTTCGGCAGAGCCGCTGAACGTCTGGGCATGACGCAATCCGGCGTCAGCAAGGCGATCGCGAAGCTTGAGTCTCGCCTCGGCGCCAGGCTGATTCACCGCACGAGCCGCGCTGTCGAACTCACCGATGAGGGACGCGCGCTCTATGAGCGCGTCGTCCAGCACTTGGCGGGCATCGGCGAAGCGGCGGCGGAAACCTCGAAATCGCGAGACACGGTTCGCGGCAGGTTGCGGGTCAATGTCGATCCGCTTTTCTCGCGCGTCGTCCTGTCGCCGAAGCTGAGCGAGTTCCTCCTGCAAAACCCACAAATGGAGCTTCGCATCGAAACCAGGGACCGTATCGGCGACTTGGTGAGCGACGGCTTCGATCTCGCGGTCCGCTTCGGCGAGCCAACACCATCGGCGCTCATCGCCCGCCGCATTCTCGACGCCCGCATTCTCACCGTTGCCTCGCCGATCTACATCGATCGGCACGGAAGACCAGGTCATCCGCAAGAGCTGGCGAGCGACACCCACCAATGTATCCGCGCGATCGACACTTCAACGGGGCGCCCCTTCGACTGGGAGTTCCGCCGCGGCAAAGAATTGATTTCGGTCGCGGTCAATGGGCGGCTGACCGTGACCGATTCAGGAACCAAGCTGGGCGCATGCCTGGCCGGTTTCGGAGTAGCCCAGGTCATCGACCTCGGGCTTGAGCATCATTTTAGAAGCGGGGCGCTCGTCAACATGTTCCCCGACTGGTCGGACGAACGATTCCCGCTCTACGTCTATTACGTTTCGCGAAACCACGTGCCCGCCAAGGTGAGGAAGTTTATCGACTTCATCGTCGACTCGCTCGGCAAGGAGACCGGAACGACTACGAAATCCAACCCTTCCGCCATGCGTGATGCGATGGTCACGTTCGCGACCACGGCGTCCGACTAGAGCGGGATGAGTTGTGGTTCGATCGGCATCCCGCTCTAGCTAGCTTTTTGTTTGAGCATGATCTTTTCGGAAAACCGGATTCCACCCCGGATCACGTCCGGGGCAAGCTTTTCCGGATCATGCTCTGCTTAGCGCCGTCGCTACAGTGTGGCTGCGACGTCTCCGCAGTAGCGCAACGGAGATTCTGAACCGCCTGCCTTTTTAGATCGCTTCGCGTCGTTCGCCCACGAACGATACTACGTGTTCATCGAGTCGAAGAACTCGCCGTTGTTCTTGGTGTTGCGCAGCTTGTCGAGCAGGAAGTCCATCGCATCCATGGTGCCCATCGGGTTGAGGATGCGGCGCAGCACGTACATTTTCTTGAGCTGATCGGGCGGAACCAGAAGCTCTTCCTTGCGCGTACCGGAACGGGTGATGTCCATCGCCGGGAAGGTGCGCTTGTCGGCGACCTTGCGATCGAGGATGAGTTCCGAATTGCCGGTGCCCTTGAACTCTTCGAAAATCACTTCGTCCATGCGGCTGCCGGTGTCGATCAGCGCGGTGGCGATGATGGTGAGCGAGCCGCCTTCCTCGATGTTGCGGGCGGCGCCGAAGAAGCGCTTCGGGCGCTGCAGCGCGTTGGCGTCGACGCCGCCGGTCAGCACCTTGCCGGACGAGGGCACGACGGTGTTGTAGGCGCGGCCGAGGCGCGTGATCGAGTTCGAGCAAGATCACGACGTCGCGGCCGTGTTCCACAAGCCGCTTTGCCTTCTCGATCACCATCTCGGCGACCTGGACGTGGCGTGCGGCGGGCTCATCGAAGGTCGAGGAGATGACCTCGCCTTTCACCGAGCGCTGCATATCGGTGACTTCCTCGGGGCGTTCGTCGATCAGCAGCACGATCAGATAGCATTCCGGATGATTGTGCGTGATCGAGTGGGCGATGTTTTGCAACAGCACCGTCTTGCCGGTGCGCGGCGGCGACACGATCAAGGCGCGCTGGCCTTTGCCGACCGGCGCCACGATGTCGATCACGCGTGCCGAGAGATCCTTCTTGGTCGGATCCTCGTATTCCATCTTCAGCCACTCGTCCGGATAGAGCGGCGTCAGGTTGTCGAAATTGACCTTGTGACGGGCCTTTTCGGGATCCTCGAAATTGAGCGAATTGACTTTGAGCAGCGCGAAGTAGCGCTCGCCTTCCTTCGGGCTGCGAATGTGGCCGTCGATGGTATCGCCGGTGCGCAGGCCGAAGCGGCGGATCTGCGAGGGCGAAACGTAGATGTCGTCCGGGCCGGGCAGATAATTCGCTTCCGGCGAGCGCAGGAAGCCGAAGCCGTCCGGCAACACCTCGACCACGCCTTCGCCGACGATATCGGTTTCGCGCGCCGAGAGCTGCTTGAGGATGCCGAACATCAGCTCCTGCTTGCGCATCGTCGACGCGTTCTCGACCTCGAGCTCCTCGGCGAACGAGACAAGCTCAGCCGGGGTCTTGGTCTTTAGCTCTTGGAGTTTCATTTCCCGCATACAGAATGTCCTATGGAAATCAGGCCGGCGGCGGGTGGGGAATTGCAACGCAGCCGACAGGAAAGAGAAGAAGAAGTGCCGTAGGTCTTGGGTTGCGAGGAGCTTTGGGGCTCCGGTCCCGATGCACCAGCCGGCTCCAATTCACTGGAGCCAGAACCCAATTGCATCCGCCTACGTTCGGTGGGATGGCGTCAAGATAGGAAAACAAAGCGCGTCAGGCAAGAGGCCAAACGTTTTGTGCACTGGCAACGCGCTTATGTCAAAACGGTTTCAGCACCACGAGCAGAACGATAATAATCATCGCGATTGTTGGTACCTCGTTGATTATCCTATAGAATTTTTGCGAATGCCGATTGCGGTCGGCGGCGAAAGCCTTCACCCAGCGAGCGAATAATCCGTGCACGGCGGAAAGGAGAATTACAACCGCGAGCTTGGCCTGCAGCCAGCCGAAATTGAACCAACCGTAGTGAGAATCAGGGCCGTGCCAGGCGAGCCAGAGCCCAAGGATCCAGGTCGCGATCATCGCCGGGTTGATGATGAGGCGCAGGAGCCGCCGCTCCATCACCTTGAACGTTTCCGATTGGACGGAACCCTTTTCGGCGGCGCAGTGATAAACAAACAAGCGCGGCAGGTAGAGCATTCCCGCCATCCACGCGATCACCGCGATGATGTGGAAGGCTTTGATCCAGCCATAGAGGTCCACGCTCATTCCTCCGCGCTGCCGATCGGCGGCCAATTTTCTTTGCGCATGATCTTTTCCGAAAGCCGGGTCCCACCCATCGGGCCAAAGCCCGAGGGCATGCTTTTCGGGATCATGCTCTAGGCACGCGGCGCACGCGTTCGACGAGCCGCTCGACGTGGCTCAACGGCGTCTCCGGCAGCACGCCATGGCCGAGATTGAAAATAAATGGGCCCTGAGAGAAAGCGGCAAGAATTGCGTCGATCGAACGGTCCAACGCCGTTCCGCCGGCAAGCAAGGCCAGCGGATCGAGATTGCCTTGAACCGGCCGCCGCTTCTGGATCATCGACCGCGCAAACTCAAGCTCGATCGTCCAATCAAGCCCGACCGCATCGACTGCAACCGCGTCGAGATAGCGGCCGAGC
Source organism: uncultured Alphaproteobacteria bacterium (assembly GCA_963845075.1). Classification (GTDB taxonomy): domain Bacteria; phylum Pseudomonadota; class Alphaproteobacteria; order Rhizobiales; family Xanthobacteraceae; genus BOG-931. The sequence goes on along the minus strand of CAWJRE010000022.1, from coordinate 259,133 downwards.
TCAGTGCCGGCGCCGCGCGGAAAGCCGATGATGCGTGCCCCCGGAATCTCGGCGCGAACCTTTTCGACGATCCGCGCATGCGGCTCGATGCACCACCTCTCGAACTCTTCGGCCGGAAGGATTCCCGCCCAGGTATCGAAAATCTGGACCGCATCGACACCCGCCGTGAATTGCCGAACGAGATAACTCGCCGAAGCATCGACCAGAATCTCGATCAATTTCGCGAAGGCTTCGGGATGTCGGTAGGCGAACAATCGTGCCGGCAATTGGTCGGGCGTTCCCTGTCCGGCAATCATATAGGTCGCGAGCGTCCATGGCGCTCCGCAGAAGCCCAGGAAAGTCACGGCCGGCGACAAATCCTGCCGGACCCGTCCAATTGTCTCATAGACCGGTTCAAGCGCTGCGTGGTCAACCGCTGTCCGTAATTTTTGCAACGCTGCCGGATCCTTCAGCGCATCGAGGCGCGGTCCTTCGCCTTCAACAAAAGTCACGCGCTGCCCGAGTGCATACGGCACGACCAGAATATCGGAAAACAAGATCGCAGCGTCGAAACCGAAGCGGCGGATCGGTTGCAACGTGATCTCCGCGGCTCGTCTAGCATCAAAGCAGAGATCGAGAAAGCCAGCGGCCTTCTCGCGCAAAGCCCGGTATTCGGGAAGGTATCGCCCGGCCTGCCGCATCAGCCAAAGCGGCGGAACCGACTCACGCTCGCCTGCAAGCACGCGGAGCAATGGTTTGTGCACAAAAGGTGCCGTCACGCTCTTATCCTAACTAAATCATTCTTAGAGAATCTTGTTGTAGTGCTTGCACGGTTGATTGGACTCATACAATTGAACGCACATGTCATCCACGCTTGACCCACATATTCTCATTCCCGGCGGTCGGATAGGACGGTGACGAAAGTCGCGGCTTTATCGCGGGATTTGCCGGCTTATATCACTTCTGTCCACAATTCACCGCTACTCGACCCGCTGTCTAGTTTCGCTATCCCGAAGGAACCGAATGTGGACGGCGGGAGAGGTTTTCCGCCTATACTTCTTGCCTCGCCGGTCGAGGCGTGGCCTTCTCCCCAGTCATCGACAGGTTATCCCGCTTCCTGATGATATCTGCGCCCGGCTATTTTCACTTGCACCTGATCTCCAATTCGACCGGAGAGACATTGATTACGGTCGCGCGCGCTGCTGCCGCGCAATATTCCAGGATCATGCCGGTCGAGCATGTGCACCCCTTGGTGCGAACACAAAAGCAGCTCGATCGGGTGCTGAACGAAATCGAAGAGATGCCCGGCATCGTGCTCTACACGCTGCTGCAGGAAAACCTGGCGGTGCGCTTGGAAGAAAAGTGCCGCGCGCTCGGGCTTCCTTGCCTATCGATCCTGGGGCCGGTTCTGCACCTCTTTCAGGCCTATCTCGGCGCCGAGTCGACCCATAAGGTCGGTGCACAGCACACCCTGAACGCCGAATATTTCCGCCGTATCGACGCGCTCAACTACACGATGATGCATGACGACGGCCAGATGCACGACGATCTCGAGGAAGCCGACGTGGTCTTGATCGGCGTGTCGCGCACGTCGAAAACCCCGACATCGATCTATTTGGCCAATCGCGGCGTGAAGACCGCCAATATTCCGCTCGTTCCCGGCATGCCGTTGCCGGCCGACGTGGAAGCGCTCAAGCACCCGCTCGTTGTCGGCCTTTATGCGACGCCCGAACGTATCGTGCAGATCAGGCAGAACCGTTTGCTCGGTCTGCGGGCGCATCGCGACGACGACAAATATATCGATCAGCAATCGGTGGCGGAGGAAGTGTCCGCTTCGCGGCGGCTCTGTGCCCGGCATAATTGGCCGGCGATTGATGTGACGCGCCGTTCGATCGAGGAGACGGCGGCCGCCGTGCTCGCGCTTCTCACCGAGCGCCGCCGTCATTTGGCTTCTTAAACGATGGCCTTTTGGCTTGCTCCCACCCCCCTCGTATTGGCGTCGCGCAGCGCCGCGCGCCGGACGTTGCTCGAAGCAGCCGGCATTCCGATCGAGCTGTGCCCGGCCGATCTCGACGAGCGCGCTTTCGAAGGGAACGCGGTTTCGCAGTCGCCAACCGCAGTCGCCGCTTTGCTGGCGCGCGAGAAAGCCGCCGTGGTTGCAAAAGCGCATCCCGGCCGCCTTGTCCTTGGCGCCGACCAGACTTTGGCACTCGGAGCCAAACGATTTTCCAAATCGCCCGATCGTTTGGCCGCACGCGCGCAGCTTCAGGCGCTGCGCGGCCGTACCCATGAGCTTCACGCCGCCATTGCCTTTGTGCACGACGGAACCGCCGTGTTCGAGCATGTCGAGACCGCGCGGCTGACCATGCGCGCGTTCTCCGACGATTTTCTCGATCGCTATCTCGACACCGCGGGCGACGCCGTGCTGGCGAGCGTCGGCGGCTATCAGCTCGAAGGGCTCGGTGTTCAGCTTTTCGACCGCATTGAGGGCGACTATTTCACCATTCTCGGCCTGCCGCTTTTGCAAGCGCTCGATTTTCTCCGCCGGCACGAGTGTCTTGCGCGATGACGAACGAGCGCCCCTTCATCCTGTGCCTGACCGGGTCGCTCGGCATGGGCAAATCGCGGACGGCGAGCTTTTTCGCCGAACAGGGCGTGCCGGTCTACGATTCGGACGCAGCCGTGCACGCGCTCTATGCCGGCGAAGCCGCGCCGCTGATCGAAAACGCTTTTCCCGGCACCACGTCCGACGGCCAAGTCGATCGCACGAAACTTGCGGCGCGCGTGGTTGGCGACAGCGCGGCATTGGCGAAGCTCGAAGCCATCGTGCATCCCTTGGTCGCCACGGCGAGGGACGCATTTATTGCCGAGGCACAGGCGCGCGGCGCGCCGGTCGTTCTGCTCGACGTACCGCTCCTATTCGAGACCGGCGGCGAGCGTCACTGCGACGCGGTGGTGGTGGTATCCGCGCCGCTTGACATGCAACGCAGCCGCGCCTTCGAGCGGCCGGGAATGACCGAGGAGAAATTTGCCGCCTTGGTCGGCAAGCAGATGCCCGATGCGGAAAAGCGTCGGCGCGCGGACTTTGTCGTGGATACTTCGCAGTCGTTCGATCATGCCCGGGCGCAGGTGCGCGACATTGTGCAAGCGATCGCTAAAATGAATCAGAGCCGCGGTGATTCGGCGGAGTAAGCAGGCCGCGGCGGCAGAGCTTTAATGCGCGAAATCGTGCTTGATACCGAGACGACCGGTCTCGACCCGCTGGATGGCCATCGCCTGGTCGAGGTCGGCTGTGTCGAACTGGTCAATCGCATCCCGTCCGGCCACACGTTCCACGCTTACTTCAATCCGGAGCGCGGCATGCCGGCGGAGGCCTTCGCGGTTCACGGCCTGAGCGAGGAGTTCCTCAAGGACAAGCCGTTTTTTGTCGAAACGGCTGACGACCTGATCGCCTTTCTCGGCGACGCGCCGCTTGTCATCCACAATGCGGCGTTTGATCTTGGCTTTCTCAATGCCGAGCTCGAGCGCGTCGGCCGGCCGCTGATCGCGCGTGAGCGGCTGGTCGATACGCTTCTGATCGCCCGCCGCAAGCATCCCGGTGGCTCCAACCGGCTTGACGATCTGTGCGTGCGGTATGCGATCGACAACTCACGCCGCACCAAGCACGGCGCGTTGTTGGATGCCGAACTGCTCGCGGAGGTCTATGTCGAGCTGATTGGCGCGCGCCAAGCGCAGCTTGTGCTGTCGCAAGCCGCGATGCCCAGCCAAGCCATTGGCGAACCCATTGTCGTGCGCGAACGCTTGGTGCCGCTGACGAGCACGGTGACCGAAGACGATCGCACGGCGCATCGCGCGTTCATCGCCACGCTGGGCGAGAAGGCGATTTGGCGCGATTATCTCAGTTCGAATTAGCCGGCTGAATCGGCGCCGCTTGTCCCGCCGCCAGGCGCTGGCGGTAGAGTCCGACAAAATCGATCGGATCGAGCAGGAGCGGCGCGAAACCGCCGTTGCGCACGGCGGTGGCGACGATCTCGCGCGCGAACGGAAACAATAGGCGCGGGCACTCGATCAGGACGATCGGCTGCAGCGTTTCCGGCGGCACGTTCTGGATGCGAAAAGCGCCGGCAAAGACCAGCTCGAAATTGAACAGCAGCATGCCCTGCGATTCGGCCTTGCCTTCCAGGCGCAACGTCACCTCGAAATCGGTCGGGCTCATCGGCGCCGCATCGACATTGACTTGAATATTGATGCTCGGCTGCTGGCCGGCCGGGGTGGGGGTAATCGACTGCGGCGCGTTCGGATTTTCGAACGACAAATCCTTCACGTATTGCCCCAGCACGCCGATTTGCGGCATCGCTTGCGGCTGCGGACCGCCGTTACCCTCTGACATATTGTTAATCTCCGGCCGCCGATCGGCGTTAAAGGTTGGCTAACACAGGCAAAGCGGGTGAACAACAGCCGCTACGGCCAACTTCCGCCGCCATTTTCTGCGAATTGCGCTCGGGTGCCGAAAAGTGCGCCAATTGTGACCGCGGGGCGGCGGCCGTTCGACCGGCTCCGTGCGGTGCGGCCTGGCAACAAATGTTGGCGTGCCGCCGGTGATCGTTTAAGCTTTGGTGCTAAGCACGCCTGTGTGGCTCGCGGCCACTGGATGGTTCCCGGCGCGTGCCTACATAAGCTGTAGCCCCGGGAGCTGTGACCCAGGTATCTTGGGGTTCGCGACCTCGAACCGCCGTCGGGTGTATCGTCCGTAATCGCGACGCCGAGAGACATTGAGACGTGTTCGACATCTACACCATCATCTTCCTGGCGCTCGCCGTGTTTATCTTCTTCCGGCTTCGCAGCGTCTTGGGACAACGGACCGGGCGGGAGCGGCCGCCCTACGATCCTTATTCGGCGCGCGACGCCGTGCGCAGCCCGGCGAGCGACAAGATCGTGACCTTGCCGCAGCGACCGGCGGAACCGGCGGTCAGCCGGCCGGCCGAGCCGCCGCCGCCGCCAGCGGATCGCTGGAAGGACGTGGCCGAGAGTGGTTCCAGCGTCGCAGCCGGGCTCGACGCCATCGCGGCGGCCGATCCGAGCTTCGACGCCAAGCACTTCATCACCGGCGCGCGTGCCGCCTACGAGATGATCGTGACCGCATTCGCCGAGGGCGATCGCCGCCAGTTGCGCAGCTTGCTCTCGCGCGAAGTGTATGACGGGTTCGATGCCGCCATTGGCGAACGCGAGAGCCGCGGCGAAACCGCCGAGTTGCGCTTCGTCTCGATCGACGGATCGACCATCACGGCTGCCGAGCAGCGTGCCCGCACCGCGCAGATCACGGTGCGTTTCGTGTCCAAGCTCATTTCCGTCACGCGCGGGCGCACGGGCGATGTCATCGACGGGAACGCGGAGAAAGTCACCGACGTCACCGACGTCTGGACCTTCGCGCGGGAAGTTTCTTCTCGCGATCCCAATTGGAAGGTCGTCGCAACCGAAGCCGGACAGTAATTTGCATGGCGGCGTTTGGTCGAGCGTGGCTCCCCGTCGCCATTGTCCTCGGGCTCGCCGGGTTCGCGACTGCCGGCCGTTGCGCAGAGCGCGAGCCGATCAAGTTCCCGGACACGCAGTATGAACCGGTCGAGTGGACGAGCCTCGACGGCTGGGCGACCGACGATCACGCCACCGCTTTTGCCACCTTTCTCGAAAGCTGCCGCGCGCTGAACGGCAGTCGCCAATCGTCGGCCGAGTCGTCCACGATCGCGGACGCGCTGAGAGCCGTCTGCGTGCGTGCCGTTGCGGCGGTTCCGCTCGAAGAGGACGGCGCGCGCAAATTCTTCGAGGACAATTTCCGGCCGTTGCGCATCTCGAAGCTCGGCGATAGCGACGGTTTTCTCACCGGCTATTACGAACCGATCATCGAAGGCTCGCGGGTGCCGACCGGCGAATTCACCGCGCCGCTTTATCGCCGTCCGCCTAATCTCGCCATCGCCGGCCGGCGCAAGCTTGGCAACGCCTTTCCGAGCAAAGGCGTGAAGGTCGGCCTGCGCGTCGGCCGTCGCAAGCTCGTGCCCTACTACGATCGCGGCCAGATCGAGGACGGCGCGCTCGACGGCTGGCATCTGGAAATCTGCTGGCTGCGCAGCGAAGTCGATGTGCTGTTCGCGCAAATCCAAGGCTCGGCGCGGATCAAGCTGGAAGACGGCACCATTCTGCGCGTCAACTACGACTCGCATAACGGCTGGCCCTATACGGCGGTCGGGCGCGCGCTGATCGAGCGGAAAATCTTCACCAAGGACGAATTGTCGATGCAACGCATCCGCGATTGGATGACAGCCAATCCGGACGACGCCAAAGAAGTCAGGCGCACGAACAAATCTTATGTCTTCTTCCGCATCACCGCGCTTGGCCCGCAAGACGAAGCGGTCGGCGGCCAAGGCGTGCCGCTCGTGCCCGGCCGCTCGATCGCGATCGACCGTGCGCTGCATGCCTACGGCACGCCATTCTTCATCGCCGCGGATCTGCCGATCGCCAACGAAAAAAACGGAATAAAATTTCGCCGGCTGATGGTGGGGCAGGATACCGGCTCCGCGATTGTGGGGCCGGCGCGCGCCGACATCTATTTCGGCGCCGGCGCGGAGGCAGGCAGCATGGCCGGCCGCATCAAAAATCCCGGCCGGTTCGTGATGTTGATGCCGCGCGAGCTCGATCCGGTCGAAGCGGGCCAAAATGTGCGCCTGCCGCCCGACCGACGAGGCCTCTTGGCGCAATTGGGTGCCGGCAACATGATCGATCCGACGGCCGAAGAGGTGCCGTTGCCCGAGCCCAGGCCTGCGACGGCGCCGGCACCGGCACCTCCGCAGAAAGCCAAAGCGGCGTCGAAGATCTGGCGCGTGCGATGAGCCGCCGGCGGTCCCTGAGCGACGAAGAACGCGCTTTGTGGACCGGGGTTGCACGCTCCATCAAGCCGCTTCGTCCTTCGCACCGCGCCGCCGAAGTTTCGGAGCCGACACAATCCGCTAAAGTTCCCGCCAAATCTCCTACCAAGGCCGGGCCTGCAGCGACGGCTCGATCGCACGCGGCTGTGCCGCGTGAAGCGCGGCCAGAGAACGTGCCGGAAAAAAAGACGCCGGCGCTCGCGCCGCTTGGGCGAAGGCTCAAGCAACGGGTGGCACGCGGCCGCGAGCCGATCGATGCGCGGCTCGATCTGCACGGCTTCACCCAGACGCAGGCGCATGCCGCGTTGCTGCGCTTCTTGCGGCGTGCGCAAGCGGATGGCGTGCGAATGGTGCTTGTCGTCACCGGCAAGGGAACCAGCAAAGGCGGCGAGACGCATGAGCGCGGCGTGCTCAAGCGTCAAGTTCCGCTCTGGCTCTCGCTGCCCGAGTTCCGCTCGCTGGTGGTCGGATTCGAAGATGCGCATATCGGCCACGGCGGTGCCGGTGCATTGTATGTGCGCTTGCGGCGCGCGCAGCGATCGGGCGATTAACCGCGACCATCGGAATGCCGACGCGTGCACACGAATTCGTCAACTTCGCGAGTCACGATGCGCTGTCTAGAGCGGGATGAGTTATGGTTCGATCGGCATCCCGCTCTGGCTTTTTGTTTGAGCATGATCCCCGGGTCAAGCCCGAGGGCATGCTTTTCGGAAAACCGGATTCCACTTTTCCGGATCATGCTTTAGCGGAGTACGCGCATGTCCGACATCGCCGATACGTCGTCCAAGCCGAACGCGAAACGCGATGAGCGCACCGACAAGCAGGCTTTTGCCCAGGTCGAGAAGTGGATGGCGATGATCCGCGAGATCGATCGGGAACCGCAAACGGACCACAAGCGCGCCGATTGAGCGCCGCGAGTCCAGTAGCCGACAGACGCGCCTCTACAAGCCTCTACAAAATGAACCGGCTGAGATCGGCGTTCTTGGCCAGATCGCCGATATGCTTTTGCACATAAGCGGCATCGATCCGCACGGTCTCGCCATGGCGGTCCGGCGCGGCGAACGAGACTTCGTCGAGCACGCGCTCCATCACGGTCTGCAGCCGCCGCGCGCCGATATTCTCGACGCTCGCATTGACCGCCACCGCCGTATCGGCCACCGCATCGATCGCATCCTCGGAGAATTCGAGCGTGACGCCCTCGGTGCCCATCAGCGCGATATATTGCTTGATCAGCGAGGCTTCCGGTTCGGTCAGGATGCGGCGAAGATCGTCGCGCGTGAGCGCTTTAAGCTCCACCCGGATGGGCAGGCGGCCTTGCAACTCGGGCAAAAGGTCCGACGGCTTTGCGGTGTGGAACGCGCCTGAGGCGATGAAAAGAATGTGATCGGTCTTCACCGTGCCATGCTTGGTCGCGACCGTGGTGCCCTCGATCAGCGGCAACAGATCGCGCTGCACGCCCTCGCGCGAAACGTCGCCGCCGATGCGGCCATCGCGCGCGCAGATCTTGTCGACCTCGTCGAGAAAAACGATGCCGTTATTCTCGACCGCCTTGATGGCCTCCTGCGTGAGCTGCTCGGTGTCGAGCAGCTTGTCGGATTCTTCGTTGATGAGGATTTCGTAGGAATCGTGCACCGAAACGCGCCGCGTTTTGGTGCGTCCGCCGCCGAGCTTGCCGAAAATATCGCCGATCGAAATGGCGCCGAGCTGCGCGCCGGGCATGCCGGGTATTTCAAAGAACGGCATGCCGCCGGAGGATTGCACCTCGATCTCGATCTCCTTGTCGTCAAGTTCGCCCGTGCGCAGCTTGCGGCGGAAAGCTTCTTTGGTCGAGGCGCTGGCACCGGCGCCCACCAGCGCATCGAGCACGCGGCTTTCCGCGGCCTGTTGCGCGCGCGCCTCCACGTCCTTGCGCTTCTTGTCGCGTATCAGCGTGATCGCGATCTCGACCAGGTCGCGAATGATCTGCTCGACGTCGCGGCCGACATAACCGACCTCGGTGAATTTGGTGGCTTCCACCTTGAGGAACGGCGCGCCGGCGAGCTTGGCGAGCCGCCGCGAGATTTCAGTCTTGCCGACGCCGGTGGGCCCGATCATCAGAATGTTCTTCGGCAGAACTTCTTCGCGCAACCGATCGTCGAGCTGCAGCCGGCGCCAGCGATTGCGCAGCGCGATGGCGACGGCGCGCTTGGCGTCGGCCTGTCCGACGATAAAGCGGTCGAGCTCGGAGACGATTTCGCGGGGGGAAAAATCACTCATGGATTACGGACCATCAAAAGCGCCGCGCCGTTTGGGGTGTCGACCGGCCGCTCTTTGCAAAAACCGGCTTTCTCGTACGCCTTGATGGCGCGCCCGTTGGCGGGACTGGGATCGGTCAAGACTTGCGGTACGCCTGCTGCGAGCAAGCGGTCAGCAAAGGCGCGAACAAAACCGGAGCCATGGCCGCGCTCGATCATATCTTCTTCGCCGATGAACTGATCGATGCCGCGCGCGCCTCTTGGCAGCGGGCCGAAACCATGATTGGGCCAGGCGCTCGGATCGTAGCACTGCAGATAGGCAAAGGGCCGGCGGTCGCATTCGACGATGAATTGATCGACGGCCGGATGAGTGAGATCTTCGCTTACCAGCGCGAATTGTTCCACCGGATCGCCCCACCATTCGGCGACATGCGGTTTCGCAAGCCATTGCCGAACGGTCGGCAAATCCGCAGCCGCCATCGGCCGAAACGCATAAGACTGTGATGCCATTCAACCGCTCTTCAACGTTTCGACCGTGACATTGCGGTTGGTGTAGACGCAGATATCGGCCGCGATGTCGAGCGAGCGGCGCACGATCGCCTCCGCATCGAGCGGGCTATCCGCCAGCGCGCGCGCGGCAGCCAGCGCATAGTTGCCGCCGGAACCGATCCCGACGATGCCCGCTTCCGGCTCGAGCACGTCGCCGGTGCCGGTGAGCACCAGCGATACATCCTTGTCGGCGACGATCATCATGGCTTCGAGCCGGCGCAGGTAACGGTCGGTCCGCCAGTCCTTGGCGAGCTCGACCGCTGCCCGCATGAGCTGGCCGCGATATTGCTCGAGCTTCGATTCAAGCCGCTCGAACAGCGTAAACGCATCGGCGGTGGCGCCGGCAAAGCCGCCGATGACCTCTCCGCCGCCAAGCCGGCGCACCTTGCGGGCGTTGGATTTGATGATGGTCTGGCCGATCGAGACCTGGCCGTCACCGCCGATGGCGACGAGCCCGCCCTTGCGGACGGTCAGGATCGTGGTGCCGTGCCAGGGGCCAGATGACCCGGCCGGGCCGGATTCGGAGAGCTGCATGCGCTGGAAGGCCTTCGTTTAGGGCATGATTTAGGATTTGAGCCGCGGCAATGCAAATGCGGCACAGGAAGATTGGCGGCGCGGCCAAAGCCCTGATAAAAGGCCGCTTCGCGCCCCGGAGAGCACGATGCGAAAGGCGTCCGTCAAGCGGACTACCAAGGAAACCGCAGTCGAGGTCGTCATCGACCTGGACGGCGAGGGCCGTTCGGCGATCTCGACCGGTATCGGCTTTCTCGACCATATGCTCGATCTCTTGGCGCGTCATTCACGGATCGATATCGAGATCAAGGCCAAGGGCGATCTGCATATCGACCATCATCACACCACGGAAGACGTCGGCATCGCGCTCGGGCAGGCGGTAAAGCAGGCGCTCGGCGACATGAAGGGCATCACCCGCTATGCCGACGTGCATCTGCCGATGGACGAGGCGCTGACGCGGGTGGCGATCGATATTTCCGGCCGGCCGTTCCTGGTCTTCAAGGCCGATTTTGTCCGCGACAAGGTCGGGCCGTTCGACACCGAACTGGTGCAGGAATGGTTCCAGGCCTTCGCGATCAATGCGGCGGTCACGCTGCATGTGGCGACGCTTTACGGCACGAACGACCATCATATTGCCGAATCGTGCTTCAAAGGTTTGGCGCGGGCGCTTAGGGCGGCGGTCGCCATCGATCCGCGTGCCGCCCATGAGGTGCCGTCGACCAAAGGCACGCTCAGCGCATAGCGCGCGTCCTCGCCGTCGAGGATTTCACGGGCGCCGTAATGGTGCCGGCAGGAACAACGCCAGGGAATAGAGTCAGGAACCGCGTATGCCGATCTATACCGTTCACGAGCCGCCGCTGCGCAATGGCGTGGTTGCTCCCGATCCGGAGCGCTTCGTGTTTGTCCGCGACGGTTTTAATTTCTGGGCTTTTCTGATCACGCCGCTGTGGCTGTTGTGGCGTCGGCTCTGGCTCGTCTTGTTGATCTATCTGGTCGTGATATTCGGCATCGAGCAGGCGATGTATTATGCCGGCGTCGCCGCGGCCGGAAGGTCGCTTGTCATGCTGCTGATCTCGTTCTTGATCGGACTGGAGGCGAGCACGCTGCGCCGCTTCACGCTGGCGCGGCGCGGCTGGAGGAATGTCGGCCTGGTCAGCGGCACCAACATGGAAGCCGCGGAGCGGCGTTTCTTCAACGACTGGGCCGCGGCGGGGCAGGGCGGATCATCCGGCCCGGGCGGCCATCTGCCGCCGCGGTTGCCGCTTTCACCCACGCCCGCGTTCCACACGCCGCCGATCGTCGGTCTGTTTCCCGAACCGGGCGCGTCGCGATGAGTGTGGCGATCGTCGATTACGGCTCCGGCAACTTGCACTCGGCCGCGAAAGCGTTCGAGCGCGCGGCGCATGATGCCGGCATCGACCAGCCGATCGTGGTGACGAGCGATCCCGAGATGGTCGCCGCGGCCGATCGCGTGGTGTTGCCCGGCGTCGGCGCCTTCGCCGATTGCCGCCGCGGCCTCGATGCGGTCGACGGCATGGTTGCCGCGCTCGAGGAGGCGGTGCGCCGCAAGGGGCGGCCGTTCTTCGGCATTTGCGTCGGCATGCAGCTTTTGGCCGATCGCGGGCGCGAATACGAAGTGACGCCGGGCCTGGGCTGGATCGCCGGCGAAGTCGATCGCATCACGCCGTCCGATCCGCACCTGAAGATTCCGCACATGGGCTGGAATACGCTCACCGTCACGCGGCCGCACAAATTGGTCGAAGGCCTCGGGCTTGGTTCTGACGGGCGGCACGCCTATTTCGTGCATTCTTACGCATTGAACGTCGCACAGCGCGCCGATCTGGTGGCGGAAGCCGAATATGGCGGGCCGCTCACCGCGATTGTCGGCCGCGACAATATTGTCGGTACGCAATTTCATCCTGAGAAAAGCCAGAAGCTCGGGCTTGCGTTGATTGCCAATTTCCTGACGTGGAAGCCGTGATTCTCTTTCCTGCCATCGATCTGAAAAATGGCGAAGCGGTGCGCCTTGAGCAAGGCGACATGGCGCGCGCGACCGTTTTTCATCGCGATCCGGCGGAGCAGGCGCGGATCTTCGCGGCACAAGGCTTCGAATATCTGCATATCGTCGATCTTGACGGCGCCTTTGCGGGCAAGCCGATGAATGCGGCAGCGGTCGAGCGCATCCTGGCGGCGGTGCGGATTCCGGTTCAGCTTGGCGGCGGCATTCGCGATCACGCGACCATCGAAGGCTGGCTCGGCAAGGGCGTCACGCGCGTCATCATCGGCACGGCCGCCGTGCGCGACCCGGCTTTGGTCGAGGCGGCCGCCAGGAGATTTCCCGGCTGCGTCGCCGTCGGGTCTCGATGCGCGCGACGGCAAAGTCGCCGTGCAAGGCTGGGCGGAAAGCTCGGAGCTCGCCGTGCTCGATATCGCCAGGCGCTTCGAGGACGCCGGCGTTGCCGCCATCGTCTATACCGACATCGCGCGCGACGGCATGCTCAAGGGGCTCAATATCGACGCCACCATCGCGCTTGCCGATGCCGTGTCCATTCCGGTGATCGCATCCGGCGGGCTTGCTTCGCTCGACGACATCCGCGCGCTGCTTCATCCGCGCGCCAAGAAACTCGCCGGCGCCATCGCCGGCCGTGCGCTCTATGACGGCAGGCTCGATGCTGCCGCCGCCTTGAAGCTCCTTCGTTCTGCGGAAGCCGCCTGAGCATGTTCAAAGTCCGCGTCATTCCCTGCCTCGACGTGAAAGACGGCCGGGTCGTCAAAGGCATCAACTTCGTCAACTTGCGCGATGCCGGCGATCCGGTCGAAGCGGCGATCGCCTATGACGAGGCCGGCGCCGACGAACTCACTTTTCTCGACATCACCGCGAGCCACGAGGACCGTGACATCATGCTCGATGTGGTGCAGCGCACCGCCGAGGCGTGCTTTATGCCGCTCACCGTCGGCGGCGGCGTGCGCACCATCGACGACATCCGTGCGCTGCTGTCCTCCGGCGCCGACAAGGTCTCGATCAACACCGCGGCGGTAGCGCGGCGCGCGTTCGTGAAAGAAGCGGCGGAGAAATTCGGCGATCAATGCATCGTCGTCGCCATCGACGCCAAGAAGGTTTCGCCGCCGGGCGAAGCCGAGCGCTGGGAAATCTTCACCCATGGCGGCCGCAAGCCGACCGGCCTCGATGCGATCGCTTACGCGCGCGAAGTGGTCTCGCTCGGGGCCGGCGAAATCCTGCTCACCTCCATGGATCGCGACGGCACGCGGCAAGGCTTCGATATTGCGCTCACCTGCGCGGTGGCGGATGCGGTGACCGTGCCGGTGATTGCATCCGGCGGCGTCGGCAATCTCCAACACCTGGTCGAAGGCATTCGCGACGGCCATGCCAGCGCCGTGCTGGCCGCCTCGATCTTTCACTTCGGCGAATTTTCGGTGCGCGACGCCAAGGCATTCATGGCCAAGGCCGGGCTGCCGGTACGGCTTGATCCGTGAGCAAATAAGAACTCACTGCGACGACGGCTTGCCGAGGCCGGCGATGCTCTTCGCCATGGCGACGAACTCGCTCGGCATCATGATGATGGTCATGGTGTTCTGCTCGGCGCCGACTTCGGTGATCATCTGCATGCGCCGCAACTCGAGTCCGGCCGGATTCTGCATGATGATCTCGGAAGCCTTGCGCAGCTGCTCGGCCGCTTCGAACTCCGCTTGTGCCTTGATGATGCGGGCGCGCTTCTCGCGCAAAGCCTCCGCTTCCTGTGCCATGACGCGCTGCATGGATTGCGGGATCTCGACGTTCTTCATTTCGACGCGTTCGACTTTGACGCCCCACGGCTCTGTCACCGCGTCGATTTTTCCTTGTATGACCTTCGCCACGGCTTCCTGCTCCTTGAGGACTTCGTCGAGCGAATGCTGGCCGATGCCGGTGCGCAACGTGGTCAGGGCCACCTGAATCACGGCGGTGTCGATGCTCTTGACTTCCAGGACCGACGCCATGGGATTGACGATGCGGTACCAGACGACCGCATTCACCTTGATCGGCACGTTGTCCTTGGTGATCGTTTCCTGCTGCTCGACCGCCGCCGTATTGATGCGCAGGTCGACGCGGCGCTGCCACTCGATCAGCGGAATGATCCAATAAACGCCCGGCCCCTTGGTGGTATGATAGCGGCCGAGCCGGAACACGACGCCGCGCACATATTGATCGGCGATACGGATGCCCGCCAGTCCGAAAATGACCAGCACAACGACGATGATATACGACATGGTCCACTCCGTTTGCGAGCGCACCACACCGCGGGATGATGAGCTAAAAAGACCCCGTGTGGATCGCCGATCAGATAGGCACGAGGACGATATGTTTCCAGCTCCTGGAGCATGATCCGGAAAACCGGTTTCCACCCATCGGGTCAAAGCCCGAGGGCAAGCTTTTCCGGATCATGCTCTAGAGAATGTATCAGCAAACATGCTTGGCCCAGGCGATTGCGCTTTCCAGGCGGTCGTTTCCCCAGAACAATTCGCCATCTGCTGTTATGAAAGTCGGCGCGCCGAATATCTCCAGGCGTTGCGCTTCGGCTGTTTGCGCGCGGAGCTTATCTTTTATTTCGTCTGTTTGCGCCGCCGCCAGCGTTTTTTCAGGATCGACTTTCAGCTCCGACAGAATATCGCGGATCGTCTCCAACTGATCGATGCGGCGCCCTTCGGCGAATTCCGCGCGATAGACGGCGTGGCAGAAATCTTCCGTCCAAGCTGCCTCGGCTGAAGGATGCGGCAACCCCACCAACGCCACGCGTGCTGCCAGAAGCCCCGATTGCGGAAAGTGCTCCGGCCGCCGAAACGGCAGCGACAGCGCGGCGCAGATGCGCTCGAGGTCGCGCCACATATGACGGCCCTTCGCCGGATAAAGAATGAATGGCGACGTATTCCAGCCGTGCGCCTGGAAAATCGGTCCGAGCAGGAACGGGCGCAAGCGCACCTCAACTCCGGCTTCGGCTGCCAGCGCACCGATGCGCATGGCCGCCGGGTACGAGTAGGTCGAACTAAACTCGAACCAGAAATCGAGCGCCGGTGCCGCCATGAACGATCTTCCGCCTTCGTCTGCGCATGATCTTTTCCGAAAACCGGGTCCCGCTTTTCGGGATCATGCTCTAAGGGATGCTTCGCCGTCGTGAGCCCAAGAAGCTATCAAAACTGTCAAAGAAGCCATCCGGGCAACTGTCATCCGAGCAAACTATCTATGCGTACGGCCTCTCCCCGGCCGCGGGCAGAGATGCTAAGGAACGGCCCATGGAGCCATTTACCGTCTACGACCTGGAAAAGCGCGTGCAGACTCGGGCCAAGGCCGACCCCGGGGCGTCCTACACGCGCACGTTGGTCGACAAGGGCGTCGCCCATTGCGCCAAGAAGCTGGGCGAGGAAGCCGTGGAAGTGGCCATTGCCGCCATCGCCGAAGATCGCACCCGGCTGGTCGCCGAAACGGCCGACCTCCTCTATCACCTGCTCGTGGTGCTGGAGGTGCGCGGCGTGTCGCTGGCCGAAGTGGAAGCTGTGCTTGGCGAGCGCACCCGGCAGACCGGCCTCGACGAGAAGGCAGCCCGCAAGGGCGGATGAGCATGGATCAGCGTAACGCGCCGGAAGTTTCGCCCTATCGCGTTTTCTCCCGCGCGGAATGGGCAAAGCTGCGCGCCGATACGCTGATGACGCTCGAATCCGATGAAGTGTCGCGGCTGCACTCCATGCACGACCGGCTCGACATCTCCGAGGTCGAAGAAATTTACCTGCCGTTGTCGCGGCTGCTGTCGCTCTACGTGGTGGCGACCCAGCGCTTGTTTCGCGCCCAGCAAGGCTTTCTCGGCACCGAAGACGCCAAGGTGCCGTACATCATTGGTGTTGCCGGTTCGGTCGCCGTCGGCAAGTCGACCACCGCGCGCGTGCTGCAGGCGCTATTGGCGCGTTGGCCGAATGTGCCCAAGGTCGGTATCGTCACCACCGACGGATTCCTCTACCCCAACGCCGTGCTCGAGCGCGAAGGCCTGATGGAGAAAAAGGGCTTTCCCGAAAGCTACGACCTGCCGGCGCTGCTGCGCTTTCTGTCCGAAATCAAGGCCGGACTGCATCCGGTGCGGGCGCCGGTTTATTCGCACCTGATCTACGATGTCATTCCGAACCATTGGATCGAGATCGAACGGCCGGACATTTTGATTGTCGAGGGCCTCAACGTGCTGCAGGCCGGCCGTTTGCCCAAAGACGGCAAGGGCGTTCCCTTCGTCTCCGACTTCTTCGATTTCTCGATCTATCTCGATGCCGACGAGGACGTGTTGTTGTCTTGGTACGTCAACCGGTTCTTGACCTTGCGCGGCACGGCCTTCGTCGATCCGAAATCCTATTTCCACCGCTACGCCAAGCTGTCGGACCAGGAAGCGATCGCTACTGCCACGTCGATCTGGACCCGCATCAATCTTCTCAATCTGCACGAGAATATTCTGCCGACGCGGCAGCGTGCCGATCTGATCTTGAAAAAGGGCGAAAGCCACCAGATCGAGGAAGTGGCGCTGCGCCGGTTGTGACGCGCCGATTGGAGCGATAGAGCGGGATGAGTTATCGTTGGATCGGCATCCCGCTCCAGCTTTTTGTTTGAGCATGATCCCCCGGGTCAAGCCCGAGGGCATGCTTTTCGGAAAACCGGATTCCACCCATCGGGTCAAAGCCCGAGGACAAGCTTTTCCGGATCATGCTCTAGGTCACGCTGCGACTGCAGCCCAGCGCTCGACCTCCGCCAATTCGTCTTCCGGCCGCTCGGTGACCACATCGCCGCGGCCGAGATAGATCGCGCCGGCTTCGCCGTCGATCGAAAGCCAATCGCCTTCGCCGATCGCTGTCCCTGCAAGCTGCGCGGCGCGGGCGGCCGGCTCAACCGACAGCGCCGTGCAGCCGACGATACAGGGCTTGCCCATCTGCCTCGCGACCAATGCGGCATGCGCGGTGCGTCCGCCGACGGCGGTGACGATTCCTGCCGCCGTGGCGAAGCCCGCGACATCCGCGGTCGTGGTGTCGGGACGAACCAGAATGACCGGCTCGCCGCCATCGGCGAAGCGCGACGCGCTGTCGGAATCGAACGCGGCGCGGCCGATGGCGATGCCCGACGATGCGCACGTGCCGTGGCCGATCGGCTGCGCTGCGATCACCAAGCGTTTGTTGACCAGCGCACGCAGATCCACGCCGTCGAGCCGGCTCAAACCTTCGGCGGCGGAGATCCTTCCCTCCTTGACGAAATCAATGGCGAGCCGCAGCGCGGCGCGCGGCGTGCGCTTGGCGGCGCGCGTTTGCAGCATCCACAGCTTGCCGTTCTCGATCGTGAATTCAACGTCCTGCACATCGGCAAAATCGTCTTCGAGCCGGCGCAAGGCGGCGCGAAGCTCGTTTGCCGCCTGCGGCAACGAACCGGCCAAGGCGTTTTCGGTTTCCGGATTGTGATCGCCGGACACAACGTCTTCGCCTTGGCTGTCGAACAGCACATCGATCACCGGCGTTGCAACTCCGGTGGACGGATCGCGCGAAAACGCCACGCCCGCACCCGACGATCCTCCGGCATTGCCGAAGACCATCGCCTGCACGGTGACGGCGGTGCCTTGCAAATCATCCAGATGCTGCAGTCTGCGATAGGTGCGCGCGCGATCGCTCATCCACGAGCGAAAGACGGCCTGGGCGGCCGACATCAGATGCTCCATCGGATCGTCGCTCAACACCTGGCCGTCGTCTTCGATGACATGCTCGTAGGCGGCGGCCAAATGTTCGATCGCATCGCAATCGAGCGCGGCTTCGCTGCCGACATGCTCGGCGGCGACGAGCGCGTCGCGCGTGTTGGCGAATTCGGCGCGATCGATGCCGAGCACGACGGTGCCGTAGCTTTCGAGAAAGCGGCGCCGGCAATCGTTGGCAAAGCGCGGATGGCCCGTCATGCGCACAAGGCCATGAACGGCCGGCAACGAACAGCCGACATTGAGCACCGTGTCGAGCATGCCCGGCATGGAGCGCGCGGCGCCGGATCGCACGGAAACCAGAAGCGGCCGCCGCCGGTCGCCGAACTTTTTGCCGGTGGTCTTCTCGAGGAATTGGATTCCTTCAGCGAGGGCCGCAGCAAGATCTTGCGCGGCGCTTGCTTCGCCGTTGACGGTCGCTGCGCAAAGGCTGATCGGAAGCACGAAGGCGGGCGGCACCGGTAGGCCGAGCGCGGCCATGCGCGCCAGGTTGGCGGCCTTTCCGCCGACGATCTCGGCGGGATATTGCTCCGCCGTTTCGCCGCCGATGCGGGCAATCTGCACGCTCACGTCGTTCCTCCCTGGTTGCGCATTCGCTTTCCGAAGATGTCGTCCACTTTTTCAGGATGACCTTTAAGCCGACAAATCCGCGAGCACGTGCTCGCGCAACAGATGGCCGAAGGCCGCCAGCCGATCGGTCGATCGCTCGAGCGCGCGGGCGAATTCGAGCACCGACAGCGCCGCTTTGAACTGAAAATCGCCGGTCAGAATGCGCGCCGTCACTGCCCGTTCCGCCGCATCGGCTTTGTGCTCGACATCGCTCAATCGCCCGATGGCGGCGAGCGCATCTTCGGTGTCGACGCGATGGCCTTCCGGAACATCCGCCGCGGCCGCAATACCGGCCGCCGCCGCTTCGGTGCCGGAAACCGTTGCCGTACAGAGTTCCGCAAGCGGTTCGAGCAATTCCGCAGGAATCTCGCCCGGAATGACCGAGGCGACGAAGGCGGCCTGTTCAAGCTCGTCGACCGTATCCTCCATCTGATTGACCAACCGTTCGATGCTGCGGTTGGCATTGAAGCGTGCGATGGCGCTGCGCGCATCGACCGCGATCCGATCGGCTTTTTCCTCGATGCGCCGTGCGCGATCCGCCAACGCCGTTGCGTCGAATGGCCGACCGGCTTGGCGCTCGGCGACAAAGCGGGCGGTCGCGGCCGCGATGTCGCGCGCGAGGCCTGCCTGCCTGATCATCACCGCCATCAAGGTGCGGTCGACCCGTTGCAGGTGCGCGACCAGCGCCGCCTCGATGCGGTCGCGCGCCAATCGCGTGGAGCCGCCCTCGGCCAAGGCCTCCGCCGAAACACGCAGCACTGTCTTGACGAAATCGACGGCGGCGTCGCGCCCGAGCACATTGTCCAGGCGTTCGCCAAAACCGATACGGGTCGGTGTCGCGTGATGCACCGCCGCGGCAACAAGATCGCCGCCGCCGAGCTCGAGGAAGGCGCGATGGCCGATGCGGTGATGCGCCGCCCAGGACAAGACGCGGATCGCGTCGTTCTTGGAAATCCATCCACGCAGCACTTTGCGGGCTTTGTTCCAGTCGATCAGGAACACAAGCGAGGCGCCGACGTTCTCCAGAAACGCGTCACGGCTCTCGGCGTTCTCGTAAATGAAGCGGCCGGTGACGAGATAGAAGGCGCCGTCGTCACCGAGGCCGGCCGCGCTTTTGCGTTCCAGCCCGCTCCACTCCACGGCGAAATTGCGGAACAAGCCGATGAAGAACTTGGCGCGCGCCAGATGCACATCGGTGTAGGTCACCGTTACGGCATCGTGCTCGACGGCGATGACCACCACATGCGCATCGGTCTCGCCAATATCATTCTGGATGGTCAGCCGCTCGCCGCTGCGTGTCGCGGTCGTCGCTAACCCGGGATGACCGAATTTGAGCTTTTCAGTCGCGTGCACGCCGCGCATAAAGGCTTCGGCCGCCGGGCGGTCCTCCGGCAGCAATCCCGAGACGCGCGCGCCGGCCAGCGTCTCCTCCGCATGCGCGGCGGCGAGCCGGTTGAGCGCCTTGTGCAAATCCATGACCAGACGGTGCAAGCTGTCGCCGTCAGCATCGGAAATCGCCGTCAGCCGCATGACATCGCGAAATTCGACGATGTCGGAGGTGCCGACCGGAGCAAGCCTTTGGAGGGCCGCCAGCCGCTCTTCGGCTTTCGTACCGTCCGCCGTGTCGCCCGCTTTCACGGCGCGGATCATCGCGACCACGTCGTCCCAGATGGCGGCGCCCAATGCGCCCAGTCCGGGCGCTGAAATCTGTTCGCCGGCGGACATGACCGCGCGATTGACCAAAGTTTCCAGCGCTATGTGGTCGATCCCCGCGGCGTGGCATTCGCGCGCCAGGTCGAAGCGAGCGCCGGTCGGCTCGCCGGCGTGACGGGCAGCCGCCTGCAAAACGCTCAAGCGGAGTTTGACGCGGTCGTTTGCGGTCAAGCCTTCGGCGATCAGCGCCGGTAACAACAAATCGGCTTGTCCCAGCCGCTCGATGATCTCTGATTTCATGCGCCGCCACCTGCTCGCTTGCGCATTAACGAAAGCAGATGAGCGTGACGTTGTTATTGAGCTAGATCATTCATCAAACTGTCACGGTCCGGCCCGCGCCGCGCTCGACGCAAGTGAAATACGTTAGGCCGCAAGCGCCGCCTTGCCGGCATTCGCCAGCGCCGCCGCAAGCCGTTCGCGGTCGAGCGGCTTGACGAGGAAGCCGTCCATGCCCGCGGCAAGGCACGCTTCGCGATCCTCGGCCGAAGCATTGGCCGTCAGTGCCAGGATCGGCGTACGCGACGCTCCAATCTCCGCTTCATTGGCGCGAATGCGGCGCGCTGCTTCCAAGCCGTCCATGCCCGGCATGTGCAGGTCCATCAGGATGCGATCGAAAGGCGCGTGACCGGCGCGTGCCGCAAGCCAGCATTCGATCGCCGCCGCGCCATTTGCCGCAACGGTCGGATGATGACCGAGCTTGATCAGCAGCGCGCGCGTCAGTAGCGCGTTGATATCGTTGTCCTCGGCCACCAGAATTGAAAGTCCGCCGCCGGCATGGGCCGCGCTCGGCGGCTCGGCAATGTCGCTCACGCCGCCAGACTCGAAGCCGTCGTTGGTCGAAAGGCGCGCGGCAAGCGAAGCAGCGCGCACCGGCTTGATCAAATATCCGGTGAAGCCCGCTGCCTTGAGGGCGCCGAGTTCGGTGCGCATCGCCGGCGTCACCAGCACGATGCGCTGCGGCACGCTCGCCGCGGCGTGTGCCAGTTCCCTGCTGGCTTCGGTGCCAAGCACGTGATCGACAAGGAGCGCGCTCCAAATCCGTTCCGGCAGGATCGCGGCGGCGACTTTTTCGTCGGGAACGATCTTGGTGTAGGCGCCCCAACGTTGCAGGTGGCGGGCGATCAACGACGCCTCGGTCAAAGCCGGCGCGATGATGAGAATGTCGCTGCCGCGCAGATCAGGCACTGCGAGCGCCGGTATGCCGGCCTCATCGGCGCTCGGCAGCGCTACAGTCACGCGAAATGTGGAACCTTGCCCGGGCGTGCTTTCGACCGCGATCGCGCCGCCCATGCTCTCGACAATCCGGTTCGAAATCGTCAGCCCAAGGCCGGTGCCGCCGAACTTGCGGGTCGAGCTGCGGTCGGCCTGCTCGAATTCGAGGAAGATGCGCGCCTGGTCCTGCAGCGAGATGCCGATGCCGGTGTCGCTCACGGCGATGGAAATCATGTCCGGCTGCGCGGCCGGCTCGACGACGATGGAGACGCCGCCCTTTTCGGTAAACTTGATCGCATTACCGGCGAGATTGAACAGAACCTGGCGCAGGCGCGCGGCGTCGCCGACCACACGCGCGGGCAAGCGCTCGTCCACGTAGCAGCCGATCTCGAGACCTTTTTCCTGCGCCCGCGGGCCGAGCAGTTCGACGACTTCCTCGACAAAGGCTGCGAGCAAAAACGGCCGCACGGCGAGATCGAGCCGGCCGGCTTCGATCTTGGAAAAATCGAGCACCTCCTCGATCAGCGAAAGCAACGTCTCGCCCGAGGTCTTCACGGCTTTCAGGTAGGTTGTCTGCTCCGGCGTCAGCGCCGTGTCCCCGAGAAGGTCGGCCATGCCGAGAATGCCGTTCAGCGGGGTACGGATCTCGTGCGAAACCATCGTCAGGAACCGCGACTTGGCGCGGTTGGCCGCTTCGGCCTGGTCGCGCGCGACCGCGAGCGCGCGCTCGATCAGTACGCGATCGGTCACGTCGCGGCCGACGCTCTGCATCTCGCTTGCGCCGTCGGCGCGTACGGTCACTTCGCGCCAGGCGATCCAGCGGGCGCCATCGATCGCCGCTATTTTCTGATCATAGGCGCGCGCCCCGTCCGCCATGACGGTGGTTTCGCTCTGTTCCAGCACCGGCAACGTGAAGGCGCTGGCAACCAGGTCTTCGCGGCTGCGGCCGGCAAGCGCGCAATAAGCGTCGTTAACGTAATTGATCGCGCCATCGGCGTCGCGCCGCACGATCACATCGTCCTGCGCCTCGAGGAAACTCGCGGTGCGCTCCTGGGCCTCGCGAATTTCCCAGTTCCGGTCGGCCGCCTCGTCGAGACGCGTTTCCAGCTCGCGCAATTCCGCCTTCATCCGCCGGATGCGCGCGATCAGGATGCCCATGGCGCCACAGGCGGCGCCGAACAGTGACGCAACGCCGATGGCGAACATATATGGGTCGTAATGGGCCGCGGGCGACGTCGCCCCCGCCAGGAAGCCGAAGGCGACCGCAAACGACATGAACGTGACGATTGCGGCGCGAACGACGAACGAGGAGAGACGGCGGGTCACGATGGCGGGTTTTCGAAGGTGTGCGCGAGGGCGCATTGTCGCTATCCCGCTCGGCAAGGTCCCAGCGGCCGTCGCTCCAGCCATATGGGGCATGCGCCGCTATCGGTGCAGTTGTCTATGTAGTCTCGTGAAATTTGGCGTATGAACCTTGCGCAACCCTTGCCTTCCAGACCAACGATTGGAGCAAGGGTTGACGCTTTGTTAACATTGGTTGCGGAACCGACGCTGGCATGGTCGGGCCGGCCGGGAGATGAGTGGATGGATAAGCCTGTAAATTCCAAGCCTGCAAATTCAAAGCGTTCGGCAGCGAAATCGCCCGCCTCAGCGCGTGTCACTCGCGAAGAGGCGGAGGCGGCCGTGCGCACGCTCATTCACTGGGCCGGCGACGACCCCGATCGCGAGGGACTGCGGTCTACCCCGTCGCGGGTGGTGCGCGCCTATGAGGAATGGTTCGCCGGCTATAAGGACCATCCGCGCGACTATCTCAAGCGCACCTTCGAGGAAACCGGCGGCTATGACGAGGTGGTCGTGCTGCGCGACATCCGCTTCGAGTCGCATTGCGAACACCACATGGCGCCGATCATCGGCCGCGTGCACATCGGCTATTTGCCGCGCAATCGCGTGGTCGGCATTTCAAAACTGGCGCGGCTCGTGGAAGTTTATGCCAAGCGCCTGCAGATCCAGGAAAAGATGACCGCCGAGATCGCAACCTGCCTGGACGAGGTGCTCAAGCCGCATGGCGTCGCGGTGGTGACCGAGGCCACGCACCAATGCATGACCACGCGCGGCATCCACAAAACCGGCGTCAGCATGGTCACGAGCCGCATGCTCGGGGTGTTTCGCGATCACGCCGAGACCCGGCAGGAATTCTTGGCGGCGATCGGCATGCGCGGTGGCGTGCATGTCGCCAATGGCGGCTGAGCCTGGCTCTTTTTTGAGCGCGATCTGGAAATATCACCCGGCGCCGCGGCGAGCCGGCAGGTCGTCCTAAGTGGAAGCCGGTTTTCCGAAAAGCATGCCCTCGGGCTTGACCCGGGGGATCATGTTCAAACAAAAAGCTAGAGCGAGATGCCGATCGAACCACAACTCATCCCCCTCTAGGCGGATTTTTGCTGCTCGATTTTCAGGTGCTTGAGGCACTCGTCCTCTTTGTGGATCGCGAGCAGATTGATCCCGCTCTGCAGGACCGAGTAGTTGAGCTCCTCGAGCCAGGCGCGCAGCTTTCCGCCATCGACCTTGAGCGCTTCGATCAGCATCATCGGGCGATGGGCTTGGATGCTCTTGATGGCGCCAGCCAGGGCTTCCAACTCCATGCCCTCGACGTCCATCTTGATCAGATCGAGGCGGGGGAAGTTGAACGCGTCGAGGCTGATCGCGCTCACATCGACCATGCGGGCTTCGGAATAATCGATCGCCTGGCCGATGAATTCGGTGCCGTCGCGCAGTTTCAGCTCCAGGCTGCCGAAGCTTCCGGGGGCGAGATAATTCGGATTGGGAATCCGCATCCTGCCCGGCGCCGTGCTCACCGCGGCGTGGATGGCGCGGGCGTTGAAGCAGTTGTTGAGCGCGAGATTGCCGGCGAGCGCGTAGTAGATGCGCTCTTGCGCTTCGATGGCGATGACGATGCCCCAGCCGGTCATGTGTCTCGCCCATTCGACGCTGTGCACGCCGATATTGGCGCCGCAATCGATGGCGACGAGGCCGTCGCCATAGCAGCGGCGGCGCAGATCGAGCAGCATAAGCAGCAGCGTGACGTCGGCCGGATCGTAGACGGCATTCTCGAGCAACTGGAAGCCGACGCCGAAGCCGGAATTGTCCGGTCGCCGATATTCGTCAAAGCGATTGACGATCATCGCGCCATGTTCGGTTGAGGCCAGGATAAACGCGAGCTTGCGGGGCGGATTGGTCATCGAGGCCGGTGCTGCGTCAGCCGACGCCTTGCCGACGGCGGCGAATCACATCGCATATGCGGCGCGATGCTCCGCGCTTCGCGAATCGCAGTCAATGGGATGTCGGCGGATTGGAGGCCCGGTTGCGGCCCCAGCGTCACGCCGCGCGGCGCACCTCGTCGGTCAGCGCGCGATAGGAGAGGGCCTCCGCCAGATGGACGCGGCCGACTTTGTCGGCGCCGTCGAGGTCCGCGAGCGTGCGGGCCACCCGCAGCACGCGATGATAGCCGCGCGCCGACAGCCGCATGGCGTCGGCGGCTTCGCGCAACAGCGCAAGTCCGCTTGAGTCCGGCCGCGCCACATCTTCCAGCACGGTGCCGGATACGGCGGCATTGCTGCGCAGATGCGGCAATCCGATCGCCGCGTAGCGCGCCGCCTGCCGCTCGCGCGCCTGTGCGACGCGTTCGGCAACCTCGCGGCTTCCTTCGGCCGGCGGCGGCAAGAGGAGATCGGCGGCAGTCACCGCCGGCACCTCGATATGCAGGTCGATGCGGTCGATCAGCGGGCCGGAAATGCGTGTCTGATAATCGGCGGCACAGCGCGCATTGGCCCCGCGCCGGCAGGTATAGCCGACATCGTTGGCGTGGCCGCAGCGGCACGGATTCATCGCCGCTACCAGCATGAAGCGCGCCGGATAGGTGGCGCGATGATTGGCGCGTACGATCGACACTTCGCCGGTTTCCAGCGGCTGGCGCAGCGAATCGAGCACCTGGGGCTGGAATTCCGGCAACTCGTCGAGGAAAAGCACGCCGTGATGGGCGAGCGAAATCTCGCCCGGCCGCGCATGCAGGCCGCCACCGACCAAGGCCGGCATGCTGGCGGAATGATGCGGCGCCCGGAACGGCCGCCGGTTGGTCAGCGCGCCGCCCTCGATCACGCCGGCGATCGATTGCACCATGGAGACTTCGAGCAGCTCCGCCGGCGCCAGCGGCGGCAGGATGGACGGAAGCCGTGAGGCCAGCATCGACTTGCCGGCGCCGGGCGGCCCGACCATGAGAAGATTGTGGCCGCCGGCGGCGGCCACTTCGAGCGCGCGCTTGGCGCTTTCCTGGCCCTTGATGTCGGCGAGATCGGAGGCTGAACCTTTCACCTCCAGGATCTTCGGCTGCGGCCGCGACAGCACCTGCGTGCCCTTGAAGTGGTTGGCGAGCTGGATCAGCGAGGCGGCCGCGATGATCTCGATCTCCGGGCTCGCCCAGGCGGCCTCGGGCCCGCATTTGGCCGGGCAAATCAGGCCTTCGCCGCGGGCGTTCGCGCCGATCGCTGCCGGCAGCACGCCCGCCACCGGTGCGATCGAGCCGTCGAGGCCGAGCTCGCCTAGAACCGCGAAGCCGGACAGCGCGTCATGCGGGATAGCGCCGATCGCGGCCATGAGGCCGAGCGCGATCGGCAAATCGTAGTGGCTGCCCTCTTTTGGCAGGTCAGCCGGCGCCAGATTGATGGTGATGCGGCGGGCCGGCAGCGCCAGCCCCGATGCGATCATCGCCGAACGCACCCGCTCGCGCGCTTCCGACACGGCCTTGTCGGGCAGGCCGACAATGGTGAAAGCCGGCATGCCGGGCGCGACCTGCACCTGCACATCGACGGGCCTGACCTCGATACCTTCGAACGCGACCGTGGTGACCCGCTGGACCATGTCCACCCCCGCCTGCGCGGCAGAGTAGCGGAACTTTTTCCGCCCATCAAGAACATTTAGGGAACAAGGGCCACGCCGCGGCCGTCAGCGAATAGCGTTCTAGCGCTCCGCGGCCGCCAACAACTCGCGCTTCACGGCGGCGATAATTTCGTCCGACAAGGCCGGGTCGCCGACGGCGCGGGCGAGCGACAATGCGCCCACGAGCCCAGCCATGGCGGCGACTGCTTTGCGCCGGCGGATCGCTTTGGTGCGGCCCGGCACGGACTGCGCCAGAATATCGATCAGCGGCTCCAAGCCTTCGGCGAAGGCATTGCGCACCGTTTTGCCGCTGCGCGCGGCGTCGTTGCTGAGCGCCGCAAAGCCGCAGCCGCGACCCGGATCGTCGCGGTGGCGCGGCGTCAGATAATGCTGCAACAGCGCTGCGTAGGGATGGTCGGGCGCTTCGGCCACCACGCGCGCCCAGTTCGCCGCCGAGCGCGCCATGGTGCGTC
Organism: uncultured Alphaproteobacteria bacterium; assembly: GCA_963845075.1. Taxonomy (GTDB): domain Bacteria; phylum Pseudomonadota; class Alphaproteobacteria; order Rhizobiales; family Xanthobacteraceae; genus BOG-931. Next base: position 232,248 of record CAWJRE010000022.1, on the reverse strand, counting down.
GGCTTGCTTGGGCGACCAGATCGTCCTTCGAGGCGAAGTGTCCGTAGAAGCCGCCATGCGTGAGATCGGCGGCTTGCATAATGTCGGCGACGCCGATGCCGGTGAAGCCCTTGGCACGGAACAATGCGGCCGCCGCATCGATGATGCGCTCCCGGTTCGCCGCCGCTTGTTCCCGGCTTACTCGCATGCCTGCATTCCAGCCCTGCGCGCAGAACACCTCACGCTTGACAAATTATATGACGATCGTCATCAATCGGCAAGAATGATGATGACGTCAGTCGCTATCACTGACGTCCGTATCATAACGCTATCACAAGGCCGGTACGCAAGCACGGTTCGCAGGCGCCATGATTTCATCCCCGCTGGCCGCCGCTCTCGCCCGCCGTAATATCCACTACGGCTGGATCGTGGTTGGCGTCACCTTCCTGACCATGCTGGTGACGGCCGGCGCCATGGGCGCGCCCGGCGTGCTGATCGTTCCGCTCGAGCGCGAGTTCGGCTGGGATAATGCGCAGATCTCGTCGGCGCTGGCGCTGCGTCTCTTGCTGTTCGGATTGTTCGGCCCATTTGCCGCCGCTTTCATGAACCGCTTCGGGCTTCGCCGCGTGATGATCTGCGCGGCGGTGCTGATCGCGGGCGGGCTGCTTGCGTCGCTGGCCATGACGCAAGTTTGGCAGCTCATCGTGTTGTGGGGTCTCGTTGTGGGCATCGGCACCGGGCTGACCGCCATCGTTCTCGCCGCCACGGTAGCGACGCGCTGGTTCACCGCGCGCCGCGGCCTGGTTGTTGGTCTTTTGTCGGCGAGCTCGGCCACCGGCCAGCTCGTCTTCCTGCCCCTGATTGCATCGCTGACCGATCATTTCGGCTGGCGGCTGGCGCTGGTTTTTGTGTGCGGCCTGCTCGGGCTCGCTGCGGTGCTCGCCTTTGCGCTGATGCGCGACCGGCCAAGCGATCTCAATCTGCCGCCTTATGGCGAGCGCGAAATCGTACCGCCGCCGCCCGCCGGCGTCGGCCTCATCTCGCTTTTGTCAGCGCCGATCGAAGCACTGCGCGATGCATCGCGCGTGCCGCTATTCTGGGTGCTGTTCGCGACGTTCTTTATTTGCGGCTGCAGCACCAACGGCCTGATCCAGACTCATTTCATCACCTTCTGCGGCGACTATGGCTTGCCTGCCGTCGCCGCCGCCGGCGTGCTGGCGATGATGGGCGTATTCGATTTTGTCGGCACGATTGGGTCGGGCTGGCTGTCGGATCGCGTCGACAATCGCTGGCTCCTATTCTGGTATTACGGCTTGCGCGGGCTGTCGTTGCTGTTTCTGCCGTTCACGACGTTCACGTTTTACGGCCTGTCGTTGTTCGCGGTGTTCTACGGCCTAGACTGGATCGCAACGGTGCCGCCGACGGTGAAGCTCACGGCCGACCGCTTCGGCCGCGAACGCGCCGGCATCGTGTTCGGCTGGGTATTCGCCGGCCATCAGATCGGCGCGGCGACCGCAGCACTCGGTGCCGGCTTCTCGCGCACAGCGTTCGCGAGCTATCTGCCGGCCTTCTTTGCCGCCGGCGCGCTCTGCATGATTGCCGCCATCCTGGTGCTGACCATCGCCAAGCCGAAGGACGCGGGGTTGGCCGCGGCACCGGCGCCGGCGCGCGGCTAGATTCAGATCGAGCAGGCGCTCGCGATCGAAACGTCGTATGATTGCCGCGTGCCCGATCGATAGCGACCCCATCCATGAAAAGTCTTGTCGGCCGAAATTGCCGTGCGGCTCTGCTGCTGGCAGCCATTGCGATCCTGACGCTGCTATCGGTGCAGGGTCACAGCCAAACCGCGGCGCCGTCTAAAGATACGATCTGGACCGTGCCCGAAGTTGGCGCTTTGCCCGACGATAGCTACGGCCGCCTGGTACGGCGTGGCCGTGATCTCATCACCGCGACCTACGCTCATATCGGGCCGGACGTCAGCGATCCGTCGAGGCGCTTCGCCGGCAATAATCTGGCCTGTGGCAATTGCCACCTCGAGGCCGGGACGAAGCGATTTGGGCTGCCGATCTTCGGCCTCTACGACGCGTTTCCACGCTACAGCGCGCGGGCGGGTGCCGAGATCACGATCGAGGAGCGCGTGAATTCCTGCATGGCGCGCAGTATGAACGGCCGCGCCATTCCGAACGACGCACCGGAAATGGCGGCCTTTGTCGCCTACATCAAATTCCTGTCGTCCGGCGTGCCGCCGGACCAGCGCATTCCCGGTCTCGGCGCCGGAAACATTCCGGAGCTTGATCGCGCCGCCGATCCCAAGCGCGGCCGCACGATCTATGTCGCGAAATGCGCGGGTTGCCACAACACCGACGGATCGGGCATCCGCCGCAGCCTACCGACGACCGATCTCGGCTACCTGGTGCCGCCGCTCTGGGGGCCGGATTCGTTCAACGACGGCGCCGGCATGGACCGTCTCATCACCGCGGCGAACTTCGTTCATTCCAATATGCCGCAAGGCGCGGATTACTTGAATCCGGTGCTTTCAAAGGTTGACGCATGGGACGTTGCCGCCTTCATCGTGTCGCAGCCGCGGCCACAGAAAGCTGGGCTCGAAAAGGATTTCCCCGATCTCGCACAAAAGCCGGTCGATACGCCGTATGGACCCTACCGCGACGGCTTTAGCGAGACGCAGCACAAATACGGCCCGTTCGCGCCGATCCGCGCAGCGCTCGCGCGCTTGAGGCAAAAAGAACCCCCCGCGCCGACGGCCAAAGCCCCGCGCGCTAGCACGCGGCAAAAGGGTATTGATTGACTTTCACCGATGCGCCAATATTTGCGCATTCGAAGCAACCGCTGTGGCCAAGCCAGACACAAATCGCAATACCGTCGTGGCTCGGCTCAAGCGCGAGGGTTGGATCGAACGACACGGTGGCAGCCATGATGTTTTCAAGCATCCGACGAAGCCAGGCCGCATCGTCGTTCCGCGTCACCGTACACTTTCGCCCGGCGTCGCCCGCGCCATTGCGCAGCAGGCCGGTTGGCACTGAGGAGCAAATCTATGGCGCGATACGTCGCCATTGTTGACGGCAAACCGGGCGCATTCGGCGTCGTGGTACCGGACTTGCCGGGCTGTACGTCCGGCGGCCGAACCATCGATAACGCGTTGCGCAATGCCGTCGAGGCGGTGACCCTATGGGTTGAAGATGCGCGCGCTGACGGCGAACAAATACCCAAGCCGCGTTCCGCCGAGAAGCTGCGCAAAGATCCGGAAGTCGCGATAGCGCTCGCGCATGGCGGGGTCCTCGCTTACGTGCCGCTTTTGCTCGACGCCGGACGTCCGGTCAAAGCCAACCTTTCACTCGACGCCGGCCTGTTGGACGCAATCGACGAGGCCGCGGAGCGGCGCGGCCTCACCCGCTCCGCGTTTCTTGCTAGCGCGGCGCGTGAGAAGATCGAAAGCGAGAGTTAACAGCCGGAGCGTTGTCCCCACTTAAAGGACAAGGGCGATGACCGGTTGCTGTGCGCTGTGGACTTTCTGTGGTAGGGCGCGCCTGCGTTCTTACTACTGGCGCTTCTGCTCGATCTTGTCCCAGATCAGCGCCGCCACGTCCGGGCCGCCGAGATTTTTGATGGCGCGGATGCCGGTCGGCGAGGTGACGTTGATCTCGGTGAGAAAGCCGTCGATCACGTCGATGCCGACAAAGAGCAGGCCGCGCTCGCGCAGAGCAGGCCCGAGGCGCGCGCAGATTTCGCGTTCGCGCTCGGTGAGATCGGTCGCCTTCGGCACGCCGCCGCGCACCATATTGGAGCGCAGATCGTCGGGCGCCGGCACGCGGTTGACGGCGCCGGCGAATTCGCCGTCGACCAGAATGATGCGCTTGTCGCCGTCCTTCACCGCCGGCAGGAATTTCTGCACCACCCAGGGTTCACGCAGCATGGTGGCGAAGAGATCGTAGAGCGAGCCGAAATTGAGATCTTCGCGTGCGAGCCGGAAGACCGCTTCGCCGCCCTTGCCGTAAAGCGGCTTCATCACAATGTCGCCGTGCTCGGCGCGAAACGCCTTGATGGCGTCGAGGTCGCGCGTGATCAGCGTCGGCGGCATCAGTTCGGGAAATTCGGTGACGAAGACCTTTTCCGGCGCGTTGCGCACATGCGCCGGATCGTTGACCACGAGCGTCTTCGGATGAATGCGATCGAGCATGTGGGTAGTGGAGATATAGGCGAGATCGAACGGCGGGTCCTGGCGCAACAGCACGACGTCGAACGTGGAGAGGTCGGTCACGCGCGGCTCGCCGAGCGTGAAATGGTCGCCGGGCGCGTCGCGGACCACCAGCGGCCGCACCGCCGCCGATACCTTGCTGTCGGCCAGCGCGAGGCGATCGGGCGTGTAATAGGACAGCGCATGCGCGCGGCGCTGCGCCTCCAGCAGCAACGCGAAAGTCGAATCGCCGCGGATATTGATCCGCTCGATCGGGTCCATTTGTACGGCGACGTTCAGGCGCATGGGGCTTGTCTGGCAAAAGGTTGAAGGAAATAAGCTCTACGCAATTTTCACGGCGGCCGCTATGGCATCGCATTCGGCCCGCAATCACCTGCTCGCATCGAACGCGTTGGGGATGTGCTGCGGGAGTTTGCCGGGCGTCACCAGGATCACGTCAAAGCGCATCTCTTGTTGCGGGTCGGCGGGGTTGCGGGCAAGCCACAGCTCGGCGGCGGCGACGATCCGTTGTTTGCCGCGTTCGGTCACGGCCTCGGCCGCTTCGTCGGCCCGTTCGCGCGCTTTCACCTCGACGAAGACCAGCGCCCGGCGGCGGCGCGCGACGATGTCGATTTCGCCGAACGGCGTTTTGAAGCGGCGCGCGAGAATGCGATAGCCCTTGGCGATCAGAAACATGGCGGCGCGGCTTTCGGCCGAAAGCCCGAGCCGGAAGGCAGCCACGCGCTCGGCCTTGGGCGCGCTGGGCGGTCGAAGCGGCTCGGCGCGGCGTGCCATCACTCGCTCTCCCGGCCCTTTTCTTCCGCCAGCGCGAGCGCCCGCTGATAAAGCGTTCGTCGCGGCAATCCGGTTGCGACCGCGACTTCGCCCACCGCATCCTTGAGCGAGGTACGCGCCAGCGCTGCGCGCAGGAGCGCATCCGCATCGTCCTCGCTCGGCTGCGTGGCGGCCATGGGCGGCGCGATGACCAGAACGAATTCGCCGCGTGTTTCGTGCTCCGCGCTCGCGTGCGCAAGCGTTGCGAGCGGGCCGCGCCTCACCTCTTCATGAAGCTTGGTGAGCTCGCGGCACACGGCCGCCTCGCGTTGGCCGAGCGCGGCCGCCAGATCTGCGAGCGTTTCGGCAAGCCGCGGTCCGGTTTCGAATACGATCAGCGTGGCCGGCACACGCGCCAGTTCGGCGATGCGGGTGCGGCGCGCGGCCTGCTTCGGCGGCAGGAAACCGGCAAAGAAGAATTGATCGGTCGGCAAGCCCGAGACCGTTAGCGCGGCGAGAATGGATGAAGCGCCCGGGATGGCGGTGACGGCGTGGCCGGCCTCCTGCGCCGCCCGGACGAGCTTGTAGCCGGGGTCGGAAATGAGCGGCGTGCCGGCGTCGGATACCAGCGCAATCGCCGCCCCTTCCGCTAGCGTCTGCAAAAGCTTAGGCCGTGCTGTCGCGGCGTTGTGGTCGTGATAGGGTGTGGTGGGGGCACCGATGGCGTACCGGTCGAGCAGTTTGCGGGTCACCCGCGTATCCTCGCAGGCGATGAGGTCGGCCGCCGCGAGGGTTGCAAGCGCGCGTAACGTGACGTCGCCGAGGTTGCCGATGGGGGTGGACACAATATGAAGCCCGGGCGCAAGGGGGGCGGCCTCCACGCGGTGGCCGTCGAGACTATAGCTTCGGCTCGGGCGATCGGTGCGCCCCGGCGGGCTCGTGTGCGCTCGGCTCATCACCGTCACCGTAGTGGGAAGGCTTCCGCAGGTCACGTCCGCCGCGAATTGCGTATCTTTTTGGCTTGGTTAATGATTCGCCGCCAGAATGACAGATTGGCGCTACCCTATGGTTCCGGCGCGTAAACGCCGTGAGGAGAACCGCTTTGTCCGCGGAGTTGCCGGTTAAGGGGTCGGTGGTCATGCTCACCCGGCGCCGCTCGCTCGCAGGTCTGCTGGCGGGGACCGCCGCGGCGTTGGGCGGATGTTCGGGCTTTTCCTCGCTGCCGTCACTCTCATCGCCGCCACCGGAGCCCGCCGGGCCGCCGGTGCCGGAGTTGACGCTCGGCACCGGCCAGGTGCGCATAGCGCTCATTTTGCCGCTCTCGGCCGGCGGCAATGCCGGCGTTGCCGGCCAGGCGATGCGCAATGCGGCCGAAATGGCGTTGGCCGAATTCAATTCGCCAAACATCCAGCTTCTGGTGAAGGATGACGCCGGCTCGGCCGACGGTGCGCGGCTTGCTGCGCAGCAAGCGGTCGACGAAGGTTGCGAACTGATCCTCGGCCCGCTGTTCGCGCAGGCCGTGAGCATCGTCGGTCAGGTGGCGCGCTCACGCAACATTCCGGTGATCGCCTTTTCCACCGACTCCAATGTGGCGTCGCGCGGCATTTATTTGCTCAGCTTCCTTCCCGAGACCGATGTTGCGCGCATCGTGCAATATGCCGCCTCGGTCGGGAAGCGTTCCTACGCGGCGCTCATTCCCGACAATCCATATGGAACGGTTGTCGAGGCGGCGTTTCGGCAGGATGTCGGCCGGCGCGGCGGTCAGTTGGTTGCGCTTGAACGCTACTCGCATGACAAAGCCGCGATGGCGGCGCCGATCAGGAATGTCGCGCAAGTCTTAAGCCGCGCCGATGCGCTGTTCATTCCGGACGGCGGCGATGCCCTGCCGGATGTCGCGCAGGCTTTGGCCGCGAACGGCGTCAACACCAAGCGCATTCAGTTACTGGGCACCGGACTTTGGGACGATCCGCGCGTCTTTCAGACGCCGGCCCTCGATGGCGGCTGGTTCGCGGCGCCGGATGGCGCCGGCTATCGCAACTTCGCCAATCGTTACGCCGCGCGTTTCAAGCAGCAGCCGGTGCGCACCGCGACGCTCGCTTATGATGCAGTCGCGCTCGTTGCCGCGCTGGTGAAAACGCAAGGGCCGCAGCGCTTCTCGCCTGAGGTCTTGACCAACCCGTCGGGCTTTTCGGGTATCGACGGGCTGTTCCGCTTCCGCCAAGACGGCACCTGCGAGCGTGGGCTTGCGATCATGCGCGTCACCCCTTCGGGGCCGCAAGTCATCCAAGCCGCGCCGCGCAGTTTTGGTCCGGCGGCGGGGTAGCTGCAGCAGGGCAACGAACTTAAGCGGCGAGATCGGCGACCACCGCATCGAGCACGGGAAAACCTGGCAAGCTGACGCGCAGCCGTCCGGCCGAAGTCGTCTCGACCAGCCCGTTTTCGCGCAAAGCCGCGATGCGGGACGCGTCGAGCGGGCGCCCCGACAAAGCCGCATAGCGCTCCGGATCGATGCCTTCGGCGAGCCGCAGCCCCATCAACAAAAATTCGTCGGCGGTTTCCTCACGCGTGAGTACCTCGTCGGTGACGAGGCCGTGGCCTTCATGTTCGACGCGCGTGAGCCAACTTTCCGGGCGCTTTTCCGTCGCCGTGGCGCGGCGGTCGCCGTCGATGTCGAGCCGGCCATGCGCGCCCGGCCCGATGCCGGCATATTCATGCATGCGCCAGTAAACGAGATTGTGCCGGCACTCGGCGCCCGGCCGCGCGTGATTGGAAATCTCATAGGCCGGCAAGCCATGCGCCGCGCAGATGTCTTGTGTCGTGTCGTAGAGCGCGCGGGCGGTGTCGTCGTCGGGCACGCGAAGCTTGCCGGCCGCACGGAGCGCAGCGAACGGCGTATCCGCCTCGATGGTGAGCTGATAAAGCGAAAGATGCTCGCCGGCTTCGCCCAGCGCAAGCTTTAGCTCGTCCGCCCATTCCTGCGGCGTCTGCTGCGGCCGCGCGTAAATCAGATCGAATGAATAACGCTCAAATACGCTGCGCGCGATATGCACCGCTTCGATCGCCTCGCGTGCCGAATGCAGCCGGCCGAGCTCTTTGAGCACGCGGTCGTCGAGCGCCTGCACGCCGAGCGAGACGCGGTTCACGCCGGCTGTGCGATAGCCGCGAAAGCGGCCGGCTTCCACGCTGGTCGGATTGGCTTCGAGCGTGACCTCTACATCGGGTGCCATCGGCCAGTGGCGCGCCACCGCATCCAGAATGGCGCCGACAGTCGCCGGCTGCATCAGCGACGGCGTGCCGCCGCCGAAAAAGATCGTGGACACGGTGCGGCCCGGCGCGCGTGCCGCCGTCGTTGCGATTTCCGCCGCGAAGGCGCGCACAAAGCGGGACTTGTCGATCTCGGCGTGGCGCACATGGCTGTTGAAGTCGCAATAGGGACATTTCGACAAGCAAAACGGCCAGTGAATATAGACGCCGAATTGCGGCGCATCGCCTTCGCGAACCGACACAGCGCCAGGCGAATCCCGACTATCCAAGACAGGCCTCCGCGAGTTTCAGAAACGCGCGGGCGCGGTGCGAAAGTCCTTTGCCTTTCGGCGGCAGCCCGTGCTTCTCCTCGCTCGGCATCTCGCCGAAGGTGCGCGCGTGCCCGTCAGGCAGAAAGATCGGATCGTAGCCGAAGCCTTTGTCACCGCGCGGCGGCCACACGATCGTGCCGTCGACGCGGGCTTCAAATTCTTCCACATGCCCGTCCGGCCAGGCGACGCACAGCGCGGAGACGAAATGGGCCTTGCGTTGTGCTTCCGTCGTTGCGCCGGCCCGGCGCAGCTTCTGCTCGACCGTTTCCATCGCCACCTGAAAGTTCTTATCAGGCCCGGCCCAGCGCGCCGAGTATATGCCGGGCGCGCCCTCGAGCGCATCGACCACCAGGCCGGAATTGTCGGCAAAGGCCGGCAACCCGGCCGCCTTTGCCGACGATTCGGCCTTGATCCGCGCATTGGCGCGAAAGCTCGTTCCGCTTTCGTCGGGTTCGTGCAAGCCCATCTCGCCTGCTGATATGGCCTCGATTTTGTAGGGCGCCAGCAGTTCGCGCATTTCCGCGAGCTTGCCGGGATTATGGGTCGCGATCACGAGGCGACCGGTGACGCGGCGATGCGCGGGCGCCCTCACATCACCGCCATTTTCTGCAAATCGATCAATTTGGCCACGCCCTTGCGCGCCAGCGCCAGCAGGGTCGTCAATTGCTCTTCTGAAAATGGCACTTTCTCGGCGGTCGCCTGTACCTCGACGATATTGCCCGAGCCGGTGAGAACAAAATTCGCATCGGTTTCGGCCTGCGAATCCTCCGCATAGTCGAGATCGAGCACGGCCACGCCCGAGCACACCCCGCAGGAGATCGCCGCGATGTGGTCGCGCAGGACCTCGTCGGTGATCATGTCGCGCGTCTTCATCCAGGCGATGCAGTCAAAGAGCGCAATCCAGGCGCCGGTGATCGAAGCGGTGCGCGTTCCGCCGTCGGCTTGGATCACATCGCAGTCGATGGTGATCTGACGCTCGCCGAGCGCCTTGAGATTAACGACCGAGCGCAGGCTGCGGCCGATCAGGCGCTGGATCTCGACGGTGCGTCCGTTTTGCTTGCCGGTCGACGCTTCGCGGCGCGTGCGCTCGAGCGTCGCGCGCGGCAGCATGCCGTATTCGGCCGTGATCCAGCCGCGCGCCTGGCCCTTGAGCCATGGCGGCAGCCGGTCTTCCAGCGTCGCGGTAACCAAAACATGCGTGTCGCCGAAGCGCACAAAACACGAGCCTTCCGCGTATTTCACGACGCCCCGTTCGAGCGATACGGGCCGCAATTCATCGGGCTGTCGGCGGCTCGGCCGCATGCAGGTCTCCTTGGGACGCTAGACTTGTGCGCCGGATTTGGGCGCTAGATTTGGTTCAGTCTTTTAGGGGGGCGAAATGGCAGCGACAAGGGCGCAAACGGCCCGAAATCCCACAGCCGGAAACCCTAGCAGAAACGCCGCATTGCCTCGGCAGCCGCCTTGCCGCTAGCTTTGACGCGCCTGGGTTGTTTAACCTTCGGGTCGTTTGACCTTTGGCTTGAAAGGGCCACGGTGAGCGAACACGTTTTTGCGCTAGCATCGGAGCCGGGCCTCATTGGAGCTTAGTCTTTGGCCAGTCACGATCATCCGGTTGCCGCCAGCCAAGCGAGCCTCGCTCAGCTCAACGAGCGCTCGCGCGAGATCTTTCGCCTGATTGTCGAGAGCTATCTGGCAACCGGCGAACCGGTCGGCTCGCGCAATCTGTCGCGCATCCTGCCGATGACCCTGTCGCCCGCGTCAGTGCGCAATGTGATGTCGGACCTCGAGCAACTGGGCCTCGTTTATGCGCCGCATACCTCGGCGGGCCGGTTGCCCACCGAAATCGGGCTGCGCTTCTTCGTCGACGCACTCATGCAGATCGGCGACCTCACGGAAAACGATCGCAATGCAATCGAGGCTCAGGTGGCCGGCCGCGGTCAATCAACGACCATCGAAGCGTTGCTGACCGAGGCGTCCGGCCTTCTCTCCGGCCTCAGTCGCGCCGCCGGCGTGGTGCTGACGGCGAAATCCAACCAGAGGCTCAAGCATATCGAGTTCGTGCGGCTCGAGCCCGAGCGCGGGCTGGTCGTGCTGGTCGCCGAGGACGGCCAGATCGAAAACCGCGTGCTCAATATTCCGGTTGGGCTGCCCACCTCGGCGATGGTCGAAGCATCGAATTTCCTCAACGCGCGCATCCGCGGCCGCACGCTTGCCGAGGTCAAGATCGAAATCGAGCGGCGGCTCAAGGAGGGCCAGGCCGAGCTCGACGAGCTGACCCAGAAAATCATCGCCGCCGGTCTTGCGAGCTGGTCGGGCGGCGAGCGCGACGAGCGCAAGCTGATCGTGCGCGGCCAAGCCCATCTCCTTGAGGACCTCAAAGCGCTCGCCGATCTGGAGCGCGTGCGGCTTTTGTTCGACGACCTCGAGACCCGCCGCGAGGTGGTCGATTTGCTCGGGCGCGCCGAGCAGGCCGAAGGCGTTCGCATCTTCATCGGCTCGGAGAACAAGCTGTTCTCGCTGTCGGGTTCGTCCACCATCGTCGCGCCCTACCACGACGCTTCGGGCCGAATTGTCGGCGTCCTCGGCGTCATTGGGCCGACCCGGCTGAACTACGCCCGCATCGTCCCGATGGTGGACTACACCGCCAAGGTCGTGAGCAAGTTGCTGGCGGGCTGAAGTTTCAGTGGGGAACCGCCTGTCTACGGCGCGTGTCTTGAACAGTCCCCGGGGCACCAGGGGTAGGCGACTGCTTGATTTTTATCCCATGAACCCTGATATGCCGGGGCAGCAAACAGGATAGGTACGGATATGACGGAAAAGACCGCGCGTGCTGAGGACGCAGCGGCCCCTCCGGAGGCCAACCCATCGGCGGCTCAGCAGCAGTCCGATGCAGCGGCGCTTGCCGCCGAATTGAAGGACCGGCTGCTACGGACGCTGGCCGAGATGGAAAATCTGCGCAAGCGCACCGAGCGTGAAGTCACCGACGCGCGCCTCTATGGCGTTGCGTCCTTCGCTCGCGACATGCTGGGCGTTGCCGACAATATGCGCCGCGCGCTCGATGCGGTGTCGCCGGAGCTGCGCGCGAGCGCCGAGCCTGGCGTCAAGGCGCTCATCGACGGCGTGGAATTGACCGAGCGCGAACTGCTCAAGGCGCTGGAAAAGAACGGTGTGCGGCAGTTCAGCCCGCGCGGCGAGAAATTCGATCCCAACGTGCATCAGGCGATGTTCGAGGTTCCCAATCCGTCGGTGCCAGCGGGCAGCGTGGTCGAGGTCGTGGCGCCGGGCTACATGATCGGCGAGCGCGTATTGCGTCCGGCCATGGTGGGCGTGTCGAAGGGCGGCCCCAAGACGGCACCGGCCTCGCGCGCGGTCAACGACAACGCGACGGCTGACGCCGGCAAGGATTCCTAAAAATCACGACGCGTATCCCGGGCGCAGCGCAGCACGAAAGTGATGTGCTGCAGAACCAGGATCGTTTGACAGACTGAGGTTGTGGCGATCCCGGACCAGCGGTGCATCGCTATCGCGCTGCACCGCGTCCGGGAAATATCATCTATTTCAGTTCGACGCTGTCGCGCACCGTGCGCAAGCGCGAGAGCACGTTGGTCCAGCCATCGGCGCCGCCGATGCCGACCATTTGCAGATAACCGCCGCCGCCGAATCGCAGCCATTGAATGACGCGCACGTCGGTGCCGCTGCGCACATCCTGCGCCTCGGCCATGGTCTGAAAACCGGATTGGCCGCCGATCCGCAGCGGCTCCGACATCGTGATCCTGACCTGACGGATGCCGCCGATCTCGTTGAACATCAGCCGCGCGAAATCCGCGCGCTGGTCCGCTTCCGAAGGGCCGCCCGGCACCGCCGCGATCAGCATGCGCGCATCGAAGCTGCGTGGGGGCGCCTCCTTGCCGGCATCGGGTGCGGCGGATGCGTCCCGCAACATCAGTGCGCGGCCACGCAGCACGTCATCGACGTGGAATCCGGCAAGGTCTCCGACCGAGAAGGGCAGGAGGCTCAGTTCCTCCTCTTCCGGCACCTTGGCGCGCACCGCAAGTGTCGCAAGCGCGGCCCGCAACGCGCGATCCGAATAGGCGTTGTCCGGGTCGGGGACTTGAATGGTCACCATCGCGGTCAGATCGCTGGCGGAGGCCACCAGGAGCCATTTCCTGAAGTGCGTTTTTTCTGCGACCTGCCGCCCGACCAGAAGAATGCCTTTACCGAAGCTGAACTGCATCGGCTCGCGCTTGTCCACGGTCACGCCCTGCTTTTTCAGGGCGTCGCTCTCGATCACTTTCTCGATCTGCGCGTAGGCTTCGGTCGGCAAAACCGCGATCAGAATCGCGGCATCCTTGGCCGGGTCGGCAAACCCGTCGAAGGTCTTGCTCGCGACCATTCCGGGCGGCGGCACCAATCCGACGCGCGAGCCGACCGGAAAGATCACCTCTTCGGTCCGCGCCGGCGCCGCCTGGATCGCGAGCATCAATGTTGCAAAAAAGACCAAAGCTCGGGCAGAGCTGAAGCTAGTGCAAATCATGTGTATTCTCTGATGGCGCCTAGAACGGGATGATTTTTGGCCGAATGGTCATCCCGCTCTAGCATTTTGTTTGAGCATGATCTTTTCCGAAAACCGGTTCCCACTTTTCGGGATCATGCTTTAGGCAGACGGCATCTGGTCCGTCCGCGGGTCGGAGCCGCTGCTTGTCACTCGGCGCAGCGTTAGATTGATCCGTCCGCCCTCCGGGAGCAAGCTTGATGTGCCCGGATAGATCCGGTCGACGCCGTGAAAGGCAAGGCGCGAGGCGCCGCCGAGCACGAGAACGTCACCGGAACTTAGCCGGACAGACCGGGTAGGATCGCCGCGCTTGCGTCCACCGACCCGAAACAAACAGGAATCGCCGAGCGAAATCGAGATGACCGGCGCGTCGAATTCCAATTCGTCGCGATCCTGATGCAGACCCATTTTTGCATGCGCGCCATAAAAGTTGATCAGGCAGGCTTCAGGCGGGTCGCGAAAACGCGCCAGCGCGCTCCACAATGCCATCAACGCGGGCGGGATCGGCGGCCAGGGTCTGCCGGTCTCCGGATGTGAGGCTTGATAGCGATAACCGCTTTCATCGGAGACCCAGCCGAGCGGTCCGCAATTCGACATGCGCACGCTGAAGGGACGACCCGACTTCGGCATGCGCGGCACGAAGAGCGGAGCCGTTTGCAGAACTTCGCGCACGGCCGCGAGCAATTCCACTTGGCCTGGGCGGTCAAAGTGGCCCGGATAGAGGCGGAAGCCGGCCAGGGAGGCGGCCATGTCTGCGGCCATGTCTGGTGGCATGTCCGATTGCAAGTTCATCGCGAATAGTCGTGTCGCTTGTCGGCGTTAGACGTCAACCCGGAAACCTTTCCGGCACGCAATCCTGTCTTGCGGGTGGATACCGCCCTCCTATATGAGCCAAGGGAAATTGCCCGGAAGTCGTCCGGGCAGATTGGTTTAGACTATCAAGGACTATCAAGGGGGTCGGACAAAGGGCGCCTTTCGGGCCTGCCCGACCTGCCGATAAAGAGAGGATTAACTCCATGGCCAAGGTCATCGGTATCGATCTCGGGACGACCAATTCCTGCGTCGCCGTGATGGAAGGCAAAGCGCCGAAGGTTATCGAAAACGCCGAGGGAATGCGCACCACGCCGTCGATCGTCGCTTTTACGGACGAGGGCGAGCGGCTCGTGGGCCAGCCGGCAAAGCGCCAAGCGGTCACCAATCCGGAGCGCACTATTTTCGCAGTCAAGCGCCTCATCGGCCGTCGCTATGACGACCCGATGGTGGAGAAGGACAAGAAGCTCGTCCCCTACAAGATCTCGCGCGCCTCCAATGGCGACGCCTGGGTCGAGATCGAAGGCAAGACATATTCGCCCTCGCAAATCTCCGCCTTCATTCTGCAGAAGATGAAGGAGACGGCTGAAGCGTATCTCGGCTCCAAGGTCGAGCAGGCGGTCATCACCGTTCCCGCCTATTTCAACGACGCCCAGCGCCAGGCCACCAAGGATGCCGGCAAGATCGCCGGCCTCGAAGTGCTGCGCATCATCAACGAGCCGACTGCTGCCGCGCTCGCCTACGGGCTCGACAAGAACAAGACCGGCACGATCGCGGTCTATGACCTCGGTGGCGGCACGTTCGATATTTCGATTCTAGAAATTGGCGACGGCGTATTCGAGGTGAAGTCGACCAATGGCGACACCTTCCTGGGCGGCGAAGATTTCGACATGCGGCTGGTTAACTATCTGGCCGACGAATTCCAGAAGGAGCAGGGCATCGATCTGCGCCGCGACAAGCTCGCGCTGCAGCGGCTGAAGGAAGCCGCCGAGAAAGCCAAGATCGAGCTCTCCTCCACCACGCAGACGGAAATCAACCTGCCGTTCATCACGGCCGATGCCTCGGGACCGAAGCATCTGACGATGAAGCTCACCCGCGCCAAGTTCGAGGCGTTGGTCGACGATCTGGTGCAGAAGACGATAGAGCCGTGCCGGCAGGCACTGAAAGACGCCGGGCTTGACTGCGGCCGAGATCAACGAGGTCGTTCTGGTCGGCGGCATGACCCGCATGCCGAAGGTTCAGGAGGTCGTGAAGCAGTTGTTCGGCAAGGAGCCGCACAAGGGCGTCAATCCTGACGAAGTTGTTGCAGTCGGCGCTGCGATCCAAGCCGGCGTGCTGCAAGGCGACGTCAAGGACGTGCTGTTGCTTGACGTCACGCCGCTGTCGCTCGGCATCGAAACGCTCGGTGGCGTGTTCACCCGCCTGATCGATCGCAACACGACGATCCCGACCAAGAAGAGCCAAGTGTTCTCCACGGCCGAGGATGGTCAGACCGCGGTGACGATCCGGGTGTTCCAGGGCGAGCGCGAGATGGCGGCCGACAACAAGATGCTCGGCCAGTTCGATCTCATCGGCATTCCGGCGGCGCCGCGTGGCGTGCCGCAGATCGAGGTGACGTTCGACATCGACGCCAACGGCATCGTCAACGTCTCCGCCAAGGATAAAGGCACCGGCAAGGAGCAGCAGATCCGCATCCAGGCTTCCGGCGGCCTATCCGAGACCGACATTCAGAAGATGGTCAAGGACGCCGAGGCGCACGCCGAAGAAGACAAGAAGCGCAAAGCGCAGGTCGAGGCCAAGAACCACGCCGAGGCGCTGGTCCACTCGACCGAGAAGACGCTGTCCGAGCATGGCTCGAAAGTCGGCGACGCCGACCGCCGCGCGATCGAGAATGCCATCGCCGACCTGAAGGAAGCCCTCAAGGGCAGCGATGCGGATGCGATCACGGCCAAGACGAACACGCTGGCGCAGGCTTCGATGAAGCTCGGCGAAGCGATGTACAAGCAATCCGCCGAGCAGCCCGGTGCCGCCGGAGCGGCCGAAGGCAAAAAGGATGACGTCGTCGACGCGGAGTTCACCGAAGTCGACGACGACAAGAAGAACAAGAAATCCGCCTAACAGCGGGGCAGGTCGATGCCACTGCGCGCAGTCAAATTTGCACCCCCGGACGCAAAGCGGGGGTGCATGCTTTTGACGCGCGCCATCCCGACGTGGAATGATTGGACGTCATCGGGTGGGGAATGATGGCCAAGCGCTGCTACTACGAGACACTGTCCGTCGAACGCACCGCGACGGAGTCGGATATCAAGGTCGCCTTCCGCAAGCAGGCGATGCAATGGCATCCGGACCGCAATCCCGGCGACAACCAGGCTGAGCATCGCTTCAAGGAGCTCAATGAGGCCTACGAGGTTCTCAAGGACCCTGACAAGCGGGCGGCCTATGACCGCTACGGCCATGCCGCCTTCGAGCACGGCAATGGCATGAACGGCGCCCACGGCTTCGGCGCCGATTTCGCCACCACCTTCTCGGACATCTTCGACGATCTGTTTGGGATGAGCGCCAGGCGCGGCCGCGGCTCGGGCCGCGAGCGCGGCGCGGACTTGCGCTACAATATGGAAATCTCGCTGCTCGAAGCCTTTTCGGGCAAGACCGCGCAGATCCGCATTCCGACGTCCGTCACCTGCGAAGCCTGCTCCGGCAGTGGGGCAAAGCCCGGCACCAAGCCGAAGGCCTGCCCGATGTGCGCGGGCCAAGGCAAAGTCCGGCATGCCCAAGGCTTCTTCACGCTTGAACGCACCTGCCCGAATTGCCAGGGCCGCGGCCAGGTGATCGAGAGTCCCTGCACGTCGTGCTCGGGCTCTGGCCGGGTCATGCGCGAGCGCACGTTGTCGGTGAATATTCCGGCCGGCGTCGAAGACGGCACGCGCATCCGCCTCGCCGGCGAAGGCGAAGCCGGCGTGCGCGGCGGGCCGTCCGGCGACCTCTACATTTTCCTGTCGCTCGGCAGCCATCCGTTCTTCCAGCGCGAAGGCGCCGATCTGCACTGCCGCGTTCCGGTACCTTTGGTGACGGCGACGCTCGGCGGCGAATTCGAAGTGCCCACCATCGACGGCGGCAAAACGCGCGTGAAAGTGCCGGAAGGCATGCAGACCGGCCGGCGCTTCCGCCTGCAAGGCAAGGGCATGCCGGTGCTGCGCAGCCGGCAGTTCGGCGACATGTATGTTCAGGTGGTCGTCGAGACGCCGCAGAAGCTCACCAAGCGCCAGCGCGAACTTTTGCTCGAATTTGACCGGCTTTCGTCGACCGAGACGCAGCCCGAGTCGTCCGGATTCTTCGGCAAGGTCAAGGACTTCCTTGACGGGCTCGGGGCCGGCCGCGCCAATTCTGCGTAAACCGCCGCGGTGGAGCCGGGCGGCTAGTCTTTAGGCAGTGAATGTTCTAAAAGGGCGGCGTTTCGTCGCGTGTGATTGCCATGCCGCTTACGGCCTTGCGTACTTTCGAAGAGAGGATCGAGCGGCAATTGCGGCTCCTCGAGCTGAAGAAGACTATCATCGAGCGCAACATCGGACGGCACATCCGGTTGTTTGAGCAGCGCCGCGACGATATCGGCAAAAGAATCGAAGATCAGATCCGGCAATTCGAGCGCAAGCGCGGTATCCGCCTCGACGACGAGGTGCGCTTCATCCGCTCCTGGATCGAGCGGCCGCTCAGCATCGGCGCGGTGACGCCTTCGAGCAAGATGCTCGCGCGTGCCATGGCGCGCTATGTCGATCCGCATAGCGACGGACCGGTGGTCGAGCTTGGCCCAGGGACGGGGCCTGTGACCGCCGCGCTGGTCGAAGCAGGCGTCGACCCTTCGCGGCTGGTGCTGGTGGAATTCAACCCGGCCTTTTGCCGGATTCTGCGCACGCGCTATCCCAGCGCCACGCTGGTGCAGGGCGACGCCTACAGCATGCGCCGCCTGCTCGAGACGCTGTTGCTGCAACCGGCGGCCGCGGTCGTTTCCGGCCTGCCGCTTGTGACCAAGCCCATGCGCCAACGGCTGCGTCTCATCCGCGACGCTTTCGACCTGATGCTGCCGGGCGCGCCCTTTGTGCAGTTCACCTATTCGGTGGCCTCGCCGTTGCCGCGCCGGCTGAGCGGCTTCTCGGTGGAGGCGTCGGAGCGCATCTGGATGAACATCCCGCCGGCGCGGGTATGGGTCTACCGGAAAAACTAGAGCACATCCCGATTTGGTTGAATTGAGATGTGCTCCAGATTCTTTAAGTTATCGCATGTCCTTTTCGGAAAACCGGCTTCCACTTTTCCGGGACATGCTCTAACGCCTTCGGTATGTATGGCCCGAAGATCCTGGTGATGGCCGGCTCGCTGCGCGCAGGCTCGCACAACGGGCGGCTCGCGGCTTTAGTCGCCAAGGAACTGGCATTGGCCGAAGCCGACGTCACCCGCATTTCGCTTGCCGATTATCCGCTACCGCTTCTCGATGCGGATCTCCTCGCCGATTCGGGTCCGCCCGGTAATGCGGTGAAGCTCAAGAACATGCTGTCCGCACACCAGGGCGTCTTCATCGCCACCCCTGAATACACCGCCTCGGTGACACCGCTTCTGAAGAACGCCAT
The DNA here is from genome assembly GCA_963845075.1 of uncultured Alphaproteobacteria bacterium. Classification (GTDB taxonomy): domain Bacteria; phylum Pseudomonadota; class Alphaproteobacteria; order Rhizobiales; family Xanthobacteraceae; genus BOG-931. Next base: position 213,747 of record CAWJRE010000022.1, on the reverse strand, counting down.
CGATTGGACGACGCGCGTGCGCGAGCGCAACGACGGGCCCTACGCCGCGTTCAAGGACCGCGTGTTTGCCCTAGGCTCGGCGTCCGCTCGCGCCGACGGCGGCCAGCACGCGCTCTTGGCGCTGCGGCAGATTCTCGAAATCGGCTGCGGGGCGCTGGTTCTGCCCGAGCAGATCAATGTCGGCCGCGCCGACGATGCTTTCGACGATATGGACAATCTCAAGGACGAAGATCTCACGACCGCCTTGAAGGACATGGTCCGAAGGCTTATCGACTTGGCGAGCGTGATGCCGAAAGCTGTGGAGTGAACGACCGGAATGCCGATTACGCCGCGTGAGCGCCTGATCGTGGCGCTCGACCTCTCGTCGGTCGAGGCCGCGGAAGCGTTGGTGGCGCGGCTCGGAGATGCGGTATCGTTCTACAAGATCGGCTATCGGCTCGCTTATGCCGGCGGGCTGTCCTACGCGCAGACGCTCGCCGGCGCCGGCAAGCAGGTCTTTCTCGACCTCAAGCTGCACGATATCGGCAACACGGTTGCGCAAGGCGTGAAGAGCGTCGCGCGGCTGGGCGCAACATTCCTCACGGTTCACGCTTATCCGCAGACCATGCAGGCGGCGGTCGAGGCGCGGGGAGGGGCTTTGCGCATCCTCGGTGTCACGGTGCTCACCTCCTATGACGACAACGACCTCAACGCGGCCGGCTATGAGACTTCGGTCAAAGCACTGGTTGCGCGCCGCGCCGAGCAGGCGCGCGCGCTCGGGATCGACGGCCTGGTCTGTTCGCCGGAGGAAGCGGCCAATGTGCGCGCCATCGCCGGTGCCGGCATGGCGCTGGTGACGCCCGGCATCCGCCCCGCCGGCGCCGAGGCCGGCGACCAGAAGCGCATCATGACGCCGGCGGCGGCGATCGCGGCGGGCGCCGACTATCTCGTGGTCGGCCGGCCGATCGTCGCCGCGTCCGATCCGCGCGCCGCGGCGGAGGCGATCGTTGCCGAGATCGCGCAGCAAGCGCGCAAGGAGACATGAGCATGCCGAAGGCCTACTGGATCGGGCGCGTCGATGTGCACAATGAGGAAGGCTACAAGCCCTATGCGGCCGCCAATCCCGCGATCTTTCGCAAATACGGCGGCCGCTTTGTCGTGCGCGCCGGCAAGTTCGAATGCACGGAAGGCAGCAGCCGGCCGCGCAATGTGGTGATCGAATTTCCCGACTTTGAGTCGGCCGTCGCTTGCTACCACTCGCCCGAATACCAGGCGAATATCAAAGTGCGCCAGCCGCACGCGACGGTCGATATGATCATTGTCGAAGGCTACGACGGTCCGCAGCCGTAAATTTATCCTCCCCCGCAAGCGAGGGAGGGGCCGCGCCATGGCGCGGCGGCAGGGGCAAGTACGGCGAAGCAAGCCACCACCTCCCCCTACCGGCTCGCTCCGCTCGCCACCTCCCCCGCGAGCGGGGGAGGATGAAGGCAGCGTCGCGTTGCTCACCTCGGCCGCTCCCGCTATATCCCCGGCGCACGGAGAAGGTCTCATGGCTGCCGAAAATTCCGACATGCGGCTGGTGATCGCCGGCGCGGGCGGGCGTATGGGGCGCACGCTCATTCACGCCATCGCGGCGACCCAGGGCGTCACCCTTGCGGGCGCGGTCGAGGCGGCGGGTTCGGCGGTGATCGGCCGCGATGCCGGTGAGCTCGCGGGCCTCGGCGCCAGCGGCATCAAAGTTTCGGGCGATGTCGCCCCGTTGCTCAAGGATGCCGACGGCCTGATCGAATTCACCGTCCCTGCCGCGTCGCTCGCCTTGGCGGAGCTCTCCGCGGCGGCCGGCGTCGCTCACATCATGGGCACCACCGGCCATTCGGCAGAGCAAGAGGCGCTGATTGCGAAAGCCGCGAGCCGCGCCCCGATCGTCAAATCCGGCAATATGAGTTTGGGCGTCAATTTGCTCGCCGCCTTGGTCAGGCGCGTGGCGCAGACACTCGGCGAGGAATACGACATCGAGATTGTGGAAATGCACCACAACAAGAAGATCGACGCGCCGTCCGGCACGGCGTTGATGTTCGGCCGTGCAGCGGCCGAAGGGCGTGGCGTCAATCTGGCGCAACGCTCGGTGCGCGGCCGCGACGGCATGACCGGCCCGCGCTCGGCCGGCGACATCGGCTTTGCGTCGCTGCGCGGCGGCACGGTGGTCGGCGACCATTCTGTGGTCTTCGCCGGCCCCGCCGAGCGCATCGAGCTGACGCATCGCGCCGAAGACCGCATGATCTTTGCGCGTGGGGCGCTGCACGCGGCGCTTTGGGCACGTGGTAAGAAACCGGGCCTCTATTCGATGGCCGATGTGTTGGGGCTGAAGGATTTTTGAAGCGTCGCCCGGCAGTGACGATCGAAAGGGAAGAGTGAATGAGTGACCGGCTTCTTGTGCTTGTGCGCCACGGCCAGAGTGATTGGAACCTAAAAAATCTATTCACCGGCTGGCGCGATGTCGGTCTTACCGAGAAAGGCGTCGCCGAGGCGCGTGCCGCCGGCAAAAAACTCAAGGCGCAAGGGCTGCATTTCGATGTCGCCTTCACCTCGGTGCTCTCGCGCGCGCAGCGCACGCTTGATCTCGTGCTCGAAGAAATGGGCGAGACGGACATCACCGTCTTCAAGGATCAGGCGCTCAATGAACGCGACTATGGCGATCTGTCCGGCTTGAACAAAGACGATGCGCGCAAGAAATGGGGCGAGGAGCAGGTGCATGTCTGGCGCCGCTCCTACGACGTGGCGCCGCCCGGCGGCGAGAGCCTGAGAGACACCGCGGCGCGCGTGCTGCCTTACTACATCCAGGAAATCCTGCCGCGCGTGTTGCGCGGCGACAATGTGATCGTCGTGGCGCACGGCAATTCGCTGCGCGCGCTGGTCATGGTGCTGGAGCGTCTGTCGCCGACGGAAATCGTCGGCCGCGAGATTGCGACCGGCGTGCCGCTGATCTACCGGCTCAACGCCGATTCGACTGTGGCGGAGAAGAAGGATTTGGCGGCGTAGCTCTTTGAAGCGTCATTGCCGGGCTTGACCCGGCAATCCATGCGGCGCTGCCGTTTCACTTATTTTGCGGCGAGTCAGTATGGACCCCCGGGTCGAGCCCGGGGGGTGACGAGGAGCGGTGCGGGCGGGCGCGCCGGAAAGAATTACGCCGCCCGCTCGACTTGCCCGGCTTCCCAGCCGAGCATCGCCTGCTTGCGGGTGATGCCCCAGTGATAGCCGGTAAGCTCGCCTGATTTGCCGATCACGCGGTGACACGGCACCACGAAGGCGACCGGGTTCTTGCCGACCGCAGCGCCGACCGCCCGGGCCGCCGCCGGCGTGCAGACCTGTTTGGCGATCCCCGAATAGGTCGCGACCCGGCCCAGCGGAATCTTCAAGAGCGCCTCCCAGACCCGCACCTCCCAATCGGTGCCGATCAACACCACGCGCAGCGGCCGATCCTCTCGCCACTGCGACGGATCGAAGATGCGGCGCGCGAGCGGCGCCGTGCGCGCCTCATCGGCCACACAGGTCGCTTTCGGCCAGCGGCGGCGCATGTCGGAAAGCGCGGTTTCTTCCTCGCCGGCATCCGCGAAGGCGACGCCGGCGAGCCCGCGCTCGGTCGCCATGATCAGCGCCTTGCCGAAGGGCGAAGGGTGAAAGCCAAACCTGACGGTCAGGCCCTCGCCGCCGGATTTCCATTCGCCCGGCGACATCGCCTCATGGGTGACGAACAGGTCGTGCAGGCGGCCGGGGCCTGAGAGGCCGACCTCGTAGCTTGCGTCCAGCACGCTTGCCGAATCGCGCAGCAATTGCCGCGCGCCGTCGAGCGTCAGCGCCTGCAAGAAGGCCTTCGGGGTCAATCCCGCCCAGCGGCGGAACAGATGATGCAGTTCGGTCGGTGTGACGCCAGCGGCGTCGGCAATGGCCTCGATCTCCGGCTGCTCGCGCCAATGGTTGCGGATATAGCCGATGGCGCGGCGCACCACCTCGTAATCGGCGGCGGCCTCGTCGAGCTCACCTTCGTAAGCGATACGGTCGGGCGATAGCATGGGTGCCTCCATCATTTGCTCCCATCTAGGCCCGCAACAGGCCGCCAACCACCCGATTTCTGCCCTGTGGTCATTGCTGCCGACCCGCTTTTGGAGGCCCCGAAATGACGGACGCGGTTATTCCATCACCGTCCTTGTCGGCCCGCGCTTGGCTTCGCCCAAAGCGGTCGAGAGCGCCTGCGCGAAGCTTGCCTTCTCGTCTGGGCTCAGGAAACCCGCGATCGACAGCCGCCCGCCGCGCGAGACCAGAAACAGCCGCTCGATGCCGAATTCCTCGTGTACGATGCGGTCGAGCCGCACCCAGAGCGGATTGAGCGTCCATTCTCGGACTTTGCCGTGCTGGCTGACCTTGCGCACGGTGAGTTCGGAGGCCGTAACCGTTACCTCCTCGTAGGCGCGTGCAGCGCGGAAATTGGCGCGGAAGGCGATGTAGATCAGCAGCACATCGAGCCCAAGAAAACCGAAGACCGGCCAGGCGCCGATCAGCAGGAACATGATCCCGCAGGCGAAGCTGAGCGCGCCGATGCACAGCATCAGGATCAGGAAGCCGGTCGAGCCGAGCGAGCGGTGCGGCGTGATGACCGCTGCGAAGATCTTTGGCTCGAAATTGGGCTCGAGAGGTGCGCCGTTGTCGCCGTTCATGTTGCCGATTATACGAAAAACGATGGCCAAACAAACCACCCGACGCAAAACCGCGCCGCCAAGCCGCAAAGCCCCCCGCAAGGGCGAATCCGCCCATCTCAAAAGCCCCAAAGCGCAAGCCGAGGCCGACCGCGAGGCGGCCCACGGCGAGATGCCGCAATGGACGAATGCTGAGATCGAGGAAGCGTTCCGCCGCTTCGCCGCCGCCAACCCGACGCCGCGCGGCGAACTGCAGCACGTCAACCCGTTTACCTTGCTGGTCGCCGTGGTGCTGTCGGCGCAAGCGACCGATGCCGGCGTCAACAAGGCGACGCCGGCTTTGTTCAAGCTCGCCGATACCCCGGAGAAAATGGTCAAGCTCGGCGAAGCGCGCGTGCGCTCGCTGATCAAGACGATCGGCCTCTACCGCACCAAAGCAAAGAATGTGATCGCGCTGTCGCGCATCCTCGTCGCCGAGCATGGCGGCAAGGTCCCGCATGACCGCGAAGCGCTCGAAGCCTTGCCGGGCGTCGGCCGCAAGACCGCGAATGTGGTGCTCAATATCGCCTTCGGCGAACCGACCATCGCGGTCGACACCCACATCTTCCGTGTCGGCAACCGCACCGGTCTCGCGGTCGGCAAGACGCCGCTCGATGTGGAGATGAAGCTGATGCAAGTCGTGCCCGAGCGCTATCGGCTGCACGCGCATCACTGGCTCATTCTGCACGGCCGCTACGTCTGCGTCGCACGGCGGCCGCTGTGCGAAAAATGCCTGATCGCCGATCTCTGCAAATGGCCGGGCAAGACGGTGAACGCCGCTGCTCCCGCTCCCAAAGGCTGAGGGTGCCGGGCCTTAGACTAGCGCGAGGGCGAGGGCCACGGCCTCCGCCGCCGCATTTTCTCGCGTCGCAAATCTGACGACTCGCGGCGGCCTGTTGCGGGCCGCTGGCGGCTACTTGGAAATGATCGCGACGATCTTTCTGGTCCGCGCGTCGACGATCAGCACTTGGCCGTTCACCAGCGCGTAGGAATAGGACCTGATGGCCGGGACCTTCTTGCGAAGGTGTCTGCTGAACGGCAGTACGCGCATGGGATCGGGCACCGTTTGCCCCACCTGCAAACCGGCCGCCACCTGCGTATCTGTTGCGTCTTTGCCGAGGCTCCGCCAGATCGCGGCGCGGCCGGCCGAAGAAATGTCGATGCTAGACTGTGCGCCTGCGCCGGAACACCAGATCAGCGCCGCGCAGAGCACCATGCTCGCGGCGGTCAATTTGTTTGCGCCAATCGCGCTATTTGCAACCGTCGATTTGCTCAGCATCAGGGGCCCCGTCACCAACCAATATGTTTCATTATAGGCATGGATTCTGCGATTTCTGCCGCAAAAGAAATATTGAACGCGGCTCGCTCGGGCAAAGCGATAAACCGTCAGGTTCTCGGTTGCGCCGCATCCTCCGCTGCGGACTTCAGCGACGCAATATCGAAACCCTGATTGATTGCGGCAAACATCTGATAAAAGCCGGAAACCACCACGATCTCGACCAGTCCGTCCTTGCCCCATTCGGCGGCGGCTTGTGCCTGTAACGCATCGGGGATCGGCTGCCAGGCGAGCGTCTTCGACAGAATTTCGCGCAACAGTCCGTAGGGATGCGGCAGACTCGCGGCGGCGACCTCGGCAATGCCATCGATGATGTTCTGCGGCAGACCGGCGGCCAGCGCATGCTGCACATGATCCTGCCATTCGAAAGCGGCGCCGGTCGCGCGCGCAACACTGAGCACGATGAACTGATAGTGGACCCGCGGCAGCACGCCTTCAAATTTCAGATAGAAGCCGAGCGCCTCGACCCGTTCGGCCAGCGCCGGATGGTTGAGCAGCGCCAGATACGGCCCGCCGAAGCCTTCGCCTTTGGCGCGGCGCCGCGTGGCGATACGGTCGTAGAGCGCTTTGGCGGGTGCGGGGAATTTGGCCGGATCCATCTCGAGCTCGCTCATCGCCGCCCCCTATTCGTGATAGGACCAGGCGCGCGCGCCTGCGGTGAAATCGTAGACCGGCGTCAGGCAATCCTTGTCGGCTTTCACATCGATCAGCACGGTCGTGTCCGTCGCGAGCGCCTGCGTGAAAGCCGCGGCAAGCGCGGCGGGATCGTCGACCGTCATGCCCTTCGCGCCGAGCGAGCGCGCGAAGCCGGCCCAATCGTGATCGGGGATGGTGGTCAATTCCGCCGGCAGGGCGCCTTGTTGATGCGCGCGCAGCCAAACGTTGCCGAGCGCCTGGTTGTTGAGCACGACATAGATGATCGGCAGGCCATAGCGCGCGGCGGTCTGCACCTCCATGCCGTGCATGTGCATGCAGCCGTCGCCGGTGATCACGGCGACGCGCCGCTTGGGCTGCGCGCATTGCACGCCGACGGCGGCGGGAATGGCCCAGCCCATCGGTCCGAGATTGGTGGCCGAGATATAGGTGCGCGGCTCGTAGGCGATCCAATAATGGCCGGCAAAAGCCCGATGCGCGCCGGAATCGACGAGCACAATGCCATCGCGCGGGAAGACCGCGCGCAGTGCCGCGATTGCGGCAGCGGGATGGATCGGCTTGGTCGGCCGCTGGCAATTCTCGATGTCATAGAATCGCGGGCCGGCTTTCACCTTGGCGACGAAAGATTGCCGCTCGGCCGCGCCTTCTGAAAGCCCCGCCGCCGGCGCGCCGGCCGCGTTGCCGAGAAGCTCCAGAAAGGCGCGGCAACTTCCGGACACCGCATGGTCTGGCTTGCCGTGCGAGGTGATCTCCCACATGTCGGTATTGACGTGAATCCTCCGCGACTTCGATCTCTGGCGCAGCGTCCAATGCATGGTGTCGCGCTCGTTGAGGCCGGAGCCGAGGATGAGCAAGAACTCAAGCTCGGGGTCGAGCAGCGCCGCGGTCGCATGCCGGGTGCCGGCATAGCCGAACACGCCGAGCGAGAGTTCGTGATCTTCCGGAAAAACACCCTTCGCGCGCAAGGTCGTCGCGACCGGGATGGACCAGCGCTCGGCGGCGGCCCTTAATTCGCCGGCGGCTGAATCGTGCTCGACGCCGGCGCCGGCCAGGATCGCGATGCGCTTTGTGCCTGCGAGCAGGTCCAAGGCATGCACGGCCGCCTGTTGGCTCAGCGGCTCGACGCGGGTGAAGAAATCGGAGACCGGCACATACTCCGCCGCGCAGTCCGCCATGAGCGTATCGTGGGTCAGGGACAGATGCACCGGCCCGCTCGGTTGCGACAGCATGGCGGTGAGGCCGTGGCGCAGCCAGTGATTGAGATTGCGCGAGCTCGCGACGGTCGTCGAGAGCCGGGTCAGCGGCTTCATCACGGCCGTGTCGTCCAGCGTCGCCTGGCTGGCGTCCTGGAATTCGCCGAGACCTTCCATGTCGACCGGTATCTCGCCGCTGAGGATGAGGACCGGAGACGAATCCGTCTTTGCCGCCGCTACCGCGGTCGTCATATTGCACAGCCCCGGTCCGCCGATGCCCAGCGCAGCGCCAAAGCGGCCGCTGGCGCGCGCATAGCCGTCGGCCATGTAGGCGGCTCCGCCCTCATGGGTGGCGACGATCGGCTTTAGGTCCGGATGCCGGGCAAGCGCCGGCAGAAAGGGATCGACCAGTCCGCCTGGGACCATGAACAAGTGATCGAGCCCTTCGCGGATGAGAGCATCCAAAACGAAATCAGTGCCGGCAGCCATGCCAATCGCCCCCTCTTGCGTGCGTAGCGTCGCGTTGGTCCAGCTTGCCTGGGAACCCGGCTGCGCGAAAGCGTGGGGCGGCGGTCTGTTGATTCAAAATTGACAATTGGTGAGCGGCCAGGCCGGGAGCCGTCGAGAGGGCAGTCGCCGGGCGAGAGAAGATCAGGCCCGTTTAGCGAACACGCAGTTTTCAGCGCAGAAATTCAACGCCGACCTGCGTCTTCGAGCGCCACACCACGCGGCAGCGCCGGCGGGAGCTGAAATCCAGCGTCATGTAGATGTGGAAAATATCGGGGATCGTTTCGGACGCATCGACCACCAAACGCGCGCCGGTTTCGGATTCGTCCCAAACCGTGCACTCGCGCAATTGCTGGCCGATCGCGCTCACATACCAGCCGCAGCGGCGCACCAGCGCACGCTGACTGCCACGTGCGTCGGTTGGAGCTTGCGCATGATCGGTGTCGGACATGTCCGACCTCTAACGGCCTTAGAAAGAATGCCGCCGGTCCGGGATGTTTCGAGTGCCATTACAATGCGCGTTCCTTGAAAAGGGGTAAGCCGGATCGGCAAAGTTGTAAGGACGGGGCTTTGTGGTATCCGGCGGCCTGCACGATGGTGCTGCGCTGCCGCTGAACCGCCTTCCAGCGCTCACACGAGCCGCACCAGAAAGCCGAGTGCCACGCCCCCTGCCAGCACCAGGAAGGACAGCAGCGTCATCATTGATACCGGCGGCCGGGTGGGTTGGCCGCTACCCACGGACATGCCAGACCCGCCATGCGCCATGCCGCCCATCCCTTCCATCGTGCCTTCCATCATGCGTGCCATGCCGGCATGCGCGCCGTGATCCGCCATCCCGGCCTGCTGAGCGGTCGGGCGCACCGTCATCATGCCGTGCTTGAGATGATTGGCGACGAGCCACCAGTTCATCGGATAGGCGATGATAAAGCCGACAAGGAGCCCCATCGACATGACGAACCAGAAATGCGGCGTTGTCGGATCATTCGCTGATTTGATGACCGTCCGAAGCGTCATCACGGTCGGCACCATTCCGGCCATCAGAAAGTTCATCGACAGGAGTTCGGGCACGAATGTATTGGCGAGCGCGGCCCGGTAGGAGCCGCCGGCCGAGGCGCGCATGAACAGCGCCTGAAAAATCGTCCAACCAAAGCCGAAGCCCAGAACATATTCGACGGCCACCTCGGCCAAGCCGGCAATGCCGACGACGCTCGAAATCACCGCGCCGGCGAGAATGCCGAGGCCGTCGCCGGCGACGCAATGCATGGTCGATCCCAGCGTCTGGCGCCAGCGCGCGGCGGTGTAGCGTTCGTGCAGTCCGGGCAGGGGCTCGCGACAGCCGAGAACATAAAGGAACGCGCCGAACACCCCGGTATAGGCGGTCAGCAGCACGAACCCCCATTTCAGAACGGGAGATTCCGGCGTCGAGCGGATGTCGATTGCGACGAACAGCAGCGCCAGCGCGGCCAATAGGAACCACAGCAGCATCACGCCTTCGAGCATTGTGCGCTCCTGCGCTTTCCGCCGCGCTTGACGAAATTACCATGCGGTGGCGGCGACGGCATGCGATCCGGATGGCAATGAAATTACGATCCATTGACAATCATTGCTCGCATAGCGTTCGGATTATTTCTCATTGCTCTCCGGAGTTTACCGCGAAATTCCCCCTATTTTGATCTGCGGTTGTTCGGCGGAACCGAATGGAACGGTGATGGTTTTCCCGAAACTTGATGAGGATTGAGAATTGTTATGCGTGGCCGCAAGGGCCATCAATGGAGGGTGCCGTGAGCTTCTTTCGAAGGAAACCTTCACACGATCTGGTTCCCATCCATCCAGATAACAGCAGCAGTAAGGATTGGGCAATTTTGCTGGAGGCCGGCACTATCGTCGGCCCATCGCCGCGACGCATTCGCGTGGCCCGCTGGATGCAAGAAAAGAAGATCGTCAAGAAATATGACGCATTCTTGCGGACAAAGTATTTCATTGCGGTCGAAGGATTTAATCCGCGTATTCATGCGCTTTATTTCTGCCCACAGCTCTTCCGCTACGACGACGGCGACAAACTCGTGCCGTTGGAGGGTGAGGAGATAGGCCAACTCATCGCGCGTGCGGTCGAGGCGGGCGCGACCGAACGGCGTCCATGGTACGAGCCGACGGATAAACTGCCGGAGGAGCCGTTGATCAAAAGCGCGACGTTAGGTGAATTCGACACGCTCGTGGTCGAGATGCCTTTGAAACAGGAGTTGTTGCCCGCCGGAGGCCAGCAGCTGCTGAGTTGGCGTAGAGAATGACGGAGAAGTGGGGACCGCCCTGACGATCGTCAGGGACGGCATAAGATCCGACGGCAAGCTATCCAATCAGTGACGGGAATTCCGACTGTGTTCCGAGTAATCGTCCCTGTCTCTCCGGCGCGTAACCGCATAGTCGTGCGGTCGAAGCTGCCACGATGGCCGCTGCAAGTCCGAGAGTGTCACTGCTTCGGCGCTTTCGCCTCTTTCGTCTCTTTGATCACATTCGCGATATCTTCTTCCGACAGCGATTTGAGTTGCTCGGAGGCGGCGGCAGTCGCCTCCTTCTTGCCGGTGCCATCGCCAAACAGGCGATGGCCGGCATCAGTCGGGAGCAATGTGAAATAGTACGGCGTGGCTGGGTTACCCGGCGCAGAGACGATCAGTAAAGTTTTATCGTCATTGCAGCTATAAACCAGCCATTGCCCCTGACCGTATGTTTTGGTGACGGGGCCGATGTTGCACCTAAACGAATCTTCGTCTTCCGCGATTGCAAAAACTGGACTGAGAACGATCCCAAATAACATCGCGCCCAACGCTATGCGCTTCGCGTAGCCCATCGCACCGCTACCCCGTTTTGAATTGCAGCTACTCAGATCGGCCCACGACCTCGCGACAGCCCGGCCGCTAACGGCCGCAGAGGCTAGAGCATGATCCGGAAAAGCTTGCCCTCGGGCTTTGACCCGATGGGTGGAATCCGGTTTTCCGAAAAGATCATGCTCAAACAAAAAGCTAGAGCGGGATGCCGGTCCAACCATAACTCATCCCGCTCTAGAACAAAAAGTAGCGCTGCGCCATCGGCAGCGTTTCGGCCGGCGCACAGGTCAGCAATTCACCGTCGGCCCGCACCTCGTAAGTCTCCGCATCGACCTCGATCTGCGGCGTGGCGTCGTTGTGGATCATGCTCTTCTTGGAGATCTTGCCGCGCGTATTCTGCACGGCGACAAGCTCTTTCTGAATGCCGAGCTTTTTGCCGAGCCCGGCTTTGACCGCCGCTTTCGAGGCGAACACAACGGAAGACGCCGTGCGGGCCCGGCCATAAGCACCGAACATCGGCCGGTAGTGCACCGGCTGCGGCGTCGGGATTGAGGCGTTCGGATCGCCCATCAGCGCGGCGACAATCGAGCCGCCCTTGATGATGCAATCGGGCTTCACGCCGAAAAACGCCGGCGACCATAGGACGAGATCGGCGAGCTTGCCTTTCTCGACCGAGCCGATGATCTTCGATACGCCGTGCGCGATCGCCGGATTGATGGTGTATTTGGCGATGTAGCGCTTGACCCGCACATTGTCGTTGTCGCCTTTCTCTTCCTTCAGGCGCCCGCGCTGCTTCTTCATCTTGTCCGCGGTCTGCCAGGTGCGGATGATGACTTCGCCGAGCCGGCCCATGGCCTGCGAGTCCGACGACATCATCGACAGCGCGCCGATATCGTGCAGGATATCTTCCGCCGCGATCGTTTCCTTGCGGATGCGGCTTTCGGCGAAGGCGAGATCCTCGGCGATTGACGGATCGAGATGGTGACACACCATCAGCATGTCGAGATGTTCGTCGATGGTGTTGCGCGTGTAGGGCCGCGTCGGATTGGTCGACGACGGCAGCACGTTCTTCAGCCCGGCGATTTTGATGATGTCGGGCGCATGTCCGCCGCCGGCGCCTTCGGTGTGGAAGGCGTGAATGGTGCGGCCCTTGAAGGCCTTGATCGTGTCCTCGACGAAACCGGATTCGTTGAGCGTGTCGGTGTGGATCATGACTTGGATATCGTAGTCGTCCGCGACCGACAGACAGCAGTCGATGGCCGCAGGCGTCGTGCCCCAGTCCTCGTGCAGCTTGAGCGCGCAGGCGCCGGCCTTGATCATTTCCTCGAGCGCCGCCGGCCGCGAGGCATTGCCCTTGCCGGCAAAGCCGAGGTTCACCGGAAAATCGTCGGCCGCCTGGATCATGCGCGCGATATGCCAGGGGCCGGGCGTGCAGGTGGTGGCGAACGTGCCGTGCGCAGGGCCGGTGCCGCCGCCGAGCATCGAGGTGACGCCCGACATCAGCGCTTCGTCAACCTGCTGCGGGCAGATGAAATGAATATGCGTGTCGAAGCCGCCGGCGGTGAGGATCTTGCCTTCGCCGGCGATCACCTCGGTGCCGGGGCCGATGACGATAGTGACGCCGGGCTGAATGTCCGGATTGCCGGCCTTGCCGATCGCGAAAATATTTCCGTCCTTGATGCCGACATCGGCTTTGACGACGCCCCAGTGATCGACGATCAGCGCGTTGGTGATGACGGTATCGACCGCGCCTTGCTTGTTGGTGATCTGGCTCTGGCCCATGCCGTCGCGGATCACCTTGCCGCCGCCGAATTTCACTTCCTCGCCGTAGCTGCAAAAGTCTTTTTCCACTTCGATGATGAGGTCGGTGTCGGCAAGCCGCACGCGGTCGCCTGTCGTCGGTCCGAACATATCGGCATAGACCGAACGCGAAATGTGTGACGGCATCGAAGGCTCCTTGTCAGGCGGCGAGTTGGCTGTGGAAGGTGGGGCGCAGTGCGGAAAGCGCGATCCGGCGACCGGCGTCGCGGCGCGCGACGATGCCGTCGCGTGAAAAATCGCGAAAGCTGTTGGGATCGTCGGTAACCGCATCGGCTGTCAGCGAGATCTCGATCAGTTTCACCAGCTTATAGGCGTTGGCTTTGTCGACCCGCTTTTGCAGGTCATCAGGCAACGGCCCGGAAAGGAACGCCGAAAGATCCTGAATGGTCGCTATCAGCGCATTCATCTGCCGCGCGGTGCTGCTGTCCTGGCGCAGGCGATTGCCGAAGCGAAGCTGATCGAGCCGCTCGTTCACTTGGGTCAGCGAGCGGGGGAGGGACGCGGTCTGCGGGAACAGGTTCATGACCACCAGCAGCCGCGTAACGCCGGGATCGGAACTGAACGCATCGATCGCATCGCCGAGCGGCGTGTTGTCGACGATGCCGCCGTCCCAGTAGTGACACACATTGCCGTCGCCGGCGCTGATGTCGGTCCAGGGAAATTGCGGCGGGATGCTGCCGCTCGCCAAGACGTGGTGCGGCTCGATTGTGGTCGGCTCGGTGTCGCCGACTTTTTGATTGGTGAACCGGGTCAGCACGCCGCTTTCCACATCCACCGCGGTAATCACGAAGGCCGTTTTGTTGGCATTGAGCGCATCGAAATCGACGTGCTCCGACAATGTCTCCAACAATTGATGCGTTTCGTAGAGGTACGTCCAGGTCGGCGCCGCTAACAGGTCGGAGCGATAGGTGTAAAAATGCGGGACATTGTAGAGGGCGAGGTCGCGATTTGCCGAGGGCGGCAAGTAGGGCAGGTCGATCATGAAATCGCCCCACATCGCGCCGAGCCGGTTGCGCGCGTCGGCGCGGTCGGTAGCCCCGACCACGCAGGCAGCGTTGATGGCTCCGATCGATACGCCGGTGACGACGCGAAGCGTGATATCTTGTCCGCTGCCGATCGCCTCATCGATCACGTCAAACAAAGCGGTGATGGCGCCCCATTCGTAAGCGCCGAGCGCGCCGCCGCCCTGCAAAACCAGGCCGATCTCCGTCTTTGCTGGAACTGCCGTATTCGCTGCACCGGTCATGCGGGTCCTCCGGTTTCAACAAATCCCCAACGTTATCCCCACTGCGTTGCACCAGCGCCCCATGCACGCTTTTGCTTGCTTCACGCGGCTTCTGCAGTATCATGATTTTCAGATCGCTCGCGTTTGGTTCCACCGAATGAGAGAGATCGCCAAGGTCAAATCGGCCTGGTGCTGAAGCCGCTACCAGCGTCGCACCAAAAGCTGATTTGGTCCTGGTCCCAGCCGCGGTAGCAGCGCTGAGAACGTGACGGGCGGGCTTGCGCAAGTCCGCTCGTCATGATTTTTGCGACTTTCCTTTTTCCAACTTTCCCATGACATCCTGGCGAAAGCCGTAGACGGTGCGCGTGCCGGCGAGCGCCACAAGATTCACGTCGCGCGTCTGACCAGGCTCGAAGCGAATCGCCGTTCCGGCCGGAATATCGAGCCGCATGCCGCGCGCCTTCTTGCGGTCGAACCGCAGCGCCGGGTTGGTTTCAAAGAAGTGGTAATGGGATCCGACCTGGATCGGCCGGTCGCCGGTATTCGAGACGGTGAGCGTCAGGCCTTTACGGCCTTTGTTGAGCTCGATCTCGCCGTCTTTGATGAAATATTCGCCGGGGATCATCTGCGCTGCCTTTTGCTATTCGTCATTCCGGGGCCGAGCGACGCGAGGAGCCCGGAATCCATATTCGCTGACCTGTGGTTATAGATTCCGGGCTCGCCACGGAGCTTGTCATCGGACCGGCCACTTCGGGCCGGACCGTTGGTGGCGCCCCGGAATGACGGGAAGAATTCATCGTATCGGCTCGTGCACGGTGACGAGCTTGGTGCCGTCCGGAAAGGTGGCTTCCACCTGAATCTCCGGGATCATTTCGGCGATGCCGTCCATCACCTGGCTACGCGAAATGACGTGCGCGCCTTTTTCCATGAGCTCGGCTACCGTGCGGCCGTCGCGGGCGCCTTCCAGAATGAAATCGGAGATCAGCGCGATGGCTTCCGGATGGTTGAGCTTGACGCCACGCTCGAGCCGGCGCCGCGCCACCATCGCCGCCATGGCGATCAGAAGCTTATCCTTTTCGCGCGGTGTGAGATTCATAAGTCGGCCTTCAGTTCAGCCACAATCGCGGCAGCGGCATATTGCCGAATGCGGTCAAAACGGCAATCAGGTCGCGATGGAGCGCGGCGCCGTCGGGCGCCACGAGCCGCGCCAGGGCAAGGCCGTTCCACGCTGAAACGCCGACTTCGCCCGCGAAATCCTTCTCTTTCGCGCGCACGGCCGCAACCGCCGCGTCATCGCCGGGGACCTTGAGGACGCTAGCGATCGCAACCGCGCCGCCGGCGACCGCCCGTTGGCTGAGTCGCTCCGCGATCGCATCATCCAAGCGGAGGCTTTCGGCAAAGATGAGCGCGCCTGCGCGCCGCACCCGCCAACGATCGAAAAAATGGCCATGCGCCAGCGTCTCGCCCATGGCCGACCGGCCGAAGACGACGCCTTCGGCCAAAAGCAGGCTTGCGTCAGGCGCTAGATCGGCCTCGATAGAGCGGCGCAGCCGGATTTGATCAAAGAGGATCGTCTCCTGCGGCAGCCAGCCGAGCGTGCCGCCGGAACCGATGTCGAGCTTCACGCGAATTTCGGTGTCCGGTCCGAGCGAGCGATAGATTTTTTCCGCGGCCGCCGTGGTGACCGTGAGCTTCGCGCCGGAGCCGACCGCAATATCCAAGTCGAAACGATCGCCGCCCGCCATGCCACCGGCGGTGTTGACGATGACGGCTTCGAGAGCGTCTCTGTTGGAGACATTCGGAAAGCGCACCCGCAGCGCGCCCTCCTCGTGCACGCGTTGACGGCGGCTGCGGTCGGCGTCAGCCGCTACCGAAAGCGCAATTCGGCTGATGGCCCGATTACCGGCGAAAATTTCACTTTGTGCCGGCGTGCCCGCAAGCAAGTCTCGACCCCACGGCAAAAATCAAGCTACGCCAAAAATCCGGTCAAATAGCCATCGCGCGCTTCAAGGCGCCTTCGTCGAGCTCCGCGCGAGCGGACGCATAGACGACGGCGCCGCGTTCCATGACCGCGAAATAGTCGCCGAGTTCCTGCGCAAAGTCGAGATATTGTTCGACCAGCACGATGGCGATCTTGCCGAGCGAGCGCAGGTAGGAAATGGCGCGGCCGATATCCTTGATGATCGAGGGCTGAATGCCTTCGGTCGGTTCGTCGAGCAGCAAGAGCCGCGGCCGCATGACGAGTGCGCGGCCGATCGCAAGCTGCTGCTGCTGACCGCCGGATAAGTCGCCACCGCGCCGGCGCAGCATGTCCTTGAGCACCGGAAACAGCGTGAATACGTCGTCCGGGATGGTGCGCTCCTCGCGCTTGAGCGGCGCAAAGCCGGTGCGCAGGTTTTCCTCGACGGTCAGCAGCGGGAAGATTTCGCGGCCCTGCGGCACGTAAGAAATTCCGCGCCGGGCGCGCTCGGGCGGCCGCAGCGCGGTAATGTCGTGGCCTTCCCAGGTGATGGTGCCGCGCGTGACCGAATGCTGACCGGCGAGCGCGTCGAGCAGGCTTGTCTTACCGACACCGTTACGGCCGAGCACGCAGGTGACCTTGCCCGGCTCGGCCTTGAGCGAGACCGCCCGCAGGGCCTGCGCAGCGCCGTAGTGCAGATCGATGGCGTTGACGTCTAGCATGATCGCTACCGTCCCAAATACACTTCGACCACCCGCTCGTTCGCCGACACCTGATCGATCGTGCCTTCGGCGAGCACCGAGCCTTCGTGCAGGCAAGTGACCTTGACGCCGAGCTCGCGGACGAAGGCCATGTCGTGTTCGACCACCACCACCGTGCGGTCGCGGTTGATCTCCTTGAGCAGTTCCGCCGTCTGCTGCGTTTCCACGTCGGTCATGCCGGCAACCGGTTCATCGACCAGAAGAAGCTTGGGCTCCTGAGCGAGCAGCATGCCGATTTCGAGCCACTGCCGCTGGCCGTGCGAGAGGCTGCCGGCGAGCCGATGGCGCACGGGGGTCAGACGAATGATTTCGAGCAACTGATCGATGCGCCGGCGTTCGTCGGGGCTTTCGCGCCAGAATAAAGCGGCCCGCGCCCGGCGATCGGACTTGAGCGCAAGTTCGAGATTGTCGTTGACGGTTTGGCTTTCGAAGACGGTCGGCTTCTGGAATTTCCGCCCGATGCCGAGCTCGGCGATCTCGGCTTCGTCGAGGCGTGTGAGATCGTAGGAACCGTCGAACATGACATCGCCGAGGTCCGGCCGGGTCTTGCCGGTGACCACGTCCATCATGGTGGTCTTGCCGGCGCCGTTCGGCCCGATGATGGCGCGCATCTCGCCAGCCTCGATCGCAAACGAGAGATTGTTGAGCGCCTTGAAGCCGTCGAAGGAGACGGTGACGCCGTTCAGATAAAGGAGCGAACTGGTGAGCGCTTCCATGAATTATTCCGCTGGCAGCGGCTCCCTCACGCCGTCCTCGGCGGCCGCCGAAGCGCGATCGCGGCGCAGCGCATTCCAATGCCGCATGGTGCCGACGATGCCGCGCGGCAACAATAGTGTGACAAGAACGAACAACGCGCCGAGCATGAACAGCCAGTAGGGTGCGAGGAACCCGGAGGTGAAGAAGGTCTTGGCGTAATTCACCAGAACCGCGCCGATGACCGCGCCGGTCAGCGTGCCGCGGCCGCCGACGGCGACCCAGATCACGGCCTCGATGGAATTGCCGGGTGCGAACTCGCTCGGATTGATGATGCCGACCTGCGGCACGTACAGCGCGCCGGCGACGCCGGCCATGCAGGCCGAGAGCGTAAAGACGAACAGCTTGTAAGATTCCACGCGATAGCCGAGGAACCGCGCGCGCGCTTCAGCATCGCGGATGGCGATGAGCACCTTGCCGAATTTCGAGGTGATCAGAGCGCGGCACAACAGAAAGGCCAGCATCAGCGCTACGCAGGTGATCGAGAACAACGCCGTGCGCGTCGACTCCGCCTGCACGTTGAAACCGAGAATGTCTTTGAAGTCAGTCAGCCCGTTATTGCCACCGAAGCCGAAATTGTTGCGGAAGAAGCCGAGCATGAGCGCAAAGGTCAGCGCCTGGGTGATGATTGACAGATAAACGCCGGTGACGCGGCTGCGAAACGCGAACCAGCCGAATACGAAAGCGAGAACGCCCGGCACCAGCACCACCATTAGCGCCGCGTAGGGAAAATACTGGAAGCCGTACCAATAGACCGGCAGCTCTTTCCAGTTCAGGAACACCATGAAATCCGGCAGGGTCGGATCGGCATAGACGCCGCGGGTGCCGATCTGCCGCATGAGATACATGCCCATGGCGTAGCCGCCGAGCGCGAAGAAGGCGCCGTGGCCGAGCGAGAGGATGCCGCAAAAGCCCCAGATCAGGTCGATTGAAAGCGCCAACAGCGCGTAACAGGCATATTTGCCGAACAGCGAGATCAGATAGGTCGGGACGTGAAAAGGCGAGGTTGGCGGCAGCGCCAGATGTAGCACCGGTATCAGGATCGCAATTGCCGCAATGGCGATCAGGAACGCGGTGGCGCCGCGATCGAGCGAGCGGATGAGAATATGAGTCACGGAATAACTCCGCGAGCTCCGTCTCCCCAAGGGGGAGAGGGTCGGGGTGAGGGGGTTCGGAGATCGGGCCCTGATCGCAGAGCCCCCTCACCCGCGCCTTTGGCGCGACCTCTTCCCGCTGGGGAGAGGTGAGGAAAACGGTTCGGGGTCATGCTTCCACCGCGCGCCCCTTAAGGGCGAACATGCCGCGCGGCCGCTTCTGGATAAACAAGATGATGAGCACAAGAATCGCGATCTTGCCGAGTACCGCGCCGGCATAAGGCTCGAGGAACTTGTTGGCGATGCCGAGGACGAACGAGCCGACCAGCGTGCCCCACAGATTGCCGACGCCGCCGAACACCACGACCATGAAGCTGTCGATGATGTAGCCCTGGCCGAGATTGGGGCTGACGTTATCGATTTGCGAGAGCGCCACGCCGGCCATGCCGGCGATGCCGGAGCCAAGCCCGAAGGTGAGCGCATCGACTCTCGATGTGCGGATGCCCATCGACGCCGCCATCGGCCGGTTCTGGGTGACCGCCCGCATCTCCAGGCCGAAGCGCGTGTAGCGCAGGAGCGCCAGCAGCGCGATGAAGACGGCGAGCGCAAAGCAGATGATCCAAAGGCGGTTGTAGGTGATGGTGATGCCGCCGAAATCGAAAGCGCCGCTCATCCACGACGGATTGCCAACGTCGCGGTTGTTCGGTCCGAACACGGTGCGCACGGCTTGCTGCAGGATCAGCGACAGGCCCCAGGTCGCCAGCAGCGTTTCCAGCGGCCGACCGTAAAGGAAACGGATGATGCAACGTTCGATCAAAATGCCGATGAAACCGGCTACGAGAAAAGAGGCCGGGATGGCGATGGCGAGCGAGTAGTCAAACAGCGCGGGATTTCGTGCGCGGATGATGTCCTGCACGACGAAGGTCACATAGGCGCCGATCATCACCATTTCGCCGTGCGCCATGTTGATGACGCCCATCACCCCGAAGGTGATGGCAAGCCCGATGGCGGCCAGCAGCAGCACCGAGCCGAGCGAGATGCCGTACCAGGCATTCTGCACCGCTTCCCACACGACAAGGCTGTTCTTGATGGCCCCAACTGCGGCTGCAGCGCTCTTCGCGACCGGCGCGGGCACGTCGGCTGGCAGGCTGGAGAGCAGCCCAAGAGCATCCTGATCGCCGCGTTGACGGATAACCTCGACGGCCGCGAGCTTGTCGTCCTCACTGCCTTTGTCGCTGGACAGGATGATCGCCGCGCGCGCCTCGGTGAGGGCGCGCTTGACCCGCGCATCCTGCTCCTTGGCTAAAGCTGTCTCGATCGTCGGTAGCACGCTGACCTGGCGCGATTTGAACACCGCTTGCGCGGCGTCAAGACGCACGCTCGGATCGCTGGCGAGGAGGGTGAGGCCGCCGAGCGCGGCTTCGATCGCGCCGCGCAGCCGGTTGTTGATGCGCACATTGTCGGCATCGGCCGGCGCATCGCCGCTGATCGGCTGTCCGCTGGCGGCGTCGAGCAGCTTTCCGGAACTGCTTTTGATATACACCGCCTTCGTTTGGGCGCTGTACAGCAACTGGCCGTCCTGCAAGGCGCGCAGAATGGCTTCGGCGCGCGGACTGCCGCTGGCGGCAACGTCTTTGATACCGGTCGATGTCTCACTGAAATCGTCGGAGGTGAAATGCGTCAGCGCCTCTTCGAGGCTTGCTGCCCTTGCGACCGTACAGGTCAGGATCGCGCTGAGCGCGAATAGCAGAGCGACGAGGCTAGCTCGGCAAAAACGCATCGTGTCCAGGGCCCGGCGGCAGATTGATGCGGGAAGGCGGTACGCCGCCTTCCCGCGCGGTTCACTTCATAGCCGATATTAGGAAGCGCCACCGCACTTTTTGGTGACGGTATTGTAGTTGCCGCACTTGAGCGTCACCCAATCGGCCTCGAGATCCTTCGAACCCGGCAGGTACGCCGACCAGGCGGCGCCGGGAACGAGGTCCTTGGTCTTCCACACCACGTCGAACATGCCGTCCGGGCGAATTTCGCCGATGAAGACCGGCTTGGTGATGTGATGGTTCGGCAGCAACTTCGATACGCCGCCGGTGAGATTCGGGGCCTCGGTGCCGGGAAGCGCATCGATCACCTTGTCGGGATCGGTGCTGCCTACCTTCTCGACCGCCTTCACCCACATGGCGAAGCCGATATAGTGGGCTTCCATCGGGTCATTGGTGGTGCGCTTCGGGTTCTTGATGAAGTCGTGCCACTCTTTGATGAAGGCCTCGTTCGCCGGCGTCTTGATCAACTCGAAGTAATTCCAGGCGGCGAGATGGCCGACCAGCGGCTTGGTGTCGAGACCGGCGAGCTCTTCTTCGCCGACCGAGAACGCCACGACCGGGATGTCGGTCGCCTTGAGGCCCTGGTTGCCCAGCTCCTTATAGAACGGCACGTTGGCGTCGCCGTTGATAGTGGACACTACCGCCGTCTTCTTGCCGGCCGAACCGAAGGCCTTGATCTTCGAGACTTCGGTCTGCCAGTCGGCGAAGCCGAACGGCGTGTAGTTGATCATGATGTCCTCGTCCTTCACCCCTTTTTGCTTGAGGTAGGCTTCGAGGATCTTGTTGGTGGTGCGCGGATAGACGTAGTCGGTGCCTTCCAGCACCCAGCGCTTCACCGAGCCGCCGTCCGCGCTCATCAGGTAATCGACCGCGGGGATGGCTTGCTGGTTCGGCGCGGCGCCGGTGTAGAACACGTTGCGCTCGCTCTCCTCACCCTCGTACTGCACCGGGTAGAACAGGATGCTGTTGAGCTCCTTGAACACCGGCAGCACCGACTTGCGCGACACCGACGTCCAGCAGCCGAACACGACCGAGACCTTGTCCTTGCTGATCAGCTCGCGCGCCTTTTCGGCGAACAGCGGCCAGTTGGACGCCGGGTCGACGACGACGGCTTCGAGCTTCTTGCCGAGCACGCCGCCCTTCTTGTTCTGCTCTTCGATCAGCATGAGCATCACGTCCTTCAGCGTCGTCTCGCTGATGGCCATGGTGCCGGACAGGGAATGGAGAATTCCAACTTTGATCGTCTCTTCGGCCTTTGCGGGCAGTGCCGCAGTGAGGCCGAGGGCAAGACCCGCCGCAGCGGCAAGCCAGCGGCGGCCCCGCGGTCGTTCTCCGACCGCGCCAATGGATTTTAGCATCGCGATGTCCTCTGTTTAGACGCGCGCGTACGGCCCGGTGCCGTCGCGTAAGAGAGAAATCGCAAGGAGCGTGCCAATCCGTTGCGTGATCTAAGCCTTTGGCTGGCCTCAGCTATTTCTGTGAACCTTCGGGCTGCGCGGAGCGATTGCGCCCAATTTGAATCCGATTCCACCACCGGCTGTGCCTAATCCGTGGGCGTTGTCACAAAAATTCGTCGAGAACCCATGCCGAAATTTTGAGCAAGCAGATTTGGGAAGATTTCCCTGCATGCTGCCTGAATTTTCGCCCTATGGCCTGCCGCCATCGGGAGAGTTGGAGAGCCGACGACAATTCTGGATTGAACGCGTGCGCCGCGACGCGGCCCGCATCAGCCAGCCGTTGGCCGGGTTTCTTGAGCCTGGCTGGCCGGGCTTTTCCGCTCTTGAGCGGCCTAGCGCCGCCACGCGTCCGCCTTCTTGTTCAACGCACCGCCGATGCCCCGCGACGCAGTCGCGAGTTCCGCGGCGAAGCGCAATGGGTCGCGGTGCACGTTTGCTGCGATGACCGGTTTGAACCGGATGGCGGATGCTGATATGGAATCCGCGCAACAAAAAACGCTTCGTGGGAAACGCTGTATTGGAGCCGTATGGCGCGCATTCTCCAATTCACGCTCAACGGCCGCGCACGCAGTCGACGCGATATCTGAAAACATCTTATTGCTGGACTATTTGAGGGAATTCGTCGGCCTGACCGGAACGAAAACCGGTTGCGATGGCGGCGAGTGTGGCGCTTGCACTGTTCTGGTCGACGATCAGCCGCGCCTTTCCTGTCTGACATTGGCCGCGAGCGTCGAGGGTCGGCGCGTCGATACGGTCGAGTCGCTCATGAGCGGCGGCCGGCTCTCGGCCGTGCAGCGCGGCTTTCATGAAAAGCTCGGTTCGCAATGCGGCTATTGCACGCCGGGATTCATCATGGCGTCGGCGGGATTGTTGCGACGTAATCCGCGCCCGACCGACGACGAAATCCGCGAAGCGCTCGGCAGCAATATCTGCCGCTGCACCGGCTATGTGAAAATCATCGAAGCGGTGAAATATGCGGCCGATCTGCACGCCGCTGGAACCTCGCCATGAACGAGATCGTGCCGGCGCATACGATCGGCGAATACGTGCCGCTGGTGGACGGGCCGGAAAAGGTTTCCGGCCGCGCCAAATATACCGCCGACTTTGTCGGGCTCGGGATGCTTGCGGGGCGCATCTTCCGCAGCCCCTATTCGCATGCCGAAATCCTTGACGTCGACGTATCGGAGGCCGAGAAGCTGCCGGGTGTGAAGGCCGTCGTCACCGGCGCCGATTGCGACAAGGGCTTCGGCGTTTTGCCGATTGCGCGCACCGAACATCCGCTGGCACGCGAGCGTGTGCGTTATTGCGGCGAACCGGTCGCTGCTGTGGCCGCGATCGACGACGCGACCGCCAAGGAAGCGCTCAAGCGCATCAAGCTGAAAGTCCGCGAACTGCCGGCCTATCACACCGCGCAGGCGGCGATGGCGTCCGATGCCGTCGATCTGCATAAGCACCGGCCGCACAATATCGAGCGCGATGTTTATTTCGAGCTCGGCGATGTCAATGCGGCTTTCGCCGAAGCCGATGTGGTGCGCGAGGGCACTTACAACTGCCCGGAAGTTTGCCAGAACCAGATGGAGATGCACGCGGCCATCGCCGATTACGATGCCGAGCGCGAGCGCATCACCGTGCACGCCTCGACGCAGGTCCCGTACTACGTGCACCTCATGCTGTCGCAGATCCTCGGCATGGACATGTCGCGCATCCGCGTGGTCAAGCCCTATGTCGGCGGCGGCTTCGGCTGCCGTACCGAGACGCTCAATGTCGAGCTGATCACGGCGCTGCTTGCGCGCAAAGCGCGTGGCTGCGTGCGCACGGTGATCAACCGCGAGGAGACGTTCATCACCCATCGGGGCCGGCCGGAGACCGATGTCCGGCTGAAGCTCGGGATGCGCAAGGACGGGCGCATTACTGCGGTCGAATGCGAGTGCGTCCAGCGCGGCGGCGCGCATTCGGGCTACGGTGTCGTCACCATCCTTTATTCCGGTTCGATGCTGTATGCGATCTACGATCTGCACAATGTCAAATATATCGGCAAGCGCGTGCTGACCAACACGCCGCCATGCGGCGCCTTTCGGGGCCACGGGACGGTCGATGTTCGCTTCGCCTTCGAAAGCCTGCTCGACGACATGGCGAACGCGCTCGGTCTCGATCCGTTTGCCGTTCGCCGCGCCAATCTGATGCCGGCGGCGCCGACGTTCACCGACAATGATTTGATGGTGAACAGCTACGGCCTGCCGGAGTGCCTCGACTGGGTCGAACGCGAGAGCGGCTGGAAGGAGCGCAAGGGCAAGCTGCCGAAGGGGAACGGCATCAGCAACGGAATTAGCAAAGGTTTGGGCATGGCCTGCTCGCATTATATCAGCGGCGCCTCGAAGCCCGTGAACTGGACCGGCGAGCCGCATGCGACCGTCAAGCTGAAACTCGATTTCGACGGCTCGATTGTGCTGCTCACCGGCGCTGCCGATATCGGGCAGGGCTCCTCGACTGTGCTGGTCCAGAGCGTCGCCGAAGTGCTCGGGCTCGATCTCTCCCGCATCCGCATTGTCACCGGAGACAGCGACGTGGTGCCGAAGGACAACGGCTCCTATTCGTCGCGTGTTACTTTTTTGGTCGGCAACGCCGCCATCGATGCGGCCAACAATTTGAAAGCAGTGCTGATCGCCGCGGCGGCGCGGAAGCTTGAAGCGAAGCCGGACGAGATCGAATGCCTGGGCGAACTCTATCGCGCCGGCGCGCAGGACAAGGGTTTGACCTTCGGCGAAGTGGTCACCGAGGCGCTCAAGGACAGCGGCACGATCACCGTCACCGGCAATTACTCGACCATTCCGGAATCGCACGGCGGCAAGAAATATCGCGGCGCCGCCATCGGCGGCACGATGGGCTACAGCTATTCGGCGCAGGTGGTCGAAGTCAGCGTCGACGAAGAGACGGGCGTCGTCACCGTCGACAAGGTTTGGGTCGCGCACGATTGCGGCAAGGCGCTCAACCGGCTCTCGGTCGAGGGCCAGGTCCAAGGCTCGGTCTGGATGGGCATGGGCCAGGCGATGAGCGAGGAAACCGGTTACTACGATGGGCTCCTGCTTACAGCCAACATGCTGGATTATCGCGTGCCGACCATCCAGGATTCGCCGCCGATCGAAGTCGGCATCGTCGAGAGCAACGATCCGCATGGACCATTCGGCGCGAAGGAAGCAGGCGAGGGCTCGCTCGCCGCATTCCTGCCGGCGCTCACCAATGCGATTGCGGATGCGACCGGGCTTCGCTTCAACGACCTGCCGGTAACGCCCGATCGCGTCTTTGCCGCGCTCGAGAAACGGGCGCGGGGGCGCAAGACCAATGGCGGAAACGCCTGATGGACGCGCTGCCGTCCTTTGATCTGATCAGGCCGCGCACGCTGGCGGAGCTGATGGCCGCGCGGGCGGCGCATCCCGAGAGCCGCATGCTCGGCGGCGGCACCGATCTGATGGTGAATATCCGGCGCGGCATTGTCGCGCCGCCGGTGCTGATCGAGATCAATGACGTTTCCGAGCTGCGCGAAATCAGGGCCGATGCGCATAAGCTCGAGATCGGCGCGGCGGTGACGTTGTCCGAAGTGGCGGCGCACCCGGATGTGATGCGGCACTATCCGGCGGTGGCGCAGGCGGCCGGTCACATTGCCGGGCCGACGCATCGCAATATGGGCACAGTCGGCGGCAATCTTGCGCTCGATACCCGCTGCATCTTCTACAATCAGAGCGAATGGTGGCGTGAGGCCAATCGTCATTGTCTGAAGACGACCGGCGACATCTGCCATGTGGCGCCAAAGAGCCGTGGCGTGTGCTTTCGCCACGTTCAGCGGCGATGTCGCGCCGGCGCTGCTCGTCTTTGACGCCGAGATCGACATTGCCGGGCCTTCCGGCCAGCGAACGCTCTCGCTTGCTGATCTTTATATCGGCTACGCGCGGCAGGATGAGCCAGTGACGGAGACCCGCGGCGACGGCAAGCATTTCCTGGCGTTGCGGCCCGGCGAGATCATCACTGCGGCACGCGTCCGGAACACGCCGGGACTTCGCTCCGCCTACGACAAGATCCGTATCCGCCGCTCGATCGAGTATCCGGTCGCCGGCGTTGCTGTCGCGCTGCGCCGCGACGGCGATACGCTCGCGGATCTGCGCGTCGCGTTCACCGGCACCAATCCGCGGCCGGTGCGGCTTTCAGGCACCGCAGCACTCTGCGCTGGTCCGCTGAATGCGGGAGTGCTTGCCGGGCTCGACGCGCTCGTCCGCGATCAGATCATGGCGATGAAGACGACTTTTACGCCCGGCCATTACCGCCGCCGCGTCGCCGGCGTGCTGGCGCGCCGGCTGGTGCAGCGGCTGTTTGAGTTGTAGAGGAAGTCAGTTAGTCGGCTAGTTACCGTCCGCTCGTCCCCGCGCAGGCGGGGACCCAGCTGGATTTCCGCTTTCGGAATGAGCGGAACAAGGCGATGGCGCTGGCGGCTCCCCTAGCTGCCCAGGCTGTCCAATTCCCGGAGCTTGAAACGCTGAATTTTGCCGGTCGCGGTGCGCGGCAGATCGGACCGAATATCGATCCAGCGCGGATATTTCCACGGGCCGGCGGATGCCTTGACGTGCACGCGCAGCTTCTCGATCAATTGTTCGCTCTCGGCGTAGCCGTTGCGCAGCACGATGAACGCCTTCGGCTTGATGAGGCCGTCGGAATCTTCCTTGCCGATGACGGCGGCCTCGAGCACGGCTTCGTGCGAGGCGAGCGCCGCCTCCACTTCGAACGGCGACACCCACATGCCGCTGACCTTGAACATGTCGTCGGTGCGGCCGCAATAGTGATAGTAGCCGTCGGCGTCGCGGAAGAACTTATCGCCGGTGTAAGTCCACTCGCCAGCGAAGGTGCGCCGGCTTTTGGCGCGCTGGTTCCAGTAGCCTTCGCCGGCGGTCGGTCCGCACACAGTGAGCTCGCCGATTTCGCCGTCGGCGACGGCAGTGCCGTGCTCATCGACGATCTTGAGTTCGTAACCCGGCACCGGCTTGCCGGTCGTGCCGAAGCGGATATCGCCGGGCTGATTGCTGAGGAAAGTTTGAAACATCTCGGTCGAGCCGATGCCGTCAAGGACATCGACGCCGGCCGTGGCGCGCCAGCGCTCGCCAAGCGGCGCGGGCAGCGCTTCGCCGGCGGAAATGGCGAGCCGCAAACGGTCGGAGCCTGCGCCGCGGCACATATCCTTGTGTGCCAGCAGCATGGCGAACAGCGTGGGTACGCCGAAGAATACCGTCGGCCGATGCCGGCGTAGTACCTCGAACACCGCTTCCGGCGTCGGCCTTTGCGATAGCAACACTGTTGTAGCGCCGACCGACATCGGGAACGCCATGGCGTTACCCATGCCGTAGGAAAAGAAGAGCTTCGCCGCCGAGAAGACGACGTCGTCCTCGCGAATGCCGATCACGCGGTGCCCCATCAGGCGCGCGGCGGCCATCGGCGTCGTGTGGATGTGCTTGACGCCTTTCGGTTCCCCGGTCGAACCGGAAGTGTACATCCAGAACGCGACTTCGTCCGACAGTGTCGGCGCGGCAAACACTTTGACTGCTCCGCCGCCGACGAGATCGGCAAAATCGCAAACCTCGCGGGGGGCAAGCGCGGCGCGCGCGTTCGCGTCGCCATCGACGAGAATGACTGTTCGCAGCTGCGGCAGTCGATCGAGAATAGGAACGAGGGTCTTGGCCAGCGGCGCGGCGACGACGATCGCGGACGCGCGGCTGTCAGCGAGAATGTAGGCGTATTGCTCCGCCGTGAGCAACGTGTTGAGCGGCAGCGCCACAATGCCGGCACGCAGCGTGCCCCAAAAAGCAACCGGAAAATCAATAGTGTCGTAGAGCAGGAGGGCGAGCCGTTCCTCAGGTTTGAGTCCGAGATCGGCCAGTGCTGTCGCGAAACGGCACGTACGCTTTTGCAATTCGCCGTAGCTAAGCGAACGTTTCGCGTCGATGAAAGCGATCTTTTCGGCAAGACCGCGAGCGACCGGCGCATCGACGAAATCCGTGACAGCGTTATAGGGCTTGCGCTGCAACAGGTCGCCCAGCATCGAGCGGCTTCCCCCTTCGTCGCTCTTTTGTCGACCTTGCGGCGCTGCCCGTCGCAAGCGTCATCGCATTTTTGTTTGCTGCGCGCGCATGCGCGGAGCTGTCATTGGCGGGAGATATGATAGGGATTTGCGCCGCTCAGACAAACAAATTAGCGAGTCATCCAACGACCAGCGCAACCGCTTTCGTCCCGGTGGCCGCCGGGATTGTCCCGGCCGCCGCCGTGGCGGCAAGCGCTGATGGATGGTGCTTCTAACGCCGCGTCGGAAACAGCGCGGCGGGGAAGTCTGCCGCGTAGCGTTGCGGCCGCGGCCGCTCGTCCTCCTGATGCTCGGCACTCGGCACGGCATCGGACGCGACGGCCTTGCGATAGAGATGCCAAGTCGCATGGCCGAGCACGGGCATGACGACCGTCAGGCCGAGGAAGAATGGCAGAGAGCCCGCCACCAGCAGGAAGGCAACAATCAGGCCCCACAACGCCATCGTAACCGGGTTGGCGAGCACGACGCGGATGGAGGTGAAAACCGCGACGGCAGCGCCGACATCGCGGTCGAGCAACAAGGGGAAGGAGATGGCGCTGATCGTCAGCACCACGACGGCAAACAAAAATCCGACGATCGTGCCGACAACGATGACGTTCCAGCCGGCCGAGGTCGTGAAAATGTCGCTGATGAATTTGCCGACGGAAGCCGGCGCGTTGTAGCCGAAATTGGCAACATAAATGGCGTCGGCCACCGCGACCCAGACCAAGAAGATGAGCATCAGCAGAATGCCGAGCGCAAGGATCGCGCCGATCGAGCGCGAATGCAGGACATCAAGCGCATGATTCGACGATGTGTCGAGGCCGGCCTCGCGCCGCCGGCTCAATTCGTAAAGGCCGATCGCCGCGAACGGCCCGACCAGCGCGAAGCCGGCGGCGATCGGGAAGGCAAGCGGCAGCATCGCATCGCCGGAAACGAATGCGATCAGGCACAGCCCGATGAGCGGATAGAACACGCAGAGGAACAAGGCGTGGCTCGGCATAGCCGCAAAATCGTCGAGGCCGCGCGCCAGCGCTTGCAATACGTCGCTCGGAGTTATGTGTCTGACTTCGAGTTGGGCCGGCGCGTTGGCGCCGACGAGAAGATGTGAAGAAGACATACGAACGCCTCCTTGCTTGTTCTCCCCTCCCGACCTCTCCGCATCATTGCGCCGGCTTGGCCGATCCGCCACAAACAAAGCGGTCAGTCGGAGTTCACAAACGAGTGTGCGCGCACTGGTTTGTGCAGTGCAGCGATAGGGCGAAGAAAAGGCCCCGCAGACCGGGGCCTTTTCTCCGCGTGGTATTAACGCTGATGCCTACCGGTCATCGCGGTATCCGTGCCAATCATGGTGGCGATGGACTCTCACATCGCCATTCCATCCCGGCGCATGATTGTAGTAGCCGCGATGATACAGACCGGGCCCGTCGTGGTAACCCGGCGCTCCGATATCTACGCCGACGCCTCTTGGCCCTGCGTAAACATCCACTTGCGCGAGCGCCGGCACCGCCGTCGCGGCAACAAGCGCGCCTGCGGCAATGGCTCCAAGTGCGAGCTTCTTCATGGGATCTCCTTTTTCTTTCGTTTCGTCACGCCGGGAAAACGCATCGGCACAGCCGGTCGTTCCGAATTGTTTGATGGCGTGCGCGCGCAAACGTGATGGAACATCTACGCCCGATTGCAGTGCTGATTTCACATCGTCGCCGCGGTAGTCCTCTCGATGCGAAACGACAGGCCAGCGTTCAAACAAAAAGGGCGCCGGAACAATCCGGCGCCCTCTGAGAGAGAGAAAGCGTAGGCGCGATCAGAAGATCGACGCAAATGCCCAGTACAACGTTCCGGAAATCACCATCGCGGCCGGGAGCGTGAGCACCCAGGCGAGCGCGATGTTCCGCACGGTCGAGAGCTGCAAGCCCGAGCCGTTGGCGGCCATCGTTCCGGCAATGCCCGACGACAACACATGCGTGGTCGAGACCGGAAGGCCGTAGACGTCCGCCGCGGCGATCGTCGCCGCAGCGGTGATCTCGGCGCAAGCACCCTGCGCGTAGGTCAGATGCGTCTTGCCGATCTTCTCGCCGACCGTCACGACAATGCGCTTCCAGCCCACCATGGTGCCGAGGCCGAGCGCGATCGCCACGGCGACCTTGACCCAGGTCGGGATGAACTTGGTCGCTTGGTCGAGCGACGACTTATACGCGTTCAGCGTTTTTATATCGGCGGCCGACAGGTCGCTTTCCTTATCCTTCATCAAGAAGCGAATGGCTTCCGACGCGAGATACATGTCGTTACGCGTGTTGCCGACGAGATCGTTCGGCATCTTGGCGATCGAGCCGTATTTGCTGATCTGCTCGGAAATGTCCTTCACCAGCACAGCCAGCGACGGAAAGGTTCCCTCGTTGATGGTGCGCGAAGTAACGTAGGCCGTGACCGCGGGCCGCGGATTGCCAAGCACGCTATATCCCGCCGCCTTTTGGTTGATCACCGCACTTGCCGCCTGCGAGGTCTGAGCGAACAACTGCAATTGGCTTTCGGGCAGGGCGCGATTGAGCGCATAGGCCGTGGGCACCGTGCCGATCAGGATCAGCATGATAAGGCCCATGCCCTTCTGACCGTCGTTGGAGCCGTGGAAGAAGCTGACCAGCGTGCAGGTCAGGATCAGAATGCCGCGAATCCACCAGGGCGGCGGCTGATCGCCTTTCGGCTCGGCGTAGAGGGCCGGCACGCGGACGATGGCCCTGAGAAGCAGTAGCAACGCGGCGGCGAGCGCAAAGCCGAACAGCGGCGAGAGCAGCAACGCTTCACCGACCTCCTTGGCTTTGGTCCAATCGACGCCCGAGGTGCCGTCGCGGCCGCGCATGATCGCGTTCATCACGCCGACGCCGATGATCGAGCCGATCAAGGTGTGCGAGCTCGACGCCGGCAAGCCGAAGGCCCAGGTGCCGAGGTTCCACAGGATCGCGGCGATCAACAGCGCGAACACCATGGCGAACCCGGCGCTGCTGCCGACTTGCAGGATCAATTCCACCGGCAACAGCGAGATGATGCCGAAGGCAACCGCGCCTGAGGAGGTCAGCACGCCGATCAGATTAAACATCCCCGACCACACGACGGCGAAATTCGCCGGCAGCGAGCGGGTGTAGATGACAGTCGCGACCGCGTTTGCGGTATCGTGAAAGCCGTTCACGAACTCAAAGCCGAGCGCGATCAAGAGCGCGACGAAGAGCAAAAGGAAAGGCGCGTAGCTCGTGACTTTGGCGCCGCTGTCACCGACGTCGGTATAGATGCTGTAGGCCACGAACAGCAGCACCGCGGCAATGACGCCGCCGAAGATGATGCCGGTGATTGGATTGATAGCGCCCGAAAGATCCGGTCCCTTACGAGCTGCCGGCTCGATTGAACCGGGTAAAGCGAGATCACTCATGATGCCCCTCGTTCCGACGGAAGGGCTTCGAATCTGCTCATGCTCTGTGACAGTCGAATGAAGAAATGGGCACTTTGCTGTAATGCGCCGTCATTGTCTGCGCACGAAGGCGACCGCGTATCGTGGGCCTGAGCTTGACAATCGATAGGCCCACGGCAGCGCTTGGACGAGGGCTTCCAGGGCGGAGCGGAACAATAGGGTCCTCCCTGTTCGCCTCACGCTGGGGCGCTACCTATTCCGAACTGAGGTTGGGAGTACGGCAAAAGCGCAAGCCAAGACCTCCGAACGCACAGGCGGGATGATGGTCGTGGGAGGTCGGATCGACCCGATGGCGACGCCCCGCGTTGCAGCACAATCCGCTACCTCGTCGAGGCTTTGCCGCGAACGGCCGATCCTCGAGCTTCGGTCGGTCACGCATCCGGGCCCATTGCGATCTCGGCGTCTCAAGTCCTTGCCGCGACTGTCAAACTGCTCGATCTCACGGGGCTGAGCCGCACCGCGGCCTGCCGCATGGTTAATTTACTTTAACTCATTGGAGTTATGGCCCGTTTGGTCCGCTCGCGGTATGTTGGCGCCACACCCATGGTCAGGCTTGGTCAAACTCAAAAAAATGGTCGCGCTCAACTGAATGGTCCTTCTCAATCGAAACAGCCTGCCGACAGGGGGACTGCGCTGCCGTCAAATTGATGAAGCCGATGTCGAAGCCGTAGCGTCGTTCTTGGCGCACGGGTTCCCGGCGCATGATCGCGGGTTCTGGCGAGACGCCTTCGCGCGGTTGACAAAGCACGAGCCGCCGCCGGATTTTCCGAAATACGGGTATCTGTTGGAGAGCGATCGTGTCGTTGTGGGCGCGATTCTGCTCATTTGTTCGACCTTGCCGGTGGACGGCGCTGTCACGACCCGTTGCAATCTTTCGAGCTGGTATGTCGAACCGCGCTTTCGCCCCTATGCGCCTATGCTGGTGTCGCAGGCATTGCGCGATAAAAACGTCACCTACATCAATATCTCGCCGGCGCCTCACACGCGGCCGATCATCGAGGCGCAAGGCTTCTCGCGTTACTGCGAGGGCGTCTTCTTTGCCGTGCCGCTGTTGAACGGATTATTCGATGCGGCCGAAGTTAAGATTCTCGAGGCGCATCGGCAGCCCTGCGTTGCATTCG
This sequence comes from uncultured Alphaproteobacteria bacterium, assembly GCA_963845075.1. Classification (GTDB taxonomy): domain Bacteria; phylum Pseudomonadota; class Alphaproteobacteria; order Rhizobiales; family Xanthobacteraceae; genus BOG-931. The sequence goes on along the minus strand of CAWJRE010000022.1, from coordinate 180,957 downwards.
ATCCTCTCGAGCAGGAATTGCTCCTTCAGCATAGGGCGTACGGCTGTATCAGCTTCTGGTGTGCGACATCAGAGCGCGCCTACGGCTTCGTGTTCCGGCCAAGCTGGGCAAAATTCTTCATACCCAGCGCGCATTTGATTTATTGTGCCGACAGCGCCGACTTTGTCCGTTTCGCAGGACCGATCGGCCGACACCTCGCGCGGCGCGGCCGGATGCTCGTCGCCGTCGACGCGAATGGTCCCATCGCCGGGCTCATTGGCACGTTCCGCCGGGGCAACATGCCGAAATACTTCAAAGGTCCGAAACGTCCGCGCCTCGGCGACATCGCCTATACGGAATACGCGATGTTGGGTGTCTGACGCGGTGTCTAAGAGTTGGTTTCGAACTCATGCGTGCCTTGCGATGCGGCGTGAGAGCAGCATGACGGAAGCGGCGTAAAGGAAGGCCCGGGCGGAGTCGATGCTGGCCTCGAAATCTTTGGCAAGCCTTCTGTTGCGGCCGATCCAGGCAAAGAACCGCTCGACCACCCATCGGCGCGGCAAAACGGCAAAGCCGATCTGATCCGGGCTCTTGGCGACGATTTCGACGATGATGCGGGTCGCGGTGGCGACGCGTTCGCCGGCATATCCGCCATCAGCAAAGACCCGCTCGATGAAAGGAAACAAGCAGCGGGAGGCTTGCAGGAGCGGCCCGCCCCCGTCGCGATCCTGAATGCTGGCCGGGTGCGGCTCGATCAGGAGGCCACGCCCGTCCGTGTCAACCAGCGCATGACGTTTGCGCCCGTTGATCTTCTTGCCGGCATCATAACCGCGCGGGCCGCCAGCCTCCTTGGTCTTGATGCTCTGGCTGTCGATGATCGCGGCCAAAGGACTGGCTTCGCGCCCGACCCGCTCGCGATCCGTTATCACCAGCGCATGGTTGATCTTCTCGAACAGGCAGGCATCGCGCCAGGCTGCAAACCAGCGATAGACCGTGCTCCAGGGCGGAAGGTCCTTCGGCAACTGGCGCCACGGACAGCCAGAGCGCATCACGTAGAAAATGCCGTTGACGATCTCGCGCAACGGCCAACCGCGCGGGCGGCCGATGCCCTTGGCGGGCGGCAGATACGGCTCGATCACGCGCCATTCCTCATCGGTCACATCGCTCTGGTAGCGCAAACCGTTGCGGCTATAGTTCCTTGCGGGTGGCTGGGGTCCACATGGCATATCGCCGCCGGAAAAATAACGATACGTGCCGGCGTCGATGAACACCGGCTCCCTGACGATCGGTCAGGGTTGGCCGTTATCCGCTCGTTAGGGCGCGCGCGGCTCGGCGTCAACCCGTCGATCGCGAGCGAATTGTGCGCCAAGCCTTCGCGTAGCCTCAAGCTTGCTTTAGCGCAGGACTTCCAACTGAAAGCAGTAGCTACGCGCCAGAGTTTCGATTGCGCCAGACGGCGACAACGTCGTGATCAGCGGGCGGCGCGGTGTGCTTTGCCGAATTGCGCCGCCGCGGGGCTTCGTCGCTGACATCATGGAGACCGTACACTCTGAACGATTTGGCCACCTCGCACCGACCTCCCAAATCATATTCGCGGGCGAGCTCGCCGACGACACGGCGACGACCGACGTCGCCATCGTCGGACAAGCAAAGACATTGGCGCATGTCGGCAGCGGTCAGGTCGCCGCGGCCCGCGCGCAAAGTGACGTGAGGGAGAAGGCATGGCACTGACCGGACCTTCGCCCGCGCGACCGGTCGATGAGCAGAAGCTGGCTCCGGCCGCAGTGATCGATCTGCGCGACATTTTCGTCATCTTAAAACGGCAAGTTAAATGGGTCTTCTGGTCGGCCCTGATTTGCACGCTCATAGGGACGATCGTCGCTTTCGCGCTGCCGACGCGGTACACGGCAACCGCGCAAATCTTGCTCGACGTCCATGGCTTGCAAGTGATGCAAGGCGATCTGACCCCGCGCGTGGACCGGGCGAGCGACGCGCTCCTCGCGGATGCCGAAAGTCAGTTGCAAGTGGTCTCTTCCGGCAGCGTGCTGATGTCGGTTGTCGAACGTGAAAAGCTGCAGGACGATCCGGAATTCGGTGCGGCGCCGCCCGGCTTGTTGTCGTTACTCTTCGGTAGCTCCGGGCAGGAAGACCGCGTCCTCAAAGCGACGCGTATTTTGCAAACCCGGACGGGCACGCGGCGGCCTGACAAATCCTTCGTGATTGACATTTCGGTGTCGTCGAAGGACCCAGCAAAGGCCGCCCGCCTCGCCAATGCTATCGCGACCGTCTACCTCGAGCGGGAATTCGAAGCGAAGACTGAGGCAAGCAAGCGCACCAGCGGCAGTCTGCAATCGCGACTGGCTGAGTTGAGGGAGCGCGCAGCCCGCAGCGCGCGCCGCGTCGAGGATTTCAAAGAGCAGAATAAAATCCTCGGCGCAAGCGGCGAGCTGGTAACCGAGCAGCAGCTCAGCACGCAGAACAAACAGCTCATGCAAGCGCGGGCCGCCACCGCCGAAAGACGCGCCCGCTACGAAGATGTTCGTCGCCTGCAGCATGGCTCGGCCGAGCCTGATGCGATCGCCGAGGCAATCGAATCCCCGACGATCACCGCGCTGCGCAGCCAATATGCAGAGGCGAAGCAGGCCGAAGCGAACAAGACCGCGATCCTCGGCCCCCGGCATCCCCAGGTCATTGCCGCCGCCGCGCAGGTGGTACAGAGCCGGCGCCGAATCGACGAAGAATTGTCGCGCATCGCGGAAACGGCACTCAGCGACTACAACCGGGCACGCGCCAGCGAAGAAGAAATCGAGCGTTCGGTCGACACTCTCAAGGGCGATGTGACGAAAACGAATCAGCAACAGGTTCGATTGCGCGAGCTTGAAAGCGAAGCCGAATCCGATCGCGCGGTCTACGCCGCGTTCCTTAATCGCGCCAAGGAAGTCGGCGAGCAGCAAGACCTCAACGACACCAATTCGCGCATCATCACGCGCGCCGTGCCGCCGACGGCAAAAAGCAGCCCGCCCCGCATCGCTGATCATGGCGGGCTCTTTCATTCTGGGGCTCATTGGCGGCGGTATGATCGGATTGCTCCGCGAGCAGTTTAACTCGACCGTCATTTCCGCGCGTGAGCTTGCGACCGATTTCAGGATGCGGGTTCTGGCGGAGCTGTCGGACTATGCCGACGCGCCCTCGCCGGTTTTTGGATCAGAATCACCGCAGGCGGAGGCGATGCACCGCTTGCTGGGTGTCCTGCGGTCACGAAGCAGCGCGACAAGCCCTGACGTGACCCTTGTTACTTCCCCGCCCGGCAGTCCTGACGTCCGGTCGATTATCGCGCTCAATCTTGCGGTTTGCGCTGGCGAAGAGGGCGCGCACGTGCTTCTGGTGATCAGCGATTCCCATCAGCAAGGTGCGACGCGGCCGGTTGCTGGCCGCGACGCCGAGCATCGCAGACGCACAAATTTTGCCGATCGTATCGTCCAGACGCCTTGGCGCGGGGTCGAATTCCTGCGGCTGCTGCCGGCTGGAGGTTACGATCGGCAGATGCTGGAGCGGCTACGCGATGTGATCGCGGATACAGCGGACGAGTTCGATCTGATCGTGATCGACGACGGCCTGTCTTCGACTGAATCGATTCTGCTCGGGTCCCCGCGCTTTTTAGACAACGTCATCATGGTCGTGGAAAGCGGCCATACACGGCGCGACCAGCTGCAAGAAGGGCTCGAAGCGCTGAAACAGAGCCGGGCCAAGCTCACCGGCGCCGTTCTGGCCGCGTAGCGTACGTGGTCAGGTGACCTAGCTGCGGTCGGCACCGCGGCGCCAAACCCGGCTAGCGACGCAGCAGGCGGTAGATCACGCCGGCGCTCACCAGCAGCGCCAAAATCGGTATCCAAACCAGGATCGCGCCAACCACTGCCAGGAGGATCACGGCGGCCACAAAGCCGATGATCAGCATCAGCATGGCTAGGCCAAAAGGACCGAACTTGGCTACGTAAAGCCGATGGGTAGTGCCTGCGCTTGGCGCGTAGGGCTCCCATACGTCGTACTGCCAGCCGGGCTCGCGCCGGCCATGGGCCGGAGGAATAATTTCCGGTTCCAGTCGAGGACGTTCCGGCCGATCTGAATAGTGCGCCATGGTGGACCGCTTTTGGCAAACTGCCTTCACAGAGGAATCGGGTAGAGCGAAACGCAGGCTATTTAATGATTGTGCGCGCCATCACCAAGTGGCGCCTTGTCGCTACCCTAGAGCGGGACGGCTTTTCTTCAAAACGTCATCTCGCTCTAGCCATTTGTTTGCGCATGATCTTTTTCGAAAATCGGGTCCCGCTTTTCGGGATCATGCTTTAGCCATGGGTCCGAGGATGGTGATCGTGCAGGAATTTCGCCAATTGCTCCCGCAGGCTTTCGTCGCGCTCGCTTTTGTGACCGAGAACGACGGCCCGTTCAAAGAGGGATTCCTGGAGCGCCTGGGGCAAATGGCTCCAGAGGTCGAGCGCGGCGGCGCCAAGAACAAGGAAATAGCGGTCATTGCTGGTGGACGCTTCAGGTGCTGCGCTCATCATCGTTGCTCGCTCAACGGCCGCCGGGTGGCGACTGCCCCTGCAGGATAGCCGCCGAAGCTGAACGAATCAGCAAAATCGGAGTTCCGCCCGTAGGGTTTCGCGTATCGATGATGGAACGGCAACATGGCCCATGTCTACGTGGCCCACGGATCGTGCACATGCTAGCGTTGCGCCTCATGATTTATAGCAAGTTCGCTTTGATACGCGGCGTTATCGTGGCCGTGATCGCGGTCGCTTTGTGCAGCGGTGGCGCCGCCGCACAGGAGGCGCCGGCGTCGGCTGACGCTTTGACTGCCATGATCGGCAACTGGGAATTTTCCAACGCCGATCGCGACAAGGTTTGCCGCTTTGTGTTTCGACCCGACACCGCGCCGGGCGGATACAAGGTCGACATCGACAGAAATTGCGCAACGCTCTTTCCGACGACCAAGGACGTTGCCGGCTGGACGCTCGACAGCTTCGGCACGCTGCGACTGCTCGATAAAGCCGGCAATGGCGTCATCGAACTCACCGAGGCCGAGAACGGCATTTTCGACGGCTTCCAGCTCGGCGAGGGGCGCTATGTGCTGCAGAGCGCAGCTGCGGCCCCACCACGAACAGCCGAAGAATTGGTCGGCGATTGGGGAATTGCACGCGGCACCGGCAAACCGGTCTGCTTGCTGACGCTCGCGAACAATCCCGCCAGCGCCGACAACTTGCCGCTGAAAGTGAAGCCGGGCTGCGATGCTTTCGTTGTCCGTTTCGGGCCGGTGTCCTGGCGCGTCGATCGTGGCGAGTTGGTCTTGGTGTCGGCGCGCGGCCAGACCTGGCGGTTCGAAGAAGGCGATCCGAACACCTGGACGCGCGTGCCGGAAAGCACCGATCCGGTGATCCTGGTGCGGCAGCAATAACTGTGCAGGCTGTTTCGGTGCGCATGGCCACCGGGGGATCGCGTTTTCAAACGGATCACGCAGTTCGTTTTCTCCCTAGATGCCTGCACACCTCAACGACATGGCTCTGAGCTTTCGTGAGTATCAAGACGGCGCCAGAGGATGGATTTGAAGCGAGCGCTCCGGTCGTTGTGGTCGGGGCGGGCGCGGCCGGCTTTTGCGCAGCTTTGGCGGCACACGAGCTTGGCGTCGAGGTTGTCGTTCTTGAGCGCGATTCGGTCCCGCGCGGCTCGACCGCATTGTCGGCCGGCCTCATTCCGGCGGCCGGCACGCGCTTCCAGACCGCGATTGGGATTAGCGACAATCCGGCATTATTTGCGGCCGACCTCAAGCGCAAGGCGCATGACCAAGCGGACCCTGCGCTCGTTGACCTGGTCGCGCAGCAAGCCGGACCGACCGTCGAATGGCTCGCCGATCGCTTTGGATTGCCATTTTCGATCGTTCACGACTTCGATTATCCGGGCCACGCCGCCCGCCGGATGCATGGACTGCCGAGCCGGTCAGGCGTTGAGCTGATCGACCGATTGCGTCAGGCGGCGGACGAGCGTGAGATTCCTGTCGTCGCCAGTGCGACGGTCAGCGCGCTTTATGCAGATGCAGAGCACGCGGTTCGCGGTGTCGAGATCACGCGGCCGGACGGAACGCGCGACTTGCTCGGCTGCGATGCGTTGATACTGGCGTGCAACGGTTATGGCGGCGCTCCCGATCTCGTCGCCAGGCACATTCCCGAAATGCGCCACGCTTCGTATTTCGGACACCCGGGCAATCGCGGCGACGCTGTCTTGTGGGGCGGCGAGCTCGGCGCCAAGCTCGAACACATGTCGGGATATCAGGGGCACGGTTCGGTCGCGCATCCGCATGGGATCCTGATCAGCTGGGCGGTGATCATGGAGGGCGGCTTCCAGGTCAACAAAAACGGCGAACGTTTCTCCGACGAGAGCCTTGGCTATTCCGAGCAGGCAGCCGTCGTTCTGGCGCAGCCCGACGGCATCGCCTTTGATGTCTTTGACGAGCGCATCGCAGCGATCGCCCGGCAATTCGCCGACTTCCGTCAAGCGGAGGCATCGGGCGCGGTCATCGAAGCGCCGACGCTTGCGCTTCTCGCCGCGCGCCTGAATGTGCCGCTGCCGGCGTTGGCGCAAAGCCTTGCTGAGATCGAAGAAGCGAAGCGCACCGGCGATCCGGATCGCTTCGGCCGCAGCTTCCCCGGAGCCGCACCATTGGCGCCGCCCCTGAAGGCCGTCAAAGTGACCGGCGCACTGTTTCACACGCAGGGCGGTCTTGCGGTCGATCGCGCGGCGCGCGTTCTCGATACCAACGGCAAACCGTTGCCGAACATCTTTGCCGCCGGCGGCGCCGCGGCGGGCGTTTCCGGCCCGCGCGCGAGCGGCTATTTGTCGGGGAATGGCTTACTGACCGCAAGCGTACTTGGCCGCGTCGCGGGGCAGGCCGCCGCGGCTTTGGTGAAGCAAAGGACGCCGGCAAGCGCTTAGACGAAGCCCATCGGCGCAAGAAGCCGAACAGAACTCAGGTCAGTCTTCGTTGCCGCGACGGTTGCTGAACCGCGCGTTGCCGAGCCCGGTCCCGATCGTCAGCACGCCCCAGTGTTCGACGTCGTGCATAAACGGCCGCTCGCTCAAACCCTGCACCACCGCGTCGTTGTGCATGATGATGACGGTGTCGTGATCGAGAATCTGCGGGATCGCCTCGAACAGCGCCAGCGGCAGGTTGAATTTCTTGCCTTCCCATTTCCCAGGCAAGTTGTCGGCGCCGCGATCGATGCTGCCGTCCGGCTCGATGATTCCCGGACAACCAATCCCGATGAAAGGCGCGAGATGCAATTTCTGTTTGCGCGCCCGCTCGATCAAGTCGGTGAGCATGGTCACGAGTTTCTTGACGGCTTCGCTTCGGCTCAAGTTTTTTTCATCGGCGTGGCGCCAATGCTCGTGCTTCCAGACCGAAGCCTTTGCGAGTGTCGGATCGCTCTTGACGTCGAATTCCACCACGCCGGCGCGGATGTTCGTGCCGCCGATGTCCGCGGCCAAAATCGCATCATGGCCTTTGAATATCCATGACGGCGCCAGATGGACCGCGCCAATGAGACCCGCGTGGTCGGGGTCGTTGCGTATGAGCGTCAGTTCGAGATCGGGATAGTCGGCTTTCAACAAGACGGCGGCGCGGCCGACGGCCAACTCGCCGACGCGTCCGCCGCGAAAGCCGCCGCCGACCACCAGACGTTCAGTATCGCGCCAAGCCTTCAGCTTGAGGAACCGCCGGATCACGGCGGCAAGCTCTTGCGCGAATTCCTCGATCGCGCTTTGCACGACGCCTGCCGCTTCGGGATCGCCCTCCACCAACAATTCTTCGAGGTGCTTCTTGGCGATGGCGTCGGTGTCCTGATCGCCGAAGGGGTCATCGCCCCCTTTGCTCATCACGTCGCGCCATTTTGCCAGCAGATCGCGGAACGCGCCTTTGTTGGCGCGGTCGCCGACGAAGCCGTCCTCGTCTTTCACCTCGACATTATAGCTTTCGACGATCACCGAGGGCAGGCGCGTCGCGCCGTGCGTCAAACCTGCCGGCAAAGTGCTTTGGTCGGACATGAAAGGGTTCCGTTCGGCACCCTCACAACAGCCGGCAGCGCGGGAGGTTCCATTGGAGGCGGCTGCCTTTTGGCGACCGCGCAGCCGCATCGGCCGGCGAGCAAAAAACAGCCGTTCAAGGCGGCGGAGATCGGTTGACCCAATAGGTGCTACAACTCTCCGTCGAGGCGCTCGATCACCCGCAGCTTGCGTACCGTAAGTTCATCGATCTCCAGCGATTTGAAGCGCGCCTTGCCGATCGCCAGCCGGCCGATGACCATCTGGCCGATTGCCACCGCGCCGACAGCCAACGCGCCCGCCGCGACCGCTCCGGCCGCCAGCGCAAGCAGGCTGCGCGCAGGTCTAGCATTTCGCCTCGCGATGTCGCGCGTCATGGATGTCCTCGTCACCGTCGACCCGGCGTCCGCTTGGCGCCCAACGCGAAGGTTCATTTGGCTTGCTTGGGGACCGATGCTGCACTGATAGATGCTGCACCGCAACGGAGAATCTGTCCATGCCTCCAGGCGTCCGTCCCCGGCGCGCAATCCTCAGCATGGCGCAATGGACGCTATGGCCGGACTTACGGTGGGGGCTGGGTCGGCTGCCTGTTTCCGGGCCAAAACCAGATCAGCACGAGCAGCAGAACGCTGGCACCCAAGCCGATAATATGCGCTGTTCCAAGACTGCCGTTGGTCCAGGCTATCCACGCAATGATCGCCACGATCGCCAGAACGACCATCATGCCTGCTAAGAGAACTCGTTTCGCGGTCATGGCTTCGGCTTTGGATTTGCTGGGTCTGGATTTTGTGCGGTATTTGTTGGTTTCCGAATTGCCCTACATGGTATCTCAATTACCATCGAAGGCCGTTAGTGTTTTGATGCAGATCAAGCGTCACCATCGGCGCGGAAAGCGGATGTGTCTTTTGCAAATACCGTTGATCGCGTTTCGCCGCGCCGCAAACTCAAAATGAGCGACTAATGCCGGATACTGTCGCCGAGAGCCAAGCTGCTACGGGGGGTGCACAACAAGCGACGGGCGATCCCGCCGCTAAGATCGCGTCCGCATTCCACGCGGCCAATTCCTCCAAGAATGGCCTGAGCGCGGCGGAGGCAAAACGGCGGCTGGTGCAATATGGCCGCAACGCTCTGGAAGACCGGACGGAAAGCAAGTGGCACAAGCTTCTTTCCTACTTCTGGGGACCGCTCCCGTTCCTCATCGAAGCCGCCGCCGTCATCTCCGCGCTGCGCAGCGATTGGCCGGATTTTGCCGTCGTTACCGGACTGCTGCTCTACAATGCCGGCGTCGGTTTCTGGCAAGACAATAAAGCGGCGAACGCACTTGCGGCACTAAAGAAGGGCTTGGCGCCGCGCGCCCGCGCCTTGCGCGACAACCAATGGGTCACGGTCGACGCCGCCGAGCTTGTACCGGGCGATGTCGTCAGCGTTACCGCGGGTCAAATCGTTCCGGCCGATCTTATCCTGATCGACGGCAAGTATCTGAGCTGCGATCAGGCGTCGCTGACCGGCGAATCGTTGCCGGTTGCGAAGAAGATCGGCGACGAGGCCTATTCGGGCAGCATCGCCAAACAAGGGGCGATGACGGGCGTGGTCACCGCGACCGGCAGCAAGACCTTCTTTGGCCGCACCGCGAAGCTTGTCGGCGCGGCGGGCGCGGTTTCCCATTCGCAGCGCGCAGTGACGCAGGTCGGCGACTTTCTGCTGCTGCTCGCCTTCGTTCTCGCTGCGATCTTGGTCGGGGTGCAGTGCTATCGCGCGCTGATCGTCGCTGATGTCTGGAGTTGGGACGAATTCGGCAAGATCGCGCAGTACGTTCTCGTTCTCTTAATTGCATCCATTCCGGTGGCCTTGCCGGCGGTCATGTCCGTCACGATGGCGATCGGCGCCTACACGCTGTCACTGCAAAGGGCAATTGTGTCGCGCCTCTCGGCGATTGAGGAGCTCGCCGGCGTCGATGTGCTGTGCAGCGACAAGACCGGAACGCTGACCATGAACCAGCTGACGGTCGAGAAGCAGATTCCCTTCGGTTCGTTCAGCGCCGACGACGTGCTGCGGGACGCGGCGCTGGCGACGCAAAAAAGCAGCGACGACGCTATCGATGTTGCGGTCCTTTCAGCCGCAGGGTCGCGGGTGGATTTCGCGCAGGTGAAGCAGACCGACTTCGTGCCATTCGATCCGGTCAACAAGCGTACGGTGGCGACCATCGTCGATGCCGCGGGCAAGACGCGCCACTACGCTAAGGGCGCGCCGCAGGCCATCACGGCACTGGCCAAGCCGGACGCCGGCCTGCTCTCCCGCTATCAGGCCACCGTCGCCGAACTCGCCGGCAAAGGCTATCGCGCACTCGGGGTGGGCCAGTCCGACGACGGCAAGACCTGGAGCATCGTCGGGCTCATCTCACTGATGGACCCGCCGCGGCCGGATGCCAAGGCGACCATCGACGCGGCTAAGGCGCTAGGCGTCAACGTAAAGATGGTCACCGGCGACGACGTCGCCATCGGCGATCAGATCGCCGCCCAGCTCGATCTCGGCGATCATCTCCTGGTCGCGAGCGACGTTTTCAAGGATGACACGGGTTCAGGCGCCGTGAGTGCCGCCGTCATGGACGCGGTCGAGCGCGCCGACGGCTTCGGCCGGGTGTTTCCGCAGCACAAATACGAGATCGTGAAAACCCTGCAGGCGCGCGGCCATATTGTCGGGATGACCGGCGACGGGGTCAACGATGCGCCCGCTCTCAAGCAGGCGGATTGCGGCATCGCGGTCAGCGGCGCCACCGATGCCGCGCGGAGCGCGGCCGCCCTGATCCTGACTGCGCCCGGCCTATCGACGATCGTCAACGCGATCGGCGTCGCGCGCCAGATCTTCGAACGGATCGAAAGCTATATCCATTATCGCGTGGCGATGACGCTCGACATCATGGTGCTGGTGGTCGCCTCGATCGTGCTGTTTCAGTTCCAGCCCATCACCGCCATCATGATCGTCGCGCTTGCGCTGCTCGACGACATTCCGATCATGACCATCGCCTACGACAACGTTCCGGCGCCGCCGCAGCCGGTGCGCTGGAATATGCCGGGCATCCTTCTGTTTGCATCGATCATGGGCCTGTTGTCAGTCGTGGAGACTTTCGGTCTGTTGCTGATCGGCCTGCGCTGGGTGGCCGATCCGCAGCTCCAGGACATGATCAAGCTCGATCACGCTCAGCTGCAAACCGTGATGTTCCTGCAGCTCGCGGTCGGCGGCCATCTGCTTCTGTTTGTCGTCCGTACCAAACGCTCGCTGTTCGAGCCGCCCTATCCGAGCGCCCGGCTGTTCTGGGCGATCGTCGCGACGCAGATCGTCGCCGTCGCGATCTGCGTGCTGGGCGTCGGTGTGCGAGCGATTCCGCCATCGGCGATCATCGCAGTCTGGATCTACTGCCTGATCTGGATGGTCGTGCTCGATATTCTCAAGCTCGCGTTTCTGCGCATCATCGCCGCGCGCGACCGCGGCATGGCGCGTCAGCGCACCAGCCTTTCCGGCTGATTGGAAGAACGGGGGGAGTTTCCGGCAATGAATTTGACAAAACGGCTGAAGGTAACTCCGGGTTCGCAAGCCAAACTTTCGAGCATCGATCCGTCCTTTCACGGCAAATGGAAGGACGGTGACGACGCCAAACCCGAGCTTGACCGCAATCTTTCACGCATCACGACATTGCAGCGCAAACTCTACGCCGATCGCGGCCACAGTCTTCTCGTCGTGCTGCAGGGCATCGATGGCGCCGGCAAGGATGGCACGTGCTGGCACGTGATCAGCGCCATGGATCCCGAGGGCGTCAACGTCCAGGGCTTCAAACAGCCGACGGTGGAAGAGCGGGACCACGACTTTTTATGGCGGGTGCACCCGCACGCTCCTGGGCGCGGGCGGGTCGCCATCTTCAATCGCTCGCATTACGAAGATGTGCTGGTTGTGCGCGTCCATAAGCTCGTCCCGAAGGAGGTGTGGAAGCCGCGCTACGATTTCATCAATGAGTGGGAAAGGCTGCTCGCGATCGAGAACAACACGACCATCCTGAAATTCTTTCTCTATATTTCCAAGGAAGAGCAGCTGGCGCGCTTCAAGGAACGTCTCGACGATCCGGGGCGGCAGTGGAAGATCAGCAACAGCGATTACACCGAGCGCGATCTATGGGGCGACTATATCGATGCATTCGAGACCGCGCTGTCCCGATGTTCGACCAAAGACGCGCCGTGGTTTGTCATTCCGGCCAATCACAAATGGTTTCGCAATCTCGCCGTATCGCAGATCATCGCCGACGCCATGGATGATATGAACCTGAAGCTGCCGAAGCCGACGGTCGACCTCAAGGAAATTCGGCGGCTCTATCACAAGGACGCCGCGGCGCACGGGCACGGGAAGCCTGCGGCCAAGGGCAGCGGAAAATAGAAGCTTCGCAGCCGACGACACGTTCCGTTATCCGGCTCATGACCCAAGCTCTTCCAAAAACCGTTTCGTCGAAGGCTCATGTTTTCAGCGCCCTCGACGAAGCGCCAATGACGTTCGCCCACTATCTCTACTGGCTGCTGGCAAGCGGCGGCACTTTGCTCGACGGTTTTTCTGTCGTGTCGCTGGGTATCGCGCTGCCGCTGCTCAAGCGCGACTTCGCGATTGCGCCGGCGATGCTTGGCTTCATCGGCTCGGCTCTGGTTCTCGGAGCGGTGCTGGGGGCAGCCGTCGGCGGCATGGCGGCCGACCGGATCGGCCGCAAGCGCGCATTTTTGGTGGACATGGCGATCCTGGCCGCGGGGTCGGCCCTTTGCGTCATCGCGCCGAACCCATGGCTCATCCTTGCCGGCCAGTTCGTGCTGGGCATCGGCATCGGGATAGATTTTCCGACCAGCGGTTCCTACGTCTCGGAGATCACGCCGAAAGCGTCACGCAGCCGCATGACGGTCGCCACCATCGCCTTGCAATCGGTCGGCATGGTCGCGGCGGCTCTGGTCGGCATCGCCGTCTTGCGCGTTCATCCCGCCATGACCGACTGGCGCATCCTGCTCGGTGCCGGCGGCATTCTCGCTGTCCTCTATATCATTGCGCGGTTGGGCTTGCCGGAGAGTCCGCGCTGGCTGGCGGAAAAAGGCAGGATCGCCGAGGCCGCCGCCGTTCTGTCCTCGCTGACGGGCGTCCCCGTCTCCGCGGCTCGCATGGAGACGGCTGCCGAGACCGCTGCATTTTCTGCCGCGTCGGCGAACCACAAAACGTCGACGCTGCGCACGCTCTTCAGTCAACGCTACCGGACGCGCACCCTGCTGGTGTCGCTCCCTTGGCTGATGATGGATGTGGCGACCTACGGCGTCGGCCTGTTCACGCCTGTCATACTCGGCGCCCTGCACTTCGCATCCGCCGGCGCCGGCACGGTGGCGGCCGTGTTTGCCGACGCGGAAGGCAGCGGATTGATCGATCTATTTCTGTTGGTCGGCTTCATTGTGGGCATCTGGGCCGTGCCACGTTTCGGCCGGATCCCGATGCAGGTCGCAGGCTTCGCCGGCATGGCGATCGGCATGCTGTTGCTGACGCTCGCGGCATTGGCCGGCGATGGGCCAGGTGCCCATCTTTGGCTTGTCATCGCGGGCTTCGTGATGTTCAATTTCGCGATGAACGCGGGGCCGAACGCGACGACGTTCACGCTGGCGCCGATCCTGTTCCCGACCGGCATACGCGCATCGGCCAGCGGCTTTGCGGCTGCGAGCGCGAAAGTCGGCGCGACCTTCGGCACGTTTTTGGTTCCCGAGATTCAAGCAGCATGGGGACTGGTGGGCGTGCTGACCCTGATGGCCGCCGTCAGCGTCGGCGGCCTGATCGCCACCGCGGCCTTCTCACACGAGATGCGCAAGGAAGACGAAATCGAGGAGTCTCTAGAGGATGCCAAGTTGCTAAATCAACTTGAGCCCTTTCAGGCTCACGTGGCCGTCCTTGCCGACGATGATGTGGTCGTGCACGGCAATGCCGAGCGGTCCTGCCACCGCGATGATCTGCTGCGTCATCTGGATGTCGGCATGCGACGGTGTCGGATCGCCGGATGGATGATTGTGGACGAGGATCACGGCTGTCGCCGAAAGCTCGAGAGCCCGTTTGACGACCTCGCGCGGATAGACCGGCGTGTGATCGACCGTGCCGGTCTGCTGCACTTCGTCGGCGATCAGCTGGTTGCGCTTGTCGAGAAAGAGGATGCGAAATTGCTCCTTCTCGGCGAAGGCCTGGGCGCTGCGGCAATAATCGAGCACGGCCGACCAGGACGAGAGCGCCGGCCGCTTTCTCACTTCGCCGCGCAATAGCCGGCTTGCAGCCGCTTGCACGATCTTGATTTCGGTGATGCCGGCCTGGCCGAGGCCTTTGACTTCGGCAAGCCGGGCGACCGGCGCGGAGATCACTTCGGCGAATGAGCCGAACGTCGCGATCAGCGTCTTGGCGAGCGGCTTGACGTCGCGGCGGGGCTGCGCGCGAAACAGCACGGCCTCCAACAATTCATAGTCCGACAGCGCATCGGCGCCCGCCTCGCGAAAACGCTCGCGCAGGCGCTCGCGATGGCCATGATAATGCGGCGGCGCTTCAGCAAGACCGCTTTGATTTTCGTGCTTCTTTTCGAGCATGGAATTCGCAGGCAATCCGAGGGCTGTCCGAGCTATTGCCGCCGTCGATCGGTTCTAGGATGACTGAACCACGGTATTTTGCAATCGGCGTAGGGCGCCGCCTCCGCGCTTTGGGCGGTTGCGAGCTGCCTTATCAGCCTTTCGCGCGACGCCGCCATTCTTCGACCGGAACGAGCGGATGGGCTTTGAAATAAGCCCGGGCTGTTTTCATAAAGACGGCGATGTTGGCCGACGCGATGCGCCGCGGCGGATAGATTGCATTCACCGGCAATGGCGGCGGCGCAAATTGCTGCAGGATCGGCATGAGACGGCCGGCGATGACGGAGGCTTGGACCTGATACGACAGGATGCGCGTGATCCCGATACCCGCTTCCGCCGCCGCAATCGATGCGTCGACGCTGTTGACCGTCAATCGTGGCTCCAGGCGCACCGGTTTCCCGCCGCCGTGAAACCGCCAGTCGTCGGTGGCGGTGAGCCCTTCGAACGCGATGATGTCGTGCTTGGCAAGCTCGGCAGGCGATTTCGGAACGCCCCGCTCGTTAAGATACGCAGGGCTCGCGACCACGACGCGGCTTACTACCCCCAATTTAACCGCGATTAGACTGCTGTCGGCCAGTTCGCCGATACGGACGGCGACATCGACGCCTTCCTCAACAAGATGGGCGTTGCGGTCCGATAGGGTCAATTCGACGGCCACATCGCGATAGTCGTGCAGCACGCGGTTGACGATCGGCAAGACATGCAGCCGGCCGAAGACGATGGGGGCCGCGACTTTCAGGGTGCCGCGCGGCTCGGCATCTTCGCCACGCACTTGTCGTTCGGCGCTGTCGACGTCCTGCAGAATCTGCTGACAGCTTTCCAGATAGAGCTCGCCGCGTTCCGTGAGGCGCAGTGATCGCGTGGTGCGCAGCAGCAATGTCAGGCCGAGCTGATCCTCGAGCTGCGCGATCGATCGGGTGACGACCGAGGCCGAAAGCTGCAGACGCCGCGCTGCTTCGGTGAAGCTGCCGAGCTTGGCAACGGAAACGAAGACCCGCATGGCGCCGAGATGGTCCATGGATTATTGCTGAAACAGCAATAAAGACTTGTCAACTCTCCGGATTATCGCCGATGGCGAACGAGCCTATTTTGAGAGCCGAGAAGGGAGCACATCGTCATGGCGTACAAATTCCTCGACATTGTCGCGACGCCGAGCGTGCAAGCCGCCCAAGCGGCAAACGGCAGCCGCCAGATGTGGGAGCATTTTAAGGGCCATCGGACGTTCGACCGTTTCACGGAAAACGAGAGCGCGTTTATCGAAGCGCGCGACAGTTTCTACATCGCCTCGGTATCCGAGAGTGGCTGGCCCTATGTGCAGCACCGCGGTGGTCCGCCCGGGTTCATCAAAGTCCTGGACGACAAAACGCTCGCCTTCCCCGACTTTCGCGGCAATCTGCAATATATCAGCCTCGGCAACGTCGCTGCCGACGATCGCGTCGCGTTGATCATGGTGGACTATCCGAACCGCGCGCGGCTGAAGATTCTGGCGCACATGGAAGTTCGAGATCTTGCCGCCGACCCCGAGCTCGCAGCCCGGCTGGCGCTACCCGGCTACAAGGCGAAGGTCGAACGAGCGTTTGTGTTGCACCTCGAAACGTTCGACTGGAACTGTCCGCAGCACATCACGCCGCGTTACACGGAATCCGACATCGCAGCCGCGGTGGCTTCGCTGACCAATCGCATCGCCGAACTCGAGGCGGAGAACCGGGCGCTACGCGCGCAGGTCGCGGCTCCTGTCGGAGCGGATCACACCGGATAGGGCGGCTTGGTGAAGCCGTTCGGCGACAGCGTGAATATTTCGACGCCATTGTCTGTCACGCCGACCGAATGCTCGAATTGGGCCGACAGCGAGCGGTCGCGGGTCACTGCCGTCCAGCCGTCCGACAACACCTTCACATGCGGCCGGCCAAGATTGATCATCGGCTCGACTGTGAAGAACATGCCCGGCTTGAGCAGGATTCCCTCGCCGGGGCGGCCGACATGCACGACGTTGGGCTCGTCGTGGAACAGCCGACCGAGGCCGTGCCCGCAGAAATCCCGCACCACGCTCATGTGCTGCGCTTCAACGAAGGTCTGGATAGCGTGCCCGATGTCGCCCGTCGTGGCGCCCGGCTTGATCACGGCGATGCCGCGCATCATCGCCTCATAGGTAACCTCGATCAGCCGCTCGGCGCGGCGGGGAATTTCGCCGACCGCATACATGCGGCTCGAATCGCCGTGCCAGCCGTCGAGGATGAGTGTCACGTCCACGTTGACAATGTCGCCTTCGCGCAGCGGCTTGTCCGTCGGTATTCCGTGGCAGACGACATGATTCACCGACGTGCAGGTCGATTTGCGATAGCCCCGATACATCAAAGTCGCGGGGATCGCGTGATGATCCATCCCGAACTCGTAGACCAGCCGGTCGATGTGGTCGGTCGTTGCCCCCGGCGTGACTTCGGCGGCAAGCATGTCGAGACACTCGGCTGCCAGGCGCCCAGCCTTGCGCATCCCGGCGAAGGCCGCCGGGCCGTAAATCTTGATCTGTCCGGTTTTTCGCAGCGGTGTGACCGCCGCATCGACGTAGGTCATGGGGTGATATGTTGGCCGCGGTGACAGCGGCCGGAGCCGCATATCACCGTAGAATGTAAGCATAAGCGCGCTTAAGGCAAGCAATCCGGGGCCTTGCGCCCCTAGGCCTTCAGCGATCAATGGAACCGGCGATGTGGCGTTCCATTCGGCCGAAATCTGCCGAGTCCGGAGGCCGCGTCAGCCCTATTGAAACGCTTTGATCACGGCGTCGAAATTCACCTTCAGCGACTTATCATGGTGGAGGATTGGCGGTATCTCGCGCTTGATGTTTAGGAGCTGATAGGTCGCCATTTGGGCGACCCGGACCGAATATTCCACCGTGAAGACCACATCCTCCGGGATCTCCACGAACTGGCTGACGAATGCCAGGTTCCTCGCGCAGCTCGGCACCGGAGCGGGCCGGTCGCCCTTCGTCCGCGGCATGAACATGCTGGTGATGTAAGGCATCCGGCAGGGGATGCAGTTTGCGCCTGCAAACGTCGTGTCAAAGTCGAAATTGAGATGACCGCAAAGCTCCTGCAGGATCTCTCTTCCCGAGCATTCAGACATGGGTTTTGCGACGAAGTCGCCGACGCGGTCCGCGTGCAGCGCGTATCCCCAGAAGACGTAGACGCCGTCCGGCTGGTTGGCAAAGTGCGGCTGGTGGGCGAGGACGACCGACATCAGCCAGCGTGAATCCTTGAAAGTCACAAGCCCGCCGGTGCCGGCTTTGTTGCCGGTGAAAGCCTCCATCTGATCGAAGAACGCCGAGTCCTTGAGCGTCACTGTGAATGAGGGCCAATACGATTCCGGGATGGACGCGTTGAATGCCGCAGGGTTGCCGAACGCCGGATCAATCTTGGCGAGCTTCTCCCACAGTACCCAGCCGCCGCTTTCGGTTTTGGTCAGGTGCTTGGGGGCGTTGGTCATGGAGCCGAGGCTCGAGGCGTCGGTCATCGACGCGTTCTGAATGATGACAATATCGTCGGCGCCGACGGCGACTGTCTCGCTCTTGCCGTTTCGCCGAAGCTTCAAGCCGCTCACCGCGGTCTTGCCATCGATGTGCGTGAGGTCGAGGTCGGCGACGGTACAGCCCTTGATGAATCGCACACCGTGCTTTTCAAGCCAGCCTTCCAGGGGACGCACCAGCGAATCGTATTGATTGAAAACCGTGCGCTTGACACCCGCCAGCGTCTCGATGCGACTGAACTCCTTGATGAACCGATGCAGGTACCGCTTGAACTCGACGGCGCTGTGCCAAGGCTGAAATGCGAATGTGGTCGCCCACATGAACCAGAATTTCGTCGTGAAGAATTCCGGAGATAGCCAGTCGGTGATGCGGCTCGCGCCCAGCGCTTCCTCGCTGGCCTCCGCGATCCGCACGAGCTCCAGCCTGTCCTTCATGGTGAAACCCATCGACGTCACATCGACCTTGGCGCGATTGCGATCCACCAGCCGGGCTAGCGAGTGCGATTTGTTCTGCTCGTTGAAAGCAATGGTTTCGTCGAATACCGAAACGCTTGAATCGGAGAGAGAGGGAATCGATTTGAACAAGCCCCACGTGCACTCGTAATTGTCAGTGGTGAACATGCGGCCGCCGCGCAGCGAATACCCAGTCTCGGGATTGCCTGCGGCGTCCAGGCTTCCGCCCAAGACCGGCAAGGCCTCGTAGATCGTGATGTTGGCACCAGGCAGGCCGCCGTCGCGAATCATGAATGCAGCCGCGGCGAGCGAACCGATCCCGCCGCCGATCGCAAACACTTTAGTGTCCCTATTCGCCTTAGCCATCATGCGCACCTTTCACCGTCGCGCCGCGCGTCGCGAGGCCCGCGCGTGACGGTATGTACCCCTTTCCCAGCGGCCATTGATGCGGGTCAAAGGAGCGCGTTTAAACCCAATGTCGGACGAATTGCCGCAACCGCTCGTCGACTATCCTTCGAGGATGGGAACCGGCGTCACAATCTGAATACCGGCGAGGTTCACGCTACATCGCCAGGCCAGCATTTCGACGCCGGCCTTGCGCGCTTGGTCGAAGGCCAAGCCATAAGCGGGGTCGATGTCGCGCGCAATCGCGAAGCGATCAGCCGAGGGGACCTGAATCACATACAACATTGCGGCTCGCGCGCCGTCGGCGCGCATTTGCGCAAGCTCCCGCAAATGCTTGGTGCCGCGTTCGGTCACGCTGTCGGGAAATTCGGCGAGCCGCGGCTTGCGCATCAGATGGACATTCTTGACCTCGAGATAGCAGGTCGGCCGCGCCGGATCTTCGAGCAGAAAATCGACCCGCGATTTCTGTCCGTATTTCACTTCTTGGCGGATCGAGGCGTAGTCGCGCAATTCCGGGATCAACCCGGCGGCAATTGCCTCGGCGGTGAGCTCGTGCGGCTGACTGGTATTCACACCGACGAGTTCGAGGCCGCTGCCGAGATCGACTTCGATCAATTCCCAGGTGCAGGGATATTTTCGCAGCGAATTGCCCGAATCGGACAGCCAGATCCGCGACAGCGGCCGGTCGAGCCCCGTCATTGCGCCCGGGTTGGCCACATGGACGGTGGTCACATCGCCGTTTTCCAGCACCACATCGGCAAGGAAACGCTTGTAGCGGCGTGCGAGCGTTGCCGGGATGAGGGCCGAATCGAACAGCATGCGCTCACTTAAACCCCGGCGCGTGAAGACTGGAAGAGCTTTTTGTTTGGTCTTAGGACGCGATCCGGCCGCCCAGCTCGTCGTCGATATGCGCTTTTATGATCTCGTCGAACGAGGTCTCGACCTTAAAGCCGAGTGCGCGCGCACGCGTCGGGTCAAACCGGCTGGGCCAGCCGCCGACGATCCGTTGCACGAGCGGGTCCGGTGCGCGCCGGATGCGCGCCACGACCTTGTCGCCGGCGATGCGCCGGAGCGCGGCGATCTGTTCGGCGACGGTGCAGCAAACGCCCGGCATGGTCAGATTGATGCGCGGCCCGACCTCTTTGCCATCGAGCTCGGCGCCGTGGATCAGAAAGCCCACGGCGGCGCGCGGGCTTGCGTGCCAATTTCGCACGCCCTCGTCCACCGGCAGCGTGGCCTCCTCGCCGTTGAGCGGCTCGCGGATGATCGAGGAGAAAAAACCCGAGGCCGCCTTGTTCGGCTTTCCGGGTCGCACCACGATATTCGGCAGCCGGATGCCGATGCCGTCGATAAATCCGCGGCGCGTATAGTCGGCGAGCATCAACTCGACCATTGCTTTCTGCGTGCCGTAGGAGGTCAGCGGCGTCAACGCGAAATCGTCCGGGATCGAGTCCGGAAACGGCGCGCCGAAGACGGCGATCGACGACGTGAAGACGAAACGCGGCCGATAGCCATTGCCCAACGCGCGAACAGCTTCGAGCAGCGCGCGCGATCCGTCGAAATTGACATGCACGCCTTTCTCGAAGTCGAGCTCGGCTTCGCCGGATACGACCGCCGCAAGATGAAAGATCACGTCAGGCCGGCCCGCCACGGACGCGCGAGCGGTCGCCGGATCGGCAAGGTCGGCCGCGAGTGTCGTAACGTGAGCGGAAAAATTCTCCGGACGCTCCGGCGCGGTCACATCAAGCAGCGTCAGCCGCTCGATCGGTTTACCGTTGAGCTTCTTGTTGGCGATCAGGCGTGCGGTGAGCTTACGCCCGATCATCCCGGCAGCGCCGGTCATGAGAATGTGCATGCTGGTCTGTCACCCTGTGCCGCGCCCCTCGGGCACAGAACGATCTTACAGCGCCGAGCCCTCAGAGTGCCATGCCGCCGTCGACGAGATGCGCTTGGCCGGTAATGTAGCTCGATTCATCGCTTGCCAAGAACAGTGTCAGCCAAGCGACTTCTTCGGGCGTCCCGAGCCGCCCCATCGGCTGGCGCGCGACAAAGTCCTGGCGGACCTGATCGAGCGAGCGGCCGCTGTCGTGCGATACCGCACTGATGCGCTCGCCGAGCGACGGCGATTCGATCGTCCCCGGGCAGACGGCGTTGCAGCGAATTCCTTGCTTGATGAAATCGGCGGCGACGGCTTTGGTGAGCCCAATCACCGCGGCTTTGGTCGCGCCGTAGGCATAGCGGTTGGGAACGCCGCGGATCGAAGACACCGTCGATGAGATGTTGACGATCGATCCCGCCTTCTTCTGCAGCATTCCCGGCAGGAAAGTCTTGATCATGTGATGCATGGATTTGACGTTCAGGTTGAACGAAAAATCCCAATCCTTGTCGGAGCAATCGAGCACCGAACCCTGGTGCACATAGCCGGCGCAATTGACCAGCACGTCGAGCGCGCCGTATTCGCGCCCGATGTCGCGGCTGAAGGCCTCGATATCGTCCGGCGTCAGCACGTCGAGCTTGCGCAATTTGCCGCGCAGGCCTTGCAGCTTGTTGGGATCAAGATCGGTCGCGATCAGCTTGGCGCCTTCAGCAGCAAAACGTTCGGCGATGGCGCGGCCAATTCCCTGACCTGCCGCGGTCACCAGCGCCACCTTTCCTTCCAGCCTGTTCATCGCTCTTGTCCGTTCAATGTCGCCAAGCTCTGTTTCTGCCGCCCTTGGGCGTCAAAATTCTCCGGCGCCAGCCAGCGCTCGAAGTTGAGCTTGCGCACAGGCCACTCGCGATCGAGCATGGAAAAGTACGCCGTGTCGCGACTGCGGCCTTTGGTGATCATATGCTGGCGGAGTATGCCTTCGAACACGAAGCCAAAGCGCAAAGCAGCGCGGCGCGAGGGCGCATTGAGCGCATCGCACTTCCATTCGTAGCGCCGGTAACCCAGCGTTTCGAAAACATAACGCGCCAACAGGTATTGGGTTTCGGTGGCGAGCGCCGTGCGCTGTAGCGCCGGGCTATAAACAATGAAGCCCACTTCGATGACGCGCATCGCCGGGCGGATTTCCAGAAGCGCCAAGAGTCCGCACGCCCGGCCGGCGGGGTCGCGCACCGTGAACGCATAAGGATCGTTCAGCGTCGCCCGCTCGCTGAGCCAAGCCGCAAACGTCGCCTCGTCGGAGAACGGACCGTGGCGCGAAATATAAGTCCAAATGTAGTCGTGGCCTTTGAAGGCGCGCCACAGGTCTGCGGCATCGCGCGCAGGATCAAGCCGCGCCACCGAGCCGAAACGTCCGGACAGCGTCACCGGCTCAGGCGGCCGTGCCGGCGTCGTATCGACCGGCGGCCCGACAGGTTGCTTGGAATCCATCACCTCAGCGACTTGCGGTCTTCGCTGAAGAACTTGTTCAGCTCGGCGTTGGAGATGAGGCCGTCGAAGCCGTCGAATTTACCCTCGTTGGCGATTTCGGTCGCGGTCTTGATGAATGCATGCATGGCCGCGCGCGCCAGCGAGCCGCCGACGCTGATGCGGCGAACGCCCATGGCGGCGATATCGTTCACCTTGAACTCCATCGCCCAGCCGGCGAGAAAATTCACCGGCTTCGGGGCTACCGCCTTCACCACCGCCTCGATCTGCTCGCGCGTCCGGATGCCGGGTGCGTAGAGGCAGTCGGCGCCGGCGGCCGCATAGGCTTTGAGCCTGCGAATGACGTCGTCGAGATCAGGGACGCCGCGGATGAAGTTCTCCGCGCGCGCGGTGAACACCACGTCGCCGCCGGCGCGGTCGACAGCCGCCCGCGCGGCCTTGATGCGCGCCACGGCTGCGTCGAGCTCGTAGAGCGGCCGCGCATCTTTCGGCGAATCCTCGACCGATAGCCCGGCAACGCCGGTCGCGATGCAGCGCGTGACGTTAGCGGCTACGCCGTCCGGGTCGTCGGCAAAGCCATTTTCGAAGTCCGCGTTCAGCGGAACGTCGGTTGCCTCTGCGAGCTCCCGGTAGTGGGCAAGGACGGCGTCAACACTTTGCCCGCCGTCCGGAAATCCGAGCGAATGGGCGTGGCCGGCGCTGGTCGTTGCCAGCGCCTTGAAGCCGAGGCCCTGCAGATAGCGCGCCGTGCCGACATTCCACGGGTTGGGAATGACGAAGCAGCCGGCTTCGTGGAGCTTGCGGAATGTTTGCCGCTTTTCGGCAGTTGTCGGGCGCGAATTGCTCACGACGTTTCCCCCGGAACTTTGAACCTGGTGAATGTTGAACCTAGAGCATGATCCGGAAAAGTGGAATCCGGTTTTCCGAAAAGATCACGCTCAAACAAAAAGCTAGAGCGGGATGCCGATCGAACACAACTCATCCCGGTCTAGTGATTGTCGCGCGGCACGTAGGTCTGCGCCACCCGTTGATACTTGACGGCCGGCACGAGCACCATGCCGCCGGCAAGTTGATCGACCATGGCGCGCTGGATTTCCTGCCATGGCGTCTGACTCGCCGGATAATCATAGCCGCCATTTTGTTTGAGCGCCGTGCGGCGCTCCGCCAACTCGGCCGGCGACACCAGTATGTCGACAGTGCCTTTGTTGAGATCGATGCGCACGCGGTCGCCGGTCTGCAACAGCGCGAGCCCGCCGCCGTCGGCTGCCTCCGGCGATGCGTTGAGGATCGACGGCGAACCGGACGTGCCGGATTGGCGCCCATCGCCGACGCAAGGTAGCGCAGTCACGCCGCGTTTGATCAGCGCCGCGGGCGGCTGCATGTTGACCACCTCGGCGGAGCCCGGATAGCCGATCGCGCCGGCGCCGCGCATGAACAAAATGGTGTGTTCGTCGATGCCGAGGGCGGGATCGTCGATACGGTGGTGATAATCCTCCGGCCCGTCGAACACCACGGCGCGGCCCTCGAACGCATTCGGATCTTTCGGGTCGCTGAGATAACGCTGGCGGAATTCGTCGGAGATTACGCTGGTTTTCATGATCGCGGAATCGAACAGGTTGCCGTGCAGCACTTTGAAGCCCGCGTGGGCCTTCAGCGGTTGATCGTACGGCCGAATGACGCGCGGGTTGGTCACCTTCGCGTTGCCGACATTTTCGGCGATACTCTTGCCATTGATGGTGCGCGCTCCGCCGTGCAATCGGCCGGCGGCGAGGAGCTCGTTCATCACTGCCGGTAGTCCGCCGGCGCGATAGTATTCCTCGCCGAGACATTCTCCGGCCGGCTGCATGTTCACGAGAAGCGGCACGTCGTAGCCGATGGTCTCCCAGTCTTCACGTGGAAAGCGCAACGCCCACGTGCCGCGCGATTGCGACGAGATGGATCGGCGCATTGGTCGAGCCGCCGATCGCCGAGCAAGCGACGATCGCGTTCTCGAATGCGGCGCGGGTGAGAATGTCGGAAGGCTTCAAATCCTCATGCACGATCTCGACGGCGCGCCGGCCGGTTTCATAGGCAATCTGCCCGCGTTCGCGATAAGGCGCAGGAATGGCGGCACAGCCCGGCAACGACATGCCGAGCGCCTCGGCGAGCGCATTCATGGTCGATGCCGTGCCCATGGTGTTGCAATGGCCGACCGATGGCGCCGAGGCGGCGACGATGTCGATGAATTCCTTGTAGTCGATCTTGCCGGCTGCGATGTCCTCGCGCGCCTGCCACACGACCGTGCCGGAGCCAATGAGCCTGCCGTCCGTGCCGTAGCCATCGAGCATCGGTCCGCCGGAGAGCACGATGGCCGGAATGTTGACGGTTGCCGCTGCCATCAGGCAGGCGGGCGTGGTCTTGTCGCAGCCGGTGGTCAGCACCACGCCGTCGAGCGGATAGCCGTACAGCACCTCGACCAGGCCCAGATAGGCGAGGTTGCGGTCGAGCGCGGCGGTCGGACGCTTGCCGGTCTCCTGGATGGGATGGACCGGAAACTCGAAGGCGATGCCGCCCGCCTCGCGGATGCCTTCGCGGACGCGCTTGGCGAGTTCCAAGTGATGCCGGTTGCAGGGGCTCAGATCCGAGCCGGTTTGCGCGATCCCGATGATCGGCCTGCCCGATGTCAGCTCCTCGCGCGTCAGTCCATAATTGAGGTAGCGCTCGAGATAGAGCGCGGTCATGCCCGGATTGTCCGGATTGTCGAACCACAATTGCGAACGCAGGCGCGGCTTTTGTGAACCGGTACCCTTGGTCATTCTCGTCTCCGCACGCCCTCACCGCCGCTCATAGATAAGCCCATCCGGCGCCCGCGCGAACCCCGTTTTACGCAGGTCTCGCAAGCCTCGTCATATTGCAACGCAGCACGGGTGCGGACGTTTGCTTTTGCAAAGCAATTAGGTTCAAGTGCCGCCCATGTTGAGAACCATCGCTGCATTCGACCGCATCGGCGAGGAGAACGCGTTCGCGGTTCTCGCGCGCGCCACCCAGCTTGCGGCGCAGGGCCGCGACATCATCAATCTCGGAATCGGTCAGCCGGATTTTCGCACGCCCGATTTCATTGTCGAGGCGGCGGTGAAGGCGCTGCGCGACGGCCATCATGGTTACACACCGTCGGTCGGCATCCTGCCGCTGCGCGAGGCGGTCGCGACCGATCTGCACAAGAGGTTCAATGTCGATGTCGCGCCGGACTCGGTGATGATCTTCCCGGGCGGCAAGCCGACGATGTTCATGTCGATCATGATGTTCGGCGAGCCGGGCGCCGATATTCTCTATCCCGATCCGGGCTTCCCGATCTATCGATCGATGATCGAGTTCACCGGCGCGCGGCCCGTACCGGTGCCGATCCGCGAAGAAAACAATTTCGCTTTCTCGGCGGAGGAAACGCTCAGCCTGATCACGCCGCAGACGCGGCTCCTGATTCTCAACTCGCCCGCCAACCCGACCGGCGGCGTGACGCCGAGAGCCGAAGTCGACAAGCTCGTGGCCGGTCTCGAGCGCTATCCTGACGTCGCCGTCATGTCGGACGAGATTTACGACCACATGCTCTACGACGGCGAAGCGCATGTTTGCCTGCTGCAATATCCGTCGATCCGCGACCGTCTCATTCTTCTCAACGGCTGGTCGAAGACCTACGCCATGACCGGTTGGCGGCTCGGCTATGCGGTGTGGCCGGGCAAGCTCTATGACTTCGCGCGCAAGCTGTCGGTCAACCTGCATTCCTGCGTCAATGCGCCGGCGCAGTATGCGGGCCTGGCCGCGCTCACCGGCCCGCAGGACGAAGTGGCGAGAATGGTCGCCGAGTTCGACAAAAGGCGCAAAGTCGTGGTCGAAGGCCTCAACCGCCTGCCTAATATTTCGTGCGCGACCCCGAAGGGCGCCTTCTACGCTTTCCCGAACATCAAGCGCACCGGCTGGAAGGCGAAGCCGCTCGCTTCGGCGCTTTTGGAAGATGCCGGCGTCGCCCTGATCGGCGGGCCGGACTTCGGCGTGCTCGGCGAGGGTTACGTGCGCGTGTCCTACGCAAACTCGACCGAAAATATTTTGCGGGCGCTCGATCGCGTCGGCGAATTTTTGACGAGCCGGAAAGCGGCGTAAGCATCGTTCCCAATCGCCGGAATGCCTCACCCCTTCTGCGTCAGCCGGAAGCCGATGAGCACGATGACGAGGCCCGCGAACTGCGAGAGGGTCGGCACCTCGCCGAGCGCGATAAAGCCGAGCAGCAGCACGAACGGTGGAACGAGCGACGGAAACAAAACGGCGCGCGAGGCGCCGAGCAGCACGACGGCGCGCGTGAACAGATAGGTCGCTGCGGCGCCGGCGAGCGCCCCCTGGATCACAGCCTGCAACAGATTTTCAGCAAATCCCGCAGCCAGCAGATTGTCGAACCTGAACAGCAGAACCGGCACCGCGACGAGCGACAGCACGCTGGTGATCGCCACCGACCGCATTGCCGGTACCCGCCACAGCCGCACCAGCATGCCGAAGGTGGCAAAAAATCCGCCGGCCGCCACGAACAGGAGATCGCCGCCGATGCCGTGGGCACCGATGGTGCGCAATGCTTCAATTCCGATGATGCAGAGGCCCGCGACCATCGCGAGCCCGCCGGCGATGCGGCGGGCCGGCAACGGCTCCTTCAAGACAAACCGCGCCAGCAGCATGCCGCCTAGTGCCGCGCATGAGGGTTGAATGACGGCGCCGTGGCCGAGCGGGACGTAGACGTAGCCGAGATAGCTTAACAGCGCGAGCGGAAGCCCGCCGAACAGCGCCAAGACGAACCCGCGGCCCCATCCGATGCCGCCCAGGTCGCGAAAGCCGTTGGCGACGACGAAGGGTAGGAGCGCCAGGCCCGGCCAAAAGTAACGGTGCAGAGCCAGCACGAAGGGCGAGACGCCGACATTGATGCCGTGCCGGGCTGCAACGAAGCCAAGGGCCCAGCAAAAGGCCGCGCCGGCGCCGCAGGCGACGCCGAGGGCCGTGGCATGTTTGGGCGAGGAGGGAGCAACGAGCGGGTTTGCAATCACGATTGCGGAAAATACCCGCCGCTGCGCCGGGCACAATCTACAAATCCTTGTAGCTGGGTTTCGCCAAACGCGAAGTTCCAGTCATTCCAGGTGTCGATGTCGGTATTCTTGATGGGTTCGGCGCCTGCCGCGGCGAGGGCGTCGACGGCGAGGACAGTCACTCGCCCTGAAACCGCATGCCGGCGCGGCGCGCGAACCACTCGGAAACGATCAGCGCGCCGAGCGAGAGCGCAATCGCGATCAGCACCAGGCGTATCGCCAGCGCTTCCCCGCCGGGAATCTGCAGCAAAGTGTAGATGGCGGCGGAGATCGTCTGCGTCTCGCCGGGAATGTTGGAGACGAACGTAATAGTGGCGCCGAATTCGCCGAGCGCCCTGGCGAAAGCCATGACGGCGCCGGCGATGATGCCCGGCAGCGCCAACGGCAGCGTCACTGTCAAAAACACCCAGAAACGGTTGGCGCCGAGCGTTGCGGCCGCGTCCTCGAGCCGCCGGTCAATGGCCTCGAGCGCCAACCGGATCGGACGCACCATGAGCGGAAAGCCCATGACACCGCAGGCTAGCGCCGCGCCGGTCCAACGAAAGGAAAAGACCAGGCCGAAATTATCAGCAAGAAACGCTCCGATCGGTCCGCGGCGGCCGAACGAAATGAGCAGGAGATAGCCGGTGACTACCGGCGGCAGGACGAGCGGCAAATAGATGATGCCGTCGAGCAAGGTCTTTCCCCAAAAGTCCTTGCGCGCGAGCAGCCAGCCGAGAGCGATGCCGAACGGCAGTGCGAACGCGGTCGCGACGATCGAAACGCGCAGCGACAACTCGACCGCAGTCCATTCGTCGGGCGAGAGATGAAACACGTGAGCGTTTTCCGACCTTAGGGCTTTCCCAGCACGCGGAAGCCGTATCGTTCGAAAACGGCCTTCGCCTCCGGGGTGGTCAAAAACGCCAGATATTGCGCGGCGTCAGGTTTTGCGTCCTTGGTCATCGCCACCGGATAGATGATCGGAGGGTGCGAATCTTCGGGAAACACGCCGATGATCTTGACGCTCGGATCGACTTTCGCGTCGGTCTCATAGACGATGCCAAGCGGCGCCTCGCCGCGGGCGACCAGGACCAGCGCCGCGCGCACGTTTTCGGCCATCGCTATTTTGGATACAACGCTCGGCCAGATGCCGAGCTTCTCCAGCGCGGCCTTGGCATAGAGGCCGGCCGGGACCGCGCGCACATCGCCGGTCGCGATGCGTCCGGAGCCGGCGAGCGCCGCAAGATCAAAACCGGGCGCGATGGTCACGTTGCCGATCTTGGAGTCCTTTGGCGCGATCAGCACCAGGCGATTGCCGAGGAGGTCTTTGCGCGTGTCGTTTTTGATCAGATTGTGTTTGATCCCGTAGTCCATCCAGTCGATGTCGGCCGACAGAAATACGTCGGCGGGCGCGCCCTGCTCGATTTGCTTCATCAGCGACGAGCTTGCCGCGTAGCTGGCGACCACTTTGATCCCGCTCTGCTTGGTGAACAGACTATCGACCTCGTCAAGCGCATTTTTCAACGAAGCGGCCGCGAAGACGGTTATCGACTTCTCCTGCGCCACGGCCGCTTGCGGTAGCGCCGCCACTGCGATGGCCGCAGCAAAAGCGGCCAGGAAACGCCTTCTCTCAAACACGATGGTCCTCCAAAAGCACGGCTGTTCGTCGTTCGCCGGGAAAAAACTGCGAACTGATCGACACGGTCGCCTTGGGGAACCATCGTTCCAGGCTGATACGGCAAGCGCACAGCAGGCCGCATTTCGCTTTATTCAGATTAGCAGCCGTCCGACGCCGTGGCAAAGCAGCCGCGACCAGCTATCATCCGCGAGCAGCGTAGGATGACTTTTCTCTTCGAATCGTCATCCGACCCTGGCGTTGTGTTTGAGCATGATCTTTTCCGAAAACCGGTCTCCACTTTTCGGGATCATGCTCTAGGGGGAGCGAAGGATGGCGCAGCCGGAGCCGATCGAAGGTGAGTACGACTATATCGTTGTCGGAGCAGGCTCGGCCGGCTGCCTGCTGGCTAATCGGCTTTCTGCCGATTCCGACAAGCGCGTGCTCGTGCTCGAGGCCGGCGGATACGACAATTGGATATGGTTCCATATACCGGTTGGTTACCTATTCGCTATCGGCAATCCGCGCTCGGATTGGTGTTTCAAGACCGAAACCGAAGAGGGGCTTAACGGCAGAAGCCTGAGCTATCCGCGCGGCAAGGCGATCGGCGGTTCGTCGGCGATCAATGCGATGATCTATATGCGGGGTCAGGCCGCGGACTACGATCATTGGCGCCAGCTCGGGCTCGCCGGCTGGGGCTGGGATGACGTGCTGCCCTTCTTCAAGAAGCACGAGAACAACTTTCTCGGCGAGAGCGAAGTGCACGGCGTTGGCGGCGAGCTGCGGATCGAAGCGCCGCGTGTGCATTGGGACTTGCTCGACGCGTTCCGCGCCGCCGCCGAACAGGCCGGCATCAAATCGGTTGCCGATTTCAACACCGGCGACAACGAGGGCTGCTGCGCGTTTCACGTCAATCAGAGACGCGGCCGGCGCTGGTCCGCAGCCACTGCCTTTCTCAAGCCCGTGCTTCATCGCGGCAATCTGCGGCTCGAGACCAAATGTCTGGTGGAGGGCATTGTGCTCGACGGTCGCCGTGCCGTCGGCGTGCGTTGGCGGCAAGGCGGGCAAGCACGCATGGCGCGCTGCCGCGGCGAAATCGTTCTCGCTGCCGGTGCGATCGGTTCGCCGCAACTCTTGCTGTTATCGGGCATCGGCCCGGCGCAACACCTACAAGATAATGGCATCGCCTTAGTCGCGGACCGGCGGGGCGTCGGCGGCAATCTGCAGGATCACCTGCAGCTTCGGTTGATTTACAAAGTCGAAGGTATCGCGACATTGAACGAGCGCTATCACGCTCCGCTCGGTTCGGTCGGCATGCTTGCCGAATATGTGCTGTTCCGGCGCGGCCCGATGACCATGGCGCCGTCGCAACTCGGGCTCTTCACCCGCTCCGACGCCGGGGAGGAGCGCGCCAATCTGCAATATCACATCCAGCCTCTGTCGCTTGATCGCTTCGGCGAGCCGTTGCATCGGTTTCCGGCGTTTACCGCAAGCGTCGCCAATTTGCGTCCGACGAGCCGCGGCCATGTGCGGCTGCGCGGAAACGATCCTGCGGCCGCTCCGGCGATCAAGCCGAATTATTTGTCGACCGATGAGGACCGCCGCATCGCGGCAAAAGCCATCCGGCTGACACGGCATATCGTCGCCCAACCGGCGCTCGCGCCGTATCATCCCGCCGAATATTTGCCGGGCGATCGGGTGCGCGACGACGACGAGCGGGCCTTGCAGAAGGCTGCGGGCGATATCGGTACGACAATCTTTCATCCGGTCGGCACGGCGAAAATGGGTCTTGCCAGCGATCCGCTGATGGTGGTCGACGAGCGCTTGCGCGTGGCCGGCGTCGAGCGGTTGCGGGTCGTCGATGCTTCCGTCATGCCGACCATCACGTCCGGCAATACCAATGCGCCGACCATGATGATCGCCGAGAAAGGCGCCGCCATGCTGCGCGCCGACGCCAAGGGGCTTGGTTCATGAACATCGCCGCGCGCGCCCAAGCGATCATCGTCGATCCGCCTGCAGAATGGGCGAAAATCGACAGCGAGCCGGGCGATGTCGTCCAGTTGCTGACCAGCTATGTGGCGCCACTCGCCGCCATTCCGGCCTTGTCCGGGTTCATCGGCGCTTGTCTCGTCGGCGCGGTCGTGCCGGGTGTCGGCACGGTGCGGGCGTCCATCCTGCAAGGGTTCTTCGGCGCGGCGTTCGGTTACGTGACCGCCTGCGCGACCGTGCTCGTGCTTGGGCTTGTGATCGATCTGCTCGCCCCGGTATTTGGCAGCCGGCGCAGCTTTGAGCACGCGTTCAAGCTCGTGGCCTATTCGTATACGCCGTTTTGGCTCGCCGGAATCTTTCTGCTGGCGCCTGGCTTGCGCTTCCTGATCGTGCTGAGCGTCTACGGCGTCTATCTCTTATGGAAAGGCCTGCCGCGGCTGATGGAGACGCGGCGGACGAAGGTTCCTGCCTTTACGGCGGTGATCGTCGGCTGCGCCGGCGCATTGACGCTGATATTCGCCGCCGTGCAGCACGCGCTGTTTGGTCTGACGGTGATTTGACGCTGCGGGCGCGCGCCCATCGCGCTGAGGGCGTTATGGGGCCATCAGCACTTGACGGCAGGCCGGCGGCAAATTCGCCATCGTAAGCCCCGGCTTCGGCTTCGCCGGCTCGGTGGACGGCGACGGCGGACGCAACATTGCTTCCGTGAACCAAGGATCGAGATCGTGACCGCATCCTTCGCCCGACTCCGGCGGCGGTTGCGGTTCGCATTGCGGACTGTCCGGCGGACAGAATATCCGGATGTGGAAATGATAATCGTGCCCGTGCCACGGCCGCACTTTGGCGAGCCAGCTTCGATCCGAGCCCGCCTCCCGGCATAGCGCTTTCTTGATCGCTGCGTTGACGAAGATGCGCTCGACCACCGGATCTTCGGCGGCGACCCGGATCACCTCGGTGTGCGCGTGCGTCCATACGTTCGGGTCGACGTCGCGCCGGTCGTCTCTCACCGCCATGGTGGCGGACATGAATTCACGCTCTTCGCGCGAAAGCTTGCGATCCGGCATCGGCGTCAGCCAGATGTCGGCATCGAGCCCGACCTGATGGCTGGTGTGACCGGTCAACATCGGGCCGCCGCGCGGTTGCGACATGTCGCCGACCAGAAGGCCGTTCCATCCGACCTTCTTGGCCTTGTCTGCCAGTCGCTCGAGAAATGCCACCAGCTTGGGATGGCCCCAGTTACGGTTACGTGACAGCCGCATGACCTGCCAGGTCGCGCCGTTGATCGGCAGCGCGACGGCGCCCGCCAGGCAACCGCGGGAATAGAAGCCGATGGAACGCGGCGTCGCCGGGTCGGGCGTGGTCTTGCGCCCGAACAATTCCCGCGCCGGCGTCGACGAACTGGGATGTTCGAGCGGCGGCAAGGTCTTGTCCTCGACCGTGCCGGGATCTTGCGCCTGGGCGGAGCCGGTGGCGGCGAGAAATAAAGCAACGGTCAAGCGAGCGAGCGCAGGCATCATCAACGCTCCGCAATGTTTCGGGGTGCGGAAGCCTTCCGCCGGAACGCGACGGCACGTGCCCGGCGACGATACGCTGCCGCGAGTTGGTCGTGCTGTCCAGACGTGAACAAGTCGCAGGCTTGTGAAACGGTCTTCGCGTCGAGCGCCAACAGCCGAAGTTCGGTCTCGATATGCGCCTCGATTGCGCCGTCATGGAGGATGTGGGCGACGGCGACGCCGCGCTCGGCGAGGCTGCGCGCTACCAAGAGACAGCGATGACAGTCGAGCGGATCGCGCTCGGCGCACATCAGACAAACGCGCGACCGCGCCGCGACTTCGAGCAGCCGATCCAGGCCGGTAACATATTCGGGCTCGATCGCCATGGCTTCATAATCGGCCGCGCCATCGCGATAGAGCGTGTCGCGGCGGGGCCGGCCTCCGAGCGCTTCGCCCATTGCGATGTAACCGATGCCGGCGGCCGACAGCGCCGCCGCAAGCGGCTTTCGCGAAAACCAAGGGCAGAAACGCGAGTGCGGCGTACTGCGCACGTCGGCGATCGCACTCACGCCGGCACTTTGCAGCAGCGCACGAAAGCGTTCGGCCGGAATGTTTGAATGACCGATGCTCAACAGATCGTGTGACGGCATGTTGGTTTACGTTTCCTGGACCGCCAACCGCAAAGCGAGCGAGACAAGCTTTGAAGTGATTAAGACTTAATCGCACGCGCGCTTTACACTATCCAGTGTGTCGCCGTAATGTTCAACCTCCGCTAGGGCTGAGGTTCTCCATGCGCCGCATTGCGTTCGCGGCTTTGTGTGCCGCGTTACCTTTCGTTGCTTTGTCGAGTTACGCAGACGCAAATGTACTGGTGCGCGTCGATCGCGCAACGCAGACCATGGACGTCAGCGTCGACGGCGCCTCTCTCTATCGCTGGCCGGTCTCGACCGGCAGGCGCGGTTTCGGCACCCCGGCCGGAACTTTTCGCCCGCAGCGGATGGCGGCGCGCTGGTTCTCGACGGTCTACTACAACGCGCCGATGCCGCACGCGATCTTCTTTCATGGCGGCTTCGCCATCCACGGCAGCTACGATATTGCCCGGCTCGGCGGACCCGCATCGCATGGCTGCATCCGCCTGCACCCAAGCGCTGCGGCAACATTGTTCGGTATCGTGCAGCGCGAAGGCGCGCACAACACCACAATTGTGGTGCACTAGGGCGGGATGAGTTTTGGTTAAATCGGCATCCCGCTCTAGCTGTTTTTTTGAGCATGATCTTTTCGGAAAACCGGTTTCCACCCTCGGATCAAGTCCGAGGGCAAGCTTTTTCCGGATCATGCACTAGGGCTGCGCTCAGACGGCTTTCGGGGGCGAAGAAGGTCTCCGGCATAAAGGCGGGGAGGCTCAATTTAACTGTCATGGGTTGGACATATGTTTAGTCCCGAGGGCTACGAACGCTAACTCGGGAAAAAGTCCATGTCGTCCATTCCCCCCGTATGGATCTGGCTGGGCATTATTGCCTGCGTGATCCAATCCGCGTTGTTTGCCGGCCTAACGCTGGCGATCTTCAGCCTTAGTCAACTGCGCCTGCAACTCGAGGCCGATGCCGGCAACGCCGATGCCGCGCGGGTGCTCGAACTGCGCAAGAATTCCAACCAGATCCTGGCGACCGTGATCTGGGGCAACGTCAGTACCAACGTGCTCTTGACGCTGTTGTCGGACGCCGTCCTTGCCGGGCTGAGCGCTTTTTTCTTCTCGGCCATTGTGATTACGTTGCTCTGCGAAATAATCCCGCAAGCTTATTTTTCGCGTAACGCCTTGCGGATGACGGCACGATTTCTGCCCTTTCTGAATTTCTACCGCGCTGCCTTGTATCCCCTGACCAAGCCGACCGCCATGCTGCTCGATTGGTGGCTTGGCGTTGAGGGCATCACCTATTTGCGCGAACGCGACATTCGGTCGTTGATCGCCCGCAGCGCCGCAAGCGGCGGCGATGTTGGAAAACTGGAGGCGATCGGCGCCCGCAATTTTCTCGACTTGGATGACGTGCCGGTCACGGACGAAGGCGAACTCGTACACGCGGAAAGCATCATCAGCCTGCCGCAGGCCAACAATCGCTGCGTGCTGCCGAACTTCGACCGCACACCGGACGATGCTTTCCTTCGGAAGATCGATGCCTCGGGCAAGAAATGGGTCATCGTTACCGACCTCACCGGCGAGCCGGTGTTCGTGCTGGATTCCCATCAATTCCTGCGTGACGCGCTGTTCGATGAACTCGAGATCAATCCCAACAACTATTGGCATCGGCCCATCGTCGTGCGCGACATGAAGACTAAACTTGGCGATGTCATCGGGCACATGAAAGTCGTGCCTGAGCGCCCCGACGACGACGTCATCGACAACGACTTGATCCTGGTCTGGGCGGAGCAAAAACGGATCATCACCGGCGCCGACCTGCTCGGCCGGCTGTTGCGCGGGATCGTGGCGGTGGATGGCGCCGGCGCTACACCGCAGCCTGCGGATCGTGGCGCGCAGTCCGGCGCCGTTGCCGCAGCTCAGGGGGCGCCATCAATGTGGTCTTCCAGTTAGTGCGCGCGATAATTTTTGATGGCTCGTCATGCCCGCGCTTGTCGCGGGCATCCACGTCTTGAGTGCTTCAAAAAGACGTGGATGGCCGGAACAAGTCCGGCGATGACGACCGCAAAGCTTGAAAGTACCCGTCACATTTAAGCGGGATCGCGGCGCCGATCACACATCCACTTTCAGCGCGGCAATGAACGCTTCTTGCGGGATGTCGACCTTGCCGAACTGGCGCATGCGCTTCTTGCCTTCCTTTTGCTTGTCAAGAAGCTTGCGCTTGCGCGTCACGTCGCCGCCATAGCACTTCGCCGTCACGTCCTTGCGGAAGGCGCGCACGGTCTCGCGCGCAATGATCTTGCCGCCGATCGCCGCCTGGATCGGCACCTGGAACATGTGCGGCGGGATGAGCTCCTTGAGCTTCTCCGCCATGGCGCGGCCGCGCTGCTCGGCGCGGGTGCGATGCACCAGCATCGCCAAAGCATCCACCGGCTCGCCATTGACCAGCATCTGCAGCTTGACCAGATCGGACGGCTTATAGTCGGTGAGGTGATAATCGAACGAGGCATAGCCCTTCGACACCGACTTGAGCCGGTCGTAGAAGTCGAACACCACCTCGTTGAGCGGCAGGTCATATTTCGCCATCGCGCGATTGCCCACATAGGTCAGCTCGACCTGAATGCCGCGGCGGTCCTGGCAGAGCTTCAACACGCTGCCGAGATATTCGTCCGGGGTGAGGATGGTTGCCCGGATCCAGGGCTCCTCGATTTCTTGGATCTTCACCACATCCGGCATGTCGACCGGATTGTGGATCTCGATCTCTGTGCCGTCGGTCTGCTTGATCTTGTAGATCACCGACGGCGCGGTCGCGATCAGGTTGAGATTGAATTCGCGCTCAAGCCGTTCCTGGATGATTTCCAGATGCAGGAGGCCGAGAAAGCCGCAGCGGAAACCGAAGCCGAGCGCGGCCGAGGTTTCCATCTCGTAGCTGAAGCTCGCGTCGTTGAGGCGAAGCTTGCCCATCGCCGCGCGCAGGTCTTCGAAGTCGGCGGCATCGACCGGGAACAGGCCGCAGAACACCACCGGAATGGCGGGACGGAAACCCGGCAGCGCCGCGGCGACGGGCTTCTTGTCGTCGGTGATCGTGTCGCCGACGCGGGTGTCGGCCACCTCCTTGATCGAAGCGGTCAGGAAGCCGATCTCGCCGGGGCCGAGTTCGTTGGTTTCGACGCGCTTGGGGGTGAACACGCCGACTCGGTCCACATCGTAAGCGGCGTCGGTCCCCATCATGCGGATGCGTTGGCCCTTTTTCAGAACGCCGTCGACGACGCGGAACAGCACCACGACGCCGAGGTAGGCGTCGTACCAGCTGTCGACCAACAGGGCTTTCAGCGGCGCCGCGGCGTCGCCCTTGGGAGGCGGCAGCCGCGTGACGATCGCTTCCAGCACCTCCGATACGTTCAAGCCGGTCTTGGCTGAGATCAGGATCGCATCGGACGCATCGAGCCCGATCACGTCCTCGATCTGCTGCTTCACCTTCTCGGGCTCGGCGGCCGGCAGATCGACCTTGTTGAGCACCGGCACGATCTCGAGGTTGTTGTCGAGCGCCTGGTAGACGTTGGCGAGCGTCTGTGCCTCGACGCCTTGGCTCGCATCGACCACCAGCAACGCCCCCTCGCAGGCGGCGAGGCTGCGATTGACCTCGTAGGCGAAGTCCACATGGCCGGGCGTGTCGATCAGGTTGAGGATATAGTCCTTGCCGTCGCGCGCGCGGTAGTTCAGCCGCACGGTTTGGGCCTTGATGGTGATGCCGCGCTCGCGCTCGATGTCCATGGAATCGAGCACCTGATCGACCATTTCGCGCGCTTCGAGGCCGCCGGTCAGCTGGATCAGCCGGTCGGCAAGCGTCGATTTGCCGTGGTCGATATGGGCAATAATCGAGAAATTACGGATGTTGGCGATGGGGGCCGCGGTCATGGCGCGCAGATAACATCGGGGCAGGGGGGCGGCAAGCGCAGGTCGTATTCCGCCGGTCGTTATTCAAACCGTAAGCGTTCTTCCCCTCTCCCGGCCGCTGTCGCGGCCGGCCTCTCCCCGGAGGGGAAAGGTGAAAAATAACGTGCTCCGTGCTCCGTGTTTAGCCTCTCCCCTCCGGGGAGAGGTCGCGCGCGAAGCGCGCGGGCGAGGGGATTTGAACCCAGGCCGCGGCCGTCGGCTACCTTTGCCGCCAGACCAGCGCGGCACTGACCACGAAGTTCCAGACCGTGCCGATGAGCGCGCCGCCGAGACCCGCGATCCACCACGTTTCGTCGTAGTCGTAGATCCAGGTGGCGATGCCGACATTGGAGATGGCGCCGATGGCGCAAATCACCTGGAAGCGGATCAGGCCGGTGACAAAGTGCCAGCCGGTCAGCCGCTGATCGCGATAGGTGAACAGATTGTTGAGCACGAAATTCCAGGCGATGGCGCCGATGGTGGCGAACGCCTGCGCCGCGCCGAACGACAAGTTGGTGATCAGGAGCGCGCTCAGGATGCTCAAATGGATGCCGATGCCGGTCAGGCCGACCATGCAGAACAGCAGGAAGCGCGCAGAAACGGCGTCGTTGGTGAGCTTTGCCGTCACCAGCGCCGCAAAATCGAGCGCGATCTTGGAATCGAGCTTGCTTTCGCCGTGTTGGCGCTCGCGGAAGGTCGATGGCAGCTCGATCGTGCGCAGGCTGCCGCGCGCGGTCGCCAGGATGTCGAGCAGGATCTTGAACCCTTGAGTCGACAGCGACGGCGCGATGGCCTCAAGCGCATCGCGGCGGATCATGAAATGCCCGCTCATCGGGTCTGTCAGGTCGATGCCGAGCAAGAGGCGCACCAGCGTATTGGAGCCACGGCTGACGCGCGAGCGCTGTTTCGAAAGGCCGGCGGCAGACCCGCCATACAGATAGCGGCTCGCCACTGCCACATCGGCGCGTCCCGCGCGCAGCGCTTCCAGCATCGGTACCAGCAATCCCTCGTCATGCTGAAGGTCGGCGTCCATCACGGCCACGTAGCGGGCCTGGCTCGCCAGCATGCCCTCGAGGCAAGCGCCCGCCAGGCCGCGCCGGCCTATGCGGCGGATGCAGCGGACGCGGCTATCGTTCGCGCCGATGGCGCGCGCGGCCGCG
Organism: uncultured Alphaproteobacteria bacterium; assembly: GCA_963845075.1. Taxonomy (GTDB): domain Bacteria; phylum Pseudomonadota; class Alphaproteobacteria; order Rhizobiales; family Xanthobacteraceae; genus BOG-931. Next base: position 142,588 of record CAWJRE010000022.1, on the reverse strand, counting down.
GCCGTGCCGTCCGGCGAGTTGTCGTCGACGAAAATAACCTCCCAGTCGCACGACGTCAGAAGCTGCGCCAGCCGCTCGACCAGAAGTGGAATATTGGCCTTTTCGTTGAAGGTCGGAACGACGATGGTGAGCTCAGGCGCGGACCGCACGGCGGCGCTCGCGTCCGCGCGCAGGGGTTGCGCGGACGGGCTTACGGGCGCGATGTCGTTGATCGCCGATTGTGGCAACGCGGTACGCCTTTCTCATTGACCGGGCTTATTGCTCTGTCCCGAGGCCCAAGCTACTAGCTTTCACCCGATTTGGGAAAGCCTCCCAATTCGCCGTCTCGGGGCGGCAGCTCATGGCCGAGAGAGCGCTTCAGAGCAACGATGTCTTTAGCAGGGCGCGATGCAAATGGCGGCGAGCTTCGAGGGCCAGCCGCCCTGGCTGACCGCCTCGTGCGCGGCGTCGTGCGCCTCCTATCCGATAACAGCGAGGCCACGATCGTCGCTTTCGTTCTGGCTGCCTTTGTCGCCGCCTGGATGCTGTTTTGGGAGATTTCGACGGCGTCGGTGGACGTGCATTTCGACGCCAGCGAAGCCATCGTCTGGGCGCAACATTTTGCCTTTGGCTACAAGCATCCGCCGCTCACCGGATGGCTCTTCGCGCTCTGGTTTGCGGTCTTCCCGCGCCAGCAATGGGCGATGAATCTGTTGACGGTCATGACGAGCGCGGTCGCGCTTGCCGTGAGCTGGCGCCTCTTTCGCGATCACCTCGACAAAAATCGGGCGCTGCTTGGCCTGTTCGCGCTGATGTTGATTCCGCTCTACGACGTGAAGGCCGAAGTGCTCAACGCCAACACCGTGATGATCCCGGTATGGGCAGCCGCGGCGTTATTCTATCTGCGCGCGCGCCGCGGGCTTGGACCAATCGATGCCTTCCTGGCCGGCGCTTTCGCAAGCCTCACGATGCTCGGCAAATATTGGGCGATCTTTTTGTTCGCCGGCATGGCGGTTGCCTCGTTGGCGGGTCCCGGCATGCGACGCTTTTGGCGTTCGCCTGCGCCCTATCTCATGGCCGTGGGGGCGGCGATCGTTCTCGCTCCGCATGTGTGGTGGATGCTGACCCAAAGCGGCGCCAGCGTTCAGTTCGCCGAGAGCGTCGCCAATTCGATGCCGTTCAGCGCCGCATTGGCGAAGTCGGCGAATTATTTTGTTGGGGCGGTCGCCTACATCATCGGCCCCTTGATTTTTTTCGTCGCGCTGCGCCCGAGCCGCGCCGCTTTGGCTGATACGGTCTGGCCGACTGAAGAGTTCGCACGGCAAGCGTGGATCTTGCTGCTGGTGCCGCTCGTGCTCCCGGCGCTGGTCAACCTGGCCGTTCCGTATCGCCTCACTGCCGCGTGGACGTCGCCCAATTGGGCGTTGCTGCCGATCGTTCTCTACGGCTCGCGCGCGCTGTTGATCGACGAGGGCGCGACCGCGCGGGCGGGCCTGGCGACGCTTGCGGTGACGCTCGCCATTCTGATTGCTTCGCCGGTCATCGCCTGCGTAAGACTCACCAACGGTCCCGACCCGTACCGGCCGCATTTCCAGCAAGTGGCGGAAATCGGCGAGAGCCTCGCTGGGCGGCCGGTCGAATTGATCTGGGGATCGGAAGGTATCGCCTCGGGCCTGCCCTTCTACCTGCCCAAGGCGAAGCCGTTGATGATCAGTCCGCTGTCGGCTGAGGGCCGCGTGGCAATCGCGGCTCATGGCCTTTTAATCGTTTGCACGAGCAACGACGAAGGCTGCCGCCAGACCGCGGAAAGCTTTGCCCGTGCCGGCGCCGCCAATAAAAGCGTCACCCTCACGCGGAGCTTCCTGGGATTTTCCAGCCCGCCGGTGAGCTTTCAGATCACCGCGGTGCCGCCGGGCTAACATTTTGGTGGAGCATGATCTTTTCGGAAAACCGGTTTCCACTTTTCCGGATCATGCTCTAAACCGGCGGCAGCCGCGGGCTGATCCTTAGACTAGTATCGGTATTGGTCGGTCTTGAACGGACCGTTGATCGGAATGCCGATATAGGTCGACTGCTTGTCGCTCAGCTTGGTGAGGTGCACGCCGATCTTGTCGAGATGGAGCCGTGCGACCTTCTCATCGAGTTGCTTCGGCAGCGTATAGACCTTCTTCTGATACTTGCCGGGATTGGTCCACAGTTCGATCTGCGCGAGCGTCTGGTTGGTGAAGGACGACGACATCACGAAGCTCGGATGGCCCATGGCGTTGCCGAGATTCACCAGCCGGCCTTCGGACAGAAGGATGATGCGTTTCTTGTCGGGGAATTCGATCTCATCGACCTGCGGTTTGATGTTTTCCCATTTGAAATTCTTCAGCGCGGCGACCTGAATTTCCGAATCGAAGTGTCCGATGTTGCACACGATGGCGCGGTGCTTCATCGCGCGCATGTGTTCGATGGTGATCACGTCGACATTGCCGGTAGCGGTGACGAAAATGTCGGCGCGCGGCGCCGCTTCTTCCATGGTCACTACTTCGTAGCCTTCCATCGCCGCCTGCAGCGCGCAGATCGGATCGATCTCGGACACCAGCACGCGGCAGCCGGCCTGGCGCAGCGAGGCCGCCGAGCCCTTGCCGACGTCGCCGAAGCCCGCGACCATCGCGATCTTGCCGGCCATCATCACGTCGGTACCGCGGCGGATGCCGTCGACCAACGACTCGCGGCAGCCGTAGAGATTGTCGAACTTCGACTTGGTGACGCTGTCGTTGACGTTGATGGCGGGGAAGAGAAGCCGGCCTTCCTTCTCCATCTGGTAAAGCCGGTGCACGCCGGTCGTGGTCTCCTCGGTGACACCGCGAATTTGCTTGGCGGTCTTGCTGTACCAGCCCGGCTGATGCACCAGCCGTTTCTTGATGGCGGCGAACAGCACTTCCTCTTCCTCGTTGCCCGGATGGTGCAGCACGTTCGGCGTCGTCTCCGCCTGCATGCCGAGATGCATGAGGAGGGTCGCATCGCCGCCGTCGTCGAGGAGCATGTTCGGCGCGCCGCCATCGGCCCACTCGAAAATGCGATGGGTGTATTCCCAATACTCGGTGAGAGATTCGCCCTTGACGGCGAACACCGGGATTCCGGCAGCGGCGACCGCGGCAGCGGCGTGGTCCTGGGTCGAATAGATGTTGCACGACGCCCAGCGCACGTCGGCGCCGAGCGCCGTGAGCGTCTCGATCAACACCGCGGTCTGAATCGTCATGTGCAGGGAGCCGGCAATGCGCGCGCCGCGCAGCGGCTGCTGCGGCCCGTATTCCTCGCGCGTCGCCATCAGGCCGGGCATTTCGGTTTCGGCGATCGAGAGCTCCTTGCGACCCCATTCGGCGAGGCCGATGTCCTTGACGACATAGTCGGTGTGCGAAGCTTTGTGCTTGGGCGATGTGCTCATGACAGTCCTTCTGGCGCTCCTTGCGGTCTTGGTCTCAGGCGATGGATCGGCCGGCTGCGACCGCCGCTTGGAGCTTGCCGCTCCGGCCGGGCGCTCGGCGCCGCGCAATAAGACATAAAGAAAGCTTTATGTCTATGACGTAGCTGCGGTATCGGATAACGTATTGTCATACCTCGAAAAACCGATTTCGACAGACAGTCTGGGTGGGTCAAGAAAAGCCGCGACCGGCCAGCGGGCTTCGCGGGCACGCTCCTCCCGCCGCTGGCATCTCGCGATTTCGCCGCGAAGGGAGAGCCTTTTCTGCAGCGATCGAGCGCTTCTTCACGGCCCGTTGTTCGTCGCGCGCGCGTCGATTGACCTTCGGAGAATTTGCGTCAATGGAATTCGCGCACCCGCCAGGGGAGGGGACGCTGACACAAACAGTGCGGTCGGAGCTTCACGACAGCCAGTCCAACAGGCCTTGGCGATGGATGCTCGCGCTCGACTGCATCATGGCGCCTGCCGCGTTGCTCTATACCGTTTTTGTCGATTCGCCGCGCTACCCCGGCTACATGCATCTTTTGGTGACCTACCACTTCGGCTTCGTCCGGCGCGCACTCGTCGGCACAGTGCTCTCATGGTTCACCGACGCCATTCCATTCTGGTACGTCTATGCGATTGCGATTGCCGCTTGGATCGTGACGCTTGTCCTGTTCGTCGCGGTATTTCGGAAGGTATTCGGATTCAAGCCGGAGAATTTTCCGTTATTTGTTTTTGTCATCGGCTCGCCCTTCTTTTTCAAAAACTTTGCGATCGCGCTCGGCCATTTCGACATCTACGGCTGCCTCTGGGCGCTGGTCGCGCTGCTCATTCCCGTGGGAGCGCTTTACCCGCTGGTGATTGCCGCCGGCTGCGTGGTCCTGGTGCTGATGCATCATCTGCATCTTTTGCTCTATGTCCCGACCATCGGCTTTATCGTATTTGTTCGCTATGGTCTGTTGCCGGGTTTCTCCGCCGGCAAAGCGATCTACGGCATCGCTCTCATTGTGTGGGTCAGCGCTGCTTTTCTGGTCGCCGCATTCTTCGGGCGCATGCCGGTGCCGCCGGAAACATTTCTGGCTTATGTGCGTTCGCGCGCGCTCGACCCGATCGATCCCTCAAATGCGTGGATGTGGTATTCGACGCTGGAGCAGGAGATACGCTCCACCTGGGAACGTCTGGGAGGCCATGCATTACGCTTTCCGGTCTATGCCCTCTTGATAGCGCTCCACTTTCCCATCGGCCGCTATCTGAAAGCCCTGATCGTCAAGCTGCCGACACAGCTCATGCGGCGCAGCTCGGTCGTCGCATTGGCCGCGATCACGGCCGCCTACATTCCGATCTGCATTGTCGCGCACGACTATGCGCGCTGGGTCTCAAGCTGGGCCGTCTGCATGTTCCTGGCCATGCACGCCATTCGCATGCTGCCGCTCGACGGTTACCGAAAATGCGCCGCCGCTCGCGCCGGACAGCAAGACCAATCTTGTGCTCGGATGGATCGTCACAGCCATACCGAGGGTCGGCGTCACAATTCCCTTTTGAGCGGCGGCTTGCCAGAGCTGCGAATTGCGCAACAATTGCCTTCGGGAACTCGCATCGTCTGATGGGTGTTCTCAGATGAAGCCCATGCGTGCTGGAGAGCCGATGAAGGCCGAGGTGCGAGAGGATCTTCCAACGCCGCTCAAATCGCTCCGCCAATTGGCGGAGGCCGAAGAAAGCTGCAAGCGCTGCCCGCTTTATCGCGACGCCACGCAGGCAGTGCCCGGCGAGGGACCGAGCCATGCGCCTTTCATGCTGGTCGGCGAACAGCCGGGCGACAAAGAAGACCTCGCCGGCAAACCGTTCGTCGGGCCCGCCGGCCGCGTCCTCGATCAGGCGTTGCAGGACGCCGGCATCAAACGAACCGAAACTTTCGTCACCAACGCCGTGAAGCACTTCAAGCATGAAATGCGCGGCAAGCGCCGGCTGCACAAACGGCCCGACAACTACGAAATCGAACGCTGCAAAATTTGGCTCGATCTCGAGCGCAGCCTGGTAAAGCCGGACACCATTGTCGCGCTCGGCGTCAGCGCTGCCCGCAGCCTGACCGGCCGCACGCTCACCATCGGCAAAGTCCGCGGCAAGCCGATAGCCTTGGCGGACGGCACCCGCCTGATCGTGACCGTTCATCCATCAGCGCTGCTGCGGATCGAAGACGAGGATGAACGTCACGCCGCCTATCAGAGCTTCGTTGCCGATCTGAAAGCGGCTATGGCGGCGCATTCGCATGAAGCGCCGCGCAAACACGCGAGCTAGATCCGGATCATACTTTAGGAAATCAGCCCGCCGCCGATTCAGAAGGGCGCGTCGCCGGCCGTGTCACCCCCGCCTGCGTCAACGCCGTGCCGATCTGCTGCATCCGGTTGATGAGATCGACAGCGGCGGCCGGCGGCAGCACCAGACGGCAAGCGGTATAGCGGCGCCCGGTGATCGGCGCGTTGGGCTTGACTTCGTCGAGGCGCGTGACGCCGAACTCGATGCGCAGCGATTGACCGTCGAAGACCAGGCTGGTGATCGCGTCAGCGAATGTCTCGGCGACTTCGGGACGATCGAAATTCCTGATCGTCGGGGCCTGCCTTTGTGCGCCCGCAGCGGCAGCGTTGGGTTCAAAAGTCATTGTTTTCTCCCTAGGGCATGATCCGGAAAAGTGGAATCCGATTTTCCGAAAAGATCATGCTCAAACAAAAAAGCTAGAGCGGGATGCCGATCGAACCACAACTCATCCCGCTCTTGGGCGTTTGCCGGAACAGCGACGCGATCAATCGTCTTCGCCGAAGCGCGAATTGATCAGGGCCGTCAGGGCCTCGACCACTTCCGCCGCCTCTTTGCCGGTCGCCTCGACGATGATCGATGTGCCGGAAGCCGCTGCGAGCATCATAAGCCCCATGATCGACGTTCCGCCGACCGTCTCGCCGCAGCGCATGACCCGGACGTCGGCGTCGAATTTTTCGACTGTCTGCACGAATTTGGCCGATGCGCGGGCGTGCAGCCCTTTGCGGTTGCAGATGTCGAGTTTGCGGATGATTGCGCCTTCGCGGACGTCGGCCCCGTCGGGCACACATTCTTCGCTGCGCGGGGCCGGTGTGCTCATTTGCCGGTAAGCACGCGGCTGGCGATGGTGACGTATTTCCGGCCGGCGTCCTGGGCGGCGGCGACCGCCTCGGCGAGAGGACACTCGTCCCTCACTTTGGCGAGCTTGACCAGCATCGGCAGATTGATGCCGGCGAGAACCTCGACTTTCGGCCGGCTCATCACCGAAATGGCGAGATTGGACGGCGTACCGCCGAACATGTCTGTCAGGATGGCAACGCCATCCCCGCTGTCGACGCGTTTGACCGCTTCGATTATGTCCTTGCGGCGTTCCTCGACGTCGTCGTCCGGGCCGATCGTCACCGCCTCGATTTGGCCTTGCGGACCTACGACATGCTCCAGGGCCGAGCGGAACTCGACGGCCAACCGCCCGTGGGTCACCAGCACAAGACCAATCATGAAACTCCCCGCGGGCGCGTCCCGAGTGCACCGCACGAAAGGCTGCTCATCTTGACCATCCGAAGCCCAAGCGCAAGAGGCATTTTCGCCGATATCTGGCGATTGTTGCATTGCGATAGCTAAAGCTCCGATACCGTGGCAGAGGCCGCCCCTTGCTTATGCGATCGGACGGCGGGAGTGCCCATCCTACCCGGATTAGGGTTACTAAAACCGCCAACCTGCCCCTCCGGTAGCCCCCAGCAAACGCTCTAGTTGTATCAACGAGACCAATTCGTCCGGGTGTTTTCAGGCGTCAGAGCTTATCATTTCGTGGGTGATATAGGCGATCACGGCGGGCAAAGCCGCCGTCCCGGATGCGACGGCGAGCCGCGGCAGTTGTATGCCATGGATTTCTGTCCTGTGACTGGCCGCTTCAGGCAGCCGCCGAGCGTCCGCTGCGGCAAGGTCGACGACCACCCCAACCACCGCGCTCGCTTCGTGCGTCAGCCGTATCAGGCCGACGCCGCGCACCTCGATCAAGCCGGCCAGCGCTTCGGCGGGCCGGGCCAACAGCCGGCCATGTGCGGCTTCAAGATGAACCCGGTCGTCCGCCACCAGGCGCGCGAATGGAAGCGAACCGGTTCGCGCCATTTCAATCAATTCCAGCGCAAGCCGCGATTTTCCGGATCCGGATGGCCCGCGGATCAACACAGCGCGGGGTCCGACAAGGACGGCCGAAGCGTGCACCGTCGCGGGGGGCGATGCCATTACGGCGCCGGCAGGCGCACAATGAAGCGCGCGCCGGCGACCGTTGTCTCACCTTGTTCGTCTGGCGGCCCGGGCCTGTTTTCCACCCAGATCGCGCCGCCATGGGCATCGACGATTTGCTTGGAGATGGAGAGGCCAAGCCCCGAATTCTGGCCGAAGCCCTGATGCGGGCGATCGGTATAGAACCGCTCGAACACCTTTTCGAAGGCATCCGGCCGCACGCCGGGACCGTCATCGTCGACCAGGATCTCGATGTTGTTCTTGAGCCGCCGGCAGGTGACACGCACCGTGCCTCCGGGCGGAGAAAACGAGCGCGCATTTTCGATCAGGTTGTCGACCACCTGGCCGAGGCGCGAGTCGTGTCCGGGTACTTCGAACGCGCGAGGATTGCCGCCGCCTTCGAAGTGCAGGGTGACTTTGATACCGTCGTCGCGCTTGACCTCGTTGGCGACGCCGACAAGCGTGTTGAGCAGCTTGGTCAGATCGACTGGCGCGGCCTCTTGCCGCTGCAGCTCGGCATCGAGCCGGCTGGCGTCGGAAATATCCGAAATCAGCCGATCGAGCCGCTGCACGTCGTGCTGAATGATGCTGAGAAGCCGCCCGCGGCTCTCCTCGGTGCGCGCCACCGGCAATGTCTCCACCGCCGAACGCATCGATGTGAGCGGATTCTTGAGTTCGTGCGCCACGTCTGCGGCAAAGCTCTCGATCGCTTCGATCCGGCTGTAGAGCGCGTTAGTCATGTCGCGCAGCGTGCCGGACAAGTGCCCGATCTCGTCGCGACGGCGGGTGAAATCCGGAATTTCAACCCGCGATCGGATGCGGCGGCGCACGCTTTCGGCAGCGTCGGCAAGCCGCCGCACCGGCTCGGCGATCGTTCCGGCCAAGAGGATCGAAAGCACGACCATCACTGCGGTGGCGACGAGGAAGACCTTGAGAATGGCAAGCCGCTCGGCCTCGACCATGTCGTCGATGTCGGCGCCTTGGGTCGAGAGCATGAGCGCGCCGCGTACCGCGCGGAAGCGCTGCACCGGCACTGCCACTGAGACGATGACATCGCCACGCTCGCTGATGCGCACCATGCTGGAATTCTGGCCGCTCAAGGCCTGCGCCACTTCCGGATAGCCGCGGCCGTTCAGGGCGCCGAGCTCGTGGTAGAGCGGAAGATCGCCGCGCCCGAGCCAGCGCCGTAACCCAATGAATGCGCGTTCGAACAGGCCGGGCTTTTCGGCATTCGGCGGCGGCAAGTCGAAGCGCAGCACGTCGCCGCGGCCGAACAGATTGCGGCTGTCGACCAGCAGTACGCCATCGCGATCATAGATGCGGGCGCGCGTCTTGGTCGGCGAAACGAGCCGCCGCAGCACTGGCGCCACGCGCTCGGGATTGATCGGGAAATCGATGCCGTAAAGCGCTTCCTCGGACGGGCCATAGCTTTCGCCCGGATGCAACTCGAGCAGTTTGTCGGGATCGATGGTGAGCGATGAATTGGTCTCGACGGTCGCCGAAGCGGCGATCGCGCCGGCGATGATTTGTCCCTGAACCAAAAGGCTCTGGACGCGCGCGTCGATCAGGCCGGCGCGGAATTCGGACAGGAAGTTGATGCCGATGGAAAGCGCCAGCAGTCCCGCGACGTTGAGGAAGACGATGCGCCGCGTGAGGCTCGAGAAGCTCTGCGTAATGAAGAACTGCCAGGCGCGCGGCACCCAGCCGATGATGTGCGCAAGTCTGCTCGTCTGCACAGGAGGAGCCTCAACGGGGGTCTCGCCGTCGGTCTCAGGGTCGTCCTGATACGCGGCGTGAGCCCGCATCTTGGCCCGTGCGATTTCTGCGGTTCGATCGAGCACGTCGTCTGCCGGGTTTCGACCATGCCCGCGTTCTGCAAGCATAGACGCCATTAGTACCGCACGTCAGCCGCCCCGTCAGGGGTCATGGATCAATGTCCATGACACGTCTTCGCGCATAAACCTGCGCTTTTATTCCTTGAAACGATAGCCAACGCCGTACAGCGTTTCGATCATGTCGAATTCGTTGTCGCTTGCTTTGAACTTTTTGCGCAGCCGTTTGATGTGGCTGTCGATGGTGCGGTCGTCGACGTAGACTTGGTCGTCGTAGGCGGCGTCCATCAACGCGTTACGGCTTTTCACCACGCCCGGCCGGCTCGCCAAGGCGTGTAGGATGAGGAATTCGGTGACGGTCAGCGTGACCGGTTCGTTTTTCCAAGTGCAGGTGTGACGCTCAGGATCCATGCGCAGGAGCCCGCGCTCCAGCACCTTGCTGTCGACTTCCTTGGGTGCGGTCGCGTCCTTGGGCGAGGCGCGCCGCAGCACGGCCTTGACCCGCTCGACCAGAAGCCGCTGCGAGAAAGGTTTGCGAATGAAGTCGTCGGCGCCCATTTTGAGGCCGAACAACTCGTCGATTTCCTCGTCTTTCGAGGTGAGGAAAATCACCGGCAAGTCGGATTTCTGCCGCAGCCGCCGCAACGTCTCCATGCCGTCCATGCGCGGCATTTTGATATCGAGGATGGCAAGGTCGGGCGGAGCGCTCTTGAACCCATCGAGCGCGGAGGCGCCATCCGTATAGGTCGTGATCCGATATCCCTCGGCCTCGAGCGCGATGGAGACCGAAGTGAGGATATTGCGGTCGTCGTCCACGAGAGCGATGGTCGGCATGGCGGCCTTCTAACATGAGTCGGCCGCAAGCATCACCAGCCCCGGCCCCATAAGCCTTTGAAAACCCATGTAGGGGCGGAAGTGTGACAAGACAAGGCGGAATCGGGGCAATTGCTGAGGCGGCGGGAACAGGAAATCATCGATGGCTCAGTCGGATAATAGCGCTGCTTTGCCCGGTTTCATGCCCGGCCGCCTGCCGGAAAACGCGCCAGCGGCTGATTTCGACGCTGTCGCCGTCGCCAAGGCCCTGCTGCGGGCGACGCGGGCCGGGGCATTGGGAACCATCGACCGCAATACCGGCCACCCATTCGGATCTTTGGTTAACGTCGCCACAGACGTTGACGGTTCCCCGCTTATTTTAGTTTCCCGCCTGGCCACCCATACCGCCAATCTGGAGAAGGACGGGCGCGCGTCGCTGCTCCTTGTATCCGCCGGCCGGGGCGACCCGCTGGCCCATCCTCGCCTGACGGTATTGGGCACCTTCGCGCCGGTGGGGCGTCAGGACGCTGCCGAGCCGCGGCTGCGCCGGCGCTTTCTGGCGCGTCATCCGAAGTCAGAGCTGTATGCGGGCTTCGCGGATTTTTCATTCTGGCGACTGAGCGTCGTGTCGGCGCATCTCAATGCCGGCTTCGCTCGCGCCGCCGACTTGAAAGCTGATGACCTCATGACCGCTGTCTCGGATGCGCACGCGCTGGTCGACGCCGAAGCGGATGCGCTCGCGCACATGAACGCGGACCATGCAGAGGCGATCGGGCTTTATGCGACCAAGCTCCTTGGCGCCGACGACGGTTCGTGGCGGCTTACCGGCATCGATCCGGAAGGCATTGATCTTGCGCAAAGCGACGCCACGCTCCGCCTGCCATTTTTGCAGCGTGTGACAACGGCTGAAGCATTGCGCAAAGCGCTGGTCGATTTGGCAGCGCAGGCGAGGGTCCGTTGATTCGCTGCGGTGCAGCGGGAACGGGCCCGCTTTTTGCTCGTTGAGGGCTAGCAAGTGCGTCTTGGCAGGGGCTGGGATGCTCGATATACGGTCGCGGGTCCCCGTTGGACGGATTAAAGTGGCTGGGAGCTCGGGATGGGGCTCGACGAGCTGCGGAGGCGAGTGTGAAGGAAACCGGTCTGCGAAATGGCGCCCATGGTGCCGATAAGTTTGGGCTGAAAAATCTCGCAGCGGTCCATTGGAATTTGCCGGATACCATCCTGGTCGAGCACGCGATCGCCAACCGCGAAGGCGAACTGGTGCAGGGCGGAGCGTTTTGCGCCGAGACGGGCGTGCATACCGGTCGCAGCCCGAAGGACAAATTTGTCGTCGCCGGCGCCCAGACCGAAAAATCCGTCTGGTGGGAAAAGAATGGCCGGCTCTCGCAAGAGCATTTTCAGCTTCTGTTCGACGATTTCATCGCGCACGCCAAAGGCAAGACGCTTTATGCGCAAGACCTCTATGGCGGCGCCGATCCGAAATACCGCATCAAGGTCCGCGTCTATAACGAGCTGGCGTGGCACTCGATGTTCATCCGCGCGCTGCTCATTCGCCCGGATCGCGCCGAGCTCTCACACTACGTCCCGGACTTCACCATTCTGTCGCTGCCGTCCTTCAAAGCCGATCCCAAACGCCACGGCGTGCGCAGCGAGACTATCATCGCCATCGATTTCACCAGGCGCATCATCTTGATCGGCGGCACGTCCTATGCCGGCGAAATGAAGAAATCGGTGTTCACCACGCTCAACTACTACCTGCCGGCCGAGAGCGTAATGCCGATGCATTGCTCGGCCAATGTCGGCCCCTCGGGCGACGTCGCGCTGTTCTTCGGCCTGTCGGGCACCGGCAAGACCACATTGTCGGCCGACCCCAAACGCACGCTGATCGGCGACGACGAGCACGGTTGGGGCCCGCAGGGCGTTTTCAATTTCGAGGGCGGTTGCTACGCGAAATGCATCCGGCTCTCGCCCGAGGCGGAGCCGGAGATTTACGCCACCACGCACCGCTTCGGGACGGTGCTGGAGAACGTCGTGTTCGATCCCGAAACGCGCCTCTGCGACTTCGACGACGATTCCAAGACCGAGAATACCCGCGCCGCTTATCCGCTGGATTTCATTCCGAACGCGTCGCGCACCGGCCGGGCCGGCATGCCGCGCAATATCGTTCTTCTCACCGCCGATGCCTTCGGCGTCATGCCGCCGATCGCGAAGCTGACGCCGGCACAGGCGATGTATCACTTCTTGTCGGGCTATACCGCCAAGGTCGCCGGCACCGAGAAGGGCCTGGTCGGCGTACAGCCGGAATTCTCCACCTGCTTCGGCGCGCCGTTCCTGCCGCGACATCCTTCCGTCTACGGCAATCTGCTGCGCGAATTGATCAGCGCCCACGACGTCGATTGCTGGCTGGTCAATACCGGCTGGACCGGCGGCATCTATGGCGTCGGCCGGCGCATGCCGATCAAGGTGACGCGCACGCTTCTTACCGCAGCCCTCGACGGCTCACTCAAGAATGTGAGCTTCCGCACCGATCCGTATTTCGGCTTTTCAGTTCCGACCCAGCTCACCGGCGTCGAGCCGCACCTGCTTTATCCGCAGAAAACCTGGCAGAACAAGCTCGAATTCGATCAGACCGCCCGGAAGCTGGTCGGCATGTTCCAGAAGAACTTCGTACAGTTCGAGGACCATGTTGAAGCCGACGTGCGCGCCGCGGCGCCGGAAGTGCGGATCGCCGCGGAATAAGCTCGGTTCGTCACAGCCTATTTCCAGGATCGAAACGGGGTTTCCGGCACCGGTGTGAGCGGCGGCTTGCCTGCTGCCCAGGCGCGAATGTTGTCGACCAAGAGCTGATCCATCTTCGCGCGTGTGAATTCCGACGCCGAGCCCACATGCGGCAGCAGCACGACGTTTTCCATTGCCAGCAATTCCTCGGGTACGTGCGGCTCCGCCGCGAATACATCAAGGCCAGCGGCCAAAATTTTCCCCTCGCGCAGCGCCGCAACTAACGCCGGCTCGTCGATCACCGACCCGCGCGCGACATTGATCACGATCCCATTCGGGCCGAGCGCTTCGAGGACTTTTGCGTCGATCATATTTTTGGTGGCAGCGCCGCCCGGCACGATGACGATCAACGTGTCCACATCGTGCGCCATATCGACAAGTTGCGGATAGTGCCGGTAGCCGAGTTCTGGCCGCGGCTGGCGCGTGTGATAGACGACCGGCACGCCGAAGGCCTCAAGACGCCGCGCGATGGCGATGCCGATCCGGCCTAAGCCGACCATTCCGACGGTGCGGTCGCGCAAGGTGGCGCGGCTGAGCGGATAATTGCCCTCCGGCCATTTGCCGGCGCGCAGATAACGTTCGGACTGCGGCAGTTCTCGCACGGTGTTGAGAAGAAGACCAATCGCCGTGTCGGCGACTTCCTCGGTCAGCACGTCGGGGGTGTGCGTGACGACGATGCCGCGCTTGGCCGCCGCGTTGGCGTCGATGTGATCGTAGCCGACGCCGAAACTTGAAATGATCTGAAGCTTGGGCAGCGTGGCGAGGAGCGCGTCATCGATGGACTGCACCGGCGCGCTCACGGCCATCGCCCGTATGTGAGCCAGCGCGGCATCGCCCGGCTTATGTACGGCGAAATCCGCGAAGCCCTTGGCGAGGACCGGCCGCAGCGGTCCGACCAGCAGCACGTCGGGTTGTTCGGTGGACAATCATTTATCCTTTTTGTATCAGCGGGATAAGCCGCCGCCGTGGGAGCTTCCGCGAAACAGGGGAATGAGTGCCGGCACCTGCGCACAATAGCTCGGATATGTATCGGGAAAGCTTTCCTCCATGAAACGTTCCTCGCGCTGCAGCTTGAGCAGCAGAGCGATCGTCAAAAAGCAGAACGCGAGCAGACCGCGCCATTCGCCGAAGACGATGGCGGTTCCCAGGACAGCGAGCAGCAGGCCGGTATAGATCGGGTGACGGACGATCGCGTAGGGACCACTGCGAATAAGCTCGTGGTTCTCTTTGACGGTGACGGTCCCGCTCCAATTGCGCCCGAGATGCACGCGCGCCCAGATGGCGAAGGCAAGCCCGGCGACCACCATCAGCAATCCGAGCAAATAGACGATCATCGTGTCGGGAAGAAAACGTGCGCTGAGCCAAGGCAGCCAAGGTCCGCGAACGGCCAGCAGCACGGCTGCGGGGATTGTCAGCACGATGGTGAGAAGTCGAACTCGCTGGAGACTCTCGTCGTCGCGCCGGCTTCACGTTGCGCGCAGCGGCCAGCCAATAGGCCAGCCAAGCCAGCCACAAGACGGCAAGCGGCAGGTCATAAAGCGAGTAACGCAACCCAACCTCCGCCAGAGCATGATCGGCGAGAAATCTGCTCCCAGACCTTATCTGGCATGCAAGATCTGGGATGGAAGCCGGCAGTCGGAAAGTCGCCTAGACCGGGATGAGTTGTGTTCGATCGGCATCCCGCTCTAGCTTTTTGTTTGAGCATAATCTTTTCGGAAAACCGGATTCCACCCTCGGATCAAGTCCGAGGGCAAGCTTTTTCCGGATCATGCTCTGGGCGGCTAGACCAGCATTGTCACCGGCGTTTCGATCAGCGCCTTGACGGCGGCCAGAAGCTCGGCCCCGAGCGCACCGTCGACGGCACGGTGATCGCAGGACAGCGTCGCGGTGAGCATGCTGGCGAAAGCGACGCCGCCGTCGGGTTTCTCGATGGCCTGCCGGCGCGCGGCGCCTACGGCGAGGATCGTTGCCTGCGGCGGATTGATGATGGCCGAGAATTCGCGCACGCCGTACATGCCGAGATTGGAGATCGCCGACGACCCGCCCTGGTATTCCGCAGGCTTCAGCTTCTTGTCGCGGGCGCGCGCCGCCAGATCCTTCATCTCGGCGGAGATCGCGCTCAGCGTTTTTGTCTCGGCCTGACGGATGATCGGCACGATCAAGCCACCGTCCAGCGCCACGGCGACGCCGACGTCCGAATGCTTGAAGCGCAAGATGCGGTCGCCGGCCCAAGCCGCGTTCGCCGCCGGAACGCGTTGCAGAGCCAGCGCCAGCGCGCGAATGATGAAATCGTTGAGCGAAAGCTTGAAAAGGGGCTTGCCGTCGCGATCTTTCGGCGCGGCCGCATTGACCTCTTCGCGCACCGAGATCAGCGCGTCGATCATGATGTCGGCGGTCAGGTAGAAATGCGGAATGGTTTGCTTGGCCTGCTGCAGCCGCGCCGCAATGGTCTTGCGCATCCCATCGAGCGGCACTTCTTCGTAGCCGGCGGGATCGTAAAGCGCCTTCACCTGATCGGCGGTCGGGCTCTCGGCCAACGGGGCATGGCTGGGCGCGGCATGCGGACGCGGCGCGCTTTCCACATCGCGCGCAACGATGCGGCCGTGTGGGCCGGAGCCCTTCAGGCGGGAAAGATCGATTCCGGCTTCGCCCGCGAGCCGCCGCGCCAGTGGCGTGACAGAAATTCCACCGGAGAGCCGCGCCGGTCCGAAATTGCGTTCAGGCGTTCGCACCTCGAAGAATGGATCAAGCTTGATCGGCTGTTGCGGCGATTTGGGCGGCGCCGAAGCTAGCGGCGCCGCTGCGGTCGCGGGCGCCTTCGGCGCTCCGGCGGTTGCCGCACCGGATTTCGCTGGCGCGCTCACGACAGCTCCGGTGCCGTCGCCGATCACGCCAACGATGGCGCCGACCGGCGCGACTTCGCCTTCGGGCACGCGGATCTCGCTCAGGGTGCCGGCTTCGGTCGCCGGCACTTCCATCGACACTTTATCGGTTTCGATCTCGAACAGATTGTCGCCCGGCTTCACCGCATCGCCGGCTGACTTGAACCACTTGGTGATTTTCCCCTCGGCGACGGTCTCGCCGAGCTGCGGCATGAGGATGTTCATTGCAATTTCCGAACCTTCGCTTCGTCATGGCCGGGCTTGTCCCGGCCATCTCGCTTAGGTGCGTTGTGTCTGTCTAAGCGGGAAGCCCGAAGAAGCCGGGCATGACGGATGAAAAGCGTTACCACGTCACCGACACGTACTGCGTTTCCAAAAATTCCATCAGCCCATCGTGCGCGCCTTCGCGGCCGAGGCCCGATTGCTTCATGCCGCCGAATGGCGCCGCTGGATCGGAGACGATGCCGCGATTGAGCCCGATCATGCCGAAATCGAGCTTTTCAGAAACGCGCAGGCCGCGGCTCAGATCCTTAGTGTAGAGATAGGCGACCAGGCCGTATTCCGTGTCATTCGCGCGCGCGACGACTTCGTCTTCGGATTTGAAGGTCTGCAGCGACGCCACCGGTCCGAAGATTTC
The DNA here is from genome assembly GCA_963845075.1 of uncultured Alphaproteobacteria bacterium. GTDB lineage: Bacteria > Pseudomonadota > Alphaproteobacteria > Rhizobiales > Xanthobacteraceae > BOG-931. The sequence continues at coordinate 125,941 of CAWJRE010000022.1, read as the reverse complement.
CTCGTTGAGCATTTTGGCGTCGTTGGAGACGTTGGCAAGAACGGTGGCCGGATAGAAGAAACCGGGGCCGCCGGGCGCTTTGCCACCGGTGAGCACCTTGGCGCCCTTCTGCACCGCGTCGTCGACGAGTTCGATCACCTTGTCGAGCCCTTCTTTGTTGACCAGCGGGCCAAGAGCAATGCCGTCGTCGAGGCCGTTGCCCATCTTCAGTCCCGCCATCTTGGCGGTGAGCTTCTTGGCGAACTCGTCATGCACCTTTTCGTGCACATAGAAGCGGTTGGCCGCCGTGCAGGCCTCGCCCATGTTGCGCATCTTGGCGATCATGGCGCCGTCGATCGCGGCGTCGATATCGGCGTCATCGAACACGATGAAAGGCGCATTGCCGCCGAGCTCCATGGCCGGGCGTATAATATTGTCGGCGGCTTCATGCAGAAGCTTGCGGCCGACTTCGGTCGAGCCGGTAAACGACACTACCCGCACGCGCGAATCATGCAGCATGGCGCCGACGACCTTGCCGGACGAGCGCGAGGGAATAACGTTGACCACGCCGGCCGGAACGCCGGCTTCTTCCAGGATCGGCATCAAGGCCAGCATGGTCAGTGGCGTGTCGGACGCGGGCTTGAGGACGACCGCGCAGCCGGCCGCGAGCGCCGGTCCGATCTTGCGGGTCGCCATCGCGGCTGGGAAATTCCACGGCGTTACCAGCACGGCGATGCCCGCCGGCTTGTGATGCACCAGGATGCGCGCGCCCGTCGCCGGCGCGACCGAGTTCTGGCCGACATTGCGGACGGCCTCTTCGGCGAACCAGCGGAAGAATTCAGCCGCATAAGCGACTTCGCCGCGCGAGTCCGAGAGCGCCTTGCCGTTCTCGATGGTGATCAGCTTCGCCAGCCGCTCCTGATCGCGGATGATCAGCTCGTAGGCCTTGCGCAGAATCTCGCCGCGTTCGCGCGGCTTTTTGGCGGCCCAGCCCGGGAAGGCGGCGCTTGCCGCATCGAGTGCGGCCTTCGCGTCCTCGACGGTGGCGCTGGCGACCGACGCAACCTTGTTCTCGGTCGCCGGATCGATCACGTCGAAGCGGCTGCCGTCCGAGGATTTCCGCCACTTGCCGCCGATCCACAAATCGGTCGGGACGTTCGCGAGCAGATTATCGTACATGGCACTGACCCTTTGGCGATCGTTTCCTGCCCGTGGTCGCTTTACTTCGCGGGCTTCTTAAGTTCGACCAGAATGTTCTGATAGAGCTTGCCGCTGAGATTGCGCAGCTCGTGCTTCTCGCCGGCATCGCGCCAGATCACGCCGCCAACTTTATCGTCGGCGATGAAGGAATGCCCCTGCACGTTCTCAAGCTCAATCTTGCCGCCGGTGACGTTGATGATGACGTAATCGAGCGTGTGATGATGCCACGCCTTCTTGCCGCCGGGCGGAACCTGCATGTCCCAGACCCGCACCTGATCGTTCTCAAACAGGATCTCGGTGCCGATCGGTCCGCAGGGATTTTCGCGTGTCGGCTCGTTTGCCACGATCTCCTCCGCTCACGCGTTCAAGCTGCGCTGCACGCGCTCGGCGATGCGGTCGACGCTCGGCAGAGCCAGATCCTCGAGAATGTCGGCGGCCGGCAGCGGGATGTGCGGGGTCGTGATCCGCACCGGCGGGCCGTCGAGATCGTAAAACGCCTCGTCGGCGACGATCGAAACAAGCTCGGCGCCCCAGCCGCACAGCCGCGGATTTTCCTCGACGGTGAAAAGGCGATGCGTGCGCGCCACGGAGCCGAGGATCGTCTGCGTATCGAGCGGCACCAGTGAGCGCACGTCGATCACCTCGCAGTCGATGCCGTGCTCGTTCTTGAGTTTCTCCGCCGCCGCCAGCGCCCGCGGCACCATGAGCGCGAGTGCGAGGATGGTTGCGTCCTTGCCGGGGCGCACGATCTTGGCGGTGCCAAGCGTGTCGACGATCTCGCCGTCCGGCACTTCTCCCTTGGTGGCGTAGAGCGACTTGTGCTCGAGGAAAATCACCGGATCCGGATCGCGCACCGAGGCCGCGAGCAGCCCGATCACATCGACCGGGCTCGACGGCGCCACCACCTTCAAGCCCGGGATCATCATGCACCAGTTCTCGACGCTCTGCGAATGCTGCGCGCCGAAACGGGCGCCGCCGCCATTGCCGGTGCGCACGACGAGCGGGACTTTCACCTGCCCGTTCGTCATGTAGCGGCTCTTGGGAAATTCGTTGGCGATATAGTCGAAGCACACGGCGATGAAGTCGGAGAACATGATCTCGGCGATCGGCTTCAGGCCGGTCATCGCCGCGCCCATGGCGGCGCCGAGGATCGCCTGCTCGGAGATCGGCGTATCGCGCACGCGCAGGGGGCCGAACTGTTCGTAGAGACCGACCGTCGCCTTGAAGACGCCGCCGGCCTTGGCAATGTCCTCGCCAAGGAACACGACGTCCGGGTCGCGCGTCATTTCCTGGGCGATGCCGCGGATGACGGCATCGCGATAAGTTAGTTCCGCCATGCGAAGCCTCCGTCGGCATACACATCGGTGGTGAGGATATCGAGCGCGGGCGGCGGCGCCGCCTTGCACGCTTCGGTCGCCTCGTCCACTTCGCGTTTCACGGCGGCGTCGATGCCGAGGATCGTCTCCTCCGCGACGCCGAATTGCTTGAGCCGTTCGCGATAGATCTTGATCGGGTCGCGCTCTTTCCACTTTTCCAGTTCGCCCTCCGGCCGATATTTGGCGGGGTCGGCGCGCGAGTGACCGCTGTAGCGATAAGTCAAACACTCGATCAGGGAGGGTCCGTCGCCGGCGCGCGCTTTGTCATAAGCGGAGAGCGCGGTGCGGTAAACCGCGTCGGCATCGTTGCCGTCGACGATGATGCGCGGCAACCCGTAGGCCGCGGCGCGATCGGCCGCCGGATGCGGGACCGCCGTGACATCGGCGATCGGGGTGTATTCCATGTAGAGATTATTTTCGCACGCGAAGATGACCGGCAGCTTCCACACCACTGCAAAGTTCAGCGCTTCGTGGAAGGCGCCGATATTGGTCGTGCCGTCGCCGAAGAAGCAGACCGAAACGTCCTTTTGGCCCTTGTATTGCGCGCGCCAGGCGGCGCCGCAGGCGATCGGCAGATGCGCGCCGATGATGGCATAAGAGCCCATGACGCCGTGGTCGACCGACGTCAGATGCATCGAGCCGCCCTTGCCGCGCATCAGTCCGATATCGCGCTGCATCAGTTCGCCGAGAACTTTGGTCACCGACACGCCGCGCGCCAACGTGTGCGCATGGCCGCGATAGGTGCAGAAGGATAGATCACCCGGTTGCATGGCGCCGGCAAAGCCTGCGGCGACGGCCTCCTGGCCGAGCGACAGATGGCTCGTGCCCTTCACCAGGTTTTGCAGAAACAGATCGTAGGCGCGCTGCTCGGCTTCGCGGATCACGACCTGCGTGCGATACAAGGCCAGCCGCTTTTGTTCGCCGATATCATCGTTGAGCGTCGCCGCCGCGGCGGCTCGATCCTCGATCTTGGCCATGAAATATCCTTTAGACGCATCCAAATGCTGGCGGGGCCGCAACTTAGCGCCACTTGCGAAGGTGAAGCAACGGTCCCGGTCGGGCCCCGATATGGCAAGCTTGCAGGTAACGCTTGCGCCTGGCGCACTAACTTAGCTAAGTGGCGCGCCGGAGATTGCGATGGCGGAAGAACAGGCGGACGCCCACCAACTCATTCACCGCTTCTTGGGCGGCCCACCGCTGGCCGTGGTCGGACGCCTTGTCCTGTTGTCGATCCTGGTGGGCGTGATCTTGGCCGCGATCGGCCTCGACCCCTGGAATATTATCGAATCGGTCCGCGCCCTCATCATCCATGTCTGGACCATGGGGTTCGACATCCTGCGCTGGCTGTGGCGTTACTTCCTGCTGGGCGCCGTCATTGTCGTGCCGATCTGGCTCTTGGTCCGGCTGGCCAAAGCGCAGCATAGCCGCTGACGGTCCGTTCCATTCCGGCTTTAGACAGGCAGGGTGCCGGGTCATGCGCAAGTCGTCGCAGGCCGGGCCGATTTCCTTCGGCCGGCCGTCGGCTCAGCAAGCGAACGCTTGAAGACAGTGGACGCCGACCGGAGCCGTCGAAAGGCTCTTAGTCGTCCGAGCGCGCTCCCGACGGCGTATCGTTGTCGCCGCCCTGCGAGGCATGATCACGCGGGCCGCGGTGGCGCCGGCGCCGCCGATGCAAGGGAAAGCGGTCGGGAGAGCCGTCGTAACCATTTTGGCTGTTCGGACCGCCCTGGCCGTTGGGACCATGCGGGCCGTTGCCGCCTTGCGCCTGTTGGGGTTGCTGCTGCGGCTGGCCGCCGGTGATGAACGACGGCAGACGCTCGACGTCTTCATCATCGACCTGCTGATGCTGCGGCCGCGGCTGGCCGTGGCTTTGAGCTTGCGGCTGATGCTGCTCGCGCGGATAAAACGATTGCGATTCGCGCGGCGCGAACGGCTCGCCGCTGATCGAGGGCTGGTCGTCGCCGTCGTCATATCCTTCGTCGGAAACATTGCCGCGTTGGTCGCCGCCTTGCTGGTAATAGGGCTGGCTCTGCCGAAACTGTTCCTGGGCGGCGGCGATCAGGCGGAAATAATGCTCGGCGTGCTGATAGTAATTTTCGGCCGCTACGGGGTCGCCGGAACTCTGCGCATCGCGCGCAAGCTGGAGATATTTCTCCGCGATGTGAGACGCCGTACCGCGGATCTTCACGTCCGGTCCGTTGGACTCGTACATGCGCGACAACGGATTTTGGTGATGACCACCTTTTCGGTTGCGACTGCGCATTCTCTTGTTCTGACCGTTTCTCATGACTTGCTTTCCCGCCAACCCCCTGGTTTGCGACAGCACGGATGCCGCCGGCTCACTGCACAAAGTCCCACAGTTTCACGTCAATTCGACGCACGAATCCGAGCCGTCTTCTTCGTTCATCGCTCTTGTGATTCCACGTCCAAGGTCCCGACAATACAGCCCTCGCCGGCGGCTTTACCGCACGTCGCCAACCCCTCATGGCGCGCGACATTCATCAATGCGCGCAAAACCGATGAAACTTCTCGGTCTGAATCTGGCGATCCCGTTTGCCGTCCGATCCGGCGGTTGCTGTTCCGGCTTTCGCTGTTCCGGCTCTCGTTTCACTAGCCTGCGCGGCAAAACCTCAGGAAGCGGAGCTCCGGGCTTTCAAGGCTGCGCGGCACGATTGTTTCGGGCCGATTCCGTGCCCGCAAACTAGTCGGTTCCAGCCGATATTCCAAGTGCTTTTTTGCCGGGGTCCAATGCTTTGCGATCATGACCCTGCCCGGCTCAGATGTCACATTTTCTGGCGACGAGGGCACGCGGCGTACCCCCAAGATCGGTACGTGGGCAGGCGGGCGCAAGGCCCGCTTGCGAAAACAAAGCGATGACCGCGGCTGCTTGGCCCGCGCCTAATTCGACCACCAAAGCACCCGCGGCATTAAGCAAAGCCGGGATCGTCGCGGCGATCGCGCGGTAACAGTCGAGCCCATCGTGCCCGCCGTCGAGCGCCGCCCGCGGATCGTAGTCGCGCACATCGGGCGCAAGGGCTGCTATCTCACCCGACGCGATATAAGGCGGGTTGGCGACAATGAGATCAAATGATCCGGCGAGTGCCGCGCCGAGGTCGCAAGCAACAAAGGCCGCCCGTCCAAGCTGCAAATGCTGGGCGTTGTGCTGGGCGAGACGCAGCGCGCCGAAACTCGTATCGGTGCCGACACCAAAAGCGTTGGGCAGTTCCGAGAGCAGCGCCAGAAGGATTGCGCCCGACCCGGTGCCGAGATCGGCGATGCGCATGGGCCGTGTGCGCGATCCAGCCGAATCGATTTCCGCCAGCGCCGCTTCCACCAGGGTTTCCGTTTCGGGGCGCGGCACCAGCGTTGTGGAATCGATCTGTAGCCTCAAGCTCCAGAATTCCTTGAAGCCGACGATACGCGCGACCGGCTCATGCATAAGCCGACGCTCGGCGAAGCTGGCGATCGTGACCCACTCCGCGGCATCAAGGCTGCGTGTACCGGCTGCCGCGAGCCCGGCGTGATCGAGCGACAGCGCGTGAGTGACAAGCACGCGGGCGTCGAGTTCCGGCGTCTCGATGCCGGCCGCGCGGAATTTTTCCGTCAGAAGCCGGCGCGCGGCCGAAATGGTGAGAGCTTTGGCTTGCGGCCAAGCAGAAGTGGACACATCTGCCGCCGCCATCATCACGCGTCCTCGGCGGCGAGCTGTGCCGCCTGATGCTCGGCAACAAGCGCATCGATCATCTCGCCAAGCGCTTCGCCCTCCATGATCTCGGGCAGCTTGTAGAGGGTCAGATTGATGCGATGGTCCGACACGCGGCCTTGCGGGAAATTGTATGTGCGAATGCGCTCGGAGCGGTCGCCGGTGCCGACCTGCCCGCGGCGTTCGGCGGCGCGCGCGGCGTCTAGTTTCTGCCGCTCGAAATCGTAGAGGCGCGTTCGCAGCACCGCCATCGCCTTGGCGCGATTGCGATGCTGCGAGCGGTCCTCCTGCATCATCACGACGATGCCCGTGGGGATGTGCGTGATCCGCACGGCCGACTCGGTCTTGTTGACGTGCTGACCGCCGGCGCCGCCGGAGCGCAAGGTGTCGATCCGCAGATCGGTTTCGTTGATCGGCACATCGACGTCCTGCGCCTCAGGCAAGACGGCGACGGTCGCCGTCGAGGTGTGAATACGACCGGAGGCCTCGGTGTCGGGTACGCGCTGCACGCGATGAACGCCCGATTCGTATTTGAGTTTGGCGAAGGCGCCGCGGCCATAGACTTCGGCGATGATTTCTTTATAGCCGCCCATCGAGCCTTCGCTCGCGGTCATCAGCTCGACCTTCCATCCCTGCTTGGCGGCATAACGCTCGTACATGCGGAACAGGTCGCCGGCGAACAAGGAGGCCTCGTCTCCGCCGGTGCCGGCGCGGATTTCGAGAATCACATTGCGCTCGTCCATCGCGTCCTTGGGCAGAAGCGCAAGCCGCAGCCGATGCTCGAGTGCGGCGCGCCGGGCCTCAAGCTCGGGCTTCTCCGCTTCTGCAATCGAGCGCATTTCAGGATCGGTCGCCGGATCGGCAATCAGGCTCGTCACGCCTTCAAGCTCATGCTCGGCGGCGCGATAGGATTTCACCGCTTCCACGACCGGCGCCAGCTCGGCGAATTCGCGCGAGAGCTTGACGTAAGTCTCCGGCGGAACCGCCGCGGCGAGTTCGCGTTCGAGCACGGCATGACGGGTGACGAGCGCGTTGAGTTTTTGATCGGGCAGCATGGTCTCAGTGTCGAAGTGTCGGGCGTTAGCCCCAAATATAGGCCGTACCTAAACCTGCGCGGCCATCTCAGTCGTTGTTCGCACGTTAAGTAGAAGACGCCGATGGCCCGGACAAGTCCGCCCGCAACGGCATCCGTTCAGCTCTTTGGTGGAGCATGATATTTTCGGAAGATCGGTTTCTACCCCGGATCAGGTCCGAGGCAGGCTTTTTCCGGACCATGCTCTAAAGCTGAAGCCCGCCGTCGGCGGCAAATTTCTCGAGATGCGCGCGGATCGGTACGGCGGCCGTGGGCTTCTCGATCAGCGGATAGAGGAACTCCGCCGCCTTGCTGGCATCGAGATCGAGCAACATTGCTTTGACCGGCCCCACAGCGGACGGCGTCAGCGACAGCGAACGGTAGCCGAGCGCCGTCAGTGCCAGGGCGCCGATCGGCTGCGACGCCAGTTCGCCGCACACCGTCGCCGGCTTGCCGTGGGCGCGGGATCGCTCAGCGATGTCCTTGAGCGCGCGCAGCACCGGCGGCGACAGCGGATCGAAGCGGGTCGAGACACGCGGATTGCCGCGATCGGCCGCGTACAGGAACTGCACCAGATCGTTCGAGCCGACGGACAGGAAATCGACGTGCTCGAGCAGTTCGTCGAGCTGATAGAGCAGCGACGGCACCTCGACCATGCTGCCCACCTCGACCGCATCGGGCAACTTGTGTCCGTGGCGGCGCAGGTGGGTCAACTCGCGCTCGACCAGTTCCTTCGCCTGATCGAATTCGCCAACCATCGCGATCATCGGAAACATGATTTTCAGCGACCGGCCGCCGGCGGCGCGCAGCAATGCCCGCAATTGCGTGCGCAGAAGCGCGGGCCGGTCGAGGCCGAGGCGGATGGCGCGCCAGCCGAGCGCCGGATTTTCCTCTTCGATGTTGCGCATGTAGGGCAGTACCTTGTCGCCGCCGATATCGAGCGTGCGAAAGGTCACCGGCTTGTCGTCGGCTGCATCGAGAACCGCTCGATAGAGAGTGTATTGCTCGCTCGCCCGCGGAAAGTTCGGCGCGACCATAAATTGCAGCTCAGTCCGGAACAAGCCGATGCCGGCGGCGCCCGTGTCGGCGATATGCGGCAGGTCGACGCTCAAGCCCGCATTGATCAACAGGGTGATTTCTTCGCCGTCCCGAGTGACGCAGGGCTGATCGCGTAACGCCTGATATTGCTGCTGCCGGCGCGCACGTAGACGGACGCGCTCGGCGTAGGCCGCTTCCATATCGGGCAATGGGCGCAGGTGCACATCGCCCGCCATGCCGTCCACGATGATGGCGTCGCCCGGATCGGCGATGCCGGTGGCATTGTCGATCTCGCCGACCGCCGCAATTCCGAGCGCGCGGGCGACAATGGCGACATGCGATTGCGGGCCGCCTTCCTCGAGTACGAGGCCACGCAGCCGCTTGCGGTCGTAGTCGAGCAACGCCGCCGGCCCCATGGAGCGCGCGACCAGGATGGCGTTCTCCGGCAAATTTTCGCGCGAGGGCGCGTGATCGCGTCCGGTCAATTGTCGCATCAAGCGGTTGGCGAGATCGTCGAGATCGTGCAGGCGCTCGCGCAAATAGGGATCGGTCTGCCGCAGCATGCGCGCGCGGGTATCCGACTGCACACGCTCGACGGCGGCTTCCGCCGTCAGTCCGGTCATGACCGCTTCTTGCAGCTTGTGCGCCCAGCCGGTGTCGTACGCGAACATGCGATAGGCTTCGAGCACATCGCGATGCTCGCCGCCGTCCACTACATCGCCGTGTTCGAGCAACTGGTCCAGATCGGTGCGCAGCGTCTCGATCGCCGATTCCAGATGCTTCAATTCTTTCGTCACATCGTCGGCGATATAGTTGGTAACCACGACGCGGGGTTCGTGCAGCACGACATGCCCAAGTGCGATGCCCTCGGATAGCGCCATTCCCTTGAGATGCAGCGAGCGCCGTGCCGCGGGCTCCGCGCCGGGAAGCGCCAGCGCCGAGAGCTCGCCCGAAGCGATCATCTCGGCCAGCACCATGGCGGTCGTTTGCAGCGCCTCGACTTCCTCCTCCGAATAGGTGCGCTTGGCGCGGTTCTGCACCACCAGCACGCCGAGCGTGTTGCCGGCCCGCAAAATCGGCACGCCGAGGAAGGAGTGATAAATTTCTTCGCCGGTCTCGGGCCGGAAGGAGAACGCCGGATGCGCCTGGGCGTTGGAGAGGTTGATGGCGGTCGCCTGGCTCGACACCAAGCCGACGAGGCCCTCGTCCGAGCCCAGCACGGTGCGGTGCACCGCGTCCCGATTGAGGCCCTCGGTGGCGTAAAGCTCGAGCGTGCTGTCGACGCGCAACACGTAGACCGAGCAGACCTCGGCCACCATGTTGGCGGCAATCAGCACCACAATCTTGTCGAGGCGTTCCTGCGCGCTGACCGGCTCCGCCATGACTTCGCGGAGGCGCCGCAACAGCACGCGCGGACCGCCGAGCGAGCCACGCATGGCGTGAGGTCCCTCGGGCTTGCTTGAACCGGGGCGTCGCCCGCATCGCGCCGGCCGAATCCGAAGAGAAATACGCCCGGGACCGGCCCGCGGCGATCACTCTGCAGCCTATATCGAATGCGGTATGCAAACCGCAAGCCAAAGACGCTGCGATGACGGAGGCGAATTTTGTGCGTCGCAGCGAGAGTTAGGCGCCGTTTGGAAGAAGAAAAGATCGAAAACCACCGAGCCGCGTCACGCCGGTCGCCAAGCCCGACCGATGGGAGCTTGCGACCGGCGAATCAGGCGGCCGGCCGGTCGAGGTCGTAAAGCGAGTGCAGCGTCCGGACTGCGAGCTCGGTAAATGCCGCATCGATCAGCAGCGAGAATTTGATCTCGGACGTGGTGATGGCACGGATATTCACGGCACGTTCGGCGAGTGCTCCGAAGGCCTGCGCGGCGACGCCGGCGTGGCTGCGCATGCCGATCCCGATCACCGAAATCTTGGCGACGTCGGTAGCGCTGTCGAGGCGCTGATAACCGATCGCGGGCTTGGCCTTGGTGACCACATCGAGCGCGCGCTGATAGTCGGCTGCGGGCACCGTGAAGGTGAGGTCGGTGGTCTTGCCGTCCTCGGACACGTTCTGCACGATCATGTCGACATTGATGTTGGCGTCGGCGAGCGGAATGAAGATCGCCGCAGCGACGCCCGGCTTATCCTCCACCTGCCGTACCGAGATTTGCGCCTCGTCGCGGGAGAACGCGATACCTGTGACCGTTTGTTGCTCCATGATCTCGTCCTCGTCGCAGATCAGCGTGCCGGGCGGCGTGCTATGTGGGTCGATGTCCTCGGGCCGGTCGAAGCTCGATCGCACGAAAATGCGCACCCGGTGCACCATGCCGAGCTCCACCGAACGCACTTGCATGACTTTGGCGCCGAGCGAAGCCAGTTCCAGCATTTCCTCAAACGCGATCTTCTCGAGCCGGCGGGCGCGCGGCACCACGCGTGGATCGGTGGTGTAGATGCCGTCGACATCGGTGTAGATGTCGCAACGGTCGGCCTTGATCGCAGCCGCCACCGCCACGGCCGAAGTGTCCGATCCGCCGCGCCCGAGCGTGGTGATGCGGCCGGTCTCCTTGTGCAGGCCCTGGAATCCCGAGATGACCGCTACCTCTTTGCGCTCGCGGAACCGCTTGACGATCTCCTCGCCGTTGATGTCGAGAATGCGGGCCGAGGCATGCGCATCGGAGGTGAGGATCGGCAATTGCCAGCCCTGCCAGGAGCGGGCGTTGATGTCCATGTCCTGCAGCGTGATCGCCAAAAGGCCGGACGTGATTTGCTCGCCGGTGGCGACCACCGCATCATATTCGCGGGCGTCGAAGATTTGCCTCGACTTCAATGCGGCTTCGCACCAGCCCACAAGCTGATTGGTGGTTCCCGACATCGCCGACACGACAACAGCGACGTCATGGCCGGCATCGACCTCGCGCTTGACGTGCCGCGCGACGTTGCGGATGCGATCGATATCGGCGACCGAAGTGCCGCCGAATTTCATTACCAGACGGGCCATGACAAAGGTCTACGCTTTCACCGGCACGAGCGCCGGCACAAGCGCCGCAGCGCGAATGGGCCCTGCCGGCGCAAGGCGCGTATGCATAGCGGCGCGATGCCTGGCCTGCAACACCTGTTGCGCGGTCGGCAGCGCTCGTTTCGGCTGACCGCGCCGACAGCGCCGCCATCCTGTCATGGCTTTGGTCAAGAGGGTCGGATTCGACTATTTGCTTGGCTGATCGCGACGGTCTTTCCCCTTTACGCGAATCGGCAGCATAGTCTCTTGCCAGCCGTTCGCGACACCCGTCATGCTGGACCAGAACGCGATCCACAATAGGATAGGCATCACCTTACTCCTTTGGCGGATCGAACTGGCACATCAACGTTTCGGGCCGTCGTTAGTTCCTCTCAGCAGCATTGAGGCAGACATAAATGAGTGCGCAAAAAATAGGTGTCATCGGCGGCGGCCTGATGGGTCATGGCATTGCTTATCTGCTCGCGGCTGCGGGTCACGCCATCGGCGTGTTCGAGCCTACGCCAGAAATTCGCGCAACCTTGTCGAAGCGGTTGCGGGTCATCGCCGATCTTTTTGGTGACGATCCCGCGTTGCTTGAAAACGTGTCGGCGCACGATCAACTCGCGCCCGCGGTTGCGGGTGCAAGTTTCGTTTTCGAAGCAGCGCCAGAGAAACTGCCCCTTAAACAGAAAATCTTTGCCGAGCTCGAAGGTACAGTCGCGCCGAATACGATCCTGGCCAGCAATTCATCGGCGATTCCGCCCACCGAGATCGGGCGTCATCTCAAACATCGTGAGCGTGTCGTCGGCACGCATTTTTGGAATCCGCCGCACCTCGTCCCGCTCGTGGAAGTGATCGAGAGCGAAAAGACCAGCGGGGAGGTGCTACGCGCGACCATGGAGCTTCTGCGCGATGCCGGGAAGACGCCGGTGCATGTGCGCCGCGACGTGCCGGGTTTTGTCGGCAATCGGCTGCAGCACGCGCTCAAGCGCGAGGCCATTGCGCTCGTCGCCGCCGGCGTCTGCGACGCTGAAACCATCGATATCGTGGTGAAGGAAGGACCGGGCGCGCGCATGGCCGTGCTCGGTCCGATGGAGCAATCGGATCTTGTCGGCCTCGATCTCACACTCGATATTGCCGAAGTGTTGTACGCGGACCTCGATCGCACCGCAGGTCCGCATGCATTTCTGCGGCAAAAGGTGAGCGACGGAAAGCTCGGGATGAAAACGGGCGAGGGATTCCGGCGCTGGACCGCCGAGAGTGCCGGCGCGGTCCGCGAACGCCTCTCCGGTTTTCTCGTTCAACAGGCAAAAGCCAGACGAAAGTCTGTCACCTAAGGCCACCACGACCAAACAATTATCATCGGATTGCCGGGGAGGTTCTCACATCATGCCAACAAGCCAAGACCGCATTCTCACCACCCATGTCGGCAGCCTGGTGCGTCCGCCGGAATTGAGCCGATACATCGAGGCGATCGACAACGGGGTCAAAGTCGATCAAGCCGCGTTCGATCGTTGCTTGGCCGATTCCGTGGCCGACGTGATCAAGCGACAGCAGCAAGTCGGCGTCGACGTCGTCAGTGACGGCGAGTTCGGCAAATTCCGTAGCTGGTCCTTCTATGTGCTCGATCGTCTCGGCGGTATCGAAGAACGTGCGGTCGAAGCCGCGCGCGGCGCCGGCCGCGATCAGCAGATGTTTGCGGATTTCTACGCCGAGTATTTCCCCACGCAAAAGCTGCCGAAGCGCGGCACCGTCGTCTGCGTCGGGCCGCTCACCTACAAGGGCCACGCTGCGGTTCGAAAGGATATCGAAATCTTCAAGGCCGGTTTGAAAGGCGCGGCTGTCGCCGATGCCTTCTTGCCGGTGGTCGCGCCGGCGAGCGCCGTGCCGCGGCATAAGAACGAGTACTACAAGGACGACGAAGAGTTTTTGTTCAAGCTCGCCGAGGCCCTGCGCGAAGAATACAAAGCGATTGTCGATGCAGGCTTGATGGTGCAGATCGACGACGCGTTTCTTCCCTATATGTACGACGTGGCGTTCGCCGCCGATCAGCTCGAACAATATCGGAAGTGGGCGGCGGTCCGCATCGAGGCGCTCAATCACGCCATCGAAGGATTGCCGGAAGACCGCATCCGCTATCACATCTGCTGGGGCAGCTTTAACACGCCGCATGTCACCGACGTGCCGCTGAAGGATATCGTCGATCTCGTGCTGCGCGTCAAAGCCGGCGGCTATTGCATCGAGATGGGAAATCCACGTCATGAGCACGAGTGGCGGGTGTGGGAGAATGTGAAACTGCCGCCCGGTCGCAAGCTCATTCCCGGCGTCATCAGCCACTCGACCAATGTCGTCGAGCATCCGGAGCTGGTCGCCGAGCGGTTGATGCGTCTTGCGCGGCTGGTCGGACGCGAGAACGTGTTGGGCGGCACCGATTGCGGCTTCGCGCAATCGCCCTATGTGCGGCGCGTGCATCCGTCGATCATGTGGGCGAAGCTCGAGGCGCTTGCCGAAGGCGCGCGCCTGGCATCGCGCGAATTGTGGGGAAGGAAGGCCGCCTAAACGCTACGTCGCCCGGCGTGGCGTCTCTGTTGAAATCGCCCAGGCCGTCAGTGCTGCGGAAGCAATGTCGATGATGCCGATGCCGAGAGCGAGCGGCGGCGCAATGTGAAACGTCACCAGCGCTGCCACCGCAACCATGACCAGCGTCCGCATAGCGATCGTCAGCTTGATCAGTATTCGTGATTTCAAGAAGCCGCAGCCGATACAAAACAGGCCGAGATTGAATACCGGCAGCGCCATTATGCGGTTCCACCAGTCGAATTCGACTGGCAAGGCGAATACGAGCCGCAACACGCCCGGGGCAAAAAACAAAAAGAGGGCCATGGCGATCAGATAGACGCCGTGTCCGATGATGGTCTGCTCGCTGCTAAACGGCGCCGCAAGTTTCATGCGCGCCATTTTCGGCAAAATCTCGTGGCGCGCCAAGTCCAGCCCTTTTCAATTTTCGCGTTTTCTCAAATGTCCGCGCTTTTTTCAATAGGGCAATCCCACGTAATTCTCGGCGAAAACGGTCATCGCCGCCTTCGAACGGAACAGATAATCGAGTTCGGCGAGCTGGATCTTGTGATCGAAGCTGTTGTCGGAAATCCGATGCATCAGCATGGTCATCCACCATGAAAAGCGCTCGGCTTTCCACACCCGCGCCAGCGCGCGGTCGGAGTAGTGATCGAGCCCCGCGTCGGACTTTTCGGCGTAGTGCTCGATGAAAGCCTGCGACAAATAACGCACGTCGCTTGCGGCGAGATTCAATCCTTTGGCGCCGGTCGGCGGCACGATATGGGCGGCGTCGCCGGCGAGGAAAAGCCGGCCGAAGCGCATCGGCTCGGCGACAAAGCTGCGCAACGGCGCAATGCTCTTTTCGATCGACGGACCGGTCACTAGGCGCCCACGAGCCTCCTCGTCCAGGCGCGGCTTCAGTTCCTCCCAGAAGCGCTCGTCCGGCCAGGATTCGATATCCTCCGCGAGGCTGCATTGGATGTAATAGCGGCTGCGCGTCGGCGAGCGCATCGAGCAGAGCGCAAAGCCGAGCGGATGACGAACATAGATCAGCTCGTCGGAAACCGGCGGCGTGTCCGACAAGCACGCCGAGCCAGCCGAGCGGATAGACCCGCTCATGCGCAGTAATCGCGGTCGGCGCCACGGTCTTGCGGCTGATGCCGTGAAAGCCGTCGCAGCCGGCAATGAAATCGCACAGAAGCTCCTGTTCCTTCCCATCGGCGCGGAAAGTGACGCGCGGCTTTTCGCCGGAGATGTCGTGCAGAGCAACGTCGTAAGCCGCATAAATCGTCGGCGCACCGACAGCCGCGCGGCCGTCCATGAGATCTTTGGTGATCTCGGTCTGGCCGTAGACCATCACGGCCTTGCCGGTCATTTCCTTGAATGAGATCCGATGGCGCACGCCGTCGACGCAAATCTGTACGCCTTCGTGCACGAGTCCGTCGGCATGCATGCGCGCGCCGACGCCCGCCTCGTCAAGCAGATCGATCGTGACCTGCTCGATGACGCCGGCGCGAACGCGGCCGAGCACGTATTCGCCGGTTTGCCGTTCGAGAATGACATTGTCGATGCCATGCTTGTGCAGGAGCTGGCCGAGCAAGAGTCCCGACGGGCCGGCTCCGATAATGGCGACTTGGGTGCGTGTTTGGATGCGCATGCGTCCTCATAACATCGGCTGAATGATTTGGAAGACTAACAGCGCGACGAATTCAGAGCTTGATCGATGTCAACCCGGATTAGTTATGTGCCGGCGCACCGGCTCCCGATTTTGTACCGGGACGCATTGTCTCCGATGATGATGCGTTCGTTGCAGGCACGCGCGCGGGATGTGGGTGTCTTTTGTAAAGCCACTCCTCTGCATTCGATCGAGACCATCCGAGCGTGGCGGTGCCAGTCGAAAGCGTCACGTGCGAGTGCGCGATGAGATGCGCTGCCACGCTCGTCGTAGCGGCGCGAGAGCATGTCCAAGACTCCGCAACGGCAAGTGCACGCGTGACGGAGCTGGAAATATCATCGACTGCATCGGTCGGCGACGGCGCTTAGTGGTTGTCGTACTCGCCGGGTTCAGACCCGTGGAATTTCACTCAAATCCGAAATGCTTTTTTACGGCCACGCAATGGTTCTTCGGTCTTATCCGGCGATGGCCGCAGGTGGATGGGCAAGCATAACAGTGCCGGCGTTGAAAGTGAGACCGAATCAAAACCGTCGGCGGATTGTCGTGCCGCGGTCGTTGCGCTCACGGCGGCACGAGCTGCGGGCGAAGACGGCACGGCTTGTCGTCGTGCTGTCGCTCTTTCTGATGCTGATCACGGCCGCGGTGTTCATTGGCGGCCGCAGCGTCATCGGCCCTATGCTGGAAAAGGCGATGGCGCGAGCGGGTGACACACACCGCAAGGGCGCGATCGTGTTTACCATGCCGGACGGCACATTCTGCCGGCATCTGGCCTTTGACAACAAAACGGCGGAGCTGACGGAAAGTACCGTCCTGCAATGTCCGGAGGCGCGCCCGCGCGAAGCAGCCCATCCCCCGAGCGGCTTTGCTTGGGGGGCGCACTAATCCTTCCGCCCTGGTTCTATGACGCGTTTTTTCGCCGATAAGCATCGCCAGAGACGCGCTTTTTAGCGTTGATCGCAACTTTTCGGAAAACTGGTTTTCAGTTTTCGGATCATGCTCTAGGGTAGGTCCACGGGCTGTCGACCCGTACGGAACCCCAGAGGAAACAATAAAATGCTGCGTACCTTGCACCTCGCTTGCAGGACTGTATTGCCGGCCGGGCTTCTGCTGATCGCAATCGCCGCCGTGGGCGTTGGCGGCGCCGCCGCCCAACAGGGCACCCCTGAGGCGCGCGAGGCCTGCACTCCGGACGCTATGCGGCTTTGTTCCGATTTCATTCCTGATGTCGCGAAAGTCACCCACTGCATGATGGCAAAGCGGGGGCAGTTGAGCGCGGCGTGCCGGA
Source organism: uncultured Alphaproteobacteria bacterium (assembly GCA_963845075.1). Classification (GTDB taxonomy): domain Bacteria; phylum Pseudomonadota; class Alphaproteobacteria; order Rhizobiales; family Xanthobacteraceae; genus BOG-931. The sequence goes on along the minus strand of CAWJRE010000022.1, from coordinate 109,074 downwards.
TGGCGATGGCCGGCGGGCATCGTGGTGCCTACAGGGCGGGCGGCTACAGGGCGGTTCGCCCGGCCAAGCACTCCTACATGCGCCGTTGCGGTTATCGTCACTGCTGATTCGGCAGCGTTCGGCGGACAGCCAATAATCGCGGCACGGATTGCACAGCGATGCGTCTTGAGCGCCCTCGCCTGGAAATGTCATTCTGTGTGGACGCTAGGGTGAATCGCTGAAAGCGTCGGGACGGAGTTTGCAACGGCTTGCTATGTGGGGCGCCTTCAATCCACGTCGTTCACTCGCTTTGCTGGGCTCCCTGCGGCCTGCGGTCCGCTGGTCCGGCCTTGGCGTCATCGCTGCGGGTGCGCTGATTGCGGCTTTTGCCTTGCCGAAGTCACAACCCAAGGCGCGGCCGGTAGCCTTGGACGAGCTGGTGCTGGCCGCCGACAATGCGCTTGGTGCCGCTATGCGCACCGGTGACCGGACCGCCGCCCGCCGGCTTCTGACACTGCAATTCACGTTCGTCGACGCCGATGGAAAGATTCATCCGCGCCGAGAATTTCTCGGCGATCTAAAAAACATCGCCGCGCGGCCCGCGACCGACATCAAGGTACGAAATTTCGGTTCGCTCGCGATGATGACCGGGAAGCACACATCCGCCCAGGGTGCCGATGTTTTCTTCCTCGATATTTGGGTCAGGCAAAAGGGCGCCTGGCGGGCATTGCTGATGCAGGATGTACCGATCAGGGCAGGCGAGGACGCGGCCGCGGCGCTCCGCCCCATCCAGGTCGCCGACATGGGCGCGCATGCGTGCGACAACCCATGCAACACGATTCCCTATCGGGTGCGCTCCGCGGCGGAGCAGGATGTCGCCAGGACTTATCAGACCATTACCAAAGCTATAGCCGCCCGTGACGCCGGAGCGTGGGCGAAACATGTCGCCGACGAGTTCGTGGCCTATACCAGCAGCCGCGCGCCGCTCGCGCGATCGAGCCGGATCGCCGCCATCGAAGACCGCAACGACGACGGCGCCGTCCGTGTGGGTGAAGTCAAGAACATGCGGCTTGCCGTCTATGGCGAGGGCGCGGTGATGGTGGCGACGGAAGCCAATGGCCCACAGCCGGCCTATCGGGCGGCGCGCGTTTTTGTGAAACGCGACGGCCGCTGGCTCATGGCAGCCACGGCCCAAACCGACCTGAAATCGCAGTGAGCGATTTTCACGAGTGCTTGCGGCGACCCTCAACGCCGACCTGAGGTCGCCGCCTTTTCGTCGGTCGGTCTGTGTTCTTCGCCGCCATCGCGATGCGCAGTGCGCGACACCGGCGACTGAGTCTTTTAGAGCATGATCCGGAAAAGCTTGCCCTCGGGCTTTGACCCGACGGGTGGAATCCGGCTTTCCGAAAGATCATGCTCAAACAAAAAGCTAGAGCAGGATGCCGATCGAACCACAACTCATCCCGCTCTAGCTCTCCAGACCCGTCGGCACGTTCTCGTTCTCGCTCTCGAGCTTCATGCCGGCGGCGAGCGCCATCGTTTCGGCAAGCGCCGCGAAATCCTTTTGCAAATATTCCTCGGGATTTTTCTGCAACATCGCGGCGCCGAAGTGACTTTGCAGAACTTCACGCGCGGCCGCGGTCACCGGCAGCGGAACATCCATGTCGCGGCCGAGCTCGAGCCCAAGGTCGAGGTCCTTGCGCAGGAGCTCCGGCGTGAACGTCGTCGTCCAGTCGCAATTGACCAAAGCCGGCGACTTGTAACGCGTGAACATCGAGCCCATGACGCCGTTGTTGAGGAAGGCCAGGAAGGCGTGCCGCGGCACGCCCATTTTGTTGGTCAGGAGCGTCATCTCGATCAGATTTTCGATGACGACGCCGAGCATCACGTTGTGCGCGATCTTGCAGACGCGCGCCAGCTCGCCGTCGCCGACATAAGAGACGCCCTGCGGCGCGATGACTTCGAGCAATGGCATTGCCGCTTTGCAGGCGGTCTCGGCCCCCGACACGACGGCCGAAAGCCGGCCGGCCTTGATAACCTTGGCGTTGCCGCTGACCGGAGCGGCAACAAAATCGGAGCCGAGTTGCTTGAGCCTGTCGCGGACGGTGGCGGAATCTTCGACTGAGATGGTCGAGCAGTCGACGACGATGGGGGGCAGTTTGCCGCCTTGGCTGGATACGCCGTTTTTGCCATAGAGCACGTCCTGAACGTCCTTACCGGTCGAGACGATCGAGAACAGCACGTCGAGGTTCTTGAGTTCGGACAGGTGGTCCACCACCTTGCCGCCGAGCTTGGCGAGCGGTTCGGCCTTGGCACGCGTACGGTTCCACACGGTCACGTCGAAGCCAGCCTTGATCAGCCGTTCGGCCATGGGGGTCCCCATGCGGCCCGCCCCGATCCAGCCGATCTTCTGCTTTTGATCCTTACCGTTCGCCGCCATTGCATGCTCCTTGCCAAGCTTTGGATTCCGGCGGTTGTCTTATCACAGGACGAAAACGCCGTCCGCGCGGGAACAATGGCACGTTAGGAAAGTCGCGAGACCAGTCGCGGCCGGCGCTTTGCATTTTCTTGACAGAGGTTTACGGCTTGGCCATAAGGGCGCGGGCGCTGGCACAGGCGAGCCGTTAAGGCTTGTGGGTCGGCGCTAAACCCGCAGCTTTAAACAGCAGCATCGACTGAAAAAAGCCGGTCCGGCGGCATGCCGAGTATCGGAATCCGAACACGAGGACAAAAAGATGTTCGCGGTCTTCAAGACAGGCGGCAAGCAATACCGGGTTGCCGCCGAAGATGTGCTCAAGGTCGACAAGATCAAGGGCGAGCCCGGTGAGATCGTCGAGTTCGGCGAAGTGTTGGCCGTCGGCGGTGACAGCGTAGCGCTTGGTGCACCGACGGTCGCCGGCGCCACGGTCGCTGCCGAAGTGCTCGACCAGGGGCGCGGCGGCAAGATCATTGCCTTCAAAAAGCGCCGGCGGAAGAACTCGCGCCGCAAGCGCGGTCATCGGCAGGAATTCACCCTGCTGCGGATCACGGAAATCCTGACCGACGGCAAGAAGCCCAGCAAGACGCCGCCGCCGCGGCCGAAACGGGCGTCGGCTCCGAAACCCGCGGAGAGCTCCGACGCTGCGGCAGCGGCCGGCGGCGAGGAAGCCACCGAAAAGCCATCAACGGCTTCGGCCAAGGCGAAAGGAAGGGCCAAGGGTGGCGCGGCCAAGGCGAAGAAACCCGCGGCATGACGCGTAAGCGCGCCAGCCCGGCGATCAAAAAAGAAGTGAGCGGGTGGTGATGCTTTTGTCACGAATCCAGTATAGACAAGCGATACGAAAGGTTTGAGCGATGGCTCACAAGAAAGCAGGCGGATCCTCGCGTAACGGCCGTGACTCGGCCGGCCAGCGCTTGGGCATCAAGATTTTCGGCGGCGAGCAGGTCGTTGCCGGCAACATCATCGCGCGCCAGCGCGGCACCAAGTGGCATGCTGGGCGCAACGTCGGCCTTGGCCGGGACCACACCTTGTTCGCGTTGACCAACGGTCGTGTCGAGTTCCAGACCAAAACCAAGGGCCGCGTATTCGTTTCGGTACTTCCGATGACGGAGGCCGCGGCCCAGTAATACGGTGGATCATATGAGGTCCGCCGGCATCCAGTCGAACCGGCGGGCCCAATGGGCTTCGAAAAGGGGGAGACCGGGATGCCGGCTCCCCCTTTCGGTTTTCTTTGCAGGAGCCCTGAAGATGACCCTCTCGGAAGATGTCGGCACATCAACACAGCGCGAACGCAGTATTCCCGTCCTCGAGACCAAACGGCTGACGCTTCGCGCGCCGCGTCACGAGGACGTAAAGGCGATTACGGTACTCGCTAACGACCGCCGGATCGCAGAGAACACGACCCGCATTCCGCATCCTTACCGACTTGCGGACGCGGAGGAGTTCGTCGCCAACGTCAACTTGCGAGACGGCGAAACCTGTTTCGTCCTGATGCTCGACGGCACCCTGATCGGCGCTTGCGGAATCGATCCGCGTGACGAGGGCGCGGAGCTCGGTTACTGGCTCGGCGCCGGCTACTGGGGTCATGGCTTCATGACCGAAGCGGCGCGCGCGGTCATCGACTATGCATTCGGCGATCTGCGGCACGAGACGCTGCAATCGGGCGCCCGGGTCACCAATCCGGCGTCGCGCCGCGTGCTGGAGAAATGCGCGTTCCAATGGACGGGCGTTCGGTTGACCCGCATCCGCGCCATTCATTCGGCGGCGCCGGTCGATCGTTTCCGGCTTGACCGTGGTCTATGGCTGTCGCTGAAGGCCTGGGGCCGCGTCCGCCGCGTGGCGTGATGGGATTAGATCTTTGGTGGAGCATGATCTTTTCGGAAAATCCGCACCTACCCCGGATCAAGTCCGGGGCAGGCTTTTCCGGATCATGCTCTGGATCTTTGGTGGAGCATGATCTTTCGGAAAACCGGCACCCACTTTTCCGGATCATGCTCTAAGGCCCGGCCGCCTGCTGGGCCTGAAACAGCGGCGCGAGTCGGGCAACCAAAGCGGGTCCGAAATGCGCCTGCGGATTTGACGGCCGCGCCCGGTCCATCAGCTCCCAGCCCTGAATGAGGACGCGCGCGTTGTCGAATGCGCGTTGAAAATCCCGGCCTGGGCGCAGGCTTTGCCGGAACAAGGCGTCGCCGAAATAGGTCCAGTCGCGCTCGGGCGCACAGCCGAACGACGTGCTTTTGGCGTCAGAGGCCGTGAGCACGATCGTATTGTCATTCGCGAGCGGCGGCACGAACGTGCCGGAATAGCAAGCCGACACAATGACGACGCGGTTTTTGATGCCCTCGCGGTCGAGCACCGCGGCGACTTCCTGCGGCGTCAATTGGGTGACCACTTCGCTCGGCAGCCGCAGCCCGAAGCCGCCCGGCTCGCCGTGCGAGGTCATCAACAAGAGAAGGACGTCCGACTCCTTGTCCAAGATTTCGCCAAGCGCATGGACCGAAGCTGCGAAATTACGTTGATTGGCGAGCGGGAGGTTTTCGAGCGTCTCGCGATGATTGACCAGGCGCACCCAGTGGCCGCGGATGGGCAACACCGCACTGATCGCGGCCAACGCCCCGTCGAGCTCTTTGAGAAACACGTCCTGGTCTGCCCAGCCGGCGATGCCCAGGGTGTAGATGTTGGTCGCGTCTTTTTTGCGCGGCGCAAGCCTCGCAATCTCGGTCTGAAGGAGTGAACGCTGCGTCTGCTCAAAGCCCGGTGGCCCGCTAGCTGCCTCTGCCGTCGCAAACCGCGCGTGCAACGATTCCCATAGATTGGCGGTGCGAATATCGAAATCTCGGCCAACAAAAATCGGCGCATGCGGCACGACGGCACTGACGGCGAGGAGCGCAGCCCAGAGCGCGGCGGCTCGCCCCAGTGTGAAGAGCCGCGGTCGCGGCGCGAAGCTGCGCAACACTGCCACCATCGCTCCAATCCACCACAGCGACACAACGGCAAAGATCGCGAAGGGGACAGACCGCTCGTGAAAAACAGCGGCGGCCGCCGCAAGTGACGGGACGAGTGCGACCACGACCTTGGCGGCCATGCTGGCGAGCTCGGCGATACAAGTAAGGATCAACATCGCTGACAGCGCGCTGGTCCGCGCGCCCGGCGGCACGAACAGCGCGGCAACCGCGATTTCAAGCGCAATCCAGGCGATAGCCGCGTTAATTCCATAAGGATTGAAGCCGCCGCCCGCGCCTGCCGGAATTTGCAGGGCCACGCGCAGTGCGATGAGCGCAAATGCGCTGAGCAGGAGGCTTGGCAGACCGACAAGGCGCGGATCGGGGGTCGTCCGCCATGTGGCGGCGCGGAACGCAACTTTAAGGACCGCCAAGGCACTGTTCATGAAAGGCACTGTTCATCGAACGCCAACCCACCGAGTAAGCCTGCCGTACTCGGCCTCACGGCACTATATCAAGGTCGATATCAGGGTCGTCTAGGCGCTGCCGCGCTCTTGGCATGGCTGATTTGCCGGGTGGATTTGCTGCCCCACGCTCGCTACGAGTATCCGCATGAAATTCCTCGACGAGGCCAAGGTCTATATTCGCTCCGGCGACGGCGGCAACGGCTGCGTGTCGTTCCGGCGCGAGAAGTTCATCGAGTTCGGCGGCCCGAACGGGGGCGACGGCGGCAAGGGCGGTGATGTGATCGCCGAGGCGGTCGAAGGCCTCAACACCCTCATCGACTATCGCTATCAGCAGCACTTCTTCGCCAAGAATGGCGGCGCCGGCATGGGCAAGGACCGCCACGGCGCCAACGGTGCTGACGCCCTGCTCAAGGTGCCGGTGGGTACCCAAATCTACGAGGAAGACGGCGTGACTCTGCTTGCCGATTTCACGGAGCGCGGCCAGCGCACCGTGCTCGCGCGCGGCGGCAACGGCGGCTTCGGCAACGCGCACTTCAAATCCTCGACCAATCGCGCGCCGCGCCGCGCCAATCCTGGCCAGCCCGGTGAGGAGCATACCATCCGGTTGCGCCTGAAGCTGATTGCCGACGCCGGGATTATCGGCTTACCCAATGCCGGCAAATCGACGTTTCTCGCGGCAGTCAGCGCTGCCAAGCCGAAGATCGCGGATTATCCATTCACCACGCTGCAGCCTCAGCTCGGCGTGGTCGGTGTCGACGGCCGCGAATTCGTCTTGGCTGACATTCCGGGACTGATCGAGGGGGCTCACGAGGGGGTGGGGCTGGGCGATCGCTTCCTCGGACACGTCGAGCGCTGCCGGGTTCTGCTGCATCTCATCGACGGCACGGAGGACGATGCCGGAGCGGCTTACAGGACGGTGCGTGATGAGCTGGCGGCCTACGGGCAAGGCTTGGCGGCCAAACAGGAAATCGTCGCCCTCAACAAAGCCGATGCCTTGACCGCCGAGGAGATCAAACAACAGACCGGGCGGCTGAAACGCGCGGCGAAAAAAAACGTCTTCGTCATTTCCGCGGCCACCGGCGAGGGCGTCCGGGATGTTCTGCGTGCGCTCATGGCGGTGATCGAAGACGCCCGCGGCAAATCGGAGCCGAAGACCGAGCACGCGGCCTGGCAGCCTTGAGTTTGCGCGCGACCGGCGGGTCACGCCTGTTTGGATAAGGCCGATCGCATAGCTACATTAGCGGCATGTTTGGCTTGCCGCGGATTCATCACCGGCCCAAGAACGTGCGGCTCGAAACGCTGGTGCGGCTGCGCTGGCTTGCCGTGCTTGGCCAGTTCGCCGCCGTTCTGGTCGTGCATTTCGGCCTCGAATTCGACGTCCCGCTGTGGTCATCGTTGGCGGTAATCGCGCTTGCGGCGTTGCTCAATATCGCGCTGCGCGTCGGCTTTCCCCATACCCAATGGCTCGAGCCTGAGCGGGCCGCCTATCTGCTCGGCTTCGATATCGCCGAGCTGGCGGCGCTCCTTTACCTCACTGGCGGATTGGAAAATCCGTTTTCGTTTCTGCTGCTCGGCCCGGTTTTGATCTCGGCGACGGCGCTGCCGCGGCGTATGACGTTGCTGCTCGGTGTGTTCGCCGTCTTGTGCGCGACGGTGCTGATCTTTTTTCACTATCCGCTTCCATGGGAAAGCGGCGAGCAATTGCAGCTTCCCGAGACTTACGTAGTCGCTGTGTGGCTCTCCATCCTGCTCGCGATCGGCTACATCGGGGTCTATACGTGGCAGGTAGCCGAAGAAGCTCGTCAGCTCTCGGATGCGCTTGCGGCGACAGAGCTTGTGCTGGCGCGCGAGCAGCATCTCTCGCAGCTCGATGGCCTGGCGGCCGCTGCGGCGCACGAGCTCGGCACGCCGCTTGCCACCATCACCCTTGTCGTACGGGAGATTGAGCGCGCGCTCGATCCGCAATCGCCCTACGCGGACGACGTCAAGTTGCTGCGCGAGCAAGCGCAGCGTTGTCGCGAAATCCTCTCCAAGATCACCGAGCTGCCCGCCGGCGAGCCGTTCGATCGCGTGCCGTTGCCGGCGCTGATCGAGGAAGCCGTGGCCCCGCATCGGCATTTTGGCGTTTCGATCGAGGTGAAATTGCCGTCTGATCAGCCGGATGTGCCGGCCGGCGCGCGCAATCCCGCGATCCGTTACGGTCTCGGCAACCTGATCGAGAACGCGGTCGATTTCGCTCACAAGCGCGTGGAAATCCTGGCGCAATGGACGGCCACGGACGTTCGCCTCACCATCAGCGACGACGGGCCGGGCTTCGCACCGGAAATCCTCGATCGCATCGGCGCGCCTTATGTGACCCATCGTCGGACCGGGTCGCGCGACGCGGGAAATGACGAGGATGACGGCGGCTTCGGGCTTGGTCTGGGCTTTTTTATCGCCAAGACCTTGCTGGAACGGTCGGGCGCCGCACTTTCGCTTAAGAATCAGATGCCGCCGCTGCATGGCGCCACGGTAACCATCGTCTGGAACCGTGCAGATTTTGAACGCCTAGCCGTCACGCCCCCTCTTGAGGGTGCCGCCGCGATTTCATAACTAATTGGAGTCGCGGGGCGCGCGGACTTTGCAAGCTGGGAGTGAAGTTGCATGACCAATGCCCTGACAGATGCCCCAGAAATCGCGAAACCCGGCACCAGGACCGGAACGGCCGGCACGGTCCCGGGCGAGCGCTCGCTGTTGATCGTCGAAGACGATAAGTCTTTTCTTCAGCGCTTGGCGCGTGCCATGGAGACCCGCGGCTTCGTTGTCACGACCGCGGAATTGGTCGCCGACGGTCTGTTACAGGTCGAAAAGGCTGCGCCGGCTTTTGCCGTGGTCGACATGCGACTCGGCGATGGCAATGGCCTCGACGTGATCTCCGCCATGAAGCGACGGCGGCCGGAAGCGCGCGCCATCATCCTCACCGGCTATGGCAACATCGCGACGGCGGTCAACGCGGTGAAGCTCGGTGCTGTCGACTATCTGGCCAAGCCCGTCGACGCCGACGACGTAGTGGCGGCCTTGCTGGCGTTCGATAACAAAAAGATCGAGCCGCCGGAAAATCCCATGTCGGCGGACCGCGTCCGCTGGGAACATATCCAGCGCATTTACGAATTGTGCGGGCGCAATGTTTCGGAGACGGCACGCCGGCTCAACATGCACCGGCGCACATTGCAGCGTATCCTGGCCAAGCGCGCCCCGAAATAATCAGCGGCCCGTGTGCAACGAAAGCGAAGCCGTCGGCGTTTACCGACGGCTAACCGCGACCTCGTGGATCGAAAAGGCGTCGAATTCGCCCGACTGCATTAGGGCATGATCCGGAGAAAGTGGAATCCGGTTTTCCGAAAAGATCATGCTCAAACAAAAAGCTAGAGCGGGATGCCGATCGAACGACAACTCATCCCGCTCTAGCTAGGACTTGTTTGGTGCTGATCGCATAGGTTCACGCCCGTTGCGGTTCGCGCTCATTGCCGGGATTTTGTATTGTTCGGAGAAGTCAATGTCAGGACAAGCGAGGATATGGGACGGAGGCGCTGCTCATCCGATCGCGGCAGAGTCCAAACAATCGGCGCTGCCGGCGCCGCGCGTTTTGGTCGTCGATCGCGATAGTCTTCATCGGATGATCATTTGTCGTGCGGCGGACAAAGCAGGCTACATCCCGGCCGGTGCCGCCAATCTCGCAGAAGCGACCAAGCACGTGCAATCGGATGCCTTCGATTGCATCACGCTCGATCTGTCATTCGGTCGCGAGGCCGCTTGCGATTTTCTCAGCCGCTTGGACGCGAGCGGGTGCAAGTCGAAGATACTTCTGGTGGGCGATCGCGATGCTGCCGCGTGCCGCGAGACACTGCGCCTTGCCACATCGCTCGGCCTCGATGTCGAAGATCCCGTGGCCAAGCCCCTCGATGTCGCCATGCTGCGCTATGCGTTGGAGCAGTTGAGGATTCAAGGCGCTCTGCAACGCGGCTTGGCGCCGGCCGGCGCTTGAGCCGGCGCGCTGTTACTCGGCCGCCTGTTTGATATCTCGGCGCTGATCGTGGCTTGACGGCTTTGCCGCGACGCGCAGCGCCTGCAATTCGATCTGCTGTCGCTGATAGAGCCGGAATGCCTGATCCTTGCCCGACAGGTAGGGCGAGGGCCAAATTTGCGCGTCGTAGCCATACTCCGCCGACGCAACCAGCGTGAAATGCGGGTTGGTCAGGTGCGGGCGCGCCAGCGCGCACAAATCGGCACGGCCGGCGGCCACGATGGTATTAATTTGATCCGCCGTGGTGATGGCGCCGACCGCAATTGTCGGAACGCCGACTTCGTTGCGGATCATTTCCGAGAACGGCGTCTGAAACATTCGGCCATAGACCGGATTGGCCCACCGCGATGTCATCCCGGCCGAGACATCGAGGATGTCAGCGCCGTGTGCCCTGAACATCGCCGCAACGCGGAGCGCGTCTTCGGGCGTGATCCCGCCCGGCGCCCAGTCGGTGGCGGAAATGCGTACTGAAATGGGTTTGTGCTTCGGCCAATGCGCGCGCACCGTGTCGAACACCTCGAGCGGAAAGCGCATGCGGTTTTCCAAACTGCCGCCATAGGCGTCGGTGCGTTGATTGCTCAGCGGCGAAATGAAACCCGACAGCAGATACCCATGGCCGCAATGCACTTCGATCATGTCGAAGCCGGCGTGCTCGGCGTTCAGCGCCGCCTGCGCGTAGTCGTCGCGCACACGGTCCATCTCGGCGCGCGTGATCTCGCGCGGCACGTGCATGAATTCGTGGAACGCGAGCGGCGAGGCGGCGACAATCTCCCAGTTTCCGTCGGCCAGCGGATGGTCCATGCCTTCCCAACCGCGTCGGGTCGAGCCTTTGCGACCGGAGTGGCCGAGCTGCAGGCAGAATTTGGCGCCGCTCTCGCGATGGATGAAGTCGCTAATCCGCTTCCACGCAGCGACCTGCGCGTCGGTATAGATGCCCGGGCAGCTGGGCGTGATCCGCGCCTGCTCGGAAACCGCGGTCATCTCGGCGAAAACGAGCCCAGCACCGCCCATGCCGAAGCGCCCAAGATGCACGAGATGGAAATCGCCGGGTATTCCGCCGGGCTCAGCCGAATACATATTCATCGGCGAGACCACAACGCGGTTCTCTACCACCATCTGCCCGATCCGGAACGGCGTGAACATGGGCGGCGGCGGATTGTCGGCCGGCACGTCGAAACCCTCGGCACGGACTTTTCCGGCGAACCACGATTGCACCTGCTCGACGAATTGCGGATCGCGCATGCGCAAGTTTTCGTAAGTCACCGCCTTGGCGCGCGACAGCATGCTGAAGCAGGCCTGGATCGGCTCCATGCCCCAATAGCGCGCCGGGTTTTCTGTCCACAGCGCGCTGACATTGGCGGCGTATTGGGTTTTCTCGACGTCCTCTCGGCGCGTTCCCTGAAAGCGCGACAGCGCTTCCTGGACGGACCGTGCGCCGTCGAAAGCATTGAAGAGATTGATCGCATCTTCCATGGCGAGCTTGGTGCCCGAGCCGATGGAGAAATGCGCGGTGTGCAGCGCATCGCCAAGCAGCACGATGTTCCTATAATGCCAGTTCTTGTTGCGGATCACCGGAAAGCGCCGCCAATACGAGCGATTGCCGACAAGCTTGTGACCTTTGAGCAGGTGCGCCCACATGTCTTCCAGGTAGGCGATCGTTTCCTGCTCGCTCCACTGTCCGATCACCGGCTCGGCCTTGGCCCAGGTCGTGTCCGGTGCCTCGATCACCCAGGTGCACATGTTTTGCTTATATTGGTAGGTGCACAGATCCCAGATGCCGAATTCATTGGTCGTGAAGTGGAAGGAAAACGCCGGCGTCGGCGCGCTGGTGCCGAGCCAGATGAAATGATTGCGCCGCAGCTCGATTTCCGGCTGGAAATGCTCCTTGTAGCGTTCGCGGATGAAGCTGTTCACGCCGTCGGCGGCAACGATCAGATCGGCATCCTTGAATTCTTCAAGGCCGGCGATCTCGTGCGAGAAGTGGAGCTTGACGCCGAGTTCGCGGCAGCGCGCGTGCAGAACGAGCAGCAGCGTGCGGCGCTCGGTGCCGCAGAAGCCGTGGCCGGTCGATCGAACCACTTCGCCGTGGAAGTGGAAGTCGATCTCGTCCCAATAGGAGAATTCGCGCGTGATGGCCTGGTAGGACGGCGCGTCGTAATCCATCAGATTGTCGAGCGTCTCGTCGGAGAACACCACGCCGAAGCCGAACGTATCGTCCGCCCGGTTCCGCTCGTAAACGGCGACGTCGTAGTCCGGATATCGTTTCTTCATCAGCAGGGCGAAATAGAGCCCGCCCGGACCGCCGCCGACGATGACGATTTTCATGCGGCCTCCTTTGTACGTTCGAGGCGCGATCGTTCTTTGCGTCCGACGCCGTCATGCAAGTCGAGCACGCGCTCGAACCACGCTGCGACCACGTCGCCATCTTCGAGCACTTTCGTCGGCGACACGACGCGCGCCCATTGCAGGAGCCCGAACAAGATATAGTCCGCGTAGGTTGGAGCGGCGCCGCCCAGATAATCCCTGGTCTCCAGGGCTTTGCGAACCGGCTGCAGTTTGCGGCGGAAGGCTTGCACCGCCTGCTCGCGTCCGGCCGACAGCTCTTCGAGCGATCTCTTCATCGCGCTTTCGATCTGACGGCGAAGGTGCGCGCCGTCCGCCTCGCTTACGCAATCGAGAATGTCGCGCATCAGAAAGGGGATCAACGCCGGGATGAGTTCGCGATCCGCCCACACGTTGAAGACGTGCGTGAGGGTTTGCCCGACCTCTCCACCGAATAGCGTCGGCCGTTCGGGAAATTCTTTTTCCAGATAGAGCGCGATCGCCCACGAGTTGGGAATAACGTGGCCGTCATGCTTGAGGATCGGCACCTTGCTTTGGCCGCTGAAGCCGATCGCCGCCTTGTCGCTCACTGCGACGGGATGCACGGCGAAGGGAAGGCCCTTGTGGTGCAACGCCAATCGGGTGCGCCAGGAAAAAGTGCTGAAGCGGCAGTCGTCGCGGCCGCCGAGTTCCCACAATTCCAGCATGCTGGCCTCGATAGAGTATCCTTCACTTTACATTGCACATTCAATCAGTCAAGATACGCTCTGCATGAAGACGGCTGTCAAAAAACGCACGCCACACCTCGTCCGAGCGGAGCACGAAGCTCCGCCGCTGGCGCGCACCGAGCGCGAGGGAGCTTTCTTTGAATTCGAGCAGGCGCTGATCTGCGCATCCGAGGCGTTCTACCGCTTCGCCGGTGCGGCGCTCGGGCCGACCGGCAGACAGCACAATCTGACCGGCGAAGAGAACGTAATTCTCCAGCAGCTGATGTTCACATCGAAGCCCCGTAGCGTCAGCGATCTCAGCCGCTTCAGCAATCGCGACGATATCGCTAATATTCAGTACAGCCTGCGCAAGCTCACGGCGGCCGGATTGATCGAAAAGGTGCCGGGCAGCACCAATCGCGACACCCGTTACCAGCCGACCGCGGCAGGGCGGGAGCTTACGGAAATTTTGGTGGCGACGCGGCGGGAGCAGCTGATCGCGCCGAGCGTCAACATCACCGACATTGAGAAGCAGCTCAAAGCCGCCACCACCGCAATGTCACTGCTCACCGGGTTGTACGATCACGTGTCACGGGTGCTGGCGGGCCGTTGAGGTCGCCGATGCCAGCCGATCGTCGTTGGGGGACGTCGATGGCCGTTTTCGATCCTGCGTATTTCCGCGCCCAAGGTTGGTGGCGTGACGAAACGCTGAGCGATTGGATCGATCGCTGTGCCATCAGCGCGCCCAACCGCGCCGCCATCCTTGCCGTGGATCGGGCGCTGACATACCAAACGCTCCAGGCGGACGTTCAGAGCCTCGCTGCCGGGCTCGCAGATGCGGGCATTGGGCGTGGCGACGTGGTGGTCGTCCATCTGCCGAACGTGCCCGAATTGCCGATCGCCTGGCTCGCCATCAATGCCCTGGGCGCCATCATGCAGACGGTACACACGCCTTACGGGATTCGCGAGCTTGAACATCTGATCACTCACGGTGGCGGCAAGGCCGCGATCGCGCTGGCCCGGACAAAGGATCGTTCGCCGGCGGGCGACATCGCCTCGCTGCGTGAACGCATTCCCGCGTTGCGGCTTGTTATTGCTGTCGGCGGCGACGTGCCCGGCGCGGTCAATTTCTCGACGCTGCTCAAGCAGGGGCGCGGTAAGTCGCCGCCTCCGCGGCCGGATGCCAACGATCCATTCTTGCTTCTCTACACGTCGGGGACGACCTCTTCTCCTAAAGCGGTGTCGGTCAGCGCCAATCACTTTCTCAGCAACGCCCGCATGTGCGCGGTGGAATTCGGCCTGAAGCCCGACGACCGCATTTTGTGCCTCGCGCCTTACACGCATCTGTATGGGCTTTATGCCCTGGAACTTGGCTTTGCCGTTGGCGCGACCGCATGCTTGCTCGATCTCTTCACCCCGGCTGGATTCGTTGAAACGCTCAAATGGGCAAAGCCTACCGTCCTGATTGCCGGGCCGGCGCATATCGCCCCCTGTATGCAGCAACGATTGTTTGCCGGCGTGGATTTCACAGCGTTGCGCTTCGCGGTGCTCTCAGGCTCGACGGTGCCGGCGACCTTATCGGCCGCTTTTGAGGATCTGCTGCCGAACGGCCGCGTCGTGCAGGCCTGGGGAATGACCGAATTGCAGTTCGGCGCCTGTAGCCGGCCGTCCGATCCGCGCAGCGTCCGCTTCGAAACGATTGGGCGGGCTACGCCAGGTACCGAGCTTCGCGTCACCGACAGCGAGGATCGCGTGCTGCCGAGCGGTGAGATCGGCGAGCTCCATGTGCGCGGTTGTTCTTTGTTCTCGGGCTATGTGCGCAATTCCGACGCCAATCGCACGGCGTTCACCGCGGACGGCTGGCTCCGCACCGGCGATCTCGCCAGCATGGATGAGCAAGGCAACGTTCTGCTGCGCGGGCGGACCAAGGAGCTGATCAATCGTGGCGGCGTGAAGTTCAATCCGATCGACATGGAGATCGCCATCGCCGGACACCCAGCCGTCGCGCAGGTCGCGATCGCGCCCATCCCCGATGAGCTGTTGGGTGAGCGCGCATCGTGTTTCGTGGTGTTGAAGAACGGCGCGTCGCTGAGTTTCGAAGAGCTGAAGGCTTTCTTGAGCGAGCGCAAGTTCGCCAAATTCACCTGGCCGGAGCAGCTGGCGATCGTTTCAGATATGCCGGTGACGCCGACCCGGAAAGTCATGAAGGCGGAACTGGTCAATCGATATCTTAAGGCAGCTAATTCGCCGCAACAGCACGAGCGCCCGTGAGATGAGCCTCCCTCTGCCATTGCCGGAGTCACGCGCGCATATCGCACACATACAGAGCGAGCGAAAAAAGAACGCATTTGCGCTTGCCAAGACAGTGCCCTGGTACCGCGACAAGCTCGCCGGAATTGACGCGGATGCGCTCGACGATCCGGCGGAATGGCAGAAAATTCCCATCCTCGACAAGGATACGCTGCGCAAGTTCTCGCACGCGGAACTGCTGGAAGCTTTCTGCGCCGTCCCCAATGATCAGATCGCCGAGTATTGGCGTTCCGGCGGATCGACCGGCCAGCCGGTTTTCTATCCGCGCACCGCGGATGACTTGCGGTACGGCGAGCTGTCATGGGGCCGCTCGTTCCCGTGCATCGGCATCGGCCCCGGCGATCTCTGCCACATCTCCTTTCCGCTCGGCGTGCATCCGGCCGGCCAGGTCTGGGCGCGCAGCGCCAAAATGTTCGGCGTGGGGATGGTCTGGGTCGGAGCCGGCAATTCCTATCCGTCAGTTGCACAACTCGAGCTGATCCAAACACTGCGGCCGACGGTGTTTATCGGGATGAGCAGCTTTGCGCTCCATCTCGCCAATCTCGCCGAGGCGAAGGGCATCGATCTTGCAGCAAGCTCGGTGCGCAAGCTTGTCTGTTCGGCAGAAACGCTGTCGGCCGCGAAGCGCGAAAAGCTATCCCGGCTTTGGGGCGCAGAGGTGTTCGACGTCTTCGGCATGAGCGAAGCCGGCTTGATGGGCGCGGAAAATTCCGCGCACGACGGCATTCATATCTGGACGGATATGTATTTCATCGAAATCGTCGATGCCGAGACCGGTCGCTCGTTGCCCGAGGGCGAAGTCGGCACACTCTGTGTCACACCGCTCTGGACCAATCACGCGACGCCGTTTCTGCGTTGGAATTCCGGCGATCTGGTCAGTTGCGTGTCGCGCTCGGCCGGCAGCGGCCGTTTCGCGGAGCTTTTTCCGGTGATCCGGCATGCCAACCGCACCACCGGATTTTTCAAGGTGCGCGGCGTCAACGTCAATCACGCGGAATTCGAAGACATGATGTTCCGCAATGCGCACGTGCTCGATTTTCAAGCCGTCCTGGAAACCGAGCCCAAGACCGACCTGGAAAACCTGCGCGTGCTGATCGAGATCAAGGGCGCAAGCGAGCCGCAGGCGGTCTGCGCGGCAGTTGCGGAGACCGTCAAAAAGACCTTCGAGATTTCGCCTGTGCTGCAAGTGCTCGAGCGCGGCAGTCTTGCCACGGAATTCGAACGCAGCCTGAAGGCCCCGCGCTTCGTCGATCGGAGGCAATGAGCAAGGCGGAGTGGCTCCGCTCGTCCCCGCGGAGGCGGGGACCCAGATTTCCTGTTGTTAGTGTGGGGGCCAATTCTGGATTCCCGCTGACGCGGCAATGAGCGAGATGACGCTATTTCGATTCCGCTTCGTAAACGCCGGTCCAGTCCGCCGGCGGCGGTTCAGCGCGATAGACCGCGATCCGTTCCTTGTACATTTCATAAAGGCCGTCGACGCCGAAGCCGCCGGCAAGCTTGCGGCAGCGGTCAATCAAACGCTCCGCCTCGTCCCATTGCTGCTTGCGGTAAGCCGCGAGCATTTGCGTGTTGAGATCGCGCAATTCATTGCAGCGCGGATCTTCGGACACCTCGGCGCGGCCGAGCACCGTGAACACCAGCTCCGGCTGCTTCTTGCCTTTGACCTGGATGAGGTCGATCTCCATCGTGGCGAATTTCTCTTTCGCCCGTTCCGCGGTGCGCGAGCCGATCACCAGCGACAGGCGATAGTCCTTGGTGCGGGACTCCAGCCGCGATGCGAGATTGACCGTGTCGCCCAGCACCGAATAGTTGAAGCGGAAGTCCGATCCCATATTGCCGACGACACATGGCCCGCTGTTCAGTCCGATGCCGATGCGCAGCGGCATATAGACGCCGCCGGAAGCCTCGGCCTCGCGCTTGAGCTCGCCGTTGAGCACTTCGGCACGGGCAAGCATCTCCAGCGCCGCGTCGCAGGCATTGGCCTCGTGTTCGTCGTCGTCGACCGGCGCGTTCCAGAACGCCATGATCGCGTCGCCGATATATTTGTCGATGGTGCCTTTGCGCTCGATGATGGCGTTGGTCAGTGGTGTCAGGAATCGGTTCATCAACTGCGTGAGGCCCTGCGGGTCGTCCTTGTAGTGTTCCGAGATGGTGGTGAAGCCGCGCACGTCGCTGAACAGGATGGTCATGCGGCGCTCTTCGCCGCCGAGCACGAGCTTCTCCGGCGAGCGAGCCAGTTGCTCGACCAGCGGCGGCGACAGATAAAACCCAAAGGCGGAGCGGATCTGCTGACGCTGCTGCTGCTCGCGGAAGTAATTCACGAAGGTGAGAACCAGATAGATGAGCCAGCACGAAATCAGCGGATAGGTGAAGTCGATCAGCAGGTGGTGCTCGACAAAGAAGTACCAGGAGATGCCGATCAGACCCGCGATCAAGGCAGCGCCGAGCGCAACCACGATCGCCGCAGGCAGCATCGGCGCGGCTACGATGATGGCGAGGCCAAAGACGACGGCAGCGATGATTTCGGCGCCGATCGCGTATCCTGGAGACGCCAGCAGCGACTTGGTCAGAATGTTTTCCAGAATCTGCGCATGAACTTCGACGCCCGGCATGTCCGGTTGGACGGGCGTCGTCTTGATGTCGAGTAGACCGGTCGCCGAGGTGCCGATCAGGACCAGCCGGCCTCGAAGGCGGTCGGGCGCCACGCGCCCGTTCAGCACGTCGGTCGCAGAAACCGAACGCGCCGGATCGCGCTTGTTGAAATAGACCCAGAATTGGCCGCGGCCATCGGTCGGCACTTCGAGGCCGGGCACGGCCACAGTCTTTACGCCCGCTTGATCGGCGCGGATGAGAATTGCGCCGGCGCGGCTGACGACCCGGAGCATTTCCATGGTCAGCGCCGGCGCCAATTGGCCCTGCGCCTCCATCACGACCGGCACGCGGCGCACGATGCCGTCGGGTTCCGGATCGATGGAAAACATTCCGCGCCCGGCGGCGGCTTGCTCGATCGGCGGGATGTTGCGCAGCAGACCGGGGAACGTGACCAGAAACGGCCGCGGATTCGGTCCGACAATGGCGAAGCCGGTTTGCGGCGCGTTCTCGCCCTCGGCGCGCGGCGCCGCCTGAGCCGCGCCGGTCTCTCCCACGATGATGCCGCCCACTCTCTTTATCGCTTCGGCGAGGACCGCGTCGTTGCTGGGGAGCGCGGCAAGCTTTTCGCGCGTCTCCGCATCGAGACCGCGGAAGCTGCCGGCGGCTACGGCCGGCGACATGCGGTCGGGCTCGGCAAAGATGACGTCAAAGCCAACCGCGACGGCGCCGGCGGCACGCAGACGGGTGATGAGATCGGCGATCACCGTCCGCGGCCACGGCCATTGCCCGATCTCCCTCAGGCTGGCTTCGTCGATATCGACGATGACGACCGGCCGCACTTTCTGTTCGCGCGGGCGCAAGACCTGAAACAGGTCGAACGTGCGCAATCGCAATTCTTCGATCGGCAGCGGGTCGGCGATGCGCAAAGGCACAAGCGCGAACAGGAGCAATATGCACACCGCCCGCGCTATCCCGAATCCCCTTGCCCAGCGCGCAATGCGCTTCATGCAGCCGATACCCTCCACCCGTCAGCGGCCGAACACGGATGACTATAGCAATTTGTCAGGATTATCGCGCTTTTGCGCCAATTGGGGCGGCGGCCTATTCGCGGCCTATTTCTCCCGGAACGCCCGCTTCAACTGGTCGTGCAGCGGCTTGACCAGGTAGGACATCATGGTGCGATTGCCGGTTTGAATGAAGGCTTCGACCGGCATGCCCGGCGTCAGCTTGACCTCGCCGAGCTTTGCGACCTCCTCCGGGGTCATCGCGATGCGAACGAGATAATAGCTTTGTCCGGTGCGCTGGTCGGTCGAAGTGTCGGCACCGACGCGAACGACCGCGCCGTTGATCTCGGGAGTTGTCCGCGTGTTGAAGGCGGAGAAGCGAAGCACGACAGGCTGTCCGAATTGGATCTGGTCGATATCCTTCGGTTCGACCTTGGCCTCGACCAACAGCGTGTCCATTTGGGGCACGATCAGCATCACCGGGTCGCCGGCCGTGATCACGCCGCCGACGGTATTTGCGGTCGACTGAAAGACGATGCCGTCTTGCGGCGCGCGCAGGTCGGTTCGCTTGAGCTGATCTTCCGCGGTCACCTTGCGTTCCACATATTCGCCGATCTTGCTGTCGGTATCGCGCAGCTCCTTGGCGACGTCGCTGGTGAATTGCTGATCAACCTGCAGAATCTGCAGCTCCGTTTCGACGATCTTACCTTTGGCCTCGGCTGCGGTCGCGATGAGCTGACCATGTTCGCCCTGCAGCCGCGCCTCTTCGCGTTCCAACGATGTGAGGCGGTTGATCTGAATCAGGTTCTTCGCCCACAAATCGCGGACCCCCTGCAGCTCCTGGGCGATGATGTCCATCTCCTTGGACTTGGCGGCCTGCTGGGCGGTCAGGCCCGTGATTTGCTCTTGCAACTGCTTGATCCGCTGTTGCAGTTGATCCTTCTGGCCGAGCCGCGCGGTGCGCCGCAATTCGAACAGCTTGCGCTCGCTGGCCAAAGCCTCCTGCACGTCCGGGTCGCTGATCTTGTCCGCGAGTTGCTTTGGCGTCGGGACGCTATCCGCGCCATCGCGTTCCGCGCCGAGACGCGCCTTGCGCGCGTACAGCTCGGTGAGACCCTTGGTGATGATCGCCAAATTGGCTCTGGTCACCGTTTCGTCCAGGCGCACGAGGATGTCGCCGGCTTTCACCCGGTCGCCGTCGTGTGCACGCACTTCGCCGACGACGCCGCCGGATGGGTGCTGCACTTTTTTCACATTGGAATCGACAACGAGCGAGCCTTGCGCGATGAGCGCACCGGCGATTTCGGCGGTCGCGGCCCAACCGCCCAGGCCGACCGCAAGGAAAGCAACCACGGCGCAGCCGACAACAATGTGACGGCGGATGGACGCGCGTGCATCGCCGGCGGCATCGTTCCTCATGCCGAGCCTCCCTCGCCGGGAACAACCTTCAGCGTGCGGGGTGCGGCCGGCGGTTGCGCCACGCGCGTGAGGACTTCCTCTTTGGGGCCGAATTGCTGCTGACGGCCCTTGGCCATCACCAAGATATAATCGACGCCGGCGATGGCGCTAGGGCGATGAGCGACCACCACCGCGATCGCGCCCCGCGCGCGCAGGCCGAGAATGGCGCGTGTCAGCGCTTCGTCGCCTTCCGCGTCGAGATTGGAATTCGGTTCGTCAAGCACGACCAGGAACGGATCGCGATAAAGCGCGCGCGCAAGCGCGATCCGTTGCGCTTGGCCGGCCGAGAGCGCGCTGCCGCGTTCGCCGACTTTTGTTTCGTAGCCGTCGGGCAGATTGACGATAAGATCGTGAACGCCTGCCGCCTGCGCCGCCGCCAGCACCGCCTCGGGGTTGGGCGGATCCTCGAAACGCGCGATGTTTTGCGCCACGTTGCCGGGAAACAATTCCACATCCTGCGGCAGATAGCCGACGTGCCGGCCGAGCGCCTCCGGCGACCATTGGTCGAGCGCGGCGCCGTCGAGCCGGACGGTGCCGCGCAACGGCGACCACACGCCGACCAGCATGCGCGCCAGCGACGATTTTCCCGAAGCCGTCGGGCCGATGATGCCGAGCGCTTTGCCGCCGGTCAGAGTGAAGTTCACGTCCTGACAGACGATCTTCTGCTCGCCCGGCGGACAGACGGCCGCGTTCTGTACGACGATAGTCTTTGATGGCGGCTGCAGCGGCATCGGCTCGGTGCGCGGCGGCAACTGGGCGAGCAAACGCGACAAACGATGCCAGCTCTGCCGCGCGCCGATGAAGCCGCGCCAATTGGCGATCGCGAGATCGACCGGCGCCAGTGCGCGGCCGCCTAAAATAGAACCGGCGATGATGATGCCCGGCGTCGATTCCTGATGAATCACCAGCCAGGCGCCGACGGCCAACAGCGAGGATTGCAACAAAAGCCGCAGCACTTTTGAGGCGGCGCCAAGGCCGCCGACCACGTCGCTGGCTTGGCCGGTGGCCGCGATGTAGCTGCGATTAGCTTCGCGCCAGCGTTTGGCAATGCGGCCGACCATGCCCATTGCGGTCATCGCTTCGGCGTTACGGCGGCTCGACTCCATGAGGGCGTTGCGGGCGACGGCGAATTGGGTGGCCTGCCGCGTCGGCGACCGCGTCCGCAATTCCGTCGCCACGGTGAGGGCGATGAGGATGATCGCGCCGCCCAGCGCCGTCAATCCGATATACGGATGAAACAGGAAGCAGACGGCTAGATAGACCGGCAGCCAAGGCAGATCGAAAAAAGCCGAGGGGCCGGCCCCGGACAGGAAGCCGCGCACCGAGTTGAGATCGCGGATCGGTTGTGAGCCGTCGCCTTTGCCGCCGATCTTGAGCGGCAGCCTGACAATGGCATCGTAAACGCGCATGCTCATTGTTTCATCGAGACTATCCCCGATGCGCACCAGGATGCGGCTGCGGATCGCGTCGATGAAGCCTTGAGCGGCGTAGAGCCCGGCGGTCAGGATCAAAAGCGCGACCAGGGTCGGCACGCTGCGGCTCGGCAGCACCCGATCGTAGACTTCCAGCATGAACAGCGAGCCGGTGAGCATCAAAATGTTGCTCATGCCGCTGAACAGCCCGATGGCAAGGAAGGCACGGCGACAGGCGCCGAGCGCCGCGGCAAGCTCTGAACTCGCCTGCATTTGCCGCTGAGGGCGGAGTAGTTGGATCATCGAGAGGCGCCTACCACCGTCCCGAGTGTCATAGCACGATTAGACCTAATGATTGCCTATCGTCGCTGGGCTTCATCTTAGCGTAGTTTACGGCCGAGATCAGGCTTTGGTTCAGTCCTCGGATCCGGTCCGGCCCCGGCGGAACACGCCATAGCATCGCGAAAACCGGCCCCGGCCGGACGCCATTCCTAAATTTTGCCGGGATTTCCGCGCCGCGTCTTTTTAGACGGCCGTGGGCGCTTGCACAGGCGAAACGCGCGCAACAACGGTCGCGGCCTGCGCGTGCAGGCCGACGCCGCCGATCCGTATACGCGTTGCTGAGAAAAATCAGGAACGGGAATTGAGCGAGAGCCCGATGCTGAACGCCTTTTGGCGCGTGGCGCCTTCCGTCCTTTTCAACTTCTTGGCAATTTTCGCCGCGGCGGTCTTCTTTTTTGCCAACGACTTCAATTCTCGAATTTCGGGCGCCGTCCAGGCGCGCCGCTTCTTTGACTTCTTAGCCATAAATCCTCCCTTTCAAGAAAGGCAAACGGTATCCCTTAACGGGGGCGGAAGAAACACAACACATAGGGTGATGTCACAAGATAGGGTGATGTCACAAGTTCGTAGTTTTGTTCGCGACGCGCCGCACATAGCGCAACTCAAGTTAATGAGTGGTTTTGTTAGATCGTTCTTTAGCAACCTACGGCGCTTTACGCAAATCCAACTTTAGGTCGCCGGATAGGCTTTGTTGGTCCCGACGACGATCTTTGTCTCGATCGCGGCGCGACGGATGCGATATGACGCCGCGTTGATGATCTGCACCAGAAACGTGTGGTTTTTCGACATGATTAGGACCTATTGATCCGCTCTAACGCGTGCCGCAAGGGAAAGTTTGCAGGCCGATTTGGGGGTGAGCGATGAGCAAATTTCAACGTGTCATAGCGGCGCGATGGGTGAAATCGTTATGGCTGGTAGCGCTCTTGCTTGCGTTGACGCTGGGTCAACGTGCCGGTCACGCCGCCGAGATGCGTTTTGCGTTGGTCATTGGAAATGACGAATATAAATCAACCAAGCTCGCGACGCCCGCCAATGATGCCGGCCTGGTAGCCAATGCGCTCACCGCCGCAGGCTTCACGGTGACAGGCGCGCGCAATCTCGATCAAGCAACGCTGCGTGAATCCATTCGCGAATTTCTCGGGCAGGTAGCGGCCGCTGGTCCCGACGCGGTTGCGGTCATTTATCTCGCGGGCTTCGGTGTGCAATTTGCCGGCGAAAACTACTACGTGCCGGTCGACGCCGATCTGGCGCGCGAGGCCGATTTGCCGCTGCAAGCGGTGAGGATTTCAGATTTTGCTCAGCCGCTGGCGGCGCTGCCGGCCCGTGTGAAAATCGTCATTCTCGACGCGGCCCGGCAAAATCCGTTCGCGCAGGGCGGCGAGCCTTTGGCGAGCGGTCTCGCGCTGGTCGATCCTGCCCCCGGCATGGCGATCGCGTTCAACGCCGCTCCGGGTACGATCGGGCCGGAGGAGCCAGGCCCGTATGGCGCCTATGCGACGGCGCTCACGGAAATGATCGCCGCCGGCGGACTCCCCTTGGACGATGTGTTGGCGCGCGTACGGTTGCGTGTGAGCGAAGTGACCAACGGCGGCGAAGTCCCCTGGTACGCATCGCAGATCAATACCCCGTTCTTTTTCACCGAACGCTCGGCTGACGCACCGCCGCCGCCGGACGTCGCACCCGTGGTCGACTTGCGCGAAAAGCCGATGCGCAGTTATTCGCGCATTGAAGACGCCTACGCCGCGGCGCTCGCGCTCGATACGATCGATGGCTACGAGCAATTCTTGGCGCTCCATCCGCGAAGCCGCTACGCCCGACGCATCGCCGCCATGATCGCTGTTCGCCGCGAGGAGATCATCTGGCGGCGTTGCGTGTTCGACAACACGCCGCCGGCTTATTGGTCTTATCTGCGGCGCTATCCGAACGGTCCGCACGTATGGGATGCTCGGCGCCGGTTGGCCATGATCGGCGCTGAGCTTGAAGGGCCGCCTGATTTCGCATTCGTTGATTTCGGCGTGCCGCCGCCGCCGCCGGAAGAATTGGTTGTTGTTGATCGGCCCGTGGTGACGTTCTGGGGGGGCGATTATGAGCCGCCGCCGCCGCCGCCGGTGTTTTTCCTGCCGCCGCGGCCGCGCGAATTCGTCGTGTTGCCGGCGCCGCCGCCGCCGAGGGAGCGTTACTTCCTGCCGACGCCCCAGGCCGCTGTCGTTCCAACATTCGTCAGACCGCCGCCGACCGTGGTCGTCGTATCACCTGCGCCGGCGGTGGGGACGGCGCCCGGTCCTGTGCCCGTCGCGTTGCCGGCTGTCGTGTCACGTGGCGGCGCTCCCGGCGCCCCCGGCTCGCATCCCGGTGTTCACGGCGTGCATCCTGGTGCGGCCGGTACGCCCGCGGTGCTTCCAGGTCATACCGGCGGCCCGCCGCCTCCTCCGCCCGCGCCATCGAGCGCAGCCGTAACGCCAGCATCGCCGCCTCCGCCTGCTCCGGGTTCGGGGCCAACGCCGGCAACGGTCAAACCCGGCACGCCTCCGCCTGCTCCGGGCTCCGCGCCGGTTCCGGCGACAGTCAAACCCGGCACGCCGCCACCACCGCCTCCACCCGCTCCGGGCTCGGGGCCAACGCCGGCAACGGTCAAACCCGGCACGCCGCCACCGCCACCGGCAGCTCCGGCTCCTGCGACGATTAAACCGGCGACGCCACCGCCACCGGCAGCTCCGGCTCCCGCGACGATTAAACCGGCGACGCCACCGCCACCGCCACCGGCAGCTCCGGCTCCCGCGACGATCAAACCAGCGACGCCACCGCCACCGCCACCGGCAGCTCCGGCTCCCGCGACGATCAAACCGGCGACGCCGCCACCCCCGCCACCTCCGCCGCCGCCGCATGCTCCGGCGCCGGCCACGATCAAACCGGCGGCGCCACCACCGCCACCGCCTCCCCCACCACCGCCGCACCCCGCGGCGCCTGCTCCGGCAACAATCAAACCGGCGGCTCCACCGCCGCCACCGCCGCCACCTCCACCGCACGCTCCGCCGCCGGCGCCCGCAGCGGCTAAGCCGCCACCGCCGCCTCCCGCGGCTGCCAGACCGGCCTGCCCTCCGGGCAAGACGCTCGTCCAGGTGAACGGCCAGCCGACGTGTAAATAAGAAGGGCGGCTTCGCGGTCGATCCGGCCGCAATGTCCGATGACAACACCGAGCAACGGGGCCTTGCGGCTCCGTTGTTTGGTCACTAGCTCTTGGTCACGGATGCCGGCAATGGAACGCGGTCATGGAGGAACTCAAGCTCGTCGCCTTGGACAAGGACGATGTCGAGGTCATGTCCGCTCACTTGCAGGACGCCCTCGTCAAGGTTGGCGACATTTTTTGGCGTCCGGGCGAACACCGCTTCGTCATGGCGGTCAACCGCTTTGACTGGATGAACGCGGTCGATGCCGACGCGCTCAAGATCAAATCGCCGGAATACCGGCGCTGCCGCACGGCTCTCCGCTTCGAACGCGTTGTCTCTTGCAAATGTCGCGGTCTCGATCAGCGCGGCAAGGACGCCGTGCTCAATCTTCTTGCTGTCGAATTCACCGAGCATGACGCTCCGGCCGGCATTGTGACGATGACATTTTCCGGCGGCGGGGCCATTCGTTTGGAAGTCGAGTGTTTGGAAGCCGAGCTCGTCGATCTTGGCGAGGTTTTCGCGGCGATGGCCTGCCCGCACCACTTCACCGGCACTGAGGTCGTTTAAGGCCGGGCGCTTAGAGCATGATCCGGAAAAGTGGAATCCGGTTTTCCGAAAAGATCATGCTCAAACAAAAAGCTAGAGCGGGATGCCGATCGAACCATAACTCATCCCGCTCTAGCTAATTCGCCTCGGCGCAATCGAAGCAGCATCATCTCTTTAAGAATTGCGTCGGGTGCCGGCCCAGACGCGGTGCGATCGGCTATGCCGCGCGTGGGCGTTCCTGGTGCGGAACGGCAAAGACCTTCATCAGCAACGCAATGATGGCAAGCGTCGCTGCATAAACAATGAGCTGCATGGCGGTGGGCTGATCCACATAGCCGATCAGCGTGTGCAGCGCGCGTCCGAGGAAACTGCCATCGCGCAAGATCCACGATGTATCCCACACCGTTTGGTCGAGCGCCGTGAGGATGTCGGCCTGCTCGAGGAAAGCGATGGCCTGTGCCGCCATGCCGGCCGCCAGCAGCGCGATCAGCGTGCTGGTGACGGCGAACAGATAGCGGGTCGGAATCGTCACTAGGCCGAGATAGGTCAACAAACAAACCAGCGCGCCGAGACCCAGACCGATAACTCCGCCGACCAGCATGCTGCCGCTGGCGCCGCCCTCGGCCGCCGCTACGCCGTAAAGGAACAGCACGACCTCCGAGCCCTCGCGCAACACGGCAATCGCCACCACGACAGCGAGCGCGGCAAGCGACTTGGAACCCTCCACCACGGCCTGGCCCGCGGCACGCATTTCCGCCGCGAGTTCGCGGCCGTGCCGCGCCATCCACACATTGTGCCAGCCGAGCATCAGCACCGCGAAACCGAGAATGCTGGCGTTGAACAATTCCTGACCGCTGCCATGGAAGAGCTGGGATAATCCGCCGGCAAACAGCGCGACAATGCAGGCTCCGAGCGCGCCCGCCGCGACACCGCCCACGACCCAAAGCCCGCGGCCCGCCACGCCGGTCGTGACCGCCATGACGATGCCAATGATGAGGCCCGCCTCGAACACCTCACGAAAGACGATAATGAGTGTGGGAAGCACGGCTACCTCACGCTGCGGCGATAACTGGACGACCAGCCGCACGGTTGCGCTTCTTGGGGTTACGCTTGACGGCGGTCCACTTCATGGCACGACCAGAACGCCCTGGGTCGCGCGGTGAAAGTCGTCAAAAAAGTTGTATCGGCCCGGCTCGAGTGGCCGAATGCGCACCACCGCTTCGCGGCCCGGCGGGACAACCTTTTCCACGTGCAAAGCCTCGCTCTCGAACTCTGCGGCGATGGAATCAAGGTTCTTAACCGAAAGCGCGATCGGCTTTCCTGCCGGCGCGTGCACTTCAGCGGGATCGAATTTGCGATCCTTGATCGTAATCGTGATTGTCACTGGGTCATCGGCGCGGACGGCGCCGGCGGACATGACGAACAGAGACGCGAGCACCGCCAAACCGAATAGCGCACTTACATTTCTTATCATGGCCACCGAGGGCTCTTTCGCTGCGATCGTGTAAGCCTGGAATGTGAAAGGAATTGGTGAACGGACCCACCCTTGTCAATGAGAAAGCGCAGCGCGGCCGTAAGATTAGAATTGTTATAAGAAAAGAGACCTGATACGCGTCGCCCTTGCCACGAAGACGTTCGAACACTGCGTGCGCGAGGCGTTACATCCAACGCGTTGCCGGGCACCGCGCAAGGTAAACATGGCCATCCGTCTCGACACACGCGCCACCGATTTTGCTGAACGATTCCGCGCCTTCCTCGACACCAAACGCGAGGCGGCGGCGGACGTCGAGGTGGCGGTTCGAGCGATCGTCGCCGACGTGGCGGCGCGCGGCGACCAGGCGCTGTACGACTACACGCGACGCTTCGATCGCTTCGACCTCGATCGCGCCGGTTTGCGGGTGACCGAGCAGGAGATCACCGCCGCCGTCAAAAGCTGCGAGCTGCGGACGCTCGACGCATTGTCATTGGCACGCGACCGTATCGAGCAATTCCATCGCCGCCAGATACCGCAGAACGATCGCTTCACCGATGCGCTCGGCGTCGAGCTCGGCGCGCGCTGGACGGCGATCGAGGCGGTAGGGCTTTACGTACCTGGCGGAACCGCCGCTTATCCGTCGTCGGTTTTGATGAACGCCGTGCCCGCAAAGGTCGCCGGCGTGCCGCGGATTGTCATGGTGGTGCCGGCGCCGGACGGCGTGTTGCCGCCGCTGGTGCTGGCTGCGGCCAACCTTGCGGGTGTGCACGAAATTTATCGCGTGGGTGGTGCGCAGGCGATCGCGGCCCTGGCTTATGGCACCGCGACCATCGCTCCGGTCGCCAAGATCGTCGGCCCCGGCAACGCTTATGTCGCAGCGGCGAAGCGCATCGTGTTCGGCAAGGTTGGGATCGATATGATAGCCGGTCCGTCCGAGGTGCTGATCCTCGCCGACTCGACCGGCAATGCCGACTGGATTGCGGCCGATCTTTTGGCGCAGGCCGAGCACGACACCGGCGCGCAGGCCATCCTCATCACCGATAACGCCGACCTCGCCGGCGCGGTCGAGCGGTCGGTCGAGAGCCAACTCGCCCGCCTGCCGCGAAAGGAGATCGCCGCCGCCTCATGGCGCGACTTTGGTGCGGTTATCTTGGTGCCAAGCCTCGAGGACTCGCTGACGCTCGTCGATGCGATCGCCCCCGAGCATCTTGAGATCGCGGCTGAGAATGCCGAACGTCTGGTCGTGCGCATCCGCAACGCCGGCGCAATCTTTATCGGCGCACACACGCCGGAAGCCATCGGCGACTACGTCGGCGGCTCGAACCACGTGTTGCCGACGGCGCGGTCGGCGCGTTTTTCTTCCGGGCTCGGCGTTCTCGATTTCATGAAGCGCACGTCGATCCTCAAATGCGGGCCGGAACAGTTACGTGCGCTCGCAGATGCGGCGATCACGTTGGGCAATGCCGAAGGCCTTGACGCGCATGCCCGCTCTGTCGCCATCCGGCTCAATCGCTAATGGCGCGCACGGGTCCCGACAACAGCGATACCGGCCGTCTGGTGGCGGTGACGCTCGACGAGTTGTCGATCGGCCGTTCGAGTCCCGACGTTGAGCATGAGCGTGCGGTCGCGATCTACGACCTGATTGAGGAGAACGCCTTCCGCCCGGCCGGTCACGAGGGCGGTCCGTATGCGCTCAATCTCCGCATCGATGGCAACCGCCTCGTGTTCGATATCAGGCTTTCCGACGGCTCGCCGGTGATCGCGCACCTTCTCTCGCTGGCGCCGTTCAGCCGCATCGTGAAGGACTATTTCACCGTCTGCGACAGCTACTATGCGGCGATCCGCGGCGCGACGCCTGATCGCATCGAAGCGCTCGACATGGCGCGCCGGTCGCTGCACGACGAAGGCTCGCACGTCCTCATGGAACGCCTCAGGCGCAAGGTCGAGCTCGATTTCGGTACCGCGCGCCGGCTGTTCACGCTGGTCACGGTGTTGCACTGGAAGGGCTGAGGAGCGGCAATGCCGGCGTCCGCGACGCAGCCGCTCGCCATCCTGTTCGCCTGCGGGCTCAATTCGGTGCGCTCTCCGATCGCCGCCGGGCTGTTTTCGCAGCTGTTTGGTCGCAAGATCTATGTCGGCTCGGCCGGCGTGCGCAAAGGCGAACTTGATCCGTTCGCCGTCGCGGCCATGGCCGAGATCGGTGTCGATATTTCACGGCACAAGCCCACCACTTTCGAAGAACTCGACGAGTTGGAGGGACTCAACTTCGACCTGATCGTTACGCTCTCGCCGGAGGCGCATCACCGCGCCCTCGAACTCACCCGCACCAGTGCGGTCGATGTGGAATATTGGCCCACGGCCGATCCGACCGACACGGAAGGAAGCCGCGAGCAGAAGCTCGAAGCCTATCGGACGGTTCGCGATCAGTTGTTGAACAGGATCCGCGAACGCTTCGCCGGCCGCCGGCCAGGCAACGAATGAAATACAAAATGTCCATTGCCGTCGTCATCGCTCGCCGGCCCGGACCGGAAATTTTGAGTTGTGGTTGTGCCGCAAGGGTGGTTGTGGAGCGGCCCGTCATCCGCTACGTTCCGCGCCGATTTCAGTGGTGATGTCGGGCGCGTCACGACTGCCTAGCAACAAGTCCGGATAGCGAATGACGAAGGAAGAACTACTGGAGTTTCCCGGTGTCGTGACGGAATTGCTTCCGAACGCCACTTTCCGCGTCAAACTCGAAAATGAACACGAGATCATCGCGCACACGGCCGGGCGCATGCGCAAGAATCGCATCCGGGTGCTGGCTGGCGACAAGGTGCTGGTCGAAATGACGCCTTACGACTTGACCAAGGGCAGGATCACCTACCGGTTCAAATGATAGGCCGGCCCAAATTCGTTCTCGCCTCCGGCTCGCCGCGCCGGCTTGCGCTCATTAACCAGGCCGGGATCGAACCCGACGCGCTGCGTCCGGCCGATATCGACGAGACGCCGAAGCGCGGAGAATTGCCGCGCGCCTGCGCCACCCGGCTGGCGCGCGGCAAGGCGGAAGCGGCACTTGCGATGCTGCGGCTCGACGAGGAATTGAAAGGCTCGTTCATTCTTGCCGCCGATACCGTCGTGGCGGTCGGCCGCCGCATCCTGCCGAAGGCGGAACTGCTCGACGAGGCGGCGCAATGTCTGCGGCTCCTGTCGGGCCGCAACCATCGCGTCCACACCTCCATTTGCCTCGTGACTCCGAAGGAGGGATTTCGGCAACGTCATGTGGAAACGCGCGTGCGCTTCAAGCGGCTGTCGGAGCAGGACATCGAAGCGTACCTTGCCTCCGGCGAGTGGCGCGGCAAAGCCGGCGGCTACGCGGCCCAGGGCATCGCCGGAACTTTCATTGTCAAGATCGTCGGCTCCTATTCCAGCATTGTGGGTCTGCCGCTCTACGAGACGGTGACGCTGTTAGGCGGCGAAGGCTACCCGATCCATTTCGGCTGGCTGAACGCCGTGTAGGGCGCTCGGTTCAAGTTGCCGCCCGATGTTCCCAGGAACACATGTTGGCCGGGCGCGGCGTCGCGCCCATATATTCTGCCATGCCCGAAGCGCCTCGCCATCTTTGTCCGATTTGCGGTAAGCCCGCCGCGGAGGCGTCGCGGCCGTTCTGCTCGCGCCGCTGTGCCGACGTGGATCTGAACCGCTGGCTGTCCGGCGTCTATGCCATACCGGTCACGGAAGACGAGGAAGAGGACGAGCGGCGCGACGAGGGGCCGCCTGAGGGCCATTGAGCGACTTGCGATCGTCTCGTTTCCTCATCCTGGACAGCCGGAAATCGAGCCTTTATAACCGCGGCGCTCGGGCAGGCCGGTTGCGGCCTCTTAAGGCCGTGAGCGTGGGCCCAGGTAGCTCAGTTGGTAGAGCACTGCACTGAAAATGCAGGTGTCGGTGGTTCGATTCCGCCCCTGGGCACCATCACTCCAAGCGATTTGTTGCCAATAGTTGGTCCGAGCTCGTACCGTTGTTAGCGTCCCGGTCACTGACTGGTGCAGGGCAATAGATCGACTCCGGCGCGCCGTTACCGAGACCTCCCCGACATGGCCGTGTCTTTCTGCTTGGCGATAAATCCGAAATAGAAGCACAGCAGGAAAAAGATGGAATGGGGAATGGAGCGCCAGCCGCTGATCTCCGGCGTGAAGACGAGGCTTGTGCCCAAGAGCGGCACCGAAACGTTCGCAAGATAGAGATAGAATTGAATCCCCGCACTTACGAAGAAAGCGCCCGCAAGAAATTTGCGGAACTCTCGGCTTCGAATCGCAAAATAGAGCGTGGGCAGACCGAGGACGACGAGCGCTATCAACAGAACTGGAAGCATGTCCTTCTCCTCGTGAAGCATTCCATCTTTGGAATTAGCACCCCGGCGTGGCAGATCTGGGTTTTTTCGCGACCCGTGCCGATATATCAAACCACTGTGTAACGAGTGGATCGCTCTCTCGATCATGCGATCTGCACTTGACGTTCTCGGACGCTGCGCCACCGTCCGCGCCGAATCCACGGAGATGCTGCGTGACCGAAAGTCATGGTCGGTTTAGTTGGTACGAGTTGCTCACGACCGACATGGAGGCCGCCAGGACCTTCTACGCGGACGTCGTGGGCTGGGGCACGCAAGACGCCTCGGCGCCCGGCAACGCCTACACGTTTTTCAGGATCGGCCAGGCGCCGGTGAGCGGCATGATGAACCTGCCCGAAGAGGTCAGGAGACGCGGCGGGTCGCAGTGCTGGATTGGGTATGTCACCGTCGACGACGTGGACGCCACCGTCGCGCGTGTGCGGCAACTCGGTGGCTCGGTTTATCTTCCACCGACAGATGTTCCCGGCGTCAGCCGTGTGGCTGTCGTCACCGATCCGCAAACGACGACGGTCGCTCTGGTCAAATGGCTGACGCCGCCCGAGGAGCCGGCGTCCGCCGAGGGCAAAATAGGACGCGTCGGTTGGCACGAGTTGCTCGCCGTTGACGGCGGAAAAGCATTGCCTTTCTACAGCGCGCTTTTCGGCTGGCAGAATGGCGGCGCCGAAACGAGTGCAGGGCGCGACTACCAGTTCGTCTCGGTGGGAGGGCAGACCTTCGGCGGCATGTTCACCAAACCCCCGATGGTGAAGCTCCCGTTCTGGCTTTTCTATTTCGGCGTCGGCGACATCGATGCGGCGGCCGAGCGTGTCAGGGTTGGCGGGGGCAAAATCCTCGAAGGTCCGGGCGACACGCCGGGCGGATGGATCGCGCGCTGCGAGGATCCGCAGGGCGCCATGTTCGCCCTGATGGGGCCGCGCTTTGCCAAGCCGGTCGGATACTTCGAGCGTGCGGAGCCGAGCGATCCGCAGAGCCGGCGCTGGTCTTGGCGAGCCTCGAACGGCGGATTATCCGCCTCCTGAGGCGGCCGATGCCGCACCGCGGCCAAGCGCGAAAACACCGACCGGGCCTTCGATGTGGAATTTGATTCCCGTCATCTTCTCGAACACATCGATATTGGTGCTGCCGATCGCGCAACCGCCGAGCCCCATATCGGTCGCCATCAGATAGAGTGTCTGCATCAAGACGCCGACGTCCTTGAGAATGAGCGAATAGGCGAGCGAGCTGTATTTCCATCCGACACGGCCGAAGCGCGCGGTGATCACGATCACGATCTGGGGCAGCGCGGATGCGTTCATGGCATATTGGGCGTGCCGCAGCATTGTCTCCACGTGCTGCGGGCGGACGTCGATCGCCACCAGCGCGTGTTCGCCGGCATCGTAGTGATAAAGGCCGCGCGCAAGCCCTTCGCATGTGTCGACGGCAAGATAGAGCTCAAGCTCGTAGCTGCCGCCGCCCGAAGGATAAGGCCGTGGCGCAAAGGTGAGTGGTGGTTCGCCGTCGCCGGAGGGACCGGTGAAGACCGATTGGACGCGCGCTGTGCTGTCGAGAAAGTGCGCAAGCTCGCCGAGCGCGATCGGGTGCTGCGCATCGAAGTCGCGGGTCGAGTGGCGTTCCCGCAGAAGCGATGCGGCGCGTCGCTTGGCGTCCGCTGGCGGCGAGGCGAATTTGCGCAAGTCGATTTTCTCCCCGGGCCAGTTCGGCCGCACCGCCGGTAGCGGGGCAATCGCCTCGGAATAGAGGTACGTCCCGCCCAGCGGATTGGCGTGCCGGCCTTCCGTGCTGCGGGCGTGGAACAGAAGATCGTGGAAGTCCCAGAGCACGAGATGCTCGTCGCCTTCGGCCGTGCGCAGGGCCTCTTTCCTGGCTCCGATCTTGAAAAGGATTTCGCAGTCGAGAAGCAGCGCCAGAAGCTCAACGCCTGGGAAGCCGTCGCCCCGGCGGAGCTGTTTGATTTGTTGCGGCGCTGCGAGCGCGGCCAACGTTGCTGCAATCGTCGGATCGCAAATCCTGAACAGGGCGCGGGCGCGCGGCGATTCGAGGATCATGTCGTCGGCGCGCCGCCGCAGATAGGCGAAGCGCGATAGCACGAGCGTGTCGGTGTCACGCAGTTGCACAATGCGCGGCCAATAATCCGCCGCTTGCGGCTCAATAATCACCAGGTCCTGATCGCTTCGTCCGCGCCCTCGACCGGGCCGCACGAGGCGAAATTCCAGGAGGCCGCGCGCGGCTAGCCGGCGGACCAGGAGATCGACTTCCTTGTCGACGGTCCTGCGGGGTGAGGCCAAAGCCGCGAGCGGCAAACCCTTATTCAGTTCACGCGCGCGCTCGGCTGCGGCTGAACTGAATTGCCCCAAAACCAGCGACATGCCGTTGAACCTTGCGACGATGTCTCCAGCTGCGCGCGCTTCGATCGTGACATGGCCGTTGAGCCGAGCGGAAAGAATAGCCGGCGGCGACCGCCGCACGCCCTTTTTCCGCGGCGCGCGCACAACCGGGTGCCTCAGGTCTTGGGATGAAGCGGATTGAGATCGCTCTCCGGCACGGGCCGGTCAACCCATCCCAGCTTGATCGGAACATCGTAGAGCCGTCCGGGCGCGAAGCGGCGATAGAAGTGCCGCAAACCCGGAACGATGACGCGCGCGACCGGGACCTCGATGTCGGGCCGGGTCTGGTCGAGGACAAGAAAGTCGAGGCCTTCGTGCTTGACCAGGTTCACGCAGGCCATCACCTGTTCGCGCTTATCGAGAACACCGAACTTCGAGCTGAAGTCGGCCTGCACTAACGGGCGACCATTGGGAATCAGATAGGGGTGATCCTCGAGCCGCCACGGACCGGTGCCGTCTTCGCTCAAGGAGCCTTGGTCGCGCATTCCCATGAGGCCGATGGACAAAAATTGATTGAGCTCGGTCAGCGCGCGCAATAGCGCGATCCGTGCATCGAAATGCGAGCCGGAACCGAATTCGACGAAATCTTCGCCATTCTCCTTCGAGTGCGACATAGCCACGAAGCTTGGAATGCCGAGGTCATGGGTGATGTCGAGCACCCAGAGCTTGCGCCCGGTTTCGGCGAGCTGGGTTCGCAGCTCGCGGACATAGGGGTCGTCGAGCTGACTGATGTCGAGTTCCGCCCGCTGCAATTTGTTGTACCACCAGATGGCGTAGGAATCCCGCTCCACCAGCTCCAAAAAGCCTTGGACGATGGCTTCCTCGAGCGTATTGCCGGCGGCGCAGCCGTTGGAATCGGCATGAATCTGGCCGGGGCCTTCGTAGAAGAAATACAAGAAGCTGGTCGGAAGGTATTTGAAACGCTGGTCGCGCAACGACCAGACCGGCGACCAGTCGATTTCAGCCGAAGGATCGAAAGGCGCCGGCGTCGGCATGGCGTGGTGGTCCGCCACCGGCTCGAAACGCCGCCGATATTGCATCTCGCTGTAGAGCAGCACCTCGTTCGGATGAATGGCCTCGCCCGGCGCGAAATCGGTAAAGCGCCGCATCACTCTGATCTCGTCGCCCTGATAGATCCCCGAGTAGCGCTCGATTGCTTCCATCAGCGCGCTGGCTTCGCCTTGTTCGGCAGTGCTGCCCTTGCCGAAGCTGCCGCCGGAGAGCCCCGCCCGGAGTTCATGGACGTTCTGCGATTTCCCAGCGAAATTGTGTCTGGCGTAGTAGTTGGTGTTTAACGGCAGATCGGCGTCGATCCGGTCGAGGCGCGAAACCACGCCGGTGAGAGGGCTGACGTGCCGGCGGAAGCGCGCGACCGTATCGCGGGAGGCCACGGATCTGTAGCCGCCGCTCGTCATCACCAACTTGCCGCCGGCATTGAGCGCGATTTCCTTAGGCTCGCGGCGCGGGTCGCGCAGCTTTTTGCGGCCGCAGCTCGGACATTGCGGACGGGCCGCAACATAGTGCTTCACGATATTCGCGCCGGTGAGATCGAGGCTGACGATGTGATCGTTCAACTCGGTTCGGAAATCGGTGGCAATCGCCTTCGCGATTTCGACGGCGGCAAGCTGAATGGCGCTGCCGCCGACAGGATGCTTGGCCAGTGGGGAAACGGCGACGCAGCGGGCATCGCTGCGGTCGAGCATCGCCCTGACCTCGCGGTTGCGGCCCATGCGATCCGCAAGACACCGCCAGCACGCGCCTTTGCCCGGACGGAACACCGGCCCCACGAGCGGGGCGATCCCGGATGGCTGGACGAGCAGCCACGGCGTGCGCTTTGACAAGTGCTGCTTGTTCAACTCGGCCAAGTCTTCGTCGAGATAGTCGTTGACCAGCATCACCGTCAGGTCCCCTGAGCGCTTGACGATGCGGACACCGAGTTCGCGCAAGGCGCTTTCAAGCTGCTTGGCGCCCTGCACGTCCTTCGACGTGATGCTGACACGACAATTCTGAAGGTTCTTCTGCGCCGTCTCCAGCGGCAGGCCCAAGCTCGCCCAGTAGGCCGAAGCTGTCCCCTTGGAGGAGGACGATGTCTGGACCAGGTAACGGCGGTCGAGGAGCCGCGTGAACGCCTCTTGGATCTTGTCGGACGGATATTTCCGCTCGAGCTCGCCGAAGAGGTCGCGAAAGCTGCGGCCGCCATTTCCTATCGCCGACGCCAGCGCGCAATAGAGCTCGCCATGGAGGAAGAACTTCCGGTCTTCCGAATAGAGGCACACGGCATCGGGCGGCAGCAGATAGACGCTGAAGTTCGGCGTAAACTGCGGAATGTCCTTGCTGCCGCGCAGCGATGGGACGCCCTGACGGTCGCCCCGCGCTCGGCGGCCGCGCGCCTTGGCGCTCTCGCGGACGGTCGGCCGGGGCGCGTGTTGCAGGTGGGGAGGGTGCTTAGCTCCTTCTGCGGTACTTCTCGGCAAAGCCAACCCCTTATGCGCTCATGCGCGTGCACAAAGTCGCGCCGCGCATCCATTCACCGCAAATGCGACGAAACCGCGAACAAAGACAAAATGCAAAAATAAAACGAATGGCCGGCTCGATGTAAAATCAAGCCGGCCACGAACACTCGCGTTTGTCCACTGAATTTGAACGTGGTCCGCTTTAGCAGACGCGGCAACGGCCCCACTGCCAGCAGCAGCCACAGCCGCCGCAGCCACAGCCGCCGCAGCCACGCCAGCCGCACCCGCCGCCGCACCGGCAACCGCCGCCGCATCGACAGCCACCGCATCCACGCCAAGCGACCTTGTCACCAAGCTGAGACTTGGCGCTCTCTTTGTCGAAGACATAGAAGGTCGACAGGCTGACGTCGGAAAGCTCTTCCTCGCCGAGGATGATCTCGTGATTCGGCGTGGTCGTTTGAGGAGGCAGGTCCGCCACCGGTGCCGCACTCGTTGCGGCAGAGGCGCCACCCGCTAGCGACAACAACCCGGCAGCCCCCAGCACCGGTACCGCTTTCGCCCCGCGCTTGCGCTTCGGAGCGTGCTTTGCGTTCGACATCGTGAAGTCCTCCCGTTCGGGAATGATATGGGTCGGAATCGATTGTGTGAGCACAGCTAGCGTAACCATCGTACGCTGGGGTCGGGCGCTAAGCAAGCGCGTACCAAGCCGAATTTGCAGATAACATCCGTGTCAGATTCGGAATTAGGGAGCCATCGGCCCTGCGGGCCGTTTCGTTCAGGCGGGCAAACCTGTGGGCGAATCGCTACGAGTTTCGCGTGTGCGAAATAATTTGTGACTAGAAGAAGAAGATTTTGAGACTTTGTTGAAAGGGAAGGGCGTACGGACACGCGGGTGGGGAGGACCCATCGATGGCCAGCGACTGGCTCATTCATCGGTTTTGCGCGCTGCGGCAATCGCCGACGCCTCGCATCTTCGGTCTCGCGTCTCGGGTGAGGGCCTGTCCGGCATCGGGCTTCATGCGATACTCCGAAGCGATTCTAAGTGCGCCGCGAGCCCGGCCGAAGGGCGCAATGCCTGGTCGAGGGCCGCTATGAGGACGACCACAATGTCGGTGCAGACGCTCGACGCCCGCCATCGATCGCCGCACGGCGATAAGCCCGCACCCACAAGCGCACTGGCACATATCCCCGGCGACAATGGATGGCCGTTGGTCGGCCATACGCTCGTCGTGCTTTCGGACCCCAAGGGTTTCGTCGAGCGGCGGGCCGAACGATACGGCCCGGTCTATCGAAGCCATGCCTTCGGGCAGAGCAACGTTTCGCTGCTCGGCCCGGACGCCAACGAGTTCGTACTGCTGGACAGCCAGAAATTGTTCTCGTCCATGTTCGGCTGGAGCGTGCTGCTCGGGCGCCTGTTTCCACGCGGGCTGATGTTGCTCGATTTCGACGAGCATCGCCTGCACCGCCGCGCACTCTCGGTCGCCTTCAAATCCGGCCCGATGCAGTCTTATCTCGGCCAGCTCAATGCCGGCATCGCCAAGGGCCTGGCGCAATGGCCGTGCGGGCGCGAGTTCAAATTCTATCCGGCCGTCAAGCAGCTGACCCTCGATCTCGCGGCGACGTCGTTTCTCGGCGAAGAGCTCGGTCCGGAGCTCGAAGTGGTCAAGCGCGCCTTCATTGCGATGGTCGCCGCCTCCGTCGCCGTGATTCGCGTGCCATTGCCTGGCACGCAGATGGGCCGCGGCGTGCGCGGGCGGGCATTGATCGTCGACTATTTCAACCGCCAGATCCCGTTGCGGCGCGAGCGCGGCGGCGACGATCTGTTTTCTCAGCTTTGCCGTGCGACTTGGGAAGACGGCTCGCTTCTGTCGAATGCCGACATCGTCGATCACATGAGCTTTCTGATGATGGCGGCGCACGACACGCTGACGTCGTCACTGACCTCGTTTGTCTATCGGCTGGCGGCCAATCCCCTTTGGCAGGAACGCGTGCGCGAGGACGTGCGCGGATTAAAGCTTGCGGCCGCCGAGCCGTTGCCGTTCTCCCGCCTCGATGATCTCACCCTGACCGAAATGGCGTTCAAGGAAGCGATGCGGCTTGCGCCGCCGGTACCGTCGTTGCCGCGCCGGGCGGTGCGCGATTTCGAATTCATGGGTTACCGCATTCCGGCCGGCGCCGGCATCAACATCAACCCGCTTTATACACATCACATGCCGCAGATTTGGCCCGACCCGGAGCGCTACGATCCATTGCGCTTCAATGCGGAAGCCTCGCGCGCGCGGCACAAATTCGCCTTCGTGCCGTTCGGCGGCGGCGCGCATATGTGTCTGGGATTGAATTTTGCTTACATGCAGGCCAAGTGCTTTACGTGGCATTTCCTGAACAGATTCCGAGTCGCAATCGCCCCAGACTATCGACCCGCTTGGAAAATGTGGCCCATCCCCTATCCGCGCGACGGCCTTCACGTCACCTTGGCACCGGTTTGATCCCGGACGCGGACGTAGCATCGCCGATTGCGCGATAGCCTTCGCCGCCGCGAACTATACTGGCGAGCAACTTGGCGTAAGGCATCGTTAGAACCGCGTCCACTTGCACAGGATTGCCGCCCTCGTGTTAGGTTCCCGCCGGCTTGAAGAAGGGGGAGCAAACGATGGCGAGCCAAATGCAAAACAAGGTCTGCGTGATCACCGGCGGCGCCGGCAGCATTGGCGCGGCGTCGGCGAAGCTTTTGCGCGACGAGGGCGCCAAGGTCATGCTGATCGACCTGCATCAGGCCGCGCTGCAAAAAACCGCCAGCGACATCGGTGGTGAGGTCGCCTGGTGCGCCGCCGACGTGACCAAATCCGATCAGGTCAAGAACGCGATTGCCGCCACTGTCGCGCGGTTCGGCAAGATCGACGTGCTGTTCAGCAATGCGGGCAATTTCGGCACGGTTGCACCGATCGCCGACTATCCCGAGGACGTATTCGAACTCGGTGCTTGCCGTGCATGTCAGAGGCGCCTTCCTCTGCGCGAAGCACGCGGTGCCGCAAATGAATGACGGCGGTTCAATCATCATTACGTCAAGCGTCGCCGGCGTGACCGGGGATCCCGGCGTCTATGGCTACATCACCGCGAAGCACGCCCAGGTCGGACTGATGCGCGTCCTGGCCAAGGAGTTGGCCGGACGCAATATCCGGGTGAATACCGTTCATCCGGGTCCGGTAGACAATTCATTTCAGCTTGGCGTCGAACAAAAATTGGGCGCTCTGATCGGCCGTGACGGAACCCAATTCTTCAACGAGATCATCCCGCTTCACCGCCACGTACGCCCGGAGGAAGTCGCGCGCTCGGTGCTGTTTCTCGCCTCCGACGCTTCCAGCTTCACCACCGGCTGCCTGCTCATGGTCGATGGCGGGATGAGTATTTGAGTTGATTAACGAAGCGTAAATCGATGTCCGATAGCTACAATCGATGGGGGAAGCTTTGAGGCGCGAGGCACCATGTTCGGGGCCCTCAATCGTTTGATCGGTCGCCAGGCCCGAAGGCCTGATGCCAGGTTGTTGGCGCTGACTTTGAACAACATGACGCAAGGCGTCGTCTTGTTCGATACCAACGGCCGGCTGGTCGTTTGCAATGAGCAATATCGCACGATGTACGAGCTTTCGCCGGACGTTGTGAAACCCGGTGCGGCACTGATCGACATCATTCGCAATCGCATCAGCAGCGGCAGCCTGAGCCGCGGTGCGGAGGAATATTGCGAAGAAATCATGAGCCAAATCGCAGCCGGGAAGACGCTCAGTTTTGTCAACGAGACGCCTGACGGGCGCGCGATATCCGTCGTCAATCGGCCGATACCCGGCTCGGTTTATTGGGTGGGCACCCACGACGACATTACCGAACGCCGTTTAGTTGAACGCAGAAACGCGTTGCTCGACGAGCAGGAGGCGCGTCGCGCACAGGTCGAGGAAGCGATCGCCTGGTTCCGCCAGAGCATCGATGGCATCCTGAAAACCGTTGCCGATAGCGTTGCGGCGATGCAGTCGATGGCGAGCGTGCTGGCGGCAACTTCGCGCGAGACGGCCGCCCAGACCTTTGGGGCGGTACAGACGTCGAACGATGCCTTTGGCAGTGCCCAGATCGCCGCGACCGCGGCCGACGAATTGTCAAAATCGATCGGCGAGATCAACCGGCAGCTCACCCGCGCCAGCGAGGTCGTGGTCGCCGCCGCCACAGAGGCGCAATCGACCAACCAAGAGATCGCCGGCCTCGCCCAAGCCGCCCGCAAGATCGATGATGTGGTCAAGCTCATTCAGAGCGTCGCCGGACAGACCAATTTGCTGGCTCTGAACGCCACGATTGAAGCGGCCCGCGCCGGCGCCGCCGGCAAGGGTTTTTCGGTCGTCGCCTCGGAAGTCAAGGCGCTTGCCGTGCAGACCGCAAAGGCGACGGACGATATCGCGTCCCATATTGCCGGGGTGCAGTCGTCGACCCGCAGTGCGGTTGGCGCGATCGGCAGCGTGGCCGGCAAGATGCAGGAAATCCGTCAATTCACATCCGCCATCGCGACTTCGGTCGAACAGCAGAACGCGGCGACGCAGGAAATCTCCGGAAGCGTTGCAGCAGCTGCATCGGGGACAAAGTCCGTCGTCGCCGTATTGGGGCGGGTTTCCGACGCGATCGCCAATATGCACGATTCGGCCGATACGGTGCTCGCCGCCTCGCAGGCGGTCGAACGCGCCGCCGATTCGCTGCGCGGCAGCGTCGACGGCTTCCTCCGCAAAGTTGCGATTTAGCGAATCGCGACCACCGCCGGTCGAAGAGGCTGGCCCTATTGCGCGGCGGCGGCCGGTTTGGCGGTCGCGAGCACGACGACTTTGGCGCCGATCGGGGTGCGGTTGTAGAGATCGACGACGTCCTCGTTCGTCAGGCGGATGCAGCCGGACGAGACATTGGTGCCGATGGTCCAGGGTTCATTGGTGCCATGGATGCGATATAGCGTGTCCTTGTTGCCCTGCCACAGATACATGGCCCGCGCGCCGATCGGATTATCGGGACCGCCTTTCATGCCGATACCGCTTTGCAGCTGCACCATGTGCTGGCGCAGCTCCGGCTTGCGCGCCAGCATTTCCGCGGGCGGATACCAATCGGGCCATTCCTGCTTGTTATGGACGGTCGCAAGCCCGGACCAGACGAAGCCTTCCGCGCCGACGCCCACGCCATAGCGAATGGCCTGTCCGCCGCCTTGGATGAAGTAGAGAAAATGACTGCCCGGATCGACGATGATCGTTCCCGGCCGCTCGCGCGTCGGGTAGGCCACGACCTGGCGGGCGAAGGCGGGATCGGGCCCCCGCGGCTCTTCCGTCGGCATAGTGTAAATGCCGGCATTGGTCGTCCCGCCTACGCAGGCGGCAAAAGCCAGCAGCACTCCGCATGCCACACCCCGTATGACCCGCATCTGCCGGCGGGGCAATCCAGCGAAGCTGATCTTCATAAAGACATTTTAAACCAAAAAGCGTCGGGGGAACATCCTTCGGGCGACAAAGGGCAGGGTCGCATTTGACGAAATGTTTCCGCTTCCCACATGGGCTGCGGAGAGCGCAAATGTGAAGTTCGGCCGCCGCTCTTCTCGGCGGTTCGGTGCGGCAGTATCCTTATGTGGAATTTCCATCCGGAGGCCGGTCATGGACCGATCACGAATTTTGGTGTTGATCACGATAGGCGTCATCGGCGGAGGCATGGCCGCGCAGGCAGGGCCGTGCACCAATCAGATTTCACAGGTCGAGCAGGCCATCAGCAAAGCCCAAATGCGATCCGCGCCGGGCGGTGCTGGCGAGCCAAGCGCTGCGCAATCGGTCGGCGCACAGTTGCATCACCAGCCGACCCCAGGCTCGGTGCAGAGCGCCGAGCGTATGGCGATTGCGGACGGGGATGCCGCGATCGAGCGGGCGCGCAAGGCTGACGCTGCAGGGGATGCCGCGGCTTGCACGAGGGCGCTCACCGAAGCCAAAGCGATCTACGGCGTTGAATAAGTCTGGAGCCCAATCGGTTCACATCGAATTGATCGGCGCTCTGGCTTTTTGATCTTGTCGGACGACCGATGTTCGCCCTCGGACTACGTCCGAGGCGGGTCTTTCCGGTTGCAGCTCTAGTCTAATAGGCCTGTTCAGTATAGATCGGGTCCACCGATCCGGCCCATGGCCCGTTGAATTTATCGAGCAGCTCTTGCGCCGGCGTCGTTCCGCGGTCGAGGCGATCTTCCAGGATTTCGAGATAGTGCGTCTCGTCCTGACCGTTTGCGTCGAGATGGCGGCGGCGCAGCAGTCCGCCGCGCGCGAGCGCGAGAAGCTCGCCGGCGATTTCGAATACGGTGTGGCCGCGGATCTTGCCGGCAAGGCCTAGTTTCGGCACGTCGTCGCGCAATTTCTGCCGCTCGCCCGCGCTCCAGTGTTTGACGAGATCCCACGCCGCGTCGAGACTTGAGTCGTCATAAAGAATGCCGACCCAAAAGGCCGGTAAAGCAAGCAGGTTCCGCGTCGGCCCGGAATCGGCTCCACGCATTTCCAGATAGCGCTTGAGCCGCACTTCCGGGAAAATCGTGCTGATGTGGTTCGACCAATCGGAAATCGTCGCATGCGCGCCCGGCATGCCCGGGAGCTTGCCGACCATCAAATCGCGAAACGATTGGCCGGCGACATCGACATATTCGTCGCCGTGCTTGACGAAATACATCGGCACATCGAGCGCGTAGTCGACCCAGCGCTCGTAACCCATTCCCGGCTCGAACACCCACGGCAGCATTCCAGTGCGGGCGGCATCGGTGTCGCGCCAGATTTCGGCTCTGTACGATAAGAACCCGTTCGGCTTGCCTTCGGTGAACGGTGAATTGGCGAATAGCGCGGTCGCGACCGGTTGCAGCGCGATCGAGACGCGCAGCTTCTTGACCATGTCGGCTTCCGACGAGAAGTCGAGATTGGTCTGCACCGTGCACGTGCGATACATCATGTCGAGGCCGAGCTTGCCGACCTTCGGCATGTAGGCCGTCATGATCTTG
The DNA here is from genome assembly GCA_963845075.1 of uncultured Alphaproteobacteria bacterium. Lineage (GTDB taxonomy): Bacteria > Pseudomonadota > Alphaproteobacteria > Rhizobiales > Xanthobacteraceae > BOG-931. The sequence goes on along the minus strand of CAWJRE010000022.1, from coordinate 65,553 downwards.
TACCGCCCTTTCGGCATTTTCGGCATGGCGGCGCGGCTCCAGCTCGGCGTCATGCCGATGCCGAGGAAGCCGATGCGCAACGGTTCCGCCACCTCGCGCACCTGCGCGAGATGCGCCATCAGTTCGCTCGAGGTCTGGTGCACGTTTTCAAGCTGGGCGCCGGACAGCTCGAACTGACCGCCAGGCTCGAGCGAAATCGCCCCGCCGCCGGTCACATCGAACAGGCCGATAATATTGTCGCCCTCCGTGATCGGCTGCCAGCCGAGCAGGTGCTCCATGCCTTCAAGCAGCGAGCGGATGCCGCGGCGCCCCTGATAGGGCACCGGCTGGTGGTCATCGAGCGTGAACGCGAATTTCTCGTGCTCGGTGCCGATGCGAAAACGCGATTTCGGCTTGGCGCCTTCTGCGATCCAATCGACGAGCTCATCGCGCCGCTCGATTGGCGTCAGGTCGACTTGATCACGCGCCATGGTGTCCGAAATCAAAAAGCGGCGGCTTAAACGTAGCGATGACGATCACGCGGCCTTCCGCTTTTCCGGCGGGAAGCGGTGATAAAAGGTTTCGCCGGTCTTCGCCATGTCGCGCAGGAGCTTGCCCGGCTTGAAGCGGTCGCCATATTTTTTCGCCAGCCGGTTACAGAGCTCGACAAAGGCCTTCGAGCCCATGCCGTCAATATAGGAAATAGTGCCGCCGGTGAACGGCGCATAGCCGAATCCGAGAATCGAGCCCACATCGGCCTCGCGCACATCGGTGACGACGCCTTCCTGGATGCAGCGCGCGGATTCGAGCGCTTGGATGGCCAATAGCCGCTGTTTGAGTTCGTCGATGTCGATCGTGTCGGGATCGAGCTTGGTCGCCTGCAAATCGGCGAGCCCGGGCCACAGCCGTTTCGGGCCATTCTGCGGATAATCGTAAAATCCCTTGCCGTTCTTGCGGCCGTAGCGGCCGCGCTTTTCCACCATGTCCTCGAGCAGCGCCTTCTGCCGCAGATCGATCTTGTCGGCGCCGAGATCGGCTTCCGTCGCTTTCAAGATTTTCCAGGCGAGGTCGACCGCCACTTCGTCGTTGAGCGAAAGTGGGCCGACCGGCATGCCGGCCATGCGGCCGACATTCTCGATCATGGCGGCCGGTACGCCTTCGGTCAGCATCAAATGGCCTTCGCGAATGTAGGTGCCGACCACGCGCGACGTATAGAAGCCGCGCGAGTCATTGACCACGATCGGCGTCTTGCGAATGGCGCGCACGTAATCGAGCGCCATCGCCAGCGCCTCGTCGCCGGTTTTCTTGCCCATGATCACTTCGACCAGCATCATGCGGTCGACCGGCGAGAAGAAATGAATGCCGATGAAACGCGGCGTGGGCTTGAAGGCCGTCGCCAGCGAGGTGATCGGCAAGGTCGACGTGTTGGAGCCGAAGATCGTGTCTTTGCGGATCACGGCTTGCGCCTTGGCGATCGCTTCTTCCTTGATCTTGCGATCCTCGAACACCGCCTCGATGATAAGATCGCAATCCGCCAATGCGGCGTAGTCCGGCGTCGCCGTGATGCGTGCGAGCAGCGCATCGCGATCGGCGGACGTTGCGCGGCCGCGGTTGATCTGATCGGTGATCAGCTTTTGCGAATGCGCCTTGCCCTTGTCGGCGGCTTCCTGATCGCGATCGATGAGGATGACGTCGATGCCGGCTTGCGCGGTGACATAGGCAACGCCGGCCCCCATGAAGCCCGCGCCGAGGATGCCGACCTTCTTGATCGGCTTCGGCGGCACGTTGGCCGGCCGTCGCGCGCCCTTATTCAGATCCTGCATGGAGACGAACAGCGAGCGGATCATCGCCGCCGCCTCGGGCGAGCGGAGGATCTTCGCGAAATAGCGCGATTCCACCCGCAGTGCCTGATCCATCGGAAGCTGCAGGCCCTCATAGACCACCTGCAGGATCGCGCGCGCCGCCGGATAATTGTCGTAGGTCTCGCGGCGGTAGAGCGCGTTCGCCGCCGGGAACACCATCATGCCATTTTTGGAATAGACTAGGCCGCCCGGAAGCTTGAAACCGTCGACGTCCCACGGCGCCTTCGCCGTGCCGCCGGCCTTGATCCAGGTCTTGGCGGTCTGCACCAGATCCGCTTGCGGCACCACCGCGTCGATAAGCTTCATCGCCTTGGCGCGATTGAGCCGAAGCTGATCGCCCTTGAGCAGAAATTGCAGAGCGTCCGCTGGTTGCAGCATGCGCGCGATCCGTTGCGTGCCGCCACCGCCGGGGAACAAGCCCACTTTGATTTCCGGCAAGCCAAGTCGCGTCTTATCGCTGTCGGCGGCGACACGGTGATGACAGGCGAGCGCCAATTCCAGGCCGCCGCCCATGGCGGTGCCGTTGAGCGCCGCCACCCAGGGCTTCCCGCACGTCTCCATGCGGCGGGCGATTTGCGAAAGCTTGCGGCTTTCGTCGAACAGCCGCTTGTTCGCGGCTTCCTCGCCTTGTGACTTGGTCAGTTCGGCAAACGTGCGGCTGAGCGTCTCGAGCATCGTCAGGTCGGCGCCGCCGCAGAATGAGTCCTTGCCGGAGGTCAACACCGCGCCCTTGATGGCGGCATCGGTCGCAACCCGCTCAGCGATCGCCGCCAGTTCTTCGATGACTTTCTCGTCGATGACGTTCATCGAGCGATTGGGCATGTTCCAAGTGACGAGCGCGATGCCGTCGGCGTCGGTGTCGATGGTGAAATTCTGGAACGTCATACGCGTCTCCGTCGTCTCTTTGATTTTGGTCTTGCCCGGCAGAGGGCAGTAAATCACTTGGGATAAGGTTTGCCGTCCTTGTGCGTGTAGCGGGCGCCCGCCTCGTCGCGGATGACCAGCATATCCACGTCGGGATATTCGGCGCGCTCGTGCTTGGAGCGCGTGCCGATCTCCAGATAAACCGCGTCGCGATCCGATTTGTTGACGAGGTGATGGCCGTTCCGCACGTTCGCCTTGAAGCCCGCGGCGTCGCCCGGCTTGAGTACGGTCTCGCCGTCCTCCTCGATCAGCACCACCTCGCCCTCGAGCAGATAGACAAGCTCGTCTTCCTTTTCGTGCCAGTGGCGCAATGCCGAGGCGGCGCCGGGCTTAAGCGTCGTCAGGTTGACGCCGAACTGATCGAGGCCGGCGGCGACACCGAGCCGCTTACGCGAACGGCCGGCAACGACCCGATTGAACGGTTCCGGATAATGCGTGCGGCTGTCGACCGGCAAGCTCGCTATGTCGATCTTGGGCATCCGCGCGGCTCCCCCTCTCACCCCCATCCCGGCTTACGCGCGGAGCGGGCTGTCACACCCGCTCGATGATGGTAGCGGTTCCCATGCCGGCACCGATGCACAGCGTAACCAGAGCGGTCGACAAACCGCGCCGCTCCAATTCGTCGAGCACGGTGCCGAGGATCATCGCGCCGGTGGCGCCGAGCGGATGGCCCATGGCAATCGCGCCGCCATTGACGTTGATCTTGTTAGGATCGATCTGGAACGCCTGCATGTAACGCAGCACGACGGACGCGAACGCCTCGTTGAGTTCGAAAAGGTCAATATCGGCGAGCGTCATGCCGGCCCGTTTGAGGACTTTCTTGGTTACGTCGACCGGCCCGGTGAGCATGATAGCCGGCTCGGAGCCGATATTGGCAAAGGCGCGGATGCGGGCGCGCGGCTTCAGATCGGCCTTCTTTCCGACCTTGCTGTTACCGAGCAGTACGGCGGCGGCGCCGTCGACGATGCCCGATGAATTGCCGGCGTGGTGCACGTGGTTGACGGACTCGATTTCCGGATGCTTCTGCACGGCGACCGCGTCAAAGCCGCCCATTTCGCCCATTTGAACGAACGAAGGCTTGAGCGCTGCGAGCGACTGCATGCTCGCATCCGGGCGCATGTGCTCGTCCTTGTCGAGGATCGTCAGGCCGTTGACGTCCTTGACCGCCATCACGGAGCGGTTGAAGCGGCCATCCTGCCACGCGGCGGCGGCGCGCTTCTGACTTTCGACCGCGTAAGCATCGACGTCGTCGCGCGAGAAACCGTATTTGGTGGCGATCAGGTCCGCCGAAATTCCTTGCGGCATGAAATAATGCGCCACCGCGATGGTCGGATCGACCGCCCAGGCGCCGCCGGAAGCCCCAATGCCGACGCGGCTCATCGATTCGACACCGCCGCCGATCGCCATGTCCTGTTGACCCGACATGATCTGCGCGGCGGCGAAATTTACGGCGTCCAGGCCGGACGCGCAGAAGCGGTTGATCTGCACGCCGGCGACGCTGTCGCCATAGCCGGCAACGAGCGCCGCAGCCCGCGCGATATCGCCGCCGGCTTCGCCGACCGGATCGACCACGCCCAGCACCACGTCATCAACCAGCGCCGGATCGAGGTCGTTGCGGTTCTTGATCGCGCCGAGCGCCTGGCTTGCAAGATTGAGCGCAGTCACTTCGTGGAGCGAACCGTCCACTTTGCCGCGGCCGCGGGGTGTACGCACGTGATCGTAGATGAAAGCGTCGGGCATGGCGTTTCCTTCGCTAATATGTCCCCGACCCGCTGTGGGCAGGGCGGCCGAGCGGTCGATGACCAGGAGCCATTGGACTATTCAGCCGTGAAACCGGACTCTCCATATAGTCCAAGTTCCACGGAATTGCAGCGGGGCGTCGCTCGGCCCTAAAAAGCCTCGGCCGGCAAGGCCATCGTGCTGGCTGCGCCGGCCTTGATGCGGGCGAGATGCGTTGTCGCGGCGGGCAGCAAACGCTCGGCGAAAAAGCGCGCGGTGACAAGCTTCGCAGCCATTGGATCGCCGGCGCCGTTGGCCCCCGCGCCCTTGGTGTAGGCCGCCTGAACGATCAGGCACCACATGTAACCAAGCGCAACCAGCCCGAACAGCTGCATGTAATCGGTCGAGCCCGCGCCGGCATTCTCGGGATTTCCGAGCGCATTCTGCATGAACCACATCGTCGCCTGCTGCAACTCGCCGACCGCTTGCGCCAGCGGCTTGACGAAGGGCGCGAGCTTCGCATCGTCGCCGTGGTCTTTGATAAAGCCGGACACCTCGGCGAGGAATGCCTGCAAGGCGCGGCCGCCGTCTTTCGGCAGTTTGCGGCCGACCAGATCGAGGGCCTGAATGCCGTTGGCGCCTTCGTAAATCATGGCGATGCGCGCATCGCGCACGAACTGCTCCATGCCGTGCTCGGCGATGTAGCCGTGACCGCCGAACACCTGCTGCGCCATGACGGTGTTGGCAAAACCCTGATCGGTCAGCACGCCTTTGATCACCGGCGTCATCAGGCCCATATGGTCGTCCGCCGCCTGCCGCTCTTTGGCGTCACCCGAGCGATGCGCGACGTCGCTCTTGAGCGCAGTCCACAATACGAGCGCGCGGGCAGCCTCGTTGAAAGCCCGCATGGTCATCAGCATGCGGCGAACATCCGGATGCACGATGATCGGATCGGCAGGCTTGTCTTTGAACTTGGCGCCGGTGAGCGCGCGACCCGCAAGCCGCTCCCTCGCATAGGCTGCGGCGTTCTGGTAGGCGACCTCCGACATCGCCAGCCCCTGCACGCCGACTCCAAGCCGCGCTTCGTTCATCATCACGAACATGGCGTTGAGGCCTCGATTGGGCTCGCCCACCAGCCACCCGGTCGCGTCGTCGTAGTTCATGACGCAGGTCGAGTTGCCGTGAATGCCCATCTTTTCTTCGATCGAGCCGCAGGAAACGCCGTTGCGCGCACCGACGCCGCCGTTTTTCGTCGGCAGATATTTGGGGACGATGAACAGCGAAATTCCCTTGACCCCTTCGGGTGCGCCCTCGATGCGGGCGAGCACAAGATGAATGATGTTCTCGGCGAGGTCGTGCTCTCCCGCGGAAATGAAAATCTTGGTGCCGGTGATCTTATAGCTGCCGTCCGGCTGCGGCACCGCGCGTGTGCGACAGAGGCCGAGATCGGTGCCGCACTGCGGCTCGGTGAGGTTCATCGTGCCGGTCCATTCGCCGCTGATGAGCTTGGGCAGATAGAGCGCCTTTTGTTCGGGCGAGCCATGGACGATGAGCGCCGCGGCCGCGCCTTGCGTCAGCCCGGGATACATGGCGAAAGCCATATTCGCCGATACCAGGAATTCGCCGACGGCTTGCGAGAGCACGCGCGGCAGCCCTTGCCCGCCGAATTCGGCAGGCGCCGATGCGCCGATCCATCCGCCCTCCGTCAGCCGCTTGTAGGCGTCCTTGAAACCGGTCGGCGTCGTGACCGAGCCGTCGGGATGGCGCTTGCAGCCTTCCTTGTCGCCGACGCGGTTCAAGGGCGTCAGCACGTCCTCGCAGAATTTGGCCGCTTCATCGAGCACCGCCTCGACGAGATCCGGTGTGGCGTCAGCAAAGCCCGGCAAATTGTTGTAGCGATCGATGTGAAACACGTCGCTCAACAGAAACATCACGTCCCCAACGGGAGCCTTGTAGGTCGGCATATCGTCCTCCGGGCCTCGGCCTTCGATCTTTTTGGCCCTGCGCGGGCCGGCGGCCGCGCAGGAAGGTATAGCGTTGCCGTTTTGCGTCAACGGAGGATCGCAGTCGAGTCTGAAGAAGTGATTGCGAGAGGCGGTTGAAGATGCGCTGGCAGGCCCGCTGCCGTGCCGACACCGAGCGCACCGCTAGAACGGGATGGGTTGTGATTCGATCGGCATCCCACTCTAGCTTTTTGTTTGAGCATGATCTTTTCGGAAAACCGGATTCCACTTTTCCGGATCATGCTCTAGCGGTGATGCATCGCATCGCGTCTGAGCGCTACGCGCGCTTTCGCACCCGCCGCACCGCGAATCGTTTAGTGCGAGTGCTCGCTCGAGTCTTCGAGAAGTCTTTGGTAGAATGAGGTGTGAATCTGCCGCAGCTCTGTGATCGCTGTTTCGATACTGCGTTTTTGCTGCTCGAGCATTTTGATCTGTTTCACGCACTGCTCGCGTGTGAGGTGCAAGCCGCCGTCGTGGGGCCGGTTCAACAGATGTTTGATCTCCGCAAGAGTGAACCCCAGCCGCCGCCCCGTCAGGATGACGCTCAGACGCTTGCGGTCGCTCGACCGATAGAGCCGCGTGGCGCCGTGGCGGTAAGGATTGAGGAGGCGTTTCGCTTCGTAGAAGCGCAAGGTGCGGAGCGTGATGCCGTATTCTTGCGCGACCTCTCCGATGGTCAAAGCCCGATCACCGTTGGTGTCGCTTGGCGAACTTTCTTCTTGCGCGTCGTGTGAGCTGAACCGATCACTGGACCCATTGACAGCGCCCACATCCGGGCCTCTGTCCGGCAAACCGGCCCTATGGTGCGACGCGTTACCCGCCATGAGCGCCCCTTACTTGGTAAATTTGCGGTTTATCAACCTCCTACAACTACGTTCTCACACGTTTAGTTTCATCGAAAACAACGCTTCGGTAACCGTAACAGTTACCGGAACTTTTGCCCGGTGCCACCGCACCATTTGCCGGCAACCAGGTGCGGTAACGGGCCGTCTTAACGGCTTCTTTACCCTATTCCTCAACATTCTCCGTGAAGACCGAAAACGCGCCCTCGGCGTCTCGTGTTCTAAGGGCGTCGGCTCGAAATCAACGACCTGCTCCGCAGGTGACTTGGACGAGAGAATGAAATCGGGCGGTCCGTGGAATTTGAGAGGTCTCCGTCCGGATGCGCGCGCCGCTGCGCGGGACGCCGCACGCCGGTCCGGCATGTCCGTGGGCGAGTGGCTTAATACTGTCATCGAGCCGACAGAAGCGGAGGATGACGAGACCTGGCGGTCAAACGACGCCGAAGAACGGTCCGCCGATCGTTCCGTGCGACGGAGCAGAGAAGAATTTCGCGATCGCGAAGCGCGGCGCCAACAGGAGCCGCCTCATCGGCGCGAATATGTGTCGGACGAACCGCGCCGCAAGAGTCCGCAAGACGACAATGACCGCATGATCGAACAGGATCGTGATCGGATGCCCCGGCATCGCGACCGCGAACCCGACGAGCGACAATGGCGCGCCAGGACCGGCGAGAGCGAGCAGCACTCGCGTCATCGCAATCGAAAGGATCGGTTTCGCGACCGTGAAGCCGATGAATCGCAGCCGCAATTCGTTCCGGCTGGCGACGCGTCGTACGAACGTCATCGCGATCGCCGCGAACGACCGCGCCAATGGGAGGCGGGCGACGAACCAGAATGGCGTCCGCGCGACCAGGATCGAGAGTTCCAACGCCCCGACGCTCCGCCGCGCCGCTATCGCGACCGCGGCTTCGACGATGACCAAAGGCTGAATTCACCTCCCGATGATCTGCAGCGGCGATGGGAGGCAGGTGCCGCGTGGCGTGCGCCTGCGCGCGAGGAACAGCCACACCGCGACGAAAGCCCGGTGGATCGGGAGCGCGTCCACTATGCTGCGCAGCAAGAGCAAAAGCGCCGCGCTGAAGAGCAAGAGCAAAGGCGCCGCTGAAGAGCAAGAGCAAAGGCGTCTCGCTGAAGAGGAAGAGCAAAGGCGCCGCGCTGAAGAGCAAGAGCAAAGGCGTCGTGCTGAAGAGCAAGAGCAAAGACGCCGCGCTGAAGAGCAAGAGCAAAGGCGCCGTGCTGAAGAGCAGGAGCAAATTCGCCGTTTGCGCGACGAACAGGCGCGCGCGGAACGTCAGCGTCGCGAACGAGAAATTTTTGAGCGCGCGGCGGCCAGCGCGGCCGCGGAACAGCGGCGACAAAGCTCGATCGATCAAGCCGTCGCCGAGATCGCGGCACGACAGCAGGCGCTCGATCAGGAGCGTGCCGTTGAAAGTGCGCGAGAAAGCGCGCGATCTTGGCACCTCGATGCCCAACGCGCTACGGCACCGGTGATCAGCGAGTCGCCGCTACAGGCACCATTGCGGCCTGAACCGGAGATCCGGCGAACGGTAGCGCCGGCGCGGCCGGCGGAGCCGGAGAGGGTGTTCGCTCCTTGGCCCGAGGGCTGGCGTTCGCACGGCGCAGCGGAGGCGGCGCATGCCGCGCCGGAGCCTCCGCGCACTCCACCGGAGGCGCCGCGCGCCGCATCCGACACTTCGCGCGCTGCGCCTGAGCCGTCGATCGATATCAGCGGCCTGCAAGAACAGTTGCGCGAGATGACGGCGCGCATTGAAGCGTTGCGTCCATCGAACGAACTCGAGAACGCGATCGTGGGCCTGCGCGCCGATCTTGCCGAGGTCAGTCGCTCGTTTACCGAAGCGCTGCCACGGCGCGCTTTGGAGTCGCTCGAAATTGAAGTGAAGGCGCTCGGACAAAGGATCGATCGCAGCCGTCAGGCGGGCGCGGATTCGACCGCGCTGGCTGGGGTCGAGCACGGATTGGCAGAGGTGCGCGAGGCCTTGCGCGGATTGATGCCGGCCGAAGGCTTGGCCGGCTTCGACGGTGCGCTCAAGGCAATTGCCAGCAAAGTCGATGCCATCGGCGCGAAGGACGATCCAGCGGCGCTGCAGCAACTGGAAGCGGCCATGGAAGTCTTGCGCAGCATGATTTCGCGCGTCGCTTCCGATGAGGCGCTGACCAAAGTCGCCGAAGACGTGCGGACGCTGTCCGCCAAGGTCGATCACGTGGCCGGCGGCGGATCGAACGTGCCGACGCTCGCCGCGCTGGAAAACCGCATCGATATTCTCGCCAGTGCGCTCAACGCCTCGACCGAGGCGGGTCATGCGGTTCCGCGCGAGCTTGAGAAGTTGCTGTCCGGATTGGTCGAGAAGCTGGAATGGGTGCAATTGACCCATACCGATCGCACGGCGCTGGGCCACCTCGAGGACCGAATCGCGGCGTTGGTAAAGCGGCTCGACGCCTCGGATTTGCGTCTTGGTCTGCTCGAAGGTGTCGAGCGCGGTCTTGCGGATCTTTTAGTCTATATCGAGCAGCTACGCGGGGCCAACAATGCGGGCGCCGCCATTCCGGCCGCCCAACCATCGCTTGCAGCGGCGCCCGTTGAGCGGGCGGATACCGCCATCAAACAAACGGAACGATCCAAACAAGCGGATCGACTCAGACCGACGGAGCAATTTGGCATCATTTCGGTGCATGACGATCTGTTCGAAGAACCGCAAGGAACGACCGATACTGCTGCAGAGCACAGCCCCAGCATCGCGCCTGAGCACACAAGCGAGCGGCCGAATGCGGCGTTCGCACCGGCGCCGCCGCTGCCGGCGCAAGGTGTTGCGTCCGTGCCGCAGCCGCTGTTCGGGAGATACGAAGAGCATTTGCAAACGGACGTGGCATCGACAGATGCGATTGCCGCCGAATCGACGCTACGGCCCAGCCAAATAGATGCAGCGCTCGGCCGGCCGGCCGCGGCCAGGACCCCGATCGATCCCAGCTTGCCGCCGGACCATCCGCTCGAGCCCGGTTCGACCAGCCGTTCGCGCGCACCGTCACCGTCCGCCGAGCGCGTCGCTCCCGCCGAAGCCGCCTCTGAACAGAAGCCGCCGGTCATTCCGGATCCGGGTACGGGCAAGCCCGATTTCATCGCCGCCGCGCGGCGCGCCGCGCAAGCGGCCTCAGCCAGCTCGGCCGAAGGGAAGAACGCGGCCAAGTCCGGTGCGAGACAGCCCAAGAAGCTGACCGAGCGACTGCGCACGCTCGCGGTGGCGGCCGCGGTCGTCGTCATCGTGGTCGGGGGCTTCCATATTATTTCACGCCTCTTCGAGGATGGTTCTGGCTCGTCGACGCGGATCGACATGCCGTCGGGCGCGCCTTCGTCGCAGACGGAGCCGCCGCGTACCCAGAGCGCGCCGCCGCAAGCTCAGCCAGACGCGCCGGCCCGCAAGGAGCCGCCGCACGTCGAGGCAGAGCCGCAGCCGCCGCTCAACGCCGCGAATTTGCTGGCACCGATTCCATTGCCCGAACTTTCGCAAAAATCGGCGGAGCCGGTCGCGAGCGCTGGCTCGATATCGTCCTCCGCGCAGGCTCCCGGTCATCGCGACGGCAAGGCGGAAAATCACGCGCCTGAAGCGGCTCCGCCCGCGGCAGGAGCGCCCATGGATATCACCGGGTCGCTGCCGAGCCCGCCTGCGGCGGCAGGTGCGCCAGCGCCCCACGCGGCCCCGGGTTCGCCTGCAGCCGCCGAGCGGCTTCCGGCGGCGATCGGCGGCTCGACCTTGCGGCTGGCTGCGATTGCGGGAGATCCTTTGGCCGCTTACGAAATTGGCGTGCGGTTCTCCGAAGGCCGTGGCGTGCCGGCGAGCAACGAAGAGGCCGCGCGCTGGTTCGAAATCGCCGCCAAGAAGGGCATCGTACCCGCCCAATTCAGGCTCGGAACCCTGTACGAAAAAGGGTTGGGCGTGAAGAAAGATCTGGTCGCCGCGCGCGACCTCTATCGCGCCGCCGCTGAGAAAGGCCATGGCAAGGCGATGCACAATCTCGCGGTGATTTACGCCGAAGGGCCGGAAGGCAAGCCGGACTACGTGATGGCGGCACAGTGGTTCCGCAAGGCCGCCGATCATGGCGTCACCGACAGCCAATACAATCTTGCGATCCTTTATGCGCGCGGCGTGGGCGTCGAGCAGAATTTGGCCGAATCCTACAAGTGGTTCTTCCTTGCCGCGAAGGAGGGCGACCAGGACGCCGCGCAAAAGCGCGATGAGATCGCTTCGCGGATCGACCGGACGGCGCTCGCAGCGGCTCGCGCCGCGGCGGAGAGTTGGACCGCTATTCCGCAGCCCGCAGACGCGATCACCGTAAAGGGCGTTTGGGACCCGCCGCAGACCACGCAGCCGGCCGCAAAGCCGAAACCGCGGTCCGCAAAAGCGACCCCTCGCGACGTCTCCAAGGTCAATTGAGCGTCCCCACGCGCCGCCCGGCGGCGCGCCGCAGCGGGCCCTGGAACTTAACGAACAATCAAATTTGTGCGGCCGCCGATCTTTGACGGTATGCCGCGCGCCGCCGCGCGAGTAGAACGGACCAATCGCAACAACCGCTTGCCCGGCAGCGTATCGTGCAAATCTATCTTCCGATCGCCGACATTCCGGTCAACATCTTCCTGCTGCTCGCCATGGGCCTGGCGGTGGGCTTCATCTCGGGCATGTTCGGCATCGGCGGCGGATTTCTGATGACGCCGCTGTTGATCTTCATTGGCGTGCAGCCGGCCGTGGCGGTGGCGAGCGTCACGACCCACGTCGCGGCTTCGTCGTTCTCCGGCGCCATCGCCTATTGGCGGCGGCGCGCGCTCGACTTCACCTTGGCGCTCACATTGCTTGCCGGCGGTATCGTCGGCAGCGTCGGCGGCGTCGCCTTGTTCACCTGGCTGCGCGCGCTCGACCAGCTCGATCTCATGATCGGCCTGTCGTACGTCACTCTCTTGACCATTGTGGGCGTGCTGATGGTGGGCGAAAGCGCGCGGGCCATCATCCGCAGCCGGCAAGGCAAGCCGGTCGAATTGCGCCGGCCCGGCAGCCATGCCTGGTTTCACGGCTTGCCGCTGAAGCTCCGCTTCAAGCGCTCCAAGGTTTACGTCTCCGCCATCCCGGTCCTCGCCATCGGATTCATCATCGGCTTTCTCGGCGCCGTCATGGGCATCGGCGGCGGCTTTCTGCTGGTGCCGATGCTCATTTACCTGCTGCGGGTGCCGACCATGACCGTGATCGGCACCTCGATGGTGCTCACCTTCCTGACCATGGTGTCTGCGTCCGTGTTGCACGCTGTCACCAACCATCTGGTCGACGCGGTGTTGGCGTTGATCTTGATGGTCGGCGGCGTGATCGGCGCGCAATTCGGCGCGCACGCGGGGCAGCGCATCCGCGGCGAGTGGTTGCGTCTCTTCCTCGGCCTCCTGGTGCTGGCGGTCGGAATGCGTTTCGCGTTCCAACTCGTGATCCGGCCGGACGATCTTTATTCGATCCGGCTGGTCGGAGGTGGGCTGTGAGATGGCCGCAGATCGCGACGCTTGCCGCAGCCGCGTCGATCGTGGCCGCGGAACCGGCGGCCGCCGAGCGGCTCATAGCGTCGCTGTCCAATCGTCACGTGATGATTACGTCGAACTATACCGGTGTCGAGCTGGTGTTGTTCGGCTCGGTCGAGCGCGATGCGGCGAGCGCTGCGCGCACCAATCCCTACGATATCGTCGCGACTGTCATTGGGCCGCGCGAGACGCTACGCGTCCGTCACAGTCAGCGCGTGCTCGGCATCTGGGTGAATACCGCGGCGCGGACGTTCGTCGATCCGCCGTCCTACCTGGCGGTGCTTGCAAACCGGCCGCTGGATTTGATCGCCGGCGCCGAGAACCGGCGGAAGCTGCAACTCGGTCTTACCGATACGCCGCTGCCCGAATTGATCAACAACGATATCGGCGAGGTAACGAACGACCCGTTCCGCGGCGCTCTGGTGAGATTGATGGGTGAGCGCGGCCTCTATAGCGAAGAAGCCAACGCCATCACCTTTCTGACTCCCACGTTGTTTCGCGCGTCAATCAAGCTGCCGGCGCAAGTGCCGGTCGGCGACTATACCGTGGACGTCAAGCTGTTCGCTGACGGCAATATGATCGGGCATACCGCCTTGTTGTTCGAGATCGTGAAAGTCGGCTTCGAGCAGTTTGTAGTCGAGGCGGCACGCGATCACGGGCTGCTCTATGGCTTCGCCACCGCCTGCATGGCGCTCCTGACCGGCTGGATCGCAAGCGTCGCGTTCAGAAGGGACTGATTGTGGCTACCCGCAACGACGGGAACAATCAATCCGGCAGGCAGCGCTCCGCCGCGATGGCGTAGAGCCGCTGCGCACCAAGCATGTGCGCGGTGAATGTCAGCGAACCGAACAATCCGAAGATTGCTTCGTCGCGCACATTGAGGCCGCCCGTATAGGCGCCGAATGCCGGCATGACGAGCCGGCGGCCATCGCCGGCGAAACAGCGCCGGCTGACCGCGCGCCCGCGCTGCGCGACACGCGCGACCGGATGCAGGTGCCCGGCAATTTCGCCATCCTGCACTTGTTCGGTCGGCTCGTGGCGAAAGGTGAGCGCGCCGATCGCCAGCGCATCGGCGAAACGGCCGCCGATATCCTTCGGCAAATCCGGATCGTGATTGCCGGCGATCCAAACCCAATCGCGGCCGCGTTGCAGGCCCTTGAGCTTGATGCGATCGAGGTCGCTCATGCGCAGCGGCCCGTGATCGTCGTGGAAGCTGTCGCCCAGCGCAATCAGCACGCGCGGCGCATAGTGCTCGACGAGCCGCGCCAATCGTCCCAAGGTCGACGCGGTGTCGTAAGGCGGTAGCAACACACCGCGCTTGGCAAACGCTGATCCTTTTTCGAGGTGGAGATCGGCAACGATCAGGAGTCTTTCTTCCGGCCAATAGAGCGCGCCATCGGGATCAGCCAACAGCGTCGTGCCCGCCACTTGGACCGGGTGATCCGCCCGTCCCCGAGACAGCGGTTTCCCGGGAGTGGCAGTTCCGTCGGCGCGGGGATGAGCGGCCAAAGCCTCGCCCCTCATTGCATGGCCTCCTTCACCAGTTCGTCGGCAGCTTCCGCAAGCAGCGCATCGGACGCTTCGCCGTAGACCATTTCGCGTCCGATCTCCAGCATCACCGGCACGGCGAGCGGCGAGACGTGGTCCAGCGCTTTATGAATGATTCGGCCACGGATGCGCGAGAGCATTTCGGAGACGCGGCGCACGTCGAGGAGCCCGGTTGCCGCGTCGGCGCGGGCAGCGCGCAGCAGCACATGGTCGGGCTGGTGGCTGCGCAGCACGTCATAGACAAGGTCCGTCGAGATGGTCACTTGGCGGCGGGATTTTTCCTGCCCGGGGAACCGTCGCTCGATCAGGCCGGCAATGATCGCGCAATTGCGAAACATGCGCTTCATCAGCGCCGATTCGGCAAGCCATGCCTCCAGATCGTCGCCCAGCATGTCCTCATCGAACAGGTCATCGAGCCGAAGCTCGCCGCGCGCAATGCGCTGTGCCGCGTCGCCCAGGCCCCAGACGGCGAGCGCGTATTCATTGGCGACAAAACCGAGCGGCCGCAGCCGCGCGCGCTCGAGCCGCCGCGTCAGCAACATGCCGAGTGTCTGATGGGCGAGCCGGCCTTCGAACGGGTAGCAGATGAGATAATGCTTGTTGGCGCGCGGAAATGTTTCGACCAAAAGCTCCCGCGCGCCCGGCATCTGCGAGCGCCATTGCTGGATTTCGAGCCATTCGCGTACCTGCGGCGGCAATTCGCGCCATTCCTGCGGATGAGCGACGATGCTCCGCACCCGCGCGGCGAGGTAGGTGGAGAGGGGAAATTTTCCGCCCTCGTAAGCCGGCACTTTCGGGTCTTGGGCGGTGGCGCGCGAAACATAGACGGCGTCCTCGACCAGGGCCTCGTATTTGAGGATTTCGCCGGAGAACACGAAGGTGTCGCCCGGCACCATGGTCTCCACGAAATATTCCTCCACTTCGCCGAGGAGCCGGCCGCCGCGCGGGATCGCCTTCACGCCGCGCGAGCGCACGAGGCGCACCTTGAGCATGTCGGCTTCGACGATGGTACCGACATTGAGCCTGTAGCGCTGCGCCACGTTGGGATTGGCGATGCGCCAGCGTCCGTCCTTGCCTTCGCGGATGCGCGCGAAGCGATCGTAGGCTTTGAGAGCGTAGCCGCCGGTAGCGACAAAATCGACAACTGCGTCGAAATCGGCACGCGTCAGTGCCGCGTAAGGCGCGGCCGTGATGACTTCCTCATAAAGTTCATCGCTCCGAAAAGGCTCGCCGCAGGCGCAGCCGAGAACATGCTGTGCGAGCACGTCGAGCGCGCCGATGCGCAGCGGCGGCGTATCCTGTGCATTCTCCGCGATGGCATCGAGTGCCGCGCGGCATTCGAGCACCTCGAAGCGGTTGGCCGGCACCAGTACGCCTTTCGATGGCTCATCCATGCGGTGATTGGCGCGTCCGATACGCTGCAGCAACCGCGAAGCGCCCTTCGGCGCGCCGACATTGATAACCAGGTCGACGTCGCCCCAGTCCACGCCGAGATCGAGCGAAGAGGTGCAGACGACCGCCCGCAACCGGCCGGCCGCCATCGCGCCTTCGACCTTGCGGCGTTGGGCGACATCGAGCGAACCGTGATGGAGCGCGATGGCGAGATTGTCGTCGTTGATGTGCCAGAGCTGTTGAAAGATCGCCTCCGCCTGGCTGCGCGTATTGACGAAAACAAGCGTAGTGCGATGCGCGGCGATCAGCTGATAAATCTCGGCAAGTGCGTGCCGCGCCGAATGGCCGGCCCAGGGCAGCCGCTCGCGGGTGTCGAGCATGGTCACATGCGGGGCGGCGCCGCCTTCGGCAATAATCAGGTCGGCACGGGCGGACGGGAGACCGTCGCGCTGCGGCACCATAAAGCGCGCAAGCTCTGCCGGCTCCGCCACCGTCGCCGAGAGTCCGATGCTGGTGAGGTTGGGTGCAAGGCGGAAAAGCCGCGCCAATCCGAGCGAAAGCAAGTCGCCGCGCTTGGAGAGAACCAGCGCATGCAATTCGTCGAGGATCACGCGTTTGAGCGAGCCGAACAGATAGGGCGCATCGGCGGACGCCAGCAGCAGCGCCAGTTGCTCCGGCGTCGTCAACAAGATCTCGGGCGGATCGCGCCGTTGCCGCTGGCGCTTGGAGATTGGCGTGTCGCCGGTGCGTGTTTCGATGCGGATCGGCAGACGCATCTCGGCGACGGGCGTCTCGAGGTTGCGCGCGATATCGACGGCGAGCGCCTTCAGCGGCGAGATGTAGAGCGTGTGCAGCCCGCCCTCGCGCCGCAGGTCGCGGCCGGTGGAGAAGAGTTTCTGTCGCTCTTTCGTCGTGCGGGCAGCGGCGACGTTACTCAGTTCGACAAGGCTCGGCAAAAAGCCGGCCAGCGTCTTGCCGCCGCCGGTCGGCGCGATCAGCAACACCGAGCGGCCGGTCTGTGCCTTCGCCAATAAATCGAGCTGATGCGCGCGCGGCGCCCAGCCGCGGCTGGTAAACCAGCGAACGAAGACGTCCGGCAACACCGCTGGACGATCGAGGACGGTCATCGCGAAAAAGTAACGGGCACGTTCGGCAGGGTCGAGGCCACGGCAATCACGACCAGGCTATCGACCGGCACGCCCTTCTCGCTACGCACGGCAGCCTTGGCTATCGAAGCAGCCGTCAGGCCGGCTCCGGCAAGCGCGCGCTGGATGTAAGGCTCGCCGTGGGCATAACGCAGCGTTTGCAACAGCTTCACGCCCTCATTCGGATGGGTCTCGACGGTGAAAGCGAGAACTCCGCCGGGCGCCAGCACCTGAGCGGAGGCGGCGAGAACCGGCGCAAGATCGTTGACATAGACGAACACGTCGGCGGCCACGACAAGATCGTAGCGTTCGCCTTTGCTCAATTCGTCCTTGAGAAAAGCGGCGAGTTCGCCGGTCGCGAGGCGATCGTAAAGCTGCTTGCTTTCCGCTTGTGCGACCATCGCCGGCGAAAGATCGACGCCGACCAGCCGGTCGGCCAGCGGCGCAAAGGCGGCGCCGGCGAGGCCAGTGCCACAACCGAGATCGAGCATGGCGGAAAAACGTAGCGGCCGCTGCGCCGCATGGACTGCTTGCTCGACCGCTTGACGCAGCACCGCCGGTCCCCGATAGGCGAGGCGCTCGGTCAGCGCCGTGTCGAAACGGGCTGCATATTGATCGAACAGCCGGCGCACATAAGCCTCGCTCATGGCCGGCGTCGTCTCCCCGGAGCCGAGGCGTGCAAGCTGCAAGCGGGCGCCGTGATAATCGTCCGGGTCGGCGTTGCGGGTCTTTTCGAAAGCCGCAATGGCGCCGCTGCGATCGCCGAGTTGGTCGCGGATGGCGCCGAGCGCGAACCAGGCGGTGGCAAAGGCGGGGGCAATCTCGACAGTCTGGGCCAGAATGTCGGCGGCGGCGACAAAATCGCCGCGCGCGGCCTGGTCGATGGCCCATTTGTAGCGGCGGTCGGCGATCAGATCGCCAGAGGAAACAAAGAGCGGGCCGGTGTCGGACATCGTCTGGTCGCAGGCCAAGGACAAATGACTATTTATGACTCGATATGCGGCCTGAAGACATCCTGGTTCCGACGCCCGCCGGCGTGTGCTGCAAGCTCGGTTCCTTTCATATCGATCCCACGCGCCCCGTCGAGCGCGCACTGATTACGCACGCCCATTCCGACCACGCGCGCGCCGGTCACGGCGCCGTGCTGGCGACGCAAGAGACGCTCGATCTCATGCGGCTTCGCTACGGCGAGAACTTCGCCGGTTCCAGCCAGGCGATCCGCTACGGCGAGAGTCTCAATCTGGGCGGTGCCAAAGTGACGTTTCATCCGGCCGGCCATGTGCTCGGTTCGGCGCAGATTGCCGTCGAAGCCGGCGACCTGCGCGTCGTGGCTTCCGGCGACTACAAGAACGTGCCCGACCCGACGTGCGTGCCGTTCGAGCTGGTGCAGTGCGATGTGTTCATCACCGAGGCGACCTTTGCGCTCCCGGTCTTCCGCCATGGCGATCCGGATGAGCAAATTGCGAAGTTGCTCAACTCCGTCGCTTTGTTCCCTGAGCGCGCGCATCTGGTCGGCGCGTATTCGCTCGGTAAGGCGCAGCGCGTCATCGCGCTGCTGCGCCAGGCTGGCCATGCCGCGCCGATCTATCTGCATGGCGCGATGGAAAGCATCACCGGCTATTACGCGAGCCGCGGCATCGCGCTCGGCGAATTGCGTCCGGTGCGCGGCGCCAACAAAACCGAGCTTGCCGGCACCATCACGATATGCCCGCCGTCCGCGCTGAGCGACGTCTGGACCCGGCGCTTTCCTGATCCGGTGACTGCGTTCGCGTCCGGCTGGATGCGCATCCGCGCGCGGGCGCGCCAACACGGCGTGGCGCTGCCGCTGGTCATCTCCGATCATGCCGACTGGGACGGGCTGACAGCCACCATCGCGGCGACCGGCGCCGGCGAAATCTGGGTCACGCACGGCCAGGAAGATGCTCTGGTGCACTGGTGCGCCACGCACGGATTGAAAGCGCGGCCGCTCGATATTGTCGGCTACGGCGATGAGGATGATGCCGTCATTCCGGGGACGGCCGAAGGCCGGAGCCCGGAATCCATAACCACGGACGCGTCAAGTGCTGCCGCCGGCGGTGCAGGTCCTGAACGGGCGGGGGTTATGGATTCCGGGTTCGCGCTGCGCGCGCCCCGGAATGACGAAAACGGCGAGGCGGAGGAATGAACCGCTTCGCCGAATTGCTCGACCGCCTCACCTACGAGCCGGCGCGCAACGCCAAGCTCCGTCTGATGACGGATTATTTTCGCTCGACGTCCGATCCCGAGCGCGGCTGGGCGCTGGCGGCACTGACCAACGCGCTCACCTTTCCGCACGCCAAGCCCGGATTGATCCGCAGCCTCATCGCCGAACGCACCGACCCGGTGCTGTTCGAGCTTTCCTACGACTATGTCGGCGATCTTTCGGAGACGATCGCGTTGATGTGGCCGACGTCTAGCCTTTCCTCCCCCGCACGCGGGGGAGGCGGCGAGCAAAGCGAGCCGGTAGGGGTAAGTGCCGCAGCCTTCGAGCAAGCCAGCCCCCTCCACCATGCTTCGCCAAAGCCGACGCTTCGCGTCGGCGTTCTATTTTCCAAGGACGGCGGCCAAAGGCCGCCTATGCCCCCTCCCCCGCTTCGCGGGGGCGGAAAACAAGGGGAACTTTCGCTCACTATCGTCATCGAAACTCTGTCGACGCTCGGCAAGGCCGAGCTGCCGGCGCGGCTTGCGCGTTGGCTCGATGCGCTCGACGAAACCGGCCGATGGGCGCTTATCAAGCTCGTCACCGGCGGCTTGCGGATCGGCGTTTCGGCGAGGCTCGCCAAGGCTGCGGTCGCGGCGCTTGGCGCCACCGATGCGCAGGACATCGAGTTGCTTTGGCCCGGTTTGGCGCCGCCTTATGTCGAGCTTTTCGCGTGGCTTGAAGGGCGCGCCGAAAAACCGGCCAGCAGCGATCCGGTGCCGTTTCGGCCGCCCATGCTGGCGCATGCGCTCGACGAACCGGACCTCGCCGGGCTCGACCCCACTGACTTCATGGCCGAGTGGAAGTGGGACGGCATCCGCGTGCAGGCAGTCGCGGCGTCGCGCGACGGCAACATCATCGCGCGGCTTTATTCGCGCACGGGCGAGAATATCTCCAAAAGCTTTCCCGATTTGATCGAAGCTTTGCGTCTGCCGGGCGCGATCGACGGCGAGCTTCTGATCATGCGCGAAGGCCGCGTGCAATCATTCAACGTGCTGCAGCAACGGCTCAACCGCAAAACCGTCACCGGCAAGTTGACGGCGGAGTTTCCCGCGCATTTGCGTGCCTACGATCTTCTCGCCGACGGCGAAGAAGACCTGCGCGAGCTTCCATTCGTCGTCCGCCGCGCGCGCCTCGAAGCTTTTGTCACAAAGCTCGGCGATCCGCGCGTCGATCTTTCGCCGCCCGTTTCTTTCGTAACGTGGGATGATCTCACCGCCGCCCGAAAAAATCCGGCAGCGGCGGGCGCCGGTATCGATGCGGATGCTGTCGAAGGAATCATGCTCAAGCGGCGCGATTCGCTTTACGTGCCCGGCCGCCCGAAGGGACCGTGGTGGAAATGGAAGCGCGATCCTTTCATCGTCGATGCGGTGCTCATGTATGCGCAACGCGGCCACGGCAAGCGCTCGTCGTTTTATTCGGACTACACGTTCGGCGTCTGGACACGCGGCGAAGAAGGCGACGAACTCGTGCCGGTGGGCAAAGCTTATTTCGGTTTTACCGACGAAGAATTGCTGCAGATCGATCGCTTCGTTCGCCGCAACACGATCGATCGGTTCGGTCCGGTGCGCGAGGTCGTGCATGAGCCGAGCGAGGGATTGGTGCTCGAGGTGGCGTTCGAAGGCTTGCAGCGTTCAACCCGTCACAAGTCCGGGCTCGCCATGCGCTTCCCCAGGATCAACCGTTTGCGCTGGGATAAGCCGCCCGGTGAAGCGGATCGGCTTGAGCGTTTGGAGGCGATCCTTGCGCAAATCGATGCGGGGCGCGGGTGAGCCGGTGGTCATTCCGGGACCGAGCAAAGCTCGGAGCCCGGAATCCGTACCCCCGCCCGTCAAGTTCTGTTTGGTCCATGGTTATGGATCCGGCACAGCTGCTGTCGCGGCTTCCGGAATGACGGCCTGATCCGCCGCCTTCATCACTTCGCTGAGCGGCCAACGCGCGCGCGGCGCGACGTCGAGCGTGTCGATCAAGCCGAGCGCGAGCCGTTCGGCGCCCGCCCATGCGATCATGGCGCCATTGTCGGTGCACAAGGCAGGCGGCGGCGCGACCAGCGATACTCCGATCTCGAAGGCGACCCGATGCAGCACCTTGCGGATCGCCTGATTGGCCGCAACCCCGCCGGCGCAGACGAGCGCCGTCGGCGTGCCGATCTGCTCGCGGAATATCCGCAATCCGTTGCGCAGCCGGTCCATCACCACTTCACCGACCGCCTGTTGAAACGATGCGCACAGATCGGCGACGTCGTCGTCGCTCAGCGGCGCGATCTTTTCGGCTTCGAGGCGCAGCGCCGTCTTGAGCCCGGACAGCGAGAAATTGGCGTCGTGACGTCCGGCCATCGGGCGCGGCAGTGGAAACCGCTCCGGATCCCCGCGCGCCGCCTCTTTCTCGACCAGCGGCCCGCCCGGATAACCGAGACCGAGAAGCTTGGCGGTCTTGTCGAAGGCTTCGCCGATGGCGTCGTCGACCGTGCCGCCGATTTTGAGGTAGTCGCCGACGCCACGCACGCCGAGTATTTGGGTATGGCCGCCGGACGCGAGGAATAGGCAATACGGAAAGGCCGTCCCATCTGTCAGCCGCGCGGTGAGCGCATGCGCTTCCAGATGATTGACGGCGATCAGCGGCTTGTTGTGCACAAACGCGATTGACTTGGCCATGGTCAGTCCGACGATCACGCCGCCGATCAGGCCCGGTCCGGCGGCCGCCGCAATCCCGTCGAGCGCGGCGAACGGCAGTTGTGCCTCGTTCATCGCCTTGGCGATGATTGAATTGAGCACTTCGACATGGGCTCGGGCGGCAATCTCCGGCACCACGCCGCCGAACGCCGCATGCTCGTTGATTTGCGAGAGAACGACGTTCGACAGGATGCGGCCTTGTCCTTCCGCATTCCTTTCCACCACGGCGGCGGCGGTTTCGTCGCAAGTCGTTTCGATGCCGAGAACGATCATCGGTGTATTATATGGTTCCGGTTATTTCTGGGCCGAGCGTTAGCACGAGCCCGAAATCCATGACTGCGATTGTTGGTGCATGCTGTGTCCGGACTGTGGTTATTGGTTCCGGATAACCGCTTCACCCAATTTCGGAAATGGCGGACGTTGTCATAGTAGACGCGGGCGTAGCACTTGAAGGCCATATGACACAATCGGCAAGCGCGGTTCCCGTCTTGCGTATCGGTTCGCGCGGTTCGCCGCTGGCGCTGGTGCAGGCGCGTGAAGTGCAGAGCCGGCTAGCCACGGCGGCGGGTGTCGACGCCGCGGCGATCGAGATCAAGGTCATCCGCACGACGGGTGACGTCGTGCAGGACCGGCCGCTTGCCGATGCCGGCGGCAAGGGGCTCTTCACCAAAGAAATCGAGGAAGCTCTGCTGGCCGGTAGCATCGATCTTGCGGTGCACTCCTCGAAGGACCTTCCGACCATATTGCCGCCGGGCCTCGTGCTTGCCGGCTTCCCGGCGCGCGAGGACGTGCGCGACGCGTTTATCAGCCGCAAGGCAGCGAGCTTGCGTGATCTGGCGCCGGGCGCGGTGGTCGGCACCGCCTCGCCACGCCGGCAGGCTTTGGTCAAAAGACTGCGGCCGGATCTCACGGTTGTCATGCTGCGCGGCAATGTGGAAACACGTTTGCGCAAGCTCGATGCGGGCGAGGTGGACGCGACGCTGCTCGCGGTCGCGGGCCTGAAGCGGCTCGGGCTTTTGTCGACGGTGACGGCAATTCTTGATCCCGATGAATTCGTCCCGGCGGTCGGGCAGGGGGCTATCGGCATCGAGACGCGTGCTGACGATGCCAGAACCCGCGCACTGGTCGAGGCGATCGATGATGCGGATACTAGGGTGGCGCTCGCGGCCGAACGCGCCTTCCTGGCGGTGCTCGACGGCTCTTGCCGAACGCCGATCGGCGGCCACGCCAAATTCGAACAAGGAACGCTCCGCTTCCACGGCATCATCATCAAGCCGGACGGGAGCGAAGCATTCGAGGTTTTGCGCGAAGGCGCGCGCGAGGCTGCGGCCGAGCTTGGCGCTGACGCCGGCGGTGAATTGCGCGCGCGCGCCGGCGCCGACTTCTTTGTTCGAGCTTAAACCATGCGGCTTCTGGTCACACGGCCAGAGCCGGACGCGGAGCGGACCGCGGCGGCGTTGCGCGCGCGCGGTCACATCGTTCTGGTCGCGCCGTTACTGCGCATCGAACCGGTGGAGCACGCCGAAATCGGTCCTGGACCATTCATAGCTCTTCTGGTCACTAGCGCGAATGCCGCGCCGGCGATCGCTCATCATGAGCGCTTCGCGCAATTGCGGGCGCTGCCGGTATTCGCGGTTGGCGACCGTAGCGCAGAAGCGATGGGCGCGGCGGGCTTTGCCGATGTGACATCGGCGCAGGGCGATGTGGCCGATCTCGCGGCGCTTGTCGCTTCGCGGCTCAAAGCGGGCGCCTCGCTTCTTTATCTCGCCGGCGCCGACCGTGCTGGCGACCTCGCCGGCGTGCTCTCCGGTCGTGGCTTTGCGGTGAGCAGGGCGGTGGTGTATCGCGCTGTCCCGGCTGGCGCGCTCCTGCCGGCGGCGGTCGCGGCCATGGCGGAGGGGATCGAGGGCGTGCTCCATTTTTCCCGCCGCAGTTCGGAAATATACGTGAACGCCGCCCGCGCCAGCGGTCTGCAGGACCATGCCGTCAAAGGGCTGATCCATTTCTGCATGTCCGCGCAGGTCGCCGAGCCCCTGATCCAGGCCGGAGCCGCCGATACCCGCGTGGCGCCGGAGCCGGCCGAGGCGGCCTTGTTGGCGCTGATCCCGGAGGCTTAAGGTCTGATTTTCTATCCGCGCGAGCGTTTCCCCGGTCGTGTTGCCGCCATCGCGTCGCCGTACTATGCCGAGACGGTGGTGTGGTACAGCCGGTATGACGAATCGGTTCCGGGCAGGCTTGGATTAGGACAGGCTTGGAGAAGGTATGAGCGACGCTGACAGCACGTCCCGCCGCCGGCCGCCGACCATCGATTTGACGGCGAAGGAAGTCGAAACCGCAGGTCCGAACTCGCAACCGGAGGCGGATGCCGGACAGGCGGCGAGTGCGCCGGACGCTGCGCCCGCGCGCGCCGGCAGCTCATCCAGCGGGACGGCGCCGTACGCGATTGGTGTCGTGATCGGAGCCGTCGGCGTCGCGGCCATCGCTGCCGGATTCTGGTACGCGGGGCTCGCGCCGTTTCACGATACGGCCCAGCCGCAGGCCACGGTCGCGGCGCCTGATGCGGCCGCTCCGCCAAGTCCGTCGCCCGTGCCCGTCGCGCAAAGCGCGCAAGCAAGCGTTACGGAAGAGATCTCAGGCCGGCTCGATCGGATCGAGCAGGCCCTGCAAGGCCCACCGCGCACCGACGCGGCTCTTGCCGGCCGCGTTGCCGCTGCCGACGCGCAAGCCAAGGCGCTCGGCGATTCGCTCGCCGCCTTGACGCGCCGCGTTGACGAGTTGGCGGCAGCCGCGCAGTCCGGTCTGGCGGAGGCCAAGGCCGCCGCGGCTGCGGCCGATGCGGCCAAGGATGCTGCGAAGGACGCTGCCAAAAATGCCGCCCAGTCCAGCACGCAGACCGGTGTACAGCGAAGCGACATCGAGGCGCTCGAAGGCCGGGTTGCCGCGCTTCAAAACGCCATGAAATCGCTGGACGCCAATCTGGCGCAGCGCGCCTCCTCGTCCAATGCAGATGACCGGGTCATGCGGCTCGCCATCGCTGCCGAGGCGCTGCGCGCCGCGGTCGAGCGCGGTGCGCCGTTCCAGGACGAGCTTGCTGCGGTCAGGGCGTTGGGTGCCGATGCGAAGGCAACAGCGCAGCTCGAGCCGTTTGCCGCGCTTGGATTGACCAGCACCGCCGAGCTTGGGCGCGAGCTCAGCGCGCTCACGCCTGCACTCTCTCGGGCGATGGAGCCTGAGCCGAGCAGCAACTCGATCTTGGCGAAGCTTGAAAGCCGGGCGCAAAAACTCGTTCGCATCACGCCGGTCGGCACATCGGCGGCGCCGGCGGGAGACGACCCGGCGGCCCTGATCGCGCGGCTTAACGCCGACGCCGCGCGTGGCGACATCGACGCGGCGCTTGCCGAGATTGCCAAGTTGCCCGATGAAGCCCGCGCGTTGACTGACGCGTGGGCCAAGAAGGCCGGCGCGCGCCGAGCGGCGCTCACGGAGAGCCGGCATGTCGCCGCCGCGGCGCTCGCTGCGTTGGCCAAGCCGGAATCGCGATGATCCGCGTCGTCATTTTCCTCATCCTCGTTGGTCTGCTGGCGCTCGGCGCGGCGTGGCTCGCCGATCGTCCGGGCGAGGTGGTCGTCACCTGGCAGGGCATGCACATCGAAACTTCGGTGATGGTGCTTGCCGCGAGCTTGCTCGTCGCCGTAGCGGCGC
The DNA here is from genome assembly GCA_963845075.1 of uncultured Alphaproteobacteria bacterium. GTDB lineage: Bacteria > Pseudomonadota > Alphaproteobacteria > Rhizobiales > Xanthobacteraceae > BOG-931. The sequence continues at coordinate 39,981 of CAWJRE010000022.1, read as the reverse complement.
TGATGCTTTTGTGGACTTTGCTGAGCGCTCTGCTGCGGTCGCCCTTCATCTTGCGCCGGCACTTGCATCGCCGCCGGGGCGAGCGCGCGTATGAGGCGATTTCGCGCGGTTTGGTCGCGATCGGCGCCGGCGACCTGGTCGCAGCGCGCAAGCATGCGGCAGAAGCCAAGCGCATCGCGCCGTCCGAGCCGCTTGCGCTTCTCCTCGACGCTCAGCACGCGCAGCTCTCGGGCGATCGCGAGTCCGCCGACAGTGCCTTCCGCGCCATGGCCGGCCGCACCGATACCAAGGCGCTCGGGCTGCATGGCCTTTTCGTTGAAGCGCATCGCCGTGGTGATCGCGCCAGCGCGCATGCCTTCGCCGAGGAAGCGGCGCGAGAGAATCCTTCGCTTGATTGGGCCGGCAGAGCGGTGCTCGAATTTCGCTGCCTGACCGGCGACTGGGCCGGCGCACTCGCACTGCTGGACGCGAATAAGCACGCGCTCGACAAAGACAGCTATCGCCGGCAGCGCGCCGTGATGCTCACCGCCCGCGCGATCGCCAGCGAAGAATCCGATCGCGACCAGGCCAAGGCGTTGGCGATCGAAGCGGCAAAGCTCGAGCCGACCTTCGTGCCGGCGGCCGCGCTTGCCGGGCGGATGCTGGCCGAGGGCGGCGAATTGCGCAAAGCGTCCCGCATCCTCCACAAGGCATGGGAAACGCATCCGCATCCCGATCTGGCGCAAGTGTTCTCCGATCTGCGCTTCGGCGACGCCGCGCGCGATCGCCTCAAGCGCATCGAGGTGCTGGCGAAACAGGTGCCCGGTCATATCGAGGGCGCTCTCGCATTGGCGCGTGCAGCGATCGACGCGCGCGAATTCGCCAAAGCGCGCGACGCGCTCGCGTCCTTTCTCGCTGCACCGACCAGGCGCGTGGCGCTGTTGATGGCAGAATTGGAGCGGGCCGAGCAGAACGACGAGGGTCGCGCCCGCGAATGGATCGCGCGTGCATTGCATGCCGCGCCCGATCCGGCCTGGACCGCCGAGGGGCACGTCTCCGATCGCTGGCTGCCGGTGTCGCCAAGCGGCAAGCTCGATGCCTTCGAGTGGCGTGTTCCGGTTACCGGAATTACGCAGGCGGCGCCGCCGATCGAACCGGCGACTACGCAGATTGCTGCGGTTAGGGCTGCGCCTTCCGTTGCGGCGAATAACGACATCATCGAGAAGCCGCCAGCCGCGCTAGAGGCGCCGTCCATGCAGGACAAGGCACCGGAAAAGGGAGACGGCGGGACGTCTGCTGCGGCGGGTCCGGCGCTGGCGTCCGAGCCGCCTGCGTCCCGCGTCTCACCGGCGCCGCCAAAGCGTGATCCGGTGATTCCCTTGGTGCACGCGCCGGACGATCCCGGGCCTGATGCCGATGCCGCCGACGAAGCCACGCCGCGCGTCGAACCGCACAATGGCGGCTGGCGGCGGATTTTCGAGTAAACGGGGCTCCGCAATTCGGCTCCCCGCTGCAACCTTGCGAATTCACGGCGAGGCGTGCATTATACCGCATGAACTATAATGCATAAGGACAAGCGCGCGGTGGCCGAACCGAAGCCGAAGAAACAGCTTCCGCCCGAGGCTGTAGCCGCCTCGCCCACGGGCCAAGCGCCACAGATCGCCGCATTTCTCGCCGCGGTCGGGCGCGAAGTGCGGAAGAACCGGGCCAAGCGCGGCATGACGCGCCGGCAATTGGCGGCGGCGTCCGCAGACGTCGGAGCGGTATCTGGCGCAAATCGAAAGCGGCGCCGGCAATCCGTCGGTCAGCGTGCTGCGCGCCATCGCGCAGGCGCTCGATCTTCCCGCGGCCGCGCTGCTGCCGGAGCAAGGCGCGCGCACCGCCGAGCGCGGCGCCATCCTGGATTTGCTCGCCCAGGTGCCGGAGCAAGAGCTGCCGGCGCTGACCAAGGAGATCGAAGCGCGCGTCGCGCTGCGCAGCGGCGCCGACCGGGCGCGGCGTATCGCGCTTGTCGGGCTGCGCGGCGCCGGCAAGTCGACGCTGGGGCGCATGCTGGCGCAGCATCTGGGCTGGCCGTTCATCGAGCTCGACCGCCGCGTCGAAGAGGATTACGGCGCCAGCATTCCCGATCTGATCGAAATGGCCGGCACGGCGACGTTCCGTCGCCAGGAGAGAAGCGCGCTCGAGCGCGTACTTGCTGAGCATGAAGCCGCGGTCATCACCACGGCCGGCGGCATCGTCGCCAATCCCGAAACCTACGCGCTGCTGCTTCGCCACGCCTACACCATCTGGATCAAGGCGCGGCCGCAGGAGCACATGAGCCGGGTCATGGCGCAGGGTGATTTTCGCCCCATGGCGCAAAATCGCCAGGCCATGGCTGATCTGGTGGCGATCCTGGAAGCCCGCCGTGCCGATTACGCGCGCGCCGAAGCCGAAGTCGACACGTCCGGCGATGCGGTCGAGCAAAGCTTTGCCAAGCTGCTGCGCATTGTCGCGCACGTGGGCGGGGACCGCACCGCGTGACGCTTTCGGATGAAGGCTTCCTGGAGCTTGCTCCGCTGCGGCTTGAGTACCGCATGATCGGGCCCCGCCCGTCCGAGGCGCCGACGATCGTGATGCTGCACGAAGGGCTCGGGTGCGTCGGGCTTTGGGGCACTTTCCCCGAACAGCTTGCGGCCGCCACCGGCGCCGGCGTGTTCGTCTATTCACGCACCAATTACGGCAAATCGAGCCCGGGCAAGTTGCCGCGCTCGGTCAATTTCATGCACGAAGAGGCGATCGACGTGTTGCCGCGGGTGCTCTCGGCAATCGGCTTTCAGCGCGGCATCCTTTTCGGCCACAGCGACGGCGCGTCGATCGCGACCATTTATGCCGGCAGTGTACAGGATCATCGGGTGCGCGGCCTCGTGCTCATGGCGCCGCATTTCTTCACCGAGGATATGGGTCTCGCCCAGATCCGCCGCGCCAATGAGGACTACCAATCCGGCAATCTGCGGGAGAAGCTCAAGCGCTGGCACGACGATGTCGACAGCGCTTTCCACTCCTGGAGCGGGCCTTGGCTCAATCCGGAATTTCGCGCCTGGGATATCACCGAGGCGCTCGGCTATATCCGCGTGCCCATCCTCATCGTGCAGGGCGCCGACGACCAATACGGCACTATCAAGCAGGTCGAAGCGGCGCAGCAGGAATGCTACTGCCCGGTGGAAACGGCAATCCTGCCGGGTGTGCGCCATTCGCCCCACCGCGATGCGCCGCGCTCTGACGCTCGACACGGTGGCGGCCTTCATCAACCGCCTCCTGCGCGACCATCACGAAGGCGAGCGGGGCGTCGATTCCGGGGTTGCGGCCTAGTGCATTATAGTGCATACAGGGGTCCGCGCCTTATGTGAATTATAATACATATCAGGAAACGCTGTGATGGCTGACGCCCATGCCCCCGAGCGTCCGCTGGCGAACGGCCAGACCCGGATCGACTTCCAGACCGAACCGTCGCGTTACCGGCATTGGAAGCTGAAAGTCGATGGCGATATCGCCACGCTTCTCCTGGATGTCGACGAGAAGGGCGCCCTGTTCGAAGGCTACGAGCTGAAGCTCAATTCCTATGATCTTGGCGTCGATATCGAGCTTGCCGACGCGATCGAGCGGCTGCGCTTCGAACATCCGCAGGTGCGCGCAGTCGTGCTTCGCTCCGCCAAGCCGCGGGTGTTTTGCGCGGGCGCCAATATCCGCATGCTGGCGGGTGCGAGCCACGCCCACAAAGTCAATTTTTGCAAATTCACCAACGAAACGCGCAACGGCATCGAGGACCTCAGCGAGAATTCCGGTCTGCAGACCATTTGCGCGATCAACGGCACGGCGGCAGGCGGCGGCTACGAGCTCGCGCTTGCGGCCGATCACATCATGCTGGTCGACGATGGCTCGTCGGCGGTGTCGCTGCCGGAACTGCCGCTGCTTGCGGTGCTGCCCGGCACCGGCGGGCTCACGCGCGTCTCCGACAAGCGCAAGGTCAGGCGCGACCATGCCGATTTCTTCTGCACCACCGAAGAAGGCGTGAAGGGAAAGCGCGCGCTCGATTGGCGGCTGGTCGATGAAGTCGTGCCCGGCTCGAAATTCGAAGAGACGATTGCTGCACGCGCGCAGGAATTCGCGGTGAAATCCCGCCGCGATGGCGGAGGGCAGGGCGTCGCGCTGACGCCGCTCACCCGGACATTCTCCGAGCACGGCGTCGAATATGAAACGCTTTCAGTCGAGTTCGACCGCAGCGGCCGCATCGCCACTATTGTCTTGCGCGGGCCTGCGGCGATGCCGCCGGCGTCGGCCGACGCCATGGTCGTGCTCGGGGCCGCGTTCTGGCCGCTCAAGCTCGCGCGCGAACTCGACGACGCCATTCTCAATATCCGGCTGAATGAATTCGACGTCGCTGCGATCGTTTTCAAGTCTTTCGGCGATCCCGGCCGGGTCATGGCGTATGAGCAATTCCTCGACGCCAACAAGGATCACTGGCTCAGCCGCGAGATCCGTCATTTCTGGAAACGCGTGCTCAAGCGGGTCGACCTCACGTCACGCTCGCTGGTGACGCTGATCGAGCCGGGCTCGTGTTTTGCCGGCACTTTGGCCGAACTCGTTTTCGCCAGCGACCGCTCCTACATGTTCCTCGGCACGCGCGAAGGCGACAACAAGCCGCCGGCCGCGATCACGCTCGCAGACGCGAATTTCGGCCCCTATCCGATGTCGAACGGGTTGACGCGGCTCGGCAGCCGCTTCCTCGCCGACACCGCCGATCTGGAACGAGCAAAATCCGAACGGCACAAGATGCTCGACGCCGAGCGTGCACAAAAGCTCGGGCTCGTCACCTTCGCGCTCGACGATATCGATTGGGACGACGAAGTGCGCGTCTTTCTGGAAGAACGCGCAAGCTTCTCGCCCGACGGTCTGACCGGCCTTGAAGCCAATCTGCGCTTCGCCGGACCGGAGACCATGGAATCAAAAATCTTTGCCCGGCTGACCGCATGGCAGAACTGGATTTTCCAGCGTCCCAATGCGGTCGGCGAAGAAGGGGCACTCAAGCGCTACGGCACCGGCCAGCAGCCGGTCTTCGATACGCGCCGGGTTTGAATTTTTCTCCCTCCCCCCTTGTGGGGGAGGGTGGGGTGGGGGGCGTGAGGCGACGCGCTGGCGTCGACACTAGCGCTTCACCTCGCGGCCCCCACCCCTACCCCTCCCCACAAGGGGGAGGGGAAAGAGCAGCCAGATGCGGAGGATTAAGTCATGAACATCGAAGCTGTCGACTACACGACCAAGATCCCGAACAACGTCAATCTCGCCGAAGACCGCGCCGTGCTGCGCGCGCTGGAGAGCTGGCATCCGGGCTATATCGACTGGTGGATGGACATGGGGCCGCAAGGCTTCCAGCAGTCGCTGGTCTATCTGCGCACCGCCGTATCGGTCGATCCGAAAGGCTGGGCCAAATTCGATTACGTGAAGATGCCCGAATACCGCTGGGGCATCCTGCTCGCACCGAAGGAAGAGGACCGCAAGATTCCGTTCGGCCACCATTATGGCGAGCCGGCCTGGCAGGACGTGCCGGGCGAATATCGCGCCATGCTGCGCCGTCTCGTCGTCATCCAGGGCGACACGGAGCCCGCCTCGGTGGAGCAGCAGCGCCATCTCGGCAAGACCGCGCCGTCACTCTACGACCTGCGTAACGTGTTTCAGGTCAATGTCGAGGAAGGCCGTCACCTCTGGGCGATGGTCTATATCCTGCAGAAATATTTCGGCCGCGACGGCCGCGAGGAGGCGGCGGAGTTGTTGCAGCGCCGCTCCGGCAGCGCCGACAAGCCGCGCATGCTGGGCGCCTTCAACGAAGCGACGCCGGACTGGCTGTCGTTCTACATGTTCACATTCTTCACCGACCGCGACGGCAAGATGCAGCTCGAGAGTCTGGCGCAATCGGGCTTCGATCCGCTGTCGCGCACCTGCCGCTTCATGCTGACGGAAGAAGCGCACCACATGTTCGTCGGTGAGACCGGCGTCGGCCGCACCATCCAGCGCACCTGCGAGGCGATGAAGGCGGCCGGCATCGATGATCCGAACGACATCGAGAAGGTGCGCAAGCTCGGCGTGATCGATCTTCCGACCATCCAGAAGAAGCTCAATCTGCACTATTCGCTGTCGCTCGACCTGTTCGGTTCGGAAGTCTCGACCAACGCCGCCAACGCCTTCAACGCCAGTCTCAAGGGCCGCTTCCAGGAGACCAAGATCGAGGACGATCACCGGCTGGAAAATTCGACCTATCCGGTGCTGAAACTTGTCGACGGCGCGATCAAGCGTGTCGACGAGCCGGCGCTGACCGCGGTCAACATGCGGCTGCGCGACGACTACACCGCCGATTGCCAGCGCGGCCTCGATCGGTGGAACAAGGTGATCGACCGGACCGGCGTTGCCTTCAGGCTGGAACTGCCGCATGTCGGCTTCCATCGCGATATCGGCGAGTTCAAGGACGTGAAGGTGACGCCGGCCGGCGAGATGATCGGCGAGGCGGCTTGGCAGCGCGGCATGGATAGCTGGCTGCCGTCAACAGCCGACGGCGACTTCATCGTCAGTTTGATGCAGCCGGTGACGGAGCCTGGCCAATTCGCAAGCTGGATCGCGCCGCCGCGCATCGGCATCGACAACAAGCCCGGCGATTTCGAATACGTGAGGATCGCGGCGTAGCAAGCGCCGTATAACTCCAAGGCGTCATGCCCGGCCTTGTGCGGGACAAGCCTGGCCATGACGGGTTGCGGGGGTGAACTACGACGGTAGCGGGCCTTCGTGCAGCCGCTTCAGATCGAAGCGATCGATTTCACGCAACAACTCGACGAAAGCCTCGGCGCCGTGGTTCAGTGCCGCTTCACCTTTGGCGGCGCTTGCCAGCGTTGCGTCGCCGACCGCTCCGGTCGGGTGAAGATCCTGCGTCATCCAGGCGAAACCGGCAGGGCGATAGGCGCCGAGCCAGATGAATTCGCGCGCCATCGCGACGGTGGCAGGCGTGGCATTGGGCGCTTTTTCCATGCGGACGGCTTCTGGCTTGCCTGCGAGCATCAGCGAGGTCTCGATGTCGCCGCCGTGAATGCCATGGCGTTTTTCCTCGCTGGAAAAAATGTCATCCGGATATCCGAAGCGATGCCAGCCCACGGTGACCGCCAGCATCCCAAAGCGCGCGCGCAGATCGCGCGCCACGAGTTCCATGACGGCGACATTGCCGCCGTGGCTGGTAACGAGCACGAGCTTGCGGATGCCGGCGCGCGCGAGGCTTTCACCGATCTCGGTCCAGGCAGCAATCGCGGTCGCTGCCGACAGCGTCAGCGTGCCCGGAAACGCGAGATGCTCGACCGAGACGCCGATGCGTTGCACCGGCAGAAAGGTTACCGGAAGTTCGTCGGGAAGGCGGTGGCGGACACGCGCCAGATAGGCTTCGGCGATGAATGCGTCGACGCCGAGCGGAAGATGCGGCCCATGCTGTTCCACCGCCGCAAGCGGCAGTACCGCAATCCAGCGGGCCGCGTCGGCGCCTGCGCCGGCAACGTCCTGCCAGGTCATGTCCGTCCAGTCGCGTTTCGGTAGCTTCATCGAACGATCACTCGTCAAGCTTCTCTGTTATGAATCTTGCAACACTGGAGCATAATCAATTCTTGCAGGTTCTTTCAGGACTGCGCTTTATTGCCCCGTCGCCGCTCAAGGAGCCTCTTTATGCCGTTCTTCACAATCGCCCGCCGCATGGTCGCAGCCCTGGTCCTGGTTGCCGCCGCATCGGCCGGCTCGGCGCCCGCTCTGGCATTGGACAAAGTGACCTTCGGCACCAATTGGGTGGCTGAAGCCGAACACGGTGGTTTTTATCAGGCGGTGGCCGACGGCACCTATAAGAAATACGGTCTCGATGTCACCATTTTGCCGGGCGGCCCCAATGCGAACAACCGCATGCTATTGCTCGTCGACAAGCTCGATTTCTATCTGAGCGCCAACACGCTTCAAGGCTTCGACGCCATCGAGAACGACATACCCACCGTGGAAGTCGCCGCGATGTTTCAGAAAGATCCGCAGGTGCTGATCGCCCACCCGGACCAGGGTATCGACAAATTCGAAGACCTGAAAAAATTGACGCTGTTTATCTCCAAGGAAGGTGTCGCGACCTATTTCCAATGGCTCAAGGCCGATTACGGTTTTCGCGACGATCAGGTCAAGCCCTACACCTTCAATCCGCAGCCGTTCCTTGCCGACAAGCGATCGGCGATGCAGGGCTATGTGACCTCCGAGCCGTTTGCGATCGAGCAGCAGGGCAAGTTCAAGCCGAAGATTTTCCTGCTGGCCGATCAGGGCTTCTCCGCCTATTCGACATTGGTCGAGACGCGCCGCGATCTGGTCGAGAAAAAGCCGGATCTGGTGCAGCGCTTTGTCGATGCTTCGATCATCGGCTGGTACAACTACATCTACGGCGACAACCGCGCGGCCAATGCGTTGATCAAGAGCCAGAATCCTGAGATGACGGATGCGCTCCTGGCTTATTCCGTCGCCAAGATGAAAGAATACGGCATCGTCGATTCCGGTGACGCCAAGACGCTCGGCATCGGCGCCATGACGGAAGCGCGCATGAAGGATTTCTTCGACAAGATGGTGCGCGCCGGCGTCGCCAAAGCCAATCTCGATTACCGCAAGGCTTACACCCTGCAGTTCGTGAATAAAAAAATCGGACTTGATCTCAAGCATTGATTCCATCTTGAGGTATCCGCGCGAGCGGATGTCGCGATGTCGCTCTCGGCCACAACCGATCCCGCCGCCCCACTCGTCGCGTTGCGCGGCGTCGGTAAGATCTTCGCGAGCGGCACGCGTGCGCTGGCCGGTCTCGATCTCGACATCCGCCCCGGCGAATTCGTCTCGCTGCTCGGTCCGTCGGGCTGCGGCAAGTCCACGGCTTTGCGCATCATGGCGGGTTTGAGTGAGCCGACCGAAGGCGCGGTCGAGTGGCCTTCCACGGCTGGTCACGGCGGCAAGAGCCGGCTCAGCTTTGTCTTTCAGGAGCCCACCCTGATGCCCTGGGCGTCCGTATTCAACAATGTGAAGCTGCCGCTCGATCTGCAACGCGCGCCGGCGGCGGACGTGGCGGACCGCGTGCGCGCGGCGCTCGACCATGTCGGCCTGGCGGAATTTCGCCATGCCTATCCGCGCGAGTTGTCCGGCGGCATGCGCATGCGCGCTTCGATCGCGCGCGCGCTCGTGACCGAGCCGGAGCTTCTCCTGATGGACGAGCCGTTCGCGGCGCTCGACGAGATCACCCGCTTCAAGCTCAACGACGATCTCCTGCAGATGTGGCAATCGTTGCGCACGACCATCGTGTTCGTCACGCATTCGGTTTTCGAATCGGTTTATTTGTCGAGCCGGATCGTGGTGATGGCGGCGCGCCCGGGGAGAGCATTCACCGAGCTCACCTTCGATCCGCCGTCCGGGCGCGATCAAGCGTTCCGCACGTCTGCAGCCTACGCCGAGAACTGTCGCCGCACGTCGGAAGCGCTGGCGCAAGCCATGGCCGCGGGAGGTGAAGCAATGACGGACCTCCAATCCGCTCATTCCCGCGGAAGCGGGAATCCAGCACCCGCAGAGCGAGGACTCCCCCTGCGCGGGACGCGCGAACGTCTCCACCGGAGGACATCCATCTTCCCGCGAACGCCGTGACCGCACGTTGCGCATCGCGCTGCCGATTGTCGTGCTGGCGCTCGGCCTTTTGATCTGGGAAGCGGTCGTGCGCATCGAAGATGTGCCGGCCTATGTGCTGCCGGCGCCCGGACTGATTTTAAAGACGCTGGTCACCGATTGGGCCCTGCTTGGACGATCGCTTTTGGTCACGCTCGCCACGACGGTCGAGGGCTTTTTGCTCGCGGCCGTTGGCGGCGTGGGTCTCGCGATTCTTTTCAATCAATCGCGGCTGGTGGAATATTCGCTTTATCCTTACGCCGTCATCCTGCAGGTGACGCCGATCGTCGCCATCGCGCCGCTTCTTTTGATCTATCTGCCACAGCAAGCCGCCGTGCTCGTCTGCGCCTGGATCGTGGCGTTCTTTCCCGTGCTGGCCAACACGACGCTCGGCCTGAATTCTGTCGACCGCAATCTCGCTGATTTGTTTTCGCTTTACGGCGCCTCGCGCGGGCAGGTGCTGTGGCGGCTGAAGCTGCCGTCGGCGCTGCCCTTTATTCTTGGCGGCCTGCGTATCGCCGGCGGATTGTCGCTGATCGGCGCGGTGGTTGCCGAAATAGCCGCGGGCTCGGCAGGCGCCGGCTCCGGTCTCGCCTATCGCATCGCCGAATCCGGCTACCGCCTCAACATTCCGCGCATGTTCGCGGCGCTCTTGTTGCTGTCGGTCGCCGGCATCGTGATTTTCTATCTGCTCTCGCTGATCAACTATCTGGCGCTGCGCCGCTGGCACGAAAGCGCGCTGGGCGTTGATCGTTAACCGGCGGACGGAATCGTTTGGTCGCTGCCCATCGGCTGCCCACCTGCGGCTCGTGTCGGCCTGCGGCAGAGAGAAGACTTGACCCGCGTGCGGCATTCGGGGATCAAAGCGCCGCCGCGCTGCCTTCGGGCGCAGCCGGAATTTCCAAAGAGCAGTCCGAATCTGAAGAGCAATCCGAAGGAGTGCCGACATGCCGCAGAACGCCTCGCGTCTTCCCGGGCGCCATTTCCTGCAGATTCCCGGGCCGACGCCCGTTCCCGACCGCGTGCTGCGCGCCATCGACATGCCGCTGATCGACCAGCGCGGTCCCGAGTTCGCCAAGATGACCAAGCGCGTGCTCGAAGGCATCAAGACGATCTTCAAGACCACCCAGCCGGTGATCATCTACACCGCGACCGGCACCGGCGCCTGGGAAGCAGCCCTCACCAACACGCTGTCGCCCGGCGATCGCGTGCTCATGGTCGAGACCGGCCAGTTCGCGACGCTCTGGAAGGTCATGGCCGAGCGGCTCGGCCTGAAGCCTGAATTCATCAAGACCGATTGGCGCGTCGGCGCCGATCCCAAACTGATCGAAGAGCATCTGCGCAAGGACAAGGCGCACGAGATCAAAGCGGTGTGCGTGCTGCACAGCGAGACCGCCACCGGCTGTTTGTCGCCGATCGGCGAGATCCGCAAGGCGATCGACGCCGCCGGCCATCCGGCACTGTTTCTGGTCGATACCATCTCCTCGCTCGCTTCGGCCGACTATCGCCACGACGAATGGGGCGTTGATGTCACCATCGGCGGCGCGCAGAAGGGCCTGATGCTGCCGCCCGGCATGTCGTTCAACGCGGTGAGCGAGAAGGCGCTGCACGCGTCAAAGACCGCAAAGCTGCCGCGCTCGTTCTTTCAGTGGGACGACATGCTGACGATGTACAAGCAGGGATTCTTTCCCTACACGCCGGCGACGCAAATGCTGTACGGCCTCGACGTGTCGATCCAGATGCTGCACGAGGAAGGGCTCGACAACGTCTTTGCCCGTCACGATCGGCTGGCCGAAGCGACGCGCCGCGCGGTGCGCGCCTGGGGCCTCGAAATCCTCTGCCGCGATCCGAAATACTATTCGCCGAGCGTCACCGCGGTGCTGCTGCCGGACGGCCACGATGCGGATCAGTTCCGCAGCATTGCGCTCAATACCTTCAATATCGCCTACGGTGCGAGCTTCGGTCCGTATGCGAAGAAATATTTCCGCATCGGCCATATGGGTGACGTCAACGACGCGATGATGCTCGGCGCGCTCGGCGCAACCGAGATGGCGCTCGCGCTCGCCGGCGTGCCGCACAAGAAAGGCGGCGTGCAGGCGGCGATGGACTATATCGTCTCGACGCAGTCCGCCGCGGCGCGTGTGGCGGCGGAGTAGGTTCTCCGCCGTTTCGCGCAACGGGAATCCAGCGACCATATCGTCATTGGCGCGGAATTAAAGCTCCGCTCATTCCCGCGAAAGCGGGATCCAGCACGCATGTACGAGTAACTGGGTCCCCGCTTTTCGCGGGGACGAGCGGTGGGTGCAACCGTCACACTAGCGGCACGGCGGCCACTTGATTCCTGAACGCCGGCCGCGCGGCAATCGCTGCAAACCAGCGCTCGAAATTTTTGAACGCCGGCCGTTCGGGCACGAGCTGACGATAGCGATTGGCCATCACCGCCGACGGAATGTCGCCGTAAGAGAAGGCGTCGCCGGCGACGAAAGCGCGCTTCGCCAACTCGCCGTCGAGAATGCCGACCGCCTCGGTTGTTTTTTTCTTTGAGTCTTCGATCGCAGCGTAATCGCGCTTCTCAGGCGGCGTGCGGACCATGCCCACGAAACACGGCGTGATGGCGGGTCCAAGCACCGAAAGCTGCCAATCCATCCAGGCATTGGCCTGCGCCCGCGCGTGCAGATCGGCCGGCTCGAGCATTTGCGCGCGATGCTTGGCCGCGAGATAGCGCACGATGGCATTCGATTCCCAAAGGAGGAAGCCGTCGTCTTCTTCCAATGTCGGCACCAGCCCGTTGGGGTTCATTGCCAGATAAGCCGGCTCGCGATTTTTGCCGAACGGCCCGCCGATATCGATGCGCTCGTGCGGCAGTCCGATTTCTTCGACCGCCCACATCACTTTCTGCACGTTTGACGAGGTGTTCCGTCCCCAGACTTTGATCACCAAATCCCTCCCACATTTAATTTTTTCGTCATTGCCGGACTTGATCCGGCAATCCATGCGGAGGCGCTGAACGTGCCGGAAGTCGGCATGGACCCGCGGGTCAAGCCCGCGGGTGACGACAGAAATAAGCCATCAATCGATCCGCCGCGCTTCCTCGGGCAGCATGATCGGGATGCCGTCGCGGATCGGGTAGGCAAGCTTGGCGGCGCGCGAGATCAATTCCTGCTTTTGCGCGTCGTATTCGAGCGGCGTCTTGGTCAACGGACAGACCAGGATTTCCAAGAGCTTCGGATCGACAACGCCGCTGGGGTGGTCAGACGACATGTAAGGCTCCTAGCGCGGGATGAGTTTTGGTTGGGTCGGCATTGCGCTCTAACTTTTTGTTTGCGCATGATCCTGTCCGAAAACCGGTTGCCACCCATCGGGTCAAAGCCCGAGGGCATGCTTTTCGGGATCATGCTCTAACGATCTCGCATTAGACAAATCACGTCCGCGGCCGGCGGCCGTGCGCGCCGGCCGGTACCATTACTGCAACGTCGTCTCGCCGGTCTTGCCCTTGGCGAGCTCGATCTCGGTCACGGCGACCAGAATCTCCGCGCGGGTTTTCAGGTCCGGCGCTTCCAGCAACGCCTGCTTCTCGGGCGCGCCATACGGCGACATCATCGCCAGCGCGTTCACCAGCGCTTCGTTGGGCGCATTCTCGATGCCGGCCCAGTCGGCCTTGAGGTTGTTGGCTTTGAGAAAGTCGGCAAGCGTGCGCAACAGCGTTTTGCGATCGACCTCGCTTTCGCCTTTGCGCGCGATGAAGTCGTCGGCGAAGGGCCGAAACGTAACCTGGCATTGCCGATAAGGCGTGTCGGCCGGCAATTCTTCCTCGACGCGGAAGCGCGCAATGCCGGTGAGCTGGATCAAGTAGCGGCCATCGCCGCTTTCGGCGAACTGCGTGATGCGTCCCACACAGCCCACGCTAAACAAATGCGGTTTGGTCTCGTTGGGGCCGGGATGCGCCGGATCGGGCTGGATCATCCCGATCAAGCGCGTCCCGCGCAGCGCGTCGTCGATCATCGCCAGATAGCGCGGCTCGAAAATGTTGAGCGGCATCTGCCCGCGCGGCAACAGGAGTGCACCCGGCAGCGGGAATACCGCGATCACGCCGGGAAGGTCTTCGGGCCCCTTGTAGACCGCATTCATCGGCATGTCGTACTCCGCACGCGATCAACGCGCGCCGTCCGCCCGACTAGAGCATGATCCGGAAAAGTGGGTACCGGTTTTCCGAAAAGATCATGCTCAAACAAAAAGCTAGAGCGGGATGCCGATCGAACCACAACTCATCCCGCTCTAGAGCATGATCCGGAAAAGCGAAAGCCGGTTTTCGGAAAAGATCATGCTCCGTTCTAAAGCCTAGGCGAACAAAATCGAGGAGAGGCGCTTGCGGCCCTCGATCGTGGCTTCGTCGGTTGGCCCCCACGCATCGAAAAACTGGACGAGCTGCTTGCGGGCGCCGTCGTCGGTCCACTTGCGGTCGCGCTTGACGATGCTGATCAGGTGGTCGAGGGCCTCGAGCCGCCGGCCCTTGCTGTTGAGCGCCAGCGCAAGATCGAAACGGGCCTGATGATCGAGCGGGTTGGCGGCGACTTTTTGTTCGAGATCGGCGATCGGGCCGAGCGACTTCGCTTGTTCGGCGAGATCGAGCGCGGCTTGGGCGGCGAGCACGGACGCTTCGTTGCGCTTGGATTCCGGCACCAGCGCCAGGGTCTGCTTAGCCTGGTCGATCGCGCCGGTCTCGACATAGCAGCGCGCCAAGCCGGCGAGCGCGTGGACGTTGGTATTGTCCTCCTCGAGGAGCTGCGCATAGAGGTCAGCCGCGCCGGCGGGATTGCCTTCGACCAAAGCAGCGTCGGCCGCCTTGAGCAGATCTTTCGCCTCGCCCCCGATGCGATCCTTGGTCAGCCGTTCCAGGAAGGCCATGACCTGGCTTTCCGGCAACGCGCCCATGAAGCCGTCGGCCGGCTGGCCGTTGACGAAAGCGATCACGGCCGGAATCGACTGGATGCCCATCTGGCCCGGGATGGCGGGGTGCTCGTCGATGTTCATCTTGACGAGCTTCACCTTGCCCTTGGCGGCGCGCACCGCCTTTTCCAGGACCGGCGTGAGCTGCTTGCAAGGGCCGCACCAGGGGGCCCAGAAGTCGATCAGGACCGGCTGCCGTTTCGATTCCTCGATAACGTCTTTGACAAAGGTCTGCGTCGTCGTGTCCTTGATCAGACCATCGGCGGCGGCGGTTTGCGCTTGCTGCAACATCTCCTGGCTACGCCTTCCCTTTTGAGCCCAAGCGGGCCGCAATCTCCCGTGTTCGCCCGATTAAATGGGAAGAATGCAGCCGAATGCAATCGCGGCCTTCAACCGGACCTTGCCTGGTGGGCCGGCTTAGAGGCCGCCTCCTGGGCGGAAACCGGCTCGATCCGCGGCGGGTGGCCGGTCGCTTCCAGGAATTTGACCAGCCCTTCCCGCGAAATCGTCGTCGTTCCGGTATTCGACAGCGGGTGAAAGTTGAGCACCGCGTGCGCCATCATGGCGGCGTCGAGCACGACCGTTACTCGGGCGGCCTTGTCGTTGATCGCCGCGAACGGGGTGACCGAACCTGGCTCCACGCCCAGCGTTTCGCGCAGGAGATCGGCCGAGCCGAACGAGAACCGGCCGGACGCGCCAAGCACGCGGTGCAGGGATTTGAGCTCGATCGCCGCGTCCTCTGACGCGACAATAAGGAACAGCGTTCCCTTCTTGTCGCGGAGGAACAGATTCTTGCTGTGCACGCCCGGGACGCGGCTCATGAGCCCGCGGGATTCTTCCACGGTGAATACCGGCGCATGCGTCACCGTCCGGTGGGCGATACCGAGGCTATCCAAATAGGCGAAAAGGTCGTCAGGCGAGGCGCAGCGCATGGGCACGCGGTATAGAACACGATCAGTCCGAACGGAAAAGCCTGGCTCGGAAATATCGTCCCGGGCCTGGTGATGGCACTACGGGATGCGCCGGTCTATCAGCGTTCCGTGCGCTGGCGGTTAATACCGGGCATTTTCCAGGCATTTCGTGCGGTTGCCGGCGCGTGCAGCCGAGGCGGTTGCAAAAAGCCGCGCTTTGGCCTACGTCTTCGGCGCGGTAGCCTGATGGCCCGCCGCGCATACCCTCCTTACGGATGCGGGTGTAGCTCAGGGGTAGAGCACAACCTTGCCAAGGTTGGGGTCGAGGGTTCGAATCCCTTCGCCCGCTCCAAATTTCCCATTGATCACCAGGCCCCTACCTTAGATCACGACCGGCGGTCTCGCCTGGCCTGTCACATGGGGAAGCAGGGGGGAAGCAGTCCGTCGATATTTCCCGAGCGCGCGGGACGCGGCGACAACGGCAGTGTTTGTCCTAAAGGAAGGCGTTCGATGTCACGAGAGCGAGAAGACAAGAACGACCCTGCCTGCACTGCATGATGGTCGAGCTTATCGACGATTTCTTCGCCAAATATCCTACGACGGCTGCTTCTGACACAGTCGATACTGGTGAAGCAGACGAAGTCATCGACGCGATCGCGAAGACAGTCGGAGAGCTGACGAGCCAGCAGGATGGCGTCATCGCCAGCAAGTGATCGAGCAGTTGATGCGCAATAATGCAGTACGACGGCGAATTTCGCCAGGAAGAGGCGGGCTCCGCAGTCGGCTCTCACGCGAAGCACTGACGCCAGTTCGGCGACCACTGGCTAGAGATTTCGACCCCACCCCCATGCTGGACAGGCCGGGGGGTCATTCGTCGGCGCGAAGGAGGCTCCTGAACAATACCGATTGGGTCAATTTAGGACCTTAACCTTTCTTTACGTTTGCCGGCGGCACCGATCCGCCGCCCCGCGCGTTTTGGTGTCGTTGAATTGAAACGACATCACAATGCCTCGTGTAGCCGGACCACTGCTTGCGTTTGCGCTCGCCTTGGCAAATGCGCCCGCCAATGCACAAGCAGGCGCGACACCGGAAACGCAGTGATGCATGCGTGAGAAAAGCATTGCCACCCCTGGAGCCGTCCACACATGACCCCAAGGCGGACATGCACGTCGGGGGCGGGCATCCGTTTGACTGCTCGCTTTGCTTAACGATCGGCCTCCGCGTCCCGAGCATACTATCTGACACCCGCGTCGCCCCAGCAAATAGAGCGGGAAACCGCCGCCATAGCCGAATGAGGCCGCCAACTGAGGCAGCATCTGTTACGATATTCCCTTAAGGGGCCGGAACAATTTGGGCGACCAACACCGCGAATCCAACGCCACCAATTGCGGCCCCGGCGAGTCGAGGTCCTAGTTTTGTTTGCCAAAGTGCGCGCGTGGCGAGAGCAACTCCAACAGTCAGCGCGGCTTGAATAGCGACCAGTCCGGCGAGGTAGGCAACAAGCGGTGTGGATTTGGCCCCAAAGATCGATTTGCCAAAGGCGTAGCCGTGGAAGAAACCGCCGACGATGAACAACGCCATCCACCAGCCAAAATGCACTAAACGTCCTGTAGCGAGCAGCACTCCGGCAGCCAAAACCGAAAGGGCCACGATCACTTCTGCGCCGGGGATATTGATGGCAGCAACATGGGCCGCAACGCCACATGCCATCGCAACCAAGAATAGGAGCGGACCAAAGAGGCTCAATCCTCCGATCCCAACGGCGATCCCGAGACCGACTAAAAAAGCTAGGTGATCGGCCCCAATAATCGGATGGCCGACACCGGACAGGAACCCCTCAGCAAATGTCGAGGGCGTCCGGCCACCCATCACGTGGTGCGCTGAGGCATCACCCGCGGTGAGAACCAGACCCGTAGTGGCTAAAATGATGTATCGAAGTCGGTGCCCAATCATTGCTGCCTCCCCGCTATGTATGGTCGAGAGTGGCAGGGAATCGCGACCTCCGCAAAGTCAAAATAGTGCGCCAAAGCGCGCAACTCGGTAATCCGAGCAGTCGGTTCCTTGCGGTTCTAGAGAGGGGTAGGTTAGGTTGCAGCGGCGCGAGGGAGTGCGATGCTTAAGAGGTCGATACGCAATGCCATAGTGGCCCTAGCGCTGTTCGCCTCATCGCATTCGGCAGACGCGCACGGAATTGCCGGTAATCGCTTTTTTGTGGGCACGCTCACGTTCGACGATCCGTCCGTTGCTGACGAAGCCATCATCCCGAATTTTTCGACCTTGAGTTATCCGGTAGAAGGAGGCAGCGCTGTCGATAACCGATTCGATTGGTCGTTTACGCGTCTGCTGACGCCGGTTCTTCAAGCCCAAGTCGACAGCGGCTGGATTCACCGCAACTGGCCAACGGCGCGGACCTCGGGGTTCGCAACAATCGATGTCGGCATCAAAAGCGAAATCTATCGCAACAATCAGCACGAAATGCTGGTAGCGGCGGGGGCACTCTGGGGCATCGGGCATTCGGGAGCGCAGGTCGTGGGCGCCGACGAGCCTAACAGTTTTCAGCCCGGGGTGTTTTTCGGTAAAGGGTTTGGCGATTTACCTGACGGGCTCGCGTGGCTACGTCCCTTCGCCGTAACCGGGGCCTTCGTGGACGAATTACCGTTTGGCGCCACTACTACGGCACTTGGCTTCAATGCGGCGAGCGGCAAGGCTCAAAGCGTGCTTGTTCCCACCGTCGAAACGCTGCACTGGGGCTTGTCCCTTCAATACAGCACCTACTACCTAACCGACCGCTTTACCGGCGGGCCGCCCAAGGACGAGCCTCTCAACCAGCTTTTGCCACTCGTTGAGTTCAGTTTCGATACGCCGCGCGGGCAAAGCACATTGGCGACGATGAACCCAGGCTTGGCCTACGTGGCTGTAGCATGGCAATTGGCCGCCGAAGTTATCGTGCCGCTTAACCGAGAAGCCGGGGGCAGTACCGGTTTTCGGGCGCAGCTACTCTTCTTCCTCGACGATCTGATACCCAAGCTGTTCGACAAACCCTTGCTCAACGATAAGCCCGACCGAAGCCTCATTGCGTGGCATTGATTGGATTCCAAGCGCAATGGGCCGGGATTAAGCGGGCTAAAGCTGGACTCCAAACCGGGGTAGTGTCCAGATCATCAAAGAATAAAGGCCCATGGTCAGAAGGCACGAAAGGGCGAGAGCGGGCCAGAACCCCGAACCGTGTCGGAGCATTGCCGGAAGCACCAAGAACATCGGCAGCGACGGCAGCACAAACCAGAAGGTTGCTTCCGATTGAGCGGCAATGCGCTCCGTGTCGGCCGTATCCTGCCAGAGCCAGATCATCGCCAGAATCGAAACAAGCGGCAATGAGGCGATCAGGCCCCCGAAGCCGGGGCTGCGCCGCGCGACCTCCGAGACCGTCATGACGAGATCCCGGACAGCGCCGCTTTGATCAGGAGGTAGGTCATTGAGACCCCGCGCCGTTCGTCGCAACGTGAGGTTGCCACTATGAGAAAGTTAACCACGGCCGGCCGGACTTGACAGCCTTCAGGATATTACTCGCACGGCTTGACCTGAAGCCGCCCAGCTACTTATCATTTCAGTGGGGATAGCAGTCTCCCCATTAGGCGGCCATGCCCAAGAACTGCGCAGCGCTCGATTTGTCGAGGAGGTTGCGCATGGGCGGAAGTCATCACGAGTTTTTGCCGCTCGCTCTGTCGATCGCGATCACTCTGACCACAGCCGCAGCGTATGCGGGCGGGGAAAATTTCGACGCCGCGAGGCCCGGCACACTTCCTGAAGATTGGACATGCGGCGTGACCGGAAAAGGCTCGCCGACATGGAAAGTCGAAGCCGACACGTCGGCGCCGAGCAAGCCGAATGTCTTAAAGCAATCCGGCAGCGGCACGTTTCCTTGGTGCGTTAAGCAGTCAGTGCGCATTGCCGACGGCTTTGTCGAAGTCAAATTCAAACCGCTCGCCGGGCGCGAGGATCAAGCCGGCGGCGTCCTATGGCGCTTTAAGGACGGTAACGACTATTACATCGCTCGCGCCAACGCGCTCGAGAACAATGTCTCATTATACTACGTGGAGAAAGGCCGGCGCATCACAATCAAATACGTCGACGCGCCGGTAGCCGCTCACCAGTGGCATACGTTGCGCGTGGAGTTTTCGGGCAGGGCCATCAGCGTGGTCTTCGACGGCAAGCAATACATCCGGGTCGAGGACGATCGGATCGCGGGTGAGGGCGCCGTCGGTGTTTGGACGAAGGCGGACAGCGTCACCGCATTCGACGATTTTTCCTATGGGGGACAGTGAGAGAGCCGGGCCGACCCGCGTTGTGAAAGGAAACCCCCATGGCAAAGTGGTTTGCCCTCGCATTAGCCGCCGTGGCCGTTCTTGCGTTTGTCTCGTGGCGTTTTCTGTCCGGACCAGAGTCTCCCACCGTCGTCGTGTATGTGAGCCACGACCAAGTCTTTTCGGAACCGATCGTCAAAGATTTCGAGAGAGACACTGGCGTCAAAGTCCGTGCGATCTATGACACCGAGGAGACCAAGAGCACGGGCGCTATGAACCGCCTGATCGCAGAGAAAAACAATCCACAGGCGGATGTCTATTGGGCGAATGAGCCGGTGAGGGCGGAGGTGTTGCGGCAGCAGGGCATCGCCGCCCCTTACGTCTCACCGAATGCGCATGGGATCCCCTCAAACTTCAAGGATCCCAATGGGTATTGGACGGGCTTTGCCGCGCGCGCGCGCGTCCTCATTGTCAACAAGAACATCGGCGCAAAGCCCGATTCCGTGCTTGCGTACGCGGACTCCCAATGGCGCGGCAAAACGGTCCTCGCCAATCCTCTGTTCGGTACGACAACGACGCAGATAGCAGCGCTCTTCGTCCTGTGGGGCGATGAGCGCGGACAGGCCTTCATGAACACGCTCAAAGACAATGGCATCAAGCTGTCGCCCAGCAACGGCGATAGCGCGGATTTGGTCGCCAGGGGAGAGTTCGCGTTTAGTTTGGTCGACAGCGACGACGTTGTGAGTCGCATGCGCCAGCATCTGCCGATCGAACTTGTTTATCCGGATCAAGGTGCGGATGGTTTAGGCTGCTTTCTTGTGCCCAACGCGGTTGTGCTGATCGCCGGCGCTCCACATGCCGAGCTTGGCAAAAAGCTCATCGACTACCTCCTCTCCAAAGAGACAGAGGCAAAGCTTGCACGATCCGATGCGGCCCAGATCCCGCTTCATTCCGACGTGGAAGGCCCGCCCGAACTCCGCCCCATCGACAAAATCAAGACGTGGGACGTGAACTATGCGGAGCTGGCTGCAAAGCTTCAGGCGATCCAGCCATTCCTGAAGCGATGGGTTGAGTCTGGCTCGTGACCGAACGGGTGATCCTTGCTCTTGCGACTCTCCTTCTGGCGGTCATCGGCCTCCTGCCGGTCGCCGCAATGCTCAAAGAGTCCGTCACCGCCGATGGCGGCTTCAGCCTAGACGGGTATCGCGCGCTCCTGCGCTCGGAAGGACAGTTGGCACGGCTGATGGCTCACAGTCTGGCACTCTCCCTCCTGACCGCGAGTGTTTCGACGCTCGTTGGCGTTGCGCTGGGCGTTTTTCTGGGCAAAACCGACCTCCCGTTGCGCGGCTCACTGACGCTGTTGTTTACCGTCCCGCTCCTTCTTCCTCCTTATGTCTTGGCCGTGGCTTGGTTTTCCATCCTGGGTCGGACCGGATTGCTTGGCGCCGTGTTGCCGGATTCGTGGTCGCAAAAAATCTCCTTGGAATTTTTTGGGCTACCCGGCTGTGCGTTCGTCCTTGCGACGGCGTTCACGCCGATCGCCATGCTTCTGACGATCGCCTTTCTACGAACAGTGAATCCGCGGCTCGAGTATGCGGGAAGGCTGGTCAGCGGGTGGCCAAACATCCTGCTCCGAATAACGCTGCCGCTCATGATCCCGGCAATCTCTTTCGCCGCCGTACTCATATTTCTCCTGTCGATCGGCGAGATCAGCGTTCCGATGTATCTGCGTTTCCCGGTCTATCCTGTCGAGACGCTGACGCAGTTCGCTGCCTTCTACGATTTTCGCGCGGCTAACGTTGCCGCGAGCCCGTTGTTTCTCCTCACGCTGATCATCTTGGGACTGCAAACCGGACTTCACAAACGGGTGCTGCAGCTCGGTCGACGTACGCCGAGTGCATGAAATGGCCCTAATCGCGCTGGGCCGTTGGCGGGGTCCAGCTCTGGCACTGCTTCTGGCGTTGGCCATCGTCCTCGTTGTGTTGCCGATCGGCGCTCTCGTCGTTCAATCGCATTCGCTTGAGACCTACGGGGCTGCGCTCGCACGCGCCGGCGAGAGCGTCCTGCGAAGCGTCGCGTTCGCCGCAATCGCCGCCACGCTGCTGACCGTGTTCGGCTTTTTCTGGGGCTACCTCGCCGAGCGCCGGACCCTTTCCATCTGGTGGGTCAATGAGTGGCTTGCGCTCCTCCTTCTTGCATTGCCCGGATCGGTTATCGGCATAGGTCTCATTGGTCTTTGGAACCATCCGGCGACAAACTTCATCTACGCGAGTCCTGCCATCCTCATTCTCGGCTATCTCGCGCAATATGCGCTGCTGCCAATGCGTACCGTATCGGCTTCGATTGCCGCCGTTCCGCGGTCATTGGAGGAAGCGGCATGGCTGAGCGGTGCGGGATGGCTCGCGACGCTCCGGCATATCGTGGCTCCGCTCGCGGGTCGTGGGCTTCTTGCCGCTTGGCTGATCAGCTACGTGTTCTGTGTGCGCGACGTTGCGATCAGCATCGTGGTCTATCCTCCGGGCTACGACACGCTTCCTGTTCGAATCCTCACGCTCATGGCCAATGGCGCGCCGAGTCTCATTGCGGCGCTCTGCATCATTCTCATGGCGATTACGATTCTGCCGCTCGGTGCCGCCGGCCTTTGGCTCAGGTTCGTCGCGAGCCGCCCGTGAGCAAAATCGACTTCCGCTCCGTCACTAAACTCTATCGCGACCGGCGCGTTGTCGATGCCCTTTCGCTCGTGATCGAATCGGGGGAGCGTGTCGTGCTGTTCGGGCCTTCAGGTTGCGGCAAATCGACGACGCTGCTTCTTGTCGCCGGGTTGGTGGCGCCCGATTCCGGCGAAATACGCATTGACGGAAAAGTCGTTTCGAGCGCGCGAAAAATTCTCATCCCGCCGCAGTCCCGCGGCGTTGGGATGGTGTTTCAAGACCTCGCGCTTTGGCCGCACATGAGTGTTGCGGAAAATATCGCGTTTGGACTGCGGGCTCGTCGAGTTCCGGCGGTAGAATGCGACCGGCGTATTCACGGCATCGCAAACCTCGTCGGGCTTGGCGACTATTTGAACGTCAGGCCGGGGGAACTTTCGGGCGGAGAGCAACAGCGTGTCGCGTTGGCACGAGCGCTCGCGCTGGAGCCGCGCATTCTGTTGATGGACGAGCCGCTTTCGAATCTCGATGCCGCTCTCGCTCGCCGACTAAGCGAGGAAATTTTGCGCCTGCATGCGGAACTGGCCTTTACGCTGGTCTATGTCACGCATAGCCGCGACGAAGCGCAGGAAATCGGCATGCGTACCATCGAGCTTAGTAAGGAGCGGTCGCTCGTAGCGGCGACAGCGCGCGGCTTTGGCCCGCCCACTTGCGAAAGCGGGTAAATCGCTAGTTTGATCGTGGGGACGTAGCAGACCCCCTTTAGACGGTCTCCGTCCAAGCTCTGCGCAGCACTCGCTTGTCAAGGGATTGCGCATGGACGGAAATTCAGCCCGTTCTTCGGCGCGGCACTCGCTCTGCCCGCGATCTTGCGCATCTGCAATGCGCAGCCTTCGCAGAGGTCGGAGGCGAGGAACCGAAAGGAACTTGGCCCGGGCGCATCGCTCTGAATGCCGCCAAACTCTTCATCTTGTCAGGAATGACGGCGTACGACGACTGCAAGAGCACTCGTTGCGTGCAGTCGAGCCGATAAGCAAAAGCCGTTTCTCGTAGCTCTGAAAAGAGCCACATAGGTTAGGATCGGCTGGCTACGGCGTGCGCCGACGCGGGCATGCCCACAATCCAGCTTAGGTGTGTCCGGGATGCAATAGTCCTGCAAATTACGACGCCTAAGGCGTGCCGGGTTAGCACCCTCTTGCCAACCAATTCGAGCGCAACTAGGTTGGGGGCGTGGGGACGTAGCAGACTCCCCAGTAGACGGTTCCCGTCCAAGTTCTGCGCAGCACTCGATTGTCGAGGTGGTTGCGTATGGACTAGAGAACCGCGTAACTTTACTAACGCAGCCCTACATAAGGCCGGCACGGCGACAGCAACGTTCGTGCGGGGGCTGCTATTCGTTGGGGCACATGGCCCGCGCTTGGCCGGCAAAGGCGGCGGCGTGACCATGCGGGGCTACGCAGTCGCAATCCTGTGGCGCGGCGATCACCAGCAGCGGCGTGATGCGACGCCTCACAACAACCGTTATCGCCAAGTTTTTGAAGAGCTGATCGGCCTCGGCATTGACGCGCAGCCCGAGGTCTACAACGACGACATTGCAGAAGAAGTCCGCGCACGGCTTTTGAAAGCTGACGGCGTGCTTGTCTGGGTCGATCCGATACATCAGGGACTGACAAGAGAACGGCTTGACGCAATGCTTTGCGACGTCGCGGCGCGCGGGCCATGGGTCAGCGCGCACCCCGATGTGATCCTCAAGATGGGCGTCAAGGAGGTTTTGTACCGCACGAAACATCTGGGGTGGGGCACGGACACTCATCTCTACCAATCAATGGCGGAATTCCTTGCCACGCTTCTCGCGAAGGCTTCGAAAGTTCGGGCCGCTCGTCATCAAGCAGAACCGCGGAAATGGCGGTCAAGGCGTTTGGAAAGTTGAATTGATCGACGGAGCGCCAACTGAAGCGAGGCGCGTCCGCGTGTTGCACGCGCAGCGCGGCAGCGTGCCGCAACAATTGCCCCTCGAAGACTTCATGGCGCGCTGCGAACCCTATTTCGCGTCCGCCGGCTGCATCATCGATCAGCCTTTCCAGCCGCGCCTGCCCGAAGGCATGATCCGCTGCTACATGGGCGTCAATAAGGTCGTCGGTTTCGGACATCAACTCATCAAGGCGCTTATCCCGCCGCCGCCGGAAGGGCCCGACTCGCCAGCCGCGCAACCGGGACCGCGCATCATGCACGGGGCTGATGCGGCGCCGTTCCAGGCCCTCCGAAAGAAAATGGAAGAGGAATGGACGCCGCAGATGACGGCGACGCTCGGAATCGATGCCGCGTCTCTTCCCATCATATGGGACGCCGATTTTCTTTATGGACCGCGCACCGCTTCGGGTGAGGACAGTTTTGTCCTGTGCGAGATCAATGTGAGCTCGGTGTTTGCGATTCCCGATCAAGCACCGGCTGCCATCGCGCAACTGACATTGAAGAGGCTCCAAGCGAATGACGCGAAGGGAGCCGCACGGCAAGCGCGCTTGAATTGATGGGAGAGGCGACGCACGTCAGGACGAAGGAGGCTGTGATGCGTGTCCTACCTACCGTGTTGCTCGGACTGGGCTTCATCGCTTCGGCATCGGCGGCCTGCGCCGAGAAGATCAATTGGCAAAAGGTTGATGACGCCTTTGGCCGGAAGGCGGCGGTGGGGTCCGGTGACGTCTATCGGTACGGCTTCCCGCGTACCGACCTCAACGTAACGCTTGACGATGTTCCAGTAAAACCGGCGCTGGCTCTTGGCGGATGGGTCGCCTTTAAGCCCATGGGCGCTGAAGCCATGGTGATGGGCGATCTCGTATTGTTGGAGACAGAAATCACGCCGGTGATGACCAAGCTGATCGAGAACGGCATCCAAATAACGGCGCTACACAATCACTTGCTTCGAGCCCATCCGATGCCGTTTTACATGCACGTCGGAGGGCAGGGTGAGCCGGTCAAGTTAGCTACGGCCATTCGCGCTGCCCTGGCCGAAAGTGGAACGCCCTTGGAAGCGTCCGCGTCGAGTGCGGCGGCTGCCATCGAGCTTGATGGCGGGCAACTTGATCAAATCATGGGGGTGAAAGGAAAAGCGAATAGCGGTGTGTATCAGTTCACGGTTCCCCGCCGCGAATCCATTCGCGAAGGCGAAACCGTTCTCGCTCCGGCGGGTCCACTGGGAGTCGCCACTTCGATTAATTTCCAGCCGACAGGGAACGGCAAGGCTGCCGTTACCGGCGACTTTGTGCTGCTGGCAAACGAAGTAAATCCCGTCATCAAAACATTACGCGAAAATGGAATCGAGGTGACGGCGCTGCACAGTCACATGCTCGCCGAGCAACCACGCCTTTTCTTCATGCACTTCTGGGCGAATGACGACTCGATCAGATTGGCAAAAGGTCTGCGAGCCGCTCTCGACAAAACTAAAATTGGCAAGGACTAACGGTGCTGATCGGGCTCTTTGGAATGTCTCACAAGATCACGATTTTGATTATCGCAGTTGCCATCGCAATAGTCGTTGCGATCGGCGCGCTTTATGAGTGGCTGGTGCCCGGCCTGTCGAGCGCTCGCCCGGAGCCTGGGCCGGTCGAGACCGAGGTCGCAACCTGGCTTCTTCACCGGAGCGTTCCCGCGGAAGCAAAAGCGCGCACCAATCCGCTGGCGAACGATCCGGCCGAAATCGCCGCCGGCCATGACTTGTTCAGCCAGAAGTGTGAAGTCGTGCCACGGCTACGACGGCGGTGGAAAGACCGAGATCGGTTCGGGCCAATATCCGCGTCCGCCGGCGCTGCAATCGATGGACGTGTCGTCGATGTCGGACGGCGAGATTTTTTATCACATTAGAAACGGCATCAGAAATACCGGCATGCCCGCCTGGCAACTGCCGGACCGGCAGATTTGGCAGCTCGTTGCCTACATTCGCCATCTGCCGCGCGTGGCGCCACTTGCCGCGGGGCAGACTGGCACGGCGGCGAGCATACCGCCGTCCGCGCACTATGCCGGCTCGGCTGCTTGCCAAAAATGCCACGAGGATATCTACGCGCGTTGGAGCAAATCGCGGATGGCGAATGTCGTGCGCGATCCGCGGAAGCATCCGGACGCGATCATCCCGGATCTGTCGAAGCCTGATCCGCTCGTCAGCTTTTCTAAAGACGACGTCGCGTTCGTCTATGGCAGCCGCTGGAAGCAGCGCTACTTCACCAAGATCGGCGACGATTATTATCCGGAGCCGGCGCAGTGGGACGTCACGCACAAAAAGTGGCGGCGCTATTTCGTGCCGAACGACGCCGACTGGTGGGCGCCGCTTTACCCGGCGGACAACTTCAAGCGTCCGACCGGGCCGCTTTGCGACGGCTGCCATTCAGTGAACTACGATATCGCGACGAAAACGGTCAGCGAATGGAATGTCGGCTGCGAGCGGTGCCATGGCGCGGGAAGCGCGCATGTTGCCCAGCCGACGCGGGACAACATCCTCAATCCCGCGCGCTTCAATTATGTGCGGGCCAACGATGTGTGCATCCAGTGTCATTCGCAGGGCCGCCCGCTGACTAATCCGATCGAAGGCAAGTACTACGACTGGCCCGTCGGCTTCCACGTTGGATTGAACCTTGCGGATTTTTGGCAGCTTGAAGAGCACAAGCTCGGCGAAGCGAGCTTCACGCATTTTGCCGACGGCACCGCGCACAAGAACCGCATGCAGGGCAACGATTTCGTTCAAAGCCTCATGTACGCGCGCGGCGTCACGTGTTTCAGTTGCCACGATCCTCACGGCACGGAAAATCAGGCGATGCTGCGCGAGCCGGGCAACGCGATGTGCCTGACCTGTCATGGCCCCAACACCCAGAATGGGCCGCATGCCGCCAGCATCGAGCAGCACACGCATCACGCCGCCGGCAGCACGGGCAGCGCTTGCGCTGCCTGTCACATGCCGGCAATCGCAGAGACTCTCGGCGACGTGAAAGTCCGCAGCCACACGTTTCGTTTCGTTTGGCCGGAGCAGACCGAGACGCTGAAGATTCCGAATGCGTGCAATCTCTGTCACACGGATAAGACGACCGCTTGGGCGAGCGCGGCGCTCCGGAGTTGGAACGATCGCTCGCCTTGGCGTTCGCAGTGAGGTAGGTTTCGATCAATCAGGAGCGCGTGAGATGCCAAAGCGTGGGGGCGCGAAGGTATCCGGGTGCAGGAGCGGACCGGTTGCGCCGCAGTCTGGCGCCTGCACAGCCCAGCATGTTGCAGTCGGGGTGATTGTGGGCATCGCTGTGCTCTTCGTGGCGTCGCCTGCGTCTGCCTACCGGCCGTTCGACGGAACGGACGCAGCGGTCGCCGACTTGGGGGAAGTCGAGATCGAATTTCAGCCCATCGGGGCGATACGCGCCGGGCCAACCAAGCCGGTGTCCGACGCCATTCTCAATTTCGGCTTTGCCGATAGGTGGGAGCTGGTCTTGCAGGGCACGGCACAGCCGCTGCCCGAAGGTGTTGGTCCGATCAGCGTCTCCAATGCCGCGTTCTTGAAATACGTGGTCCAGCCCGGCGTTCTTCAGGACAAGTCGGGCCCGAGCATTGCCACGGAGTTCGGTCCTCTGCTGCCCGCGGCCGGCGGTGGATCGGGCGTCGGATTTGGCCTGACCGGAATAGTGTCGCAGCGCTGGGACTGGGGAACGGTTCATTTGAATGTGGCGTCGAACCTCACGCCCGATCAGCATGGCGAGCTCTTTTTCGATGCCATCATCGAGGGACCGAACAAATGGAAAGTCCGGCCAGTTTTTGAAATCTATTCGGACAGCGTCGTCACCCAATCGCAAACGTTCTCGGGCCTGGTCGGGGCCATATGGCAAGTGAACGATAAGCTCTCCTTCGACGCTGCGGTTCGCTACGCGTCTGTCGACGGCCGTCCCGTCAGCGAGTTGCGGGTCGGCATGACCTTCGGATTCCCGCTCATTCTCAGCAAACCAATGAGCGCTGAAATGCCGTTCGCCGGAGCGCGCCGTCGCTAGCCGCTTAGTAAGACGTTTCTCCGGTTCCTGGTCGGGCGCTCTTCGGCATGATCGGCCGACGCGGCATTCGACACGATCAAGGCGGCCCTATCTTCCAACGTCGGCTGGGCCACTACACTTGGCGCACAACGAACGACCCGAATCAGCTCAACTTCACTGTTTCGCCGCGCTCGAGTGCCCGGGCTATTTTCGTCATGCCGTACCTACAGCGCTGACCAATACGCGGTGCGCAATGCCCAGCCGAGCGCTACGTTGGCGCTCCCGGACAGGTAGGCGGGCGCCAGCAGACTATTTTTTCGGAAGCTTGTCCGCGAGGACACCGAGCTTGTGAATCTCTGGCGTTTTGGCGAAGAGATCGCCGTCCTTCGCCTTCTCCATCAAGGCCGCGGCCACCTTGCCGTTGAGATGCGCGTCGCGCCCAGCTTCGTCGTCGAACGTATCGAAGATGGCGAAGGAGGACGGCCCCTCCTGAATGGCGAACCAAGAGATCGTTCCCGCTTCAGCGTCCACCAAAGGCAAAGCGGAACGCAGAAAGTCCGCGACCCCCTTCTCCTTGCCGGGTTTTGCCTCCAACGGAACGTATAGTGCAAATTTGGTCATAATCTTCTCCCAGTCTCGGGGGCGTCGTCTATCGGCTTGATCGTGCACCGATGGGAAGAGACCCTGAGAACAGCAGCGGAACTGTTGTGTTACAGTAGCTGCATCGCACTCTGATTATGCCTGCCTTGCAATGCACAATATTTTGAAAAGATCATCCCACGTTCGCGCGTGAGCGACGACTGAATATTGTCGTTGCGCACGATGACCGCAAAAGCGCGATGGCAGCACTTCAAGCCCCCTGGATCGGGCTGTTGGGAACGCTCGCATTTTTTCAGTTCACTTTTCCGCTCAATCGCTGGCTCGAAGGCGGTGCCGAATAGAAACGGGAGGACCACCCGAATGAATAGAGAGCAGCGCATTCGCAATCGTCGAGAGACGAAGCAGAAATCGAACTTCCTTCGCGATGGTCGATTAATCGGAAAATCCAAGCCGTTTCATCACGGCCTCAGTCATGCGCTCGCAGCGCCAGCCGGCGAAAGGAAAAGCATCCATCAGCACCGGCCCGATCTCCTTTTCTAACTGATCGCGAACGAGTTGACGCGCTCGGTGCAGCCGAGTTTTGACGGTTTCCGGTTTGATGCCAAGAAGCTCGGAGGTTTCCTCGATACTCATTCCCTCGATCACTCGCGTGACGAAGACCATACGGAAGGCTTCCGGCAAATTGTCAGTCGCCTGCTCCACAAGATGAATTATTTGCCGCTGCGCCATCGTTCGTTCCGGGTCATCGTTAGGTGTCGACTGAGGAAACTGAATAATCTGTGCCTCACCTTGCTGCTGCTCCAACGTGGCAAGATCGATGGATGAATGCCTCTGCCGCATGCGTCCCAAAGACTCGTTGATAACGATGCGGGACAGCCAGCTCTTAAGGGTCCCTTCGCCGCGATAGCTCGCAAGGTTGGTAAAGGCCGACACGTAGGCTTCCTGAACGGCGTCTTCGGCGTCGGCGTTGTTGCGTAGAATGCTGCGGGCAATTCGATAAAGGCGCCGATTATGTGTCTGCATAATTGCGCGGAATGCGCCGGCGTCACCGGCGAGAGCTCGCTGCACTTGTTCGGTGTCGTTTGCCGCAGGAGCAGTCTGCTTAGCTGCATGTGGGGCCATGACGTTTCCCTTTCCTGCTGCTTAGATGGTTCGGCGGCGAAAAGGTTCCGGACGTCGATTGCCGGTTCATTTGCTGACCAAAATCCTACCCGTCATATTCGGATGAAATTTGCAGTAATAGTCCACCGTCCCTTCGGCCTTGAGAACCACGGTCTTTTTAGCGTTGACCGGAATCAAAACGTCCCAGGAACCATCGCGCGCAGTAGCCGTATGTGCGACGAAATCGGAATTGACCCACTCGATCGTATCGCCGACATGCGCGGTGATCTCCGCCGGCACAAAGCCGAGCTTTTCCATCTTCACTTGAATGGTGTCGGCGCGCGCCACACCCGCCGTAACAACGAGAATGAGCGCGCCGAGCATCTGACGGCATGTTGCACGAGTCACAGCGCCGCAGCCCTATTTGAATTCCGCCGCGACGTGCTCGGCGTGCTGTTCGTGGCCTTGGAAGATCTTCAGGCCAGTCGTGAGTAGGTCTTTGAGTTCTGCGTTGCTGGCGTCGGGAATAAGCGTGCTTTGCAGGGCGGAATTGACCGCCTTGTGATAGGCAACTTCGTTGTCGATGTAGGCCTTGTCGAACGCTTTGCCGCTGAGCTTGGCGAGTTCGGCCCGCTTATCTGCCGCTTGCTTGCTCAATGCCTTGCTGGTGTCGTTGTCCTCCGGGGTGACGCCGAGCTTTTTCACCAGCGCCAGCGCTTTCTCGTTCACCGCCTTGTGATCTCGCTCCATGTCGTCGGCGAAAGCGAGGACGTCCTTATTCTTGCTTTTCTGCTTGGCCTGTTCCGCAGCGGCAATGTCGAGCTGGCCGGCAGTGTAGGCGATATGCGCGATCTGTGCGTCGTTAGGCTTCGCTCCCTCCGCAAACACCATGCCCGATGCGAACAGTCCAACCGCCGCAAGCGCGGCGGCAAACCTTAGAGACACCATTGGAACCCTCCTGTGGACGCAAACGTCCGTCGTTGGCGCCCTTTGGATGCTGCCGCGCCAAAAAGGTTCCCAGATTTATTCGAAATGCGTAATCTCTGAGCCGTCGAAGTCGGCTACAACAATTACGAATTTCCGTTAGGTGACGGGATAGCCACAAAAGTGAAGCGGTTGGGGATGGAGACCGCTTTGGCCGGAAGGCGAACCCCAGATTCAATCCGGCCGAAGTCGGAGCCGGGCGCAAATCTCGTTACGCGGATGCACTGAGGGGCGACTTGAGCAGATCGCAAGAAATGTCACAGCGACGCTCTGCGCCGCAGAACGAGCGGCCATTCTATTCACGACGCAGCGTTTGACCTGGCCGGAAGGCTATCGGCACGACGGTTTTTGCGGCCGCGAATAGATCCGACACACAAGACAGACTGCTTAGGACTTTTTCTTGGCTTCGATCTCGATGATGAGGTCTACGTCGTCTCCGATCGCACCCAGATAGGTCTTCATGCCGAAATCCGAGCGTTTGAAAGTGCCGCGGGCGGAAAAACCAGCCGAGTCAATCTTGTCGAGTGGGTTCTGACCGACTTTGTTTACGACAACGTTGAGCGTAACCGGTTTGGTCACGCCATGCAGGGTGAGCTTTCCCGTGACTGTCCCGGTGTGATCGTCCTTCTTTACAAATTCGGTACCGACAAACGTCATCTCGGGAAACTCGGTGACGTTGAACCAATCGGCGCCTTTAAGATCCTTGTCGCGCGGCGCAAATTGTGTTTGCAAGCTGTCAGTCTTGATGGTCACGTTCAGTTTGCTGGCAGGGACATTGTTGGCATCGAAGCTGATGTTTCCACTGAAATCGCTAAACAGACCGACCATCTTCGCGAACCCAAGATGGTCGATCGTGAACAGAACGTGGGAATGTGTGGGATCGATTGTATAGTCCGCTGCTTGGCTGGCTGTCGCGCTGGCCAGAAATGCGGCAATCATAGAGACGGAGGCTAGGGTTAGGCGCATGGTTCGCTCCTCATGACAAAGACTCAGGATGGCGAAGAAATAAAACCGCCATCACCAGGAGAATAGGCGAGGCCGCAAGGGTCCCGACAAGAACCTGGCGGACGCGCCCACGGAATCGCTTCGGCGGCAGCAGCAATCGAGCACCGACCTCTCCCGCATATGGGATCAGGAGCAGAAGGGCAAGCGCTGCGAGATCCACGTGCCTGGTGATCAATGTTACCGTGTCGATCATTGCAAGAAGTCCGCACCCGACACCAAAGACGGCGCTGGCGCTAAAGGCGCCTCGCGGAACGACAAGTTCCCAGAGCGCGGCGGCGGCAAGTCCAGCGACTGCTGCGAGGCATAGCATTAAGCTGGTCGAAGAACCGCCGAGAAATGCGACCGGCGCGAACGCGAGCAGGAGCGCCATCAGCATCGCGGTGCCGACGATACTGCCGCCGTTGTGCTCGGCCGGCGTCGCCGCAACGGTCTCCAGGCGCCATAACAAGGCAATGCCACCCAGCCAGAGGCCCAGCACGGTCGCCATCAACTCGATATCGAGCTCGGCAAAACGCGGAAAGCCGATCCAGCCAACGATCAACAGTGGCATGATCACGGCGAGCAGTTTGCGGTAATTTGCGGTCCGCGGCAGCAAGTCTAGTGCAAATCCGATTAGCGCCGCCGCTAACGCAATGTAGAAAATCTTATTTGTTGCTCCAATCGGAGGAAAGTCCGGCACCTGCTGGTAGGTAAGAACGTAGCTCGCAAGGAAAATGATTGGCAGTACGGCCGATGCGATAGTGGAACCTGGAACGACACGTGCAAGGCCCGATAATACCAAGCCGAGCAAGAAGCAAATCAGTGCCGCCAAGATGATCGGGTTCTCGAGCATAGCCTTGCACTCTAAGGACGCGCTTGGATATCGGCATACTCGTTGCTACCGGAGACGATTAACTGATCTCGCCACCCTATCGGCACTCGCCCCCGGTCCAAGTCGGTCATCCCGATTTAGATTGGCTGAGGTTGTCTATCGCGGCCGACGAGCATCCCAGTCGCTTTCCAAGCGCGTCGACCTCCTTTTCCGGCATGAATATCTTGGGGTCCGTTCGATCGTCATCTCCGTACTTAGTACGTCACGGTACCATCGATGGCGCTTCTTAGAAGTTTGTAGGCTTCGCAATCTGTGCCGCGGATCACGCGTACCTTCTCTAGATCTTCTTTAGCCTTGAGCACGTTGCCTTGTTCGGCGTGCCACATACCGTAATAAGACCACGTCACTGCATGATTTGGATCAGCGGCGAGTGCCTGCTCGTACCAGAACTTGGCGTCGTCATAGCGGCCGAGCTTACGACTGGCGTAGCCCAATGCCACATCGGGGTTGTTATCGCGGTCAAGCGCGCGCAGAGCCGCAATAGCTGCTTCATAGTCGCTTTTGTCGTAGATAAGAGCGTATGCCGCCTTATAGCAGGCTACGAACTCGTCGATCGAGCTGCTTTTTTGGTTCCGTTTCTTTGCGTACGATTTCTTCTGATAGGCTGGGGGCGCCTGCTTGCTCGATTCGGAACTGAGCGAAGGGGTGGAAGCGCCTGCCGCTATGCCATTAGTCGGAGTAACAAGGACCGCTGACAGAAGCAGGGCGACAGTAAGTGCTGGCGTCGACCTCTTGGTTCCTTCCCCTAGCATAATTTTCATGTAAAATCTGAGGGAGCCCCACAACACGGGGCGCGCCATCGAGAGCGTGACAGTCCTGTTGACCACTGAACGAAATGGTGGTGGCAGAGAGATGTCGATGGACCAGTACCTGCTCCTGCGGTTTGCACACCTAGTTGGGCTCATGCTGATGTCGGCCGGTCTTATTGGCGTGTTCGTGGGCTGACATGCGCTCCCGCCAGCTCCGCGATGTGAAGCTGTTCGCGCAAGCGGTTACGTTCATTGCCGTGTTCTACGACGGCCTTGTCGTGCCTGGCGCCCTATTGCTGCTGGCGAGCGGAACCTGGCTCATTGTATCGTCTTATGGAGGCTGGGAGTTCCTGAAGGTCCCGTGGCTCGTTGGCATGGTTGTTCTGTTTGCTTTCGAATTCATCGAGGGCAACACAATTACCCGACTGTATTTCATGAGGCTGCGACGGTTGGCGCGAGCGGCGCTCGCAGAGGAGCGGGTCACACCAGAACTTGCCGGCGCCCGTGCAGAGCAGCTTGCGTCGTTCACGCATTTCCTGGACATACCGATCTTGTTGGTGATCGTCTCTCTCGGCGCGCTGCGGCCGAGTGATTGGACACAGTTTGTGATCGGCATCTTGATAGCCGTGGCAGCGGCCTCGTTGCTGAATTACTTCATTCCGCGCCTGTACTCTTGGGGAGGCGAAGAGGCTCCGCCGACTCACCAGTTGGCGGATAAGGCAAAATGGGCCTGTTGACGGCGGCGTGACGTTTTGGACCAATCCAGCGAATGCGATCATCGATCAAGGCGTAGTTGCATCCGAAGGATCACCGTATTCCGTATGCGGTTTAGATGCAGCAGCGTTTACCAACGTTCCCAGTGCTCGATAACTTTCACGTGGATGTGATCGCGGCTGCCTCTGCCATGAAACAAGCCAGCAACACAGAACAACAACGTGGAGGACCCTCTGGGTAGTATCATGGGCGTCAGTAAGCTTGCTCAGCCGGAAACGCTTGGTGTTTTCGACGGCAGAGTTTTCACTTGGGCAAAAGTCCTACCAATGCTTTCGCAGGGGGCAACCGGTGGCACTTCAGGTTTTGCGCGCGATCACCTGGTCGACGGACGAGGCGCTAAGTATGCTGAGGTCCGGTGAGGCGAGACGTCCTGTCGGTTCACAATATCCTCGAGGGAAGATTTCGTGATCACTCGTTGGTTTTATTGCAAGGGCGAGCGGACCAGCCGGGGTATCTGCAAACAGCAGCCCCAAGCACGTGCCACAGGCTCTTGGGTTCCAGAAGAGACGGCGACTGAACGGTACAGATCACCGCTTGGATTACCGGTCGACGCGTCGGAAGAGTGGTCTAGCAGTAGCTGCAACCTCCCCACGACAAGCAGCAACCTCCGCCGCAGCCGACCGCACATCCTACGCAGCCTGCGCAACCAGCGCAGGCCCTAAACCCGACGCAACCTCTGCAGCCGCCGCATCCCCTAAAGCCGCCGGACCCCCTAAAGCCACCGCAGCCACCGCAGCCTCTACACCCGCAACCTCCCCCACAGCCGCCTTTGACAAGCTGCATACCCGGTCGAAATGTTGCGGCGTTTTCTTTGTCGAATACATAGAATGTCGCCAAGCTAACGTCGGAGTTCCTCCTCAGCGAGAATGATTTCGTGGCTCAACGCGCTATTTCTTGGCGGAATATCCGCTGCCGGTGCACTGGATGCACCGCTCGCCAGCGACAACGACAAACCAACAGCGCTCAATACTGGGACCGCCTTCCTCCGCCGCTTCTCCTTTGATGCTTTTTTCGCGTGCGACATGGCACAGACAATCGCAGGCAAGGGTACGGGGCAAGTGAAAAAATAGTCAGGAGTGATTTCGAAGCCTGAGGGGTACCAGTGCATATTCATCAAGAGCCCTTGACTTTCAGTTCGCCGGCAACCGCAGTTCAACTTTCAGGGGGGCGTTGTCGATTAGCTTGATGCGCGCCTCGTGAAGCCGCAACTGCGGCGACGAGGCTAAGGCCCAGCCCATTCCCAGGCGTGTAATGGACAGCTCAAGCCGATAAAATGCTGTCGCAAAAAACTGCGCGTCTGAAAACTAAATTGTATGTTAGGAACTGACCCATATGTCATTTGAGCGTTTGTAGTTAGGTGAGTATTTCCATTTTAAGTAGGTTGCGTCGCTGCCGAAAAAGACAAGTAGATTCACTCGGGCCTCGGAACCGCCGTAGATCACGCAAACTGATCTCGAAATTTGATCGGTCATTAAGTTGTTTGAACTCGGCGATTGCAATGCACCGATCGACTGCTGATTTTCTATTTGAGGGGAGCCGCCGCGTTGGTAATCAAAAGGCTAGCGTGGACATCGTCGCACGCCATTACTTGCAATGTTGTGAGCATTGGCAACGCGCGTTCGCATCCCAGCACAAGGATCACCGCTATTACGAAATAGTGGCTGACACCATCCATCCTGAGTTCCTCTATCTGTTTTTCACGTTGCGGGACGAGCAGGGTAAGATTTAGGCCATTCAGCCGTTCTTTATTCTTGACCAAGACATCTTGGCAGGAGCGCGCCCGTACGTCGGCCGTCTGCTTGACGTCGTCCGGAGGCGATGGCCTCGGTTCATGTTCATGAAGACGATGATGGTTGGCTGTGTTGCAGGCGAAGCCCACCTGGACGATGGAAATGATGCAAGCCATGCTACACATGCACAACTCTTGGCCAGCACGATCGCAAGGCATGCGCGCAGACTCGGAGTGCGACTCATTGTTCTCAAAGAATTTCCCGATAGTTATCGGGATGTGCTGTCATGCTTCGTCCAGGGCGGGTTCACCAGACTACCAAGCATGCCACTAACCGTGCTCAACATCCAATATTCAAGCTTTGACGAATACATGCAGAAGGCCCTCAACAGCGCAACACGATCTAAGCTCCGGAAAAAATTTAGAGCGACTGTCGGTGTGCCGATTGAGCTTACCGTGAGCAACGACGTAACGTCGATTATCGATGAAATATACCCTCTTTACGTTCAGGTATATGATCGTTCGAAGCTCCATTTTGAAAAGCTGACGAAGGAGTATTTTTGTCGGCTTGGAAAAATGATGCCAGATCGGGCGCGTTTCTTCGTCTGGCGTCGCGCAGGCAAGGCTGTAGCCTTTGGCGAATGCATAGTGCACGGCGACACCATGTTCGCGGAATACCTGGGCCTCGACTACGGCGTGGCTATACGGCTTCACCTTTACCACTATGTTTTCCGTGACTTGGTGAGGTGGGGCATGGCAAATGGATACAAATACTTTCAAAGTACTGGATTGAATTACGACCCGAAGCTGCATCTTCGACACCGGTTAAAGCCGGTGGATCTCTATGTAAAGCATACGTCATACGTCATCAATATAGCCATGCGGATGGCGCTGCCATGGCTTGAGCCAACGCGGTACGACAAGACGCTTAGAAAATTTCCCAACTATGTAGAGCTTTGGGATTCCGTTGCACGCCAGAGGGAACACGTCAAAAGTGGTGATGGTGCATGAGGAAGGGCGCAAAAAGCTTCTGAATTGATAGGTTGTCAAAAGGACTCCGGCGATTGAGTTCCCATGGGGGCATGAACAGCAAATCAACTAATACAAAGAGGCGACGCTCGCGCGCCTGCGCTTCGTGGAAGTGATTGGCATCGCAAATCTGGAAGGCAAGGGGATGCCCATGGGCTACGATATCACCGGTTTGTTTGATACGCGAGAACGTGACCGCTTCGCATTGCACAGTCGCTACCTAAACGAGCAAATGGTTCGGGTCCTCAAAGCGATCGGGTATGATGTCGGTTTTTGTCGTGGTGAGGGGCAATATCTCTACGATAGAGAGGGCATTCGCTATCTCGATTTGTTGAGCGGGTTTGGTGTGTTCGCTGTTGGGCGAAACCATCCCACTTTGCGGGAGGCGCTAAAGAGCGTCCTCGATAGCCAACTCCCCAATCTCGTTCAGATGGATGTATCGACGCTCGCGGCCATACTCGCCGAGCGGCTGCTGGCGCGCGTGCCGTATCTCGACAAAGCATTTTTCTTGAATTCTGGATCGGAGGCTGTCGAGGCGGCTATCAAGTTCGCGCGCGCAGCCACCGGTCGCCCCGGCATCATCTACTGCGAGCACGCTTTTCACGGGCTTTCCTATGGGGCGTTATCTATCAACGGCGACGATATTTATCGCAACGGCTTTGCACCGTTCCTTCCTGGCTGCATTCGCATCCCCTTCAACGATTTGGTTGGGCTCGAGAGAGCGCTTCATTCGCGGACGGCGGCCGCCTTTATTGTCGAGCCGATTCAAGGCAAGGGCGTAAATATGCCGGCCAACGATTATCTCAAAAGCGCTGCCGATCTTTGCCGCCGGTACGGAACATTGTTTATCGCTGATGAAGTTCAAACCGGCGTCGGACGTACTGGCCGCTTCCTGGCGATCGAGCACTGGAACGTCGAACCAGACATGGTTCTTCTTGCCAAAACATTGTCCGGCGGACATGTGCCGGTCGGGGCTGTTCTTGACTCGCAAGAAAATATTCGATAAAGTCTTCGATTGCATGGAACGCGCTGTTGCGCATGGGTCGACCTTCGGTTGCAATGACTTGGCGATGGTGGCTGGAATAGCGACTCTTGATGTGCTCGCGTCGGAGCGCTTGATCGAGAATGCCGCGCGAATGGGAGAGCAGTTGTTGCAAGCCCTTTCAGCAATGATCCCGCGTTATGAATTTCTGAACCAGGTGCGCGGCAAAGGGCTCATGATCGGCATCGAATTCGGACCGCCAAAGTCTCTGAAACTAAAGGCATCATGGCACGCACTAGAAACTTCGAGAGAAGGCTTGTTCTGTCAACTCATCACCATGCCGCTGCTAAAAGAGCATAAAATCCTCAGCCAAGTCGCTAGTCACACGGGTCACATTGTAAAACTTTTGCCAGCTCTTGTCATTTCTGCCGCGGATTGCGAATACGTCGCGAAGGCTTTCGAGTCGGTTATTGCCGACAGTGAGCGCGTACCCGGCGCCATTTGGTCGTTGGGCAAGGCGCTAGTTGGTCAGGCTATGCGCGCTGGTGCGTGAATGGATACTTGTACCACCTTGCCACCGCCGCGACTGAGAAATCCCATTCCATCGGGATGCAGCACTGGAAGCAGATAATCGCATCGGCAGCAACCTTTCGCTCGCCGCTTTCAACACTGGCTTGCCGGCCCTACGAAAACGCCCGCTTGTAACTATGAGCTAATTGGCCGCATATGAGAAAGCTCATGGAAGACAAGACTGTTGTTATCACTGGTGGTACATCGGGGATTGGCGAAATCGCCGCGGAAACGCTTGCCACAATGGGCGCTCGCATTGTCTTGATCGCGCGGGACAAGGTGCGCGGAGATGCGACGCTTGCGCGGCTTCATATCCATGCGCCCAATCTCGCTCACTCTATCTATTTTGCCGATCTCACACGCTTGAGCGAGATGGAACGTGTGGCGGCACAGGTAGCTACCAATGAGCCGCCCATCGATGTCCTGATCAACAATGCAGGTGCACTGTTCGGCACGCGCCGGCTGACGGAGGACGGACTTGAGTCCACGTTCGCGCTCAATCATATGGCCTATTTTGTCTTGACAGAGAAATTGCGTGAACGGCTGTTAGCAGCGGGAGCTGCGCGCGTTATCAATACGGCGTCCGCTTCACATCAGGGCGCTGCTTTGGATTTCGACGAACTGCAATCGGCGCAAAGCTTCGGAGCCATAAAGGCTTACGGTCGCTCTAAGCTTTGCAACATCTTGTTTACGCGCGAACTTGCTCGACGCCTGCGCGGCACTGGCGTGACTGCGAATTGCCTACATCCTGGTTTCGTCGCCACACGTTTTGGTGACCAGAGCGGTGGCTTGATATCTTACTTGACTTGGTTCGCCAAGTCTTTCGCGATATCACCGGTTAAAGGCGCGGAAACTATTGTTTACCTTGCGTCTTCGCCGGAAGTGGCTGCGACAACCGGGCATTACTTTTACAAGTGCCGCCGGACTACGCCCTCGTTGTCGGCGCGGGACGACCGATTGGCTTTGATGCTGTGGCAGCGTAGCGCGGCTTTGGCTGGAATGGCCGAGGATTGAAGCGAAGTCCGCGTATAGAACGTCCTGAGGCCCGCAGGGACGGGGACCGCATCATGCCGAAGCGCCGCCAT